>CAVQIP010000051.1:0-90255 GCA_963712565.1 uncultured Alphaproteobacteria bacterium | reverse complement strand
CCGGTTTTTCCCCATTGCCGAGCCCCGCAGGACTCACCGAAACAAATCATGAACGAAGCGTATATGTTCCATATGTGTTCCGCAACCTTTAATTTGACGTGAACGGACCAAATCCGGCCGCGCCCGGGGCCATGACGGCAACGGGGGGCGTCACAGCGCCAGTTTGATGATGCAACAGGCATCGCCTGCCTTGGCGGCGGGTGCATGCGGGACCCGGATGAGCAGGCAATCGGCCGCCGCCAGCGGCGTGAGCATGGAGCTGTCCTGCACCGCAGCCGGGGTCGCGACCGGCATGCCGTCGGCCGCCGGCGCGAGCGTGGCGCGCAGATAATCGGCCCGCTCGTCGTTCGCCGGAAGATCGCAGCCGAGCCGCGCTGTCTCGGGCACCGGCCCGATGTCGTTGCGGCCGGCAAGCCGCCGGATGAGCGGAACGAGGAACAGCACCGCACAGACGTAGGCGGAGACCGGATTGCCGGGCAGTCCGAGCACGTGCATGGGGCCGAGGTGACCATGCATCATCGGCCGGCCGGGACGCAGCGCGACCTTCCAAAACGACAGTTCGAGCCCCTCGGCCGCCAGCGCTTTCTGCACGAGGTCGTAATCGCCAACCGAGGCACCGCCCGAGGTGACGAGGATGTCGGCGCCGATGTCGCGCGCGCGGCGCACGGCGGCTGTGGTCTCCGCCAGCCGGTCGGGCACGATGCCGAGGTCGGCGACCTCGCAGCCCTCGCGCCGGGCGAGCGCCATGGTGGCATAGCCGTTGGAATAGACGATCTCGCCGAAACCCGGCGTGGCGCCGGGCATGACAAGCTCGTCGCCGGTGGCGAGCACCGCCACCATGGGACGGCGGTGCACCGGCACGGTCGAATGATTCATGGCGGCGGCGAGGGCCAGATCGCGGTCGCTCAGGCGGCGACCCTTGGCCAGCAGCACCGCCCCGCGCTTGAAGTCGAGCCCCTCGCGGCGCACGTGCTTGCCTTTGCCGGCACTTGTGGCGACGACGACGGCGTCACCCTCTCGTGCCGTATGCTCCTGGATCACGATGGTGTCGGCGCCGGGCGGCAATACGCCGCCGGTGAAGATGCGCGCGGCTTCGCCGACACCGACCGTGCCCGGGAACGGATGTCCGGCCGCGACTTCACCGACGAGCTTGAGCTTGACCGGAACTTTGCCGACGTCGGCGGATCTCACGGCGTAGCCGTCCATGGCCGAGACATTGGCCGGGGGTTGCGTCCGCAGCGCCGCGACATCGGTGGCCAGCACGCGTGCGTGCGCGTCCGTCAGCGGCGTCGGCTCGGCCGGCAACGGTTCGACCCCGGCGAGCACGCGGTTGAGGGCTTCCGCAACCGGCATCAGCGTCACGGCTCACTCCCTCGCCCGATAGTGCCCCGACTTGCCGCCGCGCTTCTCCAGGAGGCGGATGCCCTCGATGCGCATGCCGCGCTCGACCGCCTTCACCATGTCGTAGATCGTAAGGCAGGCCACCGCGACCGCAGTCAGCGCTTCCATCTCGACCCCGGTGCGGGCGGTGACCTTGACGGTCGCGCGCACGGCGAGACCCGGCAGGGCGCGGTCCGGCTCGATATCGACCGCAATTTTGGAAACCGGGAGGGGATGGCAAAGCGGGATCAGCTCGTGCGTTCGCTTTGCCGCCATGATGCCGGCAACGCGAGCGGCGCCGAGCACGTCGCCTTTCTTGGCGTTGCCCTGGAGCACGAGGTCGAGCGTCGCTGCCGTCATCGCCACGCGGCCCTCGGCAATGGCCACGCGCTCGGTCGGCGGTTTCGCGGACACGTCGACCATGCGCGCCTCGCCGCCTCGACCCAAATGGCTCAGCCGCCGCGCGCGCGTCACCGCTTCACTCTGCGGCGCCCAAAGGGCGTTCACTGCGCAGCCCCTTGCGAAGGAGCGCGCGCGTAGCGGCCTCGACGTCGCGCTCGCGCATGAGGCTTTCGCCGACGAGGAAGGTGGAAATGCCGACCTTTGCCAAGTCATCGAGATCGGCGGGCGAAAAAATTCCGCTCTCGCCGACCGCGATGCGATCTCCGGGAATCCTGGGCGCCAGGCGCTTGCTGGTAGCCAGGGCAGTCTCGAAGGTCTTGAGGTCGCGGTTGTTGACGCCGATCAGAGGCGAGCGCAGGCGCAGCGCCCGCTCGAGCTCATGTTCGTCGTGAACCTCGAGCAGGGCGTCCATGCCAAATGCCTCGGCGGTTGCCTCCAAATCCCGCGCCACGTCGTCGTCGACCGCGGCCATGATGATCAGGATGCAGTCGGCACCCCACATCCGTGCCTCGGCCACTTGGTAGCCGTCGTACATGAAATCCTTGCGTAGGACCGGGAGCTTGGTGGCGGAGCGGGCCGCGAAGAGATGTTCGGGCTTGCCCTGAAATGACGGCCCATCGGTGAGCACCGAAAGGCAGGCGGCGCCGCCCCGCTCGTAAGCGTGCGCGAGCGCGCGCGGATCGAAGTCCGCGCGGATCACGCCTTTCGAGGGACTTGCTTTCTTGATCTCGGCAATCAGGGCGTAGTTGCCGGCGGCGAGCTCGCGCTCGATGGCGCGCCTGAAGCCGCGCGGGGGAGCGGCCGCTTTGGCTTCGGCCTCGATCGCGGCGAAGGAGCGCGCGCGCTTGGCCGCCGCGATTTCTTCGCGTTTATAAGTCTCAATCGTGGTCAGGATGTCTTCCATTCCATCAACCCGCCGCACAAACCGCGCTGAACAGAACGCTGTGTGATCTCGTCGCATTGCGAGAGCACGGGATTTCGCTCCGCCCCATGCGGGCCAGCAGCGTTCCGCCGGGCCGGCCACGCCTTCGATCCGCTTGCTCTCCGGTCGGAAGAGGACGGTACTGCCGGCGGCACACGCGCCATTCGACGCGAGTCATCGTTTCATCCTCACGCGTTCGAAATCGCGATCAGCCGTTGCAACCGGCCTTCGGCTTCGCCGGAATCGATCGAGGCCTGCGCGAGCGCAACCGCCTGTTTGAGATCCTTGGCGTAGCCCGCGACCATCAGCGCCGCACCCGCGTTCAGCACAGCGACGTCGCGGAAGGCGCCTTTCTTTCCTTTCAGCACGTCGAGGAGCGCCTGCGCATTCTCCTTCGCCTCGCCGCCGCGCAAAGCCTCGGGCTTGACCCGCTGCAATCCGACCTCTTCCGGCGTGATCTCGAAAGTGCGTACCGCGCCGTTCGCGAGCGCGGCCACATGGGTCGTCCCCGCCGTCGTGATCTCGTCGAGCCCGTCCGAGCCGTGCACGACCCAAACGGACTCGGAGCCGAGATTTTTCAGCACCTGCGCCAGCGGCTCGATCCACTGACGGGAGAACACGCCGACCATCTGACGCTTGACGCCGGCGGGATTGGAGAGCGGGCCGAGCAGGTTGAAGATGGTGCGCGTGCCGAGCTCTACCCGCGTCGGCCCGACGTTCTTCATCGCCGGGTGATGAGCAGGCGCAAACATGAAGCCGATGCCGGCCTGCTTGATGCACCGGCTCACGCCCTCCGGCGACACTTCGATGTTGACCCCGAGCGCCCCCAGCACGTCGGCCGCCCCGGAGCGTGACGACAGCGCCCGATTGCCGTGTTTGGCCACCGGCACGCCGGCGCCCGCAGCGATGAAGGCGGCGCAGGTCGAAATGTTGAAAGAGCCCGACGCGTCGCCACCGGTTCCGACCACGTCGATGGCGTCGGCGGGCGCCCGAACGCGCAGCATCTTCTCCCGCATTGCGGTCACCGCGCCAGTGATCTCGTCGATGGTCTCGCCGCGCACCCGCAGCGCCATCAGGAGCCCGCCCATCTGCGATGGCGTCGCTTCGCCCGACATCATGGTGTCAAATCCGCGTGCAGCCTCCTCGCGGCTGAGCGCCGCGCCGGTCGCCGCTTTGGCGATCAATCCCTTGAATTCGTCGGTCACGTCGGCCTCTTACAGCACGCGGCGGGTCGACCTGACATCGATCGGACGCCGGCCGGTCGCAACGTTCCACGCCGCGGCGATGTCGAGGAAGTTGCGCAAGATGAGGTGACCATGTTCGGAGGCGATGCTCTCAGGATGGAACTGAACGCCGTGTACGGCAAGGGTGCGATGCGCAAGTCCCATGATCAGCCGGTCGCCGGTCTCGGCTGACACCGCGAGTTCCTCCGGCAGCCCTGCTCGCTCCACCACGAGCGAATGATAACGCGTCGCCTTGAACGGGGCATTGATGCCGCGAAAGAGGCCGCCACCCTGGTGCTGGATCTCGGAAAGCTTGCCGTGAACCTGCACAGGGGCACGCACCACGTCACCACCGAACGCCTGTCCGATCGCCTGATGGCCCAGGCACACGCCAAGGAGCGGGATGCTCGTACACGCCTTGGCGATGAGCTCGAGGCAGATGCCGGCGTCGTTCGGCGTGCGCGGTCCGGGCGACAGCACGATCGCATCGGGGTCCATCGCCATCACCTGATCGACCGTCACCTTGTCGTTGCGGTAAACGACCACATCCGCCCCCAACCCGCCGAGATAGTGGAACAGGTTGAAGGTGAAGCTGTCGTAATTGTCGATCAGGACGATCATGGTTTTCTTGTCCGCGCAGGGTCTTAGACGGGGGTCTTGAGGGAATCAAGGCAGGCCCCGCAGCCCCCCGCTGCGCCGCGAAGCCGCTGGGCGTCCGGCGTCGAGAACGCAAGCAGCTTACGCCGTCTGCGTGCCGGCAAGCAGGGGAATCATTCGTTAGAGCCGCAGTCCAGATTTGGCCCTGTTGATACCCAACGCCAGGATTCGATTTAGCAGGTCGGCGTATGGGAGGCCGCCATGAATCGCCGCGTGGGCGAACTCTTCCGTTGCGGCGATCTCGGGGTTGGGGTTGGCTTCGATGTAGTATGGGATGCCTTCAGTCGAAAGGCGGAAATCGATGCGGGCATAGCCGTCGAGTTCCAGTGTGCGGCACACCCGCTTGGCTATTCTATTGATGCGCGCACGCAGCTCCGGCGCGAGGTCTTTGGCCGGCCCATGCAGGATGCCGCGGCGTTCCTGATAGGAGGGATCGTGTTTGACTTTCTCCGTGGCAATGGGCCAGGCTCCTTGTGCCAAATGTTTGAATTCGAGCTCCCAGATCGGCAAGATCCGGAGCCGTTCGTTGCCCAGCACGCCGACATAGAGTTCGCGACCCTCGATATACTGTTCCACGATGGCGGCGGTGCCAATCAACTCGTGGACGAAGGTGACGCGCTCCACGAGCTTGGCGTCGGTATCCACCACGGACGCTTGCGCTATCCCCATCGAAGCATCCTCGTTCAAGCTCTTGACGATGAGGGGTAGCGCGAGGCGCGCGGGGCGACGGATCTTGCGTTGCCGCGGGAAGACGGCGAATGCCGGCAACGGGATCCGGTGGTAGGCCAGGAGCTTCTTCGACAGGTCCTTGCCGCGGGCAAGCATGAGACCGCGCGGATTGCAGCCGGTATAGGGAATGCGAAGCAGCTCGAGATAGCTCGCGACATTCTGGTCGTAGGCAGCTTCGCCGTGGAATTGTTCGAGAAGATTGAAGACCACATCCGGCTTCCAGGCCTCGATTTCGTCCCGGATCGGCTTGAGTTCGTGTTGCACGCCGAGTGGTCGAACCTCGTGCCCATTGGCTCGCAGCGTGCTCACGACATCGTATTCGGTTTTCCAGGCGTGCATTTCCTGCTCGCTGTACCCCTCGCGCGAGTCCGGGGGCAGCAAATCCGGGTCCAGAAGGACCAGAACGCGAAGCCGTTTCATAGTGCGAACCACTGTCGCCGCGATGGGCTGTAGAGCGAATGCACCGTCTCCGCCGTCAATAGCACCGTGAAGTTCGCTCTCAGTTGCCGCTCGGGACCGGCGGCCCGCAGCTTGAGCACGCGGCATCGGTCGATCATGTCATTGAGGACGGCGTCCAGCATCAGCTGATACTCTCCGGTCCACTTCAAAACCATTTGTCTGATCTTCGCGCGGTTGTGCCGGAGGAACACGGAGGCCGGCGGCGAATGGTGATGCCTCGGATCGTCGGAAAAGATGCGACGAAGCTCGCTATCGTAGGTTTTTGGGGAGTCGACGGCGTAGCGCGCCTTTTTTGCCTTGTAATGTTCGGCGAGCGTGTGGCTGAGCCGGCTAAGCGGCTCGACCTGCAGGCGGCGAGTTAGCCTGGGCTTTTCCGCGGCGACTTGGGCCATCAGCTCGTCGACATAGCGAAGCTTCTGCAATGCGGGCCACCCGGCGTACCGCTGTTGCCAATTCGAACGCGGTGCCAGCCAAACTGCGAAAGTCTCGGCAAAATCCTCATCCGGATGACTCTGCGCGTACCAGAGTTTGAGATGCTGGACGTAGTGCGTGCTGGCCGGGTTCGGCCGATAATAGGTTGGATAGCGGGTCGATGACCGGCCGAACAGCTCCTGCCAGCGGCGTCGCCGCTGGAACCGATAGGAATGCTGCAATACGTGCCCGGCCTCGTGGCGAAGAATACGCATGCACTCCGCCAAGGTCCCACCTTCCACCTCGCGGATTTCTTTGCGCTCGAGCCGTATCAGGCGCGGATGGGCCAAATAGAATGGAATCGCGATGCCCGGCGTGTCGTCGGGACTGAACCACTCGGTCGAGATCCAGGCATGCGGTCTTATCTGGAGCCCTCGCTGTTCGAGTTCGTCATGGAGCTTGCCGAGGCAGCCCTCCAGCCATGTGCCCTCGACCGTGACCTTCAGATCCTTGAGACGTAGCTGGAGGAGCTCATGGTCGGGCAGGGAGGCCCAAGCAAACTTACGCGACATGGCGCTTCGACACCTGAAAACCGATCATCGCTGCGATGGTGTCATGTCGTGCGGGTGGCGACAACTGTGGACGGCCTCACCGGTCGCAATCAAACCGGGTAGGGGGCATCGGTCCACCACACGGCGGCCATGAAACCTCGTTTGGGTGCCGCGGCGTACCATATCAAGGCGACGAGCGGCGATACCGCGCAGGGAATGCCGGGCCGCTGACATCTTGACTTTCGTCGGCCGTGCATGAGACCGCATGGACCCAAAAGGAGAGGGTGGCATGACAATCGGGCGCACTCGGCTGGGGATCGGGCGGCAACTGCTGTTTTGCGGCTTGGCGGGCGCGTTTCTTGTCATCGGCTCGCTGCTCGATCGAGTCGCCCATGCGGAACCTTCCGAACCGGCCTCGATCGAATCGATCAAAACCACACTTGACGAGATCGAAGCCGCGATCGAGCGCGACGACGTTACACAGGAAGCGCTCGTTGGGGTTCGAGAGCGCCTAAACTCGGCCCTGGACGCTCTTCGGAGCAAGATCGACGAGCTCGAGCCGCGCGCGCGCGAAGTTGAGGAGCGGCTCAAGGAGCTCGGCCCCGCGCCGGCGAAGGATGCGCCGCCCGAAACCACGGAAATCGCCAATGAACGCCAAGAGCTCACGACCAACTTCAGCGAGCTCGATGGCGCGTTGAAACAGGCGCGTGTGCTCTCGGTCAGGATCGACCAGCTGAGCGAGCGGGTGTCCCAGAAGCGCCATGCCCTGTATGCCAGCGAGCTGTTCGCGCGCAGTGCGAGCGTGCTCGATCCATTCTTCTGGCTGGATGCTTTCAATGCGTTGCCGATCGAGCTGCAGCGGGGGCGCGCGCTGTTTGAAGCTTGGATGGCGGATCGAGGGGACGGAGCAACCGTTGCGGCGGTCGCGTTGATCTCGCTGCTGATCGCCGCCGTCGCGGTCGGAGTGACCCGATGGTGGTTTTTGCGGCTGTTCGCGGGGCCATCCGACACGCGCTCGGCGAAAGCTTGGATGGCGTTGGGGGTGTTCGTTTGGCTCGCTGCGCGCGCACCGCTGGCGAGCGGCGCGGTCCTGCTGCTTTGGGATACGTTCGGGCTGCTGCCATTTCGGATCGAGCAGATTGCCGAGGGACTTGTCGCCGGCATTGCCGCGGCTGCCTTCGGCCACGGCGTCGCGCGCGGGCTCTTTGCGCCTGAAAATCCGCAACGCCGGCTGGTGCAGGAAGACGACGAAACCTCGCGCTGCTTCCACAATCATCTGGTCTGGGGTTCGCGAGCGCTCGGTGTCCTGATCCCCTTGCAGGTCGTCCACAAGACCCTGTTCGTGCCCCTCATCATCACCGTTGCCACCAATGCGCTGTTTGCGGCGGTCACGGCCGCGATCCTGCTGCACCTCGTCATCCGGCTGGGACGAATCAAAAACAGCCGCGGCGAGGTCCTGGTGGCCGCGGCATGGGCCTATCCTTTGGGTTTGTTGATGACGGCGCTGATCGCGCTTGCGCTCGTGATGGGTTATGCAGGCCTGGCTGCCTTCGTGGCACTCCGGGTGATCGTCGCCGCGGCGGTCTTCGGGGCGCTTTACCTGCTGCTGGTCATTACCCAGACGCTTTTTGCCACGATCGGCGAGGACACCCCCAAAGGGCGCGCGCTGGCCGACAGCCTCGGTGTCAGCGCTCGCAGCCTCGGGCTCAGCGGAGCATTGCTGTCGGCATTCGTGCGCGTGATGCTGATCCTGGCGTCTTTCCTCCTGATCATAGGCCCTTGGGAAGTATCCACCGCCGATCTGTTCGACACGATCCGGAACATTCCGTTCGGATTCAAGATCGGGGAAATTCACCTGTCGTTCCGGGCGATGCTGGCGGCGGCCTTCGTGCTGGTGCTGCTGCTGGTCGTCACGCGTCTCGTGCAACGCTGGCTCGAGACGGAATTGCTGCCGCGGACCAGGATCGAGCCCAGCCTCCAGCTCTCCATCGTGACCATCTTCGGCTATGTCGGCGCCATCATGGCGATCGCGCTCGCGCTGACCGGGCTCGGCTTCGACCTGCAGAAGATCGCGCTGATCGCCGGCGCCCTGTCAGTCGGTATCGGGTTCGGATTGCAGTCCATCGTTTCGAATTTCGTGTCCGGCCTCATACTGCTGACCGAGCGGCCGATCCGCGTCGGCAATTCGATCGTGGTCAAGGGCGAGGAGGGATGGGTGCGGCGCATTCGCGTGCGCGCGACCGAGATCGAGACGTTCGATCGGGCGAGCGTGATCATTCCCAATTCGGAGCTCATCACGGGTGTCGTCAAGAACTGGACGCGGGCAAATACATTGGGGCGGATCGTGGTCAAAGTCGGCGTCGCTTACGAGAGCGATCCGGCGCAGGTGCGCGACATCTTGAACGAGATTGCCTGCGCTCACCCGCTCATCGTTCAGGCTCCTCCACCCGCGGCGCTGCTCGTTGGCTTCGGGGAAAAGGCGCTGGAATTCGAGTTGCGCTGCGTCGTCGCCGACGTCGAAAAGGGCTTATCGGTGAAGAGCGACCTTCATTACGCGATCATCAAACGGTTTCGCGAGGCGGCAATCTGGCGAACCGAGCCTTCGTCCGTCAGCCGACCTTGACGTCCTGCCAGAAGCCGAACCGCTGGGCGACTTGCTTCATCGCCGGGCGCGGCGCCTCGTAGCACCAGGCGGCGCGCGCGTGGCGTGAGCCGTCGATCACCACGTCGTAGAATTGGACGGCGTGGGGACACTTGCGATCCGATGCCGTCTTCTGAGCCTTCTCGAGCCAATCCATGCGCACTGCGGAGCTCGGGAAGTACTGGTAGCCACCACACTCAACGATGTCGTCGCTTTCGGCGATCACATGGCCATCAAGGATTGCTTTCATGCTCGAATCTCTCCTGACGAAGGCCGGGACCATTGCCCGCACGGCCAGCGAGTATAGCTGATCAAGACCGGACTGGTGCGTCGCAATTGTAGGTCTCTATTGGGCCTTGGGGCCCGGGTTCCACAGGCCCTCGCCGCACCGCCGAAACTGCTTTTTGTCGATCTGCTGCCACTCCCCGGCGAAATCGACGATAAGCTGATCCTAGTCGGAAGAAGGTGGGATCTTGCCGAATGCGTCTTCGAGATTCACCGTGACGGCAAGGTTGCTATCCAGCGATCCGGCCTGCCTCCAGGTGGTAGCGACGAGCGTATGTGGCCCGGTGAAATGGAAATCTCCCGACACCGTCGGCTTGCCGTCGATCATGTCGCTGAATCCGGCGATGCGGTTCTTCTCGCGGCTATACACCATCATCGGAAATGACCACGGCGAGTGACCGCCGGAGGACGACATGCTGTAGACGAAGAATTTCGAGTCCGGCGACCATTTCGCATTGACGACATGGTACCCGTTGAAGCCGCGGGGCGAGGAATAGTCCTTCGACGTGAGTGTCTCGCCCTTGCTCGTGCGAATTACGACGCGGCTCTCCATATCGGGGGTGGCATTGAGGCTGACATCGACGGGAAGCACCAGTGCGCGCAACGTCCCGTCGGGCGACGGATAAATCCGCGGCTTGACGTTGCTGCAGCTCGACTCCGCTCGCGGGGTCGGCAGCAATCTGTGCCCGCTGCAGGGTTCCGCAGCGATTGCGTTCGCCGCAAACATCATCGCGGGCGCTGGGGCCGGAACTGCAAGCGAAAGCACGGTCGCCGATATGGCGTGGCGCCGCATGATCCATCCTCGGAGACAAAGAAACATGGAAGGTGGCCTTCTGCTGGGCCGATGGCGACGCCGTCGCGGAGGGTGTTTCCGGCTCGTTGTGGCGGCGCGATCATGCGCCGCATGCACTACGGCCCGCGACGCGCGGCGCTCGCAAATCGTTTGGCTTCCTCCGCGGCGCGGAACAGCGCCTTGGCCTTGTCGACGCATTCCTGCTGCTCGGCCTTGGGATTGGAATCGGCGACGATGCCGGCACCCGCCTGGACATACATGACGCCGTCCTTGATCAAGGCGGTGCGCAGCACGATGCAGCTGTCGAGTTCGCCGGCGGCGGAGAAATAGCCCACCGATCCGGCATACAGCCCGCGCTTGTTCTTCTCGAGCTCGTCGATGATCTCCATCGCCCGCACCTTGGGCGCGCCCGAAACTGTGCCGGCCGGGAATCCCGCCGCCAACGCGTCGAGCGCGTCGTATTTGCCATCAAGCTGACCCTCGACATTGGAGACGATGTGCATCACCTGGCTGAAGCGCTCGACAAAGAACTGATCGGTCACTTTGACGGTAGCGGTGCGGGCGACGCGGCCGACGTCGTTGCGGCCGAGATCGAGCAGCATAAGATGTTCGGCCCGCTCCTTCTGGTCCGCCAGCAGCTCGGATTCGAGCGCCTTGTCCTGTTGCGGCGTGGTGCCACGCGGTCGCGTACCTGCAAGCGGGCGGATGGTCACCGTGCCCTCGCGCACGCGCACCAGGATTTCCGGGCTTGATCCAACGATCGAAAAGTCGCCGAGGTCGAGGAAATAGAGAAAGGGAGCCGGATTGACCCGGCGCAGCGCCCGATAGAGCGCAAACGGCGGCAATTCGAACGGCGCCTCGAAACGTTGCGACAGGACGACCTGAAAAATGTCGCCGGCTGCGATGTACTCCTTGGCGATGTTCACCATCCGCTCATATTCGGCGGGCGTGGTGTTGGAGGATGGCCATACGGTGAGCGGCCCGGGCTTGATTTCGGGCGGCGAATGCGCCAGCGGCGCATCGAGGTCGTCGACGACCCCCGCAAGACGCTCGCACGCACGCTTGAAGGCGATATCGGCGCCAATCCCGCGTTCGGGCCGGACCGGCGTGACGACGGTGATCGCGTCGGTGACGGCGTCGAACACCACCACGATCGTTGGGCGCACCAGGACCGCGTCGGGGATACCGATCGGATCCGGGTTGGGTGGCGGCAGTTCCTCCATCAGCCGCACCATGTCATAGCCGAGATAGCCGAAAATGCCGGCCGCCATGGGAGGCAACAAGTCGGGCAACTCGATACGGCTTTCGGCGATGAGCGCGCGCAGCGCCGCCAGCGGCGCCTCGTTGCAGGATGCAAATTCGCTGCTGTCGCGACCTGCCGTGCGATTGATTTCGGCCCGTCCGGTCACGGTGCGCCACACCAGATCGGGCTCGAGCCCGATGATCGAATAGCGTCCGCGCACCGCGCCGCCTTCAACCGATTCCAGCAGAAAGCTCATCGGCCGCGCCCCGGTGAGCTTGAGGAAGGCCGAGACCGGAGTTTCCAGGTCCGAAACCAGCGTGGTCCAGACGACCTGGGCCTCACCCCGCGCATAGCGCTTGGCAAACGCCGTGGCTTGCGGCTCGATCTGCATGGCTAAGTCAGTTCACGCCGTCGCCGGCTCCGCCGCCGATCACTTGATTCAGCGCGCTTTGATTGATGCTTACGCCGGTCTCGTTTTCGAGCCGGGCAATATACTCGCCGAGAATGTCCTCGGAGAGTGCACGATTGAGCGTGTCGACCGTGCGCTTGGCCTGCTCGGAGGCCATGTCGAGGGTTGGCACCGTGATGTCGGTGACGCGGAACACGACTTGCTCGGCGGGCTCATTCGCTTCGGCCTTGCCGGCTGTGTCCTTGGCTGTGCGGAAGACGGCATCGACCCCAGCCGCCGACAGCGGGCCGGAGGCCTCGCCGCGCTTGAGGCCGGTCAGAGTTTCGACCTTGAGACGGTCTTGTGCCGCCGCTTCGGCCAACGTCGAGCCCGCTTTGAGCTTGTCCAGGATTTGTGTCGCCTTGGCCTCGAGGCGCGTCGCGATTTCCTGCTCGCGCCAGCGCGTCTCGACTTGATCCTTCACTTCATCGAGCGCGCGCTCGCGCGAGGGCGTTATGCCGACAACGTCGTACCAGACATAGCCATCGTTGACTTGCAACGGGTCGCGCTCGATGCCGACATCGGTGCTGAACGCCCCAGCCAGCAGCCGCTGCGCATCGGGAAGATCCACGGTCGTACCGGCGGGATCGCGGCCGGAGCGGTCGATAGCCTCGATCGTGCGCGCCGGCAGCTTGAGGTTTGCGGCGGCCTCGGCCAGCGATTTGCCTTCGGCACGCGCATCCTCGACCTTGTTATAGACGTCGAAGATTTCCGACTTGGCGCGCGCAGTCGCGAGCTCCTGCTTGAGCTCGCCTGCCACCTGTTCGAAGGGGCGGACCTGCTCGGGCTCGATCTTGAGAACTTGCACCAGCACCGGTCCGAACCGCCCTTGCACCGGCGCGCTGACCTCGCCTGCCTTGAGAGCGAAGGCTGCGTCGGCTGCCGCGCGGTCGATCATGCCGCTCTTTGTCACCGTGCCGAGGTCGATGTCCTTTTCGCTCTTGCCCAGCTCTTTCGCGATCTCCGCGAAACTAGTGCCTTTGGCAATGCGCGCCGCGGCCGCGCTCGCCGCCTCGGCATTGGGAAAATCGATCTGCTGGACATGTCGACGTTCGGGCGTGACATAGCGCGCGCGCCGCTCCTCGTAGGCGCGCTTGAGGTCGGCCTCGGAGATTTCGATCCAACGGCCCTGCTCGCTCGGAATCAGCGAGACGATCACGAGCTTGCGATATTCGGGTGCGCGGAACAGGATTTTGCGCTCCTCAAAGTACTTGGCGAGCACTTCCGGGGAGGGCGCCGGAATATCGCCGGCCTGCGCCCGGTCGAGCAACACGTACTCGATCGAGCGCTGCTCGTTCTGATAGCGGTTCGCAGCGTCGACCAGGGCCTTCGGCGCGTTCAACCCCGAAGCGATGGTGCCGGCGAGCTCGCGGCGCAGCAACCGGCGGCGCTGTTCGGCGACGAAGCGGGCTTCGGTGTAGCCGGCGTTGCGGATTGTCTGCTCGAAACGGGTGCGGTCGAATTGGCCGTTCAGCCCCTGGAAGGCGGGATCGTTCCTGATCTCCTTGGCGATTTCGGCATCGGAGAGCGCGAGACCAAGGGCGCGGGCGCGCTCGTCGAGCACGATTTCCGAGACCAGCTGCCCAATCACCAGTCGGTCGAGGCCGATGGCCCGGGCCTGGTCGGTGCTGATCGGCCGGCCGAGCTGACGCGAATATTGCTGCAGGCGCTCATTATACAGAGTGCGAAACTGTTCGATCGTGATCTCGGTGCGCCCGATCTTGGCCACCGACGAGCGGCCGTAACCGCGGAAGATGTCGCCGATGCCCCAGATCGCGAAGCTGATGACCAAAAAAAGGACGACGGCGGCCATCACGGCCTTGCCGAGCCAGTTAGAAGAGGCTTTTCGCAGACCTCGAAGCATGCATCGTCCGTGATCGCGGGAACTCGCCCGGCGAGTTGCCGGCGCAGCGAGTGCCGCGCATCATAGGGAGGGGTCCCCTGGCTCGCAACCTGTCGGGGGAGCGGCAGGCGGTCACAAGCGCGCGCCCCTGGCGTGCGCCGCACTCCTCTGCTAACCGCTTGGCTGGATTCGGGAAACGGCGGGAAATCGGACATGGCTCCGGCGCCGCGCCGCCCGCTCGTGGCGGGCAACTGGAAGATGAACGGCCTCTCCGCCTCGGCGGCGGAGTTCGCCCGAATCGTCCAAGGCGCGCGCGAACTCACCGGAGTCGACATCATCGTGTGCCCGCCCGCGACGCTGCTTGCTCGTTTTGCGGCCACGGCCGTCGGCAGCCCGGTCAAGCTTGGCGGTCAAGACTGCGGCGTCGAGCCGGCCGGCGCTTTCACCGGCGACCTGTCGGCCGAGATGCTCAAGGACGCGGGCGCAACTGCCGTCATCGTCGGCCACTCCGAGCGGCGCACCCAGCACGGGGAAACCGACGCCGATGTCCGGGCGAAGGCGCTGGCGGCGCGGCGCGCGGGCCTTTGCGCCATAGTCTGCGTCGGCGAGACCCGTGCCGAACGGCAAGATGGACGAGCGCTGGCGGTGGTGCGGACGCAACTCGATGGCTCGGTGCCTGAAGGCGCGACGGCCGACAACCTTGTCGTCGCCTACGAGCCGGTATGGGCGATTGGCAGCGGCCTCACGCCGACGCCAGCCGACGTCGCCGAGATGCACGGGTGGATCCGTCAACGTCTGCTGTCGCGTTTTGGAGAAGCGGCGCACGGCATCCGTGTGCTCTACGGCGGTTCGGTGAAGGCTTCGAACGCTCGGGAATTGATGGACGTTGCTGATGTCGACGGCGCGCTGGTCGGCGGCGCCAGTCTCAAGGCCGACGAATTCTTGGCGATCGCGAGCGTTTACCGCTGAGGGCGCCCACGCCCCCTCCCGCGGGGCCGAAAATCGGATTAGTCTCGCTCCAAGCAAGAACATGAAATCGCCGCGTGGCGGCACATGGCCACGTGGCCCACGCCGCGTCCGTTCACGATCGCCTTATGGCGCGGCGAGCACGGGGAGGTCGCCATGACCGACAAGACGCAGGACGACAACAATCCGATCGCGCGACGCAATTTCCTGCTCGGCGCCGGAACCGCCGTCGCAGCCGGCCTAGCCCCGCCTGCGCCCGCCGAAGCCCAGCAGCAGACTAGGCTGGCACAAGCCTCTCCGCCGCAGACGACGAACGACGAAGGGTTTCTCACCCTGACCGCGACCGAGGCGGCCTTCTTCTCGGCGGCGGCCGACACCATGATTCCCGCCGACGACCTCTCGCCCTCGGGCAGCGCCTGCGGCGTCACCATTTTCATCGACCGGCAACTCGCCGGCGCCTGGGGCGGCGGCGCCAAGATGTACCGCAGCGGCCCGTTCAAGAAGGGCAAGCCCGAGCAGGGCTACCAGCTGCCGCTGACGCCGCGGGAGTTCTTCGCCGCCGGCGTAGTCGCGACCAATGAATGGACGCGCAGAGCTTATGGCAAGGACTTCGACCGGCTGGCACCGAAGGACCGCGAAGCGGCACTGAAGGAGCTGGAGGCGGGCAAGGCCGCGCTCGGCGATTTCAACGGCAGGCAATTCTTCGGGGCGCTGCTGCAGATCACCATGGAGGGATTCTTCGCCGATCCGATCTATGGCGGCAACCGCAACAAGGCCGGATGGAAGATGGTCGGCTATCCTGGTCTGCCGGCGATCTATTCCACGCTGATCGATGAATATCGCAACAAGCGCTATCAGGTGGAACCACAGTCCATCGCGGATTTCTCGTAAGGGGGGCCGATATGACAACGCGATTGAAGGATGTCGATGCGGTCATGGTCGGGATGGGCTGGACCGGCAGCATCATGGCGCGCGAACTGACCAAGGCCGGGCTCACTGTGGTCGGGCTTGAGCGTGGCGCGGACCTTACGCCAGGCGAGCACTTTGCGCTCCCCAACATTCGGGACGAGCTCAAATATACGCTTCGCAAGGAACTGGTGCAGGACCCGGCGTTGGAGACCATCACGTTCCGACACCGCCCGTCGGAAGAGGCGCTCCCGATGCGACGTATGGGGTCGTTCCTGCCGGGCAACAGCGTGGGCGGAGCGGCCAATCACTGGGGCGGCCTGCACTGGCGCTATCTGCCGAGCGACCATCTCTGCCGCAGCCACATCGTGGCGCGCTACGGCGCCAAGGTCATTCCCGAGGACATGACGATCCAGGATTGGGCGATGACCTATGACGAGCTCGAGCCCTATTACGACAAGTTCGACAAGCTGTGCGGCGTTTCCGGTAAGGCCGGCAATCTCCGCGGCCAGAAGATCGCGGGCGGGAACGTTTTCGAAGGACCGCGGCAGAACGAATATCCCAATCCGCCGCTGAAGATGACCGAGTCGGCCCTGATGTTCGAGAAGGCTGCGCGCGAGCTCGGCTATCACCCGTTCCCGCAGCCGATCAGCAATGCGAGCCGCCCTTACACCAATATCGAGGGCCTGACGCTGGGCGCCTGCCAATATTGCGGCCACTGCGACAAGGCCGGCTGCGAGGCCAATGCGAAGGCCGGACCGCAGGTCTGTATCCTGCCGCTGTTACGCGCCGAGCCCAGGTTCACGCTGCGCCCGCGCGCTTGGGTCAGCCGCATGCTCTATGACAAGGCGGCGCGCAAGGTCACCGGGGTCGTCTTCACCGATACCCGCACCGGCGAGGAATACGAACAGCCCGCGGGTCTCGTCGTGCTCTCGGCCTATGTGTTCGGAAATATCTCGCTCCTGTTCCACTCCGGCATCGGCGAGCCTTACGATCCGGCAACCGGCAAGGGCGTGGTCGGCAAGAACTACTGCTATCAGCTCTCCCGCATGGGCGTGACGATGTTCTTCGAGAACAAGGAGTTCAACCCGTTCATGGGTGCGCCAGGCTCGACGATGGCGCTCGACGATGTCGACGGCGACAACTTCGATCACAGCGGGCTCGGCTTCCTCGGCGGTGCCCGCTTCGGCTGCGGCCATGCCGACGGCCGGCCGATCGGGTACCGGCCGGTGCCGCCGGGCACCCCGCGCTGGGGCGCGGAATGGAAGAAGGCGACGGCGAAGTGGTACCATCACGCCGCCAGTATCGCGGTGTCGGGATCCAACTACGCTAACCGCAACAACTACCTCGATCTCGATCCGACCTACAGGGATCAGCTCGGCCGGCCGCTGCTGCGCTTGACCTATAATTTCGTCGAAAATGACTACAAGGTCATGGAATACACGGTCGGCGTCGCGGCCAAGATCGCCCGCGCCATGAATCCCACCATCATGGGCCCGCCGCGAATGCGGCGAGGGGACTATGACATCGTCCCGTATCAGTCGACGCACAACACCGGCGGCACCATCATGGGGACGGACCCGAAGACCAGCGTGGTCAACCGCTATCTCCAGTGTTGGGATGCGGACAATCTCTTCATCATGGGCGCCTCCACCTTTCCGCAGCAGCCGGCCTACAACCCGACCGGGCCGGTGGGCGCGCTCGCCTATTGGTCGGCGGAGGCGATCATTACGAAATATCTCAAGAGCCCCGGTCCGCTGGTGCATGCGTGATCCCTGGGAGCAAGAGCTGAGCCATGCGAAATTCCCCAGCGGCCGGCATAGCCGTCATTCTCCTCATTGCTCTATCCGCAAGCTCGGCCGCGGCAGCCGACCCCGAACACGGCAAGGCGCTGTACCAGACCTGCGCCGCCTGCCACACCGAACGGCCCGACGCGCTCGGCCCGAGCCTCAAGGGCGTGGTCGGCCGCAAGTCGGCCGCGCTCGAGGATTTCCGCTACTCGAACCCGATGAAGCGGGCGAACCTGGTCTGGGACGAGGACAACCTGCGCGCCTACATCAAGGACCCGCAGGCCAAGGTGAAGGGCAACCGCATGCCCTATGGCGGGCTGACCGATGGCAGAGATGTCGACGACATCATCGCCTATCTGAAAACCCTGAAATAACCCGCGGCCTCTGTCGGAAGCGGCAGCCGGCGCTTGCGTCGGCGCGCCGTCGCCTTGCCCGCTGGCCGCCGTGCCGGTCGAGTGGAAATGGCGCCGGAGATGCTGTAGACACGCCCGCGACTTCCTATATGACGCCGGGGCGGCGGAGCCGGAGGTTCCCGGCGCGGCATAATTTGGTGGACCCATGCAGAGCGTCATCATCGCCATTCACCTCGTGATCGTCGCCATCATGATCGGCGTCATCTTGTTGCAGAAGTCGGAAGGGGGCGGGCTCGGCATCGGTGGCGGCGGCGGAGGCGGATTTCTGTCGAGCCGGGGAACGGCCAACGTGCTCACGCGCGCCACCGCCATCCTGGCCGCAACTTTCTTCGCCACCAGCCTGGTGCTGTCGATCCTGGCGGGCTGGGACCGCAAGCCGCGATCCATCATCCAGAACACCGGGGGGCCGACGCAGCAGACGCCCGGAGCGCCCCTGGGGCAGGGCGGAGGCGTGCTCGACACGCTGCGCCAGCAGGAGCAGTCGCCCGCACCGCCGGCGGGGCCGCAAGTGCCGCGGTCGCAATGAGATGAGGGTCAAAGGGGCCGGGGTGACCGGCCCCTTCGCTTTGGGAGCTATGCAGCGGACGAATGACAAGTTGAGAACCCACATCAAGGTTTCGTCCGATATCCCAATCAAATCACGGGGATTCTTCGATATGCGCGAAGCGCATAGATTTCGTGGGAGGGCGCCCAGCGAGGCCTCGTCGAATCGCTGGCGCAGCGCTAGAGGTTGAGCCCCATGGCGCGGTACATCTTCATCACCGGCGGCGTGGTTTCCTCTCTCGGCAAGGGTCTCGCATCCGCGGCGCTCGGAGCACTGCTGCAGGCGCGCGGCTACAGCGTGCGGCTGCGCAAGCTCGACCCCTATCTCAACGTCGACCCCGGCACGATGTCGCCCTACCAGCATGGCGAGGTTTTCGTCACCGACGACGGCGCCGAGACCGACCTCGACCTCGGTCACTACGAGCGCTTCACCGGCCGCCCCGCCACCCGGCAGGACAACATCACCACCGGCCGTATCTATCAGGAGATTCTCGCCAAGGAGCGGCGCGGCGACTACCTCGGTGCCACCATCCAGGTGGTCCCCCACGTCACCAACGCGATCAAGGATTTCATTCGTGAGGGCAATGACGGCTACGATTTCGTCCTGTGCGAGATCGGCGGCACGGTCGGCGACATCGAGGGCCTGCCATTCTTCGAGGCGATCAGGCAGCTCGGCAACGACCTTCCGCGCCACCACGTGGTCTACATCCATCTCACGCTGCTGCCCTTCATCACTGGGGCGGGCGAGCTCAAGACCAAACCGACGCAACACTCGGTGAAAGAGCTGCGCTCGATCGGCATCCAGCCCGATATCCTGCTATGCCGCTCGGATCGGCCAATTCCGCGCGAGGAGCGGCGCAAGCTCGGCCTTTTCTGCAACGTGCGGGAAAGCGCGGTGATCGAAGCGCTCGATGTGGACAACATCTACGCCGTGCCCGAGGCCTATCACCAAGCCGGGCTCGACCGCGAGGTGCTGCGGGCGTTCGGCATCGAGCCTCAAGGGGAGCCCGATCTCGCCCGCTGGCGGCTGATCAACGAGCGCATTCGCAACCCCGAAGGCGACGTCACGATCGCGATCGTCGGTAAATATACCGGCCTCAAGGACGCCTATAAGTCGCTGATCGAGGCGTTGTCACACGGTGGCATCGCCAACAAGGTCCGGGTCAATCTCGATTGGATCGAGTCCGAGGTATTCGAGCGCGAGGATGCGACGCCGTTTCTCGAGCACGTGAACGGCATTCTCGTGCCGGGCGGCTTCGGCCAGCGCGGCAGCGAGGGGAAGATCAAGGCCGTGCAGTTCGCGCGCGAGCGCCAAGTGCCGTATTTCGGGATTTGCTTTGGGATGCAGATGGCCGTGATCGAGGCCGCGCGCAACCTCTGCGGTATCGAGGAGGCGAACTCGACCGAGTTTGGCCCGACGCCCGACCCGGTGGTTGGGTTGATGACCGAATGGATGAAAGGCAACGAACTCCAAACTCGCGGCATGGAGGGCGACCTCGGCGGCACTATGCGGCTCGGCGCCTATCCCGCGCTGCTTCAGCGCGGCAGCCGGGTCTCGCAGATCTACGGCGGCGCTACCGAGATTTCCGAGCGTCACCGCCACCGCTACGAGGTCAATACCGGTTACAAGGGGCGGCTCGAACAGCACGGCATGCGCTTTTCCGGCATGTCGCCGGACGGGTTACTGCCGGAGATGATCGAGTATGAGGATCATCCTTGGTTCATCGGGGTGCAGTTCCACCCTGAGCTCAAATCGCGGCCGTTCGAGCCGCATCCGTTGTTCGCCTCTTTTGTGGGCGCCGCCGTGGAGCAGAGCCGTCTCGTATAGTTGGATGCCGTGGCGCGCTTGCCGCGGCCGAGAGGCTCCGGAAACTTGTTTTGCCGGCGATTGCCTTTCTGTGCGGCGCCATTAACGTCGCCCGCCTCGGGCGTATCAAATCCAAGAGGCGATCATGATCTATGAGTTGAGGATTTACCACTGCGTCACCGGACGGCTGCCGGCGCTGCTCAAGCGTTTCGAAACCACGACGCTTGAACTCTGGAAGCGGCACGGCATCCGGCAGGCCGGTTTCTGGACGGTCCTGGTCGGAGACGGGGGCAATCAGGACCTGCATTATCTCCTGGCCTGGGAATCGCTCGCGGAGCGCGAGAATAAGTGGAACAAATTTGCGAACGACCCGGAATGGCTCGCCAAGCGCGCCGAGAGCGAACGCGACGGACCGATCGTCGCCTCGATCAAGAACATGTTCCTGCAACCGACCGCGTTCTCGGCGGTGAAGTGACGGCGGTGCGATGCCCCGCGGCCTCGATCACGTCGTCCATGCGGTGCGCGATCTCGACGCCGCGGCCGACTGCTATCGCCGGCTCGGCTTCATCGTCGGCGCGCGCAACCGGCACCCGTGGGGCACCCACAATCAACTCGTCCAGCTGCCGGGATTCTTCATCGAACTGCTGACCGTGGCGGAACCGGAGAAGCTCGGAAACGACGGCTTCTCGGCCCTGTTCGGCACTTTCAACCGCATCTTTCTGAAGCAGCAGGAGGGGCTTTCGCTGCTCATCCTCGAAAGCGCCGACGCCGCCGCGGACGCGGCACTGTTCCGTGCGGCCGGAATCGGTGTCGCCGAGGCGATGCGTTTCGAGCGCGAGGGCAGAAGGCCCGACGGCTCCTCGGTCAAGGTCGCCTTCTCGCTCGCCTTCGCGCGCGACGCCAAGGCTCCGGGGATCGGCTTTGCGGCCTGCCAGCAGTATTTTCCCGAAAATTTCTGGAATCCAGCGTTTCAGCAGCACCCGAACACGGCAAGCGGCGTGGCCGGCGCCGTGCTGGTTGCGGAGAACCCGAGCGACCATCATATTTTTCTGTCCGCCTTCACCGGCGTGCGCGACCTCTCCGCCACGTCGAGCGGCGTCACCGCCGCGACGCCGCGCGGCGACATCAAGGTGATGGATCCGGCCGCCTTCCGCAGCCATTTTGGAGCCGAGCCGCCGGACGTTTCCCAGGGCGCACGGCTCGCAGCCGTGCAATTTCGCGTGCGCGAACGCGCCGCGCTGATGGCGGCGTTGAGGGCGGGCGGGATCGCGTCGTCCACCCGCATGGGTTCGACTATCGTCGCGCCGGAGACCGCCATGGGCGCGACCATCGTGTTCGAGTAACCGAGCCGCCATGACCGCGCTCGCGCCGGACGGCTGCATCAGCGCGGTGCGCGGGACGTTGATCTTCTGCCGCGACGATCCGTTCCTCACCGATCCCGACCGCGCCTTCGTGTGCGAGCCGGACGGGCTCGTGCTCTGCTGCGACGGTACCATCCGCGCGGTCGGGCCTTATGCCGCGCTGAAATCCCAGTTGGGGCCGCACGCCGTGCTTGCCGACCATTCGGGCTGCCTAGTCGCGCCGGGCTTCATCGACACGCATATCCACTACGTGCAGACCGGCATCATCGGTGCCCAGGGCCTCCAGCTTCTCGACTGGCTCACGCACTACACCTTCGTCGCGGAACAAGCCTTCGCCGACGAGGCGGTGGCCCGCGACACCGCGCGCCTCTTCTGCGACGAGTTGTTGCGACAGGGCACAACCACGGCGCTGGTCTTCTGCTCGGTGCATGCGGGCTCGGTCGATGCGTTGTTTGCGGAGGCGGAAGAACGCAACCTGCGGCTCATTGCCGGCAAGGTGCTGATGGATCGCAACGCCCCGCCCGCGCTCACCGACACGGCCCGCTCGGGCTACGATCAATCGAAGGCCCTGATCGCAAAGTGGCACGGCCGCGGACGCTGCCTTTACGCCATCACTCCGCGCTTCGCGGGCAGCAGCACGCCGGAGCAGCTGGAACTCGCGGCCAGCCTGTGGCGCGAGCATCCGGGGGTGTTCGTGCAAACCCATATCGCAGAGAACCGCGACGAGATCGCCTGGGTGATGGAGCTGTTCCCGCAACGGCGCGATTACTTCGACATCTATGCCCATTACGGTCTCACCGGGCGCCGCGCGGTGCTCGCGCACGGTGTGCATTTGGGCGAGTCCGAATTCGAGCGTTGTCACGCGAGCGGGACCGCGCTCGCGCATTGTCCGACGTCGAATCTGTTTCTCGGCAGCGGCCTATTTCCGCTGCGCGCGGCGCGCGACCCGCGCCGCCCCGTTCATGTTGGGCTCGGAACCGATATCGGCGCCGGCACCAGCTTCTCGCTGCTTGCGACCATGAGCGAGGCTTACAAAGTGGCGCAGCTTCAGAGCCGGCCGATCGATGCCATCGAAGCATTTTTTCTCGGTACGCTGGGAGGCGCCCGGGCGCTTGCGCTCGACGACCGCATCGGCACGCTTGCGGCCGGGCGGGAGGCCGACCTGGTGGTGCTCGATCCGAATGCGACGCCGCTCTTGGCCTTTCGCAACCACCGCTCGCGCTCGATCGCGGAGACGCTGGCCGTCCTGATGACGCTCGGCGACGATCGCGCCGTTCGCGCGACCTATGTGGCGGGCAAGCTCGCCCATGCGCGGCCCTCGGTTGACCCCTCAACATGGCCGGCGCATGGTCGCCCGCCATGAAGGTCGAGCCCGCTGCCAATGAGATCGTCACCGTCGGCAAGGTGCGCTTCGGCAATTCCCTGCCGCTGGCGCTGATCGCGGGGCCGTGTGCGCTCGAGAGCCGTCAACACGCGCTCGAGATGGCCTCGGCGCTCAAGGACATTGCCGGCAGGGTCGGGATCGCCCTCGTTTACAAAACCTCGTTCGACAAGGCCAACCGCACGAGCGCGAAGAGCAACCGGGGCATCGGACTCGACGGCGCATTGCCGATCTTCGCGGAGATCCGCGCGCAGCTCGGCGTGCCGGTTCTCACCGACGTGCACGAAGCCCGGCAATGCGCAAGCGTCGCCGAGGTGGTGGATGTGCTGCAAATTCCCGCCTTCCTGTGCCGGCAGACCGATCTGCTTGCCGCCGCCGCCGCGACCGGCCGCGCGATCAATATCAAGAAGGGTCAGTTCCTGGCACCCTGGGATATGGCGAACGTGGTCGCCAAGGTCACCGCCGCGGGCAATCGCAATGTGCTGGTGACCGAACGCGGCGCGTCCTTCGGCTACAATACCCTCGTCTCCGATATGCGGGCGCTGCCGATCCTCGCGCGCACGACCGGCAGTCCGGTGATCTTCGATGCTACCCATTCGGTGCAGCAGCCAGGCGGGCAGGGCACCTCATCCGGCGGCGAACGGGAATTCGTCCCGGTGCTGGCCCGCGCGGCGGTGGCGGTCGGCGTCGCCGGCGTCTTCATTGAAACTCACCAGGACCCCGACGCGGCTCCATCCGACGGCCCCAATATGATGCCGCTCACGCAGATGGAGGGCCTCCTCCGCCGGCTCATGGAGTTCGACCGGCTCGCCAAGAATTGAAGATAAAGTATTGAAATAAATTGAGTTCCGTCATTACTCCCGTCCTCAAAATCGTCGGCCTCGTGGTCTTCGCGCAAACCCTGTTCACCCGTGCGGTCGATCCGGTCATTCCCATGATCGCAGACGATCTCGCCATCGACGTGAAAACGGCGGCCCTGCTTTCGAGCGCCTACACGTTTCCCTATGCGTTGGTACAGCCGGCGCTGGGCGTGACCGGCGACTTCCTCGGCAAGACCCGCTTGATGAACCTGTGCCTGCTGATCGTCGCGCTCGCGGCCCTCGTCTGCGCCGTGGCGACGAGTTTCTCGTTGCTCGTCGCGATGCGCGTGGCGGCGGGGCTGGTGGCAGGCGGGGTGTTCCCGGTGGCGATGGCCCTCATCGGCGATCTCGTGCCGGTCGAGCAGCGCCAGGTGGCCATCGGGCGGCTGCTTGCGGTCGGCCTCACCGGTAACCTCGTCGGCGCCTCGATCGCGGGCGTGATCGGCGATCTGTTGGGTTGGCGCGGCGTCTTCGCCATCCTCGGATCGTTCGGGTTGTTGGTGACGATCGCGGCGTTCCTTGCATTTCGCGGCGTCCCGACGCCCCCGCCAGCGCGGTTCAACCATGCGGCGGTGCTGAGCAATTTCCGCAGCATATTCGCCGACCCGCGTGCGAAGGTGTGCTTCCTATCCGTGTTCTTCGAAGCGGTCTTCATCCACGGGCTGTTTCCATATGTGGCGCTCCTGCTGCTCGCGATCGGCGAAACCCGCGCCTCGATTGCGGGACTCCTGCTCGCTGCCTTCGCGGTCGGCGGGGTGTTCTACTCGCTCTCGGTACCGGTTCTCATCGCCCGCGTCAGGGAACGCCGTTTGATGGTCGCTGGCGGCACGCTGGCCGCCACCGGCCTCGTTCTCATCGCGTTGCATTTCCCGTGGGGTTGGCAGATTGCCATCTATGGGATGTTCGGCTTCGGTTTCTATCTGCTGCACGGATCCATCCAGGTTCATGTGACCGAACTCTCGCAGACCGCGCGCGGCGCGGCCGCATCGCTGCATTCGTGCTTCTTCTATCTCGGTCAAGCCGTCGGCCCCGTCATCTACGGCTACGGCTTCGCCCATGGCGGCGCCGAGCCCAGCATTTTCGTCGGCGCCGCGGTGGTTATGGCGGTGGGCCTGATTTGCTCGCGGCTGCTGCGCCACCGGACGGCATCCTATTGACGCGGACAAGAGTACCTTCGAATGTCTCCGTCGCCGGAGAATTGAGTACGTTCGCTGCTGCTTCTATGATCGCAGCTACCGGAACCCGATCGGCAGCCCGCGAATTGGTCGTCGAGCGGTCTTGGTGCTGCCGACCTCGGTGCGCCCGCACGCGTCCAAAGCCTTTCGCCCCATGCGAGTGCTAGTGAACGAGCTTCTGCCGGGAGGCCCGGCACGTCGGGGAGGCCCGCCCGCGGGCTCGACGCTGGCGACGGTGCTGATGGCCGTTGTCGTTATTGCAGCACTTTATTTCGGACGCGAAGTGTTGGTGCCGATTGCCTTGGCCGTACTGATGAGCTTCGTGTTGGCGCCGCTCGTCAGATTGTTGCAGCGCCTCTATGTGCCGAGAATTCCCGCCGTCTTCGTGGTCGTGCTGATTGCCTTTCTTGCGGTGTTCGCGCTCGGCGGATTGATGGTATCGCAGGTCAACCAGCTCGCCAGCGACCTGCCGCAATATCAGTACACGCTCAGGGAGAAAATCCAGACCCTGCGCGGCGCGGCCACCGGAACGAGCACGTTGGAGCGAGCCTCGGAAGTGCTGCAGGACCTGCGGAAGGAGCTCGATCGACCTAAGAGCAGCGCGCCGGTTGTTGCTCCTCCTCCAAGGGATGGCGCCGCTCAGCAAAAGCCGATCCCGGTCGAAGTGCGCCAGCCCGATCCCGGCGCGTTGCAGACCGTCGCGGCGCTGATCACGCCGCTCGTTCATCCTCTGGCCACGACCGGCATTGTCGTCATCTTCGTCATTTTCATTCTGGTGCAGCAACAGGACTTGCGAAACCGGTTGATCCGTCTCGCCGGCTCGCAGGACCTCCAGCGCACGACGGCGGCGATGGACGACGCCGGTCAGCGACTCAGTCGACTATTCCTGACGCAACTATTGCTCAATGCCGGATTTGGCCTCGTCATCGGCCTGGGTCTCTGGCTGATCGGAGTGCCGAGTGCGCCATTGTGGGGCATGTTGGCCATGATTTTGAGATTCGTACCGTATATCGGTGCGATCATTGCCGCGATTTTCCCGTTGGTGATTGCCGCCGCTGTCGGGCCTGGCTGGTCGATGGTGCTTTGGACGGCTGCGCTGTTTGTCATCGTCGAGCCGATCATCGGCCATGGCATTGAACCCTTGGTTTACGGTCACAGCACCGGCTTGTCCCCTGTCGCCGTGGTCGCGTCGGCAACGTTTTGGACTTGGCTATGGGGGCCGATCGGCTTGGTTCTGGCGACGCCGTTGACGATCTGCCTGGTCGTGCTCGGCCGCCACGTCGATCGCCTGAAATTCCTCGACGTCCTTCTCGGCGACGAGCCGGCTCTCACGGCCACCGAACTCGCCTATCAACGCATGCTCGTGGGCGATCCTGTGGAGGCGACGGAGCAGGCAGAGAAATTTCTCACGGACAGGCCGCTGATCGAGTACTACGACGAAGTGCTTATGGGCGGACTCAAGCTGGCGCAGGCCGATGCCGAACGGGGCGCCCTCAATGACGAACGCGCGGAGCGCATTCGCGACACCGTGGCGGAGATCGTCGACGATCTGAGCACACACCAAGACCAAGCCGAGGTACCGACGGCGCCTGAGCCGGAGAATCCGCTCTCGCGCATCAGCGAGGCAGAAGCCGCCACGCCAACCGGCGCCGCTCCGCCGCCGCTACCGGGGCGCTGGAGCACGGGCGCGCCGGTATTGTGCATTCCCGGCGCCGGCTTGCTCGACGAAGCGGTGGCGATCATTCTTGCGCAACTCGTTCAGCGGCGCGGTCTCGGCGCGCGCGCGGAGGAAGCCGACGCCCTGTCGATGTCCAAGATCTTTGCGCTCGACACCAAGGACGTCGGGTTGCTGTGCCTCTGCTATTTGGAGAATACGACGTCCGCGCAAATCCGCTATGCGACGCGCCGAATTCGCCGCAAGGCCCCGGACGCCTCCATCCTCGTGTGTCTGTTCCGCGAAACCGACTGGGTCGACAGGTCCGACGCACTGCAGCCTTCCGCCGATCTCGACGTGATCAAGGGAACACTCGCCGCGACGGTGGAGCGTATCCTAGCGGTCGCGAGCAGCCCGAAATCCGACCTTTCGCCGTCCCAGATCCAACGGCCGCAGACGGTGTGACGCTGCCGCCCACGGCGCAGGCTGCGGCGCAAATGGGCTTGTGTGGACCAGGGAAAATCCCCATCATTACGCAAGACGGCCTGGGGTGCCGCGAGGACGCGGCTGAGATCAAACCCAACGAACCTGTCTGGGTCATGCCAGCGAAGGGAGCCGCCGGTTGTCGCACCGTCCCGCACGCCATGCCAAGACGCCCCGCGTCGCCATCATCGGCGCCGGCGTCATCGGTCTCGGTATCGCCTGGCGGCTGGCAGCGCGGGGCGCGTCGGTCGCGGTGTTCGACCGTGGCGCGGCCGGCGCCGGCGCGAGTCACGCCGCCGCGGGAATGCTGGCGGCCTGCGCCGAGGCCGAGCCCGGCGAGGAAGCGCTGGTCACCCTCGGCCGGGAAAGCCAGGCGCGCTGGCCCGCCTTTGCCGCGGAATTGGAACAAGCCTCCGGGCTGGATGTGGGATTGCGGCGCGAAGGCACGCTGGTCGTCGCCCTGACCGCGGACGATCAGGCGCGGTTGAACCACCAGCTCGTATTCCAGCAGGCGCTCGGGTTGCCGCTGCAATGGATTTCGGCGGCGGAAACGCGACGGCGCGAGCCACATCTGGCCGGCAAGCTCGCCGGCGCGGTGTTCAGCCCGGAGGATCACCAGGTCGACAATCGCCGGCTCGCGGCCGCCTTGCGCATCGCCGCGGAGGCGGCCGGCGCCAGCATCAGCGAGCATCGCCCGGTTGCCGCCATCTCATGGCAGGACGGGCGGGTCGACGGCATCGTCCTGGCCGACGGCGCCAAGGTTACGGCCGAGACGGTCGTGCTCGCGGCGGGCGCCTGGTCTCGAAGCATCGCCGGCCTGGCGCCCGAACTGCGGCCGCCGGTGCGGCCGATCAAGGGCCAGATGCTGGCGCTGCGCATGGACCCGGCGGCTCCGCTGCTAACCCACGTGGTCTGGGCGCCGGGCGCCTATCTGGTGCCGCGCAGCGATGGCCGCCTGCTTGTGGGAGCGACGGTCGAGGAAAGGGGCTACGATACGTCGCTGACCGCGGGCGGCATGCTGACGCTGCTCGAAGCGGCGTGGCGGGCTGTGCCCGCGGTCGAGGAACTGCCGATCGACGAGATGTGGGTGGGCCATCGACCGGGCAGCCGCGACGACGCGCCGATCCTCGGGGCCGGAGCGATGGACGGCCTCATTTACGCCACCGGTCATCACCGCAACGGAATCCTGCTCACGCCGATCACCGCCGATGCCATAGCGCGGCTGGTGCTCGACGGTGTCGTCGAGCCGGCGATCCGTCCGTTCGACATCGAACGGTTTACGTCGCCCCGAGCCGCAGCCGCGGAGTAAGGGAGATTGCGATGCCGGACGCTGCCGTGCAGATGAACATCCGGGTCAACGGCCAGGACGAGCCGCTCGGCGTCGCGACGCTGGCGGCGTTGCTGGAGGAGAAGACGGTCGATACCGGCCAGCGCGGCATTGCGGTCGCGCTCAATGGCGCGATCGTCCCGCGCGCGGCCTGGTCGCAGACGAAGCTTAGCGCTGGCGACAACGTCGAGATCGTGCGGGCGCGCCAGGGCGGTTGAGGAGTTGTCCAGATGTCCGATCCCTTGATTATCGCCGGGCGGGAGTTCGGCTCCCGTCTGTTCCTCGGCACCGCGGGCTATCCCAATCGGAAGCTCATGCTTGATTCCATCGCCGCAAGCGGGACCGCGATGGTGACGGCTTCGATCCGGCGCATCAGCCTCGCCGGTGAAGAGGAGAGCCTGGTCGATCTGATCCCGAAGCATATCCATTTCCTGCCCAATACCGCAGGCTGCCAGACCGCCAAGGACGCCGTTCTCACCGCCGAGCTCGCGCGCGAGGCGCTTGAGACCAACTGGATCAAGCTCGAAGTGATCGGCGATCGGGAGCTGCTCTATCCCGACACAGAGGAACTCGTGCGCGCGACGGACACGCTGGTCGCCAAGGGTTTCACTGTTCTGCCTTACTGCACCGACGACCCGGTCGTCTGTCGCAAGCTCGCGGATGCCGGCGCGGCGGCGGTGATGCCGCTCGGCTCGCCGATCGGCTCGGGGCTCGGCATCTGCAATCCGCATCTTATCGAACTGATCTGCGCGCGCTCGCCGGTGCCGGTGGTGCTCGATGCCGGTATCGGCACGGCCTCGGATGCTGCGCTTGCGCTTGAGCTCGGCTGCGCCGCGGTGCTCCTCAACACCGCGGTCTCGAAGGCCCGCGATCCGGTGATGATGGCCAAGAGCATGCGCGCGGCGGTCGAGGCCGGCCGATTGGCGCGGCTCGCCGGACGCATACCGAAGCTCGCCCATGCGGAGCCGTCGAGCCCGCAACTTGGCCTCGTCGGCACGTGAAAGCTTGCGTGCCCGGGGCGCAGCGCAGTACGGGCGCCGGGCGCGAATGGGCGCATCGCATCCGGGACGCGCGGCAATGAAGCTGCCCGATCCGCCGCTGCTGCTGGTCACCGACCGACACCAGGCGCGGTTGCCGCTCACCGAGGTGGTGCGGGCAGCGCTTGCGGCCGGCTGCCGCTGGGTCAGTGTGCGGGAGAAAGACCTTTCGGAGGATGATCAGATCGCGCTGACATTGACGCTGTTGCCGATCGCGCGGCGGCACGGCGCCTGCCTCACGCTGCATGGCGATGCGGCCTTGGCGAAAGCATGCGGCATCGATGGAGTTCACCTGCCGGCGGACAGCGATCCGGCCGTGAGCCGCGCCATGTTGGGGCCTGAGAAGCTCATCGGCGTGTCGCTCCACACCGTTTCCGAGGCCGAGGCGATCGATCCCGATGTCGTCGACTACGCCGTTGCAGGGCCGGCCTTCGAGACCGCCAGCAAGCCCGGCTACGGCCCTGAGATCGGCCGCAAGGGACTTTCCGAAATCGCCCGTGCGGCGCCAGTACCGGTTCTCGCGATCGGCGGCCTCAATGCCTCCCGTGCGGCTGAGGTGCTGGCGGCCGGGCCGGCCGGCATCGCCGTCATGGGCGGCATCATGCGCGCGGCCGATCCGGACCGCGAGATGCGTGCGCTGCTGGCGATCGTTGGGGGAGCCCGCCGCTAGCGAATGTTGCGCAAGACCGGGAACCGGTCTTCCGAACGGACCATGCGCCGCTGGGCTCACGGTATCCCGTAGACCGTCACCTCGTCGGCGATGCCGCGGAGCGCCGCGCGCTGCGCGGCCGGTTTGAGTCCAGCGGTTTCCAGCAGCCTTGCGGCCGCCGGGTGCTCGACTACCGGCCCGGTTGCAAATATCGAATTCGAGGCCGCAAGCCCCTGCACGCGGGCTGCGATGTTTACGGTCTGGCCGAAATAATCCAAACGGTCGTTGAGCGTAACCGCGAGGCAGGGCCCCTCGTGGATGCCGATCTTGAGCAGCAGTTCCTCCTGGTTCGAAGCGTGCTTGAGGCCGTGCATCGCCTGGCGCATGCGCAAAGCTGCGACCAGCGCCCGGTCTGGGCTCAGGAATGTCGCCATCACGGCGTCCCCGATGGTCTTCACCACGGCGCCCGCCTCCGATGCCACGATCTCGTTCAGCACGCGAAAGTGCGCGCGCACCAGATCGTAAGCGACCAGGTCTCCGACGCGCTCATAGAGCCCAGTCGAACCCTTGAGATCGGTGAATAGGAAGGTGAGGCTGGTGATCTTGAGACCCTGATCCACGTCGAGCGTATCGGTGCGATAAATGTCGCGGAAGGTCTGGTTCGTGAGCAGACGCTTGGCGGTCAGGAACGGCTTGCGCTTGCCAAGCAGGTCATGGAGCGTGTCACCCGCGATCCATATCGATGGCAGCACCCGCGTGTCGGTGCGGTTCTCGATCGAAAGGCGCAAGGGACCGGGACGCAGCTCTATGGTGCCGGTTGGAGCGCGAACCTTGTTATAGGTGAGCACCAGCGCCTGGCGTTCCCGAGTGGGCTCGCCCTTGACATCGATGAACTGCGCCGCGTGCGTCACCGGCTCGAAGACAATCACGAACTCCGCCGGCAATTGCAGCGATACAAGCGCCCTTTCGCCGGCCGGGAGTTCGATCGAGTTGATGACGATTTCCTCGATCAGCTGCTCGAAATTGTCGGGGAGATCGATGCCGGAGCTCCAGAAGATCTGGCGAAAGTACTCCGTGATTGGAAGCGTATGCGGGTCGTGAGCGGCAATTCGGCGCACCTGCGGGCTCACCGTGAACGTCACCTCGACCATCTCGTCGAGCGTGGGCTCGTAACCGGCCGCGCACAGCGCGCACTCGTAGGCCTCCTTGTGCACGCTCCTGAGCGTGGCGGTCGCGTCGAGCACGCCGCCGCAGCCGGGGCATAATACGTTCCACGACAGTTCGAAAATTCCCAGCCGTGCCGCGTGCAGGAACGCCGCGATGACGCGCTCTTCCTCCAGTCCGCGCCTCGCGGCGAAATCCAGAGCATTGATGCGGCAAAGCTCGCGATCGGCGCCGTCTCGGACCAGCGCCGCCATTGCCGCGACCACATCGGCATCGGCCGACTGCCGCAATATGCCGAACAGACTCTCGGCTTGCGCTTCGCTCATGGCGCGAAGTTTATGCGAAATGCGCGCCGAACACCACGGAGGTCTCGTGCAGCGGCCACGAGTTCCAGGTCTGCGAGATCTAGCCGCGTCCGCGATAGGGTGCGACGCCGTGGTCCGGCAGCCACACGTCGGCGGGCAGTTTGCCTGTTTGCCAGAAAACGTCGATCGGCATGCCGCCGCGCGGATACCAGTAGCCGCCGATGCGCAGGAATTTCGGTTTGAGCAGCGCCGCGAGTTTCTTGCCGATCGCGACGGTGCAGTCCTCGTGGAAACCGCCGATGTTGCGGAAGCTGCCGAGATAGAGCTTGAACGATTTCGACTCGACCAGCCACTTCGCCGGCACGTAGTCGATCACCAGATGCGCGAAGTCGGGCTGGCCGGTGATCGGGCAGAGCACAGTGAATTCGGGGGCGGTGAAGCGCGCCAAGTAATTCGTGTCGGGATGCGGGTTCGCGACCCGGTCGAGCAGGGCCCCCGCCGGCGTGGCGGGAAGGCGGCTCGGCTTGCCGAGATGACGAAGGGCTTTGGCCATTGTCTCCATCCTCGTCTTCAGCCGCAAAGCCGCGCGGGCGTTCTCGGGCTCGGCCGAGAAGCGGCGCCTCGCGTGCGCAGCTCGGCTATAGCCGACAGCTGGTGGGCGCGATGATCCGCCAGATTGCCGGGCATTGCCGTGTATTTGCAGCTTTATTGGATGCCCCGCTTTTGCAGGGCATGACAAGGGTATTCTCGATCCTGTAGAAGCCCGGCGACAGCCGCGATCCGCCGGGAACCCCATGACTGCCATCACCGACATCATCGGCCGCGAAATCCTCGACAGCCGCGGCAATCCGACGGTCGAGGTCGACGTCGTGCTCGAGGACGGAAGTAAGGGCCGCGCCGCCGTGCCGTCCGGCGCCTCGACCGGGGCGCATGAGGCGGTCGAATTGCGCGACGGCGGCAAGCGCTATCTCGGCAAGGGGGTGCGCAAGGCGGTCGAGGCCGTCAACGGCGAGATTTTCGATGCGGTCGGCGGCATGGACGCCGAGGCGCAGACCAAGATCGACGCGACGCTGATCGCGCTTGACGGCACGCCGAACAAGGGCCGGCTTGGGGCCAATGCCATTCTCGGGGTCTCGCTGGCGGTCGCCAAGGCCGCGGCCGCGGTCTGCCGGGCGCCGCTCTATCGCTATGTCGGGGGAACCTCGGCGCGGCTGCTGCCGGTGCCGATGATGAACATTCTCAACGGCGGCGCGCATGCCGACAATCCGATCGATTTCCAGGAGTTCATGATCATGCCGGTCGGTGCGACCTCCTTCGCCGAGGGACTGCGCGCCGGCTCGGAGATTTTCCACACGCTGCGTGCGGCGCTCAAAGCGGCCGGCCACAATACCAATGTCGGCGACGAGGGCGGCTTCGCTCCCGACCTGCCATCAGCCGATGCCGCCCTCGACTTCGTGATGAAGGCGATCGAGCGAGCGGGTTTTGCGCCCGGCAAGGACGTCATGCTCGCGCTCGACCCCGCGGCGACGGAGTTTTTCAAAGACGGTACCTACATCTACGAAGGTGAAGGCAAGGCTCGCTCGAAACAGGAGCAGGCAAAATACCTGGCCGACCTCGTCTCGCGCTATCCCATCGTCTCGATCGAGGACGGCATGGCCGAGGACGACATGGAAGGCTGGAAGTTGCTGACCGATTTGATCGGGAGCAAGTGCCAGCTCGTTGGCGACGATCTGTTCGTGACCAATGTCGCGCGCCTTGCCGAAGGCATCAAGGGCGGCATAGCCAATTCGATCCTGATCAAGGTCAACCAGATCGGCACGCTCACAGAGACGCTTGCCGCAGTCGAGATGGCGCACAAGGCCGGCTATACTGCTGTGATATCGCACCGTTCCGGCGAGACCGAAGATACGACCATCGCTGACCTCGCGGTCGCCACCAATTGCGGGCAGATCAAGACCGGCTCGCTCGCGCGCTCTGACCGCACGGCGAAATACAATCAGCTCTTGCGCATCGAGGAAGAACTCGGACCGCAGGCGACCTATGCCGGTCGTGCCGCGCTCAAGGCACTACGCTGACACGGCTATGGCCGCGTCAGGAGCGCGGAGTCCGACGCGTTAAAGCGCTCTTAACGCCGTGACGTCATGGTCGCGGGATGGTCACCCGCAAGCGGTTCCGCACCGTCCTCAACGCGCTCGCGCTTTACACCCTCGCCGCGCTGGTGATCGGCTATTTCGGCATCAACGCCTACTCCGGCAAGCATGGGTTGCGGGCGAGGCAGGACCTCGATCAGCAGATCGCGCAGTTGAACGACGAGCTCGCCGCTCTCCGGGCCGAGCGCGCCGGCTGGGAGCGGCGGGTCTCCCTGCTGAAGCCTGAAAGCATCGACCCCGACATGCTCGACGAGCGCGCCCGCGCGTTGCTCAACTATGCCGACCCGCGCGAGCTCACCCTGCGCCTCGAGCAACCCTGACCGCCGTCGGCTGCGTCTCCGCACCGGTTTGCGAAATCGGTTGCAGCCACCTATGTCCTGCCGCAAAGGGACGCGCCCGCGCTCGATCCCCATCCGCTTCCGCCTTGCGGCGATTTCGGCTATGGGGGAGCGGCCGCCTCAGCTACGCCTAGCCCACCCCCGAGGAGACGAATGGCCGTTGCCAGCAATAAACCAGCGGCCCAGCCCGCCGCCATACGCGCGGCAGAAGAGGCGACGCAGGTACCCGACTTCAACCAGGAACAAGAGCGGCGTGCCTATCGCGGCATGCTGCTTATTCGCCGTTTCGAGGAGAAGGCCGGGCAGCTCTACGGCATGGGCCTGATTGGCGGCTTCTGCCACCTCTATATCGGCCAAGAGGCCGTCGTTATCGGTATGCAGATGGCGATCAAGGACGGCGACGCGGTGATCACTGGATACCGCGATCACGGCCACATGCTGGCCTGCGGCATGGACCCCAAAGGGGTGATGTCGGAGTTGACCGGCCGGCGCGGAGGCTATTCCAAGGGCAAGGGCGGCTCGATGCACATGTTCTCGGTCGAGAAAGGTTTTTTTGGCGGGCACGGCATCGTCGGTGCCCAGGTCCCGCTCGGAACCGGGCTCGCCTTCGCCCACAAATACCGGGGCAACGACAACGTCTCGCTCACCTATCTCGGCGATGGCGCCGCCAACCAGGGGCAGGTCTACGAAAGCTTCAACATGGCGAAGCTGTGGAAGTTGCCGGTGGTCTACATCATCGAGAACAATCAGTACGGAATGGGAACTTCGATTTCCCGCGCGTCGGCGACCACCAACCTGTCCCTGCGCGGGCGCTCCTTCGACATTCCCGGCGAGCAAGTCGACGGCATGGACGTGCGCGCCGTCAAGGCCGCAGGCGACAAGGCGGTCAAGTGGTGTCGCGCTGGCCATGGGCCCATCATTCTGGAAATGTTGACCTATCGCTATCGTGGCCACTCCATGTCCGACCCAGCCAAGTACCGGCCCAAGGAGGAAGTCGACAAGGTGCGCACCGAACATGATCCGATCGAGCAGGTGCGCAGCCGCCTGATAACCAAAGGCTTCGCGACCGAGGATAGTTTGAAGAAGATCGACGCCGAGGTGCGGGCCATCGTCAACGAGGCGGCCGAATTCGCCACCAACGACGCCGAGCCCGATCCAGCCGAGCTCTGGACTGACGTATACGCCGAGTAGGACATGGCCCAGCTCGCGTCGATCATGGCCTACCTCGCGCTTGCCGGCGCGCTCGCGAGCTGGATTGCGGGAGCCTGCTTCTATGCCCGGATCCTGCGCACGCTTGCCGCCGAGCGCGGACAGGCGCCGCTCGCATGGCCGGGGACGGTCGTTGCCGCCGTCGCGTGGCCGTTTGCGCTCGGGCGGATCAGGGCCGCGGCCGCGGCGCCCGTGGCCCAAGTCAACAAAGCGCTCGTCCTCGTGCTCGCCTGTCTGATAGTCGCCGCAGCGGCGACATCGGTAGCGACCAATCTCGCGCGAGTCTCCCGCTAGGCCGCCAACGGGTGATGCGTCTATGCCGATCCAAGTATTGATGCCCGCGCTGTCGCCCACCATGGAGAAGGGCAACCTCGCAAAATGGCACAAGAAAGAGGGCGACGCCGTCAAATCCGGCGATGTCATCGCCGAGATCGAGACCGACAAGGCCACGATGGAGGTCGAGGCGGTGGACGAGGGCACGCTCGGCAAGATTTTGGTGCCGGAGGGCACCAATGACGTGGCGGTCAACACCCCGATCGCCATGATCCTGGCGGAGGGCGAGGACGCCTCGACGCTCACGGACGGCAAGCGGCCGGCGCGCAAGACACCGACTGGAGCCGATCCGGTCGTGCTGGAACGGGTGGAGGAATCGCGGCCGCGGGTTGGGGAACCGGAGGCTTTCATCCCGCCGAAGACCGTGCCGTCACCGGGCCCGCAGCCGGTGGCGGAGCCCGAGCCCGACATGCCCGAAGGCACCGAGATGGTGACCATGACCGTGCGCGAGGCGTTGCGCGACGCGATGGCGGAAGAGATGCGCCGCGACAAGGACGTCTTCATCATGGGCGAGGAGGTCGCCGAATATCAGGGCGCCTACAAGGTGACGCAGGGCCTGCTGCAGGAGTTCGGCGCGATGCGGGTGATCGACACGCCGATCACCGAGCACGGGTTTACCGGCCTTGGCATCGGCGCGGCGTTTGCCGGGCTCAAACCGGTCATTGAGTTCATGACCTTCAACTTCGCCATGCAGGCCATGGACCAGCTCATCAATTCGGCGGCGAAGACGCGCTACATGTCGGGCGGGCAGATGGGTCCATCGGTGGTCTTTCGCGGGCCGAACGGGCCGGCCGCCCGCGTCGCCGCCCAGCACAGTCAGGACTATACTTCCTGGTACTCGCACATTCCGGGACTGAAGGTGGTCGCGCCGTATTCTGCGGCCGACGCCAAGGGGTTGCTCAAGGCGGCGATCCGCGATCCCAACCCCGTCATCTTTCTCGAAAACGAGCTCCTGTACGGCCAGAGTTTTCCGGTGCCCAAGCTCGACGATTACGTGGTGCCGATCGGCAAGGCCAAGATCGTGCGTCCGGGGGCCGACGTGACCATCGTGGCGTGGTCGATGAGCATGACCTATGCCCTCAAAGCCGCAGACGAACTTGCCAAGGACGATATCAGCGCCGAGGTCATCGATCTGCGCACGCTTAAGCCCATGGACACTGCGGCCATCATCGAGTCGGTGAAGAAAACCGGCCGTGTCGTCACGGTCGAGGAGGGTTGGCGGCAGTCGGGCGTTGGCGCCGAAATCGCAGCCAGTGTGACGGAGCATGCCTTCGATTGGCTCGACGCGCCGGTGACCCGGGTCACCGGCAAGGACGTGCCGATGCCGTACGCGGCCAACCTGGAAAAACTCGCGCTGCCCTCGGTCGCGGAAGTGGTCGCGGCGGCAAAGGCGGTCTGTTACCGGTGAGGTGCGATGAGCAATACATATCAGGCGTTGAACATCCCGCCGGCGGCGAACGAGCGCGGCGGTTTTGAATTCTTGCGTTGTGCCGTCATCGACGGCGAACTCCACTTGACGCTGCGCCCGGTGTTCAACGAACCGAGCGACTGGGGTCGGGTGTTCGCCGAGGTGGCCCGCCAGGTCGCGCGCGCCTATGCCCACCAGGACCGGTTTGCGGAACCCGAGGTGCTCACCCGCATCAGTTCCGCGTTCGAGACCGAGATGAGAAACCCACCCGACGTCGCAAGTTCGGTCGGGCCGATCGGTTAGCGCGCCAGCCGGTCATGGAAATGGAAGGCCGAGGCTCATCGAGCCAATTCGTTCGCTCTGCAAGCCGGCTCGCCAAGCGTGCGACGAGGATAGGATCTAATGGCGACATTTGATGCGCTCCATGTTCCGCCGACCGCGCTGGAGCACGGCGGGGTCGAGGTCTTGCGGGCGGCGATCGTGGAAGGGGGATTGCACGTCTCGCTGCGGCGCGCCTTCGATGACCCGCAGGCCTGGGGCATGCTGATAGCGGACGTCGCACGACATGCCGCGCGTATTTTCGCCAAGGAGACCAAGCTGAGCGAGGACGAGGCGCTGGAGCGTATTCGGTCGATGTTCGACGCCGAAATGGACGCACCGACCGATCCCGGCTCCACCAACGCGATCAGCTAGACGATCGAGAATTTGCCATGCCGGTCAATATCCTGATGCCCGCGCTGTCGCCCACCATGGAGAAAGGCAACCTCGCCAAATGGCTCAAGAAGGAGGGTGACAAGGTCAAGCCGGGCGACGTGATCGCCGAGATCGAGACCGACAAGGCGACGATGGAATATGAAGCGATCGACGAGGGCACGCTGGCCAAGATCGTGGTGCCGGAGGGCACGCAGGACGTGCCGGTCAACCAGCTCATCGCCGTGCTCGCCGAGGAGGGCGAGGACGTCAAGGCGGCGGCTGCGGCGGTGGGAAAAGGGGCGCCCGCTGCGAAACCAGCTCCGGCCAAGCCGGTGGCCGCGGCGTCCCCTTCGCCGCGAGCTGCGCCGCGGCCGGGCGAGGAAGCACGGCCGCCTCCGCCGCCGCAGGCCCGGTCCGCTCCGGCGGCATCGGCGGCACCCGCGCCTCGGCGTTCCGAGGGTATGGGTGACCCGACTCGGCGCGCCGGAACGGATAGCCGTCGCATCTTCTCCTCTCCGCTCGCGCGCCGTCTCGCCAGCGCGGCCGGCATCGAGCTCGCTCGCATTCAGGGCTCCGGCCCGCATGGTCGCGTCATTGCACGCGACATCGAGGCGGCGAAGTCGGGCAGGGGGCTGGCGCCCCCCGCAGCGACTGCCGCCGCCGGCGCGCTGCCGTTCGCGGCACCCTCCGATGACAACATCCGCGCGCTGTTTGAGCCCGGCTCCTATACGAGCGTTCCGCACGAAAATATCCGCAAGGTGATCGCGCGCCGCCTCACCGAGGCGAAGCTCACCATCCCGCACTTCTATCTCACGCTCGACTGCAACATTGACAAGCTCTTGACCGCGCGCGAGCAGATCAACGCCGCCGCACCGAAGGACAAGGACGGCAAGCCCGCTTACAAGATTTCGGTGAACGACTTCGTCATCAAGGTGCTGGCGCTCGCGCTACAGCGCGTTCCGGACGCCAACGTGACCTGGACCGAGAGCGCAATGCTCAAGCACGCGCATTCCGATATCGGCGTGGCGGTGTCCATACCGGGCGGGCTGATCACGCCGGTCGTACGCCGGGCAGAGACGAAGTCGCTCTCGGTGATCTCCAACGAGATGAGGGATTTTGCCACGCGCGCCCGCGCCCGCAAGTTGGCGCCGCATGAATATCAAGGCGGCACCAGCGCGGTGTCGAACCTCGGCATGTACGGTATCAAGGAATTTTACGCCATCATCAATCCGCCGCACGCGACCATCCTCTCGGTCGGCGCGGGGGAGGAGCGGGCGGTCGTGCGCGACGGCAAGATCGAGGCGGCGCATATGATGACGGTAGGACTTGCGACCGATCACCGCGCCGTCGACGGCGCACTCGGCGCGGTGCTGCTCGGCGCATTCAAAGCGCTGATCGAGAATCCGGTGCTGATGGTTGTGTGAGGTCTGCCGAGGCACGGGTCGAGGCGCGATTCGAATCACGGTTGTGACCTCTATCCGGGATGATCATCGCGGTGCTCACCTGGTGAGCTCGATGCACCACTTGCCGGGCGCGACGCACGTCGCGCAAGCCAGGCGGAAACGCCTAATTCGCGGAGGCGGACGTGGCAGATTCCTTCGACATCATCATCATCGGGTCGGGCCCGGGCGGTTACGTCACCGCGATCCGCGCCGCGCAGCTCGGGTTTCGCACCGCGGTCGTCGAGCGCGACTATCTCGGCGGCATCTGCCTCAATTGGGGCTGCATTCCGACCAAGGCGTTGCTGCGCTCGGCGGAGATTTTCCACTACCTGCAGCACCCCAAGGACTACGGGCTCTCGGCCGAGCACGTCAGCTACGATCCTGTCGCGGTGGTCAAGCGTTCACGCGTCGTGTCGAAACGACTTAACGACGGCGTCGGTTTCCTGTTGAAGAAGAACAAGGTCACCGTGATTTGGGGCGAAGCAGCGATCGATGCGCCCGGAAGAATCACGGTGAAGGCGAGCAAAAGCGAGCCGCCGAAAGGGGCGCTCGGCGCCGGCACCTACCAGGCCAAGCACACGATCATCGCCACTGGCGCTCGGCCGCGCGTACTGCCCGGGCTCGAGCCCGACAAAAAGCTGATTTGGACTTATTTCGAAGCCATGGCGCCAGACCGTATGCCGAAATCGCTGCTGGTCGTCGGCTCCGGGGCCATCGGCATCGAGTTTGCCTCGTTCTACCGGACTTTTGGCGCCGAGGTGACGGTGGTCGAGATATTGCCGCAAATCCTTCCCGCGGAAGACGCCGAGATTTCGGCGTTCGCACGCAAGCAGTTCGAGCAGCAAGGAATCAAGATCCTGACCGCCGCCAAGGTGACCAGGCTCGACAAGAAGCAGGACAGCGTCACTGCCACCATCGACGACGGCAAGGGCGGCGTGCAGTCGCTTACCGTCGAGCGCGTCATTTCCGCCGTCGGCGTCACCGGCAATATCGAGAATATCGGGCTCGAAAAGATCGGCGTGAAGACCGACCGCGGTGCCATCGTCGTCGATGAGTTCAATCGCACCAACGTTCCGGGCGTTTACGCCATCGGCGACGTCGCGGGCCCGCCATTGCTTGCGCACAAGGCCGAGCATGAGGGCGTCATCTGCGTCGAAGCGATCAAGGGCTTGAAGCCGCATCCGATGGACCGGCGCCTCATTCCCGGCTGCACCTATTGCTCGCCGCAGATCGCCTCGGTCGGTCTCACTGAAGCGGCGGCGAAGGGACACAAGCTCGAGATCCGCGTCGGCCGATTTCCGTTCGTGGGCAATGGCAAGGCGATCGCGCTCGGCGAGGATCAAGGTCTCGTCAAGGTGATCTTCGACAAGAATACCGGGGCGCTTCTCGGCGCGCACATGGTCGGAGCGGAGGTCACCGAGCTGATCCAGGGCTATGTGATCGCGATGAATCTCGAAACCACCGAAGAGGAGCTCATGCACACCGTATTCCCGCATCCGACGCTTTCGGAAATGATGAAGGAAGCGGTGCTCGATGCCTACGGCCGCGTGCTCAACATGTGACGGCTCGCAGGCGTGGTATCAATTTACGGTATTGTGTTCGATAGATTCAATCCTAGGATGCGTCTTGCCCGCTGAGCGAGGAGGGTGCGATGCCAGCCAAGATTGTCGACCTGTCCGCACGATCAAGCATCATCGAGGCCGAACCTTTCGGGCTGCATTTTTGGGAATGTAAACCGAAGGAGTTTTTGGATTATTTGAAAGATCCGCGAGGGTTCCTGGCAGGGATGGGAATTAAGCTGCCGAAAAACTGCCGCATCGAAACGACTATTGAAAACCATGATTGGTTGAGCACGAATACGCGCAAGCTGGCCGCCGACAATGGCCCGGTCATCGTTTGCAACGTCGGCGGCGGCAATGTTGCGGCCGCGCGCGATATCTACCGCGTCGTGAGCTACGCGCATACGCATGACTCGATCGGTAAGTTCAAGAAGACCTTGCTGCATTCGCGCAACGAGCAAGAACGTAAATCGAAATAGACTACGATCGGTCAAATACGGGGTTGGGCGCGCGCTCGGCGATTGATGCCGGTCATCGACATTCACACCCATTGCTCGCAGCCCGCGCGCGACGATCCGTTCGGGCTCGCTGGAATTTTGCGCGGCGTTCCGGCCGGCAGGAACGCGGTCACCAATTATCGCGGATTGCCGGCGGTGTCCTATCACGAAATGTCGGACTTCGATCTTCAGCAGGAGGTCTGCGCCAGGGCCGGCGTCACCGGTCGGCTCATCAGCAATCCGTTCGCGGCGGAAGTCATCACCGCGAACGTGGACAAGCCTTCGATCGACGTCGTCAAGCATATCAACGAGCAGACCGCCGCCGTGGTGGCAAAGGCGAAAAATAACTGGGGTCTCGGCACCCTCAATCCGCTCGATGCAAGCCACATTGCCGAGGGAGAGCGCTGTCTGGGTCCGCTCGGGTTCAAGGGGTTGCTGGTCACCTCAAGCTGGCACGGTCGGTTCATCGACGGGGAGGACGCATTTCCGTTCTGGGAGTGGGCCGAGCACTACCAAGTGCCGGTCTTTATCCACCCGCCGCGAGTGCCGATCGGGCATGATCAGCAGATGGACCAATATAAGCTCGACGAGCTGGTGGGGCGCCCGTTCGATACCGCCATGGCGCTCGCGCGCATGATCCTGTCAGGGCTGTTCGACCGCTATCCGCGTTTGAAGATCGTGGTCGCGCATATGGGCGGCGGACTGCTGCCCGTCATGGGGCGGCTCGACTTCGGCTGGCGGCTCGGCTGTGACGGCATGCCCGAGCGCGCCTCCATCCGCTGCAAGGCGAAACCGAGCGACTATCTTGCCAAGCTGTGCGTCGACACAATGGGCTTCTGGATGCCGCACGTGCGCGAGGCGGTGGAAGTGTTCGGAGCCGATCGGGTGATTTTCGGCACCGATTACGGCCCGGTACCTATCGATCCCAAGGAGCACATCGACATCGTGAACGGGCTTACGATCTCCCCTGCCGACAAGGAAAAGATTCTTTGGCGCAACGCGGTGCAATTTTTCAACCTCGATGTGGCGCCTGGCCGCTGATCGAGACAGCGCCCGACTTCCCCTGAACTTGGGGTGGCGTGGCAGCAGCCGTCTCGAACCGTGGGCGACGTCGCTGGCTCTTGCATGCGCGTCGCGTCGTCCCCGACCGCATGTGCCGGAAAAGCGGGAACCGGTTTTCCCAAGTCGGTCCAAACGGGTGCGCTTGCTGGCGCAATGCCGTCAAGGACGCAAGCTGGCCGACATCTGGCGGACTGATTTGAAGGATATGCGGCTTGCGCCGCCTGCGCCGGCTCCGTAAGTAAGCTCAGGAGCCGCCATGACCGTCGTTCTCGACGCCAGCAATAGACCGCGCCATCCGGAGAAAGCACATCGACCGGACACGGCGCTGTTGAAAAAGCCCGAATGGATCAGAGTCAAGGCGCCGGTTTCCAAAGGCTATGGTGAGACGCAGGCGATCGTGCGTGCCAACGGCTTGCACACCGTCTGCGAAGAGGCCGGCTGTCCCAATATCGGCGAGTGCTGGGACAAGAAACACGCGACTTTCATGATTTTGGGGGATACCTGCACGCGCGCCTGCGCCTTCTGCAACGTCAAAACCGGCTTGCCCGGGCCGCTCGACGCGGCCGAGCCCGCAAGGGTCGCGGCCGCGACCGCAAAGCTGGGCCTCAAGCACGTGGTCGTGACCTCGGTCGACCGCGACGATCTTGACGACGGCGGGGCCGCACACTTCGCCGCCGTAATCCGCGCTATCCGCGCGCAATGTCCGCGAACGACAATCGAAGTGCTCACGCCCGATTTCCTGCGCAAGCACGGAGCGATCGAGACGGTGGTGGCGGCAAAGCCCGACGTGTTCAACCACAATGTCGAAACGGTGCCGTCGAAATATCTCAGCGTGCGACCCGGCGCGCGCTATTTCACATCGATCCGCTTGCTGCAGCAGGTGAAGGAGATCGATCCCACGATTTTTACAAAGTCCGGCATCATGGTCGGCCTCGGCGAGGAGCGCAGCGAAATTCTCCAGGTCATGGACGATTTGCGCACCGCCGATGTCGACTTTTTCACCATTGGCCAGTACCTGCAGCCGACGCGCAAGCACCATCCGGTCGAGCGCTTCGTTCCACCCGACGAGTTCAAAGCCTACGCGACCATCGCCTACGCCAAGGGCTTCCTGATGGTGTCTTCCTCGCCGCTCACCCGCTCTTCGCACCACGCCGGCGAGGATTTCGCGCGGCTGAAGGCGGCGCGAGCGGCGCATCTTGATCGCACCTGACGACTGAGGCCAGGAGCCGATCGATGCCGCAATTCTCCAGCACGCGTCGGGTGCGGCATTCGGCTGCCCACATGTTTGATCTCGTCGCCGACGTGGAACATTACCCGGAATTCGTGCCGCTGTGCCGCTCGCTCAAAGTCCGCAAGCGCATCCCCGAGCCGGAAGGAGTCGAGATCCTGGTCGCGGATATGACGGTCGCCTACAAATTCGTCCGCGAGAACTTCACCAGCCGCGTCACGCTCGACCGGCCCAATCTGCTGATCCTGGTGGAATATCTCGAAGGTCCGTTTAGCCGGCTGGAAAACCGCTGGGCCTTTCACCCGACCGGCGAGCAAAGTTGCGACGTGGAGTTTTTCATTTCCTACGACTTCAAGAGCCGGACGCTGGGTTTGCTCATGGGCACGATGTTCGACGCCGCTTTTCGCCGCTTCGCTGCGGCATTCGAGCGACGCGCCGATGCGGTCTACGCCAAAAGCGCTTGATGCCCTGTGTATGCCTTCGCTCCCGCGGTCCGGATCGCACGCATTACCAGCGGCCGCGGAAATATTCCTCCACGCACGCAGCCGAGGCCTTGGCATAGGTGCCGCGGCGGCTGACGACGGACCCGGTGAGACGGCGAAGCGCGAGCGCCATTTCCGCGGCCTTCGCCACCACCACGATACCGTTGAGCACCAGCGCTTCGTCGACGACGAAGGGGCGCTCGCGCGCGAACAGCAGCATCGGCAGGCCGCCGGCCGGGATGATGACCTCGGCGCCCGCCGCGACCAGGGGCCGGACCTGTTCCACGAACTCCGCGCGCACCCGCGCGTAGCTGGCTTCGTCGGTGAATGCGCGCATGAAACCGGGCAGGTCCATCTGAATCGCCCGTACCCCTGCCACGCGTTGGTCGAGGCCGTACGCTCGCACCTGCCGCTCGTGCCAATCGATGAAGACCGGATCGATGGTCACGAGGCCAAGGCGGCGCCCCATGCTCAGCGCCGTCAGTAAGGTTGCTTCACCTAGACCGATCACGGGGATGTCGACCGCGCCGCGGATTTCCAACAGGCCGGGCTCCTGGAAGTGGCCGATGACGAAGGCATCGTACCCCGCGCGTTCTGCCTCCAGGGCGTTGCGGATCGTCTGTGCGGCGCAACGGAATTCCGTGAGCGGATGAAACAGATGGTCGGGAGGATCGAGGCCATGGACTTCGAACTCGATGCTGGCACCGGCTGCCGCTTGCAGCAAAGCTTGCAGCCGCTCGATGTAAGGAGCCTGCTCGACCGGATGGACAAAGCTCTGATACCACAACCGGGCGGGAGGCGGTTCAGCCATGGGCGGCCTCCACGGGATGCAACTGCTCCGTCTCAGCCAGTTCTTGCAGCAGCGCAAGCGCCTCGATCACCGACGCGCGACGGACGCGCGCGCGTCCGATATCGCCGTAGTTGCGGTCGTGGCCGATCAACCGGCCGCTGCGTGATGCCGCGGCGAAATGCACGAGCCCGACCGGCTTGCCGGGCACCGCTCCATGCGGCCCGGCGATGCCGGTGATCGACACCGTCAGGTCGACCGGCGCGTGTGCGAGAGCGCCCCTGGCCATCGCGTCGGCGGTCTCGCGGCTGACTGCGCCATGGCTTGCAAGCGTCGCCGGCGTCACGCCGAGCATCTCCTGCTTGGCTTCATTGCTGTAAGTGACGAAGCCGCGCTCGAAGACGTCGGAGGAGCCGGGGACTTCAGTGAGCGTGGCGGCCAAAAGCCCGCCGGTGCACGATTCCGCCGCCGCGATCTTGAGCTTCTTCGTGCGGCAAAGATCGAGCAGCGCTCGCGCCCGCTCGACTAGTTCCTGATCCGCCATTTAGTCGCTCCAGGGCAGACGAATGGTGGCGTTGGCGAAGGCCGCCATACCTTCGCCGCGGCCGGTGAATCCCATTCTTTCGCTCGTGGTGGCCTTCACGCCCACGCGATCGATCGCAACGCCGGCAATCTCGGCGATACGGGCACGCATCGCATCGCGGTGGGGCCCAATCCGCGGCGCCTCACACACCACGGTGACGTCGAGATGGGCGATGCGTCCGCCGCGGGCGCGCACGCGATCGACCGCAAAGGCGAAAAACCGGTCGGAGGAGACGCCGCGCCATCGCGGATCGGTGGGGGGAAAATGTACGCCGATGTCGCCGTCCGCGAGCGCGCCAAGGATGGCGTCGACGAGCGCGTGCAGGACGACATCGGCGTCGGAGTGCCCGGATAGTCCGCGCCCATGACGAATGCGAACGCCGCCGAGCATGACGTGATCGCCGTCGCCGAACTGGTGGACGTCGAAGCCGAAGCCGGTGCGCACGTCGCTCAAAGCCGCAAGCTTGGTCGCCTCCGCGCGGGCAAAATCGTCGTTGGTGGTGAGCTTCACGTTTGCTGCCTCGCCCTCGAAGGTCGTGACCTTGAGGCCTGCCCATTCCGCCAGCTGCGCGTCGTCGGTGAAATCCTCGCGGCCGGCCGCTTTGGCGCGCCGATGCGCAGCGAGCAGGGCGGCAAAATCGAACGCCTGCGGCGTCTGCACCATGCGCAGCTGCGCGCGGTCGATCGTGCCGGTTACGACGCCGGTGGCGTCGACGCTTTTGACAGTGTCGGCCACTGCGATGACCGGGACCGCCGCTCCGTTTGTACGCGCGGCGGTGATTGCCCGCGTAATCAGGACTTTCGAAGCGAACGGCCGCGCCGCATCGTGCACCAGCACGAGGTCCGGGCGATGCTGTTCCAACGCCTCGAGACCGGCGCGCACCGAGGCTTGCCGCGACGCGCCGCCGGAGACCGGAGCCAACAGGTCGAGGCCCGCGATTGCGGACTGAAACAAGCCGGCATCACCGGGGTGGATCACCGGCTGCACGGCGAACACGCTGCGGTGACCGGCGAAGGCGGCCAGGCTCTGACGGATCACCGGCTCGCCCAGAATGTGCCGGTATTGCTTGGGCAATTCTCCGCCGACGCGCTGCCCGCGGCCGGCTGCCACGACCACCGCTGCAACTCTGGCTGCCATGTCCCGCGATCCGAAAGGATGACCTTCGGTTGATGGCTTTAACGCGTCGTCGTCGAACCGCAAACCTGGATTTTCTGCCGCCCCCTCGCCATCGCCGATCAAATCATGGTTTTGCACTGCAGCACTTGCGCATTCGCGACGATTGGCTAAACTCTATGCAGCCGAGAATGTCGCTTAATTCGTGAGCAGGGCTTCTAAGTGTCTTTACCGACGTCATTTTTTCATGCTCCCCCGGTCTCTATCGGCCCCCTGGCACTGCCGAGCCCGGTGATTCTGGCGCCGATGTCGGGTGTAACCGACGCGCCGTTTCGGCGGCTGGCGGCCGCGCTCGGGGCAGGCTTGGTGGTCTCCGAAATGACGGCAAGCGCGGCCCTCGCCGAAGGCTGCCCCGAGGCGTTGCTGCGCGCCGAGGGACAGGGGTTGGGTGCGCACGTCGTCCAGTTAGCCGGCTGCGAGGCGCACTGGATGGGAGAGGGCGCGCGCATCGCCGAGGCTTCCGGCGCCGCCGTCATCGACATCAATATGGGCTGCCCGGCGCGGCAGGTGACCGGGGGGCAGTCGGGCTCGGCGCTGATGCGCGATCTCGAGCATGCGCTGTCGCTGATCGAGGCTACCGTCGGCGCGGTTTCGGTGCCGGTGACGCTCAAGATGCGGCTCGGATGGGACGAGCGCAGCATCAATGCACCCGCGCTCGCCCGCCGCGCGCAGGACGCCGGCGTGCAGCTGGTGACCGTGCATGGGCGAACGCGCTGCCAGTTCTACAAGGGCCGCGCCGATTGGGCCGCCGTGCGCGCGGTCAAGGACAGCGTTACAATTCCGGTCGTCGTAAACGGCGACATCGGCACCGGCGAGCACGCCGTGGCCGCGCTTGCCGCTTCGGGCGCCGATGCGGTGATGATCGGCCGCGCCGCCCAGGGCCGCCCGTGGCTGCCGGGACAGATCGGCCGCTACCTTTCGTCTGGCCGCCGTGACAGCGCGCCGCCGCTCGCGGCGCAATTCGCCATCATCGATCGTCTCTACGACGAAATGCTCTCGCATCATGGCCGCGCCATCGGCCGCCGTCATGCCCGCAAGCACCTCGGCTGGGCGCTCGATGCCGCCGCCGAGAGCGCGAACGCTCCCGCCGGCCTGCTCAAGGCTCACCGCGCCCGCGCCCTCACCGCCGACGATCCGGTCGTGGTCCGGCGCCATCTTGCCGACGCCTACGCCGACTTCGCCGCCGTGGCGCAGTGCGGCGAGGGCGAATCCGCTGCGCGCCACACCAGATGCCAAATGCGGTATGGCGGGGAGAGAAGGGCCGCATGAATCGGCTCGAGCCCATGCCCACGCTTCCGTCCGGAACGTCGGACGCTGTTCTCGACGCGCTCCCGCATCCCGTGATCATGGTTGCTGCCGACGGCAGGATCGCAAACGCCAATGCAGCGGCGGAATCTTTCTTTGAGGCCTCTTTCCCGCTGCTACGCCGTCATCGCTTGGGCGAATTGGTGCCGTTTGGAAGCCCGTTGCTCGCGCTTATCGACCAGGTTCGCGCACGCGGCGCGGCGGTCAACGAATACAAGGTGGACCTCGGTACGCCGCGAAATCCCGGCGAGCGCTTGGTCGACCTGCACGTGGCGCCGCTGCCGGAGCGGCCGGACCATGTGGTCGTCATGCTGCAGGAGCGCACGATCGCCGACAAGATGGACCGCCAGCTTACCCACCGCGGCGCCGCGCGGTCCGTGATCGCACTCGCGGCCATGCTCGCGCACGAGATCAAAAATCCGCTCTCCGGCATCCGCGGAGCGGCCCAATTACTCGAACAATCGGTCGGCGATGACGATCGCACCTTGACGCGGCTGATCTGCGACGAGGCCGACCGCATCGTCAAGCTGGTCGATCGCATGGAAGTGTTCACCGACGAGCGCCCGATCGAGCGCCAGCCGGTCAATATCCACGTCGTGTTCGATCACGTGAAGCGGCTCACCCATTCGGGTGTCGCGCGCCACATCAAGTTCGTCGAGGACTATGACCCCTCGCTGCCGCCGGTGCTCGCAAATCGCGATCAACTCGTCCAGGTCTTCCTCAATCTCGTCAAGAACGCCGCCGAAGCGATCGGAGACAATGCCACCGATGGCGAAATTCATCTCTCGACGGCGTTCCGGCCGGGCGTGCGCCTGTCGCTTCCAGGCAGCAAGGCGCGCGTGTCGCTGCCGCTCGAATTCTGCGTCAAGGACAACGGACCCGGCGTGCCCGAGGACCTGTTGCCCCATCTCTTCGATCCGTTCGTGACGACGAAGCCGACGGGTTCCGGTCTCGGCCTGGCCCTGGTCTCCAAAATCGTGGGCGACCACGGTGGAATCGTCGAATGCGAGTCGCAGCCGCGACGTACCATCTTTCGTGTGCTCATGCCCATGTTCTTGGGTGACGACGCCGAGCCGGGCGACGCTGCCTAAAGAGGGGATGCCGATGCCCGCTGGAAGCATTCTGGTTGCCGACGACGACGCGGCAATTCGCACCGTGCTCAATCAGGCTCTGTCGCGCGCAGGTTACGAGGTGCGCTCGACCAGCAATGCCGCAACCCTGTGGCGTTGGGTCAGTCAAGGAGAGGGCGATCTCATCATCACCGACGTGGTGATGCCGGACGAGAACGCGTTCGATCTCTTGCCGCGCATCAAGAAGCTGCGGCCGGAGCTGCCGGTGATCATCATGAGCGCGCAGAATACGTTCATGACCGCGGTGCGCGCGTCCGAGCGGGGGGCCTACGAATATCTGCCCAAGCCGTTCGATCTCAAGGAACTCATCGGGATCGTGGGCCGTGCGTTGTCGGAACCGAAGGAGCGTGCGCGCCCGGCCGTGAAGCCCGAGGACTTCGAATCCATTCCGCTGGTTGGCCGCTCGCCGGCGATGCAGGAAATCTATCGCGTGCTCGCCCGCCTGATGCAGACCGATCTTACCGTGATGATCTCGGGCGAATCCGGAACCGGCAAGGAGCTGGTCGCGCGTGCACTGCATGACTACGGCAAGCGCCGCAGCGGTCCGTTCGTGGCCATCAACATGGCGGCAATCCCCCGCGATCTGATCGAGTCGGAATTGTTCGGGCACGAGAAGGGCGCTTTCACCGGCGCCAATACCCGCAGTTCCGGCCGCTTCGAACAGGCCGAAGGCGGCACGCTGTTCCTCGACGAGATCGGCGATATGCCGATGGAGGCGCAGACCCGGCTCCTGCGCGTATTACAGCAGGGCGAATACACCACCGTCGGCGGACGCACCCCGATCAAGGCCGATGTGCGTATCATCGCCGCCACCAACAAGGACCTGCGTATCCTCATTCAACAGGGGCTGTTCCGCGAGGATTTGTTCTTCCGGCTCAATGTGGTGCCGCTGCGCTTGCCGCCGCTGCGCGAACGCATCGAGGACGTCCCCGATCTGATCCGGCATTTCTTCAACCAGGTCGAACGCGAGGGTCTGCCGGGAAAGCAGCTCGACCAAGCCGCGCTCGAGCGGCTCAAGCGCCACCGCTGGCCCGGCAATGTGCGCGAACTTGAAAATCTCGCCCGCCGGCTCGCCGCGCTCTACCCCCAGGAGACGATCACCGCCGCGGTCATCGACGCCGAACTATCGCAGCCCGCCATGGTCTCCGCCGCGGACGAGCCGCGACCGGAGGAAAAGCTTTCGGCTGCCGTGGAGCGGCACTTGGCGTCGTATTTCCAGAGCTTCGGCGAGCAATTGCCCCCGCCCGGCCTCTATCACCGGGTGTTGCGCGAGATCGAGCATCCGCTGCTCTCAGCAACGCTGGCGGCGACCCGCGGTAACCAAATTCGCGCCGCGGATCTGCTGGGGGTCAACCGCAATACCCTTCGCAAGAAAATCCGCGATCTCGATATCCAGGTCTTTCGAGGCAGCTAATCTAATGGTGCCGATCGGCCACAGCGGCAAATTGGACGCCCTGGATTTGTCGCAATTCGGCAACATTGTTGTATAAAAGCATCAACGCATAACGCCAAATGGCGGGGGGCGCCCAAACGGACGTGAATCCACGGCCTGTTCAGGGTTCCCGTTTGGGACGAGACGAGTTGATGAGCAACGTCGGCCAAGCCGCCACCGCCGAACTGGTGACTGCTGCCGCGACGCCCGCGCGAGGATGGATTCCGCGGGCGCTGGGCTTGGCGGCGGTCGCGCTCGCCCTGTTGTCCGCGCTGGTGACGTTCGTGGTGCTGGCCGGGCTCACCCCGATCGCGCCGACCCACGAGGTCGTGGTCGCCCTGCTGCTTACCAACGCCGTTACGGTCTTCCTGCTCCTCGTGGTGATCGCGCGCGAGGTGTGGGGGGTCGTGCAGGCGAGGCGCCGCGGGCGCGCCGCGGCGCGCCTCCATGTGCGCATCGTCGCCTTGTTCTCGATCATCGCCGCGGTGCCCGCGATCCTGGTCGCGGTGGTGGCCAGCGTGACCCTCGACCGCGGTCTCGACCGGTTGTTTTCGCAGCAGACTCAGTCGCTGATCGAGAACTCGCTGATGGTTGCCGACGCCTATGTGCGCGAACACGCCCAGTTCGCGCGCGCCGACAGCATCGCCACCGCCATCGAGCTCGCCCGCGCCAAGCCATTGTTCGATCAGTCGCGCGAGCAGTTCCATCAGTTCCTGGCAGCGCAAGCCTCGATCCGCGGACTGCCGGTCGTCATGCTGCTCGACAAGGACCTCAACGTGGTCGATCAGATCGACGCGCAGATCGGCCAGGCTTTCGTCAAGCCATCTGCCGACGTGCTCGCGGGCATCAACGATACCGAACCGCAAGTGGCGATGTTTCTCGACGCCAACTATGTCGCGGCCATCATCAAGTTGCGTGGTTACAAGGACATGTACCTGTACATTGCGCGTCTGCTCGACCCGCGCGTGCTTGCGCAATTGCGGGCGACGCAGGCCGGTGTCGCGCAATACGCCGATCTGTCGTCGCGCCGGATCGGCATTCAGATCGCATTCGCATTGATGTACACGGTGATCGCGCTGATCGTCCTGCTCTCGGCGGTCTGGATCGGATTGAACTTCGCCAATTACTTGGTGGCGCCAATCCGCCGCCTGATCGGCGCGGCGCAGGTAGTTTCGACCGGCAATCTCTATGTCCAGGTGCCGACCCGGCGCTCGGAGGGCGACCTCGCGCAATTGGGCGAGACGTTCAACAAGATGACGCAGGAGCTGCGCACCCAACGCGACGACATCGTGCGGGCGCGTGACCTGATCGACAGCCGCCGCCGTTTCACCGAAGCGGTGTTGGCAGGAGCGAGCGCCGGCGTCATCGGCGTCGATACCGAGAGCGGCATCAGCATCCTCAACCGGTCGGCCGAGCGATTGATCGGACGGTCCGAAGCCGACGCGCTGGGGCGGCCGTTGACCGAAGTCGTGCCCGAGCTGGCCGACATGTTCGCGGCCGCGCGTTCCGGGACGCAGCGGCTCGTCCAGGGCCAGGTGACCATCAACCGCAACGGCCGCGAGCGCAATCTGTCGGTGCGAGTCACGAGCGAGCAATCAGGCGCGGCCGAGGGCGGCTACGTGGTGACGCTCGACGACATCACCGAACTCGTGATCGCGCAACGCACCTCGGCCTGGGCCGATGTAGCGCGCCGCATCGCGCACGAGATCAAGAATCCGCTCACGCCGATCCAGCTCTCCGCCGAACGGTTGCGCCGGAAATACGCCGCCGTGATCAAGGAGGACGGCGGCATCTTCCAACAATGCACCGACACGATCGTCCGGCAGGTCGACGACATCAAGCGCATGGTGGACGAATTCTCACGCTTTGCCCGCATGCCGAAGCCGGTGATGGCGGCCGAAGACGTGGCCGATACGGTGCGCCAGGTCGTATTTCTCCAACGCGTCGGCAATGCCGACATCGACATCGACGTCGAGATCGCGCAAGATCCGATGCCGGCGCGGTTCGACCGCCGGCTCATCTCCCAGGCCCTCACCAACATCATCAAGAACGCAACCGAAGCCATCGCGGCCGTGCCGGATGCCGAACTCGGCCGCGGTCGCATCCGCGTTTGGGCCGACCGCGAAGGCGACGACATCGTCATCGATGTGACCGACAACGGTATCGGGCTGCCGAAGGAGAACCGCAGCCGGCTGCTCGAGCCCTATGTCACGACCCGCGACAAGGGAACCGGGCTCGGCCTCGCGATCGTGGGCCGCATCCTGGAAGAACACGGCGGACGCATCGAGCTCGGCGATGCTGCCGACCGGATCCCCGGACAACGGGGAGCGTGGATGCGGCTGCGCTTTGCGGCGGAAACCGCAAGCTCGAGCGACGTCCAGCCCACCCGTGAAGCTCAGACCCCTCAACTTGCAACCAACGCTTAAGCCATGGCCGATGACATCCTCATAGTCGACGACGAAGCGGATATCCGGGAGCTGGTTTCCGGCATTCTGCAGGACGAAGGCTTTATCACGCGCTCCGCGCGCGACAGCGACGACGCCTTGGCGCATGTCGCCAGTCGGAGGCCCAATCTGGTCTTTCTCGATATCTGGCTGCAAGGCAGCCGGCTCGATGGGCTGCAATTGCTCGACGCAATGAAAGCGCAGCATCCGGAATTGCCGATCGTGATGATATCGGGTCACGGCAACATCGAAACGGCGGTCGCGGCCATCAAGCAGGGGGCCTACGATTTCATCGAAAAGCCGTTCAAGGCCGACCGGCTGGTACTGGTCGCCCAGCGCGCGCTCGAGACGTCGCGGCTTAAGCGCGAGGTCAAGGCGCTCAAACAGTTCGCGCCCTCGACGCTGGTCGGCAAGTCATCGTCGATGAACCAGCTACGCCAGACAGTCGAAAAAATTTCTCCCACCAACAGCCGCATTCTAATCGTCGGCCCGGCGGGCGCCGGGAAAGAGCTAACGGCGCGCGCGATCCATAGCCATTCGGCCCGCGCCAATGGACCGTTCATCGTGATCAACGCGGCGGCGATGATGCCGGAACGCATGGAGCTCGAACTGTTCGGCGTGGAGCAGGTGACCAATGGACAAGGGCGCAAGGTCGGCGCGCTCGAAGAGGCGCACGGCGGCACGCTGTTCATCGACGAGATCGCCGACATGCCGCGGGAGACCCAGAACAAGATCTTGCGGGTGCTGGTCGAACAGACGTTCCAACGCGTCGGCGGCACCCAGAAGGTGCAGGTCGACGTGCGCATCATCTCCTCGACCGGCCGCAACATCGAAGCGGAGATCGCCGCTGGCAAATTCCGCGAAGATCTCTATCACCGCCTCTCGGTCGTGCCGATCCGGGTGCCTCCGCTGGCGGAGCGCCGTGAGGATATTCCCCATCTCATCGAATATTTCATGGATCAGATCTCGCAGGCGACCGGCCTGCCCAAGCGTTTGATCGGCGAGGACGCCATGGCCGTGCTGCAGTCGCACGACTGGCCCGGCAATGTGCGCCAGTTGCGCAACAACGTGGAGCGGCTGATGATCCTCGCCGGCGGCGATCCGGAGGCGGTGATCAACGCCGACATGCTGCCGCAGGACGTCGGCTCCATGGTTCCCTCCATGCCAGGCGGCGATGGCGGGGAGCACCTCATGGGTTTGCCTTTGCGAGACGCCCGCGAGGTGTTCGAGCGCGAATATCTGGTCGCGCAGATCAGCCGATTCGGCGGTAACATTTCGCGTACCGCCGAATTTGTCGGCATGGAGCGCTCGGCGCTGCACCGCAAGCTCAAGGCGCTCGGAATCGACTGACGGCCGTCTCTGATGTCGCGCATTGCCTATGTGAACGGCCGCTACCTTGCCCAGCATGTGGCAACCGTCCATATCGAGGATCGCGGCTATCAATTTTCTGACGGGGTCTATGAAGTCTGCGAGGTGAAAGGCGGTTGCATCATCGACCAGCGGCGCCATCTGGCGCGGCTCAAGCGTTCGCTCGATGAGCTTCACATGGTGATGCCGATGTCGGAGGCCGCGCTCGCGATCGTCATGCGCGAGTGCATGCGCCGAAACCGCGTGCACGACGGCATCATCTATCTGCAGATCACGCGGGGGGTGGCGCGCCGTGACCATGCTTTCCCACCGCCCGGCACTCCTCCGAGCGTCATAGTGACGGCCCGCAATCTCGATGTCGCGGGCAACGAGCGTATGGCCGCCGAGGGTATCGCCGTCATCACCGTGCCCGACAATCGCTGGGGGCGCGTCGACATCAAGTCGATATCGCTGCTGCCCAATGTGCTGGCGAAACAGGCGGCGCGCGAGCGCAACGCCAAGGAGGCGTGGTTCGTCGATGCTGGCGGCCGTGTCACCGAGGGCTCATCGAGCAATGCCTGGATCGTCACCATGGGCGGGAAGGTGGTGACCCGGCCAGCCGATAACGGAATCCTACGGGGCATAACCAGGAGCGTGCTGGTCGACGTGATCAGGGCCCAGGGCCTGGAATTGGAGGAGCGCCCGTTCACGGTGGAAGAGGCCTACGGCGCCCGCGAAGCCTTTCTGACCTCGGCCAGCCAGATCGTCATGCCGGTCGTTCGGATCGACGAGCGTCCGGTCGGCAACGGGGCGCCTGGATCGGTTGCGAGCGCGTTGCGGGCGGAATTCCATCGCCACGCGGAATGGACCTGAGAGCCTGCCGTGCCCCGACGCGAGCACCTCCTGCCCCCAACTTATGCTTGCGCCGCTCGCGGCCCTGCCATGTAATGGCGGGGTCCAGTGGTGCCGAGTGTGCAAGGCCAGAAAATGGGCACGGCGACTTGGCAATAAGCCTTGCGGCAAGGGGCCCGCGAGCGAAAAAATGGAACAACGACAATGGCGGCAGACCGCTCACAAAATCTCCAAGACACCTTCCTCAATCACGTCCGCAAGAACAAGACTCCACTCACGATCTTTCTGGTGAACGGGGTGAAGCTGCAAGGCGTGGTGACCTGGTTTGATAACTTCTGCGTGCTGTTGCGGCGCGACGGGCATTCGCAGCTGGTTTATAAGCACGCCATCTCGACCATCATGCCTGGTCATCCGATCCAGCTGTTCGAAGGCGCCGAAGAACTTCCGGCCGCGGAAAAGGTCTGATTGGAACCGCGCCGGTTCGATAGCGACGCCGATCGATTGAGCCCGCGCGAGGGCTCGCAGACCGGCCGCGCGGTCGTGATCGAGCCGCACCTGCGACGCCGGTGCGTCGTCCGCGCCTGCCGACGCCAAGGCCGCGCTGCGCTCGCCCGACGCGAGACTCGACGAGGCGGTCGGGCTTGCTCGCGCCATTGACCTCGACGTGGTCGCATCCGGGATCGTACCGCTCGGTGACATCCGTCCGGCCACGTTCATCGGCAAGGGCAAGCTCGAAGAGATCGCCGGCCTGGTCAAAAGCGACGAGGCTGGGCTGGTCGTCATGGATTGCGCGCTCTCGCCGGTGCAGCAGCGCAATCTCGAGAAGGCGTGGACTGCGAAGGTGCTCGATCGCACTGGTCTGATCCTGGAAATCTTCGGCCGCCGCGCCCGCACGCGTGAAGGCGCGCTCCAGGTCGAGCTTGCGCATCTTACCTACCAGAAAAGCAGATTGGTGCGCTCCTGGACGCATCTCGAGCGGCAGCGCGGCGGTTTCGGCTTCCTCGGCGGCCCTGGCGAGACCCAGATCGAATCGGACCGGCGCCTGATCGAGGAGCGGATATCGCGGATCGAGGCGGAACTCGGCAAGGTCAAGCGTACACGCAAGCTGCACCGCGACAGCCGCAAGCGCGTGCCGTATCCGATCGTGGCGCTGGTGGGCTATACCAACGCCGGCAAGTCGACCCTGTTCAACCGCATGAGCCGGGCGAGCGTGCTCTCCGCCGATATGCTGTTTGCGACCTTGGACCCGACCTTGCGCGCGGTCGATCTGCCGAACGGATTGCGCATCATCCTGTCGGACACTGTCGGCTTCATCTCGGATCTGCCGACCATGCTGGTGGCGGCGTTTCGCGCGACGCTCGAAGAGGTCATCGAGGCCGATCTCATCCTGCACGTGCGTGACGTATCGCATGAGGATGCCGAGGCACAGTCGCTCGACGTCGAAGAAGTCCTGCGTCAGCTCGGCATCACGTCGCAGGAGGGTGCGCGGCTGATCGAGGTTTGGAACAAGATCGACCGGCTCGATCGGGAGGCGCGCGCGCGGCTGCGCAATCGCGCCGACCGCTTGCCGGCCGAGCGGCGCCCGGTGCTGGTTTCGGCGCTGAGCGGGGAGGGGCTCGATCGTCTCGCTGCCGAAATCGAGGCGCGGCTCGCCGCGCGACGAGTGACGCTCGAACTCGTGCTCGATGTGGCGGATGGCGCGGGCGTGAGCTGGCTTCACCGCCACACAGAGGTCCTGGCCACGGCGCTGCGCGATGACGGCGGGCTCGCGATCACGGTTCGCGCCGACCCCGGGAACGCGGAGAAAGTGAGGGCGAAATTCGGCCTCGCCAAAGCTGCAGCGCACTGACCGGGGCACGCTCGACGACGAAGGAATTCCGGACGGCCGACGACATGGCAGGATTGTCGAGAAATCCCCTGGGCGCGGCGCTTGCGGCGTTGCTGTTCATCTGGTTTGCGCCGGCAGCGTCCGGTCAGACCCTCAAGCTGCGCTACGGGCAGGCCTATTCGGCGGCGCGCAGTATTTTTGCCCTTCCGGTCGCGGTCGCCGAGCGGGAAGGCTTCTTCGCCCGTGAAGGGCTGGACGTTGAGTTGCTGGTGCCGATTCCCGGCGGCGCCGACAATCAGATTAAGGCGCTGCACAACGACAGCGTCGATGTCACGCACGTCGCGACACCATTCCTGATCCGGGCGGCGCTTGGCGGTTCCGACGCTGTTGCCATCGCCGCCGAATTCAACAACCCGATCTACAGCGTGATCGCCAAGCCCGAGATCACGACCTTCGCCGGGCTCAAAGGGAAGCTGGTTGGGCTGGCGGACGAATATGGCACCATTACGCTTTCCACGCGCAAGCTGATGACGCTGCACGGGCTCAAGCGCGGCGAGTTCGGCGTTCGGATCATCGAGGGGACGTCGGGACGCTGGGCGTGTCTGCGCCGTGGCGATTGCGACGCGGTCGTGCTGGGGCAGCCGCAGGATTTGGTCGCGATCGAGCAGGGCTACCGGCTGCTCGGCGCCTCGACCGAAGCGGTGCCGGAACTGCTCTATACCGTCACGGCGGTTCGCCGCTCCTGGGCGCAGGCAAACAAGGAGGCCATGGTCCGTTATGTTCGCGCGCTCGCCGCTGCCTTCAAGTTCATTCGCGACGCTGCGAACCGCGACCGGGTCGTGCGAACCGTCGTGCAAAGCACGAACTCCTCGGAGGCAATCGCACAGCGCACGCTCGCGCTTTTTTTCGAGCCTGAACGCGGCGTTCTACCCCGCCAAGGCGAGATCGATCTCGGGTCGCTTGCGCAAGTGATCGCGATGATGGGGGAGGCGGGTGCGATCGAGCCGCCGTTGCCGTCGCCGGAGCGGTTCGTGGACTTGCAGTATCTGCGCGCCGCCGGCGTCGAATGAAACGGCGCTAATATTTCTCGATGCCTTTGATGTCCACCACCCGCTGCCAGCGGGCGGCGTCGCGCTCGATATAGTCCTGCATTTGCTCGGGCGTGGACGGCGTCGGAATGTTGCCGACTCCGGCGAGCTTCTCGCGGATGTCCGGCAGCTTCAGGATTTCGCCGATCTCGCGGTTGAGCCGGTCGACGATGGATCGCGGGGTGCCGCCGGGCGCGGCGAGACCGAGCCAGGACATAACCTCGAATCCGGGCAGTGTCTCGCCGATGGCCGGGATGTCGGGCTCCAGCACGAACCGCTTGCGGGATGAGACCGCGAGACCTCGCAGCGTGCCGCCCTTGATCTGGGCGAATGCGATCGTACCGGTTTCGATCATCACGTCGAGGCGGCCGCCCAAGAGGTCCTGCACGATCTGGGTATTGCCGCGGTAAGGGATGCCGCGCAGGGACGTGCCGGCCTCGACGTTGATCAATTCACCGGTCAAGTGGTGCACGCTTCCGGGCAGGTTCATGCCGTAGGTCACGTCGAACGGCGCGGCCTTTGCGCGCGCGATGAGATCGGGAAAGGACTTGATCGGAGAATTCCGGGCGGTCGCGACCACCATGGGATAGCCGGAGACCAGTGTGATGAAGGTGAAATCCTTGATCGGATCGTACGGGAGCGACTTGGCGACCGCCGCGCGGGCAGAAAAAGCTCCGGTCAACATGCTGATGAGGTAGCCGTCGGGATGCGATTTTGCGACGGTGTTCCACGCTGCCACGCCCGTGGTCGAAGAATTCTCGACCACCACCGCTTGACCGAGCCGCTCGCCGAGCTTTTCCGCCAGCAGTCGGCTGACGAAATCCGGACTCCCGCCCGCGGGCGTCCCGGTCACGATCCTGATGGTGCGCGTCGGCCATTGCTCGGCGGCGAGCGGGGAGGCCAGGGCCGTGGCAAGAATGGTGGCGAGGAGGCGCGGCAGAATTCGCATCAGAGCGCGTCGTTGGGGTGGAAGGGTTGGGCGGTGCTGCGACGGGATGTTATCACCAGGACCAGCCGCGAGGACAGGGTGCTTTTCCGGACCGGCCCGCGCGTCAAGCGCGCATCAGCGTGACGCTCCCGCGCGCGGCGCTCGTTCGGCGGCCTTGGCCTTGTCCCAGAGCTCGTCCATTTCCTCGAGCGTCGCCTGTTGCGGGGTCTTGCCCCGGTCGGCGAGTGCCAGATTCGATGGCGGCGAAGCGGCGCTCGAATTTCTGATTGGTGGCGCGCAGCGTCGCTTCCGGATCGACATCGAAGTGGCGGGCGAGGTTGACCACGGCAAACAGGAGGTCGCCGACCTCGCCGGCGGCAGCGGCGTGATCACCGGTCGCCAGCTCGGCTTCGATCTCGGCCGCTTCTTCCCGGATCTTGGCGAGCACCGCGCGCGGATCGTTCCAATCGAAGCCGACCTTGCCGGCCTTGGTTTGCAGTTTGAGCGCCCGGGTGAGGGCAGGGAGAGCGACCGGGACCCCGGCGAGCGCGCCCGCAGGTTTTTCGCCGCTTCGCGCTCGCTCCTCGCGCTTGATGCGCTCCCAAAGGCCTTCGACCGCCTTCGGAGTTAGACCTCGCGCGTCGCCGAACACATGCGGGTGGCGTCGGATCAACTTTTCGGTGAGAGATTGGACCACATCGGCAAACTCGAAGGCCCCTTGCTCCTGCGCCATGCGGGCATGGAAGACGACCTGCAGCAGGAGGTCGCCCAGTTCGTCGCGCAGGTCATCGAGGTCGCCGCGCGCGATGGCGTCGGCGACCTCGTAGGCCTCCTCGATGGTGTAGGGCGCGATGGTCGCAAAATTCTGCTCGAGATCCCACGGACAGCCGCTTCCGGGGGTGCGGAGCGCCGCCATGATTTCGAGGAGCCGGGTGATGTCGCGGGAAGGAGTCATGATCGAAGCCTAGGGCGGGAGGGCATGGTCGAGCCGGAGACACTGGACGCGTGATCGGCGGGCCCAAATTACGCGGTATTGCGGCGCTGTGTCCTGCGAATCTGGTGCGCGAAACGCCGATGGCCGGGACGAGGCCCGGCCATCCACAACGGGAAAGCCTTACTTCAGTGGCCGCCGCGCTCGGCCTGGCGGCTCGCCTCGAACAGGAACCAGCAGCGCTTCTCGGCCTCGTCGATGAAATTCTCCAAGAGGCTCGCGGTCGCCACGTCCTCGTGCTTGTCGGCGATGTCGTGCGCCTCGCGCATGCCGTGGATCTGCGCCTTGTTGTCGTTCATCAGCTCCAACAGCATGTCGATCGGGGAGACGTAGCTCTTGTCGTTGTCCTTGATGCGCTGCAGCTTGGCGATGTGGCCGATCGAGCGGATCGTTGTGCCGCCGACCTTGCGCGCCCGCTCCGCCAGGATGTCGATGCTGGCTTGCAGCTGGTCGCCCTGCTCGTCGAGCAGGAGATGGTAGTCGCGGAAATGCGGACCGCTGACGTGCCAGTGGAAGTTCTTGGTCTTGACGTAGAGCGCGAACGTGTCGGCCACGAGCGCATTGAGCGCGGCCGATATCTCGCGGACCGCGTTGGATGACAGGTCGGTCGGGGTATCGAGCCGAGCGGGCACGGTGCGCGGCTCGAGCTTTCTCACCTTGGTGGTCACGGGGACACCTCGTGCTTGGAGAGACGGGGGAAATCGAAGATCAAACGGGAGGGTGGTCAGGCCACTGATATATCCGTCGACTGGGGAACATCGGACAAACGCGCGCGTGGTTTCGAGGTTCCGCGATTCGCATAAGAGATATTATGGAACATCGTCTGAGCACGCTGGAGCCGCTGTTACGGCGCCGCACCGCGGTTGAAGATCACCGCACAATCATCTGATCCCATGGCGAAATCGAGTTTCTCTACCGCAGGTAGGTCCGCCTTTGCGAAAATTCAAAACCGCCGATGGAGCCGTGTCCTGGCCGGCATTGCTGCGATCCGACTTCAAGAAGGCGGGTCCTCCGGGATTTCGATCGTCAGCCCGTCGTAGGCGGGCTCCACCTCGGGCGGTAGCTTCGTGCGCAGCTCATCGTAATCGAGGTCGGCATGGAGATTGGTAAGGATCGCCCGCCCGGGCTTGATCCGTCCGATCCAGGCCAGTGCGTCATCGACGCTGAAATGGCTGGGGTGCGGCCGGTAGCGCAGCGCGTCCACGATCCAGACCTCGGTCCCGGCAAGGGCGGCGACGCTGGCTTCAGGCAAGCCGCTGAGGTCGCAGGAATAGGTCAGGGCGCCGAAGCGAAAGCCCAGAGACGGGATGTCGCCATGGTCCTGCAGGACCGGCAACACCGTGATCGGCCCGCCCTCCCCGTCGACGGTGACGGATCGGCCGGGCTCCAGCCGGTGCTCGGTCACGATCGGGGGATATTCGCTGCCGGGGGGCGAGGCGAAGCAATAGCCGAAACGTGCGTGCAATGCCTTCGAGGTCGGCTCATCCAGGTACACGTCGACGCGCCGCCGCCGGCGGATGAACAGCCCGCGCAGGTCGTCGATGCCATGGGTGTGGTCGGCGTGCTCATGGGTGAACATCACCGCGTCGAGCCAGTCGACCCCGGCATCGAGAAGCTGCTCGCGCAGGTCGGGCGAGGTGTCGACCAGGACGCGGGTGACACCCGCACGACTGCGCCGTTCGACCAGGAGCGATGTCCGCCGGCGGCGGTTCCTGGGATTGTTCGGGTTGCAGGCCCCCCAGCCGAGCGCGGGGCGCGGAACGCCCCCGGAGGAGCCGGAGCCGAGGATTGTAAACTTCAGCGTCATGCCGCGGCGGAGGCTCGGGGCGGGACCTTGCGGAAGAGGCGAAAGAAATTCTCCGTTGTCTGGCGGGCGATTTCGTCAGGCGATACCCCGCGCGTCTCGGCCAAGACCTTGGCGGTCTCCACCACGAAGGCCGGCTCGTTGCGCCGGCCGCGATGGCGGCCGGGGGCGAGATAGGGCGCGTCGGTTTCGACCAGAATTCGATCGGCCGGCAGGCTTTGCGCGATGGTGCGCAGTTCGTCCGACTTCTTGAATGTCAGAATTCCCGTGAACGAGATGAAAAGACCGAGCGCGATCGCGCGTTGCGCGAGCTCGCGGCTGCCGGTGAAGCAATGCAGCACGGCCGGGAAGGCGCCCTTCCCGGTTTCTTCCTCCAGCATCCGCGCCGTGTCGTTGTCCGCCTCGCGCGAATGGATGACGAGCGGCAGCCCGGTGTCGCGCGCGGCGGCGATATGATTGCGAAAGCTGCGCTCCTGGGCGTGGCGCGGGCTGTGGTCGTAGTGGTAGTCGAGCCCGGCCTCGCCGATCGCTACCACCTTGGGATGATGCGAATGCTCAATCAGCGCGTCGAGGCCGATATCGAGCTCTTCATGGGCGTTGTGCGGATGGGTGCCGACCGAGCAGTACACGTCGGGAAAGCGCTCCGCGATGGCGAGCACTTCGGCGTGCCGCTTGATGCGGGTCGAAATGGTGACAATGCGCGCAACGCCGGCGGCCTGCGCGCGCGCAATAACGGCGTCTAGCTCGCCGGCGAAATCGGGAAAATCGAGATGGCAGTGGCTGTCGATCAGCATCAGGCCTGCGCGCTCGCTTCGCTGTCAACGTAACGGGGAAACACCGGGGTCGGCGCCGGCAGCCGCGCCCCGGCGGCGATCCGACGCTCGCCGCCGAGCTCGCGAAATTGCCGTTCGCCGCTCGGGACCGCGAGCAGATCGAGCAGCTTGGCGGCCGAACTCGGCATGAACGGCTGCGCGAGAATCGCCACCTGGCGGATCACCTCCGCGGTGACGTAGAGCACGGTCCCCTGACGCTCCGGATCGGTCTTGGCGAGCGCCCAAGGCGCCGCGCCGGCGAAGTAGCGGTTGGCCTCGGCCACCACCGCCCACACCGCGTTGAGCACCTGGTGCAATTGCTGAGTCTTCATCGCCTCGCGCGCCTTGGCGATCATGCCGTCGGCCAGCGCCAGCATCGCGTTGTCGGTGTCGGAGAATGCGCCGGGCTTGGGCAACACGCCGCTGCGTTGACGCGCGATCATCGACAGCGAGCGTTGCGCCAGGTTGCCGAGATCGTTGGCGAGGTCGGCATTGATGCGGCTGACGATCGCCTCGAGGCTGTAGTTGCCGTCCTGCCCGAACGGAACTTCACGCAGAAAGAAATAGCGAAGCTGGTCGACGCCATAGGCGTCGGCCAGCGCGAACGGGTCGATTACGTTACCGACCGATTTCGACATTTTCTCCCCGCGATTGAAAAGGAATCCGTGCGAGAAGATGCGGCGCGGCACCTCGACTCCGGCCGACATCAGGAAAGCCGGCCAATAAACCGCGTGGAAGCGCACGATGTCCTTGCCGATCACATGCAGGTCGGCGGGCCAGTAGCGCCGGAATTTCGGACTGTCCGTATCCGGGTAACCCAAGGCGGTGATGTAGTTGGTGAGTGCGTCGACCCACACATACATCACATGCTTCGGATTTCCCGGCACCTTGACGCCCCAGTCGAAGGTCGTGCGCGAGATCGAGAGGTCCTGCAGGCCGCCTTTCACGAAGCTCAAAACCTCGTTGAGCCGCTCCTTCGGCAGCACGAAGTCGGGATGCTTTGCGTACAGGTCCAGCAGCTTCTGCTGGTAGGCAGAAAGCTTGAAGAAGTAGCTTTCCTCCTCGACCCATTCGACCGGGGTGCCTTGCGGACCGACGCGCTCTCCTTTCTCGTCGAGCCTGGTCTCATCCTCGTCGTAGTAGGCTTCGTCGCGCACCGAGTACCAGCCCGAATATTTGTCGAGATAGATGTCGCCCGCCGCTTCCATGCGCTGCCAGATGCCGGCGGAAGCGCGATGGTGACGCTCCTCGGTGGTGCGGATGAATTCGTCGTTTGAGCACGCGAGGCGCTCGACCATGGCCTGGAAGCGCGGCACGTTGCGCTCGACCAGTTGCTGCGGGGTAAGCTTCTCTTTCCCCGCGGTCTGCAGCATTTTGAGGCCGTGCTCGTCGGTGCCGGTGAGGAACAGCACGTCGTAGCCGTCGAGCCGCATGAAACGGGCGATGGCGTCGGTCGCGATCGCCTCGTAGGCGTGGCCGATATGTGGCGGCCCATTGGGATAGGCAATGGCGGTGGTGAGGTAGTAGCGGGGCTTGTCAGCCATTCGGTCGTTTCCGCGGGGCGCTTACTCGAGGCATCGTCATTCCGGCCGAGCGCAAGGGCCGGAATCCATCAGCACCGGGGTGTTCATGGGTTCCGGGCTCCCGGCCGGACGGCGTCCGGGCATGACCGAAAGCCCGCGTAGACGGGCTTGCAGAAGTCCCGCACATAAAACGCCGCAAATCGGGTCAACCCGACTTGCGGTGACAAGCCCGACCTACGGCGCCTCGACCGATAGGTATCAACCGCGCGATGCCTCGGCAAGCCAGCCGAAGACGTTGAAAACCATCGGCTTGCGCTCGAGATTGAAGGTTTCGACCTCGCGCGCCGCAGCGTTGACCTTCTCCCAGGCCTGCGCCAGCTGGCCGAGGCGCGCGCAATCCGGCTCACCGGCCGTGAGGCGGGCGGAGAGCCACGCATTGACCGTGTCGACGAAGGCCGCCAGTACCGCTGCATCTGTGCCGTAGAGGCGATCCCCGAGTTCGTGCAACGCGCGCGGATCAACCGTCGGCAGCCGTTCGAGCAGCGCGATGATGCGATCGCGCAGGTCGAGCGCGTCGCCGTCAAGAAATGCCAGCGCGCGCCGCACGCTGCCATCTGCGACCGCCGCCGCCGCCTTGATGTCGGCAGCGTCGGGTTTCTTCCCGATGGCGGCGGCGGCGGCGCGCGCCACGTCTTCGGCGGCAAGCGGCCGTAACGTCAGCACCCGGCAACGGGAACGGATGGTCGGAAGAACGCGGGCGGCCGAATGGCTCACCAGCACCAGCACGGCCCGGCGTGGCGGCTCTTCCAGCACCTTGAGCAGCGCGTTCGCACCAGACGGGTTGAGTTCGTCGACGCAATCGACGATGGCGACCCGCCAACCGCCCTCCCCGGGCGTCGAGCCGAAGAACGTAACCGTCCTGCGCACATCGTCGACCCGGATGTCCTGGTAGAGCTTGCCGGTTTTTTCATTGATCGTGCGTTCGAGCACGAGCAGGTCGCCCTGCGCCTGCGCCGCAATGCGCCGCGCCACCGGATGATCGCTGTCGACGTGAAGCGAGCTGGCCGCCCGCACCGCCGGGGCGCGCGGATCGGGATGGGCGAGGATGAAACGCGCCAGCCGATAGGCGAGCGTCGCCTTGCCGATGCCGGCGGGCCCTCCGATCAACCACGCGTGTGGAAAGCGTCCGCTTCGATAAGCCTCGAGCAACGCATCCTGCGCCTCGCCGTGGCCGTAGAAGACTGTGGTCTCGCGCGGGGGCCGCGCTTCGACGCTGTCGGCCCTGTCGTCCGCTTCGCTCACGATGGCACGCCTGCGGGCAGAGCCGACGCGTCCGAGGACGCCAGTCGTTCACTTATGGTCTTCCAGATACGTTCGGCGACCGCGACCTTCGGTTGGGTGGCGTCGATCACCACGCAGCGGCCGGGCTCGGCGGCCACGAGCCGGCGATAGGCGTCGCGCAAGGCTTCGTGGAAGGCGCGCGATTCCGCCTCGAATCGATCGGCAGCCCCCTCGCCGCGACGCTTGCGGGCGCGCGCAAGCCCGATATCCGCCGGCACATCGAGGACAAAAGTGAGGTCGGGCTCGAGCTCACCGACAGTCACCCGTTCGAGAGCACTGATGAATTTCGGGTCGAGCTGGCCGAGGATGCCTTGATAGACCCTGGTGGAGTCGATGAAACGGTCGCAGATCACCCACGATCCCCGCGCCAGCGCCGGCTCGATCGTGGTGCGCACATGGTCGCCGCGCGCTGCGGCGAACAGCAAGGCTTCCGCTTCGACACCGAGCGGCTTGGCTACGCCCGAGAGCAGCACATGCCGAATCACTTCGGCACCGGGTGATCCGCCGGGCTCGCGCGTGAGCAGCACGTCGACGCCGAGGGCCTTGAGCCGATCCGCCAACAGGCTTGAATGGGTCGACTTGCCGGTGCCCTCGCCGCCTTCAAAGGTGATGAATTGTCCACGCATTTCGTCGCTCGCGGCCGGTTGGGTTATAGCGGCTCCGTCGCGTGCGAAAAAGACCGCCGGACACAGCAATCGTCCAGCCCGCGCCCGTGCGGGGCAAGGCACGCATATGGGATTAGAACGATATTGATCCGACCCGCCGCGGGCGCCTCAGGCGGTCGACGAGGCCGACCTGCTCGAGCGCGCATGTGGCGCCGGCCGGCAATGCTCGCAACCTTGGGGCAGGGATCGGCCACGCATCCCGGGAGGTCAGGTGCCGGCTCCGCCGCCGGTAGCGCGTCGGAAGCCGGCACGGAACAGGTCGAGCACCAACTCGGTAGCGGCGTCGAAGGCGCGCTGCGACATCGAGCCGGTGCCCACGCTCTCGGCCGCCTGCAACGGCACTTCGAGCACCACGGACTCCCCGCGCCAGACCTTCAGCAGCCCGATTTTCTGGCCCTGCTGCACCGGCGCCGGCACCGGGCCGGTATAGACCACCCGGGCGATGATCTTCTCACGTGAACCGCGCGGCACCATCAGCCGCACTTCTTTGCGCGCCATCAGGGGCACGTGGCCCTTCTCTCCGCCGTAGAGCTTGGCCTGCGAGATTTCCTGGCCATCGGCGAACAGCAGGCTGGATTGGAAGTTGTGAAAGCCCCATTCGAGCAGTTTCTTGGCCTCGTCCGCGCGCTCCTTTTCCGACCTCAGTCCATTGACGACGACGATCAGGCGCAAGCCGTTCTGCACGGCCGAGCCGACAAGGCCGTAGCCGGCTTCCTTGGTGAAGCCGGTCTTGAGACCGTCCGCGCCGATGTTCATGTTCAGCAAGGGATTGCGGTTGTATTGCCGGATCTTGTTCCAGGTGAACTCGCGCTCGCTGTAAAGCTTGTAGTAGTCCGGGTACGTCTCGATGAGATGACGCGCGAGCTTGGCGAGTTCGCGCGCGGTCATGAGCTGCCTCGGATCGGGAAGGCCGTTCGAATTTCCGAAGGTCGACTTGGTCAGTCCGAGTTCGCGCGCCCGCTTGGTCAACAGCTCGGCGAACGCGGACTCGGTGCCGGAAATTCCCTCCGCCAAGGCGATACAAGCGTCGTTGGCCGACTGGATGATCACGCCGTGAAGGAGGTCGTCCACCGCTACTTTGCTGTGGATCGGAATGAACATGCTCGACGTGTGCGAAGGCGCGCCGCCCCTGCGCCAGGCATTGGTGCTGACGATGAATTCGGTGGTCGGCTTGATCCGCCCCTGCTTGATCTCGTTGAACACCACCTCGGCCGTCATCAACTTGGACAGGCTGGCGGGGGGAATGAGGTCGTCGGCGCGCTTTTCGAACAGCACACTGCCACTGTCGGCTTCGATCAGGATGGCGTGTGCGGCCGCGGTCTGGAAGCCGTCGCTCGCTTTCGGGCCCGATATTGGGTTGGGGGCGGCAAAAGCCGAGCCGAGCGCGCAGGCAAGCACCGCGGCGGCGCCCCACTTGGCGAACGGCGAGTGCACCACGCTGCCAATCACGCTCATGATCGCGGGAAGCCGCGCGTGGCCCTAGTCCACGCTCCCTTTTCCCCCCGCCATTTGCTTAGCAAGTTCCGGATGGCCGAATCAATGCCACTCGCGGCGGTTTGATGTCGCGTGAGCGACCACGCATGCTCGCTGCGGCGAGGCCTCGTTCCAGCGTCGCTCAGTAAAGCCCGCGGCCGCTCATGAGACCGAGCGCGCCGCCCTCCCCGCCCCGCGCTGGTGCGAAGCCGGCTGCCGGGGCGTTGGTCGGGGGAGGCGGCTCGGTGGCGGTTGCCGCAGCCGAAGCGACGCTCGATCGCAAGACCGACCGCTTCTGCGACCGGCTGGCCGCGGTGACTTCGCTGGCGGACGGGGCCACACGGGTGGATGCGCTGCCGAGCGCGAATGGGCGCTCGGACGGGAGCGGCGGATCCTTGTCGTCATCGACATTGGGCACGAACGGCTTGGCCGCGGCGATCATGACCTTCGACGGCGCGGGGGCGGGCGAGCCTTCGCGCAGGGTCGCCATCAGCATGACGTCGTCGCTTCCCTCCATCGGCGCGCGCCCGACATATTCGACCCGAACGCGGGCGAGCCCGCGGCCGTGAAAGGCGAGCGCTTTGGCGGTTCCGATCGAGAGATCGATGATGCGATCGCGGGCGTAAGGGCCGCGATCATTCACGCGCACGATGATCGAGCGGCCGTTCTGCAGGTTGGTGACGCGCGCATAGCTCGGCAACGGCATGGTGGTATGCGCGGCCGAGATGCTGTGCATGTCGTAGACCTCGCCGTTGGCGGTCAGCCGGCCGTGGAAATCCCGGCCGTAGTAAGAAGCTATGCCTTCGGCGCGATAAGTGGGATTTTCGGCCGGGACATAGGTGCGGCCGTTGACATTGTAGGGCTTGCCGACGCGGTAGGTGCCGCCGCCCTTCGGCACCGGCTCTCCCTCCTCGACGACGCGGGGGCTGTATTGGTCCTTGCCGACGAATGACCCCGAGCAATTGGCCAGCACGACGCAGCCGAAGGCGACGGCGCCGACGCGCGTGATTCCGCCGAAACCCGCGCTGCTATGCTGCCGCCCCATCCGATCCCCGCACCGCGACCGTCCTGCGGCGGTTGCGCCGGCGCCCTCCCCGGCACGACGTCAATATCCCCGGATCAGCCGCGCCCAACCCCGATGGCCGCTCCGACATATCGCCGGTCGATCGCGGCAGGAATGGGGCTGGTTTGTGCCGCGCGTTGGTAAATACCGAGTTTGCGCACCGGCCAGATAGCGCCCACGCGCCCTGTGGGCGCCTTCATGCCAAGCCTCAAGTCGCGCCGCGAACAGGCCGTCAGAACGTCGATTTCAGCTTGAGATGGTCGAGGCGATTGGCCGACGTGACGTTGACGCGTCGCACCTGGCTGTCCTGCAGCACATCGAGCGGAATGTTGATGCCCGCGGCTCCCTGCGCCCAGACCTTGCGGTAGAAGTCGGCCAGGTTCTTGGGCGGCGCGCCATTGACGCCGACGATTACATCGCCGCGCCGGAGGCCGGCCTTCTCGGCCGGGCCGCCGGGCGTCACGCGGCTGACGAACAGGCGTCCGCGCAGCTCGTCGGTGTTGAGGCCAAGCCACGGCCGTCCGGGTCCGGCCGTGCGCCCGGCCGAAATCAGATCCCCCAGGATGGGCGATAGCCGGTCGATCGGCACAAACATGTTGCCTGGCGCCTTATCGCCCGTGCCGGTGGCATCGCCGACGATCAGCGAGCCGACACCGACGAGCTTGCCCTCGCGGCTGATCAGCGCCGCCCCGCTCCAGGCCGGGTGCGGGGGCGCCGTGAACAGCGCCTCGTCGAGCAGATACTCCCAGCTGCCGGCGAATTCGCGCTTGGCGACGACATAGGCGGCGGCAACCATGCCGGCGCCGCCGAAGCTCGCGACCAGTACGGGATCGTGCTCCTTGATGTCGGCGGACCGGCCCAGCAGCATCGGCTGGAGCTTGAGCGGTTCGATCGAGCGCAACAGGCCGAACCCGCTTTCGTGGTCGTAGCCGACGACGTTTGCCGGCACGGTGCGCCCATTATTGTCCACGATCTCGGCGGCGTAGGCCTCGACCATGAGGTAGCCGATCGTTAGCACGAGACCATCGCTGTCAATGACGATGCCCGATCCTTCGCGTTCGCGGCCCAAGCCCTCGACGGTGCGCCCTTCGGGATTGATGTGGGTCTTGATTTGCACCACGGCGGACACGAGGTCCTCCACCCGGAGGTTCTGTGCCGGGGCGCTGGAGGCGCTAATGAGCACGGCAACCGTCGCGGCCAGCCACGATCCCAGCGCTGACGCAATGCCGGCGAAGCCACGGCGACAGGGATAGTGCATGGATGCTCCTATTCGAAGGATGCGTTCGAATTTGCCGCGCGCTGTGGGGCGCGTACGACGTGAACTGAGCGCCCCTCGACCGCATAGCGTTCAGCCACGCCTGCGAGCGATGCTACTCTCGCAATGACGGCACGACTACGGGATAATTGGGAGCAAAGGCATTGATTGTCGTGGGCAATCTGCCGCCCGAACACCCGCTCTGAGCACAACGAACTTCGGCTGCCGGATCATGTCTTGGCCGCGATCAGTCGCATCAAACCGTCGCCATAGCGGTCGAAGGTGTCGCGAATAATTCTACGGACGGACTCGACGCTGAAGCCGCCACGTCGCCATAGCTCTGGATTGTCGGTGATGTGCTGCCGCCAATCCTGGAACACTTCCGTAAAGCTGCGCTGACCGTCGAGCGCCGACAAGTCCATGACGAGGACCACGGCGTCGGGCACGAAGCGGCTTTCGGAGGGAGCCCAGGCGATCAGGAAGGGGCCGCGACGACTTGCTAATCCTTCTTTCTGCTTGTCGGCGTCTTGGATCGCATCGAGTCCAAGGCGCAGTGCGTAGTTGGAAACCAAGTGTGCGCAGTCGGCGCGCTGCGCCTCGGGCGCATTCTTGTTGGCGATCGGCCAGTAGGTGACCATCTGCTCCGACGGCGGCGTGTTGGGCGGCAATTCGGACTGCGACATCAGCGTCGCCTTGTAGGCTTCGCAGACTGCCTTGTAGCGCTCGACATCGAGTGGCAGCGGACGGGTAGTGAAAGCCACGATGCCGTAGCCGGCGACTTCGCGCGGGGGCATTTCGGCGGGCTCGATCAAGGCGCGCACCGCCCGCAGTCTGGCGGCAGTCGGACCGGCGGCCGGACGATCGACGACGACGGGGGCGCCACGGCGGGCGCCGGCCGGGGTTCCAGCCCCGGTCCGGCCAGCGCCTGCGCCGTTCTTTGGGGCGTTCACGGCCGGTCCGGCGCCTGTGGCCGGTCCTGCGCCTCCACCGGTCGCCGCGCCTTCCCCGGTTCCGAAATCTCGACTTCGCCTTACTGCCGGGGCGCTTGGCGCCGGGCGGGCCGGCGCCGTGGTCGGTGCGACGGTCTCACGGCGAGCGGCAGGCGGCTTGCTCGCGGCAGGCGGCGCAGAATACCGCCGAACTTTCTTTTTGCTTTTGCAGAAAACGTACGGCTTGCCATCGTGAAAGCGCGTGACGCAGTCCGCACGATTCGGTTCTTGTCCGTAAGCTCCTATGCCAAACGCAAGAAATGCGCAGGCGGGCAACACGGCGCACGCGACTTTTGCGACCCATGAGTTCAGGATTCTGCCGGCCATATCAGCCTCCCGACGCCGCTCACGACAGCGAAAACGACAATCCCCAGGAGCGCCTGCCCGCCATTGGTGTCGGGCTGGATCCAATACAGCGCCAATAGGCTCGCGATGAGGCCTAGGCCTCCGAGGAGTCCGACCTTCATGAGCATGGTGGGACGCTCACGCAGTGGCTGGTACGAAGTTCATCACACAACCGCAGATAAAACAAGGCGGAGCGGCGCGGCGGTGCCCGACTCCTGCAGTCTCACCGCGTGACCGTTCTTGCCAACTCGAGATGCTCACGCCGCGGCCATGACGCAGGCCGGCGCGCCCGCGCGTGAGCAGGATCTCGGACGGATTCGCCACGCCCTCTTCTCTTATAGACGACGCCAACTCGCCGGCCCTTGCGCTGCGGCGACCGCCGCGATGGGATTTTCGACGCGCAACCGTGCCGTTTGCGGTGTTGCGACGCTGAGTGGCGCGCCTGCGATACCCAAGGCTGGCGTTTCGAGATCGTTGATCTCGATGGCCGTCGCATCGACAAGATTTCGGCGACACGCCTCGTCGGCGGCCGTCGCCGCGCCGCGGCCTAGGGTCGGCGGGCCGGCTCGGAATAGCCACGGCGAAAGTCTTCCGGCAGCCTGCGAAGACGCAGGCGTGTCGTATCGGCCAGGAGCCGTCCAGTTGCGCGTGCCTCGAGCTTCCGCAACCGACTATGCTGTGCCAGGATCGAAAGTGCTGGCGCCCCTGAAGCTTGTGACGCGCCAGCTTTTGCGTAACCCTGCATTGCGTTGGAGATTCCAACCGATGATCTGGCTCGAACCGACATTCGCTGCTGCAACCGTCCTCGTCGCCGATCAGGTCAGCAAAGCGTTCGTCATGTCGCGAGGCCCATCGCACGCGTCGCTCCCGGAGCGTCCGTTTTTTTCGATCCAACAGGTGCTGAACCGACGCGGAGTGCTTGCGTCATTGGGAGGAACGCCCGGCCTCTTGGCAATGTGGGCAATGTCCATCGCGGTTGCCGCGTTGGTGCTGCAGTTCGGAATGCTGGGTGCCAGCCCGCTCGGTCCGGTTGGCATCGGCGCTGCCGTGGGCGGGGCGACCGGAAATCTTCTGGACCAGTTACGACGGGGAGCGATCGTTGATTTCATCGCGATCGGGCCGTGGCCGGCGTTCAACCTGGCGGATGCGGCCATTGTTTGTGGCGCCGGTCTCGTTCTGCTCTCGATGCGCTGAACCGGCCATGCGCAAAGTCCTTTTCAGCTGGAACGGCCGCAACGTCTACAGCTACCCGGCGATGCTGTACCTCGGCATGGTCGCCGGAGTGTTTGCGGGTGCGTACGTTGCGCAACTCTCCGGCATGGATCCGAACAGTTTTGCGGTGGCCAGTGTGGCTCTGATCATACCGGCGCTGATCGGATCTCGTCTCCTTTTCGTGTTCTCCCACTGGGACATATACCGCCGCGATTTGTCCCGCATCTGGCGACGCTCGGAAGGCGGCATGGCGATGTATGGCGGACTCATCCTGACGGTGCCGCTGTCGATCCCGCTGCTGCGCGCGATGCATCTGCCATTCGCCGAATTCTGGGATGCCGCAACCTTCACGATTCTGATCGGAATGATCTTTACCAGGGTCGGATGTCTCCTCAACGGCTGCTGTGCCGGTCGGCCGACCAGCGCCTGGTTTGGCTTAAATTTGCCGGATCACCGCGGGATATGGCGGCGGCGAATCCCGACGCAAATTCTAGAAATGGTGTGGGCGGCCGTAATCCTCGTCGCGGCCGTTCTGATGTTGCATCGCTGTCTGACGGCGAGCAGAGCTCCCCAACGACTCCAGCCGAGTACCATCCGGCGACGGCGAACGCGCTCTATATCGGCGCCAGCAGGCCCGACCTACCCCATCCGCGCTTCCCTTTCGTCGGCGAGCATCATCAAGAGCAAGAAGGAGCAGAGGCCGCGTCCGTTTCCGCTCTTGCAGACTGATGCGGCCTAATTTCCAACGCGGCCTGGGGCGCCATGGGCCTTTCGCGGCGATCCGCTGTTCGTCCCCCCGCGGACGTTCCCTGCCCTGCGAGCGCAGCAAATTCACGCCTCGAATCCCCCTTATGGGGAGCCCGCGCAGGAAGCCGGGCAAGCATCTGCGCAGGGTAGAGTTCCATCGGCAACGATCATCAGGTCAGACGCATGTCGGCTGCAGCAATGAGTTCCGGTCGGCCAAACGCTGGTTCCGGCCGTCTGCATCGCGCGGGTTCGCGAGCCCGGCAAGGTCAGAGCCGCGCCACAGGCCGGGCAACGGCATGTGCGATTGAGGATTACGCTCTCATCGGCGATTGCGAGACCGCGGCGCTGGTGGCTCGCGACGGTTCGATCGACTGGCTGTGCTGGCCGCGCTTCGACGGCGGGGCGTGCTTCGCCGCTTTGCTCGGCAGTCCGGAGCACGGACGGTGGCAGATCGCGCCTATGGATCCGAAGACACGGATCAGTCGTCGCTACCGCGACGACACCCTCATCCTGGAGACCGAGTTCGAAACCGGCGACGGCGCCGTCACGCTCATCGACTTCATGCCGCCGCGCGGCAAGGCGTCGGACGTCGTGCGCATCGTCGTCGGTCGCCGCGGGCAGCTCAGGATGCGCTGCGAGCTCGTCTTGCGCTTCGACTACGGCGCGCTCGTGCCCTGGGTCACGCGCCTTGACGACGGAACGCTGCGCGCGATCGCCGGCCCGGATATGACGGTGCTGCGCACACCTATCGAGCTGCGCGGCGAGGACTTGAAGACGGTTGGCGACTTCATGGTCTCGGAGGGTCAGACCGTGCCCTTCGTCCTCACCTATGGCCCGTCCTATCGCCCGCCGCCAAAGCCGATCGACCCTATGGCCGCGCTCAGGGATACGGAGAGGTTCTGGCGCAAATGGGTGGCGGGTTGCCGCGAAACCGGCCAGTGGTCGGGCATCGTGCGCCGCTCGTTGATCACGCTCAAGGCGCTCACCTACCGGCCGACCGGCGGCATCGTCGCCGCTCCTACCACCTCGCTGCCGGAACAGCTCGGCGGCGCGCGCAACTGGGACTATCGCTTCTGTTGGGTGCGGGATGCGACCTTCACCTTGCTGAGCCTGATGAACGCCGGTTTCTACGAGGCGGCGCGGGACTGGCGCGAATGGCTGCTGCGTGCGGTCGCCGGCAGCCCATCGCAGCTGCAGATCATGTACGGCATCGCCGGCGAGCGGCGGCTGACCGAGCTCGAGCTCCCCTGGCTGCCGGGCTATCAAGGCGCGCGGCCGGTGCGCATCGGCAATGCTGCGTCGGATCAGGTGCAGCTCGACATCTACGGCGAGATGATGGACGCGCTTTATCAAGGGCGCAAAGGCAAACTGGGCCCGTCCGCGCGATCTGACCTGGTACGAGAGATGCTCGCTCACCTGGAGAAGATCTGGCGTGAGCCCGACGACGGCATCTGGGAGGTCCGCGGCGGGCGCCAGCACTTCACCTACTCCAAGGTGATGGCATGGGTCGCCTTCGACCGCGCCGTCAAGTTGGCCGAGCAGTTCGGTCTGGCGGGGCCGGCCACTCGCTGGAAGGCGTTGCGCCGGCAAATTCACGATGAAGTCTGCCGCAAGGCGTTCAACCCCGGTGTCGGCGCATTCACCCAGTATTACGGGGCCGACACGCTGGACGCGAGCGTATTGCTGATGCCGCTCGTGGGCTTTCTGCCGGCGAGCGATCCGCGCGTGCGCGGCACGGTCGCGGCGATCGAGCGCAATCTCATGGTCGACGGCTTTGTCATGCGCTACGACACGCGCAGCGGCAAGGACGGGCTGCCACCCGGCGAGGGCGCCTTCCTGGCCTGCAGTTTCTGGCTTGCCGACAATCTTCTGCTGCTCGGCCGCAGCCGCGAGGCGCTGGAACTGTTCAAACGTTTGAGCGGGCTCTGCAACGACGTTGGGCTGCTGGCGGAGGAGTACGACCCGCACGCCAAACGCCTCGTCGGCAACTTCCCGCAGGCCTTCTCGCACATCGCTTTGGTCAATACCGCCCATAACCTCGCGCTGGCCGAAAATCCCCTCACCCAGCGGGCGGGACAGGCCGGCGCAGCGACCGCAAGCCGGCGGGTCCGCCGCGGTCGATTTCAGTGAGGATATCGCATGCCGTTCAAGGTTCAGGTCGGCCCGCCCCACGTCGCAATCCACCAGGGACAAACGGTGCTGGTCACCGAGCCCGACGGCCAGATCAATTGGCCGAGCGACAAGGGTCTCTACTTTTTCGACACCCGCGTCGTAAGCAGTTGGAACATCTACGCCAACGGCGAACCCTGGGACTTGCTGAGCGGTGGCGCCATCGCCTACTACGCCGCGCGCATCTACCTCACCAACCGGATCATTTTTACCGAAGACGGCGACATTGCGCCGAGGACGCTCGGCCTGACCGTGAGCCGCTCGATCAGCGGCGGCATGCACGAGGATCTCGATCTCACCAACAACAACACGAAGCCGGTGCGTTTCCAACTTGAGATCGCTCTGCGCTGCGATTTTGCGGACATTTTCGAGGTAAGGTCCGGGCGCATCGTGCGCCGTGGGCGGATCAGCACCCAGTGGTCGGATGCCAAGCAAGAGCTGTCGACCAGCTACAGCAACGGCGATTTCGCCCGAGCGGTGACGGTTGCGCCCCAATGCCAGCAAGGTAAAGCGGTGTATGCCAATGGCCGGCTCAGCTTCGAGATCGACCTCGGTCCGGGCGAGGCCTGGCATTGCTGCCTGCTCTACACACTAGCGGACGGCGATCGCCTGTTCGAGGCGCCGACCGATTGCGTGGGGCACACAAAAGAATCGCAACATGCCGTATCGCTGGCGGACTGGCTGCACACCGTGTTGAAGATCCGGACCAGCAACGAGGAATTCTACCGACTCTATCACCAGGCGCTCGAGGACATGGCGGCGCTCCGCCTTCCCTTCCCGGACACCGATCACAGCGTGTTTCTGCCCGCTGCCGGCTTGCCCTGGTTTGTGGCGCCGTTCGGCCGCGACAGTCTGATCGTCTCGTTGCAGAATCAGCTGATCTATCCGGAGTTCGCTCGCGGCGCGCTGGAAATTCTGGGATCGTTGCAGGCCAAGGCGGTGGACAACTACCGCGACGCCGAGCCTGGCAAGATTCCGCACGAAATGCGCTACGGGGAGCTTGCCCACTTCAAGCTCATCCCGCACACGCCCTACTACGGCACTGCCGACGCCACGCCGCTCTATTTGATCACGCTGCATGCGGCATGGCGAGCGACCGGCGACAAGACGTTGCTGGAACGACATCTGAAGGTCGCCGAGGGCTGCCTCTCCTGGATCGACCAATACGGCGATCGCGACGGCGACGGGTTTCAGGAATACCAGACGCGTTCGCCCGCCGGCTATGAGAACATGGGCTGGAAGGATTCCGGCGATTGCGTCGTCTACCCGGATGGATCGTTGGTAAAGGGGCCGAAGGCGCTTTGCGAATTGCAAGGCTATGTCTACGACGCCTGGCTGCGCATGGCCGAGGTCTACGACGTGCTGGGCAATCCTGCACGCGCTCGCGAGTTGCGCAGCAAGGCCGCCGCGCTGTTCGAGCGGTTCAACCAGGCCTTCTGGGACGATGAGTTCGGTTTTTACGCCTATGCCCTCGACGGCGACAAGAAGAAGGTGCTGACGGTCGCCTCCAACGCCGGGCATTGCCTGTGGTCCGGCATCGTGCCGCCGGCGCGCGCCCGCAAGGTGGTGGAGCGGCTGATGGCGCCGGATATGTGGAGCGGATGGGGCATCCGCACCCTCTCCGCGCTGCATCCGTCGTTCAATCCATACAACTACCAGACTGGATCGGTCTGGCCGCACGATAACGGCATCATTGCCATGGGCTTCAAGCGCTACGGCTTCGGCGCGGAAGCCGCACGCATCGCGCGCGACATCAGCGCCGCCGGCAGCCATTTCCTGCTCAATCAACTCCCGGAACTTTACACCGGTACCGAGCGCGACGAGACGACGTTCCCGGTCCAATATCTCGGCGCCAACGTACCGCAGGCCTGGGCCGCGGGCTCGGTATTCACGCTGATGCAGGCCTTGCTGGGATTCATGCCGGACGCGCCGCGCGGCAAGCTGCACGTCGATCCATCGCTGCCGGACTGGCTGCCCGATCTCACCGTATTCGACCTTCGCGTCGGCAGGCAGCAGTTCGATATCCGGTTCTGGCGCGATGGCGAGGAGACGAAGTTCAACGTGCTGCGCGGCGATCCGGAGGCGGTCGAGCGCAGCAACGCCGGCACCCAGGCCGAGCGGCTCAGAAGCGAGCCCGCGCCTGCATAACCCGGTTCCGCCCTCCCCTCACCTCTTCTTGCGAAACGCGGACAGATCGCAGTCGAGGAGATCGGCGATTTTGTCCAGCTTGATATCGGCGGGCGGATAGCTGGCGACGGCCTTCAAGTCGAGCGCATAGTGGCCCTGCTTTGGGAACACGGTCGTGACGCGCTCGCCCCACGTTCTCTTTATTTCCGCCAGTATGCGCAGCTTGTCGTCGATCATCACGTAGTGATTGGCGGGATAAAAGCGCTCCACGTCGTCAAGTTCCTGCTCCTTGTGGACATAGATGAGCACGCGGTCGTCGAACGCCCGCCAGAGACCGGACCGTTCCACTTTGCGCGGTTGGAAGACCGCGTCGCCATCGGAAAGAATCACCGCGGGACCCCATTTCTGCACGTGTTTCACCGCGGCCAGCGCGCCGGGATAGAGTTGGTCGGCAAACGGATAGTCGACCAGCCAGCTCGACATTCGCAACACCGCGGGACAATGCAGCGCCTCGATCCGGTAGCGCTCCAGCGCGCCCAGGTAGTCGGCATAACCGAGTTGCTCGCGCAGCTCTTCGAAGATTTCCCAGTACCGATCACGAGCGGCGACACCGTAGGTCGTCGCCAGGTGCTCGTTCAGGTGCGCCTGCACGCTGTCATTGTCGAGGAGCGTGTTGTCGACGTCGAACAGAAAAACGATATCGTGAGTTTCGGTCATTTGCGTCACTAGCATCCGCTGTTGCGGCCGCCATCCAATGTTCAATCGCGCGTTGGGCTGCCCGCCTTGCTCTTGGCGAGCAGTTCCTTCGCCACCGCCACCACCCGCTCCGGCTCGAAGCCGAATTTCTTCTGCAGCTCTTTGAGCGGCGCAGAGGCGCCAAAGGTGTGCATACCGATGATGCGGCCGGAGGTGCCCACGTATCGCTCCCATCCAAAGGTCGAGGCCTGCTCTACCGCGATCCGGTTCGTCACGGTCGGCGGCAACACGCTGTCCCGGTAGGGTTGCGGCTGATGCTCGAAAATGTCCCAGGACGGCATCGAGACCACGCGCGAGCGGATGCCTTCCGCGAGCAGCTTGTCGTGGGCTTCGACCGCAAGACTGACTTCGCTGCCCGACGCGATCAGGATCAGTTCGGGATTTCCGCCGGGGGAGTCGCCGAGCACGTAGGCGCCGCGCGCGACCCCCGACGCCGGCGCGTATTTGCTGCGATCCAATGTCGGCAACGCTTGGCGCGAGAGCGCCAGCACCGCGGGCTGGTGGCGCAGCTGCATGATGTAGCGGTAAGCTTCGACGACCTCGTTGGCGTCGCCGGGCCGCAGCACCACAAGCCCGGGGACGGCGCGCATTGAGGCGAGCTGCTCCACCGGCTGATGGGTCGGGCCGTCCTCCCCGTCGCCCATCGCGTCATGCGTGAAGATGAAGATGGTGGGCAGCTCCATCAGCGCCGACAGCCGGATCGCCGGCCGCGCATAGTCGCTGAAGATGAAGAAGGTGGCGCCGAACGCCCGCAGTTTTGACAACGAGAGCCCGTTGACCGCGGCCGCCATCGCGTGCTCGCGAATGCCGAAATGCAGGTTCTTCCCCCCGCGGGTGTCGGCCTGGAAATCTCCGGCGCCCTCGTAGGTCAGGATGGTCTTGTTGGACGGACCGAGATCCGCCGACCCTCCGAGCAGCCAGGGGATGTTCTGCGCGAGGACGTTGAGCACCTTGCCCGAGGCGTCCCGGCCCGCGATGCCCTTCGGATCGGCCGCGAAGACCGGGAAGCCCGCGATCCCAACCCGCCGGCAGCTCGCGCCGTTGCATCAGGTCGATCTCGTTCGCGAGTTCTGGATGCTTGGCGCGGTAGGCGGTGAACAGCTCGGTCCAATCGCGCCGAGCCTGCGCGCCGCGCGCGCCTACCCCGGCGGCGAAATGCTCGCGCACGGCGTCCGGGACGAGGAACTTGGCGTCCTCCGGCCATCCGTAGCTGCGCTTGGCGAGGCGAATCTCGTCGTCGCCCAGCGGCTCGCCATGAGCGGCGGCAGTGTCGTGCTTGTGCGGCGAGCCGTAGCCGATGTGGCTGTCGAGAATGATGAAGGTCGGGCGGCCCTCGGTCACCTGGAACGTGTCCAATGCGGCCTGGATGCGGTCGATGTCATTGGCGTCGGCGATGCGAAGAACGTTCCAGTCCGTAACCCAGAAATCTGGCGGCGATGTCCTCGGTGAAGGTGATCCGCGTGCTTCCTTCGATGGTGATGTGGTTGTTGTCGTAGATCCAACAGAGGTTGTCCAAGCCGAGGTGGCCGGCCAGCGATGCCGCTTCCGATCCGACCCCCTCCATCATGCAGCCGTCGCCGCAAACCGTGTAAATGTCGTAGCCGAAGATCCCGAAGCCCGGCCGGTTGTATCGGTTGGCGAGCCACTTCTCGGCAATCGCCATGCCCACGCTGGTGGCGACCCCCTGCCCGAGCGGGCCGGTCGTGGTCTCGACCCCCGACACCCAATGGTATTCCGGGTGGCCCGGCGCTTTGCTGTCGAGTTGGCGGAAGCGACGGATGTCGTCGAGCGAAACCGAGGGGCGGCCGAGTATCTCGTATTCGGCATTGACCGCGCGGGTCGCGGTCAGGTGCAGCACGGACCACAGCAGCATCGAAGCGTGACCGTTCGACAGCACGAACCGATCGCGGTTGGGCCAGATCGGATCCTGCGGATCGAAGCGCATGACGCGGTTCCAGATTGTGTAGACGAGCGGCGCGAGCGCCATCGGCGTGCCGGGGTGTCCGGACTTGGCCTGCTGGACCGCATCCATGGAGAGCGTGCGAATGCAATTGATCGACAATTGATCCAATTGCTCGTTGGTCATCGGATCAGCCGAAGTCATCGGACCAATGGTGACTTTACTCATGTTTCGGCTCCAATCTTGCGCTCAGCCGGCCTGCCGCTGCGCGGTCGGCGAGCAGCAAAGCATGATCCTGGCGGACTCGCCCCGCTGGAATCGATCGATCGCCGTCTCGCAGGCGTACGAGCATTTCCGCCTTTTCGGCGCCGGTGACCAGCCAGAGAATGCGGCGCGCCCGATTGAGAATGGGGTAGGTCAACGTCATCCGGCGTCTGCCTTGGTAGATCCCGGTCACCGCAACGTCCGCGTTGGTGATCTCCAGCACCGGGTCTCCGGGCACCAGCGAGGCGGTGTGGCCGTCGGGTCCAAGGCCGAGATGAACCAGGTCGAGGACGGGCGGTGAGCCGGCCACGTTCTGCAATGTCAGCGCGTATTGTTCGGCCGCATGAGCGAGGTCTTCTGATTCGACCGGCATCGCGTGAACGTGATCAGGGGGCACCGGCGCGTGCGCGAGCAGGCTTTCGCGCAAATGGGTGAGGTTCCTATCGCGGTGTCCTGCCGGCGCCGAACGCTCGTCCACTTGCGCGACGTGCACCTGCTCCCAGGGGAGCTTTTCGTCCGCCAGCGCGCGCAGCATCAGCCATGGCGTGTGGCCGCCGCTGACCGCCACGACAAAGCAGCCGCGCGCGGCGATCGCCGTGCGAGCCTGCGCGCCGACGATCGTGGCAGCTTCTCGGGCGGCCGTGTCGGCGTCGGCAAACACTTCGATCTCCACGAGGCCGCCTCCGGACCGATCGGTAAGTCGTTGTCCTCTCGCCTTGCTAGCCTGTAGATTTTTCCAAGTGTCCTCCGAACTCGTAGCGCATCGCCGACAGCAGCCTGTCCCCGAAATCCGCTTGGCCGCGCGAGCTGAAACGCTCGTAGAGCGCCGTCGAAAGCACGGGCGCCGGCACCGCCTCGTCGATCGCCGCCTTGATCGTCCACCGCCCTTCACCCGAGTCCGAGACCTTGCCCGCGAATTTCGAGAGCGCCGGATCGTTCACCAAAGCCGCCGCCGATAGATCCAGCAACCAGGAGGCGATGACGCTGCCGCGCCGCCAAAGCTCCGTGATATCACGGAGATTGAAATCATATCGATAGAGGTTGGGGTCGCGCAGCGGCGTCGTTTCCGCGTCGATCGATTGCTGCTGCTTGCCCACGTTGGCGTGGCGCAAGATATTCAGGCCTTCGGCGTAGGCGGCCATCACGCCATATTCGATGCCGTTGTGGACCATCTTGACGAAGTGACCTGCGCCGTTCGATCCGCAGTGCAGGTAGCCCAACTCGGCGGTGCCACCGATCTTCTCGCGTCCCGGGGTGCGCGCGATATCGCCCATACCGGGCGCCAGCGCCTTGAAGATTGGATCGAGGTGCCGCACCGCTGTCTCGGGACCACCGATCATCATGCAGTAACCGCGTTCCAGGCCCCAGACGCCGCCGCTGGTTCCGACGTCCACGTAGACGATCTGCTTCGGCGCAAGTTCGTTCGCGCGCCGGATGTCGTCCACGTAGTACGAGTTGCCGCCGTCGATGAGGATGTCGCCGCTCTCAAGGTGCGGCACCAGGTCGGCAATGGTCTTGTCCACGACCGCCGCCGGAACCATCAACCACACCGCCCGCGGTTTCTCCAGCTTCTGCACCAGTTCCGCCAGCGAGGAAGTCCCGATTGCTTTCTCGCGAGACAATTCCTCTACCGCCTTCGGCGACATGTCGTAGACCACGCACTGATGCCCCCCCTTGAGGAGCCGCCGTACCATATTGGCGCCCATTCTGCCGAGGCCGATCATCGCAAGTTGCATGATGTCCTTCTCCGTTAGCGCCGAGTTGCGGCTTGCAGGCGTTTCATGGCTGCGGAAATGCCCTCGGCGTCATTGAAAATGGCCGACCCGGCGACGAGAACGTTGGCCCCCGCGTCAATTGCCAACGCAGCCGTGGTGGCGTCGATCCCGCCGTCCACCTCCAGCTCGCATCCCGGTTTGATCTGATCGATCATCTCGCGCACACGCCGGATCTTGGGCAGGGTGCCATGGAGGAAATGCTGGTGACCGAAACCGGGATTCACGGTCATCACCAGCACTTGATCCACGTCTTGCAAGATCTCCTCCAAGACCGCCGCGGGGGTTGCCGGATTGATGGCCGCACCGACGCGTTTGCCCAGCGCTCGGATGCGCTGCACGGTGCGCGACAGGTCGTTGTTGCCCTCCCAGTGGACCAGCAAGGTATCGGCGCCTGCGCGGGCGAATTCATCGACGAAGCAGTCCGGGTTCGAGATCATCATATGCGTCTCCAACGGCAAGCGCGTCGTTCGCCGCAACGCTTGGACGATCGGTGTTCCCATCGAAAGATTTGGCACGAAATGGCCGTCCATCACATCGACATGGATGCGGTCAGCTCCCGCTCTTTCAGCCTCGGTCACCTGTTCGCCCAGACGGGCAAAGTCGGCCGCGAGGATCGATGGCGCGAGCTTCACGGCACCGATGCCGGTCTGCTTGTTTTGGTGGCGCTGTTCACGCAGCATGAGCGTTCTCCCACCTGCGAGCTCGTCATCGCGCGGTACCCTTGAGGCTGCGGTAACGACGGATCAGGTTGTTGGTCGAACTGTCGTGGGCGAGCTCGGGTTTGGCCTCGCTCTCGAGTTCCGGGATGATGCGTTGGGCCAGCACCTTGCCGAGCTCGACTCCCCATTGGTCGAACGAATCGATGTGCCAGATGGCGCCTTGGGTGAAGACGTTGTGTTCGTACAGGGCGACCAGCTTTCCGAGCGCGGTGGGTGTCAGGCGGTCCATCAGGATGACGTTGGACGGACGGTTGCCTTCGAATATCCGGTGCGGGACGAGCCAATCCGGGGTGCCTTCCGCCTTCACCTGCTCACGCGTCTTGCCGAAGGCCAGCGCCTCGGTCTGCGCGAAGACGTTCGCCAATAGCATGTCGTGGTGCCGGCCAAGGCGGTTGAGCGCCTGACCGAAGGCGATGAAGTCGCAGGGAATGAGCCGGGTGCCCTGATGGATCAACTGGTAGAAGGAGTGTTGGCCGTTGGTTCCCGGTTCGCCCCAGTAGATCGGGCCGGTCTGATGATCGACCGCGGTTCCGTCGAGCGTCACATGCTTGCCGTTGCTCTCCATCGTCAACTGCTGGAGATAGGCTGGGAAACGCTTCAAATACTGCTCGTAGGGCAATACTGCCACGGTCTGCGCGCCGAAGAGGTCGTTGTACCAGACGGCCAGCAGACCCATGAGCACCGGCAGGTTGCGCTCGAACGGCGCGGTGCGGAAGTGCTCGTCGATCTGATGGAAGCCGTCCAGCATGGCACGGAAGTTGTCCGGCCCGATCGCCAGCATGGTGGAGAGGCCGATCGCCGAGTCCATCGAATAACGCCCTCCGACCCAGTCCCAGAACTCGAACATGTTGGCCGTGTCGATGCCGAATTCGGCGACCTTCGCGGCATTCGTCGACACCGCGACGAAATGCTTGGCGACGGCGGTGACGTCACCGCCGAGTCCCGCAAGCGACCACTCGCGGGCGCTGTGGGCGTTGGTCATGGTCTCCAGCGTCGTGAAGGTCTTCGAGGAAATGATGAAAAGCGTCTCCGCCGGATCGAGATCGCGCGTCGCTTCGACGAAATCGGTGCCGTCGATGTTGGAAACGAAGCGAAACGTGATGGAGCGGTCGCTGTAATGCTTCAGTGCCTCGTAGGCCATCACGGGGCCGAGGTCGGAACCGCCGATGCCGATATTGATGACATTGCGCAGGCGTTTGCCGGTATGGCCTTTCCATCGGCCGCTGCGCAGGCGATCGGAGAAGTCCGCCATCTTGTCGAGCACGGCATGAACCTCCGGCACGACGTTCTTGCCGTCCAGCATGATGGAGGCGCCTCTCGGGGCCCGCAGGGCAACGTGCAGGACCGCTCGATCTTCCGTGCTGTTGATCTTCTCGCCGCGAAACATCGCATCGATCCGCTCGCGCAAGCCCGAGTCTTCGGCCAGCCGGATCAGCAGTTCGATCGTTCGATCGGTCACCCGATTTTTCGAATAGTCCAAATATACGCCGGCGGCCTCCGCCGTCATCCGCTCGCCGCGCGAGCGATCGTTCGCGAACAGGGTTCGCAGATGCACGTCGTGGATGTCACGATGGTGCTCTTTAAGAGCCTCCCATGCCGCGGCTTTGCGCGTCGATTGCTTCGCGCGCGGTTCCAAGCGTGCCGCCATGGCAGACCGTCCTTTCGTTTCCCCGCCCCGCTATTGATAACGAGCTTGAGCGCGCCGCGAGTTGTCCGCGATCGGCTTCTCCCACAGGCGAAATCCGCCGCGGAAGGCATTGGCGTTTTCTCCCGCGCGGCTCTGCGGCGGCAGCTGTTTGAGTTTCTTGACGTTGCCTCCGCCAATGACCGTGTCGCCGGGCTCGAGCGCGGCGATCAGGCGGGCCACCACGTCTGCGACATCGCGCCGCCATTTCTTCTTGCCGTGGCGCGTCAGCCCGCGCAGCCCGACGTAGTCCTCATACGTGCCCCTCTTGTAAGGAAGGTGACCCAACTCCATCGGCTCGACGATGCCATCGACAATCATGGCGGACCCGAACCCGGTTCCTAGCCCTAGGAACAGCATTTTGCCGCCCTTGTAACTCCCCAGAGCCTGCATGGCGGCATCATTGACGACCTTCACGGGACGCCCGAACGCGGCGGCAAAATCGAACCCGATCCAGCCGCGGCCCAGATTGTGCGGTTCCGCAACCGGCCGGCCGTGCAGAACCGCTCCAGGATAGCCGATCGAGACCGCGTCATATTTCCAATCCCCGGCCGTCTTCTTGACCTCGGAGACCATCCGTTTGGCCGTCAACGTGGGCCCGGATGGAAACGCGCGGTGCTCGGTTTGCCCGGTGGCGATGATCTTGACCGCGGTCCCGCCCACGTCGACGACCAGCACTTTCTTGACCGGCTTTTTCATCGGGAAACCGACTTCCTCTGTAGCCATGTCGCAGGCTCGGCCACGAGCGGCGATGCAGCGTTCATCCTAGTGTGGCGGTTCAGAAGTCCGCATCGTTCTTGCGGCGAGTCCGAGATGCGGACTTCTGAACCAAAGCCACACTAGATCAATAAGTTGCTAGTGTCCTTCGATTCCGAAGTTCGCAAACGAGGGTGCCGCCTAATGATGCGAACTTCGGAATCGGGACACTAGCCGGACTTCTTCAGGGCGGCGGATTTGGACGCGATCACCTCCATCAGGTCGTTCCAAGATTTGACGAACGACTTGGCGCCTTCGTCCTGCAACTGGGCCGACAGAGCCTCCACATCGATACCGGCCTGCGCGAACCGCGCCAACACCTGTTCGCTGTCGCCGCCGTCCGCCGGCAGCATCGCACCGACTTCGCCGTGGTCGGCTAGCGCTTTCAGAGTGCCCTCGGGCATGGTGTTCACGGTGAAAGGGGCCGCCAGGGCTTTGACGTACAGGATGTCGGAAGCCTTGGGGTCCTTGGTGCCGGTGCTGGCCCACAGGAGGCGTTGCGGGCGCGCGCCGGCATTGTAGACGCGCAACCAGCGCGGTGAGTTGAGCAGCGCGCAGTAGGCCTTGTAGGTTCGCTTGGCGACGGCGATGCCGAGTTGGTCCCTGAGCGCATCGGGCACCTTCCCGGTGACGGCAACGTCCCAGCGGCTGATGAAGACAGAGGCCACCGAGCCGACCGCGGGATTGAGCCCCGCATCGATGCGTCGCTCGATGCCGCGCAGGAATGCCTCGGCCGCAGCCAAATACTGGTCGCCGGAGAACAACAGCGTGACGTTGACGGGCACGCCGGCAAAGATCGCCTCTTCGATGGCAGGCAGGCCTTCCTTGGTCCCGGGTATCTTGATCAGGAGATTGGGACGTCCGGCGCGGGTATGTAGCTCCTTGGCCTCGGCGATCGTGGTTCTGGTGTCATGCGCCAGCAAAGGCGAGACTTCCAGCGAAACCCAACCATCCACGCCGCCGGTCCGCTCATGGATCGGCCGAAAAAGGTCGGCGGCCCGCGTGAGATCATCCAGCGCCAGTTCGAAGAACAGGTCCTCGGCGGACTTGCCGTCCTTGAGCTTGCCGCGGATAGCGGCATCGTAGTCGCTGCTGTTCTTGATCGCGTGGTCGAAGATCGTCGGGTTCGACGTCAGGCCGGTCACCGAAAGGTTGTCGATGTAGCGGCGCAGCGTACCGGTGTTCAACAGATTGCGCGTGATGTTGTCGAGCCAGAGGCTCTGGCCCAGGTCGTGGACGGCCTGCGTGGCTTTCATGGTGTCACCTCGGTCATGCGCTGTGCCCCTTGCGGGCGCCGTCGGCCCCGATCGGCAGCCAAGCACGTCCGTCGCGCGCGAGCAGGTCATTGGCGGCGTCGGGACCGGCACTGCCGGCGACGTAATTCGCGACCTTGCCCGCACCGTCGCCAGCCCAGGCATCGAGTACCCCTTGCACCGCGCGCCAGGCCGCTTCGACGGTATCGGCTCGCTGGAAGGGCGTGGCGTCGCCGAGCAGGCAGTCGTAGATCAGCGTCTCGTAGCCGACCGCCGCAAGCGGCGCAAAATAGTCGCGGTAAGAAAAGTTCATCGCCACACCGTCGATTTCGATCTCGGAGCCCGGCCGTTTCGCGCTGAAGCTGATCGACAGCCCCTCGTCCGGTTGGATGCGCAGCGTCAGGATGTTGGCGGGCAGGCGCTCGACGGGCGTGTTGCGGAACAGCGCGTACGGCGCTTGGCGGAACTGAACCGCGATCTCGGTCATGCGCGCAGACAGATATTTGCCGGTGCGGAGATAGAACGGTACGCCGGCCCAGCGCCAATTGTCGATGCCGAGCTTGAGCGCCACATAGGTCTCGGTCTTGGAGTCCGGCGCGACGTCGGGCTCGTGCCGATAGTCTCGGACCGGCCGGCCGAGCACCTCGCCCGCGCCGTATTGGCCGCGCACCACGTCGGCGGGCGACACCGGATGGATGGCCTGGAACAACTCGGTCCTTTTGGTGCGCACCGCATCGCAGTCGAACGAGCTCGGCGGCTCCATCGCGATCATGGCGAGGAGCTGAAACAGATGGTTCGGCACCATGTCCCGTAACGCGCCGGTCCGTTCGTAGAACCGGCCGCGATGCTCGACCCCGACGGTCTCGGCGGCGGTGATCTGCACGTGCTCGACGTGGTCGCGGTTCCACAGCGGTTCGAATATGCCGTTGGCAAACCGCAGCACCATGATGTTCTGCACGGTTTCTTTGCCGAGAAAATGATCGATCCGGTAGATCTGATCTTCCGACAGCACCTTGAGGATGCGCGTGTTCAGCTCCGCGGCCGAGGCAAGGTCGTGCCCGAACGGTTTCTCGACGATCACCCGCCGCCACGCCTCCTGCGATTGTCGAACGAGTCCGGCGCGGCCGAGTTGCTCGATGATCGGCCCGAAGAATCGGTCGGCGACCGCCAGATAGAACAACGCATCGGCTCTCCCGCTCTGTTCCTTCCGCCGCTCCGCCAGCAGCGCCTCGAGCTGGCGGTAGGTGTCCGGCTTTGCGATGTCTCCTTGCAGGTAGCGCATGCGGCTGGTGAGCCATGACCATGCGGGCTGGTCGATTGCTCCGCCGGTGAAGACCTGCATCATCTCGGTCAGCCGCTGGCGCCAGACCTCCGTGGTTTCGTCGGCGATATCGACGCCGATGATCGAGAAGCCGTCAGCGAGCATGCCGGCCCGCCTGAGATTGTAGAGCGCCGGTACGACCAGACGCTTGGTCAGATCGCCGGCCGCGCCGAAGATCGTCAGGGTCGCGGGCGGCGCCTTTCGGTGGGCGGAAGCGGTGGTCGCCACCGCGCTCACCCCGCGGCCGCAGCGGTGCTCTTCGAGGCCTGCCCTGCGATCGCAGCGGTCAGCGCCTCGCGCGGGGAATGCTCATCGGCGTGGTCGAAAGATGCTCTTGTTCCCATGTCCAAAACGTAGCACCGCGGATGATCCTTTGCCATCGCCGCCATGACGCTCTTGGCGGGACCGGCGCCGGCCTCGACGGGCGCGATCAGCCCATTCGATGCAGGCTAGTTCGACGGGCACCGTTGATAATTTTTGAGGTCCTTGAACTCGGGGCCGGCCGAGAGTTGGCCGTCGGCGCCGGGAACGATGATCACATTCGATTCGGTGATCCGCTCCGCCGGGGCCGGGCTCGTGCAGCGGATGTGCGCGGAGTAGATCGGGCCATGCGCGCCCGCGGTTTCGGTGACCCATTGCACCGTACAGCTTTCCTGCGAGCTCGCGTAACCCTTCGCCGAGACCACGAAGACCGCCTTGTCGTCGCGGCAGAGGTTGGCGCTCGGGGCCCACTTTCCCCACAGGCGTTCGGGCACGCTGAGGTGCCGGACCGTGTCCGCGAGGGCCGGGCCCGATAGGAGCGCCGAGGTCAGGGCAATGATGGTGCGCATGGTCCTTGTCCCGCACTTTGGGCGCGCCACAACTCTACCCCGGTCGCCACCGCGTATTCCAGCCCTGGGCCGCGCGGCCGGGGGCACTGCCTGCGACCGTCGGGCAATCCCTTTTTGCGCGCCGCTGCGCTATCTTTCGCCGCGGCGTGGAGAGACATCATGATCGTGGTGCGCGACCCCGTTCTGCAGCCTGTGCCGATCACCGACCTGCGTCCGACCCAGATGACGGTCGGCATGCGAGAGGTGGACGAGAAGCGCGACCATTTGCGCAAACACGTCGCCAAGAAGATCGGCAAATTTCTCGGCGGCCACATGATCCCGGTCGTTCTGGGTCCCAAAGCGCGGCACTATATCGTCGATCATCACCATCTTGCCCTGGCCCTTCACCGGGAAGGGCTCGAGCATGTCCTGGTCAGCGTCGTGGCGAATTTGAGCGCGCTGCAAATCGATGCGTTCTGGATCGTGCTCGATCATCACGCCTGGGTACATCCCTACGATGCGAAGGGTCGCCGCCGCGCATTCGAAGACATTCCCCGATCCATCACCGATCTCGCCGATGATCCGTTCCGCAGTGTCGCCGGCGAACTGCGGCGCGCCGGCGGCTTCGCCAAGGATGTCACGCCATTCAGCGAATTCCTGTGGGCGGACTTTTTGCGTCGGCGGATGAAGCGTCGCCAAATCGAAAAGGATTTTACCGCGGCGCTCGATCGGGCCCTCATGCTGGCGAAGAGTCAGGATGCGCGTTACCTGCCAGGCTGGTGTGGGCCGATCGAGGCATGATGGGCGTGCCGTCGGTCTTGAACGGCGGTGAAGCGGGGATCACCGGATGGCATCTCGCGGGCCGCTCGGCCCGATCGCCTCCCTCCGGCCCGCGGAGGTCGTGCACCGCCTCGGTCGCAAGTCAGCGCCGCCATTACGAATGATGCTCAATGGCAGTACGGGCCGACCGGAACTCCCTCCCCGTCGTAGACAAACGTCTCGTGCCAGCAGGTTCGGGAACGACCGGTGATGCGGCCGTCGAGGGAAGGCGTGGCGTCGCCACGGTATTGACTCTTCTGCTTCGCGCGGGCGTCGGCGGGAAGCGCAGACAAGGCGCTCACCATGAGGGCGGCGGCGGTGACGGCAACGAGACTCTTGTGAAGCATTATGCTCGGACCTTTCCAGAATTCCCCTCGCCCCGCGAGATAGGCGCTCGCTTTCCGAGTGCAAGCCGCGCGCAATTCGGCAAATCTCGTGGCCGTCCGCCCCCGGGGCCGAGTTTGGAAAGTGACGACGGCAGGTCCCGATGCTCGCTGCGGAAGGTCCAGCCGCGCGAGCGTACAGCCTCGATTGGGGAGGCCTGCGATTGCCGGTCGCGATGAAATGAAAACCCGCC
>CAVQIP010000050.1:0-11147 GCA_963712565.1 uncultured Alphaproteobacteria bacterium | reverse complement strand
TTTGTAAACCGTTGGTCGGGAGTTCAAATCTCTCACCCGGCACCGATTCTCACCAAAGAATAGCGCTTCGTAATTTCATATCCTGAGCAATTGGCCAAAAAGGCCGCAGGTGCACGCCACAGTACAGGCAGTGCGGCAAGACCCCATATCATCTCCTCGCCCGCCCTCCCTGACCGGTGGTGCCGGGACCGTTCGGGCCGTAGCGCAAGTACCACGGGTTCTGCACGCACGAGCCACCGGTGCCTGGGGTCGCCGTCATCATGCATTGTTCAAACGAGGCGAAGATGCAGGTATAGGCGCCATCGCGGCCGGAATACACCACGCACCAGGGACGATAGGTTTCGGCGCCGCTTGGGCGCGCATCGATGGCAGTCAGCGGGCAAAGCGCGAGCAAGATCGCGGCGGTGCGCATGATCTTCACGGCAAGTCTCCATAGCGATCGGTTGGCGGCCGGGCTGACACTACCGCGCCGCTGCCTAATGGCGCCAGGGAGGCAAACGTGGATCGGCGTTCAGAGAGAGAAGCCGGCGCACCTCGCCGTTAGGCGGCGGGGCGCCGTCGCGCTGGTCCGGTTCCGATCTGCCAGACGGCGCAACGCATTCTCGATCAGTCGATCGGGATTTCTCTCGCCTTGCTGGACCAGCACGATCATGCATTTGGCGAGCGACTCGCGCATCGAAGCCACCTGCGCATCGGCAAGCTCGCCGCCAGATGCCATCACCGTCTGCCATACGGCGTCAAACGTAGAGCCCAATAGGTCCGTTGTTTCGGCGTCGAAGACTTTGTTCGCAAGAGGCGCATCCATCAGCCATTCTGCCCTATGTGAGCGACTTCAATTCGGGGACAGGGGCACGATTTCTGTTTCCGTCTCGTCGCAGTTGTTACACACGTAAGTTCGCAAATCGGTCCGCTCGACGGTGGGATGCGGCTCGATGCCGAAGAGTTCGCATCGTGCCACCACAACCACGGCATTTCGGATAGCTGTAACTTTCGGCTTCGGCTTCGGCTGGGGCTGCGGCTTCGGCTGGGGCTGCTTGGGTCATGGCGACTTTCCGGTTTGGGTCGTTGCGGGCGCTCAACAAAAAACGCTCGACGCTTTCGACGAATTCATAACTGCGGGCCAGATGCGTCCAGCTGCTCTCCAAATCGAGCAGTTCCGTCTTCATTGCGGAATCGGCTGCCTCCTCGGCACGCTGCTTGCAGTTGCCCGCACGCTCATAACAGGCCGCAATATGTTGACTGAGTTTCTGAAGCATCATATTTCCCATGTTTAAAGTAATTTGCGCTTTTATATTGCAGCTTGTCAATATTCATTTTCGAATATAGCGTGTTGTACTTATTGTGTACTTTATAGGTAGTTACATATATTTGCTAACTGATCCCTCCTTGCGGCCTGTCCAATCCTGGCGTCAGCACCTAACATTCCACAATTTATGCTAAATGTATCCTTGACTAACAAGGCCTATATTACTAACTTTTATAGATCGCCTGCGGAAAGGAGAATTGACCATGGCGGGATCAACCAGGCTGCGTGGCGAGCGCCTTCAGATCATGCTCAATCCCGAGGAGCTGGTCGTGCTCGACGATTTCCGCTTCAAGGAGCGGATGCCCAGCAGGGCGGCGGCAGTGCGCGAGCTGCTCAAGCGCGGACTTGCGGCCGAAGGCTACGGGGCGGCGGCAATCGGCACGAAATCAGCCGACTACGGTGTTACCAGCAAGACGCCGGTCGATGGCAATTCGCGCTGACGTCGCGATGGGAGCAGCGCCGCGAAAATAGGAGTTTCGGCGCACTGGGCAGGCTTGACCGCGCCGCGCACGGTGCGCTGCTAGTCCTCCGCCAAGCCGCCGTCCCGAGCCGGGGAAGAGGCCCCTCTATTGCTTCGGAATGCCGGCGCGCTCGATCACCGCCGCCCATTTGGCGATGTCGCGCTGCAGCCGCGCCATGAGTTCCTCGGGCGTGCTGGCCTGCGCTTCGATCCCGAGATCGGCGTAACGCTGCTTCACTTCCGGGGTCGCGACCACCTCGCGGATGGTCTTGTTCAATAGGTTGATGACCGCCGCCGGCGTGCCGGCCGGGGCAAACAGCCCGTTCCACGAGGTCACCTCGTAGCCGGGAACGCCCGCCTCCGCGACCGTCGGCACATCGGCGAGGAACGGCGAGCGCCGGGGGCCGGAGGTGGCAACGCCGCGGATCTTCTTGTCCTGCAGCGTCGACTTCATCGGGGCATAGAAGTCGACCATGAGCTGCACGTCGTTCCTGAGCAGGGCCACGATGACGTCGGGCGTGCCGCGGTACGGGATGATCTGGAAGTTGAGTCCGGCCGATGATTTGAGCAGCTCGGCGGCGAGGTTCTGCGTGCCGCCGACATTGATGGTGCCGACGTTGAGCTTGCCCGGCTGCGCGCGCGCCGCCGTGATGAACTCCTGCAGGGTCTTGAGCTCGGAATCCGCGTTGGTGGCGAAGACGAGGTCGAAAGAGCCGATGGTCGAGATGGTCGCGAACTCCTTGACCGGATCGAACGGCAGCGCCTTGTAGATCGCGGCGCTGATCGCGGTGCCGTTGGTGACGAGGCCGATCGTATAGCCGTCGGCCGGCTGCGAGAGCACGGCGCGCGCCGCCGCGATGCCGCCCGGTCCGGGCTGATTTTCCACCACGAACCGTTGCCCGAGCTTGTCGCCGAGCTTCTCGGCCGCGAGCCGCGCCGTGATGTCGGCGACGCCGGCCGCGCCAAACGGCAGCACGAAGCGAACGGGACGACTGGGATAATTCTGCTGCGCGCCCGCGACTATCGGAAACATTCCGGTCGCTGCGGCCGAGGCGGCCAGCGCCGTCGAAAATTGCCTGCGCGTGATGCGGGTGATCATGTCCGCCTTACCTCTTTCTTTACGTTTGCTGGCTTCGTGCCAAACGGGGCGTCCGGGGTCGGCCGTCGCTGCGGGGTGAAGCATGGGGCGTGGGTTGCGCGCAAGATCATCCGTCACGGCCGGGTTGCCTGCCCCGGGCCCTGATGACGAAACGTCACACCTTCTCCTCGATCACGCTCATGCGCACGTCGTCCTCGATCAGCCGCCAGATGTGGTCCACGTAGCGCACGAATTCGGGGGTGCGTTTGAGGGCGAGCGCGCGCGGACGCGGAAACTCGATCGCCACACTCTCCCGCAGCCGGCCGGGCCGGCGCGCGAAGACCAGCACCCGGTCGGACAGGAACACCGCCTCGTCGATCTGATGCGTGACGAACAGGACGGTCTTGCGCCCCTCCTCCCAGATGCGCATCAGCTCGGTCTGCATGATCTCGCGGGTCTGCGCGTCGAGCGAGGAGAACGGCTCGTCCATCAAAAGGATCTCCGGGTCGATGGCGAGCGCCCGGGCGAGGTTGACGCGCTGACGCATGCCCCCCGAGAGCTGGCGCGGATGATAGTCCTCGAATCCCTCGAGCCCGACGAGCTTCAGGAGCTCCATCGTTCGCTGCCGTTCGGCTGGGCCCACCCGGCCCGCGACCTCGCGTCCGATGATCGCGTTGGCGAACACCGTGCGCCAGGGCAAGAGACTGTCGCTCTGGAACACGAAGCCGCGATCGCCACCCGGGGTACGCACCACGCGGCCGTCGAGCGCCACCTCGCCGGAGCTTGCCGGCTCGAGTCCCGCGACGATGCGCAGGAACGTGGTCTTGCCGCAGCCCGAGGGGCCGACGACGCCGATGAATTCCCCTCGGCCGACCGCGAGATTGATCGCCTGCAGCGCGTGCAGGTCGCCGAAGGTCTTTCCGAGATTGGAGATTTCGAGCTTCGGCGCCATGTCGCGAACGCTAATCCTTGGTCCAGGGCACGAGCCGGTTCTCGAGCCAGCCGAAGCCCGCGGTGAGGGTGATCCCGGCGGCCGCGAGCACGATCACGCCGGCAAACAGCTCGGGCATGTTGAAGGCGTCCGCCGATTGGGCGATCAGCCGGCCCAGTCCGGCGCGCGAGCCGAACAGCTCCGCCACCACGACGCCGATCAGACCACGGCCAATGCCGAGCTTGAGCCCGGCCAGGATGAAGGGCACCGCCGACGGCAGCGACACCTTGAAGAAAATCTGCCGTGGCGTGGCTCCGAACGAGCGCAGCATTTCGATCAGCCGCTCGCTGGTCGTGCGCAGTCCCGCCTCGGTATTGATGGTCACCGGAAACAGCACCAGAAAGATGACCACCAGCACCTTCGACCAGATGCCGATGCCGAGCCAGAGGATGAACAGCGGAGCCAGCGCAATCGTCGGCGTGGCGTAGAGGCCGGAGATCCACGGCTGCAATACCCGCTTCATGGTGGCGCTTTCGGCCATGGCGAATCCGACGATCACACCGAGCACGCTTGCGATCACGTAACCGAGCGCGAACTCGATCGCGCTGATCTGCATGTGCCGCCACAGCTCGCCGCTCCGCGCGAGCGCCGCGATCGCTGCGAAGATCTGCGAAGGAGCGGCGAGGAAAAGTGCGTTGGCGACGAGATACCGGCTCACCAGCTCCCACAGCAGGAGCCCGCCCAGGACCGAGAGAATGCCGGCGAGGTAGAGGCGCGGCAGCGCGACGCCAATGCCCCGGCGCGCCTGCGCTGGCTGCTGCCGCGCCACGCCTTCGACTCCGCTCATGGACAATCTAGTCCGTCAGCTGGGTCACACCCGGCAACACGAAACGTTCGACATCGGTCGAGCCGTCGATGTCACCGAGATCTTTGAGTGCCTTGAGCAGTGCGCCCATCTTGGTCCTGGAGACCCTGCCCGTGTTCTCGAAGAACTCATTCTTGTGCAGGAAGTCGTAGGAGCGGGCGACGTCATTCTCCTTGAGCTTGCTGGCGTCCACCATGATCTTGATCGCCTCGGCCCGGTTCTGCGGGTCGGAGAACCAAGCCATGCTCTTGTTGTGGACCGAAAGCACCTTCGCAAGCGTGCTCTTGTGGGAGCTGGCCCAGCCGCGGCCGACCACCGCGCCGGCGAACGGCAGCTCCCTGGCATAGTCGATGGTGAGGCCGAGATTGGTGAATCCCGCCGACTCCGCGTAGAAATTGAACGGCGGGAGCAGGATCGCGGCATCGACGGCGCCTCCCTGCAGGGCCGAGAAGCGAGCCGAGGTCGCGCCCGCGAACACGGTGTCGTAATCACCGGGCTTGAGCCCGTTCGGCCCCGCCATGCGCTCGAGATAGATGCGCGTGATATCTTTCGGACCGCCGATCGAGATGGTCTTGCCCTTGAGGTCGGCCCAGCGCTTGATGGCGGGCTTGGCGAGCACCGCATAGGGTGGCGCCTGCATCTCGATGCGCACGATAGCGATGGCGGCGCCCTTGTCGATGGCGCGGATCGGATCGGCAAGCCCGGTCGACAAGGCGACATCGAGGGAGCCGGCGGTGAGCTGCTGGGACAGCGCCGCGCTCGACTGGATGAACACCAGGTCGGGCTTGAGATCCTCGGCGGCGTAATATCCCTTGATGAGCCCGATATAGATCGGCCAGTGGGTGGACGAGACCGCGCCCACCATGCCTACGGTGACCGTCTCCGCCCTGGCCAGCGGCGACATGGCAATCGCCGCGCCCGCCAGCAGCGCGCCGAACGCGGTTCTCAGCGATCGGTTCATGATTTCCTCCTTCATTGCTTGTCGACCTGCGCGCGATAATAGCGCGCGATCTCGGCGCCCGTCGCCTTCCACACCCGCGCGTGCCGGCAGATATAGCCGAGCGCCGCGTCGAAGGCATCGATGCGATGCGGCACGCCCGTTAGATAAGGATGCAGCGCGATCGCCATGACGCGGCCCGATTCCGCGCCCTCGCGATAGAGCACGTCGAACTGGCGGCAGATCATTTCCCGGAACTCGTCGGCGGTGCGGTGCGCGCGCTCGAACACCGGCTTGTCGTTGATCTCGTGGCTGTACGGCACGCAGATGAGCCGTCGCCCGCCGTCGAGGCTCATGACGTAGGGCTGCTCGTCATTGGTCCAGTCGCAGACATATTCGGCGCCTTCGGCCGCGAGCAGATCCAGCGTATTCCAGGTCTCCTGCAGGCCCGAGCCGAGCCAGCCGACCGGGCGCGTACCGGTGGCTTGCGCGATCGTCGCCAGCGTGCGCCGGATGATGGCCTTTTCCTCGCCCGCCGGCGCTTCGTTGAGGCGGCGGGTATTGCTCTCGCAATGACCCATCCACTCCCAGCCGAGCTTCCGACCCTCTTCGATGATCTCGGGGTGGTGGGCGCACAGATCGCTGTTGAGCGCGACGGTACCCCGAACGCCGTGGCGGTCGAGCACCTGCATCAGCCGAAACACGCCGACCCGATTGCCGTAGTCGCGCGCCGACCAGGACGGGATGTCGGGAACCGGCGTGCCCGGCCCGCCGGAGCCGGCCGGCACCTTCTCCATGAGCGAGAAGAATTCGATGTTCGGGATCACCCAGAGCGCGACGTGGGCGTCGTCCGGCCAGGTCAGGCGCGGCCGTCGGATGATGGGCGAATAGGGAAACGGGCCGTAGGGCGCGGGCTTCATCGCATGCCACCGCACCCGATCGCGTGCCGGATCCGGCGGGCCATGCGCACCGATGCGCAACGCGCTCGGTAACCGATCGGATCTGCCATCGGCTCAGCTCGCCTTCTTGACCGCCATGCCGTCGAGATGTGCGACCACCTGCTCGAGGTGCATCACGTCCACATATTTGTGATGCATGTCGAACAGGTTGACCTTGTGAGACAGGATGCTGCGGTCGAAGCAGCACTCCTCCACCAGCACGACGTGAAAGCCGAGGGAATAGGCATCGACCGCGGTCGCGCGCACGCAGCCCGAGGTGCTTTCGCCGCAGATGATCAGCGTCTGCACGCCGAGCTGGGTGAGATGCGCCACCAGCGGCGTGCCGAAGAACACGCTCGCGCGCTGCTTGGTGATGATGACATCCTGCGGTTGCGGCTTGAATTCCGGTCGGATGGCGAAATCGGCCGGATCGACCGGCGGCTTGTTGCGCTTGGTCGCCGTCACCAGGCTCGGGCGGCTCTCCGCGCGCACGTCGCCGGTCGAATAGAAAATCGGAAGGCCGGCGGCGCGCGCCGCGGCAAACAGCCGTTTGGTCGGCTCGATCGCGGCAAAGGCATATTCGCCGCAGCTGTTGGGATGGGTCTTGGCGAGCTCCGCCGGCGGCCGCGGTCCGCCGCGATAGACGACGTCGTAAAGATCGACCGCGAGCAATGCCGGGGCGGGGCCGACAAAAACCTTGCGCCGGTAGCAGGAATACACCTCCAGCACGTCAGGCGTGACGATGTCCTTCCAGCAATGGTCTTCGAAATCGTCGCTCATGGTGTTGCTCCGCGAAGGCTTTGTCGGCGTGACCCGCCCCGAAAACCAATCCACTGAGCCTAGCGGGGTGCGCCGCCGATGTACATTGATCTACGGTCGCGGCCGGAATGGCGCGACAGGCAGAGCAACGTGCACACAACGTTTCGTAAGAGGTTTGGCGTTCACACGCTCAGTGGCGTGTCATCCTGTCCGCAGCGGCGACGGCGCGTTCGCGGCCTACCTCAAGCAGCGGCGGCCGCAGAGCACTTCGCGCTCCGCGCAAGCTTGACGGCCCATGACGCCGCTCATGCCGAATTCAGCGCAGCCTTCGATTGCGTCGAGGTCTCGTCAAAACTTCATGCCCGCCTTCGCCATGAAGGTCCGTCCCGGCAGCGGATAGGCGCTGTAGGTCCCGACCGAGGGCAGACCCGTCAGGAAGTCGAGGGCACTGATGGCGTATTCGAAATAGTGCACGTTGAACAGGTTCTGCACCGAGAACGCCCAGAAGAACCGCTCGTAGGTGCCGCCGATGCGGACATCCACGAGCGTGAATCCCGGAATCAGCTGCTGCAGGTTCGCCGAGTCGTTGTCCATGCGGCGCGGGCCGACGAAGCGGGCGACCGCGTCGAACACCAGCCACGTGCTGTAGATGTTCCAGGACACGCCGACGTTCTCCGTCCAGCGCGCGACCAGCGGCACGTCATTGCCGGTGAACGGACCTTCGACGAAGATCGCCCGCGTATAGGCCAAGCCGACCTTGAACAGCAGCGTCTGCGTCGCTTGCCAGCTTGCGATGGTCTCGACGCCGTAGCGCCGGGTCGGATCGAGGTTGATGTTGGTGAAGGTTGCGGGGCTGAAGAAAATCTCGTCCTGCAGGTTCATGAGGTAGGCGCTCGTTTGCAGCTCGATGCTGCTGAAGCGAACCCGAAATCCGGCTTCATAATCGCGCGAGGTCTGCGTGCGCAGAGCAAAATTGGTCGGCGTGCCGAACGGCCCCACGCCCACTCGCTCGTCCACGTTCGGGACGCGGAAGCTCTGCGCCATGCGCGCGAACAGCCCGAAATACTGATTGACCCGGTGGTCGACGCCGACGTGCCAGGCCTGGTGGGTCTCGTGGGTGTCGAACGGCAGGCCCTGCGGCGTCGCCACGAACCCGCCAGGCGCATCCGGATTGAACTGGTCACGCGCCGTGAGATGGAATTGCTCCACGCGGATGCCGAAGCCCAGATCGGTATCGGGCCGCACCCCCAGGGTCTCCATGGCATAGGCGGCGGTGGTGAACTGATGCAGATCGTAGTGGTGAATGGGAGGGTTGCCGCGATGCTGGGCGCGGTCCGACCCATAGACGGTATCGTAGATATCTACTCCGGTGAGCAGCTTGCCCTGCGCGCCGGCGAGGTTGTGATTGCTGACCAGCCGCGGCGTCACCGAGGCCGTGGTCAGTGTCGTGTCGACAAAGGTATCGAACAGCGATCCGAAGTTGCTGAAAAATCCGGCCTGCTGCTTCTTCTGCCGCACCCCGCCATCGAGGATCGCCTCGGTGCCCGGCGCCAGGAACCGCGTCACGCCGGCGGTGGCATTGAGTCCCTGCTTGTCGCCGTAGTCGAACGGCGTCGTCGCGCCGCGCGGGTTGCTCTCGACCAGGCTGAACGTCGGCGTCACCAGGCGGCCGCCGGGCAGACCGAGACGCTGGTCGTCGGCGGACAGGTTGAAATACGCGCTGCCCTGATCGCCGGTATAGCGGAGGTCGCCAACGCCGTTTTCCTGCCGCAGCCGATTGTTCTCGCGAAAACCGCTCGAGCTGACGACGTTGCCGTAGGCGGATGCCGAAGCCGGGCCCCAGGCACCGTTGGCCGATGCCGCGCCTTCGCCGTAGGCGAAGCTGCCGAAGGTGCCCGCCACCCGCGCCGACGGCGGCAAGCCGACGCCGGTCTTGGTGACAATGTTGATGACGCCGCCCACCGCGCCGGCACCGTACAGCACCGCGCCGCTGTTGCCGCGGGTGATCTCGATATGATCGATGCTCTCGCGCGGGATGGTGCTGAGATCGACGCCGATGACGTCGAGATCGTTGATCCGTCGTCCGTTGATGAGCACGAGCGTGTTGCTGGGCGCGGTGGCGCCGAAGCCGCGCAGATCGACCACGGTCTGCGCGCCGTTCACGTTGCCGAACAAGCTGCGCACCTGGATGCCGGGCTGGCGCGCCAGCACGTCCTGGATGGTCTGGCCGGGCGAACGCTCGATATCGGTCGAGGTGATGATGGTCGTGGACGCGCCGGTGATGGTCGTCCCCGTGGCGATGCCGGAGGGAAGCTCGACGGTGACGTCGCCCGTGCTGACGTCGGTCGTAGGAGCGGGCGTAGGCGTGGGCGCGCGCGTAGCCACCGGCGCGGGCTCGCGCGCCGGCGTCCGCCGGCGCGGGCGCCCCGAGCCGGGTCGAGGTGACGCCGATAGTGGGCAGTTCGAACGGCGCGTCCTGCGCGCCGGCCGCGGTGCAAGTCAAGGCTGCAATGCATCCAAGCAGCGCGGATTTAAAGTGCCGTCGTGATGTCGTTCCCATGACACGCGTCCTTCGTCGGCGGCGCCGCGCAGCATCGCGGGCGCCCGGTGAACAGGGCTAGACGCGAGGGACGCAAGAGCACGTTTGGCCCGGACTCACCGGCCGGCGCGATACGCCGGCGGCCGTTCGGGCGCAGGTTGCTCAAGCTTGGACTGGTGAAAAACATTGCACGGCCCTCGCATCGGTTCATCCGTCACCGCTGCGACTAGCCGCTCCGTGTGGTGCTCCCCGCCCACCGGTTGGGTGACTGCGCTGGCAGGTCTCCTGGCTTGCGGGTCATCACCTCTCGCCCAGCCTTCCCAGTTTCCCAGTGGCTGACGCGGGCGAAAGATTCGCCGCTCACAGTTGCGGGGGCAGCCACGGCCGCGACTCGACAACGTCGATTCGACCCGTGTTCCCTCTTGCCTCCCCGGTGCGACCCGGGGAACCAGCACGCGACATACATTCCGCGAGCAAGGGCGCGCACGTCAAGATTTGGCAGCACGATTGCCGCCGACCGACAGCGCAAAATCGCCGGCTGTTGCTTTGCGGCTACAGAATATCGGTGTCGACGTTGGCATAGTGGACCGGCTTGCGGGCCCTGGGGCACCGCAAGCCGGCTGCCGTGTCGCGCGCCGGCTACGCATACTGCCAGCTACGCGATACCCCGCTGTCAGTACAAACCCGGCGTGGACACGGACCTCGGGGACGACGAAGCCCCTGTGCTTCGCAGATGCCTGTGCGGGCGGACGGCCCCCGCGACAATAAGGTCGATTGTCCATCGTAGGTCTGCGAGCCTTAACGCTTGCTAAAGGGCGGAGCAGGATGGCACCGCCCAACCGAATTCCGCCCGAGAACGTAAACGCGCACGGCATCGACTGCTTGGCGATGGGACACTTCCCTCGTCGCGCGGCGAAACCCGGCAGGCCGGAATGCCCGGCCGATGGCTGGAAATCTCTCAGGTCGAGCAATGGGGCAATTTCCCTGCGCGGATGACGACGCAGATCCCTTTACCCCTTCGTCCCTTCATCCGTTCACGGCCGGCGCAGTCTCCGCCATGAGCCAATCGAGATAGCCCTGATCGACGCTCTCGACCGGGATCACCAGGACCGCAGGCGTCGTATAGGAATGCATCTCTTTTACCGCCGCACGGACGGGCTCGGCGAGCGAGCTGCGGGTCTTGATGATCATCACCACTTCCTCGCCGCGCTCGACCGCGCCTTGCCACCAATAGTGCGAGATCATACCGGGAAGGATGTTCACGCATGCACACAGGCGCCGCTCGACGAGCGCACGCCCGGCCTGCTCCGCCTCGACAATCGAGGGATAGGTCG
>CAVQIP010000049.1:0-15515 GCA_963712565.1 uncultured Alphaproteobacteria bacterium | reverse complement strand
GCCTGCCGGAACACCTCGGTGAGGCGAACCACGGGAATGGCGCCGGATGAGATTAGGTCTGACATGACTTGCCCCGGCCCAACCGAAGGAAGCTGGTCAATGTCGCCCACGATCAACAATGCGGCTTTGTCCGGCACCGCTTTCATCAGCGCCTGCATCAGCATGACATCGACCATGGAGGTCTCGTCGATGACCAGAAGGTCGCAGTCGAGAGGGTTGTCGTCGCCGCGCTTGAAGCCGCCGCCCTTGGGATCGACCTCAAGCAGCCTGTGAATGGTCTTGGCCTCGAAACCCGTCGCCTCGGTCATGCGCTTGGCAGCCCGGCCGGTGGGAGCGCATAGGAGGAGCCTCACCCCCTTGGCTGCGAGAATGCGCAGGATGCCTTTGACGATAGTGGTCTTGCCGACGCCCGGACCGCCCGTTAGGATCAGAACTTTGGACTTCAGCGCGAGCCGGATCGCCGTTCGCTGGCTTTCGGCAAGGACAAGCCCGACACGCTCCTCGACCCATGGCAGTGCCTTGTCCGGATCGATCCAGGGCCAGGAAGGCGTGCCATTCGTAAGTCGCAGCAACCGCTCGGCGATGCCACGCTCGGCCCGATGCAGCCCCGCCAGAAACACGCAGGCTGTTCCGCCGACGCTGTCGGCGATAACTATGCCCTCGGCCAATTCGAGATCGAGTGCGGTGCGGACGAGTTCCACAGGCACCTCGAGCAGCTTTTCCGCAAGCGGCACGAGCTCATCCGTCGGCAGGCCGCAATGCCCCTCGTCCATGGCCTCGGTCAACGCATAGGAAATGCCGGCGCGCACCCGGATCATCGCTGTTTTCTCGATGCCGAGCTTCATCGCGATCGCGTCGGCGGTTTTGAAGCCGATGCCGCGGATGTCACGCGCCAGGCGATATGGGTTCTCCGACATGACCTGCACGGCATCGGCGCCGTAGGTCTTGTAGATGCGCACCGCGCGCGCCGTGCCGACGCCGTTGCTGTGAAGGAAGACCATGATCTCGCGCACGATCTTCTGCTCGGCCCAGGCAGCGGTGATACGGCCAGCTCGCACCGGACCGATGCCCGTCACTTCCCTCAGGCGTTCTGGCTCCCCTTCGATCATATCGAACACCTTCTCGCCGAAAGCGCGCACCAGCTTCTTGGCGTAGACTGGGCCGATGCCGCGGATCATCCCGGACCCGAGATACTTTTCGATGCCATCGAGCGAAGTCGGTTCCGAGGTCTTGAGAAACCTTGCCTTGAACTGCTGCCCGTGGGTGCGGTCATTGACCCATTCGCCTGACGCCGTGACCCACTCGCCGGCAGAAATCACTGCAGCATGGCCGACCACCGTGATCAGTTCGCGGTGGCCACGCGCCTTGATCCGCAGAACGCAGAAACCATTCTCCTCGTTGTGGAACGTGACGCGCTCGACGAGACCCGCCAGCACTTCCCGATCGGACGGCATGGGCTCGGGCTTCATGATGTTCTGCCACGCCTCTAGAGCAGAAGTCCCAGAGTTGATCTTCCGGTTATTCGGTCTATCATGCCCTGGAAGTTTTTGGTGCTAGCTGAAGCCAGCGCGCAACAGCAGCGCTGGCGAAACGGCGCCAGCCCGGTTTGGCAGTACCGCGTGGTCCGGCAGCAGTGCGCGGTCACAGGAGGCGACAATGTGTACCCCACCGCTTCGCCATACCTTCCTAGGCCTCGCGGTTGTCGTCCTCCTCGGTTCCGTCGCCGCCCTCGACACCCATCGCGCTGGCTCGTCAGTGGCGGTCGCCGCGCAGGGTGACTTCGTCGGCCTCGTCGACATCGGCGGCGGTCGGCGCATGTACCTGGAGTGCCGGGGCACGGGCAGCCCCACAGTCATCCTCGAAGCCGGATATCGCGCTTCCGCCAGGGTCTGGAGCGAGGACCTCCGCCAGTCCGGGGCGCCGCGGACGATGGTCCTCGCGGGCGTGGCCGCCTTCACGCGCGTTTGCGCCTACGATCGCCCCGGGACCGCAGCGCCCCTTAACGACAACGTCCGCCCAAGCCGCAGCGACCCCGTCCGCCAACCACGGACTGCCCCTGACGTCGTTGCCGACCTCCACGCGCTAATCCGTGGCGCAGGAGTCCCCAGCCCGTACGTCCTCGCCGGTCACTCGCTGGGCGCCCTCTTCGCCCGGCTCTATGCCAGCACCTACCCGGCTGAGGTCGTCGGGCTCATCCTTGTTGACGCCTATTCCGAAAGGCTTGAGACGCTGTTGACGCCCGAGCGGTGGGCGGCCCTGGTGCGGCTCAACGTGCGCTTCGGCACCGACACGGTAGAGCCTATCCCGGGTTACGGCGATCTCGAGACGCTGGGATACGGCAAGAGCAACGTCGTGATGCGGCAGGCGGCGGCGACCACACCGCTCGGCCCGATGCCACTGGCAGTCCTCGCCCACGCGCGTCCGTTCGACGTGCCAGAGGAGGCGGAGGGGTTCACATCCGATGCACTGGAATCGACCCTGCGCGCGGCGAACGAGGACTTGGCGACGCTGGTCCCGAGCGCGCGTTTCTTCGTCGCCAAAGACAGCGGCCACGATATCCACCAAGATCAACCAGAGCTTGTGACCGAAGCGATCCGGCAGGTGATCGCGGGCGTTCGTGATCCGGACACGTGGTATGACCTGACGTCTTGCTGCGCGAAATAGGCATCCGCGACTGGGCAACCGCGTCAGTCAATCTGAGGATTGGTGAAACCCAAGCATAGCCGTTCCATCCACGCCGAGCACCGCGAACGCGCGGCGACGGCCGGACCTGAGCGTGCGGCGAGATGCGCGCCGGCTGGTTGGCAACGAGAACGCGTTGGCAACAAATGACTGTCTAACCCTAGTGTCCGGTTAGACAATTTCGGCGCTAAGGTATTGAACACGAAAGAGGCGCAGAACCGCGTGGTGGGCCCTGGAGGACTCAAACCTCCAACCAGACCGTTATGAGCTCCCTTGCGGCGTCCCTCTCAGCTACGGGAGGCGGCCGATCTGCCTGCAGTGCGAGCGAGAGATGCGGCTTCTTGTCGGCACAGCGAAATCATCGAGGCCGCTGAGATTACAGGTACCGGCGATCGCTCGTAACCTCAGCAGCGAGGTCTTCCAGCAGGCGCTTCGCCTGGCGTGAATCAGCATCGAAGTGAGAGCCGGCCTCCCGCCCTTTGGCACCCCTCCTGGGTGGGGGCGACCTCGGCAGTCGGCGGGCTTGAGGCACGCAGGCCCGCGTTTGGGCAGCTTTTTAAAGCAAATGTGGCCCATGGGCGTTGATTTGAGATCCACCCGATTTCGATTTGCCCGGGGGGGCATGAAAAAAAATTAGAAGTGGCCAAGCCTCCCACCGCGGTGGCGGTCGAATTTTTTAATTCTTAATCATTTTTTAGCAATATTCTCTTAGCCCCCGGGATACCCCTATAGAGAGCTATTCTAGCCAAAATTTCGGAAGTAGCCTACAACCCTGCGTAAAAGAGGGCCGAAAGGGGCCGTTTTTGAACATGGAACGAGGTAGAAGATGTGCTGCTGGGGCCGTATCGCCGGTCGCCCTCGGCCCATAGCCGATCGCCCATGGCCTATCGCCAATAGCCCCCGGCCTTTTGCCCCCAGCCCTCGGCCAATAGCCGTTGAGCCAAGGCCGCCTCGCCGCGCCGCTGATCGGTCTTAGCAGGGGGTAAGAGCGATCATCACGACAAAATCCATAAAGGATTCCATATAAGGACTTTGTCGTGATGATCGCGGTCGGAACATCGCGACAAAATCCTTAAAGCAAATCCCGGGGGCCGAGCCACTCGCGAAGCCATGTTTCCGGGTCGGGGATCAGGTTGTCGAAGTAGCCAACACGCGGCTTCATCTTCGGTCCCTTGAGCTGGTAGGTCACGGGTTCGAACCCCGGCAGTACCGGCAGCCCCTGCTGCACGGTCCTGTCCGCCGCTCTCGTATTGGGCCAGAGCTTGGGCCAAACCTTCATCATGTCGACCGGCGAGGTGAGCATCACACCCTCGGCCGCCGTCTCGACCAGCAGGCTCGGGGGCTTCCAAGTGACGACCTCATTGACGGTGACCGGCAGACAGCTATCGAACAGCAGGTCGACGTCGAGCGGCGTCAACGCCGTCCGGTTGATGCCTCGGGCCCGCCCGATTGCCTGCATCAGCTCAGCCTCATGCACCTGCCAGCGGACCGCCTCGACAAAGTCGTCCGGGTGCCGGTCGCCTTGGGTCTCGATGCCGCGACCATCCGCCAGCCTGATCCCGCGCTTGACCCGTGGGTACCACGCGAAGCGTCCGTCGGCAGACGAGCAAGCGACCGGCTGCGCACCGCTCAGAGCCGCCGCCATGGTTTCGATCGCACCCGGCCCCGGAGCAGTGCGGCCGACCAGCACCAATAGCCGAACGTCGCGGTAGTCATCGATGCCTGAGACGTCGTTATAGTGCTCGACCGTGATGCCCTGCGGCAGCCCGCAGCAAGCCAGCCATTCGTCGACCTTCATCTGACAAATGACGAGCGTCGGCTGGCGTCCGGTTTCCATCCACCGCTGCAGAACGTAACGCCGCACTTCGTCGAGGTGCTTGTCGTTTTTCAATTTGCTAGACGACGTCGGTGCCCGCAGCACCTGCCTGATGTGCACGTGCGGCGGCATCTCGACCTTGATATCGGCGACGACCTTGACCTCCGGATGATAGACCTGAAGCAACGAAGGGTCCGGCAACGTGGCGTCGAGCAATAGCGTCGGCACCTCAAACTGATCGCTGATCGGAGCGACGCCGCGCCATTCGATGACGCGCTGTCCGTTCTTCTGCTTCAGCCGTAACCTGCCGGAGTGTTCGATCTCGGGGCTCTGCAATAGCTCACGCGCCGCCGCATAGATTTGGATTACCCTGCGACTATGCTGGATGGCGTCGATCGTTTCGGCACTGTGCAAAGCCTTGATCGCCGCTTCCGACATGCCGGGCTCGATCTTCACCTTTGGCATCGCGGCCCATTCGAGCTTGATCGCACGCGTGCACTCTTCCTCCATCAGCATTGCGTCGAGCTGCTGCCGGCTGACTGGTCCGTTAGTCTGCTGCTCCAGCGCTTGACGCAACCTATCGCGTAGGAAGTCGCGGTCGCTCAGGCCGCCCCCGTCAAGGCTGGCGAGCGGCACGGAGCAGGCCTCATGTTCGACGCCGCGAATGCCCTTCTGCCAAAATGCTTCGTCGATGATCACTGCGGCAGGCTTGCCGAAGACCTTTTGCGTATGAAACAGCATGTCGGCTGCGACAATCCACACCTGCACCGCCTCGCCGTCGAGCTGCTGCCGCTGATAGGCGCAGCTATCGAAGAACCGGCAGAACTTCTTTCCATCGCGGCAGCATGATTTTGCGATATCGGCACGCGCACGCTTGGCCAGTTCAACCGCCTCCAAGTTCAAACACATCTTGTCGTCGGAATTTTCCGGGTCGTCGGCCTCGCGTCCACGAAAAATCCTGGCGTTGATCCCGTGTGCCGCGAACTGCTCTTCGATCTTGACGCCGAGCTTATGTCGCGGCACTGCGTAGATGATGGGCCCTTTGATCGTTACTGTAAGCAGCCATGCGGCGAGTTGTGCGATCGTGATTTGCGTCTTGCCGACGCCGGTCGGAATTGGGATCGCCCAGGCGATTAGAGGCGGTCCGTTCTCGAAGTAGAAGTCGGTCCACACATTTCGTTCGCTCTCCGGGATGGCAACGCACTCGAAGAAATCGCGGGCGTGTTTCTGCACTTCACGCCGGGCGGCATCGACATCGCAAGCTCCTTCGGCAGAGTAGGTTGGAGGCACCTGCCGCAGCCCCTGCACCCAACCGTGCTCTCGCGCCATCTTGAAAATGACTTCAGCGCCAGTGCGGTCAGGTGGCGAGCCTTGAATTGCCTCCCACCGTTCGAGCGTCGCCTCGGCGTCGTATTTAGCCTCGGACCTCTGCGAGAACGCATCAAACAGCTCGAAGCCTTCGCCACGGGTCGCTGCAAATATCCGCAGGCCCATCGCCGTCCATTCGTCCCAACCTAGATCATCGTTGGGAATGAAGCTCAGCGCCTCGGCTAGCTCGTCGAAATCTGCAGCGACCGGGTCGCTGCTTTGATAGGCGTCGTAATAACGCGGCGACCGGCCCTGCAGGATCAGGTCGACCAACCATGCCGGAGCGTCGGCCGGATCGATATCGTTGTGAACGGTGTAACTGCGGCCCTTGCGGCGCGACGGCGGCACAACGATGTAGGAGCCCTCGGCCTTGACCTCGATGCCCTTCGGCAGTGCTCCCTTGCTGCAGCGGAGCGGCTGCTCTTCGGTCCAGTTGAAGATCAAATGCGGCCCGCCAGTCGCTGAGCGGTGCTCGCGTGTGACGATCAGTTCATGCCCGGCGGCGATCTCGTCCCAACCTGCGACGCCGTCGTCGTGGTCCTCCGCCGTGTCGACGTCGAGGCACCACACGCCGGATGCCTTCCCCATCGGCAGGCCGATCAAGTATTCATGTCCGGTCCACCATTTCCGAATCTGTATCGGGTCGCAGGTCGCCTTGTAGAACGAACCAGTGCCTGGGATCGGTTTGCCGTTGGCGTCTTTGTCGCGGGCCGGTACCGGCGTCTTGTTGATGGTGAGCGGAAACACCGGGAAGCCATGCGCGGCATACGTCAGCGCGGCATCGAGCATCCTGCCAGAATGTTCATAGGCCTTGATCGCTGCTTGCGTTGCGATGCGCAGCTGCGGCTTCGCCCCTCGCGGCCCGATGAACAGCCGGATGTCGGTTGCGTTGAGCTTCGCCAGTGCTTCAAAGAAATAGTTGCATTTTTCTGACGCTGCTGCCGCCGTGCGCGGGTTCATGACGCCACCTCACTGGCGCGAACACCCGGCGAACGCGTCGGGACTTTCTTCGGGACTTTCCGTTCCAGTTCGGGACTTTTGGAGCCGTTTCGTTCCGATTTAGCGGCCACGGGGAGGTTTTCCAGCAGTTGGAAAACCCCCATTTCATGGGCTTTTCTGCAATTTATACCGGGGGTATAAATTAGCGCCCATGAGTTTCCGCAGGTGCCGACCATGATCGAAAGCGGGGTTGCCGGGTTCACCTCCTATTCGTGGACCGGCATCCTGGCGCCTGCGGGTACGCCAGACGACCTCGTGGACACGCTCAATGGGGCGATCAACCAGGGCTTGAAATCGGCCGGCATGAGTTCGAGTCTGGAGCAACTCGGTGCCGAGGCTCAAGCCGGATCGCCGCAGGATTTTGCAGCATTCATGGCCGAGGAAACGCTGAAATGGGGAGCGATCGTGAAATCATCGGGCGTGCGGCTCGACTGATCCGGGCGCCCGCAGCTGCATACGGCGCCACCGTAACGAGGGGACGCCTCGCCTGTCTCGTCCGCTTGTCTCTCGTTCTTTGGGCGGCCGGCGCGGCCGTATCCGCGGTGTCCGCGCAGACGCCGCCGGGCGAGCGGGAACTGCGCATCTATGCCGGGCTCCACGACGCCGCCGCGCGCGGCGACGTGGCTGAGATCGAGCAGCTGATCGCGGAGGGCGAAAAGCCGAACATTCAAGACGCGAACAGCCGCACGCCGCTGCATGTTGCCGCGTTCCTGCGCAAGCATGCGGCAGCGCGCACGCTGTTACGGCTGGGCGCCGATCCGAACGCGCTCGATGCCGAGCGTTACGACGTCGTCACGATCGCGGCTGTTAACAACGATCTCGAAATGCTCAAGATCGCGCTCGACGGCGGCGGCAATGCGCGCGCCGTCACCAGTCCCTACGACGGCACCGCGCTGATCGCAGCCGCTCATCGCGGACACGTGGAGATCGTCCGCGCCCTGATCGCGGCCAAGGCGCCCCTCAACCATGTCAACAATCTCGGCTGGACCGCCTTGCTCGAGGCGGTCGTGCTCGGCAACGGCGGCACAAATCATACGGCGATCGTCGCGGCCTTGGTACGGGCGGGCGCCGACGTCACGCTGCCCGACCGACAGGGCACGACGGCGCTGGCCCACGCCCGCATGCGCGGCTATTCGCAGATCGCGCGAATTCTGGAGAATGCGGGCGGGCGGTGATTGATCGCGCCATCGCCGCGCGCGACCGCCCGCACTGCCAAATTGCGCAATTGCGCGCTAGCGGATGTCCTCGCCCCGTTCGATCCGGCGCATCAGTCGCTCCAGCTGTTGCGAAGGCTTCGAGCGAAGGTCGGCATCGTACATCCGGCGGAGTTCCTCGCCGATGGCGAAAAGCGTCTCGGTACCCAGGCGGACGACATTGTCTCGTTTGGTGTCGTCGTCGGGCATTTCGGATCGGGCTATTTTAGAGCTCATACCACGCTGTCGCCGAAAATGGTCAACGCCGGCTCCGGGCCAAGGTTCCGCTTCGTGCCGTGGAAACCCAGTACTGGCGCACGGGTTGGTCCCTCTCTAGACTGCAGACTGCGGCCGCCGCTGGGGGAATCCGCAACGCAGGCATCGCGCCGGATCATAGGGTGCCTCATCCGAGAGGACAAATGAGCGCGGGACGTATTTTGTCCGCGGCCACGGTCGCGCTGGCCCTGGGGTTCGCTCCCCTGCATGCCCAGTCCTACCCCGAGCGGCCGGTCAAGGTCATCGTGCCGACGCCCGCGGGCGGGCCGGTCGACGTCGTCGCGCGGCTCGTCGGCAATTATCTGTCCTCGGCAATGGGACAGGCCGTGGTGGTCGACAACCGGCCCGGTGCCGGCAACACCATCGGCTCGAAAGAGGCGGCGCAGGCCGAGCCCGATGGCTATACCCTGCTCTACTCGAGCGCGAGCGGGCTGGTGCTCGCGCCCATGCTGCAGAAGAACGCCGGTTACGACCCGCTCACCAGCTACGATCCCATCGCGCTAGTGGCGCAAAGCTCGAACATCCTGGTTGTTCACCCTTCGCTGCCCGTCAAAACGGTCGGCGAGCTCGTCGCCTATGCCAAGGCCAATCCCGGCAAGGTGAACTTTTCCTCGGGCGGCATCGGCGTGCTTCCCCATCTGATTGGCGAATGGTTCAAGTCCGCGGCCGGCATCGACATCGTGCACGTGCCCTACCGCGGCGGCGGGCCCTCGATCAACGATCTCGTCGGCGGCCAAGTGCAGATGACCTTCGAGGGTACGAGCGTGCTGCTGCCGCTCATTCAGTCCGGCAAGCTCAGGGCGCTCGCGACCACCAGCCCGAAGCGTATCCCACAGCTCCCGGATCTGCCGACCATGGCGGAGAGCGGTTTCCCCGGCTTCGTATCGACCAGTTGGACCGGGCTGCTGGCGCCGGCGCACACGCCGCGCGCGGTGATCGACAAGCTCAATGCACAAATCAACGAAGGCGTGAGATCGCCGGCATTCAAGGCCGCGCTGGCCAAGCTCAGCAGCGAGCCGCTGGGCGGGACGCCGCAGGCCTTTACCGACATGATCAAGGGCGACATCGCCAAATGGGCGCCGATCGTGACGACGCTCGGGTTGAAGGCACAATGAGCGTCATGGTGCGGACCGCTGGCCGACGACCGGGATCTGCGGCCCCTGCGTCCTGCCCCCCGCTTTTCCTAAGGGCCGCTGGACGCAAGCAAGCGCGCGGCATGCCCATTCGCGCTACGCCGGCTGGCGGGTCAATGACAGCCAGATGCCGCCGCCGATCAGCGCCACGCCGGACACCCGCCCGAGCAGCTTGGCGCGCCAGGAGCTCATGAACCAGGCGCGGCCGAGCCCGGCCGCCACCGCCCAGCCGGCATCCATGACAGCGGCCAGAGCGACCGACACGGCGCACATCACGGCGAGCTGCCGCTCGACCGGAAGCCTCGGGTCGACGAATTGCGGCAGGAACGCCGTGAAGAATGCGATAGTCTTCGGGTTGGAGAGCGCCACCGCGAAACCGCGCCTGAAATGCACGTGCCGGCGCGGCGCGGTCGCGCCGGCGTGCTCGCCAGCCCGGCGCCAGGCTTGGAAGCCGAGCCAGATCAGGTAGGCTGCACCCGCCCAGCGCAGGATTTCGAACAGGGTGGCCGCGTTGTTGAGCACCCAACTCAAGCCAAGCGCGATAGCGGCCAGCAGAATCGCGTTTCCGATCGTGGTGCCGGCGACGGTGATGAGCGCGGCGCGAATACCTTGCGTCGCGCCCGTGGCAACGACCAACGTCACGATCGGACCCGGAGTGATGACGAGAACCGAGGTAATGAGCAAAAACGCAGCCAATAGTTCCCAATTCATGCATCGACTCCCATTCCGAAATTTTTACTCCGATCGGCGCGAAACGAAGCGTTTCCCAACGCGACCACGGCGCGCTAGGCTTCCTTCATACCATTTGCCGGGCGATCGATGATGGGACGGCTGACATGATCACTAAGCGTGCGCTCTTCTTGTTCGCAGCAACGGCGGCGTTGGGCTCCGCCCTCGCCGGCGCGGCGTTCGCACAGACCTATCCCAGCCGGCCGATCAAGATGATCGTACCGTTTCCGGCGGGCGGACCCACCGACTTCATGGCGCGCCTGGTCGCCGACCGCTTGTCGTCGGCGCTGGCGCAGACGATCGTGGTCGAAAATCGCGGTGGCGGCGGTGGCGGCAGCGTCGGCGCCAAGGCGGTCGCCACCGCCGAACCGGACGGCTATACGCTGTTGCTGACCCCGCCGGGACCACTCACTGTTGCGCCCGCCGTCTACAAGAAACTCGACTACGACCCGGTCAAGGATTTCGTCCCGATCGCGCTGCTGATTGCCACGCCGCTGGTGCTCACGGTCAATCCGACGCTGCCGGTCAACACCCTGCCCGAGCTCGTCGCCTATGCCAGAAATCATCCGGGCAAGATCAGTCTCGGCACGCAAGGGTATGGGACCGCGCCACACCTGCTCGGCGAGCTGCTGAAATTGGACAGCGGCGTCGACATCGTCCATGTGCCCTACCGCGGAACCGCGCCAGCGCTCGCCGACCTGATGTCGGGCCAAGTGCAGATGTTCTTCGATACCACCACCGTCGTGGTTCCGCACATTCGCGCGGGCAAGCTGCGGCCGCTCGCGGTGACCAGCGAGAAGCGCAATTTTCAGCTTCCCGATGTTCCGACCACCGCCGAGGCCGGTTTTCCCAAGATGGTATCCTTGTTCTGGCTGGGCATGGTCGCGCCGGCCGGCACACCCGCTGCCATCGTCGCCAGGCTCAATTCCGTCATCAACGAATGCATGCAGGCGCAGGATATGCGTACGCGATTCGCCGACCTGGGCGCGGAATTGCGGCTCGGCACGCCGCAAGACCTGGCGAGCTTCATTACCGCTGAAATCACGAAATGGACCGCGGTGACGTCCGCCGCGGGGATCAAGGTTGACTGAGCGGCGAAGCCTGTGCGCGCCGTAACCGCGCTGCCGTTCAGCCCGCGCCGTTCTCGTCGCCTTCTTCGCTGATGCGCTCGACCGAGACCACGCGCTCGCCCTCCGCAGTATCGAAAACGATCACGCCCTGAGTCGAGCGTCCGGCAATGCGGATGCCCTCGACGCGCGTGCGGATAAGTTGCCCGCCGTCGGTGACGAGCATGAGTTGGTCCTCGGCCTCGACCGGGAACGAGGCGATCAATTTTCCGGTCTTCTTCCTGACCGTGCCGTCGCGCTCGCGGACATCCATGGCCACGATCCCTTTTCCGCCACGACCGGTGATGCGGTATTCGTAGGACGAGGAGCGCTTGCCGAAGCCGCGCTCGGAGACGGTGAGCACGAACTGCTCGGCCGCCGACATTTCCACGTAGCGCTGCTCGCCGAGCTCGATCGCGTCGTTGACGGCGGGCTCCTGCGCCTCGTCGGCGTCGGCCGCGGCTTCCTCGGCTTCGCCGTTGAGGCCGCGCCGCACCGCGCTGGCGCGCTTGAGATAGGCCGCACGTTCCTCCGGCCTCGCATCCACGTGCCGCAGGATCGAGAGCGATATCACCTTGTCGCCCTCCGCCAGCGCGAGGCCACGCACGCCCATGGAGGTGCGTCCCTGGAATACCCGCACATCGGTGACCGGAAAGCGGATGCACTGGCCGCCCGCCGACGTGAGCAGCACGTCGTCCCGCTCGGTGCAGATCTGCACGTCGACGATCGCTTCGCCCTCATCGAGCTTCATGGCGATGATTCCGGAGCGGCGCACGTCGACGAAGTCGGAGAGCTTGTTGCGCCGAACGGTGCCGCGCGTGGTGGCGAACATCACGTCGAGCTCGCCCCAGGTCTTCTCGTCCTCGGGCAGCGGCATGACGGTGGTGACCAACTCGCCCTGCTCGAGCGGCAGGATGTTGATCAGCGCCTTGCCGCGCGACTGCGGCGCCGCCTGCGGCAGGCGCCAGACTTTCTCCTTGTAGACGCGGCCGCGGGAGGAGAAAAACAGCACCGGTGCATGGGTCGATGCCACGAACAGCCGCGAGACGAAATCCTCCTCGCGGGTCTGCATCCCGGCCCGCCCCTTCCCTCCGCGCCTTTGCGCCCGATAAGTCGAGAGCGGCACGCGCTTGACGTAGCCAAGGTGCGAGACGGTGACCACCATGTCCTCGCGGTGGATCAGGTCTTCTTCCTCCACCTCGCCTTCCTGCTCGAGGATGACCGTGCGGCGCGGCGTGGCGAACTTCTCCCGCACGGCTTTGAGCTCGTCCTTGACGATGGTCTGGATGCGCGCGCGCGAGCGCAAAATGTCGAGGTAGTCGGCGATCTCCTCGGCCAGCTTGTCGAGCTCGGCTTTGATCTCGTCGCGGCCGAGCGCCGTGAGGCGCTGCAGGCGCAGGTCAAGGATGGCCTTGGCTTGCTCGGCGGAGAGCCGCGCCGTGCCGGTCGCCGTCACCTTGTGACGAGGATCGTCGATCAACTCGATGAGCGAGGCGGCGGTAGCCGCCGGCCAATCGCGCCCCATCAACGCTTCGCGCGCCGCGTTGGCGTCCTTCGAGGCGCGGATGAGCTTGATCACCTCGTCGATATTCGCCACCGCAATGGCGAGCCCCACCAGCACATGGGCGCGGTCGCGCGCCTTACCGAGCAGATGTTTGGTGCGCCGGGAAATCACTTCCTCGCGGAAGGCGATGAAGGACGTGAGCAGGTCCTTCAGGGTCATCACCTGCGGGCGACCGCCTTCGAGCGCGACCACGTTGGCGCCGAAGGTCGACTGCAGCGGCGTGTATCGATAGAGCTGATTGAGCACCACGTCCGCCATCGCGTCGCGTTTGAGCTCGATGACGACGCGATAGCCCTCGCGGTCGGACTCGTCGCGCAGCGCGGCGATGCCGTCGATCTTCTTGTCGCGCCACAGTTCCCCGATCCGCTCGACCATCGCGGCCTTGTTCACCTGGTAGGGGATCTCGCTGACGACGATCACCTCGCGGTCCCCACGCAGGGTCTCGATCCCCACCTTGCCGCGCATGACGATCGAGCCGCGGCCCAGCGTGTAGGCGGCGCGAATACCGGCGCGGCCGAGGATGATGCCGCCGGTCGGGAAGTCGGGACCGGGAATGATGCCGATCAACTCGTCGATGCTGAGGCCCGGATTTTCGATCAACGCGATGCAGGCGTCGATCACCTCGCCGAGATTGTGCGGCGGGATGTTGGTCGCCATGCCGACGGCGATTCCGCCTGCTCCGTTCACCAACAGGTTCGGGAAGCGCGCCGGCAGCACCACCGGCTCTTTCTCGTTGCCGTCGTAGTTCGGCTGGAAATCGACCGTGTCCTTGTCGATGTCGTCGAGCAGTTCCATCGCCGGCCGGGCCAGCCGGCATTCGGTGTAGCGCATGGCCGCGGGCGGATCGCCGTCGACGGAACCGAAATTTCCCTGCCCGTCGATGAGCGGCAGGCGCATGGAGAAATCCTGCGCCATGCGCACCAGCGCGTCGTAGATCGCCTGGTCGCCGTGCGGATGGTATTTGCCCATGACGTCGCCGACCACGCGCGCCGACTTCACGTATTTCTTGTCGGGCGTGTGCCCGTTCTCGTGCATGGAATAGAGGATGCGCCGATGCACGGGCTTGAGGCCGTCGCGCGCGTCCGGCAGCGCACGGGCCACGATCACGCTCATGGCGTAATCGAGGTAACTGCGCTTCATCTCCTCGGTGATGGAGACGGGGCGAATATCGGACGGGCCGGGATGTTCCGGCTGCTGGTCGTCGTGCTCGGCCAAGTGAAAATTCCGTGCGGCGTGGGTTCGGACTGCTTAGCTGATTCAGCCTCGGCGCGCCACCGTAAAACGCGTCGGGATCGAGCTATTTTCAGATGGGAATTCAGGCACTTAGAGTCAAGGCGCGCCGGCCATTTTTTGGCCATTTGCGGGGCCCGTTGCGACCTTGGAATTCGACGCCTGGTGCGGCGGGCTCTGCACGTCCGTGCGGAGCGGCCGCGGGCCTGAAGCGGGGCTCCTCAATTGCCGAACGCGACCGCGTGCATGATGCGACCAGGCATGAACGTGAAGACCCCGGCGACCACGAGCGCACCGGTGAAGATCGCGATCATGGCGTTGCGGTGGCTGCCAACCCGGTGCCGCCGGGCGTGCAACACCGCGAGCGGAAGCATCGCCAGCGTGAAGATCGAGAGCAGATGGATAGGGCTCCATGGCCCCCACACCCGCAAATCGTGGATCCAGAACGACGTGGCGGCCACGATCAACATCAGCACGATCCAGATCCAGCCGGTGGTGCGATGGCGCAGCGTGCCCTTGGGCGCTGCAAGCTGGAACGTCCCAAGCGCGAACGCGGCCATGGCCGCGAAGGCGTGCGCCTGAATGGCGGGAGCAGCGTTCAACAGCGGTGCGAGCGACACTGCGCTACTCCTGAGCAGAACCGAGACCGCATCGGGTCGATCGATTCAGGGCGGCAACCAGTTCGAATGCTGCCCGCGTTGAATCCGGAGGTCTCGCGGGCGCCGCAGATCGGTCCGCGAGTTCGCGCGTGTGGGCGCGATCCGATTTTGGTCCGTTTACCGCGCAATGCAATTAGGCCCGCCGCAGCGGCCGGCTTGGCCGGCTCGGCTGCGGCGGGGATCTTGCCGCTGCTGGGAAACGACGCGTCGCGGCAGCGCCGCGGGCGACGGTCAGGCCTTACACTTGATGTTCTTGTTTGCCTTCCAGGACGTGACCTGGATCGAAGTGCCTCCGCAAGGGCCCGGGCCGGTAGCCTTGCCCCACACCTCAACGCCGGTGCCCGGCGGAATCCACGGCTTCCCGTCCCACAACGAATAGGTACCCTTCTTCGAGGTGACGAGGCCGAGACAGAACGGCTGTTGAACATAGGTGCAGCCGCGAGCGATCGGAGGCGGCGCCTTCGCGACGGCCTTCGCCTTCTTCTTGGCGGCGGCCTCGGCTCCGGTCACGACCAAAGCTCCACAAAGAGCAATTACCAAAGTCAGCCAATGTCTTGCGACCATGCTTCCCTCCCTGGCGGGTTGTGCGAGACGGGGGAACTTTAGTGAGGCCGGGAGCACATCTCAACACAATTTAGCCCGGATTCCGCCCCGAAATTGCCGCACCCGGTCCGCCACGACGCTGGCTCCCGGTCCAACGCTCGCGTTGAGCCGGTTATCTGCGCGTGCAACAGCCCCGGGACGTTTCCGCACATGCCGG
>CAVQIP010000048.1:0-20101 GCA_963712565.1 uncultured Alphaproteobacteria bacterium | reverse complement strand
CCTTGCGGAGTAGCGTATGAACCAGCCCGCTCTTGCCGTCTCTACAGCCGGCACCATTCCTCCGCCGTGTCTTCGACTGGTGGCTCGCGCAGGTGAAAGCATGTGCTGCCGCCGACGATCTTCTTCTTCGTCGGCTTCAACCTGATCTTATGGACCAAGCGCCTGATCCTGGAGGAGCACGGCGTCGAGTTTAGTGGCTTTTCACTGCGACTTTGGAAGCACTATTGGTTGGAAAAGCGGTGCTGGTAACGGACAAACCGCCCTTTATGCGCCGCTTCGACGGCGCACCGATAATCCAGCCGATCTTGTTAGAGTGCGATCTATTGGCTATGCGTTCTGATGGTGCGGCTAGCCGAGGTGCTCGTCCCTTTCCTCGCCGCCGGCGGCGCGATAGCAGAATTTTCCACCTACCTAGTCGAGCACTTCTAGCAAAGTCTACTGTGTCCCTCCTCTGCCCGAGGACATCGATCTGAAATAATGTTCGGCGTGCTGGTAGTAGTTTTCTGCCCCGACTGTGTTGCCGCTTTGGGCTTCAGCTTGGGCGAGCGCGAGATACCGCTCATAGTTTCTTTGCGCGTTGTGAGAGCCCTTCTGTTCGGGGCGGGGCGCATTCGATGACCACCGCCTTGAGTGGCCAGCAAATGGCGCTGCGGGTCTGGGTTGGCGCGTATTGATCTTTCGGCCATTCTGCATGGCTCACTCCTGTAGTGGCAGGTGCAAACGCTCCGTTCGTTCATCAATCCATACTGCAGACGCGGCTCTCGCTGGCGGCCGAGCCGACCCAACAACAAATTCTTTTACTGGCAATGGAGACAAAGCCCTTCGGAGGGAAATGATCGCGATTTCTGGAGCTGATTGGTTAAGTCGCCGTGGCGGTACCTGCCGACTACACGCGATATTTATGAACCAACCGTGTATTTATATGGGGGAACTGGGAGAAACTGTCAAGCACGGCCCCTTGGCCAGGAACTCCGGTCCGTTGTCGGACCGAATGTGACCGGGAATGCCCCGCAGGATGAAGGTCGGACAGAACGTCGATCACATCGATGGCCTTGAGCTTGCGGGCGACACGGATCGCCAAGCATGCAGTCGGCTAGCCGGGCCATTGGGGCCACTTCCTCGCGCCGCGTAGTGCAGCGTGATATGACATACCCAACGTTGCATTCTGACAAATCCGCAGGAAGCAGCGTTTTTTAGACAAACGCAGTGACGGCAGCGTTGAGGGAGCAACCCCCAAATGGGGGGTGTGGGTCTCTCGCGACGCTGTCATTTTTTGGACAGAGGTTCGACGGAGATCGCGAGCGCCGCGCCATCAGCTATCTTGCACTCGACGATATGGCTGCCGTCCTTCTCGGGGCGGATCGTGATTCTTTCCTGCTAGGACTCGCCGGCCCGCTCTGTGGCAGGCTGAACGTGCGGCAGATCGACTGCGGAGAGGAAGCCGACATGAGACGACGCGACTTCATCACGCTGCTTGGCGGCGCAACGGCGACATGGCCGCTCGCGGCGCGCGCGCAGCAGGCGGCGGTGCCGGTGATCGGGTTCCTCAGCGCGAGATCGGCCGCCGACTCTGCGCAGCTCCTGGTCGCATTCCGCCAAGGTCTCAAGGAAGCCGGCTATACCGAGGGCCAGAACGTCACCATCGAATTCCGCTTTGCGGAGGGGCAATACGATCGACTGCCGGCGCTGGCCGCGGACCTGGCGAATCGCCAGGTAGCGGTTATTGCCGCGATCAGTGGTACCCCCGCGGCGTTTGTGGCCAAAGCTGCAACCTCGGTGATCCCGATCGTCTTCGCGAACGGCGCTAATCCTGTTGAAATCGGACTTGTCGCCAGCCTCAATCGGCCGGGTGCCAATCTGACCGGCGTGACCTTTCTCGCGATGGCGACCATAGCGAAAAGATTGGAAGTGCTGCGCGAGCTTGTGCCTACGGCAACCGCAATCGTATATCTCGCGAACCCGAACAACCAGATTGCCGAGGGCGAAACCAAGGAAACTGAGACCGCAGCGCACTCGCTCGGGCTCCGGTTCCATGTGCTGAACGCCAGCGCCGAGCACGACATCGACAAGGCCTTCGCGAGCATGATGCAAAGTCGCGTTGGCGCCCTCGTTGTCGGCTCCGATACCTTCCTCTCCAGCCGGAAGCAGCAGCTCATCATGCTGGCGGCGCGCCATGGGATTCCCACGATGTATTATGAACGCGAGTTCGCCGCGGCCGGTGGCTTGATCAGCTACGGAACCGACTTTGCGGATTCCTATCGCCAGGCGGGCGACTACACGGGCAGAATCCTCAAGGGTGCCAAGCCTGGCGACCTGCCAATCCTGCAACCCACTAAGTTCGAGCTTGTGATCAACCTCAAGACCGCCAAGGCGCTCGGACTTGAAGTTCCCCCGAAGCTACTCGCGCTCGCCGACGAGGTGATTGAATGAACCGGCGCGAGTTCATCACGCTGCTCGGCGGCGCTGCGGCCGCGTGGCCGCTCGCGGCGCGCGGGCAGCAGCCGGGTGTACGACGGATCGGTGTTCTGATGCCGGGCGCGGCAACCGATCCGGCAGGGAAACTCGAGTTGGAGTCGTTTGCGCGTCAACTTCGAGATTTGGGATGGACGGAAGGCAGCAACATCCAGATCGACTATCGCTTTTCGGCCGGAGACCCCGAGCTAATGCAGGCGTTGGCAAAGGAGCTGACTGCATTACAACCCGATGTGATTTTCTCGAGGAGCACACCGGTAACGGGGGCGCTGCTGAAGCAAACCCGTTCAATCCCGGTTGTGTTTGCTGTGGTCTCCGACCCGGTCGGCGAAGGCTTTGTTGCGAGCGTGGCGCGACCGGGCGGCAATGCGACTGGTTTTACCAACGCTGAGTCCTCATTGACTGGCAAATGGCTTGGACTGCTCAAGGCGATCATGCCCAGCATTGATCGCGTCGCATTCATATTTGATCCAAAGGTCGCCCCGGGTGGCGGATCGTATTACACAAGTCTCATGGAATCCGCCGCACCTTCATTTGCAGTCGCGTCGGCGGCTATGCCGGTTCACAGCGCCGCTGATATCGAGCGTGATGTAGTTAATTTCGCCAGCAAACCGAACGGCGGCTTGCTCGTGCTGCCGGACGCCACCACCAATGTTCATCGCGAGTTGATCATTGGATTGGCGGCTCGGCATCGTGTGCCTGCGGTTTACGCATTCCGTTACATTGCCGTAGAAGGCGGCCTGATGTCATATGGCGTAGATGTCGCCGAACTGTTCCGGCGTGCGGCAATTTATGTTGACCGCATCCTAAAAGGCGCAAAGCCGGCCGATCTACCGGTGCAGCTGCCGGAGAAGTTTCAGTTGGTGCTCAATCTCAAGACTGCGGCCACTATGGGCCTCACGATACCGACATCGCTTCAGTTGCTTGCCGACGAGGTGATCGAGTGAGGCGGCGCGAGTTCATCACGCTGCTCGGCAGCGCGGCGGCGTGGCCGATCGCGGTGCACGCGCAACAGGCTGAGCAGATGAGGCGGGTCGGCGCGTTGATAGGCTATGCCGACGACGATCCGGAAACCAAGTCGCGCCTTGCGGCTTTTCGGCAAAGGCTTGAAACCCGCGGATGGTCGGAGGGCCGCAATGTCCACATCGAAACTCGTTTCGTGGCCGGCAGATCAGATCAGTATGAGCCGTTCGCGAAAGAACTGGTCGGCTCGCAACCGGACGTAATCCTCGCACATACGACGGCGGCCGCCGCGGCCTTGCAGCGTGAGAGCCGCACGATACCAATCGTGTTCGTCAACGTCTCTGACCCTATTGGCTCAGGCTTCATCGCGAACCTGGCACGGCCGGGCGGAAATCTCACCGGTGTGCTGCATTACGAGGCGGGTATTACCGGCAAGTGGCTGGCGATGCTCAAGGAGATCGCGCCGCTCCTTGCACGAGTGGCTGTCGTAGCCAACCCCAAGACAACCGCCTATGACTACTTCGTGCGCGCGGCTGAAGCCGTTGCGCCGTCACTCGCGATCGAGCTGTTACCCAGTCCTGTTGAGTCGGCTGCTGACATAGAGCGTGCAATCGAGTCATTTGCAGGCGCGCCAAACGGGGGCCTGCTCCTGCCGCCGGACAGTACCACCATCTTGCATCGCAATCTCATCATCGCGCTTGCAGCCCAGCACCGCTTGCCGGCGGTCTACGCGTTCCATTTCTTTGTCGCGGCCGGCGGTCTCATGTCCTACGGGACCGACCAGGTTGACATGTTCCGGTTGGCGGCGTCCTACGTGGACCGCATCCTGCGCGGGGACAAAGCCGCCGATCTCCCGGTGCAGGCCCCGACCAAGTTCGAAACAACCGTCAACCTGAAAACGGCAAAGGCGCTCGGTCTGACCGTGCCGCCTGGCCTGCTTGTCGCCGCCGACGAGGTGATCGAGTGAGACTTGCTGTTTACCGCGCTTGCTCACGTCGGCTTTGGCACTTTTCGGAGCGGCCATGAAAGGCATGCAATTCTCGGGGTGTATCGGCGCGCCGGTGGCTGCGCGGAATAGCCGCTTGCGAACCTCAACCGGAGCGGACCAATTTGGGGGCCTCGTGTGACCGAAGATCGGGTTGACCGAAGGCTTGCCGCCATCCTGGCGGGCGACATCGCCGGCTATAGCCGGCTTATGGGCGTTGACGAAGAGGAAACGCTTCGCCAACTCAAATCGCACCGCAAGGAATTGGTCGATCCCAAGATCGCCGAACACCGCGGACGCATCGTCAAGACCACCGGAGACGGCATGCTGGTGGAGTTCGTCAGCGTCGTCGATGCCGTGCGCTGCGCCGTCGACATCGCGCGCGGAATGATCGAGCGGAACTGCCACTGTGCCAGCCGACCGGCGCATCGAGTTTCGCATCGGCATCAACGTCGGTGACATCATGAGCGACGGCAACGATATTTTCGGCGACGGCGTCAACGTGGCGGCGCGGTCTGGAGGCGCTGGCCGAGCCGGGCGGCATCATGGTGTCGCGCGTGGTCTATGAGCAGGTGCGCGACAAGCTGAACTTCGGCTTCGAGGACATGGGCGAACAGACCGTCAAGAACATTGCCCGACCGATCAGCATGCACCGCGTGTCCCTGAGCGAAAGCGCGCCCGTAGTCGTGCCGTCAGTCCATCTGGCGTAGGCCGCGAAGTCGGACGCGTCCGACCGTCCGTCGATCGCGGTCCTGCCGTTCGACAATATCAGCGGCGATCCCGAGCAGGAATATTTCGCGGACGGCATTTCCGAGGACATCATCACCGGGCTGTCGAAGTTGCGCTGGTTCTTCGTAATCGCGCGCAACTCCTCGTTCGCGTACAAGGGCAAGGCCGTCGACGTGAAGCGCGCCGCGCGCGAGCTTGGCGTGCGCTACGTGCTGGAAGGCAGTGTCCGCAAGGGCGGCAACCGCGTGCGGATCACCGCGCAATTGATCGATGCCTCGACCGGCAATCACATCTGGGCCGACCGCTACGACGGCGAGCTCACCGATGTATTTGAATTGCAGGATGAGATCACGCGAAAAGTCGTCGCAGCGATTGAGCCCAAACTGTTGGAAGCCGAAGCGGTGCGCTCGCGGGCCCGCTCGCCGGAGGACCTGCGCGCCTGGGACTTGGTAATGCAGGCCAATTCCGTGTTCTGGCGGATGACTAAGGCGGACATCGACGCCGCGATCGACCATGCTCAGGAAAGCCACCGAGCGATATCCCGATTATGCGCCCGCCCAAAGCATGCTCGCCTTTGCGCTGCTGTTCCGAGCAATTCCGGCTGGAGCATTTCGCAGCCAGGACGTGCGCGATGCGCTGCCGCTCGCGTCTCGCGCGGCGGAGATTGGACGATAGCGATCCCTGGGCGCATCTCGCGCTAGGCTGGGCCGCCCTCCTGATGCGTCGAACCGAGATGGCAGTCGAAGAATATCAACGGGCACTCAACATCAATCCAAACTTCGCGGCTGCTCACGGTCACCTCGGCATGGCCTACGGGCTAGATGATCAGCCCGACAAGGCCATCGTGCATCTGGAACAAGCAACTCGTATAAGTCCGCACGATCCGCAGACGTTCCTGTTCAATACCAATCTCGCAATCGCGCACTACGTAGCCGGACGCTATGCCGAGGCTGTCGCGTTCGGCCGCAAGGCCGTTCAGCAGCGCCCGGGATTTACACCTGGTCTTCGGATTTATTCGGCCAGCTTGGCACAGACCGGACAAATCGAGGAAGCGAGGGCGACGCTCGATCAACTGAGGAGCCTGCAACCGGAGATTTCAATCAGCTGGATCGAGGAAAACATCCCCTATAAGCCCCAAGCCATGGCCAAGCTGGTCGCGGGCCTGCGCAAAGCGGGACTGGAATAGAATGCAAGTCGAGGGGCCTCACCGTGCCGCCGTCGCTGCTCGCCCTCGCTGACGAGGTGATCGAGTAACATCGATTTTGTTGCGGTGCATGAGTCTGGTTCTGGCAGATTTTGTTGCAGAAGTCGCCGATGAGAGACGCAAGTTACACCGACGTCGGTGGAGCGTCGCCGGCGATGGTCGCGGGCTGAGAAGGAAGGGATTGTTGCGGCGGCGATGGAGCCGGGCGCAGTCGCCTCCGAGATTGCCGCGCAGCTGGGATTAGGCCACCACCCTAGCCGGTCGGACCAATAGTTAGCGGTACGAGGAGGCTTGCCTAGACCGCGCCGCGCAGCGGCATGGCGACCCGCGAGCGCCTGTCGCCGCGGTAGACTATCAATCATTGCGACTTGGCGACGCAGAGGCCAGTTCGTGCAAAAGCTCAGATGGCGTGCGGATCTTTAGGTTTGGAAGCCGCTGTTCGAGCCATGGGCGATGTGGGTTGATGATCGTGGCCTCATCGCGGGTCAGAAACACCTCACAATCGTTGCACACCGCCTGAGTAACATGTTCGGCGTCCTTGAATTCAAGGCCATGTTCTATCAGCTCCTGGCGGAGCGTTTCATTCTGGCAGTCTGCGATTAAGGGATTGCTGATAAACCCGCCGTACTGGTCGGATTGGCTGTTGAAACCTAGCACCCTCTCGTCCTTTGGGATTGGTTGTAGTGCCTTGTAATCGAGGATGAGGCTGTCTTGCTGCGTCTTGTTTGCCGTGGCCGTTGCTTCCCGAAGGGTGAGACGTGCGCCAAACAGCGAGTATCGTTCGGTCAACTGCTCTAACGCGGCGAGTTCCTTTTGAGATTTTGGGTCTGAATGTCGGATGTTGCTGCGCAGGCAGCTGGTCTCAACGTAGATTTTCATGTCTGCCATCATCGCCCCCAATCCTCTTCGGCCTCGCGATTCACAGCGGCGCGTTCGGGTTCTTTGACTTGATCCAATCACGTGAGCGGCCGGATCGATAGCGGGAGCCGAGACGCTTCGACACGATGCCCTCGAATCCCAGCGCGCAAGCGTGCCGGAATACGACATCAGCGGGCTCGGCAATGTACTCGTTCAATTGCAGTCCGGGCTTATTGTTGCGCAGCAGTCGCGTCGCGTTTGCGGTGCTCCAGCGGCGCGCGGCGCAAGTCCTTTCCGTTCAGCTGAAAAAGTCGAAGGCGTAGAGAAAAACGTGGCGATCCTCGCGGCGCTGGCGAAGCTTCTGAAAGACCGGCAGCCCACCGTCGTCACAGCATACGGCCTCGCCGTCGATGAGACAGGACTTCACTCTCAGGTGGTTCACGGCTTGAACGATGAGCGGAAACCGGGCGCTCCAATCGAGCCCGTTGCGCGTGAGCAGCCGAGTGCCGGCAGCGTCCCGACGAGCCATGAGCCGACCACGGTTGTCGGTTGGAATCGAATTCGAGTTCACCCTGTAAGAAATTACCGTAAGCAGAAATCGTTCCAGATTTGCGACGCGAACGGTCACGCAGGCCGCGTACTCAAACGCTTCCGACCTGAATGTGGCCTGAATGCTCTGGGGCCCTGGGCGTCGAAATCCCTCAAAGCCTCCAGGTCGATCATTGCCGCCATCCCAGGGGCGATGTCGTCGAGCGAACCACCCCCGTGGCCCGAGCGCGCGCGATGACTAGCTGACATTCCCATGCGGTAGCTCGCGCGGGAATGCTAAAGGCCCCGGAGAACGCTACGCCCGGGGCGGCGGGTTGCTAATGCCAATCGTCCATTCAAGCGGCCTTAGAGAATGTGGCGCCGCCGCGCTGCGGCCTGATGACGCCGATGGGAAAGGAGCGCGCAAACGCCATATCCGAGCGCGAATCCAACAACGAGACTGATCCCGACAGCAATTTCGAAGCCCGGTGTCATGATGCCCGTGACCCGGTCACGCAGTCTGGTTTCGGCCGAGCTGGCGGCTATGACGGAGGACGATGGTGGCGTTTTCTGCCAAAGTGTCCACGCGGCAGCCTAACCGTTTCCCGTCGACCGAGTTCCTGACTAAGCATCCAAAAATTACAATGGAACCCCGCGCACTGATCCGCAGTTTCGTCTCGGCAGTGGATTTTGTGCGTCTGTCTCAGCGGGTTGTGCGTCTCGTGTCGTCCGGCTTCAGAAAAAATTTTGAGGAATACGCTCGGCGTTGTGTAGAGTTGGCGCGACATGCCGACATTGAGACGCGTGCCAGGCTGCTAAGGATGGCGCGCGACTACATGCGGGCAGCCAACGAGGGAGAGCATCGATCAGGAAGGAGCGAGAGTTCCGAGACTGCGCATTAGCTTGTCCCTCAGTCTGGATGCACCAGACGGCCACGAGGCGCCCTCTCACCGGGTGCGTTGTGGCAAGCCCTCGCCCGTCGAAAGCTTGGCCGGCGGGTCGGGGCGCTCACTGTCGCGCCCTGACGGGGCTTCTCTTTGCGGTCTCAGATAAGAAAGCCCCGCCGAAGCGGGGCCTAGTTTCATCAGGAGAATGTGCCCCAGGAGGGCATTCCCACCTACCACATCAAAAAAACGCCGCTAGGATTCGGGGCGGTGCCGTTGGCTACGGGGACCGCCCGCTAAGCTGCGTTCGGCGGGGCGCCGAGATGCTCCTTGAAGAACGCGAGCGTGCGGCCCCAGGCAAGGTCGGCAGCGGCCTTGTTGTAACGGGGGCCCGCAGTGTCGTCATTGAAGGCATGGTTGGCGCCTTCGTACATATAAAGGGTGTATTTCTTGTTGTTGGCTTTCAGCGCCTCTTCCCAACCCGGAATGCCCTCGTTGAGGCGCGTGTCCAAGCCTGCATAGTGCAGAAGCATGGGCGCCTTGATATCCTTCACCTTGCTCTTGTCTGCCGGGACCGGCCCATAATAAGCAACCGCGGCGTCGAGGTCGGGGCTGATCATGGTTACGAGATTGACCATGCCGCCACCGAAACAGAAACCGACTATTCCAACCTTGCCGGTCGATTCCGCATGGGTCTTCAGGAAGGAGACAGTCGCGACGCCGATCGTGGGGTCATTACGATCAATCTTGGCGAATAGAGCGAGTTGATCTTCCTCTTTAGCCGGCGTTCCGCCGAGCGGTGACAAAAGATCGGGCGCAAGCGTCAGGAATCCTTCTGCTGCAAAGCGCCGGGCCACGTCCTCGATATGGGGATTTAGCCCTCGGTTCTGGTGGATGACGACGATCGCGGGGCGCTTGCCCTTGACCTTAGGGCGCGAGAGATAGCCCATGACATTGCCCTTGGGCGTATCGTAGCTGATCTTTTCGCTGGCAAGCCGGGGGTCGCTCGCCGAAATCGTCTCCGCTTTGGCGTAATCGCATTGCAGCAGTGGTATCAACGCGGCGGCGGCAGCGGCCGACCCGACGATCTCCGCCGCACGGTCAATAAATTCGCGGCGGCTGATAAGGCCGTGCGTCAAGCCGTCGTATAGATTGATGATCTTCTGGTCCATGCGATCCTCTCTGTTCGAGATGCATCCCTTGGTGTGAACTCTGGGACCGCTTAGACGATAGCAGTCTGGCGGGACTCGTACACACCGCTCTTACCGCAAATTCAGTTGATCTTGGGGGCCTGAGCTAACGCCGCCGTCGGCGGACGGCTTCCTGCGGGCCGCGATCCCTTCGAGGGCAGTCTCGGCCCGCCGGCGGACACCGCCGGGCGGGGCGACTTTGGGCGCATCCTGCTGACCGGGCGCTTACCCAAAGGCGAGCCTAGCGAGTGCTCAGGCATAAACTACTGATTTTATTTACTTTTACTGGAGAATAACGAGATGGAACGCTGACAAACTGTCACGCGCTCGGGCCAAGAATGATCCGAAGCGAGGAATTCCAACGCCGCAATCAGGGAGGTTTCAAATGTCGGCTCTACCGAAACTGGCGTCCGATATCGAGGGACTGGCACACCAGGTCGATCCGCTGTCGCGACGCGGATTTTTCATGGCGGCCTCGGCCGCCGCGGCCGCCGGCTATACGCTCGCCGCGGGGCCGGTGCGCGCCGACGCCATCAAGACCGACACCAGCGGCCTCACCGTCGGCGACGCCAAGGTCAAGGTCGCCGACGGCGAGATGCCGGTCTACTACGCCCGCCCCGCCAACGCGCAGAACCCGCCGGTCATCCTGGTGGCGATGGAGATCTTCGGGCTGCACGAATACATCAAGGACGTCACGCGCCGGCTCGCCAAGCTCGGCGCATTCGCGATCGCGCCCGACTACTATTTCCGCAAAGGCGAGGATCTCACCAAGATTACCGAGGTTCCCAAGCTGATGCCGATCGTCAATCCCAAGCCGGACGCCGAACTTCTTTCCGATCTCGACGCCACCGCGGCCTGGGCGAAGGCGCAGGGCGGCGACACCAACCGGCTCGGCATCATGGGCTTCTGCCGCGGCGGCCGCACGGTGTGGGAATACGCCGCCCACAACAAGGACCTCAAGGCGGGCGTCGCGTTCTACGGAACCGTGGTCGACCCGCCCGCGCAAAAATCGGTCTGGCCGAAGAGCCCGACCGAGCTGGCGCCGGAGATGAAAGCGCCGGTCCTCGGGCTCTACGGCGAAGCGGATCAGGGAATTCCGGTGGCGCAGGTGGAAGCGATGCAGGCGGCGCTGAAGTCCGCGGGCAAGACCGCCGAGTTCAAGATCTATCCGGGCGCGCCGCACGGCTTCCACGCCGATTACCGCGCCAGCTATCGCAAGGAAGCGGCCGAGGACGCCTGGAACCAGATGATCGCCTGGTTCAAGAAATACAAAGTGCTGAGTTGACCGCTGCGCGGTCTCGACCGCCGGGCGCGGCGCTTCGGCGCCGCGCCTTTGTCTTTCACAGGCGTAACCGTGGCGCGCGCTCGCACCCGGGCGACTTGCGATCCGACGTCATTCAGTTCGGAATCTGCACCAGCTCCTTCACCTGCTCGGGCGTCAACGGCGCCGCCAGGAATTTGAGGCTCACCGCCTCGGAGATGATCTGATCGACCCCGACGAGTCGATCGGGCGCCATGGTTTCCTTCGGCAGCAGGGTGCGCACCTTCGCCACCACCTTCTCGGGCAGGCCGGAATAGTCGCTGAAATGCTTGAGCGCCGCCGGATCGGAATACATCCAGTCGATCGTCTCCTTGTAGGCGCGATGGAAGCGCATGAGCGCATCCTTGCGGTTCTGCAGCGTGGCCACGTTGGTGAGGTTCACGCGTCCGGTCCGGCTCTTCAACGAGGCGACGTCGCTGCCGGTCACGATGATGCGGATCTTGCCGTCCTCCACCTGGTCGAGAAAGAACGGTATCGCCGAAAAGCCGACATCGACCTGGCCGGTCATGGTCTGCGTGAGCGTTCCGGTGATGCTGCCGGTCGACGTCGGTTTGGCCGCGAGCTTGTATTGCGCGATGAGCGCGAGCAGGCCGGCGTGGCTCGACGAGCCGGTCAAGGAATAGGCCACCGTCTTGCCGTTGAAATCCTCGACCTTGCGGATGGAGGACGCGGCCGGCACGTACCAGTAGAGGTCGGGCGAGCCGATGATCTCGCTGCCGATGATGCGGATCGGCGCGCCCTTGGCAAAGGTGCCGAAGGCGGCCGAGACGCCGGACGCGGTCGCCACGTCGATGCTGCCGCCGATCAGCGCCTGGATCGATTCGGGTCCCGCCTGGGTATAGAGAATTTCGAGATTGAGCCCGTGCTTCTTGAAGATGCCGCCGCGCTGACCGAGCTCGGCGAGACCGGCATCCCAGGCGCCGCGCTGCGGGACCGCGACCTTCAAGGTCTCCTCCGACCGCGCACCCGCGCTCGCGCCGGCGGTGATGGCGAGCGCGCCGAGCGCTGCGATGAATTTCGCTTTCGTCATTGCTGTTCCTCCCATGGTCGCGGCGTAGCGGTGCCGCGGCGCCGGCGACTATAATGAGCCGATACGCGCCGCTCCCACAAGCGACCATCGGTCGCGCGCTCCGCCCGCAATCCGCGACTTTTTGCGCGCGATAGCGTGCGCCGCGGGAGCTAACAACCGCCCCACGGCGTGCTTCCTCGCCGGCAATCGGGCTCGACCGCCGACCCCAGCGGGTGGAAGATACGCGCGCAAACGCCGATCGATCGAGAGATGCCCGGCCGCATGATCAAGCCTTCGCCCGCCGACCTGCTGGCAGACGAGTTCGCCCAGGAGAAGGCCTCGGCGCTCGGCCGGCTCGGGCGCGCGCTCGAAGCCGCGATCGAGGCGCTCGCCCGGTTCGACGCCGACCATCCGCGCGCAACGCCGTCGGCCGAGCACCAGCAAGTGCGCGCAGCGCTGGTGGCGCAGGCGAGCCTTGCGCTCTGGCACCTGGTCGTGCAGCGCGAGGCGTGCGGGCTGCGCGAGACGCGTCACCTCCTGCGCGACTACCGCGTGCCGCCGGAGGTCGCGGCGCGCCTCGGCGCGCTGCCGGACCACATGGTCCGGCCGCGCCGGCGCAGCGGCAAGCCGTAGACGGTGATTTCAGCCGGACCGGTGCGCGCCGGCGGCGCCGAAATCCTGTGTTTTACCACCCGCGCCCGATGCCAGCCGCGCCGAAAGCAGGTACCATTCCGCCACGATTCCAAGCCGAGCTCAGGCCCCAGCCCTCGAAAGGGGAACGCGCATGAACGTCCTCATCGGCGTGCTCATTACCTTCCTCGTCGTCATCCTGGTGCTCTATCTCGTCAACCTGTTGCCGCTCGACGGACGCACCCGGCAGATCGTGCAGGTGATCGTAATCATTATCGGCGTGATTTCGCTGCTGAAATATCTCGCGGTGTTCTAAGCCTTCCTCGCATCGCCGCGCCGGCGATCGCTCGGCGCGACAGGACCGCAACCTCCCCGCCCCTGCGGCGGTGAGCGGGCCGCCGGGCTCGCGTCGTCGCCGCCCGCAACAACGCCATTGACGAATCAGGGCGAGCGAGCGCATGAGGGCGGCACGGGGAGTTCGCCGTGCGAGGCGGCTGCCCGCGATCTCGGTTCCTCCCGCGTGGCGTACAAACTGGGCGGCCTCGTGCCGCCCATTTTAGCTGTGCGCGGCGCGGCGTCGTTGCACGCCGAGATCGCCGCGAGCGGTGGGATCGATTTCCGCCGACGCAACCCGATAACCCGCACTCATTTGCGCACGCGGCGCCGCGGTTGCTCCGGCGCCCACAGCACCTGCGGATTGGGCACGCAGTAATTACCGACCCCCCGCGCCGTGGCCATGCATTGGTCAAAGGTGTAATAGCCGCAGTCGTAGCCCCCATCAGACGCGCCCAAATACGCGCACCAGGGCGCCGGCTGTCGCCCCTGCGCCAGGGCGGCGGTGCGGGCGTCGAGCTGCCCTGCCCCGGCGACCGCGACAAGGGCAACGGCAATCTTCAGCGCGAGCTGCCGGCGGCGGCGATCGAGCGCCATGGTTTCACCCCTTTGCTTTCGACCCGCCATGATGACCGGTTCGTCGCGCCCGGGCAATCGCGCGCACACGGCGGCGAGCCGGCGGCTCGTCACGATCCGCTTGTCACGCCAAGCGCATTGGCGCAAGCTTGGTTCAACGAGAAGCGCAAAGGGAGAAGCTAGATGAGCATGAGCGTCGGTGTGCTCGATCATTACAATGTCTCCACCCGCAGTCTCGGCGACACCGTTCGCTTCTACGAGGAGGTGCTGGGCTTCGTGAACGGGCCGCGGCCGCCGTTCGATTTCCCCGGCGCCTGGCTCTACAGCGAAGGCCATCCGGTGCTGCATCTCAACGACATCTCGCCCACCGACCAGCCGCAACGGCCGGACTCCGGCGTCATCGACCACATCGCATTCGGCAGCCGCGGCTTCGGTGCCATGAAGCAGCATCTCACGCAGAAGGGGGTCAAGTTCCGGGTCAACGAAGTGCCGAACAGCACGCGTCGGCAGATTTTCGTCACCGACCCCAACAACGTGCTGATCGAGCTCAATTTCGACGTCGCGAACGAGCCGAGCGGGCGCTGAATTTCCGGCCGCGGCCGAACGGGCCGTCCGTCATCGACAGGGGTCAGCGCTTGATCGCTTTCGCCACCTTCTCCGCGATGAAGCGGGGCAGCGCGAAGGCCGCCACGTGCACCTCGGGCGTCCAGTACTTGGTCGGGAAACGGCCGGCCTTGCGGTAGCGATCGGCGAGGGACTTGACCGAGAGCTGACGCAATTCGACGTTGTCGGTGGCCCAGCCCATGGCGAGGTGGCCGCCCACATAGGTCGGGATCGCCGCGACGTAGCAATAGCCGTCGGCGAACAGCTTGCGAAACCGGGCGATGGTGGCGGTGAGCTCGCCGGCCTGGAAGAATGGCACGCCGTTCTGCGTGACCAGGATCGCGCCCTTGCTCATGCAGCGCCGGCAGGCGGCGTAGAATTTCTGGCTGAACAGCACCTTGCCCGGTCCCAGCGGATCGGTCGAGTCGACGATGATGGCGTCGAAGCGCCGGTCGGTCTTGGCGACGTAGCTCATGCCGTTGCCGATGACCAGCTCGAAGCGTTGGTCGGCGAGCACCGGCTTGGTGAATTCCGGAAAGTGCTCCTTGGCGAATTCCACCACCGAGGCGTCGATCTCCACCTGGGTGAGGCGTTTGACCGATTTGTGCTTGAGCACCTCCTCCGCGATGCCGCAGTCGCCGCCTCCCACGATCAGCACGTCGCGCGCATTGCCGTGGGCAAACAGCGGCACGTGCGTCATCATCTCATGGTAGACGAACTCGTCCTTGCTGGTGACCTGCGTGGCTCCGTCGAGCATCAGCATCTTGCCGAAGAACGGATGCTCGAACAGAACGAGATGCTGGTGCGCGGTCTGCATCTCGTAAATCACCCGCTCGACCTCGTAGGTCATGCGGAAGCCGAGATCGTCGAACAGCGTTTCGGGGATCCAGCGTTTTTCGGCCATGCTCCGGCACCAGGAAGCGCACGACGCCGGCAGACCACGCGGACCGGTCGATCCGCCGCGGCGCTCGCGTGATCAGGTCGCCTGCCCGCGCAAGATTTCGCTGACCTCGACGCGCTTGGCCTTGAATGCCTTCCGCAATACCGGGATGCAGGCGTCGGGACTGGCCTTGCCGCACATGAACACGTCGAGCGCGGCGTAGCCCATGTCGGGCCAAGTATGGATCGAGATGTGGCTCTCGGCCAGCACCGCCACGCCGGACACGCCGTTGGGCTGGAAATGATGCAGGTGCATGTGCAGGAGCGTCGCCTGCGCCGCGTCTACGCAACGGCGCAGCGTCGCGTCGATGAGATCGATGTCGTCAAGGCCCTCGGCGCCGTGCAGATCGACGATCAGATGCACGCCGGCGCAGCGCACGCCGTTGCGAATGGCGAGATGATCTGCGCGCTCCTCGGCGGACGCGACCACGGCAACGTGAGCGACGTTCTTTCGGGCGGTACCTGGATTGACCAAGCCCTTCCCCGATCGCAAGAGGGCGTTCTGGCGCATTGTCGTCCTCCCCAACCGAGTGATCCAACCGGAATACCGCCCAGCGGCGTCAGGCAAGCGAATGCCGCCCGATCAGTCCGCGCGCGGACAAATCACAGCGGCTCGTCCCCAAATAAGGCCCATGTCCCCGGAGTCAAGAGAATTCTGCATACCAGATATCCGGAATGCCGCGCGCGGCGCGCGGTCGCTGCGACCGCACGCGGACCGTCTCGGCCACGGCGCGCACCGAACCGCACGCGGTGGAACGGGCCCGAAACAGCGGCTAAGCTCGGCGCTGCCGATGCTGATCCATAATAACAAACCGCGAGGGAGCGATGCGCGCCAATTCGACACGACGTAGGTTTTTCCGCGCCTGCCAGTGCTGCGACCCGCCGTCCTTGCCGGCTGCTCCGGCGCGCCGACGTTTCCTGGCTGGTGGCGCGGCCGCGCTCGGCCTGGGATCGCTGCCGTCGATCGGCCGCGTGGTGCCCGCGGCCGCGCAGGCGCCCGCCGCCAACCCGCGAATCGACGTGCATCACCACTTCATCACCCAGTTCCACATCGATGCCATGATGGCGCCGGGACGCCGCGCCAGCGGCGCGCCACCGAAATGGTCGCCGGCACTGTCATTGGAGGACATGGACAAGAGCGGGATCGCGACCTCGATCCTGTCGATCGTCCAGCCCGGGGTTTGGTACGGCGACAATGTCGAGGAGTCCCGTCGGCTCGCGCGCCAGCTCAACGAGTACGGCGCCAAGGTCGTGAAGGATCATCCCGGCCGCTTCGGCCTCTTTGCCGTGATCGCACCGCCGGACGTGCCAGGCAGCCTCAAGGAAATCGAATATGCCCTGGACACGCTCAAGGCCGACGGCATCGGGCTGCTCACCAGCTACCAGGACAAGTATCTCGGCGATCCGTCGTTCGCGCCGGTCTACGAGGAGCTCAACCGGCGCAAGGCCGTGGTCTACGTCCATCCCACCACGCCCGCCTGCTGCCGCGGCCTCGTTCCGGGCATCCCGCCGAGTTCGATCGAATACGCCACCGATTCCACGCGCACCATCGCGCACCTCGTCTTCAGCGGCACCGCGATGAAGTTTCCCGACATTCGCTGGATCTTCTCCCACAGCGGCGGCACGCTGCCGTTTCTGACCGGCCGCTTCATCCGCCTTGCCCAGGAGCGCAAGCCGGCAAATCTGCCCGACGGTCCGCTGCCCGAATTCAGGAAGTTCTATTATGAGCTGGCGCAGGGCAACACGCCGGGCCAGATCGCGGCGCTGCTCAAGATGGTGTCGACCTCGCAGGTGATGTACGGCACGGATTATCCGTTCCGCAATGGCGCGGAGGTCAATGCCGGCATCGCGGAATGGGGCTTCGGGGCGGCCGACCTGCGCGCCATCGAGCGCGAGAACGCGCTCAAGCTGTTGCCGCGCGTCAAGGCGACCTGAGGCGCGTTGCGAAACGGGAAGGCCCCGCTCCGCCGAATTTGGGCGTTGCGGGGTCCCGGAGTTTTCCTTGCGGCGCGCTGCGCCGTCGCTTCCCGGGACCCCGGTCGCTCAGCCCGCCACCGTGCTCCAGTTCGACGCCAGCTGCTCGGCCCCGCGCAGCGACAGCGCCAGGATGGTGTAGGTCGGGTTCGAGGCTCCGGCGGTGGCGAAGATGCCCGGCCCCGCGACGTAGAGGTTCGGGATCTCGTGGGTCTGGCCGTAGCTGTTGGTGACCGAGTTGCCCGCCTGCGTGCCCATGATGGTCCCGCCCATCAGGTGGATGGTCGGCATGTTGCCGCGCGCCGACCACACTTCCTTGGCGCCGGTCGCCTTGGCGATCTTGAGGCCTTCCTCGAAATTGGCGTTCCACAGCGCCTGTGCGTCCTGGTCGTAGCTGTGGATGATCTTGGCGAGCGGCATGCCGAACTCGTCCTTGTCGCTCGCGAGTTCGATCCGGTTCTCGATGTTCGGCAGTTCCTCGCCGAACGCGCCGATGCGCGTCAAGCCGCGCGCGGCGCGCTTCATGAAGGCGGCGAGGTCCGGACCGAACAGATCGAGGCGGGCATTGGCGAAGCCGCCGAGATCGCTCGTCTTCATCGCGGAGCCCGCGGTGATGAACGAGCTGCCGAAGGCGCCCTGGTGGCTGGTCTTGCCGTAGCGGTCGTAGGACATGAACTGGGCGCCGGTGGTGCCCATGTGGTTCTGGATGTCCTCGTCGAACAGCGCCCAGGTGCCCGAGCTGAAATGCGCCATCATGTATTTGCCGAGCAGGCCGCTCGAATTGGCGAGCCCCTTGGCGTGCTTGTCGGTGGCGGAATTGAGCATGAGGCGCGGGTTCTGCGCCGACCATGCGGCCAGCACCACCACGCTCGCCTCCTGCACCTGCCGCTCCTTCTTGGCGTCGTAGTATTCGACGCCGGTCACCTTGCTGCCCTGCGCATTGCTGAGCACCCGCGTCACGGTCGAGAGCGGACGCACCTCGGCGCCCGCCTTCTTGGCGTCGCCGAGATAGGTGACCAACGGATTGGCGAGCGCGCCGGTCGGGCAACCGACGTGGCACCACCCGTCGTAGATGCAGGCCGGCCGGCCCTTGAACTCGGCCGAGTTCATGGCGACCGCCGCCGGCACCATGCGGATGCCGGCCGCGTCGAAGCCCTTGAGCCAGATTTCGCCGTGACGGAAGGTCTTCATCGGCGGCATGGGATAGGGCTGGCCGGCAGGCCGCCAGATTTCCTCCGCCTTGGCGTCGCCCGACACGCCGATGTCGTGCGCGACCTTGTCGTAGTAGGGCGCGACGTCCTGGTAGGAGATCGGCCAGTCGTGCGCGCGGTTGTGCTCGCTCTTGATCTTGAAATCGTTCGGCAGCAGCCGCGGGAAGTTGGCGAAGTAGTGCAGCGCCGCTCCGCCCACGCCCCAGCCCGCCTGATAGACGTAGCCAAACGGGTTCTTGCCTTCGAGCAGGAACGGTCCGCTGGCGGGCTTGATCCGCCGCCCCCAGAAGTCCGAGCTGATGAGATCGGAGAGCTGCCAGTCCGGTCCGGATTCGAGGACCACGACCTTCTTGCCGGCCTTCGCCAGCACCGCCGCGAACACCGAGCCCGAGGCGCCTGCGCCGACGACGACGACGTCTACTTTTTCGTTGGCCATGTCACCACCTCTTGGTCGGTGCGATGTGCGGCATGTAGGGAATGCCGAGACCGGCATAGCCTTCCATGGTGCCGTAGACGACGTCGACGCTGTCGCTGCGCAGCACGAAGTAGACGAAGGGTCCGGCCGGGCCCTGCCAGCCTTCGACCTTGTTCTGGCGCATGTTGTCGACGAAGCCGCGCTGCTCGGCGTCGCCGAGCTGGGCGAAGCCGCGGCCATTGTTGAGCGCCTGGCTGGCGCGATCGACCGCGCCGAGCGCGGCGCGATAGAAATTGGCGTAGGGCGGACGGATGTTGAGGATGCGCGCCTCCAGCAGCGCCTCCTCCGCCGGGATCGAGATCTGCTGATCGACGAAATGCGATATCCCGGCCTGCCGCGCGCCCGGAACGAGCGTTTCGCCGAGCGCGTCGAGCGTTGCCGCCTGGGCGGCGGTCAGCGTGCGCAACGGCACGCCCTGCGCGCGCGCCGCGCCGGGCGTGAGCAGGACCTCGGCGCCGCCCACCGTGAAGGCGAGCGCGCCCATTGCCGCGCCTTTCATGAAGGCGCGTCGTTCGATGTCGTGCATGGTCTCCTCCCTGATGCCCTGTTGGGCATTCTTGTCGTCGGCAACACGCGCCGCGCGGGGTCCGTCGCAGCGAAAGGCCTGCAGACGGCCGCCGTCTTCTTGGAATGGCTCCAAAATTCAACGCCGATTTCGGCACCGAATCAAGCGGCCTCGGCACGTGGTCGAAATTCCGGGCGCCAGGCCAGCGCGCCCGGCGCAAGCCAGCGCGGATCAGGCGGTCGATGTTTACCGCCTCATTCGACCTTGCCGCCGAACAACCGCTCGGCATTGCCGTAGGCCACGCGTCTGGCCTGGTCCTCGGGAAGCTGCGCGAGCCAGCCGCGGTAGGTCTGCATGATGGTGTCGTAGCTGGACCAGCGCTCGTTGATCCAGGTATCGGAGCCGAGCAGGAAGCGGCCGGAATGACGCGCGAACAGCTCGCGCCATTCCGCCGCGAGCCTGTCGCCGCCCGCGGTGATGCCGCCGCGGTAGGACAACTCGCCCATCAGGGCGGGATAGGTCTCCAGCAACTCGCGCACGCGTGCCGGCGGCGTCGAAAAGCCGGTATGCGCCCAAATGATCTTCGCCTTAGCATTGTGGCCAAGCAGAAGGTAGCAGCGCCGCCTCGTCGCAATGGGCGAGCAGGTAGAGATCGCGCGCGGCGGCAAAGTCGACGACCTTCTTGACCAGCGGAGCTTGTGCGGCACTGCCA
>CAVQIP010000047.1:0-15120 GCA_963712565.1 uncultured Alphaproteobacteria bacterium | reverse complement strand
ACGCGACCATGGCGCAGCCCCGCGATTTCGACCAATTCGACGACCGCCCCGAAGGCGCCCGCACCTGGCGCATCGCGCACCTGTCGGACGTCCACGTGGTGGGCGAGCGCTACGGCTTCCGGCTCGAAAGCGGCCGCTCGGGGCCGCGCGGCAACGAACGTCTCGCGCGGTTGCTCGCGCAACTGGAGACGCGGCATGCGCGCGAGCCGCTCGACGCCATCCTCATCACCGGCGACATGACCGACGCGGGCACCTCCGCGGAATGGGCCGAATTCTCGGATGCCGTATTGCGCCATCCCCGGCTTGCCCAACGGATGCTGATGATTCCCGGCAACCACGACCTCAACATCGTCGACCGGGCCAATCCGGCGCGCCTCGATCTGCCGACCAGCCCGAACAAGCGGCTGCGCAAGTTGCGGGCGTTGTCGGCCATGAACCTGTTGCAGGGCGCGCGCGTTTTTGTCGTGGATCGCGCACGCCGATGCCTCGGCCCAACTCTCGCGCTGGCGCTGGCGCCGCATCTCCAGGAGATGGCGAGATTCGCCGACGTCGGCCGGCCGTGGCTGTCGAAGTCTCTGACCGAATTGTGGTCGCGGGCGTTTCCGATGGTGCTGCCGCCGGAGCCCGACGACGGTCTGGGCATCATTCTGCTGGACTCGAACGCCGACACCCACTTCTCCTTCACCAACGCGCTCGGGATGATCTCGGCCGACCAGGCGCGCGCGCTCGACATCGCCTGCGCGCAGTATCCGCGCGCGTGCTGGATCGTCGCGCTCCACCATCACGTGGTCGAGTATCCGCGCCCGGCCAAGGCGCTGTCTGTGCGTATCGGTACGGCGCTCGTCAACGGCAACTGGTTCGTTCGCCGCCTGGCGCCGCTCGCCGGCCGGGCCGTCGTGCTGCACGGTCACCGCCACATCGATTGGATCGGGGAATGCGGCGGCCTGCGCATCCTGTCCGCGCCGTCGCCGGTCATGGAAGCGACCGACGATGCGACCACCTGCTTCTACATCCACACCTTGGCGGTGGGAGGCGACAGGCGCCTGCGCCTGCTGCGCCCGCAGCGCGTCACCATCGCAGGCCAACCGGCGCCGGAGGAAAACACCGAAAGATGAGTTTAAATGATTTGATGCACTGGCTTGGCGATTGTCAGCCAGGTTCGATGGCTTAGGGTGGGTGCGGGAACGATAATTCCCCGCAATCAAGACTGTTCAGTAATTGCTGGCGGATGTCCGCTTGGCTCCCTGCCAATGCCGGTCATTCTCGCGTCGAGAAACCGCAAACGGCGCCCACGGCAGCGCGATCCAGCAAACCGGACGATCATCAAGACCACACGCGCGTGTCAGGAGCTGTGGGTCAGCCCGGAGACGGCAATGAGCAGGATCGCGCCCAACGCCAAGCCGACCACGCCGAGGGCCGAGAACACGAAGACTTGCCAGCCTTTCAGGCGCGTGCGCTCGGGATCATCGAAGAACGCGGTGAGCTCCTTGTTGATCGTAATCACCGGTAACAGCTGCGCCAAGCTGGCGCAAAAGCACCAGATGGCCCCTTTGTGCTTCGCCGCCGGGACGGTCCACCACAACAGCGCCGCGCCGGCCAGCCAGAACACCAGCACCCAGGGAAGGACGACGAATGTATGAGAGCCGATACCGTAGCCGGCGACGGAGCCGAGCGCGGTCTGCAGCAGGCAGGATCCCCGCAGCCACGATTCCTTGCACGCCGCCTCGCGCTCGCGCTCGCGGCCGAGATAACGGATGTCATTGGCGCCGTCGCGGTCGCCTGAATTCGTGAACGCGGCGGCGAGCTGGGCGTAGGGTGTCGGGCTGTAGTCCGGATCGAGCCGCGCCCACTTGTCCCATGAGCGCGCGCGAAGTTGCGACTTCGCTTCGCCTTCGACTCCTCCGGCATGCGCGAAGGAGAATCCGTCCAGGCGCAGCCGCCGCGGCGCGGTCAAAGCGTCGTCGGCGACCAGCAGATTGCCGACCTTGGCATTGCGCAGGTTCAGGACGTCGCGCTCGCCGCCGCTCTTGGGGCAAGTCGCCGGTTTTTGCCCATCGAGCCGCAACTCTCCGGCAACGGACGCACCCGAGAGATCGACATCGGTGAGGCTGGCGCCGCGTAGATCGAGATTACCGCCGACATGCGCGAACGCCATCGCTGCCTTGTCGGCGTGACAGGCGTCGCGCATGACCAAATCTCCACCGACATTCAAGGCGTCGGCGTTGAGCTTGCCTTCGAAGCTCGCATCGGACATGTCGAGAGGTCCCGTGATCTTCGCGGCGGAGAGATTCACATCCCGCTTAAAGCTGGCTGTGCGCGCCAAGAGTTTCAGGATCTCGCCGCCGCCGGTAGGGCCCATCTCGATGCCGAGCTTCTCGGCTTCCTCGAGGAGGCTTCTGTTGGCCTTGTCTTCCGCTCGGGGCGCCATGACCAGAGTGCCGTCGACCTGCAGAAAATCAGCTTGCAGCACGCCGTCGAAACTGGCGCCGCCCATGTAGACGCTGCCCGCGACCTTCGCGCCGTTCAGAAAGACGAGCTTCAAGCTCGCCGAATTCATGAACAGATTGCCGCCGACCTGCAGCAGGCTGGCGACTAGGGCGCCGTCGAAACTGGTGCCGGCCAACATGACCTGTCGCGCGATCTTCGCGCCGAACAGAACTACGCTTTGGAAGCTCGTCTTGTCCTGGCCGATGGATCCCGCCATAAGATCGCCGCCGACTTTCAACCCGGTGGCCTGCAGGGTTCCCTCGAAACTGGTGCCGCCCAGGTAGACGGTCCCCCCAATGTCAGCGTTATTCAGGGATACGCTCCGCAATCTTGTCTTGTCCTGACCGCTGGATGACGCCGACAGATCGCCACCGACTTTCAACCCGCTGGCGCTCAGCGCGCCGCTGAGACTGGCGCCATTCAAGCTGAGCTGTCCCCCAACCTTCGCGTCGATCAGATCGACGTCCTTCAAACCGGCCGAATTCATGAACAGACTGCCACTGACCTGCAGCAGGCTCGCCTGCAGGGCGCCGTCGACGCCGGCGCCTGCCAAGCTGAGCTGTCCCGTGACCTTCGCGCCGGTCAGATCGACCTGCTTGAAACCAGCTTTATTGTCCTTGTCGGAGTTCATGAGCAGATTGCCACCGACCTGCAGCAGGCTGGCGTTCAGGGCGCCGTCGACGCTGGCGCCGGTCAAGCTGACATTTCCCCCGATCTCCGCGTTGATCAGAGACACGCTTCGGAATGCGGTCTTGTACTGGCCGACGGACGGCGCCAAAAGATTGCCGCCGACTTTCAATAAGTCGGCGTTCAACGGACCGTCGATAGTGGCGGCGAGCATCGTGAGTTGCCTCGCCACCTTCGCGTCGGTCAGATACACGTCCTTGAAGCTGGCCTTGTTCTGGGTATCGGAATTCATGAACAGGGAGCCGCCGACTTGCAGCTGGTTTGCATTCAGCTTGTCCTCGAACGCGGCGCCGGTGAGCTCGACGTTTCCATCGATCTTGGCGCCGGCAAGAAGCACCTCGCTTTTGAACATGGTGCCGTTGAGCAAGAGCAGATCGCTATCGGAATGCAAACCGACGGCTTCGAAGCGGCCCTTCATCAGCGAGCCTTCCAGGTCGATCACACTGTCCGTCCGCGCGTGGACCAGATTGATCGCGCCTTCGATCCGGCTGTTGAGGATCGAGAACGCTCGAATGAGCTTCGCGTTTTCGAGATCGATATCGTCGACGATGCGGGCGCCTATGATCTGAATTCCGCCGAACGGAATTGCCTCGCGCCACGGCGCCCGCGTCAACAGGTCCTGCAGAAAGCGGGCGGAGAGCTTGCGGCAGTCGTCGTCCCAGCGTGAGTCGTTCTCGTCCTTGGGATCGAGCGCGGGGGTGCCGCAGTGCTCGTTGAAGTCGGCGGAATCGTTCTGCTCGATCCGCGACCATGCCCAGCCTTCGGCAGTGCTCGGGTCATCGTAGCGCCCCTGCGCCAGGGCCGAGCCGGGCCCCAACCAAATCGCCAGCGCGGCGAGAATCGCCATCGCGCATGGACGAAGCAACGAGGTGCCGACCGCAGCGCGCGCCTTCCTCATACGATCCGCAAACGTGCCAGACGACGCGCTGCCGAGGAACCCGATCACCGGCATCGTCGGTTGCTGCGCGCGCGCTGCGAGCGGCCACGCTGCTGCCGCGCTGCGGAGAAGCGTGATGAATTCGCACCGCCTCAATTGGACGAATTGCATTCGGTCCCCTGTCAGCCAGGGCCCCGAGGCAGGATATCGAATTGGCAGTGGTCAGTCAGCGGGTATCGGACGAATTTACAACCCGTCGACCGTTGGCGAAGGCGCGTCACGTCGTCGAGCGCGAGCAGGGATTTCGAGCCTCGACGGTCGCAAGGCAGATGAAGGACAATGCTCCACCGCGCGGCTGCGCAACCGACGACGCTTAAGTGCGTTTGAGCAGAGCTTTCTCGAGCGCCGCCGTGGGCTTGAGGAAGAATACGAGCATCGTGCAGCCCTTGGGTGCCGTCGGCGCATGGCGGCTCCCCTTGGCGCGGATGACGAAATTGCCGGCGGTGCATTCGCCCTCGTCATCGAGCAGCGAGCCTTCGAGCACGAATGTCTGCTCCAGATCCTCGTGCACGTGCGCCGGAATGCCGGCGCCGGGCTCGAGCTTGGCCAGGATGGTCAACATGCCGGTGGTCGGATCGTGATAGATCACCTTCATCTTGTTCCCTGGGGTGGTCTCGATCCACGGTATCGAGTTCGGTCTCGATGAAGCGCGAGGCAAGCGCGGCGAGCGATGATGCGTCAGCCATGGTGTCATCCTCCAACATGGTTGCTCAGCCTACGCGCAGGCGGCGAGGCGGTCCACGGGATGTGATGCGACCGACCGGATCGCGAGCATCTCACCAGGTCACGGGCTGTCCCTAGGAGCGGCCATCGCCCGGCATCGCCCGCAAGAGCGCGTGCAGACCGGGCGCGCCGGCACAGACAGCGAGCGCATCGCCAACGCCCGCATGGCCGCCTCAGGATGTCTTTGCCGTCGCCCGGGTGGCCGGCCGGGCTCGCCCGTCGTCCTCATAGCGGTCATGACGCTTCACCCAGTCCATGAGGTTGCCCCCCTTGGTCTCGTTGCGCCCTTTCGGCACCACGTCGAGCCAGCCATAGACCGGCAGGAACATCTCGGCGCCGCGGCCATAGGTGGAATAGGTGTGGTAGATCGTGCCGTCATCGTCCCGGTAGAAGACGCTCACGCCCGGAAGCTCGTCCACTTCGGGATCGGGCTGTTGCTCGAAATTGTAGAACACGCCGCGCTCGCGCGTGCCCTCCGGGAAGGAGACGTGAAAGTCGAAGTTGAAATCGCTGGCGGCCGAGGACACCCAGCGAAATTTCCAACCCATCCGCTTGCGATAGGCCTGGAGCTTCTCGATCGGCGCGCGCGAGACTGCGACGAAGCTGACGTCGTTGTGCTCGAAATGCTGTCGCGCCCCGTCGACCTGATCCGAGAGCAGCGAGCAGCCGGGGCAACCCTCCTCCCATTCCGGGCCGAACATGAAGTGATAGACGACGAGCTGGCTGCGTCCGTCGAACAGGTCGGCGAGCGTCACCTTGCCGTCGGCGCCTTCGAAGACGTAGTTCTTCTCGACCTTGACCCAGGGCAGCGCCCGGCGCTTCTTCGACAGCCGGTCGCGCTCGTGCGTCCAGGCCTTCTCCTCGGCGAGCAGCGCGCGGCGCGCTTCGATCCACTGCTCTTGCGAGACGACGTCATGCTTGCTCATGGCGATCTCCTCTCGATGTGAGAAAATGACGCTCCAGCTTGTCGAGCGCCCCGTTCCAGCCCTCCTCGTGGCTGCGGCGGGTCTCCTCGTCGTGCAGGCGCGAATGGGTAAAGGTGAGCTCGGTGCCTGTGGGGATGGCGCGAAGGTCGATCTCGACCAGCGACTCGCCGGGATCCTCGCCGCCCGCCCAGCGCCAGGTCATCGCCAGCCGCTGCGGCCTTGCCACTTCGAGATATTCGCCGCTGCTTTCATGCTCGCTGCCGTCGAGCATGCGGAAGCGGACCCGGAAGCGGCCGCCGACGCGCACATCGGTCTCCGCCAGCAGCACGGGGCCGGCGTCGGGCCCCCACCAGCAGGCGATACCCTCCGGCGTGGTGAGCGCGTCGAAGACGATCGACGGCCGCGCGGCGATCCGGCGCACGATGGTGAGGCTGGTCATCGGCCGCGCTTCCTCGCTTTGGCTTCCTGGCTTTCGGCATAGGCCGCGAGCCGGTCGAGGCTGGCCGACCAGAAACGCTCGTAGCGGCGCAGCCAATTCATCGCTTCCTTCATGGGTCCCGAGGAGAGCCGCACCGTCACGGTGCGGCCCGCCTTCGAGCGCGTGATCAGTCCGGCGTCGTCGAGCACGTCGAGGTGCTTCATCACCGCCGGCAGCTTGATCGCGAACGGCCTTGCCAGCTCGCTCACCGAAGCGCCGTCCGCGCGTTCGAGCCGGGCGAGGATCGCCCGCCGCGTGGGGTCGCCGAGCGCCGCGAAGGTCCGGTCGAGCCGCTCGTGATAGTTCACCATATGGTGAAGTATTGGTCGAGACGGGCAAGTTGTCAACCCCAGGCCGTCACAATGCCGACTCGTATGGGGCGGCCTGAAGCCCGGCAATGACGACCACCTTTGCCGAGGCAAAAGAGAAAATGCAGGCCCATACAGCAATAAAAGCGCGTGCGGCAACAGACGCCCGTCACCCGCGGGCATGAAGCCGGCCATGACGGGGAACTATCGGCTGCGCGCTTTATGACTTCCGCTCGCGCCCCGACAGCAGCGTCGCGACCCATCGCGTGGAGTGCCGCTGCTCGCACAGCGTAAGCCCCGCGATCACGATGGGCACGCCGATGAAGGCTCCTGGCAGGCCCCAGAGGAAGGCCCAGAAGAACACCGCGAACAGGACCAGGAAGGGCGAGACCGACAGCGCGGCGCCGGCGATGCGCGGCTCCAGATAGCTTCCGATCAGGAATTGGATCAGGTTGAGGCCCAGGAACACGACGACGGCCAATTGCCAGGAGCCGACCTGCGCCAGCGCGAACAAGGTGGGAAACACGGTCGCGACCAGCGGACCGATGAACGGGATGTAGTTCAGGACGAACGCGATCACGCCCCAGGCCGTCGCCAGCTCGAGACCGGCCAGCAGCGCGAAGGCCCAGACCACCAGGCCGGTCAGCACGCTCATGGCGCTGCGCACCAGCATGTATCTCTGGAACTTGTCCGCGATTTGCGTGCTCGCCTGCAGGAGGGTTCGCGCCGCCTCCTTGTTGTCGAGGCCTGCGATGTGCTTGCTGGCGATGTCGACCTCGAGCAGGCCCAGTGCCGTGAACACGAAGGCGATGACCACGAACGTCACCAGGCCGTGCAGCCGTCCGCCGATCTCCTGCACCGCGCGGATGAGCCAGCCGGCGTTGAAATTCTCGACCAGCAGGCTCGTGACCAGGATGCCGTGCTCCTCGAGCCAGTCGGTCCATTGCATGTACAGCGCTTGAAATCGCAGCGCGTTCTCGATCAGCCAGCGCCCGACCGTCCCGGTCGCCCACACGATCAGGTAGCCGAGCACGGTGACGACGAGCAGCGTCACCACCAGCGTGACGACAAGCGCAAGCAGCCGCGGCATTCTCCTCTCGAGCGCGCGCTGCAACGGCCAGACGACGGCAATGACGAAGAGCGAGAATGCGACCGGCGCGAGAATCGCGCGCGCGAAGTAGAGCCCGGAAAGAACCAGGACCGCGGTGCACAGCCCCAGCATGGTCGGCACGGCTCGGCTGGTCATGCAGGCGTCATCCCATTGCGTCCGCGGGTCTTCATGGCCGATCCCGACGACAATGCATCCGACCGGTTACGGTGTGTGCCGGGACGAACGGCTCCTACCGGGCTATGACGGTCTATCATTTAGACGATCAGAAAAAGCCCCCGGTGCCGGTTTCCAAGCGGAGTGCCCCCGGCGGCACATCGGGAGCACCGGGCTAACATCAATCAAGGATTGCTGCGGATACATCCCGTCGGGTCGGCGCGTCGGCCCTCTTCCGCACGGGCGGCCGCTTCTCCCGCCGCGGCCGCTGTCCAGCTGCGCTGCGGGCGCCTTTCGCTACCTCACGAACGACGGCTTCGGCGCGCCCGCATGAGAAAAGGACGCGAACGTCGGCGCCCCGGCGCCGAGAGCGCATCCCTTATCGCTCGCGTCGATCCCATTTCACAGGGATACGAGCTAACCGCGCGGCGGCCGGCGCCGCTCGTGGAACCAGGCGCGGTACTCCGTCATCTTCGCGCGCTGCGCCCCCGGCGCACGGCGCTTGCACGTCGACGCCTCCTCGCTCTTCTCCGGCGCGCCCCACCGCAGCTCGACGCAGTCGTTGAGGTTGTACGCCATCTCGAGAGCCGCCGTGCGGTCGATCACGTCCTTGAGCGAAAGCGTCCAGGGGGAGCCATCGCTGCGCGTATACGAGAACGTGCGCGCCGCAAGCTCGGATGCGAGCACGCTCTCCAATTCGGCCTTCACGTCCGCGACGCTCTTCCCCGCCGGCATCGCGTAGCGCTCGGGCCGCCGCGTGACGCGGTCCGGAAATCCGCGCACCACGTCGATCGCGATCAACAGCCGAAGATCGCGCGACGGCGTCGCGAAATCTTCCCACGCGCCGGTGGTCTCGAAGATCGCCGCGCCGTCCGGCATGGCGGCGTCGCCGCGCCCGCTGCTCTGGAACTTGCGGCCGTTCTCGACCGACGTCACCCGCGTCTTCACCTGCTCCTCGAGCGACGTGATCACCTCCTTGATCGCGCGCACAGGATCGAGCGGCGCCGGCGACATCACGTCATCCATGCGATCGTAGAAGTCCTCGACCCCGAGCCGCGCCTGATCGAGCGAAAAATCGCCGTACTGCGGGTCTTTCGCGATCTCGGCGTTGGTCAGCCGCCGCAAGACGCCGTTCTTCTCGCGCACGATCGGCCGGAAGCGCTTGAACCCGGGTCCCCCGAGCGCGGGATCCTGTGCGAACAGGAAATTGCCGCGCCAGAAACGCTTGCGCGCGACCGTGCCGTCGGGCTGCCCGTCGACCGCGAGGAACACGCCCGCCTCGCCGTCCGCCTGCGGCACCCGCCGCACCAGCACCAGAAGGTGCCCGTACGGATCGGCGTACACGGTGCCGGGACGCAGCGTCTCCTCCTTCAGCGACACGGGATAATAATCGGTGTGATCGTCGTTCGCCGCCGTCCGCCCGGATCCGGAATGGACGCCGTCGGCGACGGTCCTACCCAAATACTGGCCGAACGCCGCCGCGAGCCCCAGCCGCTTCGCCGTCGCGAGCGAGAGCGGCTTAGGCGCAACCGCGATCGGGGCCGGAGGTGTCACCGGCTGGCGGAATATCTCCAATCCGGTCGCGGACGCGATTTCCTGCTCGGGCGGGGGGGCAGGAGCCGGCTCGAGGTTTTGAATGTTCCACCACGCGTAGCACTTCGGCCCCTCGCCGCCGCCCCCGCGCGAGCACTTCGAGTACCCGAACGGCAGCCCCATCTTGAACGCGAAATACGCGCGCAAGAAGTACGGAAGGTCGGCGCAGTCGGGGCGGATGATCATCCCCATCTGGTCTTCGCGCAGGCCCAAATGGTTGAACAGGACATTGCGCGACTTGTCGCGCAGCACCTCGTGCAGCGCCTTCCACGACAGCGACGCGTCGAGCGGCGCGTCGAAGAGCTTCTCGATCCATGCGGCATACAGATTTTCGGTCGCGCGATTCCAGGTATTGCGCAACGGCCAGAGGCTCCCCTCCGTCGCGCTCGGCCGCGGCGGCTCGACAGCGCGCACGGCGATTTCGTGGGTGATCGTGCTGCACTCGGCCGGCGCGCGGTCGCGCTCGAGCTTGGCGTGCCAGGTCCCCGCCGCCGGCGACGCCACCTCGGCGAACCAGAAATAGGGCGGCCCGCCGTGCCGCTCACGCGATTTGGCGGCGACGCGTCCATCGGGCGAGATCAGCGAAAGCTCGCCCTCGAGCGGCTTCTCCGCGGCGACGATGACGCGCAAAGGCGCGCCCTTCCACGGCGCGAGCGGCGAGGGCAGGACCGCGAGCTCGGCCGCGTCTTCGCAGCTGCCGATTCGATCTTGGGCGTGCGAGTCCCCTGCCGAGAACAGGCAGACGAAAAATGCTCCCGCGATCAGCAACAACGCTGTCGCAGCAGCAGCAAGCTGGCGTGCTGGAAACATTGAGCCCCCGTCACTGGCCCCGATTAGACAATATGGCGAAAGGCTTTGGCTGAATCATGGCAAAATCCCTCCCCCAGGCGAATTCGACGGTAACATCATCCGCCCCGGTCCGTTGTTGCGCGGTTCCCGATCCAGCCGGGTTCGCCCAGGCGCTGCCCCCAAGCCGCCGCCCCGAGCGCTATCGAGCGGCTGGTGTTCGCGCCCGGATGGTTCCGCAGCCGATGGGCTTGCTAGGCGCCGCGCGGATCAAGATACCGCCGCAAGATTGTCGGTGAATGATGCAAGCGTGCTAATCTCGTGTCCTCAGGCGGGACGCGATCATGGCGACAAATTCTGCATCGACGATGGCACGGCCATGCGGAGCGGCCGCCCTGGATTCGCGTTTTGCTCGCAGTCGTCTTCATCGTCGCCAATGGGTTTGGCGATGTGGTTCCGACCTGCAAGACCGCCGTGTCTCGTTACGCTCGGTGAGATGGGGGAGTCGGTAGCCATGGACACGTCCGAACAGGTCCTTGAATTTGCACCCCAGGAAGCGCCAGGCAGTGTCGGCAATCCGTTGGAAGAGCCCGGACCGGCGCTCGTAGCAAAACTCCGAAAGGCCGCCGAGCAGGCCAATGAAAACTGCGACCGCGCCATGGCCTTGGCGCATAAGCTTGCGATGCAGATCAGAGCCGCCGAAGCTCGCATATATCAGTTGGAGGCCGAGCTTAAACACTACCAGGCACGCGATGCCGGTGCGCAAAAGTGGCTTCAGCTGATCAAGAAGGAAATCGAGGAAAAATTTATCGCCCCGGCCTAGCACAGCGAACAATCGTCGCTGCCATCGGGCCGTGAACTCGGAAACCGATAGCTGCTCGTCGACTTGCGCATCGGGGCGGAAGCGGACAGCATTTGCTGTCCGCCATGCAGCAACGCGCCACCAGAAGGCATGGCGCTTATTATTTTTCTTCGCCAGCGACTTCGCGGCTTCGCCAGCCGGCTTAGTTCAGATGCGCCGGAAAACCTCCGTGCCTCGCACTCTCACCGGGCGGCCATTCGGGGCGACGTAGGTCGCGACTGCTCTGGCGACGACGGTCGTCGGGTCGACAAAGCGTCCGGACCAGACCGTGGTCACCCTGCAATCCGGCGTCCAGTCCCGCGACGTCTGGAACGCGACGCGAGGGCCTCGAACGCGGCCGGCCAGCTGATATGGAACGGCCGGGCAGGAGCCGCCCAGGCTGCTGATGAAAACGCCGGTGAAATTTCCAGTAGCGGGGTCGACCGCCAAAACCTTCAGCAGCGCGCCCCGCTCACTCTTCCAAACCGAGGGGAACAAGCCTTGCGCCGAAGACGCAGTGGCGGATGCGAGCAGGAGAAACACAGCGGCAATGATACGGTACATATTCGTCCCCATCTGGGTTGTGGGTGAATGGTAGCTTGTCGTGCGGAAATCAGGCTTTTCTGCGCTTTGAACTATGACATCGTTGTGCCTGGCGGGCGCGGCGAACCGCCGCTGCCCGTTCTATTCGTCGGGTTCCCTGACGACCGGCGGCTCGTCGTCCGTGTCCTCGTCTTCGTCGTCTTCCTCTTCATCTTCATCATCGTCGGGGTCTCGCGGCGGCAACGCGCTGCCCATGATGATGGGGAAGAGGCTCCAGTCGGCCCACGGGCGGGGACGATCTTGCAGCTGCGGGGTCATGTCGGCTCCTGTCGGATGGCGCGAGTTGAAGATCCAAAGGCGAACAAGCTGCTGCGGTTTTGGTTCCGATAGCACCAAGCGGGATAAGGCCGCGCGGCATTGCGCGTCGAGCTGCATTTAGGCGGAGCACGGCGCGGAGCCCGCGGACACCACCGCTGTAGAAAGGGGTATCGATCCCGGTGCCAGAGTACCCCGGGTGGCGATGACTACGCTCCGACTACGTTGTTGACTACATAGCGTGGTTGGAGTATGATTCGCAAATCCCGCTCATCGCTTCCGGCGAGTGTTGCCAAGAGGAAGCAAGCGAACCCCGGGCGCAGAAACGCGCCGCGGGAACGAAGAAACTGCGCTGTTTGACATCGTGAGATGCAAATACCACGACAGCCCCTCGACGCCTTGCGCCTTGCGCCTTGAGGCCGCGGGCGCGGGCGCCGTTATTGCGCCCTCGCCCCACCGGAACTCGGGCTTGCCCAAGTTCCGGGACTCTTGAGACGTAGCCGAAGGCGGGTAAACCCGACTTCGGCTGGAAGAACGCACGAGCGGTGAGAGGGCAGGCGAGGGCGGCTGCGCGGCGGTTCATTGTTATTCATTGTTATTTGCGAGCGGCGCGGGGCGAAAGTGGCCGTGCCTCAGGCGCTTAGCGCGCAAGGGCCGTTGTATTTTCCTTGTTGTTTACAATGGCGGCGAGTCGAACCGGCCGCGTCGCAGGCGCGGTTGAGACGGCGAGCGCGGTCGCCGCGAGGCGGGGCAACAGGCGCTGGCTATTTCGCCTTCGCCTTCCCCCCGGCCGCGGTCCCCGCGACGCGCGCGAATCCGGGAATCCTGCGCAACACCACCTTCAAGGGATCGTTGACCCAGGCCTCGGTCATGAAATCGACGTGCTTGACGTCGTCGGTGGCGGCGATGAACGTCACGCTGCCGCGCGCGAGGCTGGCTGGCAGCGCCGTTCGAAAGGGCACGCCGCGCTCGCTCAATATGCGCTGCAGCGTGGCGTTCTCCTCGCGTGACGCCTTGCCGAAGGCGCTGACGAAGAAGGCGGGCGGGCGCTTGGCGAGCCAATCCGCGAACTTGTCGAACTGGCCGTAAAGCGCGTCGAACAGCACGACCCCGCGCAGGCGATCGTCGACGTGCCCGGACTGCAGGACGTACGCAGCCGGATTGTAGCCGCCGCTGTAGGCGGCGATCACCACCGGCGCGCCGTGGAACGCGCCGCGCGCGCGCGCATCGCCGTAGAGCTGCGTCAGGCGCTCGCCGGCCTCGGTGAGAAATTGCGCGAACACGCCAGGCTCCCAGAACCGGCCGGCGCTGGAATCGAGCGCGTTCACCGCGAATTGCGGCGCCACCAGCACGGCATTGAGCCCGGATTCGGCGACCTGCCGCGGCACCTCTTGACGGTCGCGAACGTCGCGCGCAAGCGTCGCCTCGTTGCCGTGGAAGAACACGATCATGAGCGCGGGCCGGCGGGGATCGAAGCCCTTCGGAATGTGGAGCAGGACCCGCTGGTCGCTGTAGGTCTGGTCCTCCCAGTAGGTGCCGCCGCGCTCGGAGGCGTGGCCGCGCCGCTCGCCGTCCACCATGTCGAGGAAAGGCCGGTTCTTCTCCGGCACCTCGCCGCGATAGGGGAAGGGCGAGATCTCGAACGGCACCAACGCGGTTTTCGACGACGGCATCGGCGCAAGCTCGCGTCTGGGCGCGGGCGCGGACAGCGCGTGGTCCAGCAGCAGCAATCCGGCAATCGATAGCGCGGCGCAGAATCGCATCGCTGAGTTCACAGGCGCGATCATGCCGGTGCCGCCGCCGGCGCCGGCGAAGGCTCGGCGGATCGTCGCAGCGGCAACAGCACGGCAAAGAACGCCGGGATCGCCAGCAGATAGGCGCCGCCGGCGATGATCAGCACCGCGCTCAAGCCGAACAACGTCGCGATGATGGGAACGCTGGCCGCGCCGATGACGGAGAAGCAGCCGTTGATGCCCCAGGCCCACAGGAACATGTGATCCTTGCCGAGCCGCGCCAGCGACGTCATGGCGGTCGGCATCGGAAATCCCATCAGGAAGGCGGGCGGGAAGATCAGCGCGAAGCAAAAGATCAGGCGCCAGCCGTAAGGCAAAGTGCCGATCAGGTCGAGCACGCGGTCGAGCAAGAGGCCGTAGCCGATGAGCAGCGCGGCGATCGCAATAAAGATCTTCGGCATCAGGTTGCGCGCGCGAGAAAGAAAACGCTCCGACACGAAGGCGCCGAGCCCGGAAAAAACCAGCATGCCGGTGATCAGCACCGAGGCGGACACCGTGGCGTTGCTCAGCGCCAGCATGAAATCGGAAATCAGGCCGACTTCCACCATGATGTAGCCGGCACCCAGGCAGGCGAAATAGACGATGGTGCGGAATTTGCCGGGATTGTGGCTGAAGATGGTGCGCCAGCCGAAAATGACCGGGATGAGAATCAGCGACAGCGCGGCAAAGCCCGCGATGACGAGCGTCGCCCACAACAGCAGATAGCCCCACTCGTCCTGCAGCAGCTCGAGCCGGTCGGCGACGCGCGGCAGGTCGCCGGGTTTGACGTAGGCGGCGAAATACGGCCGCGCGTTGGTGAGCGGCCGGGTGTCGAACACGTAACGGTCGGCAATCTCGTCCCAGCCGCCGTGGACGAGATGGTGCCAGGCCAACTGCCCCATGATCGTTGCCGGCACCGCCGCGCCCTGCGTTTCGGGTGGCGGTTGCGGCTCGCCGGCCGCGGCTTCCGCGGGCGCCCGATCCGCCATCGGTGCGTCCTTGGGCTCGTCCTTGAGTTCGTCCTGGGAATCGGTCTCCGCGCCGGCGTCGAAGAAGATTTGGCGCTCGTAGTCCTCCAGCACCTTGCCGGTCTGCGACTGATCGTAGTCGAAGCCGGGATAGTAGATCTCGTCGAACGACATGGCGCGGGTATGCTCGCGCAGCTTGGCGATCTCCGCGGCGGCAAAGCCGCCGCGCTTGTAGAGCACCGTCGCGGTCGACAGGTAGCTCGCCACGACGAAGAAGCGATCGGCGATGTCGCCGTCGTCGACCTCGCGCGCCGCCGCCGCCATGGTGGCGTAGAGCTTGAGCACCGATTTCGGCGGCTCCTCCTTGTTCCAGAGCGTGACCGAGAGGATGCCGCCGTTCTTGAGCGCGCGCATGTAGTTCTGCATCGCTTCGCGCGTGTAGGAGAACTTCTCGACGATGGCGAAGCCGCCGGGGCTCGACAGCCCGGCCGA
>CAVQIP010000046.1:0-21696 GCA_963712565.1 uncultured Alphaproteobacteria bacterium | reverse complement strand
GTGCTCGGGCTCGGCATGCTCACGTGCCTGCGCAAGGCCTTCGAGCTCACCGAGAAGCACTATGGCCTTTCGTTCCGCTCGCGCCGGCCGGAGCAGAAGGACGGGCCAGAGTTCTTCGCCCTGTCCACGATCCCGAAAAAGAAGACCCCGCGGTCTACCGCATGCTGCAACGCGCCGATTCGCTCGGCGTGTTCCAGGTCGAGAGCCGCGCGCAGACGTCCATGCTGCCGCGGCTCAAGCCGGAAAAATTCTACGATCTCGTCATCGAGGTTGCAATCGTGCGGCCGGGCCCGATCCAGGGCGACATGGTGCATCCCTACCTGCGCCGGCGACCACCGGAGAGCAGCCCGACTATCCGTCACCCTCGCCCGCGCATGGCGATGTCGACGAATTGCGTGATGTGCTGCACAAGACGCTGGGCGTGCCGCTGTTCCAGGAACAGGCGATGAAGATCGCCATCGTCGCCGCCAAGTTCACGCCCTCGGAGGCCGACCGCCTGCGCCGCGCCATGGCGACGTTCCGCCGCGTCGGCACCATCGGCACCTTCCAGCACAAGATGGTCGAGGGCATGGTTTTGCGCGGTTATGCGCGCGAATTCGCCGAGCGCTGCTTCAGCCAGATCGAGGGTTTCGGCGAATACGGCTTTCCGGAAAGCCACGCGGCGAGCTTCGCGCTGCTCGTCTACGCCTCCGCCTGGCTCAAGTGCCGCTATCCCGACGCGTTCGCGGCGGCGCTCCTCAACTCGCAGCCCATGGGTTTCTACGCCCCGGCGCAGATCGTGCGCGACGTGCGCGAACACGGTGTCGAGGTGCGCCCGGTCGATGTCAATTTCTCCGGCTGGGACGCCACGCTGGAGAACGGGGCGCACGCGGCCGGACGCTTGCACGAACTCCACCGCGAGATGGCCGGCGACATCCGCGCCACCCATGCGCTGCGGCTCGGCTTGCGCAAGATCAAGGGACTGAGCGAAGCCCATGCCCAGCGGATCGTGGAACACCGCCTGCCGCAAGCTCAATGTGCTCCCACTCCCCATAGCGGAGGAGGGTGAGGGAACGCCGTCGCGTGCCGCGTATCCTACCCTAACTGCGCGATCTGTGGGTGCGCACCGGACTACCGACGCATGTGATCGAGCGGCTCGCGGACGCCGACGCCTTCGGTCTGCTCGGCCTCACGCGGCGCCAGGCACTATGGGCCGCAAGGCGCTCGGCCGCGTCGGCGACAAGGACGACGACCTGCCGCTGTTTCGCACCCGTGAGGATGCAAGCGCCGGCATCGGCATTTTCGATCCCGGCAACGAGCCTCTCATTGACGCGTGAGAGGCCCCCCTCCCCAACCCAGGGTGGGAACACACCGAGCGCAGGGCAAAGATGATACTCATACCGCGAGCCCGCTGTCGCGCTACCGCCGATGCCGCCCGGCGAAAAGTGGTAAACGACTACCGCTTCCTCGAACTTTCGCTGCGCGCGCATCCGCCTCGTTGCTGCGCGCCGATCTCACCCGCGAGCATCATCAGGAACGAGGAGTTGCGCACGCGCGCCTCGGGTGAGCGCGTCACCGTTTCCGGTCTCGTGACCATCCGCCAGCGGCCGGGCTCGGCCGCCGGCGTCATCTTCATGACCATCGAGGACGAGACCGCGATCGCCAACATCATCGTCTGGCCGAAAAAAATTCGAGCGCTTCCGCCCGATCGTGCTGGGCGCGCGCTATGTCGCGATCACCGGCGTTGTCCAGCAGGAATCGGCGTCATCCACGTGGTCGCCGATCGGCTCGCCGACCTTCGCCGCTGCTCGCCCGCCTGACCGAGGACGCTCCGCCGATCTCATCGCTCGCCCGCGCCGACGCGGTCAAGCGCCCGCACGACGAGGACATCGACAGCCGCGCCCGCGGCCGGCGCAATCCGCCGCGCATCGCCGCGCCCGCGCGACCCCTGCGACGACTCGCGAGCGACCTCGACATACCCGCGCGCGGCAGTGCGCATGCGCCGACCCGGCACGGCGGCGCCCGATCCCGGCGTGGACAATGACGACACGGCGGACACCGAAACAACGTCCGAATGCCGCTCCGGCCTACGGGACGATCCCGTCGCGGCCGACATTGACGCGCGCGACCTCGAAGCTGCCATCCGGCATCTTCACCGCCCGGGTGATGTTGATGTGGGCGCCGGGCTTGAGCTCATCCTTGCTGCCCACGACATAGCGGCGGATCACCGTCTCAGGTCCCACGATCACTTTCTTCTCGCCGTCCTTGTATTTGACGGTGATGACCTGCCCATCGACGCCGGCCACGCTGGTATCGACCGTGGCATTGGTCATCGTGGTGTTGGGGCGGTCCCACGGCCGGAAGCCCTCGCCCAGCCCGCGCTGGGTCTCCGCAAAGATCATGATCTGGATGCCGCGCTGGCTGCCGTCGGCCTGCGGGGTTGCACCCACGCCGATGAAATCGCCGGGCTTGATTTCGGCGAGCGCGGCCTTGACCACGCCGAACACAACCGCCGTGTCGGTCAAACGGACTTTGAGGTTGCCGGCCTCGCCCGCCGTCACCGTCAGCACCGGGCCATCGACTGCCACGATCGGGCCGCGGATACGCGCGGTCTGGGGCTGCTGTGCCCACCCCGCCGATAGCGTGAGCGCGACCGCCGTGCCCATCGCGGCCCCTGCGAGCGCACGCCGTGTCATCCTATTCATGTCATCCTCCGGGAAACCGCGCGCCGTCGCGACCGGACAACGCGCATGCCAAGCCGACCTTGCCGCTCGACCTTTCGCAGCCTACATCGGCGGCACCACGCCGTCGCGTCCGACATTGATTCCGCCCGTGGTCAGCGATCCGTCCGGCTGCCTGACGGCGGCAACGATGAAGACGTGGGCACCGGCCTTGAGTTCGTCCTTGTTGCCCGGCGAATAGGTCACAATCGGCGTGTTGGGCGGGACAATGACCTTCTTCTCCCCATCCTTGTACTTGACCATGATCACCTGGCCGTCGACGCCAGCGACCGTGGATGCCACCGCCGCGTTGGTCATGGTGCTGCCGGGCTCGCGGTCCCAGGGCATATGGCCCTCGGCGGTGCCGCGCATGGTCTCGAGGAAAATATGGATCGCGATCGCCTTCTGGCTGCCGTCGGCCTGCGGCATCGCGGTGACGCCGATATAGCTGCCGACCTTCACGTCGGCGAGCGTCGCCCTGACCAGCCCCATGACCCGCTGCGGGTCGACGAGCTTGACCTTCACGACCTCGCCGCCACGCGCCTTGATGTCGAACACGTCGCCGTCGACCTTTTCGATCTGGCCGCGGATGCGAACCCTCTGGGGCTGTTGCGCAAAACTCGCCGAAGTGCCTAGCGCGAACGCCAAGCCAGCGGCGCCGAAACTCGCGCCGAGTGAGTCCGTTCATGGTCATCCTCCCATCGCCGGAAGCATTCCGGCTTGCCTGCTGAACCCCCCGCGCCGGTGTTTTATTCCGTTGCGCAACCCCGCAGGATCGAGCCCGGCCCGTGCGGCGCCTTCAGGTTCCTGTCGCAACCCGCCGTGCGGCCTGTTGGAGCGGGCCAATCCGCGGCCGTCCTAGACCATTTCCGTTCGTTCGCGCGCAAGCGGGAACCCAGGGTTTCTTCGCACTACAGATGGGTCCCCGCTTTCGCGTCGCTTGCGCGGGGACGAACGGATGGCGGTTGATTGCATGCGGCCGGAACATGGTTCTAGTAGAGACCCGGCGTCGCCCCGCCGTCGACCGCAATCGCGGTGCCCTGGATCTGGCGCGAGTGCTCCGAACACAGGAACAGCGCGAGCGCCGCGATGTCCTCGGGGGTCGCCATGCGGCGGATGCCGCTCCTGGCGAGCGTCTCGGTGCGCAACGCCTCGACCGTCTTGCCCTGCGCCTTGGCGCGCTGCTCCAACAACTGCTCGGTGCGCTCGGTCGCGGTGGCGCCGGGATGAATGGCGTTGACGTTGACGCCGTCGCGCATGCCGAGCTTGGAGAGCCCCTTGGTGAAAGTTCGACGCCGCCGCATTGACCGAGCCGCCGATCAGGAATTCCGGTTCGACCGTGCGCGCCGCTCCGCCGATGATGTTGACCACGTGGCCCTGCGCCGCCTTGATGAGCGGCCAGAACATGCGGGTGAGCCGCACCGCGCCGAAAAATTTCAGCGCATAGCCGTCGAGCCAGGCCTCGTCCGGCAGCTCCATGAACGTGCCGGCGCGGGTCGCGCCCGCATTGTTGATGAGGACATCGCAGCGCTTGAAGCGTTCGTTGACGCGGTCGAACACCTGCTGGCAGCCCGCGAGCGTGCGCAGATCGCCGGCGACCGTCAGCGGCGCGGGGCCGCCCTGGGCGCCCACCGCCTTGGCGGCGGCTTCGAGGTTCTGCGCGGACGAGGAGGCAAGCACTGTCTGCGCTCCCTCGCGCGCGAAGGCTGCCGCAATGGCGCGGCCGATGCCGCGGCTTGCGCCCGAGACGACGACAACCTTGCCCTCGAACTCTCCGGGCATTTTCCGATCCTCCATCCAATTCCGGTTGCCTGGAGTGTTACCATGCCGGGGCGGGCGCGGAAACGGGGCGGCCATGAAATCGATCTTCATCGACTGCAACGACGATCTGGCGCGGTCTTTGCGCGCGCGCGCCGCCCCGACGACCCGCCGATCGCGCTCAACACCCAGCCGTTGCCAGGCGCCGAACTGCCGCGCCTGCTCGCCGGCTACGAGATCTGCCTCGACGACCATTCCTACATGCCGACCGAGGTCGTGGCGCGCTGCCGCGGCCTCAAGCACATCGTATTCCTCGGCACCGGCGCCTCGAGCTACATGGACGTTCCGGCACTCGAGGGCCTGGGTATCAACGTGCATACCATCAAGGGCTACGGCGACACCGCGGTCGCCGAGCACACCGTTGCGCTGATGTTCGCCTGCTGCCGCGACCTCGCCCGCATGGACCGCGCGGTGCGCGCGGGGGTGTGGGAGCCGCTCGAAAGCATGCAGCTCAAGGGCAAGACGCTCGGCCTGATCGGTCTCGGCGGCATCGGGGCGGAAGTGGCACGGATCGCGCGCGGCATCGGCATGGAGGTGATCGGCTGGAACCGCTCGCCGCGCCCGGACGCCGGGGTGACGCTGGTGGACCTCGACCAGCTGTTGGCGCAAGCCGACGTGATCTCGCTCCATCTGGCGCTCACCGACGAGACCCGCGGCTTGATCGACGCTGGGCGCCTCGCCCGGATGAAGCCGGGCGTGATCCTCCTCAACACCGCGCGCGGCGCGCTGGTGGACGAGGCCGCGCTTATCGAAGCGCTCAAACGCGGCCACATCCGCCACGCCGGGCTTGACGTCTTTCACGCCGAGCCACTCAAACCGGACCATCCGCTGGCGCGGATGGAGAACGTCACGCTCACCGCCCACGCCGGCTTCCGCACCCTGGAGGCCTCGGAAACGCTGATGCGGCGGGCGATCGACATCGTGCGGCGCATCGCCGCCGCCCCGGCCGCCCCCGCTGCCCGGTCGCGATGAAACCTTTCGACCGCTTCGCGGTTGTCATGGGTTGTCATGGGGGGATCGTCACGGGACAGTTCATGGCCGATACCAGCACCACCGCTCCGACCATCGCGACGCATGGCGCCTCCCGCCTCCCTATGGTCGATGTCGACAGCTATAACGTCGAGTTGAAGGACGACGAGGGCTTCCTCGGCGACCGCGCCAGCAAGGGCGCCTTCCGCGCCATCATCGAAAACTGGCGCAAGCCCTTGCGCAAGGCCGGCAAAGATCCATTCGGGGACGAGGCGAGCGAGGACATCAGCAAAAAGACGCTCGAACTCGCTGCTCGTCGAGGGCGATCCGGAAGCGGCCGGTATTTTGCAGGGGGCGATCGAGGATTTCGCGCAGGAGCTCGCACTCGTCATCCGCCGTTTCCTCAAGCTCAAGGCCTGGCGCGATGCCGAACGTATCGTCGTGGGCGGCGGCTTTCGTGCCAGTCGCGTGGGTGAGCTCTCCATCGGCCGCGCCGCCGTCATCCTCGCGGCCGACAAGGTGCCGATCGATCTTCTGCCGGTCCGCAACGATCCCGACGAGGCAGGTCTGCTCGGCGCCGCACACCTCGCGCCGCGCTGGATGTTCGAGGCGCACGATGCGATCCTGGCGGTGGACATCGGCGGCACCAACATGCGTGCCGGCGTGGTGGCGCTCAACCTGAAGAAGGCACCGAATTCTGTCCAAGGCCGCGGTCTGGAAGTTCGAGCTCTGGCGGCACGGCGACGAGAAAAAACTCAAGCGCGAAGACGCGGTCGAGGAGCTGGTCGGTATGCTCGAAGGCTTGATCACGCGCGCCGGCAAGGAAGGCTTGCGGCTCGCGCCGTTCATCGGCATCGGCTGTCCGGGCATCATCGAGGCGGACGGCACCATCGACCGCGGCGCCCAGAACCTGCCGGGCAACTGGGAGAGCAGCCGCTTCAATTTGCCGGCCGCCCTGCACGACGCGATCCCGAGGATCGGCAAGCACGAAACGCTCGTCCTGCTGCACAACGACGCGGTGGTGCAGGGGCTGAGCGAGGCGCCGTTCATGCGCGACGTGACCCGTTGGGGCGCGCTCACCATCGGCACCGGCCTCGGCAACGCCTGCTTCACCAACCGCGCGGCGAACGGCAAGGATTGACGCCCCGCCCGCGGCGGCGACAATAAGTGCCAAAGCGCCGCGGGGAGGATGATGAAGCCGGCACCGTTCGCCTATGCCAAGGCTGGCTCGGTCGCGCACGCGATCGAGTTGCTGGCGAACGACGACGCCCGCCTGCTCGCCGGCGGCCAGAGCCTGATCGCCACGCTCAACATGCGGCTGAGCCATCCCGCCCTGCTGATCGACATCAACGGCGTCGGCGGACTCGACCGGATCACGGTGAAAAACGGGCAGATCGAGATCGGAGCCCTGGTGCGCTACGCGCAAGCGCAGCGCTCGCCCGACCTCGCGCGCGGGGCCCCGCTCATCGCCTTGGCGCTGCCCCATATCGGCCATCCCGCGATCCGCAACCGCGGCACAATCGGCGGGTCGCTGGCCTTCGCCGATCCGGCCGCCGAGCTGCCGGCGTGCCTGCTGGCGCTGGGCGGCGAAATCGACATCGCCGGCCCGCAGGGGTCGCGCGCCGTCAAGGCCGACGATTTCTTCAAGGGCCTGTTCGAGACCGCGCTCACGGCACGCGATGTGCTCACAGGGATCCGCGTCCCGGCCTCGGGCGCCGCCACCCGCGTCGGGTTCGCCGAATTCGCGCGCCGCCACGGCGACTACGCGATGGTGGGGCTCGCCGCCTGCGGGCGCGCCGACGGCAGCCGGCTCGCCGATCTGCGGCTTGCCTATTTCGGCATTGGTGCGACCCCGGTACGCGCGCGCAATGCCGAATTGGCGCTCGCCGGCGGCGACATCGACGCGGCGGTGAGTGCGCTCGCGAAGGACCTCAGCCCGACCGACGACGTCCAGGCGTCGGGCGCGGTGAAGAGCCACCTCGCCGGCGTCCTGCTGCGCCGGGTCGCGCACCAACTGGGCCAAGCCCCGTCATGAACGATCGCTTCCACGACATCACGGTGACCGTCAACGGCGAGGACGTGCGCGAAAGGATCGACGCGCGCAAGACGCTGGTCGACTTCCTGCGCGAGGACGTCGCGCTCACCGGCAGCCACGTCGGCTGCGAGCACGGCGTGTGCGGCGCCTGCAGCGTGCGCGTCGACGGCGCGGTGGTGCGCGGCTGCCTGATGCTGGCGGTGCAATGCGACGGCGCCCGTGTCGACACCATCGAGGGCGTGGCCGATACCGGCGAGATCGCCGATCTGCAGCAGGCCTTCATCGAGCGCAACGCGCTCCAATGCGGCTATTGCACGCCGGGCATGCTGACTCACCGCGCAGGAGCTGCTGGCCGCCGGCGGCGTTCCGAGCCGCGAGCAAATCCGCGCCCACCTCGCCGGCAACTACTGCCGCTGCACCGGCTATCAGGCGATCGTCGACGCGGTCGAGGCGGTGGCGAACGTGCGCGCGGGGAAGACGTCATGAAAATCGCCGAAGACTTGCCCCCGATCCTCTCCGCCCTCGACCGGCCCAATTCCTATATCGGCCGCTCGGTGCCGCGACCCAACCTCGCGCGGCTCACCCAGGGGCGCGCGCAATTCGTCAGCGACGTGGTGCTGCCGCGCATGGTGCATGTGGCCTTCGTGCGCTCGCCCCATGCGCATGCCCGGATCGAGACGATCGCAACCGCGGCCGCGAAGACGTCGCCCGGCGTGATCGCCGTCGTCACCGGCGCGGAGCTCGCCGAGGTGATCACGCCATGGATCGGCGTGCTCACCCATCTCAAGGGCATCAAGTCGGCGCCGCAGCACGCGATCGCAATCGAGCGCGCCTGCTGGCAGGGCGAGGCGGTGTGCGCCGTGGTCGCCCGCACCCGCGCCGAAGCCGAGGACGCCTGCGAACTGGTCGAGGTCGCCTACCAGGAGCTGCCGGCGGTCACCGATCCTGAGACCGCGCTCGATGCCGGCACCCCGGTGATCCATTCCGGGCTCGGCGACAATCTCACCTTCGAGCGCGCGCATGTCGCCGGCGACCCCGACAAGGGCTTCGAGGAGGCCGACGCCGTCGTGGAAACGACGTTCGTATTCGGCCGCCATACCGGGGTGTGCAACGAGCCGCGGGCCATCGTCGCCGACTGGAACGACGCCGAGGCGCGGCTGACCGTCTATCACGGCACCCAGGCGCCGCACATGATGCAGAACCTGTTCGCCAAGCATCTCGACCTCGAAGAGCAACAGGTGCGGGTGATCACCAAGGACGTAGGCGGCTCCTTCGGGATCAAGGTGCACACCTATGGGGACGAAATGGCGACCGTTGCGCTCGCGAAGCTGCTCAAGCGGCCGATCAAGTTCGTCGCCGACCGCATCGAGAGTTTCGTCACCGACATCCATGCGCGCGACCACCGGGTGACGGCGAAGATCGGCGTGAAAGACCGACGGCACCATCACCGCCTTCGAGATCGATTGCCTCACCGGCATCGGGCCGTACTCGGTCTATCCACGCACCTCCGGCATCGAGGCGAACCAGATCGTCAATCTGGTCGGCTCGACCTGCACCCGCCCGAACTACCGCGCGCGGGCGCGGGTGGTGTTCCAGAATAAAAATGTGATGTGCCAGTACCGCGCGGTCGGGCACCCGATCGCCACCGCCGTGACCGAGGGGCTGGTGGAGCTTGCCGCCGCAAAAATCGGCTCATGGACCCCCTCGAAATCCGCCGCCGCAATCTCATTCCCGACGACGGCTACCCTTGCGCTGCGCCGTCCGGCATCAAGTTCGAGAAGCTCTCCACCATGAAGCGCTCGCCCACCTCGACGCCATGATGAACTACGCCGGCCTGCGCGCCGAGCAGGAGCGGCTGCGCGCCAAGGGCATCTATCGCGGCATCGGCTTTGCCGCCTTCGTCGAGGTGACCAATCCCTCCGCCGCCTTCTACGGTGTCGGCGGCGCAAAAATCTCCGCCCAGGACGGCGTTACCATCAAGCTCGACGCCCAGGGCGCGATCGTCTGCCAGACCGGCGTCACCGAGCAGGGCCAGGGCGCGGAAGCCGTGATCGCGCAGGTCGCGGCGCTCGGCCTTCGGGGTGCCGATCGAGCGCGTGCGCGTCGTCACCGGCGACACCGACAACACGCCTTACGGCGGCGGCACCTGGGCTTCGCGCGCGGCCGGCATCGGCGGCGAGGCGGCGTGGCAGGCCGGCAAGGCGCTGCGCATGAACGTGCTGGCGGTCGCCGGCTCGATCCTGCAGGCCAAGCCCGAGGCGCTCGACATCCGCGACGGCGTCGTGGTCGATCGCGACACCGGCGCCGAGCGGCTGCCGCTGCACGAGCTTGCGCGCATCGCCTATTTCCGCCCCGACACGCTGCCGCCCGGCTTCCAGGCCGAGCTGATGGCGACCCGCCACTACGTGCCGCGCGCCTGGCCGTTCGCCTTCACCAACGGGATTTAGGCGAGCTGGCTCGAAGTCGACATCGAGTTCCCGGCTTCGTCCACCCTGCTCAAGCACTGGTGCGTGGAGGATTGCGGCACCGTGATCAACCCGCAGCTCGTCGACGAGCAGATCCGGGGCGGCGTGGTGCAAGGGATCGGCGGCGCGCTGTTCGAGCACTGCATCTATGACGAGCGCGGCCAATTGCTCAACGGCAACATGGCCGACTATCTGGTGCCGATGGCGGCCGAGATGCCGGACATCGAGGTCGGCCACGTGGTCACGCCCACGGCCGACAGCGAGCTCGGCGCCAAGGGCGCGGGCGAGGCCGGCACCGCCGGCGCACCCGGGGCGGTCATGAACGCGATCAACGACGCGTTGCGCCCGCTCCGCGCCGCGCCGCTGACCGACATGCCGTTCACGCCGCAGCGTATCTTGGAGGCGCTCGGAGAGTTCCGGGATCGTCACCGACTTGATTTTGCGGCGCGGCTCCGCAAGGTGTGTGGCGCTGGCGCATGAGAAGGAACGGCTCATGGACATCAAGGTAGGACGCCAAGCGATCCAGGAAGCGACCGACAAGCTCAAGAACTGGGGCCGTTGGGGCAAGGACGACCAGATCGGGACGCTCAACCACATCACGCCCGAGGATATCGTCAAGGCGGCGAAGCTCATCCGCACCGGCAAGGCGTTTGCGCTCGGCATTCCGCTCGATCGCGACGGCCCGCAGACCGGCCTGTTCGGCGGTCGCTTCAATCCGATCCACCAGATGCTCGCCACCGGCACCGACGCCATCGCCGGCCAGCAGTACTCGAACAAGATTCGCTACGCCGACGACACGCTGAATCTCTGCGTGCAGGGCGCCACCCATTGGGACGCGCTCGGCCACATCTTCTATGAGGACAAGGCCTACAACGGCTACGACGCCAAGCTGATCGACTCTCGCGGCTTGAGCGTGCTCGGCATCGAGCACTCCCGCGCAAGATGGTCGGCCGCGGCGTGCTGCTCGACATCGCGCGCCATCGCGGCGTCGATTGGCTCAAGGATGGCGAAGGCATCTCCAACGACGAGCTCGACGCCTGCGCCAAGAAACAGAACGTCGAGATTTGCCGCGGCGACTTTGTCATTGTTCGTACCGGACAGATGGAGCGCTGCCTCAAGCAAGGGGTATGGGGTGGCTATGTGGGCGGAGACGCGCCCGGCGTGAAGTTCGAGAACTGCTATTGGTGCCAGGACAAGCAGATCGCGGCCATCTGCACCGACACCTGGGGTGTCGAGGTGCGGCCGAACGAGACCGCGGAAGCAAACCAGCCCTGGCACTGGGTGGTGATTCCCGCCATGGGCCTGTGCATGGGCGAAATCTTCTATCTCAAGGACCTCGCCGAACGGCTGCGCAGCCGACCGCGTCTACGAGTTCTTCTTCTGCGGCCCGCCGCTCGTCATCACCGGCGGCACCGGCTCGCCGATCAATCCGCAGGCGATCAAGTGATACAATCCCATCGTCGTCCCGGGCGACCGAGCGCAGCGAGGGAGACCCGGGACCCATAACCACCGGCGGTCGAGTTTGGTCGCAACAGCGGGGATAGGGGTCCCGGCTCGCGCTCGCTTCGCTCGCTTGGCCGGGACGACAGCATAGGGAATGGAGAGACCCCCATGGCCCGCTATCTCAAGCGCGGAATGGACGCGAGCGCGATCAAGGCCGCCGACGCCAAGGTGCGCGAAACGGTCGAGCAAATCCTCGGGCAGGTCGAGGCCCGGCGCGACGCGGCAGTGCGCGAGCTGTCGCAGAAATTCGACAACTGGTCGCCGCCGGCGTTCAAGCTCACCGCCTCCGGAGATCGAGCGCGCGATAGCACAGGTCGGCAAGCGCGACCTCGACGACATCAAGTTCGCGCAGGCGCAGGTACGCAACTTCGCGCAGAAGCAGAAGGAGACCCTGCGCGATCTCGAGGTCGAGACGCTGCCCGGCGTCGTGCTCGGGCACCGCCACATTCCGGTGAATTCGATCGGCTGCTACGTGCCGGGCGGCCGCTATCCCATGGTTGCCTCGGCCCATATGTCGATCGTGACCGCGCGGGTGGCCGGCGTGAAGCGCATCATCGCCTGCGCGCCGCCGTTCAAGGGCGGGCCGCACCCCGCCATCGTCGCCGCCATGCATTTCGGCGGCGCCGACGACATCTATGTGCTCGGCGGCGTGCAGGCCGTCGCCGCCATGGCGCTCGGCACCGAGACCATCCCCGCGGTCGACATGCTCGTCGGGCCCGGCAACGCTTATGTGGCGGAGGCCAAGCGCCAGCTGTTCGGCCGCGTCGGCATCGATCTGCTCGCGGGGCCGACCGAAACGCTGATCATCGCCGACGACAGCGTGGACGGCGAAATCTGTGCCACCGACCTGCTCGGCCAGGCCGAGCACGGCCCGACCTCGCCCGCCGTCCTCGTCACCAATTCGGAGCCGCTCGCGCGCGATACCATGCGCGAGGTCGAGCGGCTGCTTGCGATCCTTCCCACCGCCGACGCCGCCGGCAAGGCCTGGGCGGATTACGGCGAGGTGATCGTCTGCGAGGACGAGGCGGAGATGGTGCGCGAGGCCGACCGCATCGCCTCCGAGCACGTTCAGGTGATGACGCGCGATCCCGACTATTTCCTCGCCAACATGAAGAACTACGGCTCGCTGTTTCTCGGCGCCCGCACCAACGTCGCCTACGGCGACAAGGTGATCGGCACCAACCACACGCTGCCGACCAAGAAGGCCGCGCGCTACACCGGCGGCCTATGGGTCGGAAAATTTCTCAAGACCTGCACCTATCAGAAGGTGCTCACCGACGAGGCGTCCGCGCGCATCGGGGAATACTGCTCGCGGCTGTGCATCCTCGAGGGCTTCTCCGCCCATGCCGAGCAGGCCAATGTGCGCGTGCGCCGCTACGGCGGCCGCAACGTGCCCTATGCGCAGGCGGCGGAATAGCCCGGTCTCCTTGCTCGTCATGCCTGCACCAACCGTCGACCTCGCCAAGACGCCCTCGTTCCGCCTCGACGGCAAGCGCGCGCTCGTCACCGGTGGCGGTCGCGGCATCGGGCTGGCGGCGGCGTCCGCGCTCGCGCAGGCGGGCGCGCAGGTGACGCTCGCTCGCGCGCACGCAGGCCGAGATCGACGCGGCGGCGGAAGCGATCGTGCGCCCGCGGCGACAAGGCCGAGGCGCTCGTCAACTCGACGTCACCGATCTCGACGCGGTGCGCCGCGCGATCGCGGCGGCGAGCCGTTCGACGTGCTGGTCAACAACGCCGGCACCAATCGCCCGGCCGCTCTGATGGACGTCAAGGTCGAGGACTTCGACGCCATCTTCGCGCTCAATGTGCGCGCCGCGTTCTTCATGGCGCAGGCGGTGGCGCGCCGCCTGATCGAGGCGAAGCGTCCGGGCTCGATCATCAACATCTCGTCGCAGATGGGCCACGTCGGCGCCGCGCGCCGCACCGTCTATTGCGCCAGCAAGCACGCCATGGAGGGCTTCACCAAGGCGATGGCGATCGAGCTCGCGCCTTACAACATCCGCGTCAACAGCCTGGGGCCGACCTTCCTGGAAACGCCGATGACGCGGCCGTTCTTCGAGAACAAGGCATTTCGCGACGAGGTGCTCGCCAAGATCAAGCTCGGCCGCCTCGGCCAGCTCGACGAGCTGACCGGCGCCATCCTCTTCCTCGCCTCCGACGCCTCCTCGCTGATGACCGGCTCGGCTCTCGTCCTCGACGGCGGCTGGACGGCGGAATGAATGGCGCTCATGACGCCCATTCGACACATCACAGGTGCCATATGATGAACCTCCGCTCGCTCCTCCTCGGCCTCGCCGCCGTGCTCGCGGCGGCTCCGGCAGCGACGCAGAGCCAGACGCCCGACCGCCTGCAGAGAATTCTCGACCGCGGTGTGCTGCGTGTAGGGACTACGATGGACACGCCGATGTTCAGCATGCGTGATCCCGCGACCGGAAAGCTTTACGGCTTCGACATCGACGCGCTGGAGACCCTGGGCCCCGCGCTCGGCGTCAAGATCGAATACGTGAAGATGACCTTCAGCTCGATGCTCGCGGACCTCGCCGCCGACAAATTCGATATCGCGATGTCGGGGCTTGGGCGCACGATGGAGCGAGCGCGGATCGCTACGTTCTCGAAGCCGTACTTGCGCTATGGGCGGCTGCTGATGATCCGCAGTGCCGACAAGGCACAATTCAAGACGCTTGCGGACCTCGACCAGCCGGGCATCAGGATCGCCTACAACCACGGCGGCCTGAATGATCAATTCGCCAATACTATGTTCAAGCGCGCGACCCCCGTCGGCTTCGAGAGCAACGCAGCCGCAACCGCGGAACTCCTCGCCGGCAAAGTCGACGCCCAGGTATCCAATTCCAATGCGGTGATCTACATGTCCCGGCAGAATCCTCGGCTCGCGGCGGTGAGCCCAGAAAAATTGTTCGAACCGGACTACGTGGCGATCCTCTTGGGGCGCGACGACCAGACGCTGCTTAACTTCATCAACATCTGGATCGACAAGATCGAGGTGAATGGCACGCTGGGGCGAATCCGCGCCAAATGGTTGGGCGACACGAAATAGCCATTATGGGGGCGGGCTTCGTCACAAATCCGTTTCGCCGGAAAGCGCTGCAGGCTTTCGGCTCATTGCAAGCAAGGGCCGAGAGGAAATCCATGCTGGTTCTGCGGATCTGTCTACTGGCACTCATCGCCGCTCCCGCCCACGCCGACGACCAGGAGCTCAGGCAGAAGATCGTCGGCACCTGGAAGCTCGTCTCGGTCGTCTACGAGGACCAGGCGCACTTTTAGAAGTGCCCAATCGGCAGGCATTTTGGCCACTGATGGGCGATCAAAGGGGGCTTGGGGCTACGCTGGGGGCTACAGGGCCCAGCGACCGAGCGCCCTCCGGGGCCAGGGTCCAGCGTCCAAAGCGCCATGTGTGGACGGCTCCGAGTTGGCAAGGAAAAACTTCACGTCGCAGGACTTGGTCGGTGCAGCCATGTGTTTGGCCTGTTTGCGCGGTTCACATGACCGCTGGCCATAATGCCTCCTTGATGCTCGCCGACTTAATGATCTGCCGCGACCTTTCGACTTCGGCCTTCCGAAGAGCAGCGAGCGCCTCGGGCGACTTGGGCAGGGCATTCCACCGCGAGACCGGCAGGGGGCTTAATGCCTCGGTTGTGGATTTGCTGGCCGATCCTCCGGGACAGCCAAGCTGCAGCGTGGCAACGCGGCCGAACGGCGAATGCCGTGATCGAGCTTCACCCCTGTCCCCCCCGCAAAACCCGAAACAGTTGCTCGCGCCCGCGAATGGGTCGATAGTTTTGCGCCCTCTTCAATTCATTTGACAATTCCGGTGGGCTCATCCCGAATCTCGATCGCGGTACGAGCGGATCAATATCATCGGGTATGGCGTGAGTGGTGCATTCAAAGGCCGGCGCGAGGACCACCGCCTCCTCACCGGACAAGGTCGATATACCGCCGATTGGGATTTGCCCGGCCAAGCCCGCGGCTATTTCCTGCGCTCGGATCGGCCGCACGCCGAGATCGTGGCGATCGACACCGCCGCGGCGATGGCTGGCCCCGGCGTGCTCGCCGTGTTCAGCGGCGAGCATGTGATCAAGGCCGGTTTCAAGAGCCCGCGGCCGATCCTGCATTTCAAGGGAAAGGACGGCGCGGCGATCAAGGTCCCGCATCGCCCTGCGCTCGCCCATGAACGCGTGCGCTTCGTTGGCGAGGCGGTGGCACTGGTCGTGGCGGAGACCGAAGCGGCTGCACAGGACGCCGCGGAGCGGATCGTCGTCGACTATCGCGACCTGCCGGTCGTGATCGAGGCCGCCGACGCACTCGAAGCGGCGGCGCCGCTCATCCATACCGACGTGCCCCGCAACCTCGCGGTCGATTACGAATACGGCAGTCGTGCACCGGTGGAGGAAGCCTTCGCCAAGGCGGCGCAAGTGGTGCGCCTGACGCTCGAGGCACAGCGCATTTCCGGCAATCCGATGGAGCCAAAGTCGTGCCTAGCGGCCTATGACCCGCGCACCGGCATGCATGACGTCTACATGCCGACCCAGGGAGCCGCCGGCATCCGTGCCGAGCTCGCCTATGTCACCGGCATTCCCCAGGAGCAGTTGCGCGTCCACGCCCAGGACGTCGGCGGCGCATTCGGCGTACGCAACGAGATTTATCCAGAATTCGCCGCTGTTCTCCTGGCGACGCGAAGCCTCGGCCGCCCCGTGAAATGGACCGGCACGCGGGCCGAAACGATCGTCAGCGACCACCAGGGACGCGGCGTCACACTGACCGGCGAGCTTGCCCTCGACCGCGACGGCAATTTCCTAGCCATGCGCATCGAGTGGCTGGTCAATCTCGGCGCCTATTGCTCGAACGCCGGGCCGTTTATCAACACCGCGGCGTCGCCGACCAGCATGGCGGTGAACGCCTATCGGACGCCGGCGTGCTACGGACTGAATCGGCTGGTCTTCACCAACATTACGCCGGGCACCGCCTATCGCGGTGCCGGACGGCCGAGCGTGGCCTATCTGGCCGAGCGTCTAGTCGATGAGGCTGCGCGGGTCACCGGCATCGACCGCATCGAGTTGCGCCAACGCAATTTCCTCGCCCGGGACGTATTCCCGTACAAGACCCCGACCGGCTCGACTTATGACAGCGGCGATCCGCAAGGCCTGCTCGCGCAAGCCCTGAAGGAATCCGACTGGCACGATTTCGAGCGTCGGCGGGCTGAGGCGAAGGCGCGCGGGCGATTGCGCGGCATCGGCTGCGCCACGTTCATCGAGCCGTCCGGCGGCGTCGGCCAAGAAGAGATCGCAATCCGGTTCAATGCGGCGGGCGGCATGCAGCTCTACGCCAATGCCGGCCCATCCGGGCAAGGCCATGAGACCGTGTTTCCCGACTTGGTCGCCGAGATCCTCGGCCTGGCAGCGGAGGACATCGCGCTGCGTTACAACGACCCCGACGCCCCGGCGTTGGCTGGAACCGGCAGCTTCGGCTCACGTTCGCTTATCAGCCACGGCAGCGCGTTGGCGGTCGGCGCGCGGGAGGTGATCCGCAACGGCATGGCATTGGCGGCGAAGGAGCTCGAGGTCGCCGCCGGCGATCTCGTGTTCGAGCGCGGCCGCTACCTCGTGCCGGGGACCGACCTTGCGATCGGCCTCGACGAGCTGGCGCGCAAGCATGCCGGCGACCAGCCGCATCCGCTCGACGCCGTCGCCAAGATCGATACCTCGGGGGCGTTTCCGAGCGGCGCTCACGTGGCCGAGGTCGAGATCGATCCCGATACCGGCGCGCTCGAGGTCGTTCGCTATGTCGCGGTCGACGACTGCGGAAAAGTCTACAACCACGTCCTGGTCGAGGCGCAGCTCCACGGAGGTGTGGTGCAAGGCATCGGCCAGATTCTGGGCGAGCAGTGCGTCTACGATCGCGATACTGGCCAGCTGCTGACCGGCACCTTAATGGATTACTACATGCCGCGTGCCGACTGCGTGCCCGCGCTCTCGCTGCACGACCGCTCGATTCCCTCGCCGAGCAATCCGCTTGGCGCCAAGGGAGCCGGCGAAGCCGGCGCCACAGGGGCCATTCCGACCATCGCCAATGCGGTCATGGACGCACTCGCGCCGCTCGGGATTCATAAGCTGGACATGCCCTACACGCCGCACCGGGTTTGGGCGGCGATCCAACGGGCCCGACAATCGCAGCCGGACGCAGACCGTTCGTAAGGCGGCCGCGGGGGCCCGCCGCACGATTGGCGAACGTCAAGGTTGGTCGACGATTAGAACATTTTTGGCTGAGAGCCTTGCGGTGGCGGGTGATCCTTCGATTCCCTGGGATCCCAGCCAAGCCCGTTAGTCCTCGCCCCACCCCTCCGGGTGGGGCTTTCTTTGTGAGGGCGCCCAGATTTTGGCCTCGTAGTTACGCGGCAAAGTCAGCCTCTCAGTGGGAGTTATTCTGAATTTTTGTTATAATTTAGCGTAGACCGGCCGCCGCCGCGCCGGAACGCCGGGCCACTTTTGTTTTTTTTCGATGCCCCCCTGGCCCCTGGCTAAATCGGGTGGACCTCAAGTCAACGCCCTGACTCACACCAGGCAAAGCGCCTGCTGGAAGACTCACTGCCGAGGTCACCGAGCGATCGCCGGAGTACCTGTAGCCTCAGCGCCTCGATCACTTCGCTGTCGCCGACAAGAAGCCCCATCTCTCGCTCGTGCTGCATTCCGTGCCCCAACATCGCCAACAGATCGGCCGCCTCCCGCGGCTGAGAGACGCCGCAAGCGGCAAGAGGCGGCCTGATTTCAGTGAATGTGCTGGCGTCGTGGCCACCTGGTCCCTCGGCTGCGATGCCTGCAGCCGAAGTCCGCCGCGTTGCCTCGATTCAGAACAATTCAGGTTGCCCCAAAGGACCCAGCCGCCCCTTTTGCGGTAGGCTGAGCGTGGGGCAGACCGCCCGCGAAGGGGAAAGCCGTGAGAAAGTTGCATCTTTGGGTGGCGCTGGCGACCTTGGTGAGTATCGCGAGCGCAACGGCGCAGGTCTATCCCAGCCGAATGATCAAGATCGTCGTGCCGCTTCCGCCGGGTGCCACGGCCGATACTTTGCCGCGCATCATTGCTGACAAGCTCACCCTCAAATGGGGCCAGCCGGTGATTATCGAGAACCGGCCCGGCGCCGCGCAAAACCTCGGCGCTGAGATTGTCGCCAAGGCGGAGCCCGACGGCTACACGCTGCTTGCCACGCCGCAGGGCCCGCTCGTGATCAGTCAGCATTTCTATCCGAAGCTCGGCTTCGATCCGGAGGCATTCGTTCCGGTCACGATCATGGGCGTTCTTTCCTCTACTCTGGTCGTCAACCCGAAAGTTCCCGCGTCGACCCTGCAAGAGCTGATTGCCTTTGTGAAAGCCAACCCGGACAAGCTCAGCTACGCATCCCCTGGGACCGGCAGCCCACCGCATCTGGCAGCAGCCATGCTTGCCACCGCCGCTGGCATTCGCATGGTCCACGTGCCCTACAAGGGTCTTGCTCCCGCCATGACTGACCTTTTGGCTGGCCATGTCGACATGATGTTCGACAATCTCGGCAATACGTTATCGCACATTAAGGACGGTCGGCTTAGGGTGCTTGCGATTAGCACCGAAAGGCGCATTCCAGAGTTTCCCGAAGTACCCGCGGTCGCGGAAATATATCCTGGCGTCGTCTACACGAGTTGGTTCGCCATCGTTGCGCCGCCAAAAACTCCGCCCGAGATCGCCAGTAAGCTGTCCTCGGCTATTAACGAGGTTCTGCGGATGCCTGATGTGGTGAAGCGCCTGCAGGCAATGTCCACGACACCCGGTGGGCAGTCGCCGGCGCAAACCGCCGCATTGTTTGCCGAAGAAAGCCAGCGCTGGCGAAAGGTCATCGCTTCAGCAGGCATCAAGGCCGAGTGACCTCAACCGTTTTTCGAGACGTGCCTCCAATGCTCCTCGCCCGCGAATCGTCGATTTACGTTGCGGCGTTTTTGCAGGAGATGCAGGAACCGGATGCTAAGTCGGAAAATACGGATCGACACGCGCTGGGGCGGCTCCGCCGACGCGGACGGTGTTCGCCATTACTTCACGGAATTGTTGGCGCTCGCGCCGCCGTGGGAGGATTTGCATGAGCTACACGAACCGACGTGAGTTCCTGCGCGCGTCGAGCGCGCTGGCCCTGGCCGCCGCCGTGCCGGCCGACCTGTTCGCGCAAGCGGCGACTGTCCCGGTGCCGTCCGGCACGGCCTGGGACACCGGCGTCGTGCGTCACCTGCTGCCGACCGTCAACGACACCCGGATGCTGATCAAGGTCTCGCTCAACGCGCCGGTGACCGAGGCGCCCAGTCTTCGCGTCGGCGATACGTCCGTGCAAGGCAGGATGGGGGATACCCAAGGCGAGCATTGGCATTTTTACGCCACCGATCTGCGCCCGGGACGCAGGTATTCGCTGGCGCTCGTCGGCAAGAATGGCGCCGCTCTGTGCCAGCCCTGGGAGCTTACGACCTTTCCGGCGCCGGACTCGCGGCCGGACCGGCTCCGGATTTTGTTCTTCTCCTGCGCCGGCGGCCATGAGGCCATGAAGTTCTTGCCGACGGCGGTGCGCAACCGGCTGCTACGACGAGCGCTGAGCTTTGAGCCGCAGGCGGCGGTCGCCAACGGCGATCACGTCTACTGGGATCTCCTCTCGCCGCTGACCTCGAAGCGTTACGGCGCCTCGCCCGAAGCCGAGAAGATTGCTGGCAGGTTCGACCGCGCGGGCGTGGTGTTGGGCGGCGACAACGAGAGCGTGCTCAAGCGCGCGGCCGGCCCGCAGATCGCGCCGGTCTACGGCACCGATTTCCGCTCGACGCCGGTATTCTTCATCCAAGACGATCATGATTATTTCGATAACGACGAGGCCACTGACGAGATCATTACCTTTCCGCCGTCCTATTTCATGCTGCAACTCGCGCGCGCCACGCAGCAGATGTATTACCCGGAGCACCTGCCCGACGTCGCTCGTCCGCGCGGATTGCCGTGGTCGGCCAGCGGTGATCGGGGCGACGGCGTGTCCGAATGTTTCGGCACCATTCGGTACGGCCGGCTGGCGGAGGTGCTGCTCTACGATATCCGCCGCACCATGACGCTGGCGGGGCCGAGCGCGATCTACGTCGACCTCGAGGCCGAGAAATGGCTGAAGGCGAGAATGGCCGCGACTGAGGTCGCCCACGTTGTTCATGCCCCGTCGAACCCGCCGGGTTGGTCAGCGGGCAAGTGGGGCGAGTGGTACCCCGACGTGCTCGGCCCCGACCGCAAGCTGACCATCGCGCGGCCCAAGCCGTACTGGCAGCCGGGATGGCTGAAACAGCACGACCGGTTGATGGCCGCCATGTCGGCGATGAAAGGGCGTGTTCCGCTCGTTGTCAGCGGCGACATGCACTCGATCGCGCTCGGGACTATGCTGCGCAGCGGTTCGCTCGATCTCGTAGGCAACCCGGTACGCGTCGCGCTGCCAGGGACGATCGGGACCTGGTCGGGCGGCTGGCCGTCGGTCGGCATCCGCGGCACGCCAGCGACGCCCTCGGCGGTTCTGGATTTCCAGGAGCAGATTAAGCCGATCGAACAGCATGGATTCATCCTCGCCGATTTCTCGACTGACAAGATCGTGCTGCGTTTCTTCAACTGGGACGTGAAGACCCAGCCTGTGGAGGCTATCGATACGTTGCAGCCATTCCACACGGCGGAGCTAAGTCGACCGCGATGATTGGTTTGCGAGCGCAAACTCCCTCGATCGTGCCGACGAAGTGATTGAGTAAGCTCGTCGAACTTCCCGCCGACGTGGGCACCGGCGACGCGGCGATACGCATCCGTCTGACTTGCTCCTGATCAGGCCACCGGCCTCGGCGTACTCGCTCTGATTATACATCGGCGGCAGGACGTTCTGGCCCGCCAGCGCAAAGAGGTGTCGGCGTTGGCTTAGAATGGACTGCTACCGATGAGCGTCCCGCCGACGTCGCGCTAGCGCGGCGTGTCATATGTCAAGGCGATGTATACCGGGCGCTCACCGACAACCACATAAATTCAAGATCGGTGAGATGGTGAGGCCCGCCATCAGTCGCAACGTGCCTGGCGGGGCCTATGAAGTAACCAAACAACTCCCGCACAACAGCCAGGAGTTCGAATATCGCATCAAGAGCTCGAACGAACCACACGAGCGCGTCGCGCGAGAAAGCGAACT
>CAVQIP010000045.1:0-71979 GCA_963712565.1 uncultured Alphaproteobacteria bacterium | reverse complement strand
TCCCTCCGCCAGCGCATCAAGTAGCCCTTCTTTCTCCCAAGGGCGGGACGCTATTCGTTTGGCCAATCGCGGCCCTTGTTTTAGGAAGGACCCGTGGATGTCCCGACTTGGAGATTACTTTTTTTGTGGCGTCGGCGGCAGTGGCATGACCCCCCTCGCCTTGATCGTCCATGCCAAGGGCGGACGGGTCGAGGGTTCTGACCGCGCGCTTGACCAGGGGCGCAACGCCGAAAGATTTGATTTTTTGCGTGCACGGGGGGTGCTGCTTCATCCGCAGGATGGCAGTGGCATTAGCCGGGCCGGTCAGATCTTGGTCACCTCCGCTGCTGTTGAGGAGACAGTCCCCGACGTCCAAGCCGCGCGTCGTATTGGTGCTGCCGTTACCACCCGCGCGAGGCTTCTCGCCCAACTGTTCAACTGTGCCGGTTTGGGCGTTGGTGTCGCCGGCACAAGCGGTAAGTCCACCACGGTCGGTATGATCGGGTGGATTCTGCACCGCGCTGGAAGAAGCCCAACGATCATGAACGGCGCAGATATGAAAAACTTCATCGACGTGGGCTCACCTTTTGCCAGCGCCAGGGTGGGCGACGGCGACATTTTCGTCAGTGAAGTGGACGAGAGCGACGGCTCGATTGTCTTTTTCGAGCCCCGCGTGGCGGTAGTGAACAACATTTCCCTGGATCATAAATCACTGGACGAGCTGCGGACCCTTTTCCGCGGCTTCATCGCGGGGGCGCAGACGGTGGTGCTGAATCTCGATCACGAGGAAACTGCGGCCCTCTCGGTCGATTTGAAGCCGGGACAAGCGGTGACCTACAGTCTGCGTGCTACGCAAGCCCATCTCCTCGCCTCTCCGCCTGTCCGGTCGCCGACCGGAATCGCGTTTCAAGTGAACGCGCGCGATACCGATGAGGCCGTCGAGGTGGCGCTGAAAGTTCCGGGGCTGCACAATGTGGCCAACGCACTCGCCGCCCTGAGTGTCGCGAAGGCATGCGGCGTGGGCCTCGCGGAGGCCGCGGCCCACCTCGGTGAGTTCAGCGGCATCCGCCGGCGGCTGGAGGTTGTGGGCACTGCAAATGAAATAACCGTCATCGACGATTTTGCCCACAATCCTGACAAGATATCTGCCACGCTCGAAACCATGCACGCGTTTCCCGGCCGCCTGCTGCTGATGTTTCAGCCCCATGGCTACGGCCCGATTCGTTTGATGAGGGACGCCTTGGTGGACTGCTTTGCGAGCGGGTTGCACGATGAGGACGTTCTGGTCATGCCCGAGCCTGTATATTTCGGCGGCACGGTCGACCGCAGTGTCGGAAGCCGGGAAATTATTTGCGAGATTGAACGGTATGGTCGAAAGGCCTTTGCTTTCCCCGACCGCGGCGCCTGTGGCGACGCCCTGGTCAGGCTGGCCCGTCGCGGCGATCGCATCGTGATCATGGGCGCGCGCGACGATTTGCTTTCGCAATTCGCACACGAACTCCTTCGACGGCTTGCGTTGACGAGAGATTCGATTGGCGTTGGTGATTGCCAGTTGGCTGACGGCACGGGTCGCAATTAGGGGTACGGTGCCAGGATTACGGTAATCCGATGCGCTGCCTTCTGGGTAGGGTGCTACTTTTAGTTAGGTGGAGAACGGTGGATCCCAGTTCCTCTCGCTCCGCCACCCTTCGCTACCGTATCCGGCAATATCCGGTCACCGTCGCCGGTTCGCTGCGATCCTCAGTCGGCAAGTTTCGGTCTCGTTCGAAGCCTGCCCGGCCATGACACCAATCCGCCTTTTGTATCTGCGCTCCGCGCAGGTCGTTTGCGCGCGGCGCCCACATCAGGCAAAGTCCGATCCTCCTCCTTTGTGAAGCCGGCCATGACGGAGCCCGCCAAACTCTCCAGCGCCAAGCCGCGCCTCTATCACGCCCCATCCTCTTATTATTCGATGATCGCGCGCCTCGCGCTCGCCGAAGGCGGCATCGCTCATGAGCCCGTCTTCGTCGACATTCATTTCAGGATGAGCCAGCAGCAGCCGGACTATGTGCGGCTCAATCCGAACATGACCGTGCCGACATTGGTGTTGTCAGACCGCATCCTCGATCAGAGCCGCGACATCGCCGAATATGCGCTGGGAGTCAGCGAGGCGACGCTCGGTGGCGAGACGAAAGCCTGGCTCGACTTTCATTACGCCTATCCGATCGAAGAATTGACCTTCGGCGGGTTTCTCGCCCGCAATCCCTTGGCGCGGATCATGATTCCGAGGCACCTCGAAGCCACCCATCGCCGCCTTCTCGCGCGTGCCGCTGAAAATCCCGATCTCGCGGAGGTCTATGAGGCGCGCGCCGCGGCCTTTGCTGAGCGCGCCCGCATCCTCGATCCCACTGCTGTAATACGGCTTTCAGAGAGACGCCGCGCTGAAGCGATTGGCTTCATGGATCGGCTTGAGCAGACGCTTCGCGATGGCCGCGCGGTGATGGTACCGCCAGCCTATGGCGTCGCCGATGTGGTCTTGACCGTGTTTCTCGCGCGCATGGAATTTGCCGGTCTCGGCGCAGAGATCCCGAAGCGGCCGGCGCTCGCGCGCTATTGGCGCGCCATGCAGGCACGCCCAAGCTTTTCCGCGGCGGACATATGGACAAAGGTTCATGTCTTCCGCCTGATCGGCGGGATTTTGGGCATCGCCAGAGGGTGACGACCAGCGCGGCAGTCCCGGGCGTGCGGACGGCCGGCACAAATCTCAAGTTGATTGGAGGGCCATGGCGTAGAAATAGTGCTCATCATCGTCGGGCATGGCCCGCCAGACCAAGCGAGAGATCCTCGGATCGAACCTTCTCTCGCAACGTAGATCGCGTTCGCTTAGGCTTAATTGCGCCTGCAACCGGAATGCGCGTGCAACCGGGTCGAAATGGCGAACGGGGAGGAGAGAATGATCAACAAACGCATCCTGCTGGCCGTGGCCGCAGCGATTGGACTCGGCTTCGTCACCGCCAGCGCCGCTTCGGCACAAGCGTATCCGAGCCGACCGATCAGGATCATCGTTCCGTTCCTGGCCGGCGGCACTGTGGACATCGTCGCGAGACAGATCGGGCAACAGCTCTCCGCCCTGCTTGGGCAACCGGTGGTCATCGACAATAGGCCGGGCGGCGGCACCACTATCGCCCTGAAAGCCGTCGCAACGTCGGAACCCGACGGCTATACGCTGCTGCTCGGTAGCACGGGATCCCTGACGATAAATCCAATCCTCTTCAAGAACATCGATTTTCCCGGGATCAGAAACCTGGTCCCGGTCAGCATGATCGTGACCACCACCAATCTGTTCGCAGTGCGCTCCGCGTTGCCGGTAAAGTCCATCGGCGAGCTCGTCGCTTACGCGAAGAGCAATCCCGGCAAGCTCAATCACGGCGCTTCGCTCGGCGTTCCGCCACATTTGCTGGGCGAGTTCGTCAGGGCAAAGACCGGCATCGACATGCCTTATGTTCCTTACCGCAGCACGGCTGCGGCGATTCCCGATTTCCTGTCCGGGCAGATTCAGGCAACCAGTGAGAGCAGCTCGGTTATGCTGCCGCATATCCAGGCCGGAGCCGCGCGCGCGTTGGTGGTGGCCGGTACCAAGCGCCTGCCCGAGCTTCCAGACGTGCCGACGTTGGTCGAAGCAGGGTTGAGCGGTTATCCGGACGAAGTGTGGATGGGGCTCGTCGCCCCTGGGGGCACGCCCGCGCCGATCGTCGAGCGGCTCACCGGCGCCATCAACGAAGCTTTGCGATCATCAGAGGCGCGAGCGATCTTTGCCAGGATCGGATTCGAAACGCGGCCCGGATCGGCGCAGGAGTTTGCGTCACGCATAGCGGGCGACTCGGAGAAATGGGCCGCGGTCATCGAGCTAACCGGCGCAAAGATTGATTGAAGCAGCGTGGTCGGAGGGGTGGAGTTGCGGATCAGGTTCGCAAACTCGCGGATTCACGCAGCAACACCCGGAGAATGTTGGATCCCAGTTCCTCTCCCTCCGCCAGTCCCTTAGCGAAGTTGCTTCTCCGTCATATCCGAGCGACCAAAAATGCACCTACGAATAGGGCGCTTGTAGTGCGACCTGTGTACTTGCCTCGACGCGAGGCGCAGCAGAATCCTTCTGCAGCCAACCCACGACAGGATTTTCATGAGCCCAACACCGTCACGGTGCGCCCGGTCTGGGACGGCGGGACTATGGTGGTTTGAGAACGGGCGCGGCCCAGGGGCGGCGGCGCTGATCGCCCGCTTTGAACGCCGAGATGCGGTCGCGATAGCTTGCTGTAAGCGCGATGTCATCCAAGCCCTCGAGCAGACGGTTGCGGCGGACTGGGTCGATGTTGAAGCGGTAGCTCCTGTTCCCGCACAGGATCGTCTGCTGCTCGAGATCGAGCGTCACCGCAAGCTCCGGCGTATGGGCCAGCTTCGCCATGATCTCAGCCGCGTTCTCGTCCGAGACGAGCGCGGGGAGGAGCCCGTTCTGCACGGCGTTGCCGGAAAAAATGTCGCCGAACGACGGCGCGATCACGCAGCGGATGCCGTAGTCGTAGAGTGCGTAGACCGCCGCCTCGCGCGAGGAGCCGCAGCCGAAATTGCGCCCCCCCACGACGATCCGGGCGCCGCGCCAGGCCGGCCGGTTGAGCGGGAAGTCCGGCCGCTCGCGCCCATCCGCATCGAAACGCAGGTCGTGCAGTAGCGCTCCGCCAAAGCCGGCCGAACGCGGCCGCTTGAGAAAGCGCGCCGGAATGATCTGGTCGGTGTTCAGATTGGCGATGTCGAGGGGACAGGCCGTCGCGGTCAGCCGGGTGAACTTGTCCATCGCGCGCCTCAGACCGTCCGCCCGGCCAGGAGCGGCCGCACGTCGGACAGGCGCCCGGTGACCGCCGCCGCCGCCACCATCGCCGGCGACATCAGATGCGTGCGAGCCCCCGGACCTTGCCGGCCGCGGAAATTGCGATTGGTCGTCGATGCGCAGCGTTCCCCGGGCGCGACCAGATCGCCGTTCATGCCGACGCACATGGAGCAACCGGACTCACCCCATTCAAGACCCGCCGCGCGAAAGATGCGGTCGAGCCCCTCCTCCTCCGCCTGACGCTTGACCAGCGACGAGCCGGCGGAAACCAGACCAGGCACCTTGCTGGTCCGTCCCGCAAGCACCGCAGCCGCGGCCCGCAGGTCTTCGATGCGGGAATTGGTACAGGAGCCGATGAATACACGATCGACCGAAATCTCGGTGAGCTTCCGGCCCGGCGCGATCCCCATATAGTCGAGCGCCTCGCGCAGATACTTGGCGCGGTCTTCGTTTGCCTCCCGCGCCGGATCGGGTACGCTTGCATCGATCGGCAATGCGTCCTCGGGGCTGGTGCCCCAGGTCACGACCGGCGCGATATTTGCCGCCTCGAGGCTGACCTCCCGATCGAACCGTGCATCGCTGTCGGTCGTGAGCGTGGACCATGCTTCGACGGCGCTGTCGAAATCCGCGCCGCTCGGTGCGTAGGGACGGTCCTTGAGATAAGCAAACGTTACATCGTCGGGCGCGATCATGCCGCAGCGAGCACCGGCCTCGATCGACATGTTGCAGAGCGTGAGCCTGCCTTCGATCGACAGCGCCTTGATCGCGGAGCCTGTATATTCGACCGCGCAGCCGGTCGCGCTGTCGGCGCCGATGTGGGCAATGATGGAGAGCACGATGTCCTTCGCCGCGACGCCGGGTGCAGCGCGGCCGTCAACGGTGATCCGCATGGTTTTCGGCCGCCGTTGCCAGATGGTCTGCGTCATCAGCACATGCGCGACCTCGGAGGCGCCGATCCCAAATGCATATGCGCCAAGCGCGCCGTGCGTCGACGTGTGGCTGTCACCGCAGACGATCAGCAGGCCCGGCAAGCTCAGTCCCTGTTCCGGTCCGACCACGTGCACGATGCCCTGTCGGGGATCGTCCAGTCCGAACAGCGTGATCTTGTGCTTCGCCGAATTTTCCTCGATCTGCTGCACCATGCGCGCGATCTCGGGATTGGCGATATTGTGGCGCGAGCCGCGGGTCGGAACGTAATGATCGGCGACCGCGAAGGTCAGACCGGGCTCGGCGACGCCTACGCCCCGCTCCGCGAGCCGGGCGAATGCGTGAAATGAGCCTTCGTGCACGTAATGGCGGTCGACCCAGAGGAGCGACTCGCCATCCTCGCGGCGCACGATCTCATGCGTGGCCCACAACTTGTCGATCAGGGTCTGAGGGTCATTCATGCTCGGATACGATGCCTCGTAAGTCCCGAGTGGGTCGGGATAATATAGAAGCCTGCGGGGACCAATGTTAGTCTCGCCTGCCAGCACCGAGGAGGGAACGCATGTCTCGTCATTTCTTGCCCGTCAGCCGCCGCCGGTTCCTGCAATCGACGACGCTGGGCGCCGCCGCCGCGGCGGCCGGATTCTTGCACGCCCCGGCCGTGCTGCGCGCGCAAGGCGCTCCCGTGAAGATCGGCGTGCTGCATCCGGTCTCGGGCGCGCTGTCCTATTCCGGCCAGCAGGGCCGGATCGGCGCCGTGACGGCGATCGAAGAGGTCAATGCGGCCGGCGGCATCAAGGCGCTGGGCGGCGCCAAGATCGAAGCGGTGCTGGGCGACGCGCAGTCGACGCCGGAAGGCGGCAACGCCGAAGTCGAGAAGATGAACGGGGCCGCCGTCGCGGCCATCGTCGGCGGCTACGCCAGCGGGATTTGCCTAGCCGCGAGCCAGACCGCGGCGCGCTATGACCTGCCTTACATTGTGGACGTGGGCGTGGTCGACGCCATCGTGACTCGCGGCCTGAGGAATACGTTCCGGTTCGGCCCGGGCTTTGGCGTCATCGCCAAGACCGCGCTCGACAATCTCGTCACCCTCAACGATCAGGCCGGCAAGCCGGCGAAGACGGTAATGATCGTGCACGAGGATTCGGCGTTCGGCGCAGGTCTCGCGAAGCTCCTGAACACGCAACTGCCCGAGCGCGGGTTCCAGATCCTGGAAACCATCGCGCATCCAACGCCGACGCGCGACTTCAATAACGTCGCGCTCAAGATCCGGGCGCAGAACCCCGATCTGGTCATTCCGGCCAACTACTACAACGAATACGTCCTGCTGGCGCGCACGATGCAGCAGCAGCGCGTGCGGCCGAAGGGCATCTATTCGGTGCTCGGCGGCGCGGCCTCGTCGTACAAGTTCGTCAAGGAATTCCCGGAGGCGGCGCAATACATCATGGACTGCAATCACTGGTTCGATCCGAAGAACCCGAAGGCGCTCGCGCTGAAGAAGAAGATCGAGGAGAAAGGCGAGTTCTACACCTACGAGGTGTACATGAACTATTCATGCGTGCTGCTTCTCACCGACGCGCTCGAGCGTGCCGCCGCCGCCGACCGCGCCAAGATCATCGGCGCGTTGGAAAGCTCAACTTTTGCCGGCCACGTCATGCCGTATGGTCCCACCAAGTTCGTCAACGGACAGAACCAAGGTGCCGCGCCAGTCAACACCCAGGTGCTCAACAACGACATCCAGGTGATCTTCCCGGCCGCGTTCGCGTCAGCAAAGCCGGTGTTCCCGATGCCACGAGCCTGACGAGGCCGGCTTGACGGACGGCGCCGTCCGGCGCCGTCCCGTCCGTCCGCCATGCTGTCATCGGTCATCCTCGTTCCCGCGGTACTCAACGGATTGATGACCGGCGCCGTCTACGCGCTCATCGCGCTTGGGCTGACGTTGATCTACGGTGTCCTGCACATCATCAATTTCGCTCACGGCGCGCTGCTGACCGCCGCGATGTTCGCGGCGTTTTTTGCGCACAAGCTGTTGGGCCTTGATCCCTACGTCGCGGCACTCGGGCTCACGCCACTGTTCTTCCTGCTGGGCTATGGCCTGCAACGCTTCGTCATCGGTCCGGCCGCGCGTGGGGAGGATCGCAATATACTCCTGGTGACGCTCGGCCTCGCGGTCGTGATCGAGAATGCGCTCCTCTATGCGTTCCGCGCGGATACCCGCACGATCAATCTGCCTTACGCCTTCGACGTCGTCGAGGTCGGCACGGCGTTTCTCGCCGTGCCCCGCGTCATCGCCTTCATCGTGGTGGTCGTCGTCGCGCTTGCGCTCTGGCTCGTCATGCGATGGACCGATACCGGCAAGGCAATCCGCGCCGTGGCCAAGGAGAAACTCGGCGCCGAGCTCTCCGGCATCGATGTCGCGCACATCTATGCGCTCACGTTCGGGCTTGGCACCGCCTGTCTCGCGATCGCAGCCTGCCTGTTGATTCCCACCTATTACGTCAATCCGCATGCCGGAAACGCCTTCGTACTGATCGCCTTCACAATCGTCGTGCTTGGCGGCATGGGCTCGGTGACTGGCGCCCTGATCGGCGGCCTTTTCGTCGGCGTGGTGGAGAGCCTGTCCGGCCTCTATCTCGGGGAGTCGCTCGGCCAAATCGGCATCTTCGCCATGTTCATCCTGGTCCTGTTGTTTCGACCGAGCGGCCTGTTCGGGGAGCGGGCATGAGGGGATTCGCGCCGATCCTTGTCGTCGTGGCGCTGCTTGCCGCCATGCCGTTGATCACTTCATCCAACGTCGTGCTCAACTTCCTGGTGGTCGCGCTTCTCATCGCGCTCGTAGGCCAAGGCTGGAACCTCCTCGGCGGGTATGGCGGCCAGTATTCGTTCGGTCACGCCGCCTTCTTCGGCACCGGCGCCTATGTTACCGCCATCCTGCAGGTGCACTACGGCATCAACGCATGGCTTGGGTTCTTCATTGGCATTGCCGCGGGTGCCCTGGTCGGGGCTGTGATCGGCGCGCTGAGCTTTCGGTCGGGGTTGAAAGGTTCCTATTTTGCGCTGGTTACGCTCGCCTTTGCGGAAGTGCTGCGGATCATCGCGAGCGTCGCCCCCATCACCGGCGCCGGCGTCGGCACACTCATCAAGCTCGACCTGCGTCCGGAAGCGTTCCAGTTCCAGAGCCGCGCAGCGTTCTATTGGATCATCCTTGCACTGGTCGGGCTGTCGATGGTCATCATCCGGATGATCGAGGACAGCCGCTTCGGCGCGTATCTTGTCGCCTTACGCGAAAACGAAGATGCCGCACAGGCGCTCGGCGTGAACACGACAATCGTCAAGCTCTCGGCCATGACCATCTCGGCCGCGATCACTGCCGCCGGCGGCTGCTTTTATGCCCAGTATTTCCTCTTTATCGATGCAGGCATTGCCTTTGGGCCTTGGATCTCGGTCGAGGCTTTGCTCGCTCCCATCATCGGCGGCATCGGCACTGTATTTGGCCCACTCCTCGGCGCGCTGGTGGTCAAGACGCTCGGCGAACTCACCAAGCTCATGACCGGCGATGCACCGGGCCTCGATCTCGTCATCTATGGAAGCGTCCTCATCCTGGTCGTCGCGTTCGCGCCGCGCGGCATCACTGGAATTCTTCTCGACCTGCGGCACCGTCTCCTGTCCCTCAAGCGGGTGGCGCCTGCATCGTTGGGCCGCGGCCATGGTTGAGCCGCTGTTGCGCGTCGAGCAGGTATCGAAGCGCTTCGGCGGCTTGCTCGCCCTCGACCGGGCATCGTTCCTGGCGCAAGCTGGACGCATCACCGCGCTGATCGGACCAAATGGCGCCGGCAAGACCACACTGTTTTCGATCATTGCAGGTTTTGCGCCGCCCAGCGAGGGCCGCATCATCTATGACGGCGCCGATATCACGGGCGAGCCGCCGCATCGGCTGGCGCGGCGCGGTATCGCACGCACGTTCCAGATCGTGCAGCCGTTCACGAGCCTGACCGTGCGGGAGAATGTTGCGGTCGGCTCGCATCTGTCCCGGCCGGCGCGGGCAGATGCCCTTGCCGCCGCCGGCGATGTTGCGCGCGCGGTGGGATTGGGCGAACTGCTCGACCGGCCGGCAGCAACGCTGACGGTTGCCGGCCGCAAGCGGCTCGAGCTGGCGCGCGCGCTGGCGATCGAGCCGCGGCTTTTGCTGCTCGACGAGGTGCTGGCCAGCCTCAACCCGTCCGAAATCCGCGACATGGTGCCGATCATCCACGCCATTCGCGACCGCGGCGTCACCATCGTCATGATCGAGCATGTCATGCAGGCTGTCATGAGCCTTGCCGAATATGTGCTCGTCTTGTCCGAGGGACGCATCATTGCGGAAGGCTCGCCACAAGCGATCGCGGGCGATCCGCGGGTTGTGGAGGCCTATCTCGGGCACGGCGCGGCCAGCCGGATGGCGGCAACGGGAACCGCCCATGCCTGAACCCATCCTCGCGGTGAATGGCTTGCACGCCGGTTACGGCACGACCGAAATCCTGCGGGGCGTGGATCTCACCGTGCGGCATGGCGAGATCGTTGCCGTGTTGGGCGGCAATGGTGCCGGAAAGTCGACGCTCAACCAAGCCATCTCCGGCGTCATTCGGCCATGGAGCGGCGCGATCCGATTTGCGGATGCGTCGATCGAGCGCGAGCGGCCTGCGGCGATTGTCGCGCGCGGCCTCATCCAGGTGCCGGAGGGCCGGCGCATTTTTCCGAACCTGACCGTGCGCGAGAATCTCGATCTCGGCGCTTATCGTCGCGGTCGTGGGCGTCGCGAGCACAACCGAAGCAAGGTGTTTTCGACTTTTCCGCGCCTCGCCGAACGGCAGAGGCAGCGCGCGGGCACGCTCTCCGGCGGCGAACAGCAGATGCTGGCCATTGGCCGGGGGCTGATGGCCGAGCCAAAACTCCTGGTCCTCGATGAGCCGTCGCTCGGGCTCTCCCCGCTCCTGGTCGAGGAGTTGTTCGCTCTGATCAAGGGCATCAACGCGGAGGGAATAGCCCTGCTGCTGGTCGAACAGAATGTGGTGCAAAGTCTTGAGGTCGCCGAGCGCGCCTATATCCTCGACAACGGCATGTTCGTGCTAGACGGAAAAGCGGCAGACCTCAAGAACGATCCCAATCTCAAGCGTACCTATCTCGGAATGTAGCCATGGCCGATGCGGAAACGCTGCGCTCTCGCCTAAACCGGAAGCCGATCGTGGTGGCGCCCGGTGTCTATGACGCGTTCACGGCGCTGGTCGCGACGCAAGCAGGTTTCGCCACGCTGTATGTCTCCGGAGCCGCCATCGCCTATACCCGGCTCGGCCGGCCGGATATCGGCCTCGTCAGCGTGAGCGAGGTTGCCGATACGCTCGCGCTGATCCGCGATCGGGTCAATGCCCATCTCATTGTCGACGCCGACACGGGCTACGGGAACGCATTCAACGTGGCGCGCACGGTTCGTTCCCTCGAGCGGATGGGCGCCCATGCCATACAGCTCGAAGACCAGGACTTTCCGAAGCGTTGCGGCCATCTCGACGGCAAAGCTCTGATCCCTGCGCAGGAGATGTGCGGCAAGATCCGCGCGGCGGTAGATGCGCGGCATTCGCGCGAAACGCTGATCGTCGGACGCACCGATGCCGTTGCGGTCGAAGGCGTCGAAGCTGCGATCGAACGCGCCGGGCTTTACCGCGCTGCCGGCGCCGACGTGCTGTTTGTGGAGGCGCCCAGGACGCGCGACGATCTGGCCCGCGTCGCTTCGACCCTGGGCGCGCGCGTTCCGCTGCTGGCGAACATGGTCGAAGGCGGCACGACGCCGTCGTTGTCCGCGGCCGAGTTGGAGGAGATCGGGTTCTCGCTCGTGATCTTTCCCGGCGGGATCGTGCGCGCGCTCGCGCGGACGGCGGGCGAGTATTATGCATCGCTGGCCGGTCACGGCACGACCGAGCCGTTCCGCTCCCGCATGCTCGATTTCGAAGGGCTCAACAATCTCATCGGCACGCCGGAAATGGTCGCGCTCGGCAAGCGCTACGAAACGCCTGTTCAACCGGTCGGCAAGAGGGCGGACGTCTCCCGCTGACATGGCTCGACCTGGTCGGCCTCGCGCGGCTCGGCCCGGTCGTTATCGCGACGACCGCTTGCAACGTCAGCAGGGAAGTATCGGAATGGATGAGCCTTTTGACCTTGTGATCAAAAATGCCCGGATCGTACGGCCAAACCAGACGTCGGTCGATTGCCGCGACATCGCGGTCAAGGATGGAAAGATCAATCGGATTGCCCCGGATATCCGCGCCGAGCAAGCGAAGGCGATTTTCGACGCCAAGAATTATCTGGCGTTTCCCGGCTGCGTCGATGCCCATATGCATGTCGGCATCTATCAGCCCCTCGCTCAAGACGCCGTCTCGGAGAGCAAGGCGGCGGCGATGGGCGGCGTGACGTCCAGCCTCAACTACATGCGAACCGGACAGTACTATCTCAACCGCGGCGGTCCGTACCGGACATTCATGCCCGAAGTATTCAAGCAATCCGATGGGCGATTCTGGGTCGATTATGGCTACCACATCGCTCCGATCGAGGCGCAGCACATCGACGAAATGGAGCATCTCGCCGTAGATCATGGCGTTACTTCGTTCAAGATTTTCATGTTCTACGGCGGCTACGGATTGCATGGGCGATCCAACGCCCAGAGCGATTTTCTCATGATCGGCCCGGAGGAACGCTACGACATCGCGCATTTCGAGTTCATCATGCGCTCCGCCCGGCGATTGATGACGCAGCATCCCGAGCTTGTGGATTACATCAGCGTTAGCCTGCACTGCGAGCTCGCGGAGATCCTCAACGCCTACACCAAGATTGTCGAACGCGAGGGCAAGCTCACGGGGCTGCATGCTTACAGCGCCGCCCGCCCTCCACACTCCGAGGGGCTGGCGATCTGGATCGCGTCCTATCTCGCCAGTGAAACGAATTGCCTCAACATCAATCTGCTGCACTTGAGCTCGCGCAAGGCAGTGGACGCGGCCTGGACCATGCAGCAGGTCTTTCCGCACATCGCGTTCCGGCGCGAGGTCACGGTGGGACACTTATTGCTGGATACCGACTGCGAATGCGCGGTGCAGGCGAAAGTCAATCCGCCGATCCGGCCGCGCGAAGATGTTGAGGCGTTATGGCAGGCCGTGCTCGACCGCAAGATCGATTGGATCGTCAGCGACCACGCCTGCTGTTCGAGCGAGCAGAAGTGGTCCAAGGACGACCCGACCGATATCTGGCTCGCCAAGGCGGGATTTGGCGGCACCGAGTATCTGCTCTCGGGCGTGTTGAGCGAAGGCAGCAAGCGCGGCATGTCCTACAATCACATGGCCGAGCTTCTGGCCTGGAACCCGGCTCGGCGGTTCGGCCTGCTCAACAAGGGCGATATCGCGCCGGGTTTCGACGCGGACATCGCGCTGGTCGACCCGCACGAAAGCTTTGTGGTTCGCGCGGCCGAGTCGCAATCCAAGCAGGGATATTCGCCGTTTGAAGGGCAAGAGCTCACGGGTCGGGTGAAGAGCACCTTCCTGCGCGGCGCCTTGGTCTATCATAACGGCGAGATCGTCGGGCCGGCGCGCGGACAATATTTACGGCGGCCGCTCAAGCTTTGAGTTCGTTATTGGCGTGCAAGTTGCCGGGACGCGTGGGCGCGCAAAAAATACCGCCAATTCGGAACTGTTCCTTTCCCGGATAACAGCAAATTTGGTCGTGGCGACACGCTGGACTACGTCCGGACACATGGAGAATGTTGGATCCCAGTTCCACTCCTCCGCCAGCATCCCTCAGTTAAAGGGATTCTCCGACTGGTCGGGGAGGGCGAAAATCTCCGAGTCGCGCGGCGCGGATCAAGTCGCTTATGCCCACGGCAAGCAAGCGAGGACCGCCGAATAATGGCAACTCGCCGCGAGCAGGACAAAGCCGTGCCAGATTGCGTTGTGAAAACGCAGGCCCTGCCAGACGTGAAAAAGCGTGCCGAGCGAGTAGAGAATGCCGCCTATTGCGAGAAGCCATAGGCTTGAGCTCGGGAGGACAGATGTGAGCGAGTCATAGGCAGTGACGCCGCTCCAACCAAGCAGCAGGCAAAGCACGATGGCCAAGCGATCGAACCGCCCGGGAAGCGCGAGCTTCAGGGCCACGCCGATGACGGCGCTCAACCAGACGCCGATGCCGAGACTTGCCGAAGCCAGAACGTTTTTCATCTGCGCCAAGAATGGCGTGTAGGTTGCGGCGATCAGCAAATAGATCGCGGAGTGATCGAAGCGACGCAGAACCCACTTGGCCGGCGAGACCGGCCACATATTATAGGCCGCCGAGAGTGCGAGCATCGTGACGAGGCCGATGACGTAGACCAAGATCGGCGCGACGTCGATCCGCTCCATCTTGACCGCCATCGCGACGATCGTAACGGCGCCGATGAGGCCCAGACAGACGCCGACCGCATGCACGACGCCGTCGGCGATGATTTCAGCGCGTTCGTAATGCCAGCCAATTTGCCCCGGACATGTGTCGGGTGTCGGCTCGCGTGGAAGGTTCATACCAACCGTCACGACTGCTGCGCGAATCTTTCTGGTACTTCTGATTTTCGTCCACAATCCTCGCGAACGTCCCCCGCGAACTTCTCTAGCCGAGCGCGGAGCCAATTCTCCGACACCCTTAGTTTGTTCGTATCGCTCTCGGTCAAACTTTGTATCCGTTGCATCTCAGGAAAGAACGCGGCTACGAATGCGTCAATCTTCTCTTTCATTTTTCATCCAGTCTAACATTTCTGATCATTTGCGCGGGGGAAGCTCGGTCGAATCGGTGCATGCGGCGGCGCGAATTTGTATCGTTGCTCGCAGGCCCATCGTGGTTCCCGGCGGTGTCGCTCATTGACAAGCCCGGCGCGAGGAGAAAGTTCCTCCGACCCCTCCGGGTGGCCGACCTCGGCGCCGCACAAACTCCGGGGACTGCATTCCGAGACACCACGACAACGCCCGATCAGCGGCTTGGTTGCGGGAGGCGCAGCAAGGGACGGACGCTGCACCCTGACCGGAAGGCCCCCTCGGTCTGTCTGGTAACAGACCGACAACAGAGTAAATGTGATCAAGCCGCTTTGCCAAAAGCGCTTTTCACGCCAGCCTGCACCGCGTCCCTCGTTCCTTTTTGCAGCACGCTCGCGAGCTGCGGGGCCTGTTCGGTGAAGATTTCAAATTGCTTGCGGGCATGCGCGGCTGACAATTCAAGGAACTCGGACGGCGATTTCACACCAACCAAATCCCGGGAAAAGTCGAGCGCGGAATTGGTGCTGGCGCGGACCATCTCAATCCATTGCACGTTGAAATCCCCTGCGTTCTTGGCGACTGTCGAATAGGTCTGCTCGATGAGCCTGTTGGCTTCTTCGGCTGCGACCTTGGTCTTTTCATACATGTCCTTGGTGTAGGACGCGCCCTGTCGCGCAAACTGTCCGACAACTTCGGTTCCCTCAGTCTTCGGCCGGTCAGAGTAGGGCTTTGCTGTCCTGGCTTTGGCGGCGGAAGTGTTTTTGGGCATGGATCGCTCCCGAAGCGGAACCTGACTCCGCGATGTTGCTGGCGATCTTATGTGGCGAGGCTTATGTTGCGCCGCAATAGGGGGCCGCCAGAAAGAATCCTCGGATCACCAGAGATTAAGAACGCGGGTGGATGCAGCGCAGCAACTTTTCCCCTCCTCAGCCGTTGCGCTGGGGTTCGAATGAAAGGACAGTTCGGTGATCAATATACCCAAGGCATTCGGTAATTTCTTAGCGCAACGGCGAAAGTGGGAAAAGTTGCTGCGGGCAGCCGCCCGAACGAGATCGGCATCTTCCGATCCTGGTTCTCAATCGAGTCACCTCCAGGAAACGATAAATTTTGGTTCCAACCCCGGCGCCTTGCGAATGTTCACCTACCTGCCGCCACAGGTTTCAGCAGAATGTGCCCTCGTTGTCGTTCTTCACGGATGCACGCAGAGTGCGGCCGGCTATGATCTTGGCGCGGGATGGTCGACTCTGGCGAACCGGTTCGGCTTCGCCCTACTCCTCCCCCAACAGCAACGTTCCAATAACCCGACCGGCTGCTTCAACTGGTTTCAGAGCGGCGACATCGAACGAGGGTGCGGTGAGGCGCTATCAATTCAACAGATGGTAAAAAAGATGGTGTCCGACCACGGCGTCGATCAAACGCGCGTGTTTGTCACCGGGTTGTCAGCCGGCGGCGCAATGACCTCCGTCATGCTGGCGACGTACCCCGATATCTTCGCCGGCGGTGCGATCATTGCAGGTCTGCCCTACGGGGCCGCGAACAATGTCCAGCAGGCATTCGAAAACATGTTTCAGTGTCCCCCGCGTAGTGCGCACGCATGGGGCGATCTGGTGCGATGTGCGTCACCACACAAAGGACCGTGGCCCCGCGTGTCAGTCTGGCACGGCGGTGCCGACGCGACAGTGGTACCGTCGAACGCGAGTGAGATCGTCAAGCAATGGACAGACGTGCACGGTCTGCCGATAACGCCATCGGTTCAAGCTATGGTCGACGGCTATCCCCGTCAGGTGTGGGTCAACGCAGCAGGCGACGAGCTGATCGAGTCTTACACCATCACAAACATGGCGCACGGTACACCGCTTGCGACGGGTGGGGCGGATGATGAGTGCGGCGCTGCCGGACCTTTTCTCCTCGACGTGGGGATTTCTTCGTCTTATCACATCGCCAAATTCTTCGGCCTTACGACCGCTGGCCTGCGCCCTGCCGCATCGACGAAGAGAGAAATCGTGACGGCTTCCCCTAAACAGCTGCACCCCAGCGGGCCTGTAGCCACACGCGCGCAGCTCCATGTACTGGACGGCGAAGTGCTGGGCCCGACGTATGATGCGGGGCCAGAACACACGCACATTCCGCCGTCCGCTCCCATCGATATCGGTGCCGTCATCACTAAAGCCTTGAAGGCGGCAGGACTGATGAAGGGCCGGTGACAACAGGAGCGCAACGTCAGGGACGACGGCTGATGAAGAACGCCTCCAGCGCGCGGCCTTCCTTGTTGTCGATATTGAGCGGGCCCTCGCAGCTGTAATCGCGGCCCAGCGCCTTCGCCGTCGCCGCGGACGCCAGCACGCGGTTGGGCTGGCTCGCGGCCTCGAGGCGTGCGGCGATATTCACGGTATCGCCCCAGACGTCGTAGGCGAACTTGTGCGTGCCGATGACTCCCGCCATCACCGGGCCGGAATGCAGGCCGACCCGGATCGCGAACGGGACCGGCAGCCGAGACTGCAATCGGCCGGTCGCGGCGATCATGTCGAGAGCGAACTTCGCCGCCATCCGCGCGTGGTTGGAGCGTGGCGTCGGCACGCCGCAGACCGCCATGTAGTTGTCGCCGATCGTTTTTATCTTTTCGACCCCGGCGTCTTCGGCGAGCTGGTCGAATTCGCTGAACAACTGATTGAGGCAACCGACGATTTCATAGGCTTTCATGCGCGCGGTGATCTTGCCGAAGCCGACCACGTCGGCAAAAATGACGGTGGCGTCGTCGAAATGATCCGCGATGTTGCTTTCGCCGCTGCGCAGCCGTCTTGCGATCTCAGCCGGCAGGATGTTCCGCAACAGACGCTCGGAGTGCTTCTTCTCGTTCTCGATCTTGACCAGGTATTCGCTTTCCATCGCGCGCAGCGAATGTTTGCGCAGCGCCGCCCCGATCCGGGCGCGCAGAATCGTCGGATTGAACGGCTTCGGCAGATAGTCGTCGGCGCCGAGCTCGATGCATTGCGAGACCTTGTCGGCGTCGGTGTCGGCGCTGATCATGACAACCGGGATGTCTCGCGTGTCCGGGTTGCTCTTGATCACCTTCAGCACCTGGTCTCCGGTCAGGTCCGGCATCATCAGATCAAGCAGGACGAGACTGAATTTTTCCCGGCCGACCAGCGCAATCGCCTCGTTTCCACTCGCCGCGCTGGTGATGCGCTCGTGTCCATCGGATTCGAGCATCAATCGCAGCGTATAGCGATTGTCCTCATTGTCATCGACGATGAGGATACCGGGGAGATCCGCTTCCATGATCACCTCGAGCTCCTCTCGATCGGCCGACCATTTGATGAAGCGCTTGACGAACAAGCGGCCGATAAGGACATTGTATCATCATATCGCCAGTGCGACGGGCTTAGGAAGTTGTCCGGCATTGGTTGGCGCCGATGGTTTCTGGCGGAACGCGGGGTCCATCGCGCATCGGTCAAGGGTTGGGGGCCGATTATGCCCGCGCGCGTGGGCCAAGTCCTGAACGGCGTCTGAATCGTTCTGAATTTGCGCCGACCGAGCGGCCGCGACGGTTTGCGGTAAGCAGCGCGGCTCAGGGGTCGCGCCGCTCGCCCAAGCCTTCGCCGAGGTGGCGATAGACGCCGATCGCCTCTTCGTGCAGCGAACGCGCCCGCGCCAAGTCGTCGGCGAACAGTCTCGCTGAAGCGAGTGCGCTCAGACACTGCGCCAGCGTCTTGCTGGCACCGAACGGACGTACGAGCGCAAGCGCCTTGTGCAATAGCGCTTCGCCCTCCTCGCCGCTGTCCGGTAGGAGACGGGCGGTGCCCGCCCGCAGCAGCACGCGGCCTTCGTGAAAGCGGTCGCCAAGCTTGCGATAGAGGGCGGCGGCCCGCATCGCCTCTTTGTAATCGGCCGGATCGTCGAGCTCGCGGACGTCGCCGGCTTGCCAGGACAAGAGCCGCGCGGTCACCTGCGGCGGGGTCGTCCTGCCGACTTTGCGGAGGGCTTCATTGACCCAGCGCCGGTGCTCGAGCATCAGCCCAAGCTCGGCCCAAAGCACGTGGCTCGCACCCACGAGATCGAGCCCGATCCCGATGTCGCCGTGCGGCGCAAAGGCCCACTCCAGCGCGCCGCGCAGATTGTCGATATCGCCTTGGTAAATCGCCATCCATTCTTGTGTCGGCGCCGTCTCCCATGCGGCCGTCGCTTGCCGGAGCCGGGCAGCGTAGTGTCGGGCGTGCCGCCGATGCATGTCCGGCGCATCGGCGAGCTTCTCGCGGGCATAGTATCGGGTCGATTCGAGCAGACGATAGCGCGTCTCGTTGCCTGCCGGATCGGCGTGGACCAGCGATTTCTCGACCAGGGACAACAGAACATCACCGATCCGCTCGGGCGGAATTTCGGCGCCGGCACCGACGGCCGAGATCGACGCGAGCGTGGCGCTTCCCAAAAACACGGACAGGCGCGTGAGCAATACCTTCTCCGCGTCGTTCAGCAGGCCATAGCTCCAGTCGATCAGGGCGTGCAGCGTCTGCTGGCGCGGCAACGCCGTGCGGCTACCTCCGGTGAGAAGCCGGAAGCGCTCGTCGAGCCCACAGGCGAGCTGTTGCACCGATAGGACCTTGAGCCGCGGCACAGCGAGCTCGATCGCCAACGGGATGCCGTCGAGCCGCTGGCAGATCGATGCGACCGCCGCCGCGTTGCCGTCGGTCAGGAGAAAGGCGTCGCCGAGCGCGCCCGCCCGCTCGATGAAGAGCCGTACCGCCGGGTATTCCCGCACGCTCGCGGCCGTCAATTCGGCACTCGCCTCCGGTGCCGGCAGCGACGGCACGCGCACGACGCTTTCTCCCGGGATCGCCAGCCGCTCGCGGCTCGAGGCCAAGATCGACAGGCGCGGACAACCCCCGATCAGCGCTTGAACCACCCGCGCGGTCTCGGCGATGACATGCTCGCAATTGTCGACGATCAGCAAGAGCTCTTTGCTCCTGAGCGCCGATATCAAGGTCTCGATTGCGCCCGTCGCGCCGCTGAGACTGACACCCAGCACGTCGGCCAAGATGGACGTCACCAGTTGCGCATCATTGAGCGGAGCGAGTTCGGCGAGCCACACGCCATCCGCGTAGTTGTCGAGGAGGCAGTGTCCGGTCTCGATCGCCAAGCGGCTTTTGCCGACGCCGCCCGCGCCGGTCAGCGTCACCAGGCGATGACTGGTCAAGCGGGCTTTGATGTCGGCGAGCTCGGCCTCGCGGCCGATCAATCTGGTCAGCTGTTGCGGGAGGTTGGTTCTAGCGGAGATTTGGGCAGCTGCCGCCACTCCCGCGTTCGGGGTGGATTCTGACTGGGTCGTGCCCTCCGTGGCGCGCTCGCGCGTGACCGGCGCCACGAAGCGATAGCCCCGCCCGGCGACGGTGAGCAAATAGCGCTCGCCGTCGCCCGCCGCGCCCAGCACTTTGCGCAAGGCAGAGACGTGGACCTGCAGATTGTTCTCTTCCACTACGACCCCGTGCCAGACCTCGGCCATGAGCTCGTCCTTGGTCACGAGTTGGCCGTGACGGCTCACGAGCGTGAGCAAGACGTCGAACGCGCGCTGACCGAGGGTGACCGGCACACCGTGGACGAACAGCTCGCGCCGTATGGGGCACAGATGGAACGGTCCGAATGCGAAAGCTTCGGTCACGGACGGCACCCCGGCGCCATTGCGGTCGCCTCCGATCCGAGGAACCGGAGCGTCAGCCGATTGCGGCCGTCGTGTCGTTCGTAGTGCATGCCGCTCGCAAAACTGCGCATCAGATGGATGCCGAGGTCCCCGATTTTGGCCTCTTCGAGCGAAGCCGCCGCGGTCGGTGCCGGAACCTGGGTCGGATCGAATTGGCGGCCGTTGTCCTCGATGCGAACAACCAGGTTTCCGCCATTGCGCTCGACCTCGACCGCGATTTCCAGACCCTCCGCCTCGGGGGCGCCGTACATGATGATATTGGCGACGGCCTCTTCGAGGCAAAGCGCAATGGCAAACGACATGTCGGATGATACGGCGCGCTGCTCGGTCCAGCCTTGCAGCCATCGCGCCAGCCGTTCGAGCTCGGCGAGGTCGTTACGCAACACCAGTCGGCTCGCGTCCGGGCTCGCCATCGCGCTCACGACGATGCGAGCGCCGCCGTCGCAGCGTCTTGAGTTTGAAAGATCGGGATCAAGGCGTCCGTGCCGGTAGTCTTGAGGACCTTGGCGACATTGTTGTCGGGGCACAGCATGACCAGCCTGCCGCCCTTGCCTTTCACGATCTTGGCGCCGACCAAGAGCACACGAATGGCGTAGGAGGCGAGGAAGTTCACGGCCGAAAGATCGACGATGATCCGGTTTTTTTCCGTTACGATCTTGTTGAACGGCAGCTCGACCACGACCGCTCCGGTCGTGTCGAAACGACCGCGCAGAACGATCTTGGTAACGCCGCCTGCGAGCTCTTCAACGGCGATATCCATCGCAACCACCTGTCCCGTCGGTGTCAGATGCCTGCCGAAGCTGTCATACCTGCATTCGAGGCGGGGTGGAATGCCGGACGGCGCGCCGTTCAGAACATTTCAGGACGATTCAAGCTCATGCCTGGGGCGATATCCGTCGGCCGGGCTGTCGCCCGCCAACGCACCGCCGGCCGTGTACGAATATCGAGTGCGCGGCGTCCGGTCGGTGCTAGAATTTGACGGCAGATCTACGGCAGATCTAGAGGGAAGCGCACGGTGGCCGGTCATCGACCAAACGGAGAGGGCACGCGCATCCTCGTCGTCGATGACAACGACGACAATCGCTACACGCTGACGCTCTACCTCGATCTCGAGGGTTACAGCAATGTCGAAACCGCGCAGGACGGCGAGGAGGCTATTGCACGGCTCCAGAGCGAAGCCTTCGACCTTGTCCTGCTCGACGTGCAGATGCCGAAGGTGGACGGCTATCAGGTGCTCGCCTGGCTGAAGGATCAGGCCGGGCTGCGTGATCTCCCCGTCATCATGATCTCGGCGCTCAACGAGATGAACAGCGTGGTGCGCTGCATCGAGCTCGGCGCCGTCGATTATTTGTTCAAACCGTTCAATCCGGTGCTGTTGAAGGCACGCCTCGGCGCCACGCTCGAGAAGAAGCGGTTGCGGGACGAGGTCGACGCCCACCTCGCCCGGCTGGAGGAGGAGCTGGAGGCAGCGCGTCGGCTGCAGATGGGGATGGTGCCGCGCTCCTTCCCGGCGCCGAGCGCGGAATTCCCCGTCGACTTGTGCGCGAGCATGGAGCCGGCGCGCGAGGTCGGCGGCGATCTCTATGATTTCTTCACGACCGAAGACGGGACGCTGTGCTTCCTGGTCGGGGACGTATCCGGCAAAGGGATGCCCGCCGCGCTGTTCATGGCGCGCACCAAGAGCCTGATCCGGATCGCCACCGAGCTCATTCGCTCGCCGAAAGGCGGGCCTGCGCGTCCGGCCGAGATCGTCGGGCGGGTGAACCGCGAGCTCTGCCAGGACAACGGCGACATGATGTTCGTGACCTTGTTCTTCGCGATGCTCGCACCCGGCAGCGGCGAGCTGCAATTTTGCAACGCCGGCCACAACGCCCCCTACCGCTTGAACGGCCCGGCGCTGGAGCCGATCGAGGGCGGCAAGGGCATCATCCTCGGCGTTGAGCCCGATGCCGTTTACGCGACCGAGCGGCTGTCACTGGCGCCGGGAGAGGGCATCTATCTCTTCACCGATGGCGTGACCGAAGCGGCCAATCACGAGGGGGCGCTGTTCTCGGAGGAACGATTGGAAGCTGCCTTGCGGGCGGCCGCCGGTCTCTCCGCTGCCCAGATCGTGAAATCCGTCGCCGAAGCAGTCCGTGGCTTCGTCGGGACCGCGCGCCCCTCCGATGACATTACCATGCTGGCGATCCGCCGGCTCGATCCGCCTTGAGTGCGGGGATCCTCGCGCAATTTCGCGACAATCCAGGCCGGTCCTGAGCGCCCGCCATCCGCCGTAATGGGATGGCGCCGGCGGCGCCTTCGCGGATTCAGGACAATTCAGGTTTGCCCCAAGGACCTAGGGGCCGCGTGGCGGCACGATCGGTCAAATGACGCCTGTACTTGGTTCTTTTCCGATCCGGCAAGCGCAGGCAGAACCTCACGCCGGCCGGGACGTTGACGCCCGCGTAATGGGCCGCCACCGGGTTCGGGTCGCGTGGCCACGCAGTGTCGGGCCGAGCTGCCTTCGGCTACACTGTTGGATGCGAGCTGTCGGATTTCCAACGATACGGTAACGGAATGAGGCGCCGCGACTTTATCACCCTGCCAAGGCCGAGCGCGACCGTGTGGCCGCGCGCCGGCGATCACCCGGCGGCCGAGGCGCTCGGGCTCGACATGCCATCGCTCGCCTGCGCCGAAGAGGTGATCGAATGAGGCGGCGCGATTTCATCAGCCTGCTCGGCGCCACGGCTGCATCGGCGGGTGTTCGGCCGCTCGTCGGGAGCGCAAAGGAGGCGTCGGCGCTGCGCCGGATCGGCGTGCTGACGGACAGTCTCGAAAATGCGGAATTGCTGGCACGGTGGGCGGCGTTCAAGCGCCAGCTCGCGGAGCTCGGTTGGTCCGATGGCCGTAACCTTCGCATCGAGCTTCGCGCAGCCGGTAATGACATCGACAAATGGCACGCCTACGCGCGGGAATTGGTGGCATGGGCGCCCGATGTGATCGTCGTCAACAGCAATCCGGGCGTCGCGGCCCTGCAACGGGAGACGCGGGCGATACCGATCGTGTTTGCCGGGGTGGGTGATCCGGTCGGGAGCGCGTTTGTCGCGAGCCTTGCCAGGCCGGGTGGCAATATCACGGGGTTCATGCATTTCGAGCCCGCCATGGGCGGGAAATGGCTGGAGGTGCTCAAGGAGATCGCTCCCGCCATGACCTGCGCGCTGGTCCTCCAGCTTCCGGAATCGTCCGGCAACGTCGAGTTCGCGCGCGCGGTTGAAGCGGCGGGACCGACGATCGCAGTCGCAGTAACCGCGGCAGGGGTGCACGACGCCGGCGAGGTCGAGCGCGCCGTGACGGCCTTTGCACGCGAGCCCAATGGCGGTCTGATCGCGTTGCCGAACCCGGTCAACCGCCGGCATGGCGGGCTGATTGCCGAATTGGCGATTCGCCATCGTGTCCCCACGATTGCCGGTTTCCGCTACATGGTCGAGGGCGGCGTGCTCTGCTCTTACGGCATCGACATGGTCGAGCTTCACCGCCGCGCAGCGTCCTACGTGGACCGTATTTTGAGGGGCGAGAAGCCGGCGGACCTCCCGGTGCAGGCACCCACCAAGTTCGAGCTGGTCCTCAACCTCAAGACCGCGAAGGCAATCGGGCTCGAAGTGCCGCCGGCGCTGCTCGCCCGCGCCGACGAGGTGATCGAATGAGACGGCGGGATTTCATCGCGTTGCTCGGCGGCGCGCTGGCGGCTTGGCCGCTCGCGGCGCGGGCGCAGGGGCCAGACCGCATGCGCCGGATCGCGGTGCTGATGACCAACGCGGAGGATGATCCGGAAGGGCGGACGCGCGCGGCCGCCTTGCGGCAAGGCCTGCAAGCGCTGGGCTGGACCGAGGGGCAGAACCTGAGCATCGACTGGCGCTGGTCCGCGGCCGATGTCCAGCGCGTCCGCAACTACGTCAAGGAAGTCGCGGCGCTCGCGCCCGACCTCATCGTCGCCAACGGGACCGTGAACCTGTCCGCGCTGACGGAGGTGGTTCGCTCGATCCCCATCGTGTTCGTGATGGTGAACGATCCGGTCGGGCAGGGCTTCATCCCGAACTTGGCGCGTCCCGGCGGCAATATCACCGGGTTCAGTTTCGTCGAATATTCGATGTTCGGAAAATCGCTGGAGCTGCTCAAACAGATCGCGCCCACGATCACGCGCGTCGGGTTCATCTTCAATCCCGATACGACTCCGTATTACGAGCGGTTTCTGCCCGCCTTCGAGATCCATGCCCGACACTATCCGATCGAACTCAGCGTCGCCCGCATCCGCAGCGAAGCCGACATCGATGCCGCCGTCGCCAAGCTTGCGGCGGCGCCGGGCGGCGGCCTGATCGTGCCCCCGGATACCTATACCGTGGTTCACCGCGACTTGATCATGCAGGCAGCCGCGCGCAATCGCCTTCCCGCCATCTTCACCTATCGGCAGTTTGTCAAGGAAGGCGCACTCATGGCCTACGGGCCCGACACCGCGGATATATTTCGGCGCGCGGCTTCGTACGTCGATCGCATCCTGAAAGGTGCCAACCCGGGCGATCTGCCGGCGCAAGCACCGGCCAAATTCGAATTGGCGATCAATTTGAACACCGCACGAGTGCTCGGCCTCGACGTGCCGCCCACGCTGCTCGCGCTGGCCGATGAGGTGATCGAATGAGGCGCGCGCTCATGACCGCCCCGGAACCTCTGGTTCATCCGTTTTCGGTCGAAACCGGCCCGCCCTGACGTACCATCGCCTTGTTTATCAAGGCCGGAGGCACGCGAGGGGGCCGGCCGCCCACGCCCCGTTCAGAACGATTCAGGTTTGCCCCAAGGACCCAGCCCCCGCGCTGAGGCAGGCTGAGCGTGCGGTAAACCGACCGACGGCGGCGCCAGGCGGTTGGGAGGAAGCTTGATGCTCGAGACGAGACGGCGGGAGTTCATCACGCTGCTCGGCGGCGCGATGTTTGGCTGGCACCGGGCCGCGCACGCACAGGCGGCGATGCCGGTGATCGGGTATCTCAACGGCGCCTCGGCCGCCCAGTTCACTCATCTCCTTGCCGCATTCCATCAAGGGCTGAACGAAACTGGTCATGCCGAAGGTCGGAACGTAGCGATCGAATACCGCTACGCCGACGGTCACTACGGTCGGCTTCCGGCGCTGGCGGCCGATTTGGTGAGCCGGCGAGTTGCCGCAATCGTCGCAACTGCCGGCACTCCCACAATCCGTGCGGCAAAGGCGGCGACCTCGACCATTCCGATCGTCTGCGTGATCGGCGGCGACCCCGTGATGCTTGGCCTCGTAGACAGCCTCAATCGACCGGGCGGCAACGTCACGGGCATAACGTTGATTCCCATCCAGACGGTGGCAAAGCGGCTAGCGCTCCTGCTCGAACTGGTCCCCGCTGCTGCCGTCATTGGAGTGCTTGCCAATCTGGAGAACCCGATCAGCAAGCCACAGGTGACGGAATTGCAAGCGGCGGCGCGCGCACTTGGGCGGCAAATTCACGTTTTGAGCGCCAGCACCGAAAGCGACTTTGAGGCGGTGTTCGCGGCCGTAGACCAACGGCATATCGGCGCGCTCGTGGTCGCGGCCGATCCGTTTTTCGATGATCGGCGCGATCAGCTTGTCGCGTTGGCGGCGCGCCATGCAGTGGCCACGAGTTACGTACGGCGAGAGTTCGTCGCAGTCGGCGGACTCATGAGTTACGGCACTTATGTTCCCGAGGCGTTTCGCCAGGCCGGCATCTACACGGGCAGGATTCTCAAAGGCGCCAAGCCCGCCGACCTGCCGGTTCAGCAACCGACCAAGTTCGAGCTTGTGATCAATCTCAAGACCGCCGAGGCGCTCGGCCTCGCCGTGCCGCCGTCGCTGCTTGCCGTCGCCGACGAGGTGATCGAATGAGGCGGCGCGACGTCATATCGCTTCTCGGCGGCGCGGCGGCCGTGTGGCCGCTCGCGGCGTGGGCGCAGCAGGCAATTCCGGTAGTAGGATTCCTCGGCAGCAGGTCACCTGGAGATTCTGCAAATCTTGTCGCCGCCTTTCGCGCGGGCCTCGGCGAAAGCGGTTTCGTCGAAGACCGCAACGTGATGATCGAATTCCGCTGGGCGGAGGGTCACTACGATCGCCTCGCTCCGCTGGCGGCAGATCTGGTGAGCCGGCAAGTGGCTGTGCTGGCTGCGCCGGGAGGCATCGCTGCTGGGCTCGCTGCCAAGGCGGCGACCACGAAAATACCGATCATCTTTCTCACCGGCACCGATCCGGTTCAATTCGGTCTGGTCACCAGCCTCAGCCGCCCCGGCGGCAATCTCACCGGGGTCGCCATCCTCACCAACACTCTGGCGCCAAAGCAGCTGGAGCTGCTGCACGAGGTGGCGCCGACGGTTACGCTGGTAGCTTTTCTCGTCAACCCGAAAAATCCGATCGCTGAAAGCGATACGCGCGACCTACACTCCGCTGCCAATACCACACGGCAACAAATTCTTGTCCTCCATGCCAGCAACGAAAGCGAGATCGAAAACGCATTCGCAGCTCTGGTGCAACAGCGCGCCGGAGCGCTGCTCGTTCAGAGCGATCCGTTTTTCAACAGCCGGCCTCGTCAAATCGTTGCGCTCGCCGCCCGCCATGCGATACCGGCGATATATCAATGGCGCGACTTTCCGGCGGCCGGCGGCTTGATGAGCTATGGAACCGTTCTTGCCGATGCATATCGACAGGTCGGCATCTACGCCGGGAAAATTCTCCAGGGAACCAGACCCAGCGATCTGCCGGTCCAGCAGTCGGTGAAAGTTCAGCTGATCATCAATCTTGCGACCGCCAAGGCGCTGGGTCTCAGCTTCCCGCTTACGGTGCTGGGCCGCGCCGACGAGGTGATCGAATGAAGCGGCGCGAGTTCATCACGCTGCTCGGCGGCGCGGCCGCGACGTGGCCGCTGGCGGTGCATGCGCAGGAGCCGTCGATGCCGGCGATCGGGTTTCTCGATGGTGCATCGCCGGACGGATTCGCCTATGCCAGGCCGGCCTTCCAGCAGGGTCTGAACGAGGCCGGCTATGTCGAAGGCCGCAACGTGACCATCCTCTACCGCTCGGCGGAGGATCAAAACGAACGGCTGCCGGCGCTTGCCGCCGAGCTCGTCGGTCGAGGTGTCGCGGTGATTGTGGCGACCGGGGGCACGATCTCGGCCATCGCCGCGAAGGCGGCGACCGCGACGACCCCGATTGTTTTCATCGTGGGCGCCGACCCGGTCGAGCTCGGACTCGTCGCCAGCCTCAACCGGCCGGGTGGCAACGTCACCGGAATCAATTTTTTGGTCAACATGCTGGTGGCGAAACGATTGGAGCTGTTGCACGAGCTCGTTCCGCAGGCAGTAGTCATTGGCATGCTCGTGGACCCAAACAATCCAAACGCGGCGACCGACACCAGCAGTGCTCTCGCCGCCGCCGCCGTCATCGGCAAGCAACTTCACGTCCTGAAGGCCAGCAGCGAACGCGATGTCGAGGCGGCCTTCGCAGCCCTGCTGGCACGCAAGACCGACGCACTCTTCGTCGCTCCCCACGCCGTATTCAACAGCCGGCGCGATCAGCTGATCGCGTTGGCGGCGCGCAACCGGCTTCCCACGATCTACGGCTCGCGCGCCTTCGCGATGGCGGGCGGACTGATCAGCTACGGAACCAGCATTGTTGATGCGTATCGGCATGGGGGCGCTTATGTCGGTCGCATTCTCAAGGGCGAGAAGCCCGCAGACCTGCCGGTCATGCAGTCGATCAAGTTCGAGCTCTTGATCAACCTCAAGACCGCCAAGGCACTCGGCCTCGAAGTGCCCCCGACGCTGCTGGCAACCGCCGACGAGGTGATCGAATGAGGCGGAGGGAGTTCATCGCGCTCCTCGGCGGCGCGGCGGCGACGTGGCCGCGCGTCGCGCGCGCGCAGCAGGTGTCGATGCCGGTGATCGGATTCCTTAGCCCAACTTCACCGGAAGCGATGGCGCACATGGTGGCCGCGTTGCGCCACGGCTTGAGCGAAACCGGATATGTCGAAGGCCGGAACCTGCAGATCCAATACCGATGGGCACGGAGTGATAACGATCAGCTGCCGGCGTTGGCAGCCGATCTGGTCCACCATCAGGTGGCGGTGATTGTTGCAAGCTTCATCAGGGCGTCGCTGGCGGCGAAGGCTGCTACCTCGACGATCCCGATCGTTTTCACGACCGCCAACGATCCCATCCAGTTCGGTCTTGTCGCCAGTCTGAACCGACCAGGCGGCAACGCCACGGGCATCAGCTTCTTGACCGCGGTGCTGGGGGAAAAACGGTTGCAACTCGTGTACGAACTGGTGCCGACGGCCACCGTCGTCGCTGTGCTCGTGAATCCGAACAATGCCAATGCCGAAATCAATGTGAGCAACGCTAAAGCGGCCGCTCGTACCGTCGGGGTACGAATCGAGGTGTTGAATGCAGCCAGCGAGCGGGATCTCGAAAGCGTATCCAGCATTCTTGCCCAACGGCCGGCGGGTGCTCTCGTCATCCTCAACGACCCGCTCTTCACCGACCTCCGCGCCCAAATCGTCGAACTGGCGGCCCGCCATAGGGTGCCGGCAATCTACGGCGCGAGGGACTCTGTCGTAGCCGGTGGTCTAATGAGCTATGGCGCCAACAACGCCGATGTCTTCCGCCAGGCTGGCATCTACGTTGGCAAGATTCTCAATGGTGCCAAGCCGGCCGATCTGCCCGTCCTGCTGCCGACCAGATTTGAGCTCGTGATCAATCTCAAGACCGCGAAGGCGCTTGGCCTCACCGTGCCGCCGACGCTCATCGCCCGCGCCGACGAGGTGATCGAATGAGGCTTTGGCTTCAGTCGATCAGAGCCGCCCGCGGGCGCACGGCGAACCTTGGCTGATGGCGCGCATGGTCGGCTTGGCCGGTTGCGCGCGCCAGCGCAAACCAGAACGATTCAGGGCCGCTTAAGGACATGGCGCGCAGCCGCGGGCAGAGTCGAGCCTGCCGGGCGGGCTGCCTTTGCGGACATCAGGGTGCCGGAACGCGTTCGACCTCGAGGTGAGCATGAAAACGGCGGCGATGGCCTATGCGATGGCGGTTGCTTTCGCGCCCCCCGGCGGCTCGTTCCCGCCCATTCCAGCGAGAGCGGAGGGACGCGTCTCCATGGCGCAATACTGCGTTCCGCCCGCGGATCGGGCGGACGCCCACAGGGTCTATTGCCGGGACGGGGGGCTCGATTTGGCTGCCGTTCGTCGTGGGCCAACCCCTTCAGATTTCAATTGATCTGACCGTCGACGAGAGGTAATTAGGTAAGGCGACCGGGACGATATTGCGCGGTCCGTTCGGCGCGATTCAGATCGATTCAGGTTTGTCCCAAGGACCTGCCAGGCGATCCGCCGCACAAATGGCCCGGTGAGCTCGAGGGGATGACCCCGGTCGCGACCTGCGGCGGGGGAAGGATGCGCATGAGCCGGCATCGATGTGCTTCCCCGCCGCTCGCCCGCGCCGATGAGGTGTTCGCATGAGCGGGGAACGCATCCCAGCACCGGACACAACCTCGGCGGAGCTTGGTACAGTGATGGGGATGAGGATTCGCGATTTCATTCCGCGCTTGGGCTGGAAACGCCGGGCGCCTCCCGGCGCCGATGCGCCGCATCCTGCGCCGGCCGAAGCTCCCGTCGCAAAAACCCGCCGGCGCTTGTTCACCAAATACGTCGCGCTGTTCGTCGCGGTGGTCTGCGTCGCTCTGCTGTCCAATGGCATTTTCGACGTGTTCTTCTACTATCAGGAGCACAAAGCGTCGCTCATCCGCATCCAGCGCGAGCAGGCGGAAGCCGCCGCCGCCAAGATCGGCCAGTTCATCAAGGAGATCGAGAGCCAGCTCGGCTGGACGACGCAACTGCCGTGGTCGGCGGGCTCGATCGAGCAGCGCCGCTTCGATGCGTTGCGGCTGTTGCGCCAGGTGCCCGCCATTACCGAGCTGGCGCAGCTCGACGCGACCGGCAAGGAGCGGCTGCGGGTGTCGCGCCTGGCCATGGACGTGGTCGGCAGCGGCACCGATCTTTCCAATGATCCCAAGTTCACGGAAGCGGCAGCGCGCAAGGTCTATTACGGACCGGTCTATTTCCGCCGCGAATCCGAGCCGTACATGACGCTCGCCATTGCCGGCACGCGACGCGATGCCGGCGTGAGCGTCGCCGAGGTCAATCTCAAGCTGATCTGGGACGTGGTCTCGCAGATCAAGGTCGGCGAGCGCGGCCACGCCTACGTGGTCGACGCGCAGGGCCGCCTGATCGCGCATCCCGACATCAGCCTAGTGCTGCGCAACACCGACATGTCGCGGCTGGCGCAGGTGCGCGCGGCCCGCGCCGGCACCGGCGGCGACCCCTCGGAGCGAGTGCAGGAAAGCACGAACATCGAAGGTCGCGAAGTGCTCACCGCCTCGGCGCCGGTGGCGCCGCTCGGCTGGCTGGTGTTCGTCGAGCTGCCGGCGGAGGAGGCCTATGCGCCACTCTACGCAGCGCTGCAGCGGCTCGGCTTCGTGCTGCTGGCGGCGCTCGGCTTTGCCGTACTCGCCGGAATGTTTCTCGCCGGCCGTATGGTCGGCCCGATCCGGGCGTTGCGGGCGGGCGCCGCCCGCATTGGCAGCGGCGATCTCGGCCAGCGCATCGCGATCAATACCGGGGACGAATTGGAGGCGCTCGCCGATCAGTTCAACGACATGGCCGGACGGCTGCAGGAATCCTATTCCGGCCTGGAAAAGAAGGTCGAGCAGCGCACCCACGAGCTGAGCGAATCGCTCGAGCAGCAGACGGCGACGTCGGAAGTTCTGCGCGTCATCTCGAGTTCGCCCGGCGACCTGAAACCCGTGTTCGAGACCATGCTGGCGAACGCGACGCGGCTTTGCGATGCCAAGTTTGGCGTTCTGTGGCTATCCGAAGGCGATCAATTCCAGTGCGTTGCGCTGCATGGTGCGCCGCCCGCATATGGCGGATATTGGCAGCGCGAACAGCTGTTCCGCCCTGGCCCTAACATCCCCCTCGCCCGCGCAGCAAGAACAAAGCAGGTAGTGCACGTTACCGACATCAGGACGGAGCAGTCATACATCGAACGCGATCCACCGTTCGTTGCTCTGGTCGATCTCGCCGGCGCAAGAACTCTTCTCGTCGTGCCGATGCTGAAGGAAAACGAACTACTCGGTGCTATCGCCATTTACCGCCAGGAGGTGCGGCCCTTCACCGACAAGCAGATCGAGCTGGTAAAGAGTTTCGCGAGCCAGGCCGTCATCGCGATCGAGAACGTCCGCCTGCTGACCCAATTGCGTGCCCGCACGGACGAGCTCGGCCAGTCGGTGGGGGAACTCCGCGCGCTCGGCGAGGTGACACAGGCGGTCAATTCCACGCTCGACCTGCAGACCGTGCTGTCGACCATCGTCACCAAGGCGGTGGAGCTTTCCGCGACCGAGGCCGGGTCGATCTACGTCGCGGATCCGACGACACGCGAATTTGATCTGCGTGCGAGCCACGGCATGAGCGATGAGCTGATCATCGAGCTCAAGCAGCAAGGGATCGGGCTGGGAGAGAAGACGATCGCGGACGCGGCGGCGCATCGTGCCCCGGTGCAGTTTGCCGATTTGATGGATCAGGCGCCGCTCGCGGTGAAGGACGTCCTGCTGCGCGCCGGCTATCGCGCATTGCTGGTCGTGCCGCTGCTGGATGCGGAAGGGATCATCGGCGTGCTGGTGGTGCGGCGAAAGGCGCCGGGCGAGTTTCCCACGCACACGGTCGACCTGCTGCAGACCTTCGCGGCGCAATCCGTGCTGGCCATCCAGAATGCGAACCTGTTCATGGAAGTGGAGGAAAAGGGACACCAGCTCGAAATGGCGAGCCGACACAAGTCGCAATTCCTCGCCAATATGAGCCACGAACTGCGCACGCCGCTCAATGCCATCATCGGCCTCACGGAGATGATGTTCACCAACGCGGCGCGCTTCGGCACCGAAAAGGCAACGGAACCGCTACGCCGGGTGCATCGGGCCGGTAATCATCTTCTCGGCCTCATCAACCAGGTGCTCGATCTCTCCAAGATCGAAGCCGGCAAGCTCGAGCTCAGCCCGGAATCGGTGAGTTTGGCGCCGCTGATCGACGAAGTCATCGGCACTGCGCGGCAGCTGGCGGAGCAGAACAAGAACCGCCTCGTCGTCGACGTTCAGGAAAACCTCGGGCCGCTGACGATCGATCCCATGCGGCTGCGGCAGATTCTGCTCAACCTGCTGAGCAACGCCTGCAAGTTCACCAAGGAGGGCGAGGTGACGCTGCGCGTGCAAAAGGTGGTCGACGGGCGCAATTGGATCGAGTTCGCGGTGTCGGATACCGGCATCGGCATGACGCCGGAGCAGCAGGGCAAGTTGTTCGAGGAATTCACCCAGGTCGATTCCTCGACCGCGCGGCGTTACGGCGGGACCGGTCTCGGCCTTGCCATCACGCGCAAGCTCGCGCGCATGATGGGCGGCGACGTGTCGGTGGCGAGCGAACCGGGCAAAGGCTCGGTCTTTACCGTATGCTTGCCGGGCAGCGCGGACCTGGCGGCAAGGAGCCCGAACGGTCCGGATGGCGGCCGCCCGCCCCGCGCCGATTGCGTCCTCGTCATCGACGACGACGCCATCGCGCGCGAGCTCATTTCGGATCACCTCAAGGCGGAAGGATTTTCCGTCGTGACCGCGGCCGGCGGATTGGAGGGATTGAAGCTCGCCAAGGAATTGCGACCGATCGCGATCACGCTCGACGTGATCATGCCCGATCTCGACGGCTGGTCGGTGTTGGCCGCGCTGCGCCAGGATCCTGAGCTCGCGGAGATTCCGGTCATCATGGTGACGATCCTCGACGAGCATCGCCGCGGTATGGCGCTTGGTGCGGCGGGCTATCTCAGCAAGCCGATCGACCGCGAGCGGCTGCGCCGACTGGTCGGCCGCTTTCGGGCGCCGGCACGGCGGACGCGCATTCTGCTGGTGGAGGACGATGCGGACCAGCGCGAGCGCGTACGCGCCTGGCTCGAGGACCAGCAATGGATCGTGCAGGAAGCGGAGAATGGGCGCGAGGCGCTCGCCAGTCTGCAAAAGGACAAGCCGGATGTGATCTTGCTCGACCTGATGTTGCCCGAGATGGATGGGTTTCAGGTCGTCGCCGCCTTGCAGAAAGAGCCGGGCTGGCGGGACATTCCGGTCATCGTCATCACCTCGCTCGATCTCGGCGCCAAGGACCGCGAGCGGCTGAATTCGGGTGTGCAATCCGTGATGGTCAAGGAGATGTTCCAGCCCGCGGAGCTGGTCGAGCGCATCCGCCGGCTTGTCCGCCGGGGGCCGCCGGTCGACAACAGGGTGGAAGCAGCGTCGTGATCAAAGTCCTCTACGTCGAAGACAACGACGACAACGTCTACATGCTCAAGATGCGGCTCGAGTTGCTCGGCGATTTCGAGGTTCTGGCGGCGGAGGACGGCGAGAAAGGGTGTGAGATGGCCGCGACCGAGCGGCCGGATCTGATCCTGATGGACCTTGAGATGCCGGTCATCGACGGCTGGGAAGCGACGCGGCGGTTGAAGAGCAATCCACGGACGCACGACATTCCGATCATCGCCCTGTCGGCGCACGCCTTGGCCGGTGAGCGCGAAAAGGCGCTCGCCGCGGGATGCGACGAGTTCGACACCAAGCCGGTCGAGTTCGAGCGGTTGGTCGCGACGATGCGACGGGTGCTGGCAGGCCGCAAGTGACGCTCGTGAGCTGAGCGCCCCTTGTCGGCGCGATCAAATCATCATCCGATGATGCAGGTCGAACATGATCCAGAAGCTGCCGCCGATCATGATGAAAATCAGAATGGCCGCGAACAGGATGGCCAACAGGTTCTCGCGCGGGGTCGACGCCAGATCCAGGTGCAGGAAATAGCGCAAGTGAACCAGAATCTGGATCAGGGCGGCGACGCCGATGATGATCAGCGTGAGCTCCCTCGACAGCGGATCGGTGGCGACCAGCGCGAACGGAATCGCGGTTAGAACCAGGGCGAGCGCAAAGCCGGTGAGGTAGGTTCTCAAGCCGTGACCGCCGGCGGGGGCTGGGCGTTGCATTTCACAGGATCCCTGGAAGATACACGACCGAGAAGATGCCGACCCAGACGATGTCCAGGAAATGCCAGAACAGGCCCAGGCGCAGCAGGCGGGAGACCACCGGTATGGTTAGGCCTTTGACGATGACCTGGCTCGCCATGATGACGATCCAGATCAGGCCGAAGCTCACGTGCAGGCCATGGGTGCCGACCAGCGTGAAAAACGCCGAAAGGAACCCGCTGCGGTCGGGACCGGCGCCGGCCCGCACCATGCCGTGAAATTCGCCGATTTCCATCGCGACGAATCCGAGCCCGAGCACGAAGGTCACAGCGAGCCACGCTAGCGCTGGCGTCCTCTGGTCGGCTCTCAGCGCGAGAGTGGCAAAGCCGAAGGTGATGCTGCTGAACAGCAGCAGCAGGGTTTCGCCGAAAGCGCGCGACAGGCTGAACAGCTCGTGTCCGACCGGACCGCCGGCGGTGCGATGCGACATCACCGCATAAGTCGCGAACAGCAGGGAAAAGATGATCGCGTCGCTCATCAAATAGAGCCAGAATCCGAACGCCCGTTGCTCATAAACCTCGGGCGTCGTCGATTCATCGGGCCCGACGGCAATGGCGGATGTGTCGGCGCTCATGTCAGGCCTTCCGGCAGCGGCGCAGTCGAAAGTAGCCGGTCATCCGCGGTCCGCGCGCGCGGGGCCTTGGCCAGCGCCTGGTATCGTTGCTGCTCGATCTTCTCCACCTCGCTGGCGGGCAGGCGGAACTCGGAGTCGTCCCGGTAAACGCGGGCGATGATGATGGCCCACAGGCCCACGCCGCACGCGATCGCCATCCACCAGATGTGCCAGACGATGGCGAAACCGAGCACGAAGGCGAGGCCGCCCAGGATGACGCCGGCGCCGGTGGATCTCGGCATGTATATGTCGTGATAACGATCCGGCTTGCGATAGGCGACGCCGCGCAGCTTCATGTCGTAGAAGGCGTCGATATCACGCACCTGCGGCAGGACGGCAAAATTGTAGGGCGCCGGCGGCGACGCGGTCAGCCACTCCAGCGTGCGCCCGTTCCACGGATCGCCGCTGAGGTCGAGATTCTCCTGCCGTTGCTGGACGCTGACGACGAGCTGGACGACTTGGCAGGCGATGCCGACGAGGACGAGCAACGCGCCCGCGGCGGCAACGATCAGGTAGGGCTGCCACGCGCCGATATTGTAGTGCTCCAGGCGGCGCGGCATGCCCATGAAGCCCAGCACATAGAGCGGCATGAAGGCCAGGTAGAAGCCGATCAGCCAGCACCAGAACGACCGCACCCCCCATCGCTCGTTCAGCACAAAGCCGAAAGCCTTGGGAAACCAATACATGTATCCGGCAAAATAGCCGAACAGCGCGCCGGGGATCAGCATGTTGTGAAAGTGCGCGACCAGGAAGGTGGTGTTGTGCATCAAATAGTCGCTGGGCGGCAGGGCCAGCAGCACGCCGGTCATGCCGCCGATGACGAAGGTGACGATGAAGCCCAGCGTCCACAGCATCGACGGGTGGAAATAGATGCGGCCGCGATACATGGTGAGCAGCCAGTCGAAAACCTTCACCCCGGTCGGGACGGCGATGATCATGGTCGCAATTCCGAAAACGGCATTGACGTTGGCGCTCGCGCCCATGGTGAAGAAATGGTGCAGCCAGACCGTGAACGACAGGATCGCGATCGCTGCCGTGGCACAGACCAGCGAGGTGTAGCCGAACAGCCGCTTGGAGGAAAACGTTGCGACCACTTCGGCATAGATGCCGAAGGCCGGCAGGATCAGGATGTAGACTTCCGGGTGGCCCCACATCCAGAACAGGTTGGGGTAATTCATCATGTTGCCGCCGGCGCCGTTGGTGAAGAAGTGCATGCCGAAGGTGCGGTCGAGCGCCAGCAGCGCACACACCACGGTCAGGGCGGGAAAGGCGAAGGTCATCAGAATGCTGGTGCAAAACGCCGTCCACGTGAACAGCGGCATCCGCATCAAGGTCATTCCTGGAGCGCGCCGCTTGAGGATAGTCACGACGAAATTGATGCCGGTCAGCGTCGAGCCGAGCCCGCTGATGAGGACGGCCCACAGCCAGTAGTCCACGCCCACGCCGGGGCTGAATTCCGCCCCCGAGTAGGGCGGGTAGCCAGTCCAGCCGGCGGTCGAGAACTTGCCGATCACCAGCGACACCATGACCAGCCCGGCGCCGGCCGTGGTGAGCCACAGGCTGACGGAGTTCATGAACGGGAAGGCAACGTCGCGCGTGCCGATCTGCTGGGGAACCACGATATTGATCAGCCCGGTTAGAAACGGCATCGCCATGAAGAAGATCATGATGGTGCCGTGCGAGCTGAAGATCTGATCGAAATGGCCCGGCGGCAGATAGCCGTCGGAGTTGAGCGCGATCGCCTGCTGGCTTCGCATCATGGCCGCATCGATGAAGCCGCGCATGAGCATGACCAGCGCCAGCGTCACGTACATGATGCCGATGCGCTTGTGGTCGACGCTGGTCAGCCATTCGCTCCACAGATAGCGCCACTGCCCGAACCAGGTAATTCCCGCGACGACGGCGAGCGCGCCACCAACCGTGACCAGTGCGCCGCCCATGGCGACCCAGCTGTAGAACGGCAGGGCATCGATGGTGAGCTTACCCAGCATCTCGAAATTCTCCGGGGCGCCCTATTCGGCGACGACTTGATGGGCGTGCGTTCGGCCGTGCGTGTATTTTGCGACGATGGTGTCGAACAGATTCGGCGCGACCGCCGAATAGTAGATGACCGGATGGCCCTTGCTGGGCGCGGCGAGCGCGCGGTAGGCGGCGGCATCCAGCCGGTCCGGCGATTGCTTGACCTTCGCCACCCAGGCGTCGAAGTCCTGCAGCGAGGTGGCGATCGCCTCGAACTGCTGGTCGGAAAATCCGGCCCCGCTGTATTGGGTGTTCCGGCCCACGAAGCGCCCGGGCGCGTCGGCCAGCAGATGCAGGCGCGTCTGCATCCCGGCCATGGCGTAGATCTGGCCTCCGAGCGCCGGGATGAAAAAGGAGTTCATCACGGTATCGGAGGTGATCTTCAGGCTCAGCGGCGTCCGGCTGGGAAACACCAGCTGGTTGACGACTGCGATCCCCTGCTGGGGGTAGATGAACAGCCACTTCCAGTCCTGGGCGACCGCCTCGACCTCGAGCGATGCGACACCAGCAGCCGGATCGATCGGCTTGTACGGGTCGAGTCTGTGTGTGTTCCTCCACAACAGCACGCCCAGCGCCACCACGATCACCGCCGGAACGAGCCAGATAACGGCATCGATCCCCCGGGAATAGGACCAATCGGGGGTGTAGCGGGCTTGGCGGCTGGAGGATCGATATCGCCAGGCAAACAGGAAGGTCATGACGAAGACCGGGATGATCACCACCAGCATCAGCAGGACGGCGGTGAACAGGAGGTCGCGCTCGGCCAGCGCGATGGGTCCTTTGGGATCGAGAATGGGAGCGTGGCTCAGGTCGCAGCCGCTGCCCAAGAGGGCCGCACCGAAGACTGTCGCGTTTCGAACTGCTCGATGAGCAAGCGCTTGCTTCACGATGGCGTCCATACCGTCGGCGCGAGCAATCGAGTGAGCGCAAGGCCGAGATTTGCGCTGATCCTGCCCGTTCTCAATCATACCAGTCGCGCGTGCTGAGGTCCTCGTTGGTCACGGAGTTCCGTCGGCGATTGCGGCTGGCGGTGCTCGGACCGCCAAGGCCGGATTGCGAACCGCTTGCTCCGAACTGAGCAACGACCGTGGCGCGGAATATGGCGGTTGCAAGAGCGAACATGTCGGCCGCGACAATCTCGCGCACGCGCCTTCCGCAGGAACGCATCCCGGTCGGGTGGGCCTTGGCCGGCGACGCCGGGAACGCGGAATTTGATCAGGATCAAAGCCCCGACGAAGGTCTCGGAAGATCATGATTTTAAACAGAAGGAGTGGTCCCATGTCGACCGAGATCATGGTGCTCGTGCTCATCGTAGCTGCGTTCGGCCTGTTTGCCGCCACGTTGTACTGGGCTGACCTCCAGACCCGCGCAGCCGACAAGTAGGCGCTCGCCCCTGCCGCTGTGGGTGGATGTCCTCTCAGCCGCAACCGCCGGTTCGGAAATGCCCGCTCTGCGGAGTGGCCATGCTCGGCAGCAAGTCGAACGAAAACAGTCCGGACTTCGATACTTTCTCCTGCCTCAGATGCGAGACGGTCGTTAGCTTGGCTCCTCCGAAGAGCCCCAGGCCTGACCGGTAGCCCCGCAGCGGCGGCGCGGGTCGCCGGCGAGCGACTATTTTGCGAGCATATTGATGTAGGCGGCGATGTCTTGCGCCTCACCGCGAGTGAGCGTGACATTCATCCGGGGGTGCGGGTTGAGCATGGCAAACGCCAGCATTTCCGGAGTGAGCGCGAATTTGCTCGCGATCGCGTCAAACGGCGGGGCAGCGGCCACGTCCCTGCGTTGGTTCGGTTCGATGACGTGGCACGGCACGCATCGCATCTGCGCCAGGCGCTTGCCGTTGTCGGCATCGGCCGCAATTACCGGTTGCGCCGCCAAGGTCGCGGCTATCAGCAAACCAAAGACGCGTAGCAATCGAGCCTCCCGTGGCAAATGGATCCTGATTAAAAATCGCACCGATGACGGCGCGTCGGCTTGATGCAGGTCAAGGAACGAGTGGCGCTGGGCGGCATGAATTCTAATATAGTGCGCCGGCCATCATCAACGCGATGTCGATGGCCGCATTTGAGGGCGATATCGGTCATGATCAAGGACTTGCTCACGAACCTTTCAGTCGGCACGGCGCGCGATGGAGCGATGGAATTCGCCGTTTCGGTGGCTGCCGCATTCGATGCGCACCTTGCGGGGATTGCCTTCGTATACGAGCCGCTCGCACCGGTGATGATCGACAGCTACGGCATGCCCGCCGAGGTGATAGAGTCCCAGCGCGTCGAAAACGAGAAGGCGGCAAAGGTTGCCGTGGGCAGATTCGACGAAGCGGCGCGCCGCGCCGCGCTTTCGGCCGACGCGCGCATGCTCGATGCGCCGGTCGCGAGTGCTGCCGGCATATTCGCGAACATTGCCCGGCGTTTCGACCTGTCGGTCATCGGCCAGCCGGAGCCGGATAAGCCTGCGCTTGATCGGCTGCTGGTCGAGGCGGCGCTCTTCGAGTCCGGTCGGCCCGTGCTGTTCGTGCCGTACATTCAACGAACCGGGCTCAAGCTTGACCGCGTCATGGTGTGCTGGGACGGCAGCCGGAGCGCGGCCCGAGCCGCCGCCGACGCCATGCCGTTCATCGTTAGGGCGACGGCCGCTGAGCTGGTGATCGTGGCATCCGAGCCCGCCAAGAGCGACGAGATGCCCGGTGCCGATATCGCTCACCATCTCGCCCGCCACGGTGCGAAGGTGGAGATCAAGCGCATCGTATCGAGCGAGACCGACGTCGCCAGTACCATCCTCTCCCATGCGGCGGACACGTCGGCGGATTTCCTGGTCATGGGCGGCTACGGCCACTCGCGCCTGCGGGAATTCATTCTTGGCGGCGTCACGCGCGGAATCCTGGCATCCATGACCATTCCGACCTTGATGGCGCATTGAATTCGCTCGCTCGCCGAACTTGTGGCGCACGAATTTCGCCCGCAAACGCTCGGCATCGCAGCGCCCATCGGCTTGGCCTGGGCGCCGGTCGATCGGAAGATGCGAGGACTCGGCTGCTTGGTCGTCCAAGGAGGTCGGCACAAGGCCCGCAAATATGCGCGAACAGAGCCCGGGGGCTGGCGATGCCCGCCCTATCGTACCGCCGGTAAGGGCGATCCCTTAGGTAGATCATCGGAATTTTCGCAGGCGCGCATCGGGGCTATCAATAGACCATTAGCCATGACTTACGGGGGAAATAGTCATGCCGACACTCGCTGGTTTGTCAGATCAGGTCATCGCCTCGCGCACAGGGGGATGGGCATCGGATCCGGGAACATCCGACCACGCTTTGATCAGAGCTATTGCCGCCGGCGACAAGCAGGCGATGCATGTGCTTTACACGCGGCACCATGTGCGGCTCTACCGCTTTGTCTTGCGTCTCACCAACGACCGCTCGTTGGCCGAGGACGTCGTCAGCGAGGTTTTCATCGACGTGTGGCGCCAAGCCGATCGCTTCAAGGGCAAGTCGCAGGTTTCGACGTGGATGTTGGCCATCGCCCGCTATAAAGCGCTTTCAGCGCTGAGGGCCCGTTCCCATGAGCAACTCGACGATGATGCGGCAATGGCGATCACAGATCCCGCCGCCGACGCGGAGACGACGGTGGACGATCAGAATCGGAGCGCGGTCGTGCAGGAATGCCTGTCGCAGCTTTCGGCGATCCACCGGGAAGTGCTCGATCTCGTCTATTATCACGAGAAATCAGTGGACGAGGTCGCCCAGATCGTGGGGGTGCCGGCAAGCACGGTGAAGACGCGCATGTTCTACGCACGCAAAGGCATGGAGCGGCTCCTCACGGCGGCCGGTTTGGAACGGCATTGATCGCGGGGCTTGCGTGCAGGGGCTGGGTCGATGGTCAGATGCTCGCGACATCCCGTCGTTACCCAAGGATGACGGGGAGAAAGGGCTAGGCAATGCGACCGGTCCTGGAGACCTCTCTGACACCGCCGCGCTGCGAATTGTGCGGGGGGACCATGAAGCTGGACCGCCGCCAGCCGCACATTCGGCCGCATCCCGAGCTGCTGTCTTTTCGATGTCAGCAATGCGGTCACGTTGTCACTCTTGTCGTGGAGGACGAACGCTAGCCGGCGTTCGTTCGTTCTGAGACCTCTCGCCTCGGCTGTTGCCGCGCTCGATTTGATCCTTCTCAATGCGGCGGCGGCAAGCCGGAATCTTCCTCAAATTTTCGCCACCGCTGCGGGGAGGCGCTCGACATGATCCTGAGGCTCGCGATCATCCTTCTACTGCTCGGAACGTCGACCGGCTCGGCCGAGCAGGGCGAGCCTAGTCCCCTGGAACAGCGGGGCCAGGCGCTTGCCGAGACAATGTGTTCGCAGTGCCATGCGATCGGCAGAGCCGGTCGCAGCCGGCACGCCGGCGCTCCCCCGTTCCGCGCGCTCGATCGCCGATTGGACCTCGACTCCTTCATGGAGCGGTTGCGCGAGGGCCTCATGGTCGGCCATCCGGATATGCCGACGTTTCGTTTTACCCGCGAAGATGGGCGTGCCTTCGTTCTCTATCTGAGGTCTATTCAGGCGCCCTAGGCGCAGGCTGGATCGGCCTGAGGCATCACCACCGGTGGAGAGACCTCGGTCCGTGTCGAAACTCCAGACGTTTCTCCGACCGCTCGTTGTCACGTGGTCTGCGGCGGGCCTTGTCATCGGACTCGCGGCCCAGCTTGCGGGATGGCAGCATTGGGCCTCCCCGATATGGGGCGTGGCGACAATCCCGGTCCTCGGCGTCCTCCTGACCGAGATCGTGATCAGCTTGCGCCGCGGCGACGTCGGCTTGGATATCGTGGCCGCGCTTTCGATGCTGGCGGCTCTGGTTTTTGCCGAATATCTCGCCGCCGCCGTGGTCGCCTTGATGTATTCCGGCGGGCAATATCTCGAAAGCTTTGCCGAGCGTCGCGCCAGCCGCGAGATGACCGCGCTTCTCGCCCGCGTCCCGCGCAGCGCTGTCCGGTACCGAAACGGCAAGCTCGAAGAGGTCGACTTGGACGCGATCGAGCCGGGCGACCGGCTGGTGGTGCGAAAAGGCGACGTGGTCCCCGTCGACGGCACGGTCGCGGAAGGGGTGGCCGTTCTCGACCAGTCCGCGCTGACCGGCGAGCCCATGCCGGTCCAGGAAAGGGTCGGCGACGCCGTGATGAGTGGGTCGACCAACGCCGGCGAGGCTTTCCACCTTGAGGCCTCACGGCGCGCCGCCGAGAGCACCTATGCCGGCATCGTCCGTTTGGTCGCCGCCGCCCAGCGCTCGCGCGCTCCGATGTCGCGTCTGGCGGACCGTTACGCCATGGGTTTCCTGGCAGCCACCGTCGCGCTGGCCGCGCTGGCCTGGCTCTGGAGCGCAGATCCCATCCGCGCCGTGGCCGTGCTCGTGGTGGCGACACCCTGTCCGCTCATCCTGGCGGTCCCGGTCGCGATCGTGTCCGGCCTCTCGCGCGCAGCCAAGCACGGCATCCTCATCAAAGGGGGCCGGGCCCTGGAGACCTTGGCGCGGGTGCGCGCGCTGGTGATCGACAAGACCGGAACCTTGACCCTCGGCCGAGCGCGTATCGCCTCGATCGATGCCATTTCCGACCTTCCGGCCGACGAGGTTCTAAGACTCGCAGCCTCGCTCGACCAGGCATCCAAGCACATCATGGCCCAGACCATCGCGGAGGCGGCGCGAAGCCGGAGGCTCGAGCTGGCGGTCCCCAGCGCTGTCATTGAAACGCCGGGCGAAGGTATCGAAGGGCGCGTGGATGGCCGCCGCGTCGTAGTCGGTGGGATGCGCTTCGTCGGCCGAAAGATTGCCGACCCGGGCATAGCCCAAATGCGCGCGCGGCGGGCGCCCGGCGCCGTCGCAGTTGCGGTCGCGATCGATGGCAAGCTTGCGGGCATCCTGATCCTGGCTGACGAGTTGCGGGCCGGTACCGAGGCGCTGCTCGCCGATCTCAGGACGCTCGGCATCGAGCGGATCGTTCTCGCCACCGGGGACCGGCGCGACGTCGCCGAGATGGTGGTCCAGGGCCTGTCGATCGACGCGGTCAGATCAGAGCTCAGCCCGGACCAAAAGACCTTGGTGGTCCTGTCCGAGCGCAAGAACGGCCCGGTCATGATGATCGGCGACGGTGTCAATGACGCACCGGCGCTGGCGGCGGCCGATTTGGGCGTGGCCATGGGTGCAAAGGGGGCCGCCGCCAGCGCGGAGGCGGCCGACGTGGTGCTGCTGGTCGATCAGCTCGACCGGGTGGTGCCGGCGATGAAGATCGCCCGACGATCGCGGTTCATTGCATTGCAGAGCGTGTATTCGGGCATGGGCCTTTCGGTCGCAGGGATGGTCGCGGCGGCGCTCGGCTTCATCACGCCGGTGCAAGGCGCCGTTTTCCAGGAGGTGATCGACGTGGCGGTCATCCTCAACGCGCTCAGAGCACTGTCCGACCGATCCCCGATGTGAATCCCGCGATGATAGCCTCCCACCCCGGGCGGTAGGATGAAGCCGGAAAAGCTCGCGTTTGGGGATTGATCTAGGTCATATCGCCCTGACGCAGGGGTTCTATCAAGAACGCCAACTGGCCCTTCATAGGTGAGCCCGTGCCATGACCAAACCCATCCCTGACAAAGCCGAAGTGGCGCTCGAATACCCCGACAAGCTCTACATTGGAACGTTCGAGCGCACGGCGCGCTTCGACGCCCATCTCGATGAATCCGGAATTTCGCTCAGTCTTCATCGCACCGGCGAGATCGAGACACGCAAGTCCGTCCACATGCACTTTCACTATGCGTTGTTCGCCGACATTCTGCGCGAGTTGGCGAAGACCGTTTCTTCCCTGCCGCCGGCCGATGCCGAACATCGGGATGCCTTGCGGGACGGGGCGAAGGCGCTCTATCGGGCGCTAGGCCCTGATACGAAGCATGCTGGCAGCCGATCCGGAAAGCAGCGGCGTGGCGCCCGCGCCCGTAAGGACGAAGGCGACCCCTCCCAAATGACCCCCGAGGAAGAGGTTCTGTTGCTGCACGTCATGGAATGACCAGTCGCGGCGGCGGCCGGCCTTGACCTCATCGGTCATGAAGCGGTCGGGCAAGAAGGCGGGTTTTCCGCACAATCAGTGCGGACGCGGCCGCGCAGTCGCGGCGTCGCGCACGACGAAGCCGACGTCATTTCAAGCTGAGGATGTAAGCGATGATGTCGGCCTGCTCGTCGGGCTGGAGTATGATGTTGGGCATCGCGCGGTGCGATGTATTGAGCGCAGCGGACAATGCGATCGCGGTCATTCCCGGAACGGAGGCAATGACCGGAAAGCGAGGGGCATCATTGTTGGGCGATCGCGCCTGCTGCTTTTGAACCGCGTGACATTGCGCACACAGCCGCTGCGCTAATTCGAGGCCGCGGCCGGGTCGGCCGACCTCTTGCGCCGCGCTCGGTCCGGCCGGCATCGCGAGCGCGATCGCCGCTGCCAGCAAAACGTGTGGTCCGCGCATCTGGCCCTCCCGGCGCATGTCATGAAACAACGTAAGCCACCGATGATGGCGCAGGTCTTGACCCAGATCAAAGAGAGGACCACGCGGCCGGACCAGATTATTGCACATTTTATAAGAGGAGACCTGCCATGAGAGCCGCCGATGTAATGGCCAAGAACGTGATCACCGTGGGTCCCGATGCATGCGTGCAGGACGTCGCTCACATTCTGTTGAGCGCCCGAATCAGTGGAGTTCCCGTCGTCGGGCAGAACGGCGAGCTGCTGGGCATCGTCAGCGAGGGTGACCTCATGCGTCGCGTCGAGGCCGGCACCGGCCGCAGGCGTCCGTGGTGGCTTACCATTTTCTTCGGCAGGGAAGCACTCGCGGCGGATTTCATAAAGGAGCACTCGCGCAAGGTCGCGGATGTGATGACGCGCGACGTCATAACTGCCGCGCCGGATACGCCGCTGTGGACGATCGCGAATTTGCTGGAGAAGAATGCGATCAAGCGCGTTCCAATCGTGCAGGACGGCAAGGTCGTGGGCATTGTCAGCCGCGCCAATCTTCTGCAAGCCCTGGCCAGCGTAGGCAAGAAGCTCGAGACGACAACGCCGGCGGATGATTCGACGATCCGCCAAAAGGTGCTCACGCAACTCGACGCGGAGCCCTGGACCAGGCCGTCGTTGATCAACGTGATCGTGCAGGACGGCACTGTCGAGCTTTGGGGGGTGGTCGATTCCGTCGCGGAGAAGAAGGCCGTCCGCGTCGCCGTCGAGGTCACTCCGGGCGTGCGCGCCGTCAACGACAACCTCATCATTCGTCCGGCGCAATCGGGATACTGACAGAGGGACCTCGACCGGTCGCGCGCCTGCATCCGGCCTGCACGTTGAGCGGCTGGACGAGTAGAGACCGATGTGCCGATCAAAGCCCGAAGGGATAGGTGTCGGGCAGGTCTTTGAGCGTCTTGGCCTCGAATGGCGTGACCGCGCTGGTCTCGTCAAACCAGACGTATTCGTTGAACTGCTCCGGCAGGATTGCCTGGAAATAGTGGCTGGCGAGCTCCGTTTCCGGCCGATAGATCACGCCGATCGCGCGTTCGAGCCGGGGCTTGCGCAAGCCCTCTGAGTCGCCGGGCAATGATTGGCGCACATCAATAAAAAACGACCGCGTCCCCGTCTTGTGGCAGATGTCTTCGTAGCTTTCCGCGATTGCGGGCAAGACGGTCTTGATCTCCATCGGGCCGTCCCAGTTCGACGCCGCCGCCACCGTGCCGGTGTAGGTGCCGAAGCCGATCGCATAGGCACGATCGCCGAATTCCTTGCGACAAAGATGGCCGAGATTGTATTCGCCGCGCGAGAACATCTCGGTCGCCGCGGCGTTGCCGATGTGCGAATTGTGCGCCCAAACCACGGCCTTGCTGGTCGGGCCATAGAAGGCGAGCAACGTCTTCAACGTCTCGAACATGTGACTGTCGCGCAGATTCCAGGATGCACGCGACCCGTAATACATGATGCGGTAGTAACGCTCGGCATTGGCGATGAGCCGGGCGTTTTGGACCGCGTCCATGAAGCGCTCGCCGTCGCGTTCGGCGTATTCGCGACGTCGGTGCAGCAGGTCGGTCAACACGATGGCGACGTCCGACTCGCAGGTCGGATAGGCACCCGTCAGGGCGGCGTGGCCGTAGGTGGCGGGGTCGGACTGCCAGGGCGTCAGACAACCGTACCTTTCACGGGCGACGCGCGCCGTGGCCGGATCAACCTCGTCCAGATATTTCAGGACCGCACGTATCGAATCGTACAGGCTGTACAAATCGAGTCCATGAAACGCCACGCGAGACGCAGCGTTGAGGGGAGCGTTGTGATGGCGCAGCCAGTCGACGAAGGTTCTCACCTCATTGTTGCGCCACATCCAAACTGGGAAGCGCGCAAAAGCCGTCCACTCGGAGGGGGGAAACTCGAAGTGCCGCACGTAATGATCCACTCGTGCTGCGTCCGGCCAGTCGCCTTCGATGGCGACAAACCGGAAGCCCTTTCTCGTGATCAGCTCACGTGTGATGCGGTCGCGCATACGGTAGAATTCCGAGGTCCCGTGGGATGCCTCGCCCAGCAGCACGATCTTGGCGTCGCCAATGCGCGCGAGCAGTCGATCCAATTGCGCGGTTTCGATGGATTCGAACGGCTCGCAGTGATCGGCGACCGTTTGCGCCAATGACCTGGCGGGCGCGCGCGGTTTTATCAGCCGCCCCGGCGCCGGCTGCCGCTCGGCGGGGGCCCATCCCTCGTGCCCGATGAGCGGCACGAACCGCACGTCAGCCAAGTCTTCGCGGCGGTATTCGCTGTCCGAAATTCGCGTGACGCGAACGAGCTCTTGCACCTTCGGATCGCGCCCCACCGGAATGACGAGCCTGCCGCCGATCTTGAGTTGGTCCTTCAGGGATTCGGGGATCTTTGGACCGCCCGCGGCGACGATGATGCCGTCATAGGGTGCATGCTGCGGCCAGCCCTTGGTTCCGTCGCCGTGGAGGACGTGCACGTTGTGGTAGCCGAGGTCGGACAGCAGCGACGCGGCTTTCTCCGCCAGCTGGCCGATGCGTTCGACCGTGTATACGTCGCCGGCGATCGCGGCGAGCACCGCCGCCGCATAGCCGGAGCCGGTTCCGATCTCGAGCACCTTTTCGCCGCCCTTGAGGTCCAGGGCTTCGGTCATGAATGCGACGATATAGGGCTGCGAGATGGTCTGACCCTCGTCGATCGGCAGCGGAGAATCCTCGTACGCAAACTCGCGCAGCTGTTTGGGTAAGAACGCCTCGCGCGGCACGCTGCGCATGGCGCTAAGCACGGCCTCGGATCGGACTCCGCGCGCAAAGATGGCGTCTTCAACCATCTCGTCACGAAGTTTGGAAAACGCCTCTTTGGATAGGCTCTTCATCGATTTGATGCGCCGCTGATCCCGAGGATTGGGTCGGGTTGCAGATCGATTTCGACCCCGACGTGACAATGTCAACAAAGAGCGGAGACGGACATCGCAACCTTGATCCAAATCAAAGCACCCGAGATGGAAATGTACGAATGAAGCGTCGAACTCGCATGCAATCAAGGGCCGGCCCCCGCCACGCGGGAAATATTGATTTCGATCAAGGACGATAGCGGCGGGTCAATGACTTGATACGCGACGGGAACACCGACCTTCGAGATCACTGGTGAGTAGGAGGAGCAACATGGCGGAAGCTGCCACCAAATTACCGATAAAATCCGACGAAGATAAAGCCAAGCGTCCGACGACGCCTTCCGAATGGCGGCCGTTCGAGAGCCTGCGGCGGGAAGTGGATCGCCTGTTCGAGGATTTCCAGGTGGGCTCCTGGCGCTCGCCGTTCGGCCGCAGCGTATTCGACGTCGAACCGTTCTGGCGCGGCGAGTTCAGCTGGGGGAAGGCCCCCGCCGTCGACATTGTCGACAAGGAAAAGGCCTACGAAATCACCGCCGAACTGCCGGGAATGGACGAGAGCAACATCGACATCAAATTCGCCGATGGCACTCTGATCATCAAGGGCGAGAAACGCGATGAGAAGGAGGAGAAGAAGAAGGACTATTACCTCTCGGAACGCCGCTACGGCTCTTTCCAGCGCTCGTTCCGCGTGCCGGATGGCATCGACGCGGACAAGATCGAGGCCAACTTCAAGAACGGCGTGCTGACGGTGACGCTGCCGAAAACGCCGCAAGCCCAGAAGAGCGAAAAGAAGATCGCGATCAAGAAGGCCTGAAGCGGCGATGGCCGGGACCGTCCATCGGCGTGGACGGTCCCGGCCTCGATGCGCTGATGCCACGCGCAGGATAGGTAGGCAGATGCCTTATCAAACGAATGCCGATCTTCCTGCTTCGGTGCAGGCACACCTGCCGCCCCACGCCCAGGATATCTACCGCGAGGCCTTCAATCACGCCTTCGCGGCGCATGCCGGCGATCCCCGTCAGGAGGAGGCGGCACACCGCATCGCCTGGGCGGCGGTCAAACGCTCGTACGTGAAGATCGGCGGCAGCTGGGTTGGCCGCGCCAGCCACGGTTGATGAAACCGTGATCCGGGTGAAGGGCGCGTGAGCGTGATTTCAATAGACGCGGCGCTCTACCCTCTAATGGCGTCCATACCGTCGCCGCGCCGTCGCGGTAGCTTCGAACCAAATGAGGAGCAAAAGCCATGAGCGCCGTAGGTCTCGAAAGCATCGATCACACGGTCCAGCTCACGCATGGCTGGATCAACGAGCTGGACGCGATGCTCGGTTGGAATGACAAAGCGCGTTCCTATCGATTGCTGCGCAGCGTGTTGCAGGCGTTGCGCGATTGGTTGCCGGTCAATGAGTCCGCCGATTTTGCCGCTGAACTTCCGAATTTGCTGCGCGGGGTGTATTACGAACACTGGCGGCCGGCCACAACTCCGGTCAAGCAGCGCTCCAAGGCCGATTTTCTCGCGCGCGTCGATCATGCCTTCGTCGGAGATCCGATCGCTTACACGGCCGAAGCCGTTTCTATCGCCTTTCAGTTCTTGTCGACCAAAATCGCCGCCGGCGAGATCGCCGACGTGCGGCATGCGCTTCCGGCGGATGTTCGCGCGCTCTGGTCGTTGTCGTCCGCCGCCGCCTGAGGTTGGGTGCGGGTGGCGTCGTTGCAAGGCGTCATCTGCCCCTCGCGGACGGCGGCTTCGCCGGCTTGATGAGCTCGCCGAGATCGGGTTCTCCGCAGCCGGCCAAAATCGCGCCGCGAACGGTGTCGCGAAGCCGCACCACCGAGGCGAAATCGGTTCCCGACGGCCTGATCGGATTTTCGAAGGTCACGCTGATCGGGCTCCATCTCGGGAACCACTGCTCCCCGCGCAGCATCGACCGCGTTCCGCGCAGGATGGCGGGAACCACCGGCAGGTTCGCCTCGGCCGCGACCCTGAACGCGCCCAGATAGAACCCGGAGAGGCCGGCCCTGCGCGTGAACGTGCCTTCGGGAAAGAACACGAACAGGCGCTTCTGCCCGGCGGCCGCCGTCGCGCGCTCGAGGTCGACGAGGCTATCGGCGAGCTCATATCGATCGAGGAACAGGACGCCTAGGCGCCGCAGCAACGGGCCAGCGAAAATCTGGCCCGCGAGCTCCTTTTTGACGACATAGACGGGTTCGCCGGGAACCACGGCCGCCGCCACGATCGCGTCCACATAGCTCGCGTGATTGAACGCCAGCACCGCTCCGTCGGCCGGGATGCGATGGATATTGTGGACGGAAACCGGAACGCGCAGCGCGGCAAGCGCGCCTCGTGCCAGGGTGCGGACGGCGCCCCATCGCCAATGCAAGCGCGGCAGCGTCATCGTCGAGAGCCAGCCGAGCAGGAAACCGGCGGCGATCACCGCCCACCACCAGGCGGCGTACAGGAACTGGCCGGCAAGACGTCGAAAGCGAAAAACGCGCCGGCCCAGCCCGGCAAACGACAAACGCGCAAGCTGCCACCAGACCGCGCGCCGCGGCGTCTGCAAGTTGTTGCCGAGATAGAGGTCTTTGGCCGCGGCCCTACGAATCTTTCCGCTCGCCGTTTTCGGCACCGTGCCCGGCTGTACCAGCACAACTTCATCCGGCGGCCCGCCGATGATGTCCGTCGCGACCTCCTGGGCGCGGGCTTTCAAGCCCGCCAGCACGGAAGGGCTGGCTTCGTCGGTCTCGGCCAGGAGCACGACGCGCTCCGTTCCGGACCCCGGATCGGCAACGCCGAAGGCCGCGATGGCATTCTTGCGCAGTCCTGCAATGCGGCCGACCGCGGCTTCGATTTCATGCGGATGGATGTGCTGACCGGCTCGGATGATGATGTCCTTCACTCGGCCGGTGATGTAGAGATCGCCGCCGGCCATATAGGCGCGGTCGCCGGTGTCGAGCCATCCGTCGTGGAACAACTCCCGCGTCTTGGCCGGATTATGGAAATAACCCGAAGTCGCCGAGGGCCCGCGGAATTCGAGGCGACCTTCCTGTCGTTCGCCGAGTTCCCGTCCGACATCGTCAACGATGCGAACCTCGTGGTCGGGGATCGGCTGTCCGCAGGCGACGATCTCGACGAGCTTGGAGCGGTCCGCGCCCGCTGGTTCGGCGATTCCCTGCGTGCTCAGCGTCGTCCGATTCACCCGGTCGATGATCGGCACCCGTCCTGGCGGCGGCAAGGTCACCGCCACCGCATTTTCGGCAAGGCCATAGACTGGCGCCATCGCCCCGGGGCGAAAGCCATAGTGTCCGAAGCGCTGCGTGAACCGGTGCAGCGTCTCGACGCTCACCGGCTCGGCGCCGTTTGCGACTAGGCGCAGCGAGCTCAGGTCCAGTCCGTTCAGGTCAGCGTCATCGATCTTGTTGAGGCAAAGCTCGAAGGCGAAATTGGGCCCCGCGGAAATAGTGCCGCGAAAGCGGTGAATCGCCCACAGCCAGCTTTGCGGGCGCGCGAGAAAGGCGAGCGGTGACATGACATAAAGCGGCGCGCCAAAGTAGAGGCACCCCAGCCACGCGCCGATGAGGCCCATGTCATGATAGAGCGGCAACCAGCTCACGAAGACATCGGTGGAGCCGGCGCCGATGGCGCGGCCGATCGCCCTGATGTTGGCGAGGAGATTGCCGTGACTGAGCACGACCCCCTTCGGATCCCCCGTGCTCCCCGAGGTGTACTGGATGAGCGCGGTCGCGGACCCATCGTTCAGATTCGGCAAGGCGATGTCGGCCGGGTGGGCCGACAGGCTCGCGGTACTCTCGACCGCGACCAAGGTGTCGGCGAGTCCACGCAGCAGCGAGCCGAGCCGCAGACCCTCGGGCACGGTGATCAGCATCCGGGCGCCGGCATTGCCGAGGATGCCGGCCTGACGGCGGACATAGTCCTCGATCTGGGCGCGTTGCATCGGCGGATAGATCGGCACCGGAACCGCACCCGCATACAGGATGCCGAAGAAAGCGATGAAAAAGTCGGCGCTGGTGGGCAGCATGAGCGCCACCCGATCTCCCGGCATCACGTCGCGCTCGATCAAGCCGGCGGCAAGCACACGCGCCGCCTTCGCAAGTTCGCCATAGCTCAGCGTGGCGAGGACGGTGGCATCATCCTCGAGCACGGTCACGTGCAGGCGGTCGGGATGCTGCGCAACATGCCAGTCCAACACCTCGAGCAGGGTTCTCGCCTCGGTGGCGGCAGAGACGGCGCGCAAGGACGTCGCCGCCGGCATCACACTTACGTCCGCTCCCGCAGGCCGGGCTCGCTCCAAGGCGAGCAAAAGATCGCCAACGACATTCGCTTCGCCGGCAAGGCTGATCGGCAGCCGGACGCCGAACGCGCGTTCGAGGCGAAGAACCATCTCGGTCCGCCCGAGACTATCGATGCCGAGATCCCGCTCCAGCCGGCTTGACAGCGAAGCATTACCGCGTCGGATATGTTGAGGGTGAAGTTCGCGCGCCAACTCCTCCACGATGGCGAGCAGGACGCGCTCGCGGACCTTCTTGTCGGCGGCCGGCGTGCTCGTCTGATCGACGGGCCTGTCCATTTTGAATTGATAACCCGTTTCAACCCGTCGATGTTGACAAGAATCAATTGGTCCGGGCGGACGCCTGGCGCGGGGCTTCGCCGGTTTTGATCCAGCGCAAGGAACGATCCGGCCGGATAGGAAAGGTTTACAAAGTTCGGCAATATGGGTGCCGCGAGCGAGAGCGCCGCCCGCCTGTGGCGCAGCAAGGCGATCAACAGAACGTCCATGTCGTATGCAACTCTGATGGTTCATGTCGATGTCGACAGTGGGTCGGGCCGGCGCGTCGGCATTGCCGGCGAGCTCGCCGACCGCTTCGCCGCGCATCTCATCGGCATTGCGGGGTGGGCGCCCATGTCGGTCTTTCTCGCCGATGAAGCGCTGAAAAACACGGCTCCGACGGAACCTCACCTGCAGGACATGAAGGCCCTGCTCGATCAAAAAGGACTGGAGTTTCGCGCCGCCATCGGCAGCAGCGGCGGCCGCGTCGAATGGCGATCCGTCCTGGATTTTCCGACCGAGGCGGTGGCGCGCGAGGCCCGCGCAGCCGATCTCGTCATCATCGGCAACGTGCAGGAGAACCGGGATCCGTTTCGCGCGCTGGATCCCGCCAAGCTGATCCTCAAGGCCGGCCGGCCGATCCTGGTCGTGCCAAGGGAAACGAGGCCGCTGTCGGCCAAGCGAGTTGCCATTGCCTGGAGGGACGTGCGCGAGGCCCGCCGCGCCGTCCAGGACGCGCTGCCGTTCCTGCAGAAAGCCGAGAGCGTCATGATAGTCGAAATATTGGAAGAGGGCGAAAAGGATGAGGCGTCGCCGCGGCTGCGCGACGTCGCCAACTATCTTGCCCGGCATCGGATCGAGATCGTCGCGGAGCGGGTGCGGCTGGCCGACGTAACCGCGGGGAATTCATTGCTTCGGCTGATCGACGACGAGAACATCAACTTGATGGTCGCCGGCTGCTATGGGCACTCGCGGCTCGGGGAATGGGCTTACGGCGGGGTCACCCGCGACTTGTTGGCGGAAAGTCCGATTTGTTGCCTGTTCTCGCATTGAACGCCGGAGAACCGATGTCGTACGCAGCGCTCATGGTACATTTCGACGCGGGACCAAGTTCGCAGCGTCGATTGAAGCTGGCGATTGATCTGGCTAATCGCTTCGAGGCGGCGTTGATCGGCGTCGCCGGACGATCCTACCTGCCGGCCTTCATCGCTGACAACGGTGCCGCCGCCGATGAGAGAAACGACGGTGAGCGGCGTGAGATGACGCACCTGCTTGCTGAAATCGAAAAGAAGTTTCGCGCCGCTGCCAAGCAGGTCACCCAGGTGGAATGGCGGGGGAGGCTAGAATACGCAAGCGACCTGGTTCCGCGCGAGGCGCGAGCTGCGGACCTCGTCGTCATCGGACACAAACAAGATGCCCGCGATCTGTACTACGCTCTCGATCCAGCCGTCACCATCGTTCGCGTCGGCCGTCCTATTCTGGTCGTACCCGACAATGTGGATTCGCTTGCGGCTCGGCGCGTCGTGGTGGCCTGGAAGGACACGCGGGAGTCTCGCCGCGCCGTCCGCGACGCGCTTCCGTTTCTGCAAGTCGCAAAGGAGGTGAAGATTGTCGAAGTGTCCGAACAAGGAACCGAGGCGCAAAGCCGGCAGCGCATCGACGACGTCGCCGACTATCTGCTGCGCCACGGCGTCGCCACGGCAGGCAAGGCCTACCTTCAAACCGAACGGTCGGCGGCGAGCGAGCTGCTCCGGTTCGTCATGGATGAGCAAGCCGATTTGATCGTCGCCGGCGGCTATGGGCACACCCGATTGGGCGAATGGATGTTCGGCGGGGTCACGCGCGATCTGCTGGCGGGCAGTCCGGTTTGCTGCCTGTTCTCGCACTAAGCGGAACTGCGGATGGGACGAGCCATGAGCAGGTTTTCGGTGGAGGCAATCACAACAGCCGGCCGATGAAGAAACCCGTGAACAATGACGCAGGCGGATCGATGTACCGGTTCCTCGAATGTACTGCTGGCCAATACATGACGCGCGCGGTAACGACCGTGACGCGCCAAGTCAGCCTGCGAGAGCTGGAAGCGTTATTCGAGCAACATGATTTCAATTCCTTTCCTGTCGTCGAGGACGGAAAGATGTTGGGGGTCGTGACCAAGTTCGATTTCTTGAAGGCGTTCGCGTTCACGACCGATCAAATGGTGCCCCGCTACGATGAGCTGATGAAGCGTCCGGTGGCAGAAGTGATGACCGAAGCGGTCGTGCACGTCGAACCGGCGGCGCCCCTGACCCGAGTGCTGCAGCAGATGGTCAGCCACAAAACGCGCAGTTTACCCGTTGTCGACCGCGAGCATGCCTTGGTGGGCATGATCTCGCGGGAGGACGTCATGCGGGCCCTGCGGGAAGCAACCCAGGACGCCCGACCGGCCGGCAAACCGTCTCCGCCGACTCGCTAGCGATTGAGCGAGGCGATTCGGTTGCCCGCTACCGCGCCTCGGTCTCGGTCTGCCGCAGCCATGCCGACGGGAAGCCCCCGGACGCCCGGTTGCGCTGCAGGCGGCTTGATGTGGATCAAACAGCCCGCAGGCAGCATGGGGTATTTATTCCATCGCGAACGGAATGGAGCGCCGCCATGAAGGTCAAGGATGTGATGACATCGCCGGTCATATCAATCGAGCCGGAAGCCGCCATTTTGCAGGCCGTCAGGGTCATGCTGCAACGGCACATCAGCGGGCTGCCCGTGATCGACAAGGAAGGCCATCTGGTCGGCATCGTGACCGAAGGCGATTTTCTGCGGCGGAGCGAGACCGGCACGCAGCGCCAGCGGCCGCGTTGGCTCGAATACCTGATCGGGCCGGGCCGGCTTGCGGACGAGTATACCCGCTCCCATGGCCGCAAGGTCAGCGACATTATGACGGCTGATCCCGTGACCGTCACCGAGGAGACCCCGCTCGAGGAGATCGTCAGGCTGATGGAGAAGCGTCAGATCAAGCGCTTGCCGGTGGTCCGCGACCAGCAGGTGGTCGGGATCGTCAGCCGCGCCAATCTTGTTCACGCGCTTGCGGGCGTCGCTCGCGAAGTCAAACCGGCCTCGGCCAGCGATCAGGCCATTCGGGAGCGGATCCTCAAGGAGCTCGCAAGCCAGACGTGGGCCCCGATCGCCCTCGTCGACGTCATCGTCCGCAACGGCGTCGTCGAGCTGTGGGGCACGATCACCGATGAACGCGAGCGCAAGGCGGTCATTGTCGCGGCAGAGAATATCCCCGGCGTGAAGAAGGTGAACGATCATCTGGCCTGGATCGACGCGCTGTCGGGCATGGTGCTCTATCAATCGAATGAAGAGCCGGTTGCGGCCAAGGCGTCCTGAGCCTTTCACGGCAACTCTATCGCAGCGCAGCATTCCACGCGCACGGCCGCCGGTATCGCGGCCGTCGTGAGCTGCTATTATGCGTGCAATGAGCAACCCGCAAATTACATCCGTGGCTTTCCTTTGGCCCGCTCTGGTCGCGGAGTCTGCCAGCGAATTTGCATCGGTCATCGCCAGGGAACTCATGGATCTCGCGGTCGGACCCGAGGCCGAGAGCAGCGGTCCTGACCCCCGATGGACAACGGACCACAAGGTGGCGCTGGAGCTGACGTCGGTGCGGTTGCGCGACTTTTCGACCGCCTCCGACGGGGTGGCGACGCTGGTCTGTGCTCCGTTCGCGCTTCACTACGCCACGATCGCCGATCTGGCGGCCGATCACAGCTTGATTGCCGCGCTGCAGGGCGCCGGGACAAAGCGTGTGTTCCTGACGGACTGGCGGTCGGCAAGTCCGGACATGCGGTTTCTGTCGATCGACAACTATCTCGCCGATCTCAACCTATTGGTCGACGAGCTTGGCGGTGCGGTCAATCTCGTCGGTCTGTGTCAGGGCGGCTGGATGGCACTGGTCTACGCTGCGCGCTTTCCCGCCAAAGTGCGCAAGCTGGTGCTGGCAGGCGCCCCGATCGATCTTGCAGCGGGCAACTCCAGGCTTTCGGAGCTGGCGCACAAGACGCCCGGTGCTGTCTTCAAGGAGTTGGTCGATCTCGGCCGCGGGCGCGTTCTCGGGCGTTGCCTGCTGCAGCATTGGGGCCCGGACGCGTTGCAGCCAGAAACGGTTCATCGCACGTTGCAATCATCGGACGGCATCGCGTCGGCAAGGTTTCGCCGGTTGCACTCTCGCTTCCGGGATTGGTACGCGCGGACCCTCAACCTGCCGGGCACCTACTATCTGCAAGTCGTCGAACAACTGTTCAAGGAGAACCGCTTGGCCGCCGGTCGTTTCGTGGCACTCGGTCGCCGAATTGATCTGTCCAGCGTGTGCTGTCCGCTCTTTCTGCTCGCTGCGCGGGATGACGACATCGTTGCGCCCGAGCAGATACTCGCGACCGAGCACTTGGTCGATCCCCGGCGCTGCACGGTGCGGAAAACGGTCGCCCCGTGCGGGCATCTCGGCTTGTTCATGGGCCGGGATACCTTACGTGAGGTCTGGCCTGACATCGCGCACTGGCTCTCGCACGCTGAGAAATCCAAACTTCGCCTCAAACGCGCCGCCCGAACAGCGCAATGGCCGCCAGAGGAATGACAAGGCCAAGCGCCGCGGCGGTAATCAACAGGGGACCAAGCTCGCCGTAGTCGCCGCGTTGAACGACGAATACCTCATTAAGATACTTGGTTTGCAACTGACCTGCGACCAACGCCATGTTCATCAGCGACGCCATGAGGGCGAACCAGGTCGCGCGGTGCCCGGTCGGCGCGTAGAACGCGATCAGGGTCAGCAGCGGAATCATGCTGAGCTGCGCGAACGGCGACGCCGTCGCCGCATCGATCACGGCGATGGTGCGGGCGCCGAAACCGAACGTGGTTTCGGTCCAATGATGCAGGCCGTAGAACAGCCCGATATTGGGAAGCGACAGGACCGCGCCGGCAACCGCAAGCCAGAACAGGATCGTGGTGACGGAATATTCCGTCAATTGCTTGCTAAACAGCCACATGGCTGCGATCGCGATGATCGCCCCGGTCTGGCGCAGCGTGCCATAGAATGCCTCATCGAATTTGAGCGCGTCCAGCGTCCACCAGAAATAACCGTCGCCGATGGAGGGTACCGCTCGGAAGGCGAAAATGATGATGCTGGTGTAGAGAATGGCTAGCCGCGTCTTGGAATCGAGCTCGCGCGTGACGAAGCCCAGCATCGTGCAGATCACCAGCATCGACAGCGCGAAGATCAATTCCTGGCCGAACGGAACCGAACCGAATGCGAGCGCGAGGATGGCAATGCCGAACGCCATTCCGCCGCCGAGAATGCGCCAGTCCGGCGCCCGGCGCTCGCTCGTTTCCGATCTGATCAGCAGAACGCCGAATGCCGAGGCAGCCGGCACGAGCAGCCCCAACAGAAAGACCGTCTCGCGTTCGAGGATGCTCGCCAGCCAGCCCGAGAGTCCAGCCACCGCCAGCATGCCGGCCGACAGCGCCAAGCGGCCGATCACCTGGACCATGCCGAGCTCGGCGCGCACGGCATCCTCCGGACGCGCGTTGCCGCCAGCGTCCCGGCGCGCGACGACCTCGGTCGACATCGCATCGGCCACGACGTCCTGCACCACGGTGCCGACGACGATCAGCATCGCGCCGAGAATGTAGAGATGATCCGCGCGGGCGAACGTGATCCATCCGCCGGCAGCGCCAGCGAGGGTCAGCATGCCGCACGCGGTCAAGGCCGCGCCGATGAGCACATACGCCCTTCGCTGCGAGCCGAAGATCGGTACGCTGTCGACCAGTTCGCCGAAAACCATTTTCACGGTCCACGGCAGGTTCAACCAAACGCCGATCCCGGCCAGCTCGGCTGGAGAGAGCGTCAGTTGCTCCTTGATCCACATGTCGCGGGTGACGTCGATGATCCCGAGCGCCCCGTAGGCGAAATAGATCATCACCAGCGGGAGATAGGTTAGGCGGAAGCCTTGGATCGGTCGCAACAAAGCCGATAACCCCGGCACGCCGGCGTCGGCGGTCGAGGGCCGCAACGGTCGAGACGTTTTTGGCGGGCTCGGGGGCTGGACCATGCAATGGCAACTCTCCGGATACGCCGCTGCTACGCTCGCAAAAATAGCGGCGCCAATCCGGCTGCCAAGATGGCCGGCGTCGCGACATATCTGAGCACGACGCGCAACAACTTCACGGCTCGCGATCCAAGCTCCAGTTCGCTGGCAAGAAATTCATCGGCGATGATCCATCCGCCGAAGATGGCCAAACCGAGACCGGCGATCGGAAGAAGAATATTGGAGGTCAGGTGATCCAAGATGTCGAAGATGGTAGCGGTGCCGAGCCCCGGCAGCATCGCGAGCGGGAACCATCCTGCCCACAGGTTGAATGACAGCACCGTCGCAATGCCGATCAGCCAACAGCTGAAGGCGCACACGGCCGCGGCGATCGGCCGGCGCCAAGCCAGGCGCCGGGTCAAGAAGGCGACCGGCATTTCGAGAAATGCCATTGCCGACGCAAGCGCAGCCACGACCAAGAGCACGAAGAACGTCACGGCGGCAAGCAGCCCCAACGGCATGTGCGAGAACGCCAGCGGCAGGGTGACGAACACTAGGCCCGGCCCGCTCGACGGATCCAGATCGTTGGCGAAGACGATGGGGAATACCGCGAGGCCGGCGGCAAACGAGATTGCGGTATCGCCGACTATGGTCACGATCGCGACCTCCCGCAGGTCGATGTCTCGTTGCGCATGGGCGGCATAGGTGATCATCACGGCGAGCCCCACTCCGATTGAGAAAAATCCGAGACCCAGCGCCTCCAGGGCGACCTTGGGAGTCATGTGGCTGATGTCGAGCGCGAACAGGAAACGAAGGCTCTTTCCGAGATCGCCGGCCACCATGGAATAGAGCGCCAGCAGCGTGATCAGCGCCATGAGAACCGGCATGAGAATCCTCGACGCAATCTCGATGCCATTGACGATGCCGCGCCCGACGACCCAGGCGGTGAAGGTCATGAATGCCGCATGGTATCCCGCCATCCGCACGGGCGACGCCAGCAGCGCATCGAAACGCATCTGTACGGCGCTAGCGTCAGTGCCCGGAAGACCCGTGCGCACCGTGTCGACGGCGTAGGCGACGGCCCAGCCGCCGATAACGGAGTAGAAGCTCAGGATCAGGAACGAAGTGACGACCCCGAGGACGCCGACAGCGGACCAGCGCGAAGACGCGCCCGCCATTTCCGCGACCACGGCGACGCTCCGACTTGCATCGGATTTGCCGCGGCGCCCGATCGCAAATTCCACCAGCATCAAGGGCAGGACGATCAGCACCAGCCCGATGAGATAGAAGACCACAAAGGCGCCCCCTCCATTGGCGCCGACCTCATAGGGAAATTTCCAAATGCTCCCCAACCCGATGGCCGAGCCGATGGTGGCCAGCACGAACCCGGTTCGACCCGACCAGTGCTCGAGCCTCTCGCCGGCGTGGGGGGATGGCCGAAACGGCCCGGAGGAGGGCAAGGGGCCCGGGCGAGAGGTCGGAGGAGACCGGAGCGGCATTGCCGGATTTCCGCATCGCACCGATCGGTCAGTGCGAGAGCAGCGTCCAGGTGAAGGGCCGCGTGAGCACGCTCTTGGTCGCTCCTCCGAGGATGAATTCCCTCGTCTTCGAATGGCCGTATGCGCCCATCACCAGCAAATCCGCGTTGTGCCCGACGACCTCGGCCTCGATCACGTCGCCGATGGGCCGGCCCTTGGCATGCACTTCGTCGAACGTCACCTCCACGCCGTGGCGGGCAAGATGCTTGCAGAGCTCGACGCCGGAGTGCTGCTTGTAAAGACGCTTTTCGTCCACGATGGTGAGGACATGAACGCGTTTTGCCGATTGCAGCATCGGCAACGCGTCGGCGACCGCTCTGGCCGCAGGCCGGCTGTGATCCCAGGCCACCGTGATGGTGTTGAAAGGCGATGCCGGTCGCCGCGTCGCGCCTTCGGGCAACAGCAGCACCGGCCGCCCGCTCTCGAAGATGAGGTCCTCGATGAGCGATCGCTGGCCCTGGTCGGCTGCGTTGACGGGAAAGATGGAAAAGTCTCGGAGCCTCGCGTGCGCGACCAGGATCCGGGAAACTTCGTTCGGCGCGCAATGTTCGATCGAGTGCTGGCTGATCACGCCTTGACGCGCGCAGACATCGTCGAAGGCAGCGATGAGATCGCGTGCATTGGAGGCGCTTTTGCGGCGTTCGGCGGCGAGGATCCCGCTGACATGGACCGGGTGCGCGTAGAGGCCGATGGGCGACCGGATGTCGAGTTCGAACGTCAGGCCCGAGATATGTGCGCCGAGCCCGGCGGCCAAGCTTACGGCCGGTTCGAGCGCGTCGGTCGCAGTCGGCGTGGGATAACTCATCATTGCAAAGAGGATGTCTTTGATCGGCATCTGTGTTTCCTGCGTGCGATTCAATCTGAATTCCTGGAGCCGGCCCCGACTAGCCATCGAATTTCGCGCCAAGCCGACTTACCGTAAGCGGGTGAGCGAGTCCCGGCAACCGTTTGCCCGACAACCCTCATGCATTCCTGGACGAAACCACTTCAAACTGCAGCATCATTTCGTTGTCTTCGTGCTCGAGCATGTGACAATGCCAAGCATATCTTCCGGTGTAGCCTTCGAAGCGTGCAATGATGCGGACGACCTCGCCCGGATCGGCGCGTACGGTGTCTTTCCACCCGCGCTCCTGCGGCGGTGGTACGGCGCGCTGACCCCGCAGAAAGGGCTCGACCGGAATGGGGTCGGGGCCGCGGCCCGGCCGCTCGGCGCCCCATCTCGCGAGATAGGCTTTGACGTCGAACGCCTGGCGGTCGAGCACCTGGAAGCGGACAAGATGCAGGTGGATCGGATGCGCATCGTCCGTGGTGTTGATGAGATGCCATACCTCGGTGTCGCCGAGCCTGGGGCGGATGGTGATCGGCGCATCCCACGTTTGCGCATTGAGCAGAACAGTGATCGGCTCGCCCTTGGCATCCTTGTATTCGCGAAAGGCCATGTAGCGGACGGTCGCGCCCTGGTCCACGAGGGGGGTGATTGCGCGCAACCTGTCGGGGATCCTGCTGCTATCCGCTTTCGTCGGCGACCGGTTCACGCGGAATTCCATCACGTCGGCGGTCGTGCGTCGATCGGCGGCCTGGCCGTTCGGATACGGGGCAGGCGCGTCATTCAGGAGTCGGATCGGTTTTCGGCCACCGCGGAAATCCACGATGACGTCGGCTCGCTCGGCGGGCGACAGGAGAAGACGGCGAATTTCGACGGGGGCAGCCAAGAGGCCCTGATCGGTGCCGATCTGAACGAACGGCCGGCCGTCGGACAGTCGCAATCGGTAGAAGCGCGCGTTCGAGCCGTTCAGGATACGCAGACGATACTTTCTCGGCTCGACCTCCAAATAGGGCCACGCTTTTCCGTTCACGAGGATGGTATCGCCGAAGAATTCCGGCACCCAAGGTCCGGGATGGTCCGTCGAGCCAGCAAATGGCGAAACCCGATAGGCGAGCGAGCCGTCGGGCGCAAAGCTGCGGTCCAGGATGATCAGCGGCAGCTCATGGTCTCCACTGGGAAGACCGAGGGCGTCCTCCTCGTCGTCGCGAATGATGTAGGTCCCGAGGAGCCCGGCGTAGGCGTTGAGTCGGGTCTGGCCGATGGCGTGATCGTGGTACCAGAGCATGCACCCGCTTTGTTCGTTGGGATACTCGTACACCTCCCGTGTCCAGTCGGCGCCGCGCTGGCCGAACCCGGCGGTGAACCAGGCATCGGGACGACCATCGCTGTCGGACCGCACCACGGCGCCGTGGAGATGAGCTACGGTCTTGGTCGGCGGTTCGCCCCGGTGGGTTCCGTGCAGATGCGGATCGAATGCCGACGGGATGAGAAATTCGGAATCCGCGAGCTCATTCAGCCAGCGCACGAAAATCCTTCGGCCTCGCCGGACGTCGAGCGTCGGGCCAGGAAATTGGCCGGCATAGCCCCAAAGCGGCGTGGGCGGCAGATCGCGATGCAGCCGCTGACGAAACGATCGCACCGCAATCTCGTAAACGGGGCTGCCGTCAAGCATGCCGCTGGGCCGCAGTTCGGGGCGGAGTCGGGGCAGGGGGTCGACGAATTTTGGTAACGCCGGACTCCGGATCCGATTCTCGCCGCCGGCGTGAGGCCGGGCCGGCAGTAAGGGAAATGATAATCCGACCGCGAGTCCGCCCCCGAACCCGAGCAAGCGTCGTCTTGAAAGCATCACCATCCCGTGCCGCCGGGTCGCAGACCGATCTTTGCCGATGATAGCCTACCAACCGCGGATGTTTGAAAGCAAAACGGTACACGGAGTCGCAGGATCAGCGCATTCCGGAAAAGTGGGAACCGGTTTTCCGAAGACAGCATGCGCACAATCAAGGATTGGTGCCGCGCCACTGAAATCAATGCGGGACGTCGAATGCGCTCGCTCAGTGCGACAGCAGGCAAGCGATTGGACTGGACGCCAGCAATTCGTGGGTGACGCCGCCGAAGATCCATTCGCCCAAGCGGCTGTGACCATAACCGCCGGCTACGATCAAATCGGCGTTCTCGTCCCGAATAAATTGAAGCAGCTCGCTGGCCGCCGGGCCGCCAGCCTTCCTCAACACCTGGTCCGCCACGATGACCCGGTGGCGCACAAGATACTCCGCGACGTCGGCAAGGGTCTTTTTCGCCTCGGGTTTCGACCCGTCCTCGCTCACCTCGACGATCAGAACCTCTTTCGCCTCCTGCAGGAATGCAAGCGCGTCGCGTACGGCGCGCCGGCATTCGCGGGTATCCTTCCACGCCACCACTACGCGGCGAAGCGGCAGGGGAGCGACCACGTCGGGCACCACCAGGAGGGGCCGTCCCGCCCGCAGCAAGATTGCGCCGGGATCGACGAGGTCATGCAAGTTGCTCCCCCTGCGTCTGGCCCCGACGATGATGAGGTCCGCCGCTCTCGCCTCCCGCGCTACGAGCTCGGACGGCAATTCAAGCGCCGTGCGCCATTCAACCTGTTTGAGATGCTGGCCCTGGGTGCGGAATTTCTTGCCCATCTCGTCGAAGCGTGCCCTTACCAGCTCACGGTCGCGCTTGGTGGGTTCGGCGTAGACGACGACGCCCCCCGCGGCAAAAGCCGGCCGCAGCGCCAAGCCGGCAACGCCGATGAGGGCCGCTTCAAAGCGCTCCGCCAGATCAAGCGCGAGTTGGATTCTCTGCTCGGAGTCGCGCTCGAGGTCCACGTGGACCATCATTGCCGCGAAGGACATCCGCTGTCGCCTTTTGCCTTGATCAAAAAAACCGGCCTCGACTGGCCCATGGTGGCCTCGGGTGAGCTTATCCGTTTCACCATCGCCAGCCCTGGTGTTTTGGTCCGAATATGTCCAAGCGATGCTTCTGCTGGTCGTCCAACGAGGTGTAGAACGCGTCAAACGCCGGTCGCAAGGTCTTCACGGCCTGGGAGACTGCGTCGAGTCGGTCGTCGATCATCTGCAGTTCAGCGCTCGTCGTCGCTGGGATTTCCGTTTTGCACGCCGCGGAAATCGTCGCGAGCGCCTTGGCTGAGGCCGCCTGCAGATCGTTCAAGGCTGCTCTCTGCGTATCGGTCGGCCGCAGCAGCCGCTCGACCCATCTCATCTGCCACTCGTAGAGGCCGATCGAACGGGGCGTGCACAGCCGTTTATACCCCCGCGGGCCCATGGTTCCGGGACCCGTCATGCGGCCGGGTATCAGCACGATGGCGGTTTTGTCCGCGATCGGCGAAGCCGTTGGTTGCGCGGCCATCGGCGTAACCCCGGCGCGCGCGATCATGACGTACATGCTGGTCACCACCAGCGCGGCGCCGATTGCATTCTTCATCATCCGCGCATCCCTTTCACGAGCAACAGCCGTCGACGCCAATCGTCCATGCGCCAATAAACGCAAAACTGGCACGGTCGAGAAGCCACGCGTTGACGTGGATCAAGACTCGCGTAACACGCAACCGTCGCCGACCGACGGACGGTGGTTCATGTCGCGGTTGCTATTGCTGCTGAATGGAGAGCAGGTAATCGACGATCGCACCTACTTCGTCGGGCGCGAAAACGAATTCCGGCATGTCCGGATGACCGGTCGAAAGACCTTCCGCCAAGGCCTCGGCGAGGCTCTCGATCTTGTACTTGCGGGAAAGTGTGCGGAACGGGGGCGCAGCCGGGTGCGCGCTGGCGCCGGCCCGGCCGACGGCGTGGCAGCGGCCACAGTTCGCCGTCAGCAGCGACTCCCCGCTTTTTGCAGCCGTCGAGGCTTCCTGTGCCAAGGCGCCCGGCACCGGCAGCATTGCGATCGAGCCGACCATGAGCCAGTAAGGGATTTTGCTGCGCATGGAATGCCGCTATTGCCAGGGGCCGATGACGTCGCGGATCCTGTCGAGCAGCGCATTTCCGAGCAGCGGCTTTTCGACGATCGGGATGCCGGCTTTCTGGGCTTGCTCGCGCAGCCATGGACTCGGGTGGCTCGTGATCAGTATTGCAGGGGCTGCAATGTGCTGGTCGCGCAGCTTCGCGATCAGCTCCAGTCCGCTCATCGCGGGCATTTTCTGATCGACAACGAGACAGTCGCAGAGCGAAAGATCGATCGCGTTCAGCAGCTCGGTTCCGGTCGCGAAGCTGTGGACGGTCAGGCCTTCGATCTCGAGCGAGAATTTGAGCGAGTTGCGGACGGCGAGGTCATCGTCCACGACGATGACCACCACGGGCGAACCCGCCGCTTTGCGTCCTTCTTTCATGGTCTGGCCGGCCCTGTGGAAACCGGGCTTGAGCAAGCATGAAGACCAGCGCCGCCGCTTTGACATGGCTCAAATCGGCACCGGCATCACGAGCGGCGGGGCGGTACATCAGACGGCCGGGGGGCGGCGCCGCTTGTCCCTCAAGGGCTTTCGGTGGTCTTGGGGCCGAGAATTCCGGCGGTCAGGGCCATACGAACGAGGTCGGACAGGCTCGCGGCCTGCATCTTGGTCATCAGGTTCGCCCGGTAGATCTCGATCGTCCGCGGGCTGATCCCGAGTTCGTATGCGATCTGCTTGTTGGCTTGTCCGGCCACGAGGCCCTCGAGCACGTCGCGCTCGCGGCTGGACAGCGCCGCCAGTCGAGCCTCGACCTCACGGCGCTCGGCCTGGCGCTTATGATCCCGGTCCAGCCGGTTGAGTGCCGACCGCACCGACGTCAGCAAGACTTCGTCGTCGAAGGGCTTCTCGATGAAATCGACAGCCCCGATCTTCATCGCTTCCACCGCGAGCGGAACGTCACCGTGACCCGTAATGACGATCACCGGCACGCCGAGTTTGAGCTCTTCCAGACGCCGCAACAGGTCGATTCCGCTGACTTCGGGCATTCTCACGTCGGTGATGACGCAGCCCGTCTTGAGCGTCGTCGCAACGTCCAGGAACGCTGTGGCCAATTCGTATGTTTGCACCTCGATTCCGGCCGCCGCCAGCAGGAACGCCAACGATTGACGGACGGCTTCGTCATCGTCGATCACGTGGACGATCGCCTGATCAGACGGCATCCTTGATGTCCTCTTGAGTCACGGCTCGCAGCGTCAAGCGAAAAATCGTCCCGCCGCCGGGATTGGGCTCGGCGGTGATCCGTCCGCCGTGCGCCTCGACGATGGTGCGGGAGATCGACAGGCCGACGCCCATGCCGTGACGTTTGTTTGTGACAAAGGGCTGAAACAGCTGAGACACCATGTCCGGTGCGATCCCCGCCCCGGTGTCGGCCACCGCGATGGCGATCATATCGTCGTGGGCGGCAGCCGTGGAAATGACGAGTTCTCGTCGTCGCCGACGTTTCCATGGCGTCGACCGCGTTACGCACCAAATTGAGCAAAACTTGCTGAACCTGCACCTTGTCGGCAAGCACGAGATCGATCGTCGGGTCGAATTGAAATCGCACGCGGACGCCTTGATCCTTGGCTCCCACCAGCGCCAGGGCGCTGGCTTCCTCGACCAGCTTCTTGATGCTTTCGATCCTGTGTTCGGTTTCCCCGCGCGCCACGAAATCGCGCAAGCGGCGGATGATCTGTCCTGCGCGCAAAGCTTGATCGGAGGCCTTGTCCATCGCATCTCGGAGCAACGCAGAGCGATCGTCCGCACTGTTTTCGAGCAATCGTCGCGAGCCCTTCATGTAGTTTGCAATGGCCGATAGCGGCTGGTTGAGCTCATGCGCCAGCGCGGACGCCATCTCGCCCATGGCGGTCAAGCGCGAAATATGCACGAGTTCGGACTGCAATTCCTGAAGCCTTGCCTCCGTTTGCTGCCGCTCCGTCAGGTCGCGGATGAAGCCGGTAAAGAACCGCTGGTTGCTCGACCGCATCTCTCCGACCGCGAGCTCCATCGGGAAGGTCGAGCCATCCTTGCGCTCGCCGACGACGACACGGCCGATGCCGATGATGCGTCTTTCGCCGGTGCGAAGATATCGCTCGAGGTAGCCATCGTGATTCTCCCGGTACGGCGATGGCATCAAGAGCTTGATGTTCTTTCCGAGCACCTCCGGCGCGGTGAACCCGAACAGCCGCTCGGCCGCGGAGCTGAAGGATTGAATGATGCCGCGCTCGTCGATCACGATCATCGCGTCCGGCACGGTATCGAGAATCGATGTGAGATGCGCCTCGCGGGCGCGCGTCTCGCGCGTGCTGGCCGCGGCTCGGACGCGAGTGCGTTGCAGCTGCTCTCCGCTCCAGGAGATGCCCGCTCCGATGAGCGCAAATATGACGGTATTGACGACTTCCGTCATCGAGCCGGTGGGAGAGGCCGTAGCGACGAAGAAGCCAAGCACCGCGCCGAGACCGGTTGCTGTCAGTCCGGGTCCCAGCCCGCCCAGTCCGGCGGCAACCAAAACCGCCGGCACGAACAACAGATAACGCGCATCGTCTCCCAGCGCCGGCGCGAGCGCGAGCCTGAGCAGGAATGCGATCGCTACCGCGGCGGGCGCCAGGGCATAGCAGAGCAGGGTCTGTCGCCGGGCAGAAAGCCAGCGTTTCCAGGTACTTAAGTAACCTTGGCGGCTCGATTCGGCGGCCGCATCGGTGGCGACTGTGTTCATCCGAAATCGCCTGTTCTGCGTGCGCACTCCGGCACAGCCCTTAGGGAGATTATCTGAATTTTCGGCCCCTCGCGCGGCGGTTACCAATGGGCTCCATCGAATGGGAGGTCATGAGCCATGCTGACGCAAACCGCAATCCGGACCGGTTCTCTCAAGCAGCAGCCAGCAATCCAGCCCCGTCATGCGCCGCTCGCCGGCGAGTCGCGAGCCGGCACGATCGGGCTCATGGGCGCACTGATGTCGTTCGCCCGCAACGCCGAGATCTACGGGGAGAACGAGCCTGCGGATTACCTCTACAAGGTCGTCAGCGGGACGGTACGGACCTACAAGGTCCTGGTGGACGGGCGCCGGCAGATCGGAGCCTTTCATCTGCCTGGCGACATTTTCGGCTTCGAGATCGCCGACGAGCACACGTTCTCGGCCGAGGCGATCACCGATTGCAAAATCATTGTGATCAAGCGCAGCGCCGTGGTTACGCTCGCGGCCAGCGACAATGACGTGGCGCGACAAATGTGGGCGCTGACCGCCCGTGAGCTGCAACGCGTTCAGGAGCATTCACTGGTGCTGATCAAGAGCGCGCAGGAGCGGGTCGCGGGTTTTCTCCTGGAGATGGCCGACCGTGCGTCCAGCGGCGGGGCGGTCGAGCTTCCGATGTCGCGCCAGGACATTGCCGATTATCTCGGTCTCACCATTGAAACCGTTTCGCGCACGCTGACGCATTTGGAAAGCGTGGCGGCGATCGAGGTCCCGACCTCACGCCGCATCGTGCTGCGTAACCGCTCGGCGCTGCGCCGGTTGAACGCGTAGCAGGACGCGGCCGCTGCAAAAGCGCCATAGCGCACGGCGTACGAACACAAATCGATTTGGAGGCCCCGTCATGCCCCTGCCAGCCCGGACCAGTGAATGCTTCGGCTTTGCTCGCCGGCTTGCCCGTCGGTGGCGAAGCTGGAACAGTGGGATGATGGTGGAGCCCGATTGTTGCGGGCAGGTTGGAGCGGAGCCGACGACGGACCAGGTGGGCACCAGCCGGTCTGATCTTCATGTTCTCGCCGGCAAGTGGCCGGACTCATTCCGATCCGGCTTGGCGGAATGCCACGACGCGATAACCCGCTGGGGCGGCGAGCGCTCCGGCGATAGTCAGACAAAGGCAACTTGAATGATACGGACAAACTTCGCCCCGCTGGGTTGGAGCGCGCTTGCACTGGCCGCAGCGCTATCATGCGCCAGCCAATCCGTCCTCGCGCAATCGCCGGCCGCGCAAAGAGGTTTGACATTCGTTCGCGTGCATTGCGCGCAATGCCACGCCATCGACAGGGTCAGCGAGAGCTCGCTCACGATCGCGCCTGCGTTCCGCACGTTGCATCTCAAATATCCGATTGAAGACCTGCAACGGCCCCTGAGCGAGGGCATCATTGCCGGCCATCCCACCATGCCGCAGTTCCGGCTCGAGCCCGATCAGGTCGCTGACGTGATCGCCTATCTGAAGACGCTTGAACGCTAGAGCGGCCAATCTTGCTTGATGCTGCGCTGGTCGGGGTCGGCATTGCCGTCGCCAAACGAGGACCTGACCAGCGCTATTCCAAGCCGCGCGACTACGACCGGCAGGACGCGGGGCAAGTTCGCGCTCCGCCTTTCCAAATTCATTCGCTGCCACTATCCATTTGTGTCCCCTTGCCCCCCGGTTGCTCGATAACCAGCCGCACCGTGCAAGTGTCGGGATCGTGCGGATCGGATGCAATGGCAAATCCGAGCTCGTGGCACATCGCCAGCATCGCGGTGTTTTCGGACAGGACCTGTCCTTCGATGGCTTTGAGAGCTTCGGAACGGGCATAGTCGATGATCATTTGCATCAGCAGATAGCCGAGCCCGCGTCCTTTGAGATCGGAGCGCACGAGGATGGCGTATTCGGCGATCTCGTAGTTCGCATCGGCGTGCAGGCGGACGACGCCGATGAGCTGGCCGGACGCTTCGTCGATGGCGATGAACGCCATGGCGCGCGCGTAATCGATCTGCGTCAAGCGCGCAATGAAGGCATGGCCGAATTCCTTGATCGGTGCGAAGAAACGCAGACGCAAATCCTGCTGCGTGACCGCGGCGAAGAACGGCTCGTACAACGGCTCGTCTTCCGGTCGCACCGGCCGCACGAAGATCGCCGTTCCGTCGTTGAGCGTTGCGTGCCGTTCCCATTCCTGCGGATAGGGTCGGATCGCAAAGCGTGGATGACCGCGCGGGCCGCGGCGTGCCGGCTCGACGGCGGCCACTGCTACGCGGGCATCGACCGCGATCAGTCCGCTCTCGTCGGCAAGCACGGGATTGAGATCGAGCTCCCGCACCTCGGGCAGGTCTGCGGCGAGCTGCGCGAGCTTGACCAGCAAGAGCGCGATGGCATCGCTGTCGGCGGCCGGGACATCGCGGTAAGCCGCGAGCACGCGCGATACCCGCGTACGCGCAATCAGCTCCCGAGCGAGCTTGAGATCGAGCGGCGGGAGCGCCAGCGCCTTGTCGGCGATGACTTCGACCGCGGTGCCGCCGCGGCCGAATACGATGACGGGGCCGAAGGTGGGGTCGTCGGCGATGCCCGCAATCAATTCGCGCGCCTTGGGGCGCAAAAGCATGGGATGGATCGTGACCCCGGTGATGCGGGCGCCAGGCCGTGCCGCCTTGGCGCGCGCGAGAATATCGGTGACCGCCTCGCGCACGGAGCGATCGCTGGTGAGGTTGAGCCGGACGCCGCCGACCTCTGATTTGTGAACGATGTCCGGCGAGAGAATCTTCGCCACCACGGTCGATCCGTCCGCCAGTAGCGGGGCGGCGGCTGCGGCGGCTTCATCGGCACTGCGGGCGAGCACGGCAGGCGCGATCGGAATGGCGTAGGCCGCGAGCAGGCGCGTGGCCTCGATCGGATCGAGCCAGGCGCGGCCATCGCGCACCGCGCCCGCAATCACCGCGCGGGCGGCGGCGACGTCGGGCTTGAAATCCTGCGGCAGGCTAGGCGGCGTCGCCATCAAAGCTTCCAGCGCTTCCCGGTAGCGCACCAGATGCATGAAGCCGCGCACCGCATCGGATTCGGTCGCGTAGTTGGGTATGCCGGCCGCCTCGAAGATGGGTGTGGCCGATGCGTCGCTCCCGAGCCATACGGCAAAGGCGGGTTTCGGTCGGATCGAGCTGTTGCGTTGCGCTTGCGCGACGGCGGCGACCGACTTGGCCGCGGCCTGCGCCGAAGTGAGCGCGGTCGGTACGTTCATGACGAGAATCGCGTCGTTCTCGGGGTCTGCCAGCAGCTCCTGGAATGCCGTGGCGTAGCGCGCGCCATCGGCATCGCCGGCGATATCGACGGGGTTCGCGCGCGACCAGATCGGTGGCAGCGCGGCGTCGAGCTGCTTCATGGTCCGCGGGGAGACGCCGGCCAGCGTGCCGCCGAGATCCGCGAGGCGGTCGACCGCAAGGACGCCGATGCCGCCGCCGTTTGTGAGGATCGCCAGCCGCTTGCCGGGAAACGGCCGCACCCGTCCGAGCGTCTCCGCCGCGGCAAACAACTCGTCCAAGTCCAGCACCCGCAGCAGGCCGGCGCGGCGAAACGCCGCCTCGTACACCGCATCCGCGCCGGCGAGAGCGCCGGTGTGGGTCTGCGCGGCCCGAGCACCTTGCGCATGGCGGCCGGACTTCACCACCACCACCGGTTTGATCCGCGCGGCGGCGCGCGCCGCCGACATGAATTTGCGCACGTTGCTGACGGATTCGATGTAGAGAAGAATTGCGCGCGTCGCGCCGTCGAGCGCGAAGAAGTCGAGCAGGTCGCCGAAGTCGACGTCGATTTTGTCGCCCAGCGAGACGACCGCCGAAAAACCGATGCCGTGCGCCGCCGACCATTCGACCAGGCCGGCTGTGATCGCGCCCGATTGCGAGATCACGGCAAGATCGCCGGCCGGCGGCATGCGGGCGGCAAAACTCGCGTTGAGCCGGGCGCGCGACGCCAACACGCCAAGGCAGTTTGGTCCGACGAGCCTCAGGCCGGTTGCCCGGGCCGCTTTCTCGCAGGCGTCGGCGAGCGAACCGGCGCCATGGCCGAGCCCCGCGGTGATGATGACGGCGGCTGCTGCTCCTTTTTGGCCGCCCGCGGCGATGATCCCGGGTACCGACGGCGGAGGGGCCGCGATCACGAGGAGATCGGGTGCCTCCGGCAATTCATCCACGGTCTTAACCGACTTGATCCCCTCGATCTCGCTCATAGTGCGTGTTGACGAGACCGATCGACCCCTTGAAACCGGCGTCCTGAAGGTTTCTCAGCACGGCGCGACCCGGCGATGTTTGGCGCGGGCTCGCACCCACGACCGCGACGGATCGTGGCGAAAACAGCTTGTCGAGGCGATAGGTCGACATCGGATGGATCGATCCAAACGCGGTGCAACTCGTCACAGCGACCGGTTAATCGCTGCCGAACTTTGGCACAGCCCATATTGTACAGGATCGCGCTCGGCGCGGCCGAGAGGTTGCGGTCTGGTCCGTCTCAGGCGGGTGCGTCCGAATGCGGCAATGGAAGCGGTCCGCTTCCTGGTGACAGCGTGCTGCCGTACGGCAACGACACCGGAAGCTTTGGCAGCAATAGCAATCAGCAGACTTCGGATAGCGATTCGCGGCGACGGGCGACGATAGTCGGATCGCGCAAGGCAGCGGAGCGCTCGATCATCTTCATTACCGAACAACCGTCGCCCGTTCGGTAGAACAAGCTGTTCGTCTGGCCGGCACTTCGTCGATCCTGGACAGCAGCATCGCATCCCGACGCGGCGGCCGCTTCGTTTGCCTCAGGACCGATAGGTCTCCGCTATTCCGCAGAAAATTCCGGCTTTCGCAAAAAGCTTCGCGCCGGCTTATCCTATTGCAACCGAGGATTG
>CAVQIP010000044.1:0-134020 GCA_963712565.1 uncultured Alphaproteobacteria bacterium | reverse complement strand
ACGAGGTGCGCCGCGCGGCGTAGGCGCCGAGCCAGTTTCACAACCGGCGCAGCGCCACTTCCTCGACCAGATGGCTCTCGACCTTCTTCAGGATCAGGTCGGCGCGCTGGCGCGTCGGCAGGATGTTCTCGTGGAGATTGAGCAGATTGATGCGCGTCCAGATCGTGGTCGCGGTCGCGACCGCCTCCTCGTCCGACAAGGTCGCATAGCGGTGGAAATACGATTTCGGATCGCGAAACGCCGTGCCGCGCAGGGTCAGGAAGCGGTCCACGTACCAGCCCCGCAACACGTCCTCGTCGGCATCGAGGTAGATCGAGAAATCGAAGAAATCCGAGACGTAGGGAATCGCCTTGCCGCCCTTGGGCGGCGCGCCGGTCTGCAGCACGTTGAGGCCTTCGACGATCAGGATGTCCGGGCGGTCGATCTCGACCCATTGGTTGGGCATCACGTCGTAGATCAGATGGGAGTAGACCGGCGCGCGCACCGGCCGCCGGCCGGCCTTGATGTCGGACAGGAAGCGCAGCAGCGCCGGCAGGTCGTAGCTTTCGGGAAAGCCTTTTTTCTCCATCAGGCCTTCGCGCTCGAGGATGGCGTTGGGATAGAGAAAGCCGTCGGTGGTGACGAGGTCGACCTTGGGAACGTTCGGCCAGCGCGCCAACAGCGCCTGCAGCACGCGCGCGGTGGTCGACTTGCCGACCGCCACCGAGCCCGCGACGCCGATGATGTACGGCATCTTGGCGTCCTCGGTGCCGAGGAAGTTCTGCTGCGCCCGGAACAGGCGCTGGGTCGCCGCGACGTAGAACGACAGCAGCCGCGACAGCGGCAGGTAGATCTCCTCGACCTCGGTCATGTCGAGCCGGTCGTGCAGCGAGCGCAGCCGCATCACCTCGTCCGCCGCCAAGGTCATCGGCGTGTCGTTGCGCTTGGCCGCCCATTCGGCCCGCGAGAACACACGGTAGGGCGAGAGGCCGTCGTCGGTGCGTTGCTCCATCGTCTTGCTCACGCGCGCCGGCTGGCCGTGCCGCGTCTCTTGCTCTTGCGCGAGCCGGGCGAACGCGTTTTTCGCCCGTGCGCGCGCGCCGCCTTTTCCTCGAGCCCCGACTGCCGCGTGCGCTTGGCGAGCTCGGCTTCCACCTCGGCCAGCGCGATGCCGCGCGCCGCGAGCACGACCAGCAGGTGGTAGATGAGGTCGGCGGCCTCCGCGATCAACGGATCGCGTTTCCGCGTGAGCGCCGCCAGCACGGTCTCGATCGCCTCCTCGCCGAGCTTCTTGGCGCAATGCTCAGCCCCATGGTCGAGGAGCCGGCGGGTATAGGAAACCTCCGCGCTCGCCCGCGCGCGTTGCTTCACGCGTTTTTCGAGATCGTGGAGGGTGAAGGTTCCCATCGGTTCTGCCCCGCCGTGCATATCACCTCTGCCCGCCGCCGCAAATTGCCCCGCGGGCGCGGCTTGCTTCACATTCGCGGACGGCGCGCGCGTTAGCATGTTCGCCATGCCGGCTCCGGGTGTCGATTTCTGGTTCGATTTTGCCTCGACCTATTCCTACCCGGCCGCCATGCGGATCGCAGCGCTGGCCGCAGCCGCCGGCGTGCGGGTGCGTTTCCGCCCGTTCCTGCTCGGGCCGATCTTCAAGGCGCACGGTTGGACCACGTCGCCGTTCAATCTCTACCCCGCGAAGGGCCGCCACATGTGGCGCGACCTCGAGCGCCTGTGCGCGGACCTCCAGTTGCCGTTCCGGCGGCCCGATCCCTTCCCTCAGAACAGCCTGCTTGCGGCGCGCGTCGCGCTCGTCGGGCTCGATCACGCCTGGGGCGAGGATTTCTGTCGCGCGGTGTTCCGCGCCGAATTCGGCGACGGCTGTCGGATCGACGACACCGCCGTCATCGGCGACATCCTCGCGGGATTGCAGGTCGACGCGCGCAACGCGCTGGCGGCGGCGCAATCGGATGCGGTCAAGGCGCGGCTGCGCAGCGAAACCGAGGCGGCGCAGCGGCTCGGCCTGTTCGGCGCGCCGAGCTTCACCACCGCCGACGGCGAACTGTTCTGGGGCAACGACCGGCTCGAGCCCGCGCTGCGCTGGACGAAACGAGCGAGTAGCGAATAGCGAATAGGGAGTAGCGAATAGTGTTCCCCCAGCTTGCCATTCGCTATTCGCTACTCGCTATTCGCTCCTTCACGGATCGAGCCGCATGGGCAGTCCGGCGCGGGCCATGTAGTCCTTGGCCGCGCGGATGCTGTGCTCGCCGAAGTGGAAGATCGAGGCCGCCAGCACCGCGGTGGCGTGGCCGTCGCGGATGCCCTCGACCAGATGCTCGAGCGTGCCGACCCCGCCCGAGGCGATCACCGGCACCGCCACCGCGTCGGCGACGGCGCGGGTGAGCGCGATGTCGAAGCCCTGCCGGGTGCCATCGCGGTCCATGGAGGTCAGCAGGATTTCGCCGGCGCCGAGCGCGACCACCTCGCGCGCGTAGTCGACCGCATCGAGGCCGGTGGCCTTGCGGCCGCCGTGGGTGAAGATCTCCCAGCGTGCCGTCTCGCCCGGCTTCGACGCCCGCTTGGCGTCGATCGCGACCACGATGCACTGGTCGCCGAATTTTTCCGCCGCCTCCTGCACGAAGGCGCGCCGGGCGACCGCGGCGGTGTTGATCGACACTTTGTCGGCGCCCGAGGCCAAAAGCTTGCGGATGTCCTCGACCGTGCGCACGCCGCCGCCGACGGTGAGCGGCATGAAGCAGGCCTCGGCGGTGCGCCGCACCACGTCGAAGATGATGTCGCGGTCCTCGTGACTGGCGGTGATGTCGAGGAAGGTGAGCTCGTCGGCGCCCGCCGCGTCGTAGGCGATCGCCGCCGCGACCGGATCGCCGGCGTCGCGCAGATCGAGGAACTTCACGCCCTTGACCACGCGGCCGTCCTTGACGTCGAGACAGGGAATGACGCGGACCTTGAACATGGCGTCACGTCGTCGCCCGCTGCGCGCGGATCAAGCGCAAGGCTTCGGCCGCATCGAGCCGGCCGTCGTAGAGCGCGCGGCCGGCGATGGCGCCGGCAAGCTTGCGCGCGCGCGGGTGCAACAGCGCCTGCACGTCCGCGATCGACGCGAGCCCGCCCGAGGCGATGACCGGGATGCTTACCGTCTCCGCCAGCGCGATGGTGGCGTCGAGGTTGAGGCCCGCGAGCAGGCCGTCGCGGGAAATATCGGTGTAGATCAGTGCGGCGACGCCCGCGTCCTCGAAGCGCTTGGCGACATCGAGGGCGGTGAGCTCGGAACGCTCGGCCCAGCCCTCGACCGCGACCATGCCGTCGCGGGCGTCGAGCGCGACCGCGATACGGGCGGGATAGAGCGTGGCGGCTTCGGCGACGAAGGCGGGGTTGCGCACCGCCGCGGTGCCGAGGATGACGCGGGTGGCGCCCTGGTCGAGCCAGGTCTCGACGCTGTCGATGTCGCGGATGCCGCCGCCGAGCTGCAGCGGGATGCTGGTCGCTTCCAGGATGCGCTCGACCGCCGCGACATTGACCGGCTTGCCGGCGAAGGCGCCGTCGAGATCGACGACGTGGAGATATTCGAAGCCCTGCGCCTCGAACGCCTGCGCCTGCGCCGCCGGGTCGCGGTGAAACACCGTGGCGCGCGCCATGTCGCCCTGCTCGAGCCGCACGCACGCGCCGTCCTTGAGATCGATGGCAGGGAACAGGATCACGACGCTCTCAACACCGGCCGGTCACGGCGTCCATTTCAAGAAATTGGCGATCAGCCGCAAGCCCAGCCGTTGGCTCTTCTCCGGGTGGAACTGGGTGCCGACCGCGGTATCGCGGCCGACGATGGCGGTGAGCGGACCGCCGTAGTCGGCCTCGGCGATGAGGTCGGCGCGCTCGGCCGGCTTGAGGTGGAACGAGTGCACGAAATAGGCGTGCAGGCCCTGCGGCCCGACCGCGATGCCATCGAGCAGCGGATGCAGCCGGCACGGGTCGAGCGTGTTCCAGCCCATATGCGGGATCTTCAAGCTCGGGTCCGCGGGCGCGATGCGATCGACCTCGCCGGCGATCCAGCCCAACCCCTGCGTCACCTCGTATTCGCGCCCGCGCTCGGCCATCAGCTGCATGCCGACGCAAATGCCGAGGAACGGCCGGCCGCGCCCGCGCACGCTGTCGTTGAGCGCCTCCACCATGCCGCCGACGGCGTCGAGGCCGCGCCGGCAGTCGGCGAAGGCGCCGACGCCCGGCAGCACCACGCGGTCGGCGCGCCGCACCGTTTCGGGGTCGGACGTCACCACGATCGGCTGGGCCAATCCTTGCTCGCGCGCGGCGCGCTCGAAGGCTTTCGCCGCCGAATGCAGATTGCCCGACCCGTAATCGACGATCGCCACGGTCACCGCGGCGCTCCGGGTTGCGGGAACAAGCCGATCACCTCCGACCCCGCCGGCGGCCGGCGCGATATCGGCGGCGCCTGTGGCGTTGGCCGCGGCTCGCGCTCGACACGGGCGCCGTCCACCGCCGCGGCCTTGACCCACGCATCGAAGAACCGCCGCTCGGCGGCTTCGCGATCGTCGCCGACGACGACGCCGACGTTCTTCCAGCGCCGGCGCGCCAGCGTGAAACGGCGCAAGGTCGCCGCCTCGAAGCCGACGAGCAGCGAGAGCAACACGCCGACCACGGCCATCGCCGTGGCCGCCGCGCCGAGCGCGCGCAGGCCGACTTGCAGCCCGACGGCCACGACCAGGTAGCCGACCAACACCAGCCACAGCCGATACCGCAGCATCCACAGTGGCGTGAGCAGAAAGGCCCAGAACGAGAAGCCGTCGCGCACGAAGACGAAGCGCTCCGGATCCGGCGCGGATTCGTCCGCTTGCAACGGCGGCTGGTGTACGGTGTAGGTCGACATGTATCGTTCACTTTCTCCCCGCCGCGGGGGGACCTCACGCGCCGAGCGAACCCTTGGTCGAGGGAATCTCGTTGGCCGCGCGCGGATCGATGGCGACCGCCGCGCGCAACGCCCGCGCCAGGCCCTTGAAGCAGGATTCGGCGATGTGGTGGTCGTTGCTGCCGTAGAGCGTGGCGACGTGCAGCGTCATCCCGCTGTTCATGGCGAACGCCTGGAACCACTCCTGCACCAGCTCGGTGTCGAACGTGCCGACCTTGTCGCGCACGAACTCGGCCTTGAACACCAGGAACGGCCGGCCGGAAATGTCGATGGCCACGCGGGTGAGCGCCTCGTCCATGGGCACGTGGACATCCGCATAGCGGGTGATGCCCTTCATGTCGCCGAGCGCCTGCTTCACCGCCTGCCCGAGCGCGATCCCGACGTCCTCGGTGGTGTGGTGGTGATCGATGTGCAGATCGCCCTTGGCCTTGACCGTGAGGTCGATGCGGGAATGGCGCGCCAACAGGTCGAGCATGTGATCGAGGAAGCCGATCCCGGTCGCGATCGCAGCCGCGCCGGTGCCGTCGAGATCGACCGCGACCTCGACGGCGGTTTCCTTGGTGGTGCGCTTGACCGAGCCTTTGCGCATGAACGCATCTCTTCGGGTTGAGCCGCGCGCCTTTTATCAGGGGCCGGCCGGCTGCGCCACTCTCGCGACCGCCGCGATTGCGCCGGTGCCTCGCAGAGCTTAAATCAGTCGCAGGCACGGACCCGCGCATGCAGCTCCCGTCACCCGATCCCTGGCACGGCACCACCATCCTGACCGTCCGCAAGGGCGGCAGCGTGGTGATCGGCGGCGACGGCCAGGTCTCGATCGGCCAGACCATCGTCAAGGCCAACGCCAAGAAGGTGCGCCGCCTCGGCAAGGGCGACGTCATCGGCGGCTTTGCCGGCGCCACCGCCGACGCCTTCACGCTGTTCGAGCGGCTGGAAGGCAAGCTCGAACAGTATCCGGGCCAGCTCACCCGCGCCGCGGTCGAGCTCGCCAAGGACTGGCGCACCGACCGCTATCTGCGCCGGCTCGAAGCCATGATGATCGTCGCCGACGCGCAGGTCTCGCTGGTGCTCACCGGCACCGGCGACGTGCTCGAGCCCGAGGCCGGCGTGATGGGCATCGGCTCCGGCGGCAACTACGCGCTCGCCGCCGCCCGCGCGCTGATCGACGGCCCGCTCGACGCCGAGGCGATCGTGCGCAAGGCGATGGACATCGCCGCCGACATCTGCGTCTACACCAACCGCAACGTCACGGTGGAGAAGCTGTGATGGCGCACCGTCGTCGCGCGCACAATCGCCGTCGAGGCGGCGCTTGGACATGTGATTGGCGATAAACTCACGCACAACATCATCAACTGATCCCGCTGCGTGGCATCAAAGCGCGGCAGGGTGCAACGCTATTGCGTTAGTGCGCAGCCAGGGCCAAATACCCCCGTCATGACCGACTTTTCCCCGCGCGAAATCGTCTCCGAGCTCGACCGCTTCATCATCGGCCAGGGCGACGCCAAGCGCGCGGTCGCGATCGCGCTGCGCAACCGCTGGCGGCGCCTGCAGCTCGACGAGAAGCTGCGCGAGGAGGTGCTGCCCAAGAACATCCTGATGATCGGCCCGACCGGCGTCGGCAAGACCGAGATTTCCCGCCGCCTCGCCAAGCTCGCCGGCGCCCCCTTCATCAAGATCGAGGCCACCAAGTTCACCGAGGTCGGCTATGTCGGCCGCGACGTCGAGCAGATCGTGCGCGATCTCGTCGAAATCGCGATCGCGCAGACGCGGGAGCAAGAAGCGCAAGGACGTGCAGGCGCGCGCCCAGCTCGCCGCCGAGGAGCGCGTGGTCGACGCGCTGGTCGGCGAGAACGCCAGCGCCACCACCAAGGAGGCCTTCCGCAAGAAGCTGCGCGCCGGCGAGCTCAACGACAAGGAGATCGAGATCGAGGTGCAGTCGTCCGGCGGCGGCATGCCGCTGTTCGAAATCCCGGGCATGCCGGGCGCGCAGATGGGCGCGATCTCGATCGGCGACATCTTCGGCAAGCTCGGCGGCGGCCGCACCAAGACGCGGCGCGTCACGGTGGCGGAATCGCACGACATCCTGATCAACGAGGAATCCGACAAGCTGCTCGACAACGACCAGCTGGTGCTGGAATCGATCAAGGCGGTCGAGCAGAACGGCATCGTCTTCCTCGACGAGATCGACAAGATCGCCGGCCGCGAGGGCCGCGTCGGCGCCGACGTCTCGCGCGAGGGCGTGCAGCGCGACCTGCTGCCGCTGATCGAAGGCACCACCGTCTCGACCAAGCACGGCGCGGTCAAGACCGACCACATCCTGTTCATCGCGTCCGGCGCGTTCCATCTGTCGAAGCCGTCCGATCTGCTGCCCGAGCTGCAGGGGCGGCTGCCGATCCGGGTGGAGCTTCACCCGCTCACGCGCGACGACCTCCGGCGCATCCTGACCGAAACCGAGGTGTCGCTGATCAAGCAGTACGTCGCGCTGATGGCGACCGAAGGGCGTGAAGCTCGAATTCACCCCCGACGCGATCGACGCCATCGCCGACGTGGCGGTGCAGGTCAATTCGAGCGTCGAGAATATCGGCGCGCGGCGGCTGCAGACGGTGATGGAACGCGTGCTCGACGAGATTTCGTTCGCCGCGCCCGACCGTTCCGGCGACACCGTGGCGATCGACGCCGCCTATGTGCAGGAGCACATCGGCGACCTCGCCAAGAACGCGGATCTGAGCCGCTTCATTCTCTAGCGCGTGATCCCGAAAAGTGGGAACCGGTTTTCGGAAAAGATCACGCGCAAAACAAAAACTTAGAGCGGGATGGCGACTCGAAGAGAAGGCATCCCGCTCTAGCCAGCCGGCTTGCCGTCGCGCAGCGCGGCCAGCAGAGCGGCCACGTCGTGGCGTATCTTCGGCCCGTGCGTGCGCATTTCGGCAAATTCATCGGCGCTGATGAGATCGCGAAGTCCCCGCTTGAAGCTTGGCCATTCCCGCGCCATCGCCCACCAGTCGCCGACGCGCGGCCGATGCCCCGTCCACAGGTCGAGGAGCCCGAGATAGTCGAGCCGGGCCGCAAACGGCATGAGGTTGATGTCGGCCAGCGTCGCATGCGCGCCGACGATCCAGGGACCGTTCTGGCCGAGCGTCTGCTCGAGCAGGCCGAACGCGCGCTCGTAGGCGGCGATCGCGTGCAGGACGAACGGCGAATGAACGCCCAGCTCGTAGGTCGATCTGAAACGGTCGCGCCGGCGCGGATCGCCGATGTTCTGGAAGCGCCGCTGCCGCAGCTCGTCCGGCATGGTCTTCATGCGCTCGCGGAACATGGCGGAGAAGCTGATCTCGGTGACGCCTTCGAACAGGCCCTCGTCGACCATCTTGCTCCAAATCCGCATGCGGCTGCGCTGCCAGGGATCGGAGGGCACGAGCGGCGGCTCGGGAAAGGTCTCGTCGAGGTACTCGCAGATCAGCGTCGACTCGATCACCGGCTTGCCGTCATGGACGAGCGTCGGCACGACCCCCTTGGGATTGAGCTTGAGGTATTTCGGGTCGTATTGCTCGCTGCGGAACAGATCGACTTTGACCGCCTGCCAAGCGAGGCCCTTCTCGCACAACGTGATGCGGACCTTCTGGCAACAAACCGAATTGCCGAAATCGTAGAGCGTGATCAGGCAACGCTCCTCACTTGGGTTGCATCCCGGCCTTGCGCGCCACCTCGCTCCAGCGCGCCACCTCGGATTTGAGCCGCGCCGCGGTCGCGGCCGAATCGAGGTACATCGGGGTGAGGCCATGCCGCCGGAACGCCTCCTGGGCGTCGGGCATCTGCGCGACCGCGGCCAGCTCCTTTTCCCACCACTGCACGATCGCGGGCGGAAGGTGGGCCGGCCCGAGAAAGCCGAACCAGAGATCGAAATCGAGGGTTGGGTGGCCGAGCTCCGCGAGCGTCGGGATATCGGGGGCGAACGGCGAGCGCTTGCTGCCGGCGTTGGCGAGGATGCGCAGTTTCCCCGCCTGCACGTGCGGCAGCGCCGAGCTAATCGGGAGGTAAGTCAGGTGCACCTGCCCGGACACGAAGTCGGTGATGGCCTGGGACGCGCCGCGATAGGGCACATGCTGGATGTCGAGACCCAGTTGCTGCTTGAACAGCTCGAAGCCCAATTGCTGCAGGGTCCCGACCCCGGGGGAAGAATAATTGTAGAAGCCGGGCTTGGCCTTGACGGCGGCGATCAGCTCGTCGAGCGAGCTGACCGGCATGACCGCCGGGTTGATCACGAGGCCGACGCTGCTGGCGGCGAGCGTGGCGATCGGCGTGAAGCTCGTGAGCGGATCGTAGCGCAGGTCCTTGATCAGGGCCTTGTGCACCGTGAGCGGCGCGCCGGCGGTCACCAGCGTGTAGCCGTCGGGCGCCGCGGCGGCGACCATTTCGGTGCCCAGCGTGCCGCTGGCGCCGGGCTTGTTGTCGACCACCACCGGCTGGCCGTAGTGCTCGGTGACTTTTTGCCCCGCGGTGCGCGCGATCAGATCGAATGCGGTGCCTGGCGAGAACGGAACCACGATCGTGATGCGGCGCGCCGGATAGCTCTGCGCCCAGGCGGACGAGACGAGCGCGAGAGCGAGCAGGACGCCGGCGAGGCGGCTGACGAGCGCGGGGGTCATAGGGTCTCCAGTGTTTCGTTTCCGCAGCGCACCGCGCGCAGGCGGTCCCGCCTGCGAGTGGGCGCCGAGAACGATGATGAATTCCCGCCCGCGCCGCAACTGCGCTATATCGTAACAGTCGGGGAGCATCGACATCGGGCGATGCGGGCCCGCGCATCATCGAGCGCGAAACCACCATGGCCACGATGAAAGCCGTCCGGCTGTTCGAATTCGGCGGGCCGGAAAAACTGGTGTACGGCGACTATCCCATGCCGGAGCTCGGGCCGGGCGACGTTCTCGTCAAGGTGCGCGCCACCTCGGTCTCGCGCTGGGACGTCAAGTACCGCACCGGCGAGGTGCACGAGTTCTACGGCAGGGCCACCGGCCACCACGGCGGCATCCACGGCCGCCGCGCCTTTCCGATGCCGATGCAGCTCGGGCGCGACGTGGCCGGCGAAGTCGCCGCGGTGGGCGACGGCGTGACCACGCTCGCGCCGGGCGACCGCGTGCTCGGGATGACCAATCCCGAGAACACGCGCTCGCTTGCCAGCATCCGCGGGCTGGGAAACCTGTCCGGCGGCGTCGACCTTCCCGGCCACACCATGTTTGGCGGCTATGCGCAATTCGTGGCGCGGCCGGAAAGCTACTGGATCAAGACCCGGTCCGATCTCGACTTCGACCAGGGCGCCGCCGCCATGTGGCCGTGCGCCACCGCCCACCGCATCGTCGCGGACCGGCTCAATGTGCGAATCAACGACACCGTGCTCGTCACCGGCGCGGCGGGCGGCATGGGCACCGCCACCATCAAGCTCGCCAAGCTCGCGGGCGCCACCGTCATCGCCACCACGCGCCATGCCGGCAAGGCCGCGAAGCTCGCGCGCGAGGGTGCCGATGTCGTCATCGACAGCAGCGGCGAGGGAGCGGTCAACGCAATCCGCGATCTGACCGGCGGCGAAGGCGTCGATGCCGCGGTCGAATATACCGGTGCGCCCGCGCTGATGCGGCTATGCATCGACGCGTTGCGGCTGGGCGGCACGTTCTGCCCGGTCGGCGGCGAGCTGCATGAGCTCCCGTTGCGCGTGGTCGACATGGTGAGCAAGGAGCTCAACGTGCGCGGCATTCGCGGGGCAAGGCGCAACGATCAGCGCGTGGTCGCCGAGCTCGTGGGGAGAGGCCGTATCCGCATGCCGATCCACGCGGTACTGCCGCTCGCCAAGGTGGCGCAGGCGCATGCCATGCTGGAAGCCGGCGAGGATCTCGTGGGCCGCATCGTGCTGCATCCCTGGGACGAAGCCTGAAAGGGAATGGCGACCCATCGGCCGGGTGTCGGATCAGGCGCCCGGCAGTGAGAACCGTTTGGCCGCGCTCAAAAGTCCGAGGCCCGGCCCTTGACCTCCCAGTCGCCGTAACGGACGGGATCGAGCCCGTCGCGGCCCTGCAATTCCTGCTCCCCCGCGGCGCGCTCGCGCGCGGCGCGGCGGGCAGCGGCCTCGTCCAGCGCGCGCTGGGCGGCTGCCGAAATCGGCTTTTTGACCGGCGACGCGGGCGGCGCCGCGTCCTGCGGCTTCGTGTCCTGCGCCATGCCTCTTAAGATGCACCTCGCCGTGCCGAGATCAAGACCCGCGCCCCCGCGCGACGCGGCATCTGGCAAGCGGGTGACGCCCACCCAACATAGCGGCCGTGAACATCGCCCCGTCCGGCGCCGGGATGCCGCCGGGCGCGCCTCCGGGAGACGATCATGAACTACCTGCGTACCGCCATTCTGCTCGCCGGACTGACCGCCCTGTTCATGGGCGTCGGCTACCTCATCGGCGGCGCGAGCGGGGCCTTGATCGCCTTCGTCGTTGCCGCCGCCATGAACCTCGCCAGCTACTGGAATGCCGACAAGCTGGTGCTGGCGATGCACGACGCCCACGAGGTCGACGCGAGCACCGCCCCCGACCTGGTGCGGCTGGTGGGCGATCTCGCGCGCCGCGCCGGTCTGCCCATGCCGCGCGTCTATCTCATGGACAATCCGCAGCCCAACGCGTTCGCCACCGGCCGCAACCCCGAGCACGCGGCGGTCGCGGTGACGACCGGGCTGCTTGAGATGCTGTCGCGCGAGGAGATCGCCGGCGTGATCGCCCACGAGCTCGCCCATATCCGCAACCGCGACACGCTGACCATGACCATCACCGCCACCATCGCCGGCGCGATTTCCATGCTCGCCCAGTTCGGGCTGTTCTTCGGCGGCAATCGCGACAGCCACAGTGGGCTCGGCGTAATCGGCACGCTGGCGATGGTGATCCTCGCGCCGATCGCCGCCATGCTCGTGCAGATGGCGATCAGCCGGACGCGGGAATACGCCGCCGACGAACTCGGCGCCCGCACCAGCGGACGGCCGGATGCGCTGGCCTCGGCGCTGGTCAAGATTTCAGGCGCAGCGCAGCAGATCGAAAACTATTCGGCCGAGCGCAACCCCGCGACCGCGCATCTCTTCATCGTCAATCCGCTCACCCACCACGGCATCGACAACCTGTTCTCGACCCATCCGGCGGTCGAGAACCGCATCGCCGCGCTCGAACGTCTGGCGATGGAAATGGGACAGGGTGGAATCGGCCGTCGCGGCGCGGCGCCGGCCTATCCCGGGCACGCGGCGAGTCCCTGGGGCGGCAGCACCGGCGGCGGTGGTCGCGGCCCTTGGGGTTGATGCGGGCCTGAAAGCCACCCACAAAGGATCGTCATGCCCGCGAAGGCGGGCATCCGGTTTACTCGCGACCGTAATGAAATACCCCATGTTCCCGGATTGCTGGATCACCCGCTTGCGCGGATGATGACAGCAAAGGATTCCGCCCTGCCCATAAGTCCTCGCGCTTCTGCCGGCGACTCGCCCGGCTTCGCCGCGCGCCGGATCGCCGCCGACCTGCTTGACGGCGTGCTGCGCCGCCGCCGGCCGCTCGACGAGCAGCTCGACGACCAAGCGGCGCGACCCGATTTTGCTGCCCTCGATGATCGCGACCGCGCGCTGGTGCGCGCGCTGGTCACGACGGTGCTGCGCCGGCTCGGCACGCTGCGCCACCTTCTCGGCCGGCGGCTCGCTTTTCCGGCGGGCGCGCCGCGGGTCGAAACCGCGTTGCTGTTGGGCGCGGCGCAGGTCCTCTGGCTCGAGGTGCCGGACCACGCCGCGGTAGACCTCGCGGTGCGGCTGGCGCAGGCCGACCGGCGTGCGGCGCGCTACGCCGGGCTCGTCAACGCGGTGCTGCGCCGCCTCGCGCGCGAGGGCGCGCAAGCGCTCGCCGCCATCGACGCCGGCGCGCTCGACACGCCGGATTGGCTGATGGCGCGCTGGATGCGCAACTACGGCGCCGAGACCGCGCGCGCGATCGCGATCGCCAACGGCCGCGAGCCGGCGCTCGATCTGACGGTGCGGAGCGATCCCGAGCATTGGGCAGAGCGTGCTCGGCGGACGCGTGCTGCCGACCGGTTCGGTGCGCGCGGTCGTGCATGGACCGGTGTCGCGGCTGCCGGGCTATGCCGACGGCGCCTGGTGGGTGCAGGACGCGGCGGCGGCGCTGCCGGCGAGGCTCCTCGGCGACGTCCGCGGTCTCACCGTCGCCGATCTCTGCGCGGCGCCCGGCGGCAAGACCGCGCAGCTCGCCGCCGCCGGCGCCCGCGTCGTCGCCGTCGACCGCGCGCCGGCGCGGCTCGCGCGGCTGCGTGCCAACCTGGCGCGCCTGCGCCTGACGGCGGAAACCGTCGCTGCCGACGCCACGCAGTGGCGGGCAGACCCGTTCGACGCCGTGCTCCTCGACGCGCCCTGCACGTCGACCGGAACCATCCGCCGCCATCCCGACATCCCCTGGCTCAAACGCGAGGCCGACATCGCGGCGCTGGCGGGACTGCAACATCGGCTGATTGCGCGGGCGGCCGAGCTGACCAGGCCGGGCGGTATCCTGGTCTATTGCAGCTGCTCGCTCGAGCCGGAGGAGGGGATCGAAATCGTCCGCGATCTCCTCGCGCGCAACGACAACCTGCGCCGCCGACCGATCGCGGCCGGCGAAGTGCATGGGCGCGCCGAGTGGCTCACGACGGACGGCGACCTGCGCACCCTACCCTGCCACCTCGCCGACGCTGATTCGCGCATGGCCGGTCTCGACGGTTTCTACGCCGCCCGACTGCAAAGGATTTGAAGGAGTTATCCGCGGTTGGCCGGGGGGCCGCCCTTCGCTATGTTCCGGCCGGGCGGGACCGCTAGGACCCGCAGAAGGGGGAGCAGCGCCTCGATGTCGCGCGTTTCGGTCGCGGAACGTACCAGACTGTCCGTGTACCTGGCGCGTGGCCTTGTCGGCAGGCTCACGAGCCGCGTCACCACCCATCCCATCGTCAACTGGCCGTTTTCATTCGGCAAGGCCGACCGCATCGTCATCGCGCCGCAGGACTTGCGCACCAGCGATGCAACCCGCGCCAGCGAAATCTATGCCGGCCGCTTCGTCTTTGCCGGCAAGGTCGTCATGTGCGACTCCCGCTCCCCGTTCGAGATCACGGCGCCGTCCGAGGACTGGGCGGTCGCGCTGCTCGGCTTCGGCTGGCTGCGTCATCTGCGCGCCGCCGAATCCGGCATCAGCCGCGCCAACGCCCGCGCGCTGGTCGACGAATGGATCACCCTCAACAGCTCCCAGGATCCGATCGCCTGGCGTCCCGACGTGGTGGCGCGCCGGGTGATCTCCTGGCTCAGCCAAGCGCCGTTGGTGCTCGACGATGCCGACGCGCAGTTCTATCGCCGCTTCCTGCGCAGCCTGACGCGGCAGGTCCGCCATCTGCGGCACACGGTTTCCCAGGCCCGCGACGGCGTGCCGCGCCTGCAGGCCGCGATCGCGCTGTGCTACGGGGCGCTGTGCATGGCGCGCCAGCAGCGCCACATCCGCGCCGCCAGCAAGCGGCTCTCGGACGAGCTGGCGCGGCAGATCCTGCCCGACGGCGGCCACATCAGCCGCAATCCCGGCGCGCTCATCGAGTTGCTGGTCGACCTGCTGCCGCTGCGGACCGCGTTCACCGCCCGCAACATCGCGCCGCCGCCGCCGCTGCTCAATGCCATCGACCGCATGATGCCGATGCTGCGGTTCTTCCGGCACGGCGACGGCAATTTCGCGCTGTTCAACGGCATGGGGCCGACCCCGACCGACCTGCTCACCACCATCCTGGCCTACGACGACGCGCGCGGCGCGCCGCTCGCGAACGCGCCCCATTCCGGCTATCAGCGCGTGGAGAGCGCCGGCACCGTCGTGGTGATGGATGCCGGCCGTCCGCCGCCGATGGCGGTGAGCCAGGAGGCGCATGCCGGCTGCCTGTCGTTCGAGCTCTCGGCCAGGCAGAACCGCATCGTGGTCAATTGCGGATTGCCGGCGACCAGCCGCGAGGGCTGGCGCCAGGTCGCGCGCGCAACCGCCGCGCACTCCACCGTCACGCTCAACGATACCTCGTCCTGCCGTTTCATCGAATCGGGCCCGGTCAAGCGCATGCTGTACGGCACGCCGATGGTCGGCGGCCCGCGCGAGGTTGCGGTAACGCGCGAGGAGCACGACGGCGCCGTCGTGCTGCGCACGTCGCATGACGGCTACGCCGACATCTTCAACGTGATCCACCAGCGCGTCCTCGCGTTGGCGGCCGACGGCCGTAGGCTCGACGGCGAGGACATATTCACGCCGGCGCGCGGCGCCTCGCTGCCGGCGGGCCGCGACGAGTTCGCGGTGCGCTTCCACCTGCATCCGGCGGTCAAGGCCAACCGGCTGGCCGACGGGCACAGCGCGATGCTGCAGATGGCGAACAAGGAGGTCTGGACGTTCAGCGCCTACGAGGACCGTGTCGATCTCGAGGAGAGCGTCTATCTCGCCGGCCCCGACGGGCCGCGGCGCACCGTGCAGCTCGTGATCTATGGCCGCGCCGGCAAGGTGATGCGGGTGCAGTGGACGTTCGCGCCGCACGCCGCGCAAGCCACCGGCGCCGGCGCCCGCCGCGGTCGCGACGAGGAGCCGCAACTGCCGCTGTGACTGCCGCACCCGCGGCTGTCGTTCCCGCGCAAGCGGGAACCCATAGCCACCGACTCTGGAATATGGGTCCCCGCTTGCGCGGGGACGACAACCACATGATTCTATCGCTTGGATTGCTGTGATATTCATCAGAATCTCATGACCGACCATCTCCGCCGCATTTCCCGCGCGCTCATTTCCGTTTCCGACAAGACCGGCGTGATCGATTTCGCCCGCGCGCTGGCCGGGCACGGCATTGAGCTCGTCTCGACCGGCGGCACGCGCAAGGCGCTGGCCGATGCCGGCCTTGCCGTGCGCGACGTCTCCGAGCTGACCGGCTTTCCCGAGATGCTGGACGGCCGGGTGAAGACGCTGCATCCCAAGGTGCACGGCGGCCTGCTCGGCATCCGCGACGACGAGCATCACGCCGCGGCGATGCGCGCGCACGGCATCGCCCCGATCGATCTCCTCGTCGTCAACCTCTACCCGTTCGAAGCCACGGTCGCCTCCAATGCCGCCTTCGAGACCTGCATCGAGAATATCGACATCGGCGGTCCCGCCATGATCCGCGCCGCGGCCAAGAACCACGCCGACGTGACGGTAGTGGTCGAGCCGGGCGACTATGCGGCCGTGCTGGCGGAGCTGGCGCAACACCGCGGCGCGACCACGCTCACGCTGCGCAAGCAGCTCGCGGCCAAGGCCTATGCCCGCACCGGTGCCTATGACGCGGCAATCTCCAGCTGGTTCGCCGAGGCGCTTGCCGATCCGGCGCCGGCCTATCGCGTGTTCGCGGGCCGGCTACGCCAGCCGCTGCGCTACGGCGAGAACCCGCATCAGCAGGCCGCGTTCTACGCCGACGAGCATCCGCGCCGCGGCGTTGCGACCGCCGAGCAGCTGCAAGGCCGCGAGCTCAGCTACATCAATATCCTCGATGCCGATGCCGCCTTCGAGCTGGTCGCCGAATTCGATCCGCAGAGTGCGCCCGCGGTCGCCATCATCAAGCATGCCAACCCCTGCGGGGTCGCGACCGGCGACGACCTTCAGGGAAGCCTATCTGCGCGCGCTCGCCTGCGATCCCGTGAGCCGCTTCGGCGGCATCATTGCGTTGAATGGACCGCTTGACGGCGAGACGGCGGAGGAAATCGTCAAGATCGTAACCGACGTCATCATCGTGCCGCAGGCGGACGCGGACGCCCGCGACATCATTACCAAGCGCAAGAACACCCGCCTGCTGGTGACCGGCGGCTTGCCCGATCCCTACGCCAAGACCTGGACGGTGCGCTCGGTCGCGGGCGGCCTGTTGGTGCAGACGCGCGACGACGCCAATGCCGACGCGTTGAACTTCAAGATCGTGACCAAGCGAGCGCCGACCGCCAAGGAGCTGGCCGACCTGAAATTCGCGTTCCGGGTCTGCAAGCACGTCAAGTCGAACACCGTGGTCTATGCCAAGGACGGCGCCACCGTCGGCATCGGCGCCGGGCAGATGAGCCGGCTCGATTCCGCCCGCATCGCGGCCATCAAGGCGCGCGAGGCGGCGGCGGCGGCGGGCCTGAAGGAGCCGCTCACCAAGGGCTCGGTCGCCGCATCCGACGCCTTTTTCCCGTTCGCCGACGGGCTCATTGCGACGATCGAGGCCGGCGCTACCGCCGTGATCCAGCCCGGCGGGTCGTTGCGCGACGACGAGGTGATCGAGGCCGCCGACCGCCACGGCGTCGCCATGGTGTTCACCGGCACGCGGCAATTCCGGCATTAGGAAGCGTGCCCGAGCCGCGGGCTCGGTTACCCTCCCCCTTGCGGGGAGGGTCGACCGCCGGAGCAAAGCGTAGGCGGGCGGGGTGGGGGTTCGTTGGTAATCACCGCACCCCCACCCGGCTCGCTTCGCTCGCCACCCTCGCGGCAAGGGGGAGGGTCGGAGCCCGTGGCGCTCGCTCGGACACGAACAACATGCGATTCGTGCGCATCAATTCTTCACCAAATCCCCCAGCAGGCTTGCCGTCACCGCGAGCTTGGAGAGGGTGAGACCGGAATTGGCGATCTCGTTGACCGACATGCGGATGCGGTCGACCGCGGCCTGGCGCGGCGCCACCCAGGCTTCCACCGCCTCGGCCCCGGCGACGCCGTTGCCCGCCATCGCGGCGGTGAGCCGGCGCTCGGCGTCGCCGATCGAATCGAGCGCGCGGTCGAGCGCGAGCCGATCGAAATAATCCGAGATCACGATGCCGCGCGCGGCGTTGGCGATGCGGTCGAGGCGGAAGAATGCCTCGGCCGCGAAATAGGTGGCCGCGACCTCGGCGATGTTCTGACCCGCGCGGTCGGCGACCAGCACGATGTCGGGCGCCGCGACGAGTGCGGGGCCCGCGGCGAGGCGGTGCGCGAGCTCGCTGGGCACGCCCTCTTGCCTGAGCGCGGCCTCGCGCTCCCGGCGCGCGGCGGCGGCCGGCTCCGGCAGCGCCGCGTCGAGTGCGGCCTCGACCGCCGCGATGCCGGCGCGGTAATGCGCGACGATCGCCGCCAGCCCCTGCGCCAGGTCGACGTTGCGCAGGAACCAGACCAGACGGTCGAGCAGCAGATCCTGCACCGCCTGATAGAGCTCGAGTTGCAGCTTGCCGGAAATCCTGTTGTCGAGCGCATCGATCTCGGCGTTGAGCGCGGACATGCCGTAGCTGTCGCGCACGGCGGCGAAGGCGGCGGCGATGCTCGCCGGCGGCGCCCCGGTCTGATCGGCGATACGCACCACCAGCGAGGGGCCGCCGCGATTGATCATGGAATTGGCGAGCTGGGTGGCGATGATCTCGCGCCGCAGCCGATGGCGATCGATCGCGTCGGGGAATTTTTCCGCGACCGCGGCGGGGAAGTAGCGGCTGAGCTCGCGGCTGAGATAGGGATCGTCCGGCACGCTCGATTGCACGAGCTCGCGGTTCAGCGAGAGCTTGGCATAGGCGAGCAGCACCGCCAGCTCGGGCCGCGTGAACGCCTGCGAGCGCCGCCGGCGTTCGGCGATTTCGGTGTCGTCGGGCAAAAACTCCACCGCGCGATCGAGATCGCCGGCGCCTTCCAGCGTCCGCATCAGGCGCTGCTCGAAGCCGACGTCCTCCAGTCCGCGCCGCTCGGCGAGCGAGATCGCCAGCGTCTGCAGATAATTGTTGCGTAGGACCAGCGCCGCCACGTCCTCGGTCATGCCGATCAAGAGCGCATTGCGCGCCTCGCGCGAGAGCCGCCCGTCGCGCATCGGCGTCGCCAGCGCGATCTTGATGTTGACCTCGACGTCGGAGGTGTTGACGCCCGCCGAATTGTCGATGGCATCGGTGTTGAGCCTTATTCCGCGCAGCGCCGCCTCGATCCGCCCGCGCTGGGTCATGCCGAGATTGGCGCCCTCCCCGATCACTTTGCAGCGCAGCTCGGCGCCGGTGACGCGGACCGCATCGTTGGCGCGGTCGCCGACCGCGTCGTCGGCCTCCGACGACGCCCGCACATAGGTGCCGATGCCGCCGAAGAACAGCAGATCGACCGGCGCCGCCAGGATCGCCTTGATCACCTCCTGCGGCGTCGCCTTGGCCGCCGCCGAAGCCGAGCGCCGCGCGCGCCTCCTCCGACAGCGCGATTTCCTTGAGCGCGCGCGGGAACACGCCGCCGCCCTGGGAAATGAGCGCCTTGTCGTAGTCCTGCCAGCTCGAACGCGGCAGCGCGAACAGGCGCCGGCGCTCGCGCAAGCTCTTTTCCGGATCGGGAGCGGGGTCGATGAAGATGTCGCGGTGGTCGAAAGCGGCGACCAGCTTGATCGTGCCGGCCCGCAGCATGGCGTTGCCGAACACGTCGCCCGACATGTCGCCGATGCCGGCGACGGTGAACGGCGTCTTGCCGATGTCGACGTCGAGCTCGCGGAAGTGGCGCTTGACCGATTCCCAGGCGCCGCGGGCGGTGATGCCCATCTTCTTGTGGTCGTAGCCGGCCGAGCCGCCGGAGGCGAAGGCGTCGTCGAGCCAGAACGCGTGCTGCCGGGCGATGCCATTGGCGATGTCGGAGAAGGTCGCGGTGCCCTTGTCGGCGGCGACCACGAGATAGGGATCGTCGCCGTCGTGGCGCACGACGTTGGCGGGCGCAAGGATGCCCTTGTCGTCGAGGTTGTCGGTGATGTCGAGCAAGGTGGAAATGAACAGCTCGTAGGCGGCCGTGCCTTCCACCTGCACTGCATCGCGCGGGCCGGCCTTGGGCAACAGCTTCGGCACGAAGCCGCCCTTGGCGCCGACCGGAACGATGACCGCGTTCTTGACCTGCTGCGCCTTGGCAAGGCCGAGAATTTCGGTGCGGAAGTCCTGCGGCCGGTCGGACCAGCGGATGCCGCCGCGCGCGATCTTGCCGAAGCGCAGATGCACGGCCTCGATCCGCGGCGAATACACGAAGATTTCGTAGAGCGGACGCGGCAGCGGCGAGGCATCGAGCATGCGGCTTGCGAACTTGATGGCGATGAGGTGCTTCGGCTGCCCCTTGGCGTCGATCTGGTAGAAATTGGTGCGGACCGCCGCCTGCACGGCATTGACGAAGCGGCGCAGGATGCGGTCCTCGTCGAGGCTCTCGACCGCCTGCAACGCCGCTTCGATGGCGGCGGCGACCTCGGCGGCGCGCGCCGTGCGCTCGTGCGCCGAGACCTCCAGGCGCGGATCGAAGCGCGCGCGGAACAGCCGCAGCACGTCGGCGGCGATCGGCGCCTGCTTGACCAGCGTCGTCCACATGTAGTCCTGCGAATAAGGCACGCGGACTTGCCGCAGAAAGCGCGAGATCGCCCGGATCAGCGCCACGTCACGCCACATCATCCCCGCCGCCAGCACGAGCGCGTTGTAGCCGTCGTTCTCGGCGCCGCCGCCCATCACCACCAGGAAGGCGGCTTCCAGCCCGTGCTTGACGGCGTCGAGATCGACCGACCGGCCATCGGCGCGCTCGAGCAGCATGTCGTGAAACCAGACGGCGGGGCCGTGGGGAGCCTCGTGCGGGGCCTTGCCTTCGGCGTCGCGCGCGATCTGGTAGGTGCGCTCGTCCACCACCTTGAAGCCCATGTTCTCCAGCACCGGGACGCGTTCCGACAGCGGGATCGGCCGGTTGTAGCTCCAAACCTTCAGCCCGACGCAATCGCCCCGGTCGCCGGCGCGACGGTGGAAGTCGACGCCGAGCGGACGGCTGTGCGACAGCCCTTCGATGACGCGGATGTCCGCGAGCGCGGTGGCGGGCGAATAGACCTCGCGATACCCCTGCGAGAAGGCGTGGCGGTAGCGCTTGAACAGCGCGCTCGCCTTGGCCGCATGGTAGGCGCGCGCCAGCTCCTCGCCGAGCTCGTCGATCCAGGTGCGCACGATCGCCTCGACCGCGCGCTCGAGGCTCGCGCGATCCGGACGCGGCGCCTCGCCCGGCGTCAGGCCGATGATGAAGTGGACCCGCACCAGCGGCCCCTCGGGGAAGAACGGATGGAAGGCGCTGACGCGGCCTTTGTAGACATGGGCGAGATATTCGCCGATCGCCTTGCGCACGTTGCTGTCGTAGCGCTCGCGCGGGACGTAGACGAGAACGGAGACGAAGCGATCGAAGCGGTCGCGCCGCGGCAATACGCGCACGCGCGGCCGCTCGTCGAGCTGCAGCACCGTCATGCGCGAACTGATAGAGCGTATCCTCGTCGAGCTGGAACAGCTCGTCGCGCGGGTAATTCTCCAGCACGTTGACCAGCGCCTTGCCGGAATGGCCCTCCGGATCGAAGCCCGCCCGCGCCACGACGGCGTCGACCTTGCGGCGCAAGAACGGGATCGTGCGGGTCGAGCGCGTATAGGCGGTGGAGGTGAACAGTCCGACGATGCGGAACTCGCCGACCAGCTTGCCGCCGCGATCGAAGCGCTTCACGCCCACATAGTCCATGTAGACGTGCCGGTGCACGCGCGAGCGCACCGTGGCCTTGGTGACGATGAGCAGCGTCGGCTCCTTCAGCAGCGCGCGCATTTCCGGCGTGAGGACGAGCGGCTGGTTCCAGCGCCGCAGCACCGACATTTCGCGTGCGCGCAAAATGCCGAGCCCGCTCTCGAACACCGGCTCGAGTGCGTCCTGGCCGGCGGTGAACTCGTAATCGCGAACACCCAGAAGGGTGAAATTGTTGTCGAGCAGCCATTCGAGGAACGCGACGGCCTCGGCGATCTCGGCGGCCGGCAACGGCGGCGGATTGGCTTTGAGCTCGGCGACCACGTCGGTGACGCGCGCCGCCATCGCGCGCCAATCCGCAACGCACACCCGGACATCGGCGAGCACGCGCTCGATGGCTTCGACGATCTCCGCGCGGCGCGCTTCCTCGTCGATGCGCTCGATGTGGATGTAGATCACGCTCTCGCGCAGCGCGCCGGCGGCGGATTTTGCACCGTTGAGGGCGATCAGACGGCCAGCCGCGTCGCGCTCGACGGTGAGGACAGGATGCACGACGAAGCGGACCTCGATGCCGCGGTCGGTCAGCTCCGCCAGCACCGAATCCACCAGGAACGGCATGTCGTCGTTGACGATCTCGAGCACGGAATCGTTGCGCAGCCGCTCGTGACCGACGACCGGGCCAGGGGTGTCGAGACGGATTTTCGGCACGCCGGGTTTGCGCACGGCGAGCAAGGACCAGGCACCGGCGGCGAGCTCGGCGAGCTGGCGAGGATCGTAGCGCATGAGATCCTCGGGCACCGCGTGGGCGAACAGCCAGGCGATGAAGTCCTCCGGGACCTCGGGATTGCCGCTGCGCAGAAGCTTGCCGGCAGCGGCGATCAGCGCCGCTTCGGCGCGCTGTTCATCGGTGCCGGGAAGATCGGCGGCTGGCATGGCGGTGTCCCTCGGCCCGCGCCCGCGCGTGATGTAGCCGGCTTTGCGCGCGCCGCAAGTGCCCAGCCTCCAAGTCTTCGGGGCCCGAGTCTCGAAACCCAAGTCTTTCCCATCGCCGCTGCCGCGTCGAGGGCTAAATTCCGGACCGTTAACGACAACGACGCGATACCGTTTCGCCGACGAAGGCGCTAGGATCGGACCTATTCACGACAGGAGACGCCCCGTGCCCCAGCGAACGAAGTACGCCGCCAAGAAGCGCCCGGCTGCCGTCAAGCGATCGCCGGTACCGAGAGGTGCGAAGACGCCGGCCCCTGCGCACACCGGCGCCGAGGATGACGTCAAGATCACCGCGCTCGAGCTTCCGCCGGGAAAGCTCTCGCCGGAGATGCATGCCTATTTCAAGAAGTGCGAGGAGAAGCTCGGCTTCGTGCCGAACGTGCTCAAGGCCTTCGCCTTCGACAACGACAAGCTGCAGGCGTTCGTGGATTACCGGCAACAGTTGGTGCAGAACGCCGCCAATCTCTCCAAGCTCGAAATCGAGATGATCGCCACCGTGGTGTCGTCGCAGAATCGCTGCTTCTATTGCATCACCGCACACGGCAATGCGGTGCGCCAGCTCGGCGGTCCCGTGCTCGGCGAGATGATGGTGATGAATTATCGCGCCGCGCGGCTCGACAGACGCCAGCGCGCCATGCTGGACTTCGCGGTCAAGCTCACCACCCAGCCGTGGGAGGTCGAGGAGGAGGATCGCGCGCGCCTGCGCCGCGTCGGCTTCAGCAACCGCGACATCTGGGACATCGCTTCGGTCGCCGCCTTCTACAACATGACCAACCGGCTCGCCTCCGCGACCGACATGCGGCCGAACAGCGTCTATCACGCGCAGGCGCGTTGAGGGATCAACGGGAGGACAGTATGAGACCGGCCTGTCTGCTCGCGGCCGCCGCCGTCGCCGCGCTCGTCACGCAAGCCTCAGCGCAAACACCGAAGGTCGTCATGGAAGAGATGATGGTGCCGTCGGAGCCCGGCATCGAAATCTACGTGCGCAACAAGCGCTCGGCCGACATGAACTCGTTCCGCCCGGAGCGCACGTTGTTGTTCGTGCACGGCGCGACCTATCCCGCCCACACCTCGTTCGATCTCAAGCTCGATGGCGTGTCGTGGATGGAGTACATCGCCGGGCGCGGTTACGACGTCTACCTCCTCGACCTCAGAGGCTATGGCAAGTCGACGCGGCCGAAGGAGATGGACGACAAGCCGGAAACCAATCCGCCGATCGTGCGCGGCGTGACCGCGGTCAAGGATATCTCCGCCGTGGTCGATTTCATCCTCGCGCGCCGCGGCATCCCGCGCCTGAACCTCCTGGGCTGGTCGTGGGGAACCTCGCTGATGGCGACCTACACCGCCCAGAACCCGGGCAAGGTCGAACGGCTGGTGCTGTACGCGCCGTCCTGGATCCGCACCACGCCGTCGCTGACGCGCGGCTCCGGGGCGCTCGGCGTCTACCGCATGGTGGCGCGCGAGCAGGCCAAGACGCGCTGGCTGACCGATGTGCCCGAGGACAAGAAGGCGACGCTCATCCCCGCCGGCTGGTTCGATGCCTGGGCGGACGCGACCTTCGCCACCGATCCGGTCGGCGCCAGGATGAGCCCGCCGGTGATCCGCGCGCCCAACGGCGTGCAGCAGGACGGCGACGAGTTTCACTCCGCCGGCAAGGGCTACTACGACCCCGCGAAGATCACCGTGCCGACCTTGCTGGTTCACGCCGAATGGGATCGCGACACGCCCGCCTACATGGCGCAGACGCTGTTCCCGCTGCTCACCAACGCGCCGGGCAAGCGCTACGTCCAGCTGCCGGAGGGCACGCACACCATCATGATGGAGAAGAACCGCCTGATGCTGTTCGAGGCGGTGCAGTCGTTCCTCGACGAAAACGGGAGGTCGTAGCGATCTGCCTGTGCCGGTCACGGTGCGCTGCGCCTCGGGACAGTAGACCCCGGCCTCAAATCTCCACCAGCTTGTTCGGCAGCTCGTCGCGGTTGAGCGAACCGGGCGGGAAGTGCTCGGCCAGCACCGCGCCGCACTGCTCGATCGCGGCGACGAAGCCGTCGCCCGCGCGTCCCTCTTTGATACCCGCGACCAGCCCCTCGACCGCGCGGTCCCATACCTGCGGCGTCACCTTGGCGTGGATGCCGGCATCCGCCACGATCTCGGCGTAGCGCTCGGCGGCCGAAGCGAAGATCAGCACCCCGGTACGGTTCTCGGTCTGGTGCAGCCCGTGGGCAAAGAATTGCCGCAGCGCTTCCGTATGCGCGCGCTCGTGCCGGGCGCGCCGCGGCACGATGCGGTAACGGATCTCCGGCAGCGAGAGCACGAGCGCGACCGCGATGAAACTGACGAGCTGGATGAGATAGATCAGCGCAGCCGGCCACAGCGTCAGGTAGATCAGCGGCGCCGGCACGAGCAGCGCGACGGCGGCGGCCCAGGCCAGCGGCACCAGGCGATAGTCGCTCGAATGCCGCGCGATGACGCAGAAGATTTCGCCCGACGTGTTGACCTCCGCCGCGCGGATGGCATCGACGATACGCACCCTGTCGGCCTGCGAGATCATGCCGAGCCCTCACCAGCTCCCGGACGAACCGCCGCCACCGAACGAGCCGCCGCCGCCGGAGAAGCCACCCCCACCGGAAAAGCCGCCGGAGCCGGACGACCATGACGACCCCGACCCGGATGACCAGCCGCCCGACCAAGGGTCGCCGTAACGACCGCGACGAACGCCCCTTCGCTCCCCGGCGATCATGTTGATGATCATGAGGAAGACCAATCCGAACACGACGAACACCAGGATCGGGACCAGGATCGATTCCCAGCCCGGCATCGGCTCCGGCCGTTTCGCCGCACGCTGCTTCCATTCCGCGGCGTCGCCGGTGAGCACGCTGATGATGTCGTCGACGCCGCGGCTGATCCCGCCCGCAAAGTCGTTGGCGCGAAAACGCGGGACGATCGCGTTCTCGATGATGAGCCTGGAGACGGCATCGGTGAGCGTGCCTTCGAGGCCGTAGCCGACCTCGATGCGCACCTTGCGCTCGGTCGGCGCCACGATCAGCAGCGCGCCGTTGTTCTTGTCCTTCTGCCCGATCCGCCAGCGCCGGCCAAGCTCGACGCCGAAAGCTTCGATCGAGGTGCCCTGCAGCGATTTCAGCGTCACCACCACGAGCTGGTCGCTGGTCTTGGCTTCGAGCGCGGCGAGCTTGTCCGTGAGCGCCGCCCGCGCCGCCGGATCGAGGATGCCGGCCTCGTCCACCACGCGTCCGCCGAGCGTGGGGAAATCGAGCGCGTGCGCGGGGAGCGCAAGAACAACCGTCAGTAAGGCAGCAAGAGCAAGCCATGCTCTCGCCGCAACGAAAACTAATGGAGGTTTGGCTGCCGGCCCGGCGGCGAACGCGGTCGCTCCCCTCTCCGCGGCGGGGAGAGCGCGCGCGGCGAGCAAGCCGCGAGGGTGCGCGCGATTGTCGAATGCACGCGTAGCGTCCATGTGGGCGCGGTCAGAACTTCACCTGCGGCGGCCGCGTCACGTCCTCCGCCACCGTGAACGTCTCCATCGGCTTGTCGCTGCGGTAGAGCGTCGAGGCCCAGATCACGCCGGGAAACGTGCGCAGCTCGGTGTTGTATTGCCGCACCGCATCGATGTAATCGCGCCGCGCCACCGCGATGCGGTTCTCGGTGCCCTCGAGCTGCGATTGCAGCGCCAGGAAGTTCTGGTTCGATTTCAGGTCGGGATAGCGTTCCGATATCGCCAGCAGCCGCCCGAGCGCGCCGGTGAGTTGCGTCTGCGCCTCCTGGAAGCGCTTGAACGCTTCCGGATTGTTGACGATGTCGGGCGGAATCTGGATTTGGGTGGCGCGCGCCCGCGCGTTGGTCACCTCCTCCAGTACCTGCCGCTCCTGCGCGGCGTAGCCCTTCACGGTCTCCACCAGGTTGGGAATGAGATCGGCCCGGCGCTGATACTGGTTGAGCACGTCCGACCACTTCGCCTTGGCATTCTCCTGATAGCTCGGAATGTTGTTGACGCCGCAGCCCGCGACCAGCAGGCCGAGACCCGCAACCAGCGCGGAGATGCGAGCAAGACGCAGCACGTTCAATGTGGTGCTCATGATATGCCTCCGAAACCGCCGGCTTCTTTCATAGCAGCCCGCCGGCCGCCGCTACAGGCCCATTGCGCGAACGCCGCCACCGCGGCGGCACCTAGTGTCCCGATTCCGAAGTTCGCAAACCCTCGCGGCACCCACTGATGCGAACTTCGGAATCAAAGGGACACTAGCAAATTTATGATTCTAGTGCGGTTTTGGATTTGAAGTTCCTAAGCGCGCTGGCGGCTACAATGGTAGGAACTTCAAATCCACCGCACTAGCGTCGAAGCCCTCGCCTCGGGAACGGCGAGGCATTATAGCGATGCGGGGGCGAATGTCCGCCGCGCGGCGCGTGCCACGGGGCGCGAGTTTGGGATACGAACCTTGGAAGTCAGTGCTTGCAACGTAAATTTCGGAGCGTCCGATGACCGTCGCCGGTAGGATGCTCATTGCGCTCATCGCCGGTCTGGCTTGGCTCGCGCCGCTCGCGGCGCAGACGCTGCCCGATGCCGCGCCCGCGCGTGACGGGCAGCTGGTTCCGGTCGCGGCGCGCCACGGTATGGTGGTGGCGCAGGAAGCGCGCGCGGCACGCATCGGCGTCGACATCCTGCAGCGCGGCGGCAACGCGGTCGATGCCGCGGTGGCGACCGGCTTTGCGCTGGCGGTGACCTATCCGCGCGCCGGCAATATCGGCGGCGGCGGCTACATGGTGATCCACCTCGCGCACCGCGACCTCGACACCACGATCGACTATCGCGAGACCGCGCCGGCCGCGATCACGCGCGACATCTTCCTCGACGAGCGGGGCGAAGCGGACCCGCGCAAGTCGCGCGACTCCGCGCTCGCCATCGGCGTGCCCGGCACGGTCGCCGGCCTCGCGCTCGCGCATGCGAAATACGGCTCGGGCGTCTTCACGCTCGGCGAGCTGATCGCGCCGGCGATCGCGCTGGCGCGCGACGGCATTCCGGTCGAGGACGATATCGCGGACTCGCTGCCGGGCTCGCGATCGCGGCTGGCGCGCTGGCCCGCCAGCGCCAAGATTTTCTTCGGCGCCGACGGCCGCCCGCTCGGTCCCGGCGCGACCTTGGTGCAGAGCGACCTTGCCGAGACCCTCGCCGCCATCGCCCGCGACGGCGCGGACGCATTCTATCGCGGGCCGATCGCCGACAGGATCGTCGCGGCCGTGCGCGCAGGCGGCGGGGTGATGACGCGCGCCGATCTCGAGGCCTATCGGCCGATCGAGCGCGCGCCGGTGCGCGGCAGCTATCGCGGCCATGACATCGTGTCGATGCCGCCGTCCTCCTCCGGCGGCGTCATCCTGCTCGAAATCCTCAACATCCTCGAAGGCTATCCCGAGCTTGGCCAGCGACGAGGCGCGCCGGCTGCATCTGATGATCGAGGCGATGAAGCTCGCCTATGCCGACCGCGCGGCTTTCCTCGGCGATCCCGCGCGCGTGGCGGCGCCGCTCGCGCGCCTGACCTCCAAGCGCTACGCCGCCGAATTGCGCGCGCGCATCGACCCCGAGCACGCGCGGCCGGCGGCGGAGCTTCGCCCGGCGCTTCCGGCGCCGCGCGAGGGCGGCAACACCACGCATTTCTCCGTGATCGACCGCTTTGGCAACGCGGTGTCGAACACCACCACGCTCAACTTCAGCTATGGCGTCGGCCTCGTCGCCGACGGCACCGGCGTCCTGCTCAACAACGAGCTCGACGACTTCGCCGCCAAGCCCGGCGCGCCCAACGCCTATGGTCTCCTCGGCGGCGACGCCAACGCGCCCGGGCCGGGCAAGCGTCCGCTGTCGTCGATGTCGCCGACCATCGTGCTCAAGGACGGCAAGCCGCTGCTCATCACCGGCTCGCCCGGCGGCAGCCGCATCATCACCACGGTGCTGCAGGTGATCGTGAACGTGATCGACCGCAAGCTGCCGGTCGCGGAGGCGGTGGCGGCGCCGCGCGTGCATCACCAATGGTGGCCCGACGAGGTCATGGTCGAGCGCGGGTTTTCGCCCGACCTCATTCGCGCGCTGGAGGCGCGCGGCCATCGCGTGGTCGAAGGGCTGCCGCCGACGTCGGCCAATTCGATCCTGGTGACGCCGGACGGCCTCGTCGGCGCCGCCGACAACCGCACCCGCGGCGCGCTGGCGGCGGGGTATTAGATGGTCCACCTGCTTGATCCAGCACCGGTGTCGTTGCCGGGCTTAACACTGCAAGTCGGGTCTACCCGACTTGCAGCTCTCAATATTACGGATTTCGGGCAAGCCCGAATTCCGGTGCAATCCATCGCGAAAAGTTCTTGCGAAAAGGATGCACCCCCCGGTCAGGCCCGGGGGTGACGCATGCGGCGTATGGGATCGGAACGCAAACCGCGTTGCCGTAAATGCGTGCCCGTGCAACCATGTTGGCCTGCCTCGGATGCAAAGTCGCGTTGATCATCAATCTCAAGACCGCCAAGGCGCTCGGCCTCACAGTCCCGCCTAGCCTGCTCGTGGCGGCCGACGAGGCGATCGAATGAAACTTCCGCGTCGACAATTTCTGCATCTGGGCGCGGGCGCTGCCGCGCTGCTGGCCGTCTCGCGGATTGCAAGGGCGCAGGCCTATCCGACGCGGCCGGTGCGCATCATCGTCGGCTACGCGCCCGGCGGTTCGACCGACATCGCCGCTCGCGCGATCGGCCAATGGCTGTCGGAACGGCTCGGCCAGACATTCGTCATCGAGAACCGTCCCGGTGCGGGCGCCAATATCGCGGCCGAGACGGTCGTGCGCGCAGCCCCAGACGGCTACACGCTTCTCCTGGTGAGTTCGGCGGATACGATCAACGCGACGCTCTATCCGAAACTCAGTTTCAATTTTCTCCGCGACATTGCGCCGGTCGCGAGCATGACTCGGCAGCCCCAGGTCATGCTGGCGAATCCGTCGCTGCCGGCCAAGACGTTCGTTGAACTGATCGCGTACGCCAAAGCCAATCCGGGCAAGGTCAACACGGCTTCGGCCGGTATCGGCGCCATATCCCATCTGTCCGGCGAATTGCTCAAGATGATGGTGGGCGTCGACCTCGTTCACGTGCCCTATCGCGGCGCCGGTCCCGCGCTAACCGACCTGCTCGCCGGACATGTACAGATTTCCTTCGCCGGGATGGCGGGATCGATCGAGTATTTGCGAACCGGCAAGCTGCGGGGATTGGGGGTCACCACCGCGAAGCGGTCGCAGGCGCTGCCGGATATTCCGGCCATTGGCGAATTCGTGCCGGGTTACGAGGCGGTTTCGCTGTTCGGCATCGGCGCGCCTCGCAATACGCCCGCGGAGATTGTCGACAAGCTCAATGCGGAGATCAATGCGGCGCTCGCTGATCCTAAGATCGAGGCGCGCGTGATCGACCTTGGCGGTACCGTGCTTGCGGGCTCGCCTGCGGAGTTCGGGAAGCTTCTTGCCGATGAAACGAAGAAGTGGGGCACGGTAATCCGGGCGGCCAACATCAAACCCGAGTGAGCCAACCGAGAACCGGGCTTGACGTTCATCGGGTATCCGTGGCGATTTTTTCTATTTCCGCAATGCAAGCCCGCCGAGCAAAGACGGCAAATTATCCAACCTATCAAGCGCCCACAGCGCCTGTAGGATTCTGTCCGTCTGCTCTTTCGGCCAATGCTTGGCAACGTTGCCGCGGAATTTCCGATCGACTTCGGTTCTATTCATGGGACGCCCCGGGAAGCCCGGAGCGTAGTCCACCTCACGCACAATCCGCTGCCCATCGGAGAGGATAGCAGTCACGCGCGTGGGTACAGCTCCTCCTGTCCGCGCACTGAGAACGGGATCTTCGATGACCTTGATCTTTTGCATAAAGGAAAGGACGGCAGGATCACGAAACTTTTGAGGTGCGAAGCTTTCGTTGGTGATATCGCCCTCGAACATCGCTCGTGCCGTGATGTAGGGAAGGCTGTGGTCAGCGGTTTCTCTGGTTTTTGGCGACCACTTTTCCGGCTCGCTACCGGTCCGCTGATAACCCCTGCGTGTCGTCGCGATCTCGATTGCTGAGATACGATCAAGCGAGCCCACTTCCTTGGCAACTTCAATCCCGGCAACGATTGCGGTCTGAGCGTAGATCACAGCCGGGTAGGGCTTCAGACTGCATTGATGAATCCGAAATTGAACGCCGCGCCGGCCAAACGCCTCGACGTGGACATTGGCAGGCCCGGCCACTTGCTGGAAGAAGCCGGAACGTCCCTCGAAAATCGGCGCCGGGCCAGTCAGACCTGCTCGTGCTAACATTGCGGCGAAAACCGCATTGCGCCCCGCTTCGGCAGCCGCGATTCCTTTCCAGTCTGATAGCGCCCCCACCCGCGTTTGAGCCATGGGGATGTGGTCGTTGATGGCAAGATTGACCGCATGGGTCAGCTGCTCGGGGCCGAGCTTCATCAACCTGCCAGCAGCGAGTGATATAGCTGGAAGACCGAGCACCGGGGGGTCCCAACCGCGCGCCGCGATATCGAGAGCGTCGACCAACCGGCAGTTCACTTCATAGGCGATGATGATCGCGGTGATCAGCTCCTGTGTGCTGGCGCGCTCTGCTTCCGCAACGGCGAGGCACGCCGCAATGTTATCGCTTGGATGAACGGCAAACCGGCCGACGTATGTGTCGTTGAAATCGAGGTAGCGGGAGGCGGCACCATTGGCGAAGGCAGCCAAGTCAGTTGTCGTTCGCCAATCGGTGCCAATGATGGTCGCAGGGCCGGCGACAGAAAGCGCGGCCTCGCGACAGATGCGGACCGGCCGCTCGTCCCATGCGCCCACCCCACAGCCAATGGTATCGATCACATGCGTCTTCACCCGCTCGATTGTGGCGTCGTCGAGGTCTTCGTAGCGCAGGCCATAGGCATAGCTGGCGAGCGTCTCCGCCAACGGTCGCTCCATCGCGTCCGATGCCGGCGGTGTCTGATGATCTTGTGCCTGTGCAATTGAGGATGCGATAGGGGGAGCGATTGCACCGGCAGCCAGATGCAAGAATCTGCGGCGGGGAAGTACCATGGTTTCCTCCCTTGTACCGCCGCGGGACACGCGGCCAGAAGCTCAATACCTGAACAATGAAGCAGCGTTGGGCTAACAGGCCACGAAAGGCTATCGCGAGCCCCACATGCTTGGAAGGGTCGCGACTTCCCCTTCTGGCACGAACGCCACTTGGGGGATGGCCGCTGAACGGCTCTCATAATGGCTGGTCAGGAAGGAAGTAAGAGGAGCACCCTTCCAATTTAGTGTGCTGTTCTGCGCCGCTTCTTTTGTCGGCGTGTTTTTCTTTCTTCAGAGGCAGTTCGCCAGCTACATCGGCGCGGCCGTCGCTGCATGCCTCGCTGAAATCAATGGGTGCGCCAGTGGCGCGGCGGAATTGGGCGCGTTGCTACCCGCCGCTTACCCGAACGCGGCAGCAACGGAACGCCATCAGCTAAGTCATTGATGTGTTGGAGCGGGCGAAGGGATTCGAACCCTCGACCCCGACCTTGGCAAGGTCGTGCTCTACCCCTGAGCTACACCCGCATCCGAATTCCGGCCGGACTATCGGCCGCCGGAACAGTGCGCCACCTATGCCAAATGGGGCCGGGCTTTGCAACCGTGCCCCCGGTGGCCGTTTCGCCTGCGGCGGCGCGACCCTTGTCGTGAGCTCCCGCACGGTCCATGAAGCCCGCGCCGGCACGATCATGCCGCGCCCACGCTCCCAGTCCAATTGCAGGCCGAATCGCAGGCAACGCTCCAGCTAAAATCGGCATCGCAACCTCCGGACCGAAAAGCGTCCATGCCATGACACCTCCCGCCTCTCCCACGTCGCCCGATCCCACGACGACCCTTGGCACCGACTACCTCCTCAACGCGCTGGCGCAAGAGGGCCTCCGTCATCTGTTCATGGTTCCCGGCGGGCTGGTCGATCCGTTCCTCCCGGCGCTCGCGCGGCAGAGCAAGCTCAAGCCGGTGATCGCGGCGCACGAGGGCGGCGCGGTCTACATGGCCGACGGCTACGCCCGAGCCAGCGGCGGCTTTGGCGCGGCGCTCGGCATCGGCGGTCCGGGCTGCTGCAACATGGCGACCGCGGTTGCCGCCGCCAAAACCGACGGCTCGCCGGTGCTGGTCATGACCGGCGAGGTGCCGGTCGACATGGAAGGCCGCGGCGCGTTCCAGGACGCGAGCCAGGCCACGCTCGACGACACCGCGGTGATGGCGCCGCTCACGCGGCTGTCGAAGACGGTCGCGAGCAGCAAGAACCTGAACCACTGGTTTCGTCACGCGCTGACCACGATGTGGGCGCAGCCGCGCGGACCGGTGCATCTCTCGCTCACGCACGACACGCTGACCCGCGAGAGCGCGGCGCCTTACGTCAGGGTGCTGCCGTTCTTCGTGGGCGCGGAGCCGTTGAGCGTGGGGCCCGCCGACGCCGCGCTGGGCACGCTCGCGGATGCGCAGCGCGAAAACGGCCGGATCGCTTTCCTGGTCGGCGCCGGAGTCGAGCACGACGCCGCGGCGGCGTGCCTGAAGATGCTGGCCGAGCGCTGGTCGATCCCGGTCGCCACCACGCTGCGCGCCAAGGGGGTGTTCCCGGAGGACCACGCGCTGTCGCTCGGCGTGTTCGGTTACGCCGGCACCCGCCACGCCACCAACGCCATTCTCGACGACGAGCTCGCCTGCCTCGTAGTGCTCGGCTCCGGTCTCAACGAGCGCGATACGATGCACTGGACCGTGCGCGAGCGCAGCCGAGCGCGCATGATCCACGTCAATATCGACATGGACGAGCTCACCGCCAACGGCGATCTCGGCCACGTGGTGCCGGGAAGCTGCCACGCCTTCCTCGACCTGATGGACCACCGCGCCGCCGTGATCGGTCCCGCGCTGGAGGAGGGCCAGGCGCGCCGGCGGCAGTGGCTCGCCACCATCAAGGCGGGGCCGCGGCTCTACGACGTCGAGAACACCACTCGGCCCGGCGCGCCGATCCATCCGGCGACCGCGATCGTCGCGCTGCGCAAGGTGTTCCCGCGCGACGGCGTGGTGCTCGTCGATTCCGGAGCGCACCGCGCCTTCGCCGGCCACTACTGGAGCGCCTACGCGCCGCGCACCTACATCTCCGCCACCAATCTCGGGCCGATGGGCTGGGCGATCCCGGCGGCGGTCGGCGTGCAGTGCGCGCGGCCGGACCGGCGCGTCGCCGTCATCACCGGCGACGGCTGCATGCAGATGCACGGCCTCGAGGTCGCGGACCGCGGCGCGCTACGGCCTGCCGGTCGTCTACGTGGTGCTCAACAACGGCGCGCTCGGCAATGTCTGGCTGCGCGCGCGCCAATACGGCGCCCTGCCGAGCGAGCTGACCAGCATTCCCGATCACGATTGGGCGGGGTTTGCGCGCGCGCTGGGCGCGAACGGATTCACCGTGCGCGACCCGGCCGATCTCGCGGGCACCTTTCAGAAGGCGCTTGCCGCCGGCACCACCGCGCTCATCGACGTCAAGGCCGACAAGAACTGCCCGACGCCGGTCTACGATTTCAACGCCGGCGCGCGGGCCTGGTCCTATCACGAATAAGGGACGCAGAACTCTTTGACTTTGTCGCATTTTCTGCGGAAAACCGGTGCCCACTTTTCCGGAAAATGCTCCATGACCGTGCTCGACATGAAGGTCGCGACCTTGCCGGCCGCCGCGCAGGCGCTGTACGAAACGATGGCGGCCCGCCGCAAGGCGCACGGTGAAGGCTTCGGCGGCCCCTACCTGGCGCTGCTCAACCATCCCGAGCTCGCGCGCCGCGTCGAGGAGCTGGGCTTCTTCCTCAAGTTCGAGGGCGCGCTGCCGCGGCCCGTCTACCAGTTCATCGTGCTCACCGTCGCGCGCGCGACCGGCGCCGGCTTCGAATGGCACGACCACATCGAACACGCGCGCGCCGCCGGGCTGCCGGCGGAGGTGATCGATTGCATCGGTTCCGCGCGCAGCGCGGCGCTGCCGCGGCCCTACGCGCTGGCGCACGCGATCCTGCAGAAGACCCTGGCGTGGCAGGTGGTCCCCGACGAACTGCAGGCGCAGGCCGCCGCGCAATGGGGCAAGCGCGGACTGGTCGAGATCGTGGTGCTGTCCGGCTTCTACCAGATGTTCGCGGCGATCAATCAGGGGTTCGATATCAAGCCGCCGGGGGGTTGAACCCGCGCACGGTATTGTCGTCCCCGCGAAAGCGGGGACCCATTGAGCCACATCCGCAGGTCTCTGGAATATAGGTTCCCGCTTGCGCGGGAACGACAGCCGAGAAACCGATGCCCGCCACCCCCGCCGACCTCTTCGCCTTTCTCGACCGGCTCGGCATTGCGCACGCGACGGTGACGCATCCGGCGCTGTTCACCGTCGAGCAATCACGGGCGTTGCGCGGCGCGATCCCCGGCGGCCACACCAAGAACCTGTTCCTCAAGGACAAGAAGGGCGGCCTGTTCCTGGTCGCCGCCCTCGAGGAGGCGGTGATCGAGCTCAAATCGCTGCACCGGCTGCTGGCGGCCTCCGGCCGCTTCTCTTTCGGCTCCGCCGAGCTCATGCGCGCGACGCTGGGGATCGAGCCCGGCGCGGTCACGCCGTTCGCGGCGATGAACGACAGCGAGCGGCGGGTGAGCGTGGTGCTCGACGCCGCCATGATGCGGCACGACACGCTCAACTTTCACCCGCTCACCAACACCATGACCACCTCGATCGCGCGCGCGGACCTGCTGCAGTTCCTGGAAGCGACCGGGCATCCGCCCCGGATCGTCGCCATGAGCGAGGCGGAGCGCTGAGGTTTTCCTGATTGCAAACGCCCCCGCTGACACCATTTAATTGGGCATATCGCGGCCGTCGGCACGGTTCGTGCCGGGCGGGCCGAACTCGCCGGTTCAGAGGGGGCCATGTCGGCCGGGGCCGGGGCGCGGACGCGGGACAGACAGACGAGGGACGGACGAGATGACGATGTTGCAGGGCGGCGATGCCGGAGCGGCCGCGACCAGCGTGGTCAAGGACACGACCACCCAGACCTTCGTCAAGGACGTGATCGAGGAATCCAAGCGCCAGCCGGTGCTGGTGGATTTCTGGGCCGAGTGGTGCGGACCGTGCAAGCAGCTCGGGCCGGTGCTGGAAAAGGTCGTCCGCGCCGCCAAGGGCAAGGTCAAGCTGGTCAAGATGGACATCGACAAGCACCCCTCGATCCCGGGGCAGCTCGGCATCCAGTCGATCCCGGCGGTGTTCGCCTTCGTCAACGGCCAGCCGATCGACGGCTTCCTCGGTGCGCTGCCGGAAAGCCAGGTGATGGCCTTCATCGAGCGCGTCACCAAGGACCGCATCGGCGGCGAGGAAAAGGATCTGTTGCAGAGCGCAGACGATGCGCTCGCCAAGGGCGATGCCGCCGGCGCCGCCGAGCGCTACGCCCAGGTGCTGGCGCAGGACGGCGGCAACGTCGCCGCGCTCGCCGGGCTCGCGCGCAGCTACGTGCGGACCGGGGCCCTGGAGCAGGCCAAGCAGACGCTCGCGCTGGTGCCGGAAGCCAAGCACAACGACCCCGCGGTCGCCGCCGCCCGCGCGGCGCTCGAAGTGGCGGAGCAGGCGAAATCGGTCGGGCCCATTGCCGACCTGGAGCAGAAGGTTGCGGCCAATCCGCTTGATCATCAGGCGCGGTTCGATCTCGCGGTGGCCTTGAACGGCAAGGGACGCCGCCAGGACGCGGTCGACAACTTGCTCGAGATCGTCAAGCGCGACCGCAAATGGAACGACGACGGCGCGCGCAAGCAGCTCGTCCAATTCTTCGAGGCCTGGGGCCCGACCGACGAGGCCACCGTCAACGGGCGCAAGCGACTGTCGTCGGTGCTGTTCGCGTAAGACGCTACCTGATCGGCCTCGCGCTGGCGGGGCCCGCGTAGCGGGCGTCTCGAAGCTATAGCTGCGTAGCATTGCCGCGGTGGGAGAGCGACGATGCCGATGAATGCGGTCTATCAGAACCCCGGCGACCTCGCCGCCGTGATCCCGGTGTTTCCGTTGCCGGGCGCGCTGCTGTTGCCGCGCGGGCAAATGCCGCTCAACATTTTCGAGCCGCGCTACGTCGCGATGATCGACGACGCCTTGCGTTCCGGCCACCGCCTGGTCGGCATGATCCAGCCCGACCCGGCGCATCCCGGATCCGAGAACAAGCCCAATCTCTACAAGGTCGGCTGCGTCGGCCGCATCACCCAGATCGCCGAGACCGGCGACGGCCGCTACCTGCTTCAGCTCACCGGCGTCGCCCGCTTTCGCATCGAGGAGGAACTCGACGCGTCGACGCCGTATCGGCAATGCCGCGTGACTTACGCGCCCTTCATCGACGATTTCACGGCGCGCAAGGGCGAGGACGAGGTCGACCGCGAGAGCCTGCTGCGGGCGCTGGCGGATTTCCTCAAGGCCAACGATCTCAAGGCCGATTGGGACGGCATCGAGAACGCGCCCAACGAGGCGCTGGTCAACGCGCTGGCGATGATGTCGCCCTACGGTACGGCGGAGAAGCAGGCGCTCCTGGAAGCGCCCGATCTCAAGACGCGGGCCGAGATCCTGGTCGCGGTCACCGAGATCGAGCTCGCCAAGAAGACATCGGGCGGCGAGACGCCGCTGCAGTGACCGGCGCCCGCTCGTCGTCTTCTTGCGATAAGGCCTTGTAATCACCACATTAGGTTGCTAAGTGACGCCTGTTGAGATCGATGGCCTGTCGTCGAAGCCATAAAGGCTCCAATCGATAAAGGCCGTTTACGGGTCGCGTGAACGAATTCCACGTCTTGGTTTTCGACCCGTCTCATCCACCACCAATTCATCGACAGCCCAGACCACGCGGGGTGTCCAATTTCTCCCGCGACCCGCGGCCGCCACCGCAAACCGGCGAATAGCCGATTTGCGCATTCAAGGGCGCCCGCCGTTTCGCCACATGAAAGATTCTGCATTGACCTCCTTTCTCGCTCTCGGACTTTCCGAACCCATCGCTCGTGCGCTCGCCGACGAGCAATATGCCACCCCCACCCCGATCCAATCCCAGACCATTCCGCAAGTGCTCGCCGCGCGCGACGTCGTCGGCATCGCGCAGACCGGAACCGGCAAGACCGCGGCCTTCGCGCTGCCGATCCTCGACCATCTCTCCAAGACCGGCCGGCGGCCGGAAGCGCGCAGCTGCCGCGTGCTGGTGTTGAGCCCGACCCGCGAACTTTCCGCCCAAATCGTCGAAAGCTTCCAGACCTACGGACGCTATCTGCGCCCGCGCGTCGCGCTCGCGATCGGCGGGGTCCCGCTCAATCGCCAGATCCGCGCCCTCACGGCTGGCGTCGACGTCCTGGTGGCGACGCCCGGACGGCTGCTCGACCTCATGCAACAACGCGCCGTCCATCTCGATCGCGTCGAAGTCTTCGTGCTCGATGAGGCCGACCGCATGCTCGACATGGGCTTCATCCACGACATCCGCAGGATCGTGGCGAAGCTGCCGGGCAAACGCCAGACCCTGTTCTTCTCGGCAACCATGCCGCGGGAAATCGCCGAGCTCGCGAACCACATGCTGCGCGATCCGGTGCGCGTGGCGGTGACCCCTGCGGCGACCACCGTCGAGCGCGTGGAGCAGCGGCTCCTGCACGTCGATCGCGCGGGTAAGTCGGCTCTGCTGGTGGAGGTTTTGCGACAAGAGTCGAGTCGAACGCGCGCTGGTCTTTACCCGCACCAAGCGCGGCGCCGACAAGGTGGTCCGCGCGCTCACCAAAGCAGGCCTCGCCGCCGAGGCGATCCACGGCAACAAGTCGCAGAACCAGCGCGAGCGCGTGCTGGCGGCCTTCCGCGCCGGACACGTGCGCACGCTCATCGCCACCGACATCGCGGCGCGCGGCATCGACGTCGACGGCATCAGCCACGTCGTCAACTACGACCTGCCGAATATTCCGGAAAGCTACGTGCACCGCATCGGCCGCACCGCGCGCGCCGGCGCCGACGGGGTCGCGATCTCCTTCTGCGATGCCGAGGAGCGGGCTTTTCTGCGCGATATCGAGAAGCTGATCCGGATGGCGATCCCGGCCAGCGACCGGCGTAGCGATCGGCGCGCTCCCCCGGAACAGCGCGAGCATCGCGCCAACGGCGCCGCAAGCCCGACGAAGCCGCGACCGCAACATCAAAGCCGCGACCGCCAGCACCACGCCCGAACCGATGAGAAGCAGGCGCGGGCCTCGAACCAGCACCATCGCCGCGTTGAACGGCCCGCCGCCGTGCACGGCGGCGGGATCGCGACGATCGCCTTCATGCAGCCCAAGCGCGGCCCGCACCGGCATTCCGGCGCCAACGCAGCCCGGCGGGCGCCGCGCTAGTTCCACAGGATTGGAGAACAACCCATGGCCAAGGAAGAGCTGCTCGAATTCGACGGCACGGTGACCGAGGTCCTGCCCGACGGCAATTACCGCGTCACCCTCGACAACGATCATCAGGTGCTCGCCTACATGTCGGGCAAGATGCGCAAGTTCCGCATCCGCACCGGCGTCGGCGACCGGGTCATCGTCGAGGTCACGCCGTACGATCTCACCCGCGGTCGCATCAATTTCCGCCACAAGGGGGAACGCACGGCGGCCGCGGCGCCGGCACGCCGCCCCAATTTCCGGCGGCACTAAGCGCGACCGCGTGCTATAGCTCGCGACGGCTATCGTGCCGACGCGTTTTCGGCAGCGAAGCGGTTGCCGCCCGGGCTCGCATCCGGAACGGGCCGTCGCCGATAAGCGCGCCGCAGTCCGGAGTGCATCATGACCACCTCGCCCCCCGAACGCCCACGCCGGCAGCGTCGATCCCAAGCTGTTGGAAATCCTGGTCTGTCCGCTGACCAAAGGGCCGCTCGAATACGACGCCGACAAGCAGGAGCTGATCTCGCGCTCCGCCAAGCTCGCCTATCCGATCCGCGCCGGCATCCCGATCATGCTGCCCGAGGAAGCGCGCCGCCTGGATTGACCCAGCCTGACGCTCCCATCCATTTTCGTCACCCCCGGCCTTGTGCCGGGGGTCCACGTCTTGTTTTCTGCCGAGGCGCAGACATGGATGACCCGGGACAAGCCCGGCCATGACGAAGGCAGGGCGACGACCATGATCAAGATCTGGGGGCGAAACACCTCGGTCAACGTGCAGAAGGTGATGTGGGCGCTCGGCGAGCTCGGCCTGCCGCATGAGCGCATCGACGTCGGCGGCACCTTCGGCAAGAACAACGAGCCGGCCTACCTCGCCATGAATCCGAACGGCCTGGTGCCGACGCTCGAGGAGGACGGCTTCCTGCTGTGGGAATCGAACTCGATCGTGCGCTACCTCGCGGCCAAATACGGCGTCGGCACGCTCGAGCCCGCCGACCTGCGCGCCCGCGCGCGGGCGAGCAGCTGGATGGACTGGCAGCTCACGGTCGCGGCCCCCGCGCTCACGCCGGTGTTCTGGGGCCTCATTCGCACGCCGCCGGACAAGCGCGATCCGACCGCGATCGAAGCCGGCAAGATCAAGACCATGGCGGCGATGAAGATTCTCGACGGCCAGCTCGCCAAGAGCGCGTTCGTCGCCGGCGACGCGCTGTCGATGGGCGACATCCCGGTCGGCGCTGATGGCCTATCGCTTCCGCCGCCTGGTGCCGGAGCGGCCGGGGCTCGACCATCTCGAGCGCTGGTTCACCGGCATCGAGCAGCGCCCCGCGTTCAGAGAGCACGTGCTGGCGATCCCGTTCGTGTGAGGCAGTGCGTCGCTTTTTGGCGTCACGCCGCTACAGCGCCTCGCCGCGCAAGAGCTTCGGCACCTCGCCGACGAGACCGGCGGCCTCGCGGATGAAAAAGTGCTTCAGCGTCGGCAACCGGTCGACCAGGCCGAGGCCGATGTCGCGCGCCAGCCGCAGCAGGTCGGAATGGTTGGAGAACAACCGGTTGAGGCCGTCGGTCGCGACCCCCATCGCCATGGTGTCGAAGCGACGCCAGCGCTGATAGCGCTCGAGCACCGCGAGCGAGCCGGGATCGAGCCCGAGCCGGGCGGCATCGACGATCACCTCGGCGAGCGCGGCGACGTCCTTGAGCCCCATGTTGAGCCCCTGGCCGGCGATCGGATGGATCACATGCGCGGCGTCGCCCACGAGCGCGATGCGCTCGGCGATGAACGCGCGCGCGACCGCAAGGCCGAGCGGGTGCACGCGCCGCGGCCCGACCGCCCGGATCTCGCCGAGGCGCAGGCCGAAGCGCCGCTCGAGCTCGGCGTGGAACTCCTCCTCCGGCAGCGCGACGATGCGCGCGGCCTCGTTCGCCGCTTCGGTCCAGACGATCGACGAGCGGTGGCCCACGGCGGCGTCGCGCGGCAACGGCAGGATCGCGAACGGCCCGGCCGGGAGGAAATGCTCCTCGGCGCGTCCGTGATGATCGCGCTCGTGCGCGACGGTCGTGACGATGGCGGACTGGCCATAGGTCCAGCCGTGGCTGGTGATGCCGGCGCGTTCGCGGATCGCCGAATGGGCGCCGTCGGCGGCGACCAGCAGCCGCGCCGAAATCGCGCTGCCGTCCGCGAGCTCCACATCGATCCCGCGCGATGGACTGCGCCGGGACACGTCGCCCTCCCCGAAAGCGCGCGGCGACGGCGAGACATCCGCCACCGCCGAGGGCCGCAGCACCACGCCCTCTTCCTTCGCCTTCGCCACCAGGGCATCGAGCAGCGGCCCGTTCTCGATCATGTGCGCGAACGGCTCTGCCGGTTCGACATCGCCGTCGAAGGTGAGGAAGGCCGGCCGCACCGCGTCGGCGAGCCGGCTGTCGGTCACCACCATGTCGAGGATGGGCTGCGCCTCGACCTTCTCCCACACGCCGATGGTTTCGAACAGGCGGCGCGCGGCGGCGACGATCGCGGAGGCGCGCGCGTCGACGCCGGAGCGTCCGAGCGCGGGATCGGCGACGGTGACGGAGAAGGACGGGCCGAGGCTCTGGCGCAGCGCGATCGCCAGCGCCAGACCGGCAAAGCCGGCGCCGCCGATCAGCACGTCGATGCGCTGCGCGTTGCGCGCCGATGATGCCACGACCGCCTCCTGCCGCGACTATAGCATTGTCACGGCCCGCTTCCGCGGACGATGATGGGCATCGACCGTGAGGCTTGCAAATGTCGTCCGCCGTTCAGGATCTGCTCGCCATCCTCGACCTCGAGCAACTCGAGGTGAACCTGTTCCGCGGCCGCTCCCCGCAAGTGGGCTGGCAGCGCGTGTTCGGCGGCCAGGTGATCGGCCAGGCGCTGGTCGCGGCCTGCCGCACCGTCGACGTGGCGGGGCGGCCGCCGCATTCGCTGCACGCCTATTTCCTCCTCGCCGGCGACCCCAAGGTGCCGATCGTCTACGAGGTCGACCGCATCCGCGACGGAAACAGCTTCACCACCCGGCGCGTGGTCGCGATCCAGCACGGCGAGGCCATCTTCACCATGGCGGTGTCGTTCCACCGCGACGAGCCCGGCATGAGCCACCAGGCCGAGATGCCGGACGTCCCGACGCCGGAGCAATTGCCGAACGAAGCCGACATCAAGGCGCGCGTGCTGCCGCTGATGCCGGATCCGGTGCGGCGCTATTACGAGCGCGAGCGGCCGATCGAATGGCGGCCGGTCGAGCTCGACCGCTACCTCGGCAAGAAGATCGCCAACGGCCGCTTCCACGTCTGGATTCGCGCCACCGCCCGGCTGCCGGACGAGCACGCGATCCACGAATGCGTGCTCGCCTACGCCTCCGACATGTTGCTGCTCGACTCCGCGTTGATCCCGCACGGGCGCACGGTGTTCGAGAAGACCATGATGGCCGCGAGCCTCGACCACGCGCTCTGGTTCCACCGCCCGTTTCGCGCCGACGATTGGCTGCTGTACGCCCACGACAGCCCCAATCTCTCGGGCTCGCGCGGCTTTGCCCGCGGCCTCATCTTCGCCCGCGACGGAACGCTGGTCGCTTCGGTGGCGCAGGAGGGGTTGCTGCGCGAGCGCCGGCCGCAGGAGGCGCGGCCGCGGCCGCCGGACGACGAACGCAAGCCATGAGCGTCGTCCGCCCGATCGCTCTGCTTCCGCCCGTGCCCGCTTCCCGCCGTATAGGTCAGATCTGCTGTCCTGATCTGCCCACAGCTTAAATCGATTGCCCATCCCGGCGGCGAAACTAATCGCTTAATTTTTCGCCACGACGCCGATATTGTGCGCAACGCGCGCTCACGGGGGGACGAATTCATGAAATTGGTCATTGCCATCATCAAGCCATTCAAGCTCGAGGAAGTTCGCGACGCGCTGGTGGCCGTCGGCGTGCACGGCATGACCGCAAGCGAAGTCAAGGGCTACGGCCGGCAGAAGGGCCACACCGAGATCTATCGCGGCGCCGAATACGCCGTGAATTTCCTGCCCAAGATCCGCATCGAGGTGGCGGTGCCGTCGGACCGCGTCGGAACCGTGATCGACGCCATCATCGCCTCCGCCAAGACCGGCCAGATCGGCGACGGCAAGATCTTCGTCACCGCGATCGATCAAGCCGTCCGCATCAGAACCGGCGAGACCGACGTCGACGCCCTGTAAGCGTCCGCAGCATCCAAGGGGGGACAGCATGAAAAGCGAGAACGGCCATATTGCGTGCGGCATCGCGGCTGCGCTGAGTTTCGGCCTCGCGGCCTCGCCGGCCTTGGCGCAGGAAGCGGCGGGCAAGATCGACGGCGGCGACACCGCCTGGATGATCTCGGCCACCGCCCTGGTGCTGATGATGACGATTCCGGGCCTGGCGCTGTTCTATTGCGGGATGGTGCGCAAGAAGAACGTGCTCGCCACCATGGCGCAGAGTTTCGCCTGCACCGCCCTGTGCTCGCTGTTGTGGTTTGCGGTCGGCTACAGCCTGAGCTTCGTCGGCGACGGACCCTGGCTCGGAACATTGGAGCGGCTGTTCCTGCGCGGCACCAGCATGGACGCCACCAGCGCATTCGCGCCGACCATTCCCGAGCTGCTGTTCATGTTCTATCAGATGACGTTCGCAATCATCACGGTGGCGCTGGTCGCGGGCGCGGTCGCGGACCGCATGCGATTTTCGGCGTTCCTGTGGTTCGCCGGCGGCTGGCTGATCTTCGTTTATGTGCCGATCGCGCACTGGGTGTGGGGCGGCGGCTTTCTCGCCAAGGCCGGCATTCTGGATTTCGCCGGCGGCACCGTCGTCCACCTCAACGCCGGCGTCGCCGGCCTGGTCGCGGCTTACGTGCTGGGCAAGCGCTACGGCTACGGCACGGACAATTTCGCGCCCTATGACCTGTCGCTGGCGGTGATCGGCACCGGTCTGCTCTGGGTCGGCTGGCTCGGCTTCAACGGCGGCTCGGCGCTCGGTGCCAACGCGCGCGCCGCCTTCGCGATCACCGCAACCCATCTCGCCGCCTCGACCGGCGCGTTGACCTGGATGTTCCTGGAATGGTGGACGCGCGGCAAGCCGTCGGTGCTCGGCATGATCTCGGGCGCGGTTGCCGGTCTCGGCACCATCACGCCGGCATCGGGCTTCGTGCTGCCGTGGCACGGCGTCGTCATCGGTCTGATCGCCGGCGCCTTTTGCTTCTGGGCCTGCACCTGGCTGAAGCTGCGGATCGGGTACGACGATTCGCTCGACGTCTTCGGCGTGCACGGGGTCGGCGGCGCGACCGGCACCCTGCTCACTGGCGTGTTCGCGGTGGCGGCGCTGTCGGCGAGCCCGGACAGCCCGGGGGGATCGCCGGGACTGCTGGAAGGCAATGCCCGACAGGTGCTGATCCAGCTCTACGGCATCGTCGCGGTCCTGATCTGGTCCGGCGTGCTGACCTACGTGCTGCTCAAGGTGATCGAATTCCTGGTGCCGCTGCGGGTGAGCCAGCAGAACGAGATCGAAGGTCTCGACGTGACCCAGCACGGCGAAGCGTTGCAATAGGCCGGCCGAATTGTCGGCGTTGCCGCCGGCGCCGGCACCGATCGCTGCCTCGGCCGTCCGCATCGCCGCCGCGGCGGCCGGGCGCGCGCCTTCGGCCGCCTGCGCCTACGGAATGGACATATATCTCCGCTGTGCCCGATTAAAAATTATGCAGACCTGAACGGTCTTTGTGCGGCGCTTGCCGCCGGCCTGCGGCACACCCCTGGCCTTTCTGCAAACGCCCTTTGTTTCCACGCACTTAGCAGCCGCGCGGCGAATTGGCACGGAGCTTGATTCGTGGCAGCCGCATTGTCGCGTGCGGCACGTCTTCGCGCGTCAACGCGCAACGAAGGCTGCCCCACAACCTGCGCCCCGCAGGAACGGGGCCTCAGCGGGGGTCGAACCCATGAAAATCGTCATGGCCATCATCAAGCCTTTCAAGCTCGACGAGGTCCGCGACGCGCTCACCGCGATCGGCGTGCACGGGATGACCGTGACCGAGGTCAAGGGATACGGGCGCCAGAAGGGCCACACCGAGATTTATCGCGGCGCTGAATACGCGGTCAGTTTCTTGCCCAAGATCAAGATCGAGGTGGCGGTCGCCACCGACCAGGTCGACAAGACCATCGAGACCATCACCGCGGCCGCCAAGACCGGCCAGATCGGGGACGGCAAGATCTTCGTCCTCAGCCTGGATACCGCCGTGCGCATCCGCACCGGCGAGACCGACACCGCAGCTCTCTGAACCCGCACTCAAACGTCTAGCGACAGGAGTTAGACCCATGACGTTCAAGAAACCAAGCCGTGCGGGACTCGTGGCTCTCGCCCTCGGGGTTCTCATCGCGCTCTTTCTGAGCATGTCGGCGATCGAGCACTCCTATGCCGAGGAGGCGGCCGCGCCGGCCCCGGCGGCTGACGCGGCACCGCCGGCCTGCGCCGGCAATCCGGATCCGAAACTGGCGGTGCTCGAGAACTGCACGCCCAATTCCGGCGACACCGCCTGGATGCTGACCTCGGTGGCGCTGGTGCTGCTGATGACGATCCCGGGGCTCGGCCTGTTCTACGGCGGCATGGTGCGCAAGAAGAACGTGGGCGACACCGTGATGACGAGCTTCGCCATCACCTGTCTCGTCAGCATTCTCTGGCTGATCTTCACCTACAGCCTGGCATTCCGGGCGGGAACCCCGTTCATCGGGGGTCTCGACCGCGCCTTGCTGCAAGGCATCGTGAGCGACATCGCCAAGGGCATCGGCAATCCCAATCCGCTGGCGCCGACGATACCCGAGACCGTCTACATCGTGCTTCCAGCTGACCTTCGCCATCATCACGCCGGCGCTGATCGCCGGCGCGTTCGCCGAGCGCATGAAGTTCTCGGCCATGCTGTGGTTCATCGGGCTGTGGGCGATCTTTGTCTATTCGCCGATCGCGCACTGGGTCTGGGGGCCGGACGGGTTCCTCGCCGCCGGCAACTCCGACAACTGGATCAAGGTGCTCGACTTCGCCGGCGGCACGGTCGTGCACATCAATTCCGGCGTCGCCGGGCTGATGGCGTGCATCGTGCTCGGCAAGCGCAAGGAAACCGGCCCCGGCCACAACATGGTGCTCACCTTCATCGGCGCCTCGCTGCTGTGGGTCGGCTGGTTCGGCTTCAACGCCGGCTCGGCGGTGACCGCGGGCATGCAGGCCGGCATGGCCATGCTGGTGACGCACATGGCGACCGCGGTGGCGGCATTCACCTGGATGGTCGTCGAGTGGCTGATGCGCGGCAAGCCGACGGTGATCGGCATCTGCACCGGCGCGGTCGCCGGGCTCGTCGCCATCACGCCGGCTTCGGGCTTCGTCGGCCCGCTCGGCTCGGTCGCCATCGGCGTCGCCGCCGGCGTGTTCTGCTACTGGGGCTGCACCGGCTTGAAGCACATGCTGGGCTATGACGACGCGCTCGATGCCTTCGGCGTGCACGCGGTCGGCGGCATCGTCGGCGCGCTGCTCACCGGCGTGTTCGCGGTCGAGCAGTACGGCGGCACCGCCGGCCTGATCGAAGGTAATCCGGCGCAGTTCCTCAATCAGGTCTACGGCGTCGTCATCGTCTTCGTCTACGACGCCATCGTGTCGCTGATCATCCTCAAGCTGGTCGACATGTTCATCGGCCTGCGCGTCAGCGACGAGGTGGAGCGCGAAGGTCTCGATCTCGCGCTGCACGGCGAGACCGTGCACTGACGAAATACGGTTAGGGCGGAGACCCGGCACCGCCCTCGCCGTCGGGGGGCCGCAGCGCAAGCTGGGGCCCCTCACTTTTTATGAGCGGGCGCCGGAGCTTGTGCCGACGTTCCCATCGCGGAAGCCCGGCTATGTCGTCCCCGCGGCCTCGATGGTTAATCGCGTCTTAACCCCGCCGCACCTATGCTAGGACATCCCCCGTGCGGCGGGTGTGGGCGCCGCTGTTGTCGATGTTCATGACCGCCGCCGAACGCGTCATCCCTTCCTCGCCTCCCGGCGCCGACGTCGGCCGCTCGCCGTTCGTGCGGCTGCGCGAGCTTTTGGCCGACAGCGAGCCCGGCAAGCCCGCGATCAGCCTGGCGGTGGGCGAGCCGCAGCATCCGGTGCCGCCGTTCGTCGGCGAGGTCCTGGCCGCCCATATCGCCGAGTTCGGCCGCTACCCCATGAACAAGGGGCTCGACGCGTTTTGCGCGGCCGCCGCCGGCTGGCTCGGGCGGCGCTTCGCGCTGCCGCGCGCGCTCGATCCGGCAAGCGAAGTCCTGGTGCTCAACGGCTCGCGCGAGGGGCTGTTTCTCGCCGCCATCGCGGCGGCGCGCTTCGTCGGCGGCCGCCGCGGCCGCCCGGCCATGCTGATCCCCAATCCGTTCTATGCCGCCTATGCCGCCGGCGCCATCGCGGCCAATTGCGAGCCGGTCTATCTGCCGGCTACCGCGGCGACCGGCTTCCTGCCCGATCTCGACGCGCTGTCCGAGGACCTCTTGGCGCGCACGGTCGCTTTCTTCATCGCCTCGCCCGCGAACCCGCAGGGCGCGGTTGCGGATCTGCCCTATCTCGCGCGCCTCGTCGCGCTCGCGCGGCGATTCGGATTCCTGGTGTTCAGCGACGAATGCTATTCCGAAATCTACACCCAACACGCGCCCGCCAGCATGCTCGAAGCGGCCGGCCCGGATTTTGCCAACGTGGTCGAATTCCAATCGCTGTCCAAGCGCTCGAACCTGCCTGGGCTGCGCATCGGCTTCGCCGCCGGCGATCGCGCATTTCTCGCCCGCTTCCTCGAGCTGCGCAACGTCGCGGCGCCGCAGGTGCCGATGCCGGCGCAGCGGGTAGCCATCGCTGCCTACGGCGACGAGACGCATGTCGAGGAGAACCGCCGGCTCTATGCGCGCAAATTCGACCTCGCCGACCAGATCATCGGCGACCGCTACGGCTATCGGCGGCCGGCCGGCGGCTTCTTTCTGTGGCTCGACGTCTCGGCGCACGGCGGCGACGAGGCCGCGACGCTGCGGCTGTGGCGCGAGGCGGGGCTGCGCGTCGTACCCGGGCGCTACCTCGCGCGCGACCAGGCCGACGGAAGCAATCCCGGCCTTGGCTACATTCGCGTCGCCATGGTGCAGGACCAGGAGACCACCGCGGAGGCGCTGCATCGCCTGGTCGCGGTGCTGGGCTGAGGGATATCCATGCCGGCCATCGATCGCGGCCTCGATCGTCTGAGCTTTCTTCCCGAAGCGGTGCGCGATGCACTGCGGCGGCGCCTGCGCGAACTCGGCGGCCTCGCGCTGATTGCGCTCGCGACGCTGCTCGCGCTCGCGCTCGCGACCTGGTCGGTGCAGGACCCCTCGCTCAGCCACGCCACCAATGCGCCGATGCGCAACATGCTCGGCGCGCCCGGCGCCATCGTCGCCGATCTCTTGATGCAGCTGCTCGGCGTGGCGGCGCTCGCGCTCGTCCTGCCGGTCGCCATCTGGGGCTGGCGGCTCGCCACCCATCGGCCGCTGCAGCGCGAGCGCATTCGGCTGCTGTTCTGGCTGCTCGGCTGCTGCTGGCGGCCGGCTGTGCCGCCGCGCTGCCGCGCAGCGGCACCTGGCCGCTGCCGGCGGGGCTGGGCGGCGTGATCGGCGACTGCGCTGCTGCGGCTGCCGGCGCTGCTCGCGGGCGGAACGCTGTCGGCCGTGCTGCGGGCGGCGATCGCCGGCGGCGCCGGCACGGCGATGCTCGTCTGCTTTGCGATCGCCGCCGGCTTCGGCTGGCGGGCCGGCGACCGCGATGCGGACGATGCCGGCGAGGATGAGGAGGGAAGGCGAGGATCGATCTCGCTCGGCTGGATCGCCCACGGCTTCCTCAGCCTCAAGGCGCGCCTGCTCCGGGCGCTGACGCGGCGCGCGCAACCGCAGAGCCCGGCGCCGCGCGAGGCGCTGGCGGCGCAGGCCCGGACCGAGCCGCGTTTCGACGACGGCGCCCGCGCCACGCTGGCGCCGCGGATCGCGCCGGAGCCGGACGACGAGGACGACGACACGCCGGCGCGTTCGCCGCGCAAGCCGCGAGCGGTGCCGCGCGCGGTGCGCCGCTCGAGCGGCGGCTATGTGCTGCCTGCGCTCGAGCTCCTCGCCGCGCCGAAAGCCATCGGGCGCGCCGTGCTCAGCGCCGACGCGCTGCAGACCAACGCCACCGCGCTCGAAGGCGTGCTCGGCGATTTCGGCGTGCGCGGCGAGATCATCAATGCCCGGCCCGGCCCGGTGGTCACGCTCTACGAGCTCGAGCCCGCGCCCGGCATCAAGTCGTCGCGCGTGATCGGGCTCGCCGACGACATCGCCCGCTCCATGAGCGCGCTCTCGGCGCGCGTCGCCGTGGTCGCCGGGCGCAACGTCATCGGCATCGAGCTGCCCAATCCGACGCGCGAAAAAGTCTATCTGCGCGAGCTGCTCGCCAGCAGCGATTACGTCGACACCAGCGCCAAGCTGCCGCTCTGTCTCGGCAAGACCATCGGCGGCGAGCCGGTGATCGTCGATCTTGCGCGCATGCCGCATCTGCTGATCGCCGGCACCACCGGCTCCGGCAAATCGGTCGCCATCAACACCATGATCCTGAGCCTGCTCTACCGGCTGCGGCCGGACCAGTGCCGGCTGATCATGGTCGATCCGAAGATGCTCGAGCTCTCCGTCTACGACGGCATCCCGCATCTGCTCACCCCGGTCGTCACCGATCCGAAGAAGGCGGTGGTCGCGCTCAAATGGGCGGTGCGCGAGATGGAGGAGCGCTACAAGAAGATGTCGAAGCTCGGCGTGCGCAACATCGACGGCTACAATGCGCGGCTGGCCGAGGCGAAGGCGCAAGGGCGAGAAGCTCAGCCGCACCGTCCACACCGGCTACGACAAGGAGAGCGGCGAGGCGATCTACGAGAACGAGGAGCTCGAGCTCGAGCCGCTGCCCTACATCGTCGTGATCGTGGACGAGATGGCCGACCTGATGATGGTCGCCGGCAAGGACATCGAGGGCGCGGTGCAGCGGCTCGCCCAGATGGCGCGCGCCGCCGGCCTGCACGTGATCCTGGCGACCCAGCGGCCGTCGGTCGACGTCATCACCGGCACCATCAAGGCCAATTTCCCGACCCGCATCTCGTTCCAGGTCACCTCCAAGATCGACAGCCGCACCATTCTGGGCGAGCAGGGCGCCGAGCAGCTGCTCGGCCAGGGCGACATGCTCTACATGGCCGGCGGCGGCCGCATCAGCCGCGTGCACGGGCCGTTCTGCTCGGACGAGGAGGTCGAGAAGGTCGTCCGCCACCTCAAGTCGCAGGGCACGCCGCAATACCTCGAAGCCGTCACCGCGGCGGACGACGAGGACGAGGACGGCAATCCGATCTTCGACGCGACCGGCATGGGCCAGCCCGAGGGCGGCGACCTCTACCAGCAGGCGGTGCAGGTCGTCATGCGCGACCGCAAGGCCTCCACCAGCTACATCCAGCGCCGGCTGCAGATCGGCTACAACCGGGCGGCCTCGCTCATGGAGCGGATGGAGAAGGAAGGCGTCGTCGGCCAGGCCAACCACGCCGGCAAGCGCGAAATCCTCGTGGGCGAGGAGGACGCGGAACGCTATTGAGGGTCGGGACGGGCCGGTAAACGGCCATTCGCCGCGTTAGTCGTCATCTCGCCACACAGGCCGGCTAATCGACCCCCGGAACGAGACGGGTGGGGGAGAGGGGTATCATGGCTGGCATGAGCCGGGGGGTGGGGGTCTGGGCGGTTTTACTGGGCCTGCTGACCGCGGCGGCGAACGCTGAGACCATTCCGCTGCCGACGCCCGCGCCGCTGCCGAAGGAGGGCGCCGCGGCCGCCCCGGGCGCGCCGTCCATCGGCTCCGGGCTGGCGGCCGGCCTGAAGTCGCTGTTTCATCTGGACAAGGACCCGGAGCCGGCGCCGCCGCCCGCAACGACCACCGCCGCCAACTTCAATCCGGCGCAGCGCGCGCAGGTCGACAAGGTCAGCGCCTATCTCTCGAGCGTGCAGCAGTTGAACGGCGATTTCGTCCAGGTCGGGCCCGACGGCCGCCGCGTCAAAGGCGAGTTCTACATCCAGAAGCCCGGCAAGGTGCGGTTCGAATACGAGCCGCCGAGCCCGATCGAAATCATCGCCGACGGGCAGTCGGTGGTGGTGCGCGACCGCAAGCTCGCCACCCAGGACCTCTATCCGCTGTCGCAGACGCCGCTGCGTTTTCTGCTGTCCGACCGCATCGACCTCATGAAGGAAACCAACGTGGTCGGAGTGCGCGCCGACGACGTCTTCGTGACCGTCGTCATCGAGGAGCAGCAGGCGCTCATCGGCACCAGCCGGCTGATGATGATGGTCGGCGCCAAGGATTATCAGCTCAAGCAATGGACGGTGACCGATCCGCAGGGCTACGACACCACGGTCGCGGTCTCCAATCTCGACAGCAGCAAGCGGGCCGATCCCAACCTGTTCAAGATCGACTACACCCGCTACGCCCAATAGCGGACGAGAATCAGCTACCAGTCATCCGGACAAGACGCTTGACCTGCGCGCACGCGTCGCCAATTACTGGCGCAGGCGCGCTCGGCGTCGGACTCCGATCTGCGCTCTGACGACCGATCACTGACGACTGATTCCCGGTTCTGATGCGGCTCACCGTCACCACCTGGAACATCAATTCGGTGCGGCTGCGCATCGACGCCGTGGCGAAATTCGTCAAGGCGGTGCGGCCGGACATCCTGTGCCTGCAGGAAACCAAGTGTCCGGACGACAAGTTTCCGCTCAAGCGCTTCAAGCGGCTCGGCTACGAGCACGTCGCGCTCAACGGGCAGAAGGGCTATCACGGCGTGGTCGTGCTCTCGCGCCTGCCGTTCGAGTCGCTTCGACATCCAATCGTTCTGCGGCAAGACCGACTGCCGGCACGTCTCGGCCGTGTTCGGCGAGCGCGCCGGCCTGCGCGATCCGATCACGCTGCATAATTTCTACGTGCCGGCCGGCGGCGACATGCCCGATCCGGCGGTCAATCCGAAATTCGCGCACAAGCTCGCGTTCCTCGACGAGATGCGGGCATGCGCCGGGCTGCGCTGTCAGCGACTCCAGCCGCATGATCCTGGTCGGCGACCTCAATGTCGCGCCGCTCGAGCACGACGTCTGGAGCCACAAGCAGATGCTCGCGGGTGGTGTCGCACACGCCGATCGAATGCGAGAAGCTCGTCGCCGCGCAGAAGGCCGGCGGCTGGGTCGACGCCATGCGCATGCTCGTGCCGGAGCCGGCCAAGCTCTACACGTGGTGGAGCTACCGTTCGCCCGACTGGCAAACCGCCGACAAGGGCCGCCGGCTCGATCACATCTGGGTCGCGCCCGCGCTCGCCGACCGCGTCAGCGACATACGGGTGCTGCGCCATTCGCGCGGCTGGTCGCGGCCGTCCGACCACGTGCCGGTGACGGCGACGCTGGAGGTGTGAGGCCGCCGCACGCCTGCGTCATTGCCGGGCTTGGCCCCGGCAATCCACGCTCTTTGCAATGAAGCTGGATGCGCGGGTCAATCCCGCGCCTGAGAGGTGAGGATCCGGCGTGCGATCACTTCGGTTCCTGCGCGTCGAGCAGCGCGCGCACATTGACGATTTCGCGCACCGATTGATCGAAGCGCGCCGCCAGGATCTCGCGGAATTTGCGCGCCGCGTCGGGGAAGCTGTCCAACATCTTGAGGAACAGCGGGCGCGGAATGCACAGCACGGTCGAGGGCTCGAGCGCGGTCGCCGTGGCCGGGCGCGTGGTCTCGGCGAACAGCGCGACCTCGCCCAGCAGCGTGCCCGGCCCGACCGTGAGCTCGCGGCCGTCTTCCGCCGACGCCAGGTTGAAGCGGCCCTCCTGGATCACGAAGCCGCCGTCGGCCTCGTCGCCGGCGTTGAACAGCGCCTCGCCGCTGTGGACGTAGCGGCTCTCCGCGCCGATCGCCAGAATGCGCAGCGCCTGGCGCCCCAACAGGCTGAGCGTCGGCACCCGTTCGAAGAAGGCGATGTCGTCGTCGATGGTCATGGGGCGGCGGCGTCAAGGCACCAGCTTGTAGCCGCCCGCTTCGGTGACCAGGATGGAGGGACTGGCGGCGTCCTTCTCGACCTTCTGGCGCAGCCGGTAGATGTGGGTCTCGAGCGTGTGGGTGGTGACGCCGGAATTGTAGCCCCAGACCTCCTGCAACAGCGTCTCGCGCGAGACCGGACGCTGGCCGGCGCGGTAGAGATAGCGCAGGATCGCAGTCTCCTTCTCGGTGAGCCGGACCTTGTTGCCCTTGGGGTTGAGCAGGAGCTTCGAGCTCGGCCGGAAGGTATACGGCCCGATGGTGAACACCGCGTCCTCGCTCGCCTCGTGCTGGCGCAACTGGGCGCGGATGCGCGCCAGCAGCACCGCGAAGCGGAACGGCTTGGTGACGTAGTCGTTGGCGCCGGATTCGAGGCCGAGAATGGTGTCGGAATCGGTGTCGTGGCCGGTCAGCATGATGATCGGCGCCTTGAAGCCGTTCTTGCGCAGGATGCGCACCGCCTCCCGCCCGTCCACGTCGGGCAGCCCCACATCCATGATCACGAGATCGATCTGCCCGGCCTTGGCGGCCTGCACCCCCTTGGTGCCGTTGTCGACCGCGATCGATTCGAACTCCTCGTGCAGCGCCAGCTGCTCGACCAGCGCGTCGCGCAGCTCGGCGTCGTCGTCCACGATCAGAATTTTGCGGGTATTGGTCATCTGCTCGGCCCCCCGGACGGCCTCGCCCCGGAACGGCGTTGCGCGGAGTAGAGCATTCGGGGGTAAAAGAGCAAGCGGCTTTGCTACTTGGAGGATACTTGCGCGGCGCGCAAATGAATGCCGGTTCCCTCCGGCGCCGCTCGCTGGGGCTCGTTCGCGTCCGGATGCGGCCGGGCGACCGCAGCCGGGGCGTGCTGCTGGCGGGATCGCTGGCGATCCCGGTCGTGCTCGGCCGCGCGGGCATCCGCGCCAACAAGTGCGAGGGCGACGGCGCCACCCCGCGCGGGCGCTTCCGCTTCGTGCGGCTGTGGTGGCGGGCCGATCGCCACCCGCGGCCGCGCACCTTGCTGCCCGTGCGCCGCATCGCTCCCGATCTGGCTTGGTGCGAAGATACCAGCGACCGTCGCTACAACCGCCCCTTCCAGCGCTCGGCCACTGAACCAGGCGACCGGCTGTGGCGGGACGATCGGCTCTACGACTTCGTCGTCGAGCTCGACCACAACACCCGGCCGCGGGTCGCCGGCCGGGGCAGCGCCGTGTTCGTGCATGTGGCGCGGCCCAACCGGTCGCCGACCGCGGGATGCGTGGCGCTCGGGCTGAACGACCTCCGGCGGCTCCTCGCGGGCCTGGGAACGAAGACCCGAATCGAAATTCAGTCTTAGCGTGCGGCTGCCGGTCGATCCCTTTCCCCGAAGATCGCGGTTCCCACCCGCACGTGGGTGGCGCCGAACGCGATGGCGAGCGGGAAATCCGCGCTCATCCCCATGGACAGGAGCGACAGTCCGTTGCGTTTGGCGATCTTGGCGGTCAGGGCGAAATGCGGCGCCGGCGGCTCGTCGGCCGGGGGAATGCACATGAGGCCGGCGATGGCGAGGCCGTAGCGTTCCCGGCACGTGTTGATGAATGCGTCGGCCGCCTCCGGCAGCACGCCCGCCTTCTGCGGCTCGGCGCCGGTATTGACCTCGACGAACAAGGTCGGCGCGCGGCCCTGCTTGGCGATCTCCTTGGCCAAGGCCTCGGCGAGGCTCGCGCGGTCGACCGAATGGATGGCGTCGAACAGCGCCACCGCTTCCTTCGCCTTGTTCGATTGCAGCGATCCGACCAGATGAAGCTCGATCCCGGGATGGCGCGCCTTGAGCGCCGGCCATTTCGCCTTCGCCTCCTGCACGCGGTTTTCGCCGAACACCCGCTGGCCGGCGGCGATCACCGGCTCGATCGCCGGTGCGTCGAAGGTTTTCGAAATCGCGACCAGCGTCACCGCGGCCGGATCGCGCCCGGCCTCGGCGCAGGCGCGCGCGATCTCGGCGCGCACCCGGGCCAACGGCGTTTCGAGGACCTCCGTGGCAGCGCTCGTCATGGCGTCGGCACACGGGTCATGCCACCCGCTCCCGCGCCAGCAGGGCGCGCTTGCGCGCGACGCCCCAGCGATAGCCCGAGCTCGCGCCGTCCGTGCGCACCACCCGGTGGCAGGGAATGGCGACCGCGATCGCATTCGACGCGCAGGCCTGCGCCACCGCACGCACCGCTTTCGGCGCGCCGATGCGCGCGGCGATCTCGCGATAGCTCGCGGTCGAGCCCGGCGGAATCGCGCGCAACGCGTCCCACACCCGCTGCTGGAAGGCGGTGCCGCGGATGTCGAGCGGCAGTTCGAGGCCTTGCGCCGGCGCCTCGACGAAGCCCACCACCTTGGCCACCAGCTGCTCGAAGCTTGCGTCGCCGCCGACCAGCCGCGCGCTCGGAAAGCGATCCTGCAGGCCGCGCACCAATGCATCGGGATCGTCGCCGAACTCGATGGCACAGACGCCCTTGTCCGTTGCCGCCACCAGGATCGCTCCGAGCGAGCACTCGCCGACCGCGAAGCGGATGACGCGCCCACTGCCGCCGGCGCGGAACTCGGTCGGCGTCATGCCGAGCAACCCGGGCGCGGCGGCGTAGAAACGGCCGTTGGAGTTGAAACCTGCGCCATAGATCGCCTGGGTGACGGTATCGCTCGACGTCAGCTCCGTGCGCACGCGCTGGCCGCGATGGGCATCGGCGTAGGCCTTGGGCGTCACGCCGGTCACGGCTTTGAACACCCGATGGAAGTGGAAGCGGCTCAAGCCTGCGGCTTGCGCCAAGGCGGCGAGGCTGGGGGCTTCTTCCGCCTGCTCGATCAGCCGACACGCTTTCGCCACCGCGGCGGCCTGCGCCTGGACGAGCGCGGGCTCGTTCGGCCGGCAGCGCTTGCAGGGCCGAAATCCCGCGCGCTCGGCGTCGGCGCAGGTCGCGTGGAACGCCACGTTCTCGCGCCGCGGCAGCCGCGCCGCGCAGGACGGCCGGCAATAGACGCCGGTCGTGCGCACGGAATAGACGAACCTGCCGTCGGCGTCGCGGTCGCGCCGCTCGACCGCGCGCCAGCGCGCGCCGTCATTCAACGGCAATGGCCGGTTTGTTTCGTTCGCTGACATCATCGTGGACAACATTATAATGCTCCATCGGGTTCGCACAGAACCAGCGGTTCCGTCTCCGTGGGCAATCTAGGGATCGCAGGGCGGCAAGCACTCCGCTCCTTGCGCTCAATTCGAAGATTGGTGCGCCACCCGATTTGCGCAGCCATTCGCAACGCCGCCGGCTCCCACCGCGATCGAGTACCCCGCGACGCCCCCAACCGTTGACCCGGCCGGCGCTTTCTGTCCAAGTGCGACCCGAAAACCGGACCAAACGCACGATTTATTAGCGTCCAGCGCCTAATTCTTGCGTTCTGGTTCTTGACCTCTTGGACCCACGCAGGATGACGTCAGCCAAGACCCCGGAACGCTACAACCCCCGCGCGGCGGAGGCTCGCTGGCAAAAGGTTTGGGACGAGCGGGGCATCTTCGTCGCCGCCAACGACGACCCGCGCCCGAAATACTACGTGCTGGAGATGTTCCCCTATCCGTCCGGGCGCATCCACATCGGGCACGTGCGCAACTACGCCATGGGCGACGTGGTCGCGCGCTTCAAGCGCGCCATGGGCTTCAACGTGCTCCATCCCATGGGCTGGGACGCCTTCGGCATGCCGGCGGAGAACGCCGCGATCGAGCGCAAGGTCCACCCCAAGGCCTGGACCTACCAGAACATCGCGGCGATGAAGGCGCAGCTCCAGTCGATGGGCCTCTCGCTCGACTGGGCGCGGGAGATCGCGACCTGCGATCCCGCCTACTACAAGCACCAGCAGAAGATGTTCCTCGACTTCCTGCGCGCGGGCCTGGTCGAGCGCAAGCTCGGCAAGGTGAACTGGGACCCGATCGACCAGACCGTGCTCGCCAACGAGCAGGTGATCGACGGGCGCGGCTGGCGCTCGGACGCCATCGTCGTGCAGCGGGAAATGCCGCAGTGGTATTTCGCCATCACCAAGTTTTCCGAGGATCTGCTGCAAGCGCTCGACCGCCTCGACCGCTGGCCCGAGAAGGTGCGCCTCATGCAGCGCAATTGGATCGGCCGCTCGGAAGGGCTGCTCATCCGCTTCGCGCTCGACCCCGCGACCACGCCGAACGCGCAGGATGAGCTCGAAGTCTTCACCACGCGCCACGACACGCTGTTCGGCGCCAAGTTCATGGCGCTCTCACCCGATCATCCGCTCGCCGCCGCGGCGGCGGCGAAGAATCCTGCGCTCGCGGAATTCATCGCCGAATGCAACCGCCACGGCACGGCGCAGCAACTCATCGACACCGCGGAGAAGCAGGGCTTCGACACCGGAATGAAGGCCGTCCATCCGTTCGATCCGGATTGGAAGCTGCCGGTCTACGTCGCCAATTTCATCGTCATGGACTACGGCACCGGCGCGATCTTCGGCTGCCCGGCGCACGACCAGCGCGACCTCGATTTCGCCAACAAGTACGCGCTCGGCAACACGCCTGTCGTGTGCCCGCCGGGACAGGACCCGAACACCTTCATCATCACCGACACCGCCTATGACGGCGACGGGCACATGATCAATTCGCGCTTCCTCGACGGCATGACCATCGAGGCGGCGAAGGAGGAGGTGGCACGGCGGCTCGAACGCGCATCGCGCGGCAATCGTCCGGTCGCCGCCCGCCAGGTCAATTTCCGCCTGCGCGACTGGGGCATTTCGCGCCAGCGCTACTGGGGCTGCCCGATCCCGGTGATCCATTGCGAGCGCTGCGGCATCGTGCCGGTGCCGGAAAGCGACCTGCCGGTGACGCTGCCCGACGACGTCGACTTCGACGGACCGGGCAATCCGCTCGACCGCCATCCCACCTGGAAGCACGTCGCCTGTCCGAAATGCGGTGCGCCGGCGCGGCGCGAGACCGATACCATGGACACCTTCGTCGATTCGTCCTGGTACTTCGCGCGCTTCACCGATCCGTGGATCGAGACCGCGCCCACCGACCGCAAGCAGGTCGACCACTGGCTGCCGGTCGATCAATATATCGGCGGCGTCGAGCACGCGATCCTGCATCTGCTCTACAGCCGCTTCTTCACCCGCGCGATGAAGGCGACCGGCCATGCCGGGCTCGACGAGCCGTTCGCGGGTCTGTTCACCCAAGGCATGGTCGTGCACGAGACCTATCAGGCGGCGAACGGAGAATGGGTCTTGCCCGCCGAGGTGAAGGTCGAGGGCGCGGGCGCTGAGCGCCGCGCGATCCTGATCGCGACCGGCGAGCCGGTCGAGATCGGCGCGATCGAGAAGATGTCGAAGTCGAAGAAGAACACCGTCGACCCCGACGACATCATCGCCGGCTACGGCGCCGACACCGCGCGCTGGTTCATGCTGTCGGATTCGCCGCCCGAGCGCGACGTGATCTGGACCGAGGAGGGCGTGCAGGGCGCCTGGCGGTTCGTGCAGCGGCTCTGGCGCCTCATCCGCGAGGCCGGCGAGGTGGCGGCGGCGGCCGATCTGCCGCGGCCGGCGGCCTTCGGCGAGCCGGCGCTCGCCTTGCGCAAGGCCGCCCACCGCGCCCTCGCGCAGGTCTCGGAGGACATCGAGCGGCTGCGGTTCAACGTCGGCATCGCCCACATCTACGAGTTCGCCAACGCCTTCCAGGCCTCGCTCGCGGACCTCGAAACCGAGCCAACCGCGGACTACCGCTGGGCGGCGCGGGAAGCCGTCGATATCCTGGTGCGGCTGTTCCACCCCATGATGCCCCATCTGGCGGAGGAGTGCTGGGCCGCGCTCGGGCACAAAACCCTAGTAGCGTCCGAGGCTTGGCCGAAACTCGAGCCCGATTTGCTGGTCGAGAGCACGATCACACTTCCGGTCCAAATCAATGGTAAGAAGCGCGGCGATGTCACAGTTGCCCGAAATGCGCCAAATACCGAGATTGAAGCTGCCGTCTTGGCCCTCGATGCGGTAAAAAGGGCGCTCGACGGCAAGCCGCCCAAGAAGGTGATCGTGGTCCCGCAGCGGATCGTGAACGTGGTGGCTTGATAGGGGTTTCCTTCCTCGCGCGGGGAAGGAAATAGGGGTGGGGGATGGTAGCAACGGCCGTAGCGGTCTACGCCCGATTCGCCTGCGTGCAGGGACGGCGACGCCTCGTGCGCGCGGCCGCGGCGCTGGCGATCGCCGCGCTCGCGGGCGGCTGCTTCCAGCCGCTCTATGGCGAGCACTCCCCGACCGGCGGGCCGATCCTGCGTGACCAGCTCAGCGCCGTCGATGTCGTCCAGATCGACGCGCCGAAGGGAACCGACGAGGCGCGGCTCGCGGTCGAAATCCGCAACGCGCTGTTGTTCGACTTCACCGGCGGCGGCTACGCCGCGCCGCCCACCCACCGGCTGAAGATCTCCATGACCTCCACGCGCGCCTCGATCATCGTCGATGTCAACACCTCGCGGCCGGACATCGAGAATTACGGCATCAACGCCACCTATTCGTTGACCGAAATCGCCACCGGCAAGGTGGTGGTGACCGGGCAGACCTTTGCCCGCGTGTCCTACGACATCCCCGGCCAGCAGCAGCGGTTCGCCCGCATGCGCGGATTGCGCGACGCCGAGAACCGCGCCGCCAAGGTGATCGCCGACAACATCCGGTCGCGGCTCGCTTCCTATTTCATTGCGGGAACGTACGCGGATCGCGACAGGCGGGACCGGTTCGCCTGTCGGCGCGCACTTGCCGGGCTTGACGGACACCATCGACTTGTTGCGAAGCGGTTGTACCGCACTTCGCATGTACCAGCGCGAGTCCGCTCATAGCACGATCGACATCCCATGGTCGCCATCAAACCCGCCGACGTCGACAGGTTCGTCGCGCGCCCCGATCCGGCCCGCCCGATCATGCTGGTGTTCGGCCCGGACGCCGGCCTGGTGCGCGAGCGCGTGGACGCGCTGGTGCGCGCCGCGGTCGACGACCCCAGCGATCCCTTTCAGCTCGCGCGCCTCGACGGCGACGATCTTGCCGGCGAGCCCACGCGCCTGATCGAGGAGGCCAACACCATTCCGCTGTTCGGCGGGCGCCGCGCGGTCTGGGTGAAGGCCGGCGGCCGCAACTTCGTCGCCGCGGTCGAAGCGCTGATCGCATCTCCCGCGCCGGACTGCCGGGTGGTGATCGAGGCCGGTGATCTCAAGCGCAATGCGCCGCTGCGCGCGATCTGCGAGCGTGCCAAGACCGCGGCGGCGCTGCCCTGTTACGCCGACAGCGAGAAGAATCTCGTTCGCCTGATCGACGACGAGATGCGCGAGGCGGGCCTCTCCATCTCGCCGCCGGCGCGCGCCGCGCTCGTTCCGCTGCTCGGCGGCGATCGCATCGCATCGCGCCAGGAGCTGCGCAAGCTCGCGCTGTACGCGCGTGGCAAGCCGCGCGTGGAGCTCGACGACATCGTGGCGGTGGTCGCCGACGCCTCGGCGCTCGCGCTCGACGGCTTGATCGACGCCGCCTTCGCCGGGCGCACCGGCGAGCTCGAAGTCCAGTTCGGCAAGGCGCGCGTCGCCGGCACGACGCCGGGCGCGATCATCGGGGCGGCGCTGCGCCAGGTGGCGCAGCTGCACAAGGCGAGGCTCGCCGTCGACGCGGGCGCCTCGATCGAAGAGGCCGTCGGCGCTACCTACGTCCATTTCAGCCGCGAGGACGCGGTCAAGACGGCGCTGGGGACCTGGACATCGCTCCGGCTCGAACGTGCGATGGCGCAGCTCGCCGAAGCCGCGCTTGAGACGCGGCGGCAATCCGTGCTGGGCGAAATGATCACCCAGCGCGCGCTGCTGGCGCTCGCCGTGAACGCGCGGCGCAAGCAGCACGGCGAGGAGCGGCGCTGATCTCTTCGCCACTTTTCCGGGTGTCGTCCCCGCGTAAGCGGGGACCCTTCACCACCGGGCTCTGGAATATGGATCCCCGCAACGGGGTCCCTGCGACGCGAGCGTCGCAGGGTGCCCCTCGCGGGGATGACAGCAACGTCCGAGTTGGGATGCCGGACTAGCCGAACTTCGCCGCCAGCTCCGGCGCGAATTCGCCGTCGATCAGCACGAAGGCGACCACGCACGGCGCGTCGGAGCGGTTGCTCCAGGCGTGGTTGGTGCCGCACTGGACCACGATATCGCCGGCCTTCAACTCGACGTCGACGTCGTCGAGCACCATGGTGATCTCGCCGGCGAGCACAATGGCGTAATCGACGGTCTCGGTCCGGTGCATCAGCGGGTGGCGGCCGCCCTTGCCGAAGGTTGCCGCCTTCTCGTTGCCGAGCGCGGCGAAGGCCGCCCGCGCGGCTTGCGCATCCATCTGCCGCACCGCCGCGTTTTCCGGCGGGAAATGATTGACGCGCAGGACCGTGCCGCGCTTTCCCGGCAGTTGCCGGCGCGGGCCGAGCGTCGGCTCGGCGGCGGCCGGCACGATGCGCGCCGGCGTCTCGTTCGTGCGCCAGATGTCGGTGGAGTACCACTCCGGATCGACCGCGTTGACGTGAACGAACGGCGCCGGACCATCGGCGATCACGATCGCCTTGCCGCGTTCATCGTGGCCCGTGATCACCCGTCGAACTTGCTTGGCCACCGTCCCCTCCCCCGCGACGTTCGGTCGATTTTTCAGCCGCGCGCCCCGCCGCGCGGGCGCGTGCATCGCATTCGATTCATTCCCGGAAGGCAACGAACAGGCAGGCGGCCGAAGTCGCGCAACTCGCTCGATTCAATTGTTCTCCAATCGCCGCAGCACGTCGTCGAGTTGATCGAGGCTGCGGTAATGGATCTGCAGCACGCCGCCTTTGCTGCGCTGATCGAGCTTGATGGTGAGGCCGAGCGCGTTCGACAGCCGCCGCTCGAGCGCGATCGTGTCGGCGTTCTTGATCGCGCGCTTCTTGACGGCCTTGCCCGATCCGCTCGCGCGCTCCTTGGCCAGCGCCTCGACCTGACGGACGTTGAGCCCGCGATCGACGATGTCGCGCGCCATCTCCTCCGGATCGGGCGCCCCGATCAGCATGCGCGCGGCCCCGGCGCTGATCTTGCCGGCATTGATGTAAGCCTTGACCGGCTCCGGCAGCTTCAACAGGCGCAGCGTATTGGTGACGTGACTGCGGCTCTTGCCGACGATCTTGGCGATATCGTCGTGACTGCGGCCGTATTCGCCCGCCAGCGCTTGATAACCGCCCGCCTCCTCCAGCGGATTGAGATCGGTGCGCTGCACGTTCTCGATGATGGCAAGCTCCAGCGCTTCGCTGTCGCTCGCTTCGAACGGCACGATCGGAAGCTCGTGCAAGCCCGCGCGCTGCGCCGCCCGCCAGCGCCGCTCGCCGGCGATGATCTCGTAGGCGTCCTTGGCGCCGCGCACGGAGCGCACGATCACCGGCTGGATCACCCCGCGTTCCCTGATCGACGCCGCCAACTCGTCGAGCTCGGCGTCGGAAAAGTTGCGCCGCGGGTTGCGTGGATTCGGACGCAGATACTCGATCGGCACGCGGCGCTGATTGCGCGCGCGCTCGATGGTCGTGGTTTCGGCGCCGACCTCGCCCATGAGCGCGGCGAGGCCACGTCCCAATCGCGATCGGCCGTCATCTGGCATTGCCGAGTCTCCCCACTGTTTCACGTCTCCCAACTTTTTGACGTCTCCCAACTTTCGCTCTCCGCCCCGCTCACGCCGCGCCCGGCTGCTGGCCCGCATCGATTGCACCGTCGGGGCGCGGCGCCCCCGCGATCAATTCCTTCTCGCGTTGAATGATCTCGGTCGCGAGCCGCAGATAGGCTTCGCTGCCCACGCATTTGAGATCGTAGACCAGCACCGGTTTGCCGTACGACGGCGCCTCCGATACCCGCACGTTGCGCGGGATGATGGTGTCGTAGACTTTCTGCTTGCTGTTCGCCCGCACGTCGGCGACGACTTGATTGGAGAGATTGTTGCGCGCGTCGTGCATCGTGAGCACGATGCCGTGGATCAAGAGATCGGGATTGAGCGTCGCCTTCACGGTGTCCACGGTCTGCAGCAGTTGCGACAATCCTTCGAGCGCGAAGAACTCGCATTGCAGCGGCACCAGGATCGCATCCGCCGCCGCCATGGCGTTGACGGTGAGCAGATTGAGCGAAGGCGGACAATCGATCAGCACGTAGCTGAAGTCGCTCGCGCGCGGCATCGCGCCGCGCAGCGGCGCGAGCGCGGTGCGCAGGCGAAAGGCGCGGTCGCGCTCCTGGCTGACTTCGAGCTCGAGGCCGGAGAGATCGAGCGTCGAGGGCGCGATGGAAAGACGCGGCACCGCGGTCGCCAGCACCGCGTCGCGCAACGTCGCCTCGCCCATCAACACATCGTAGGTCGAGTAGCGGCGGCTGCGGCGATCGATGCCGAGTCCGGTCGAGGCATTGCCCTGCGGATCGAGATCGATGATCAGCACGTGTTCGCCGATCGCGGCGAGCGCGGTGCCGAGATTGATCGCCGTCGTGGTCTTGCCGACGCCGCCCTTCTGGTTGGCGATCGCGATCACGCGCGGCGGTTGGGGATTGGGAATACGGCTCGCCAGGGCGATGACCTGGGGCAATTCGTCCGATGATTCCGCTGGCAAGTCCGCGGGGTCGGTCATGGCATTGGGTCCGGCTTCGGAAACGCCCGAATAGCGAATCGGTTGGAATCTTAAGGTGTTGCCACGCCGCACTCCACATCGCGCACGACCACGATGCGGCCCGCCGGGTCGGTGCGGCTTTCCACCAGGCTCGCAGTCATGGTCCAGCCCGTCATCGCGCGCGACTCGCCCGCCGCTCTGAGTTCAAGCTCTGCATGTTGTCCCTTCGGGAACAAGCCCGTTGCGCCGCTTTTCCCCAGCAGCGGAAAGCATTGAGGAAGCAATAGCTTAAGCGGAGCGACGGCACGTGCCGTGACGACGTCCACAGGCCCCTCGAAGCTAGCTGCAAAATCCTCAATACGCTGTAAATGCACCCGGGCCGGGACAGCCGGTGACGCGCACCGCCTCGCGCAGGAAGGCGGCTTTTTTCGCGTTGCTTTCGACCAGATGGACCAGGGCGCCGGTCCTTCCCGCGAGCGCGCAAGCGATCACCAGGCCGGGAAAGCCGCCGCCCGCGCCGAGATCGACCCAGACGCGCGCGTCCGGCGCGAGCTCGAGGAGCTGCAGCGAATCCGCGACATGCCGCGTCCACAGCTGCGGAATCGTGGATGGGGCGATGAGATTGATGCGGCGCTGCCAAGTCAGCAACAGCTCGACGAAGCGGTCGAGGCGCTCCGAGGTTTCACGTGAAACCGGGGTGAGCTTCAAGGCGCGGGCGCGATCGGCGGCGAGCTCGGAAGCGGCGACGACTGAGTGGACCGCGTCATGCCAATCGGGCTGATCGGTTCCGTTGTCGTCCCCGCGAAAGCGGGACCATCACCGCTCTGGAAATGATCCCGCTTGCGCGGGGATGACGCCGCGCCGAGCCACCGTCCTGATGAGGTCGTCAGGAGTACCACTCATCGGCCGCGCACCCGCGACCTTGGCGCCGCGCCCTCGCCGCTTGAGATGCGCCACCAGCAGCGTCAACGCCGCCGGCGTGACGCCGTCGATGCGGGCGGCCTGTCCGATGGTGCGGGGCCGCGCCGACTGCAGCTTCTGCCGCACCTCGTTGGAGAGCCCGCGCAGCTCGGCGTAGTCGAGGTTTTCCGGCAATTGCAGGCTTTCGTCCCGGCGATAGGCCGCAATGTCGGCCGCCTGGCGGGACAGGTACACGTCGTATTTGGCATCGATTTCGAGCTGTTCGGCGATTTTCGGCGGCAGCTCGCGCAAGCGCGGCCAGATCGCGGCGAGCGCTCCGATGCCGATATTGGGATGCGACAGCAGCTCGAAGGCGCTGCGCCGCTGGCCGTCCTTGTTGAGGGCGAGCCCATGGCGCGCGGCCTCGTTGGGGGTGAGCGAGACCGAGCGGGCGAAGGCGCGCGCCTCGGCCAAGCGCGGTCATTTTCGCGCGATGCCGGCGGCGGCGGGCCGGCGCTGACGCAGCCGATCGCAATGCCCTTGTCGGTCAGGCGCTGGTCGGCGTTGTCGGCCCGCAGCGTCAGCCGGTATTCCGCCCGCGAGGTGAACATCCGGTACGGCTCGGTGACCCCGCGCGTCACCAGATCGTCAATCATCACAGCCGAGATAGCCCTCGGCGCGATCGAAGCTGACGGCGCCGGCGCCGCCCGCGCAGGCGGCCGCGTTGAGGCCGGCGAGCAGGCCCTGCGCCGCCGCCTCCTCGTAGCCGGTGGTGCCGTTGATCTGCCCGGCCAGGAACAGGCCGGGCAGGCGCCGCGTCTCCAGCGTGGGCTTGAGCTCGCGCGGATCGACGTGGTCGTACTCGATGGCGTAGCCGGGCCGCAGCACGCGGGCCTTCTCCAGCCCCGGAATGGTCGCGACCAGCGCGCGCTGGACCTCTTCCGGCAGCGAGGTCGAGATGCCGTTCGGATAGACGGTCGGGTCGTCGAGCCCTTCCGGCTCGAGGAAAATCTGGTGCCCGTCGCGCTCGCCGAAGCGCACGATCTTGTCCTCGATCGAGGGGCAGTAGCGCGGGCCGCGGCTCGCGATCTGGCCGGAATACATCGGCGAGCGGTGGACGTTGTCGCGGATGATGCGGTGGGTCGCCGCGGTCGTGCGGGTGATGCCGCACTGGACCTGGGCGTTGTCGATGCGCTCGGTCAGGATCGAGAACGGCTCCGGCGGCTCGTCGCCGGGCTGCATCTCCACCGCGTCCCAATCGATCGTGCGGCCGTCGAGCCGCGGCGGCGTCCCGGTCTTGAGCCGCCCGAGCGCAAATCCGAGCCGCTCCAGAGTGAGCGACAGGCCGACCGCGGGCGCCTCGCCGACCCGCCCGGCCGGCGTCTGCTGCTCGCCGATATGGATGAGACCGCGCAGGAACGTCCCGGTGGTCAGCACCACGGCCCCTGCCCGCAACTCGCGCCCGTCGGCGAGCGCGACGCCGGCGGTTCGTTCCGCGCGGATCACGAGGTCATCCGCCTCGGCTTCGATCACGGTGAGATTCGCGGTAGCGCGAATCGCCTGCTGCATGGCGGCGGCGTAGAGCTTGCGATCGGCCTGCGCGCGCGGGCCGCGCACCGCCGGCCCTTTGCGGCGGTTGAGCACGCGGAACTGGATGCCGCCGAGATCGGCCACCCGTCCCATGAGGCCGTCGAGGGCGTCGATCTCGCGCACGAGATGGCCCTTGCCGAGCCCGCCGATCGCCGGATTGCAGGACATCGCGCCGATGGTGGCGAAGCGATGGGTGACGAGCGCGGTGCTGGCGCCCATGCGCGCGGCCGCCGCCGCGGCCTCGCAGCCGGCATGGCCGCCACCCACGACGATGACATCGTACTGCGCCTGCATCGAATCTCTCCTAGTGTCCCGATTCCGAAGTTCGCAAACCCTCGCGGCAACCACTGATGCGAACTTCGGAATCAAAGGGACACTAGCGAATCTATGACTTCTAGTGCGGTTTTGGATTTGAAGTTCCTAAGCGAGCTTGCGGCTACAATGGTAGGAACTTCAAATCCACCGCACTAGCGCCGCGCTTCTACCTGACCCCCGAACGAGCGTCCAATGTCGTGATCGCACGGGCGATCGGCCGGCGCTGCTTGGCGTCTAACCGGCGGCCACGTTTCACGTGAAACATCGAGCGAGCGGCTCGCCCGTCGACCCAGTCGGCCAGCGGGCCACTCGTGTCGCTATTTCCCGATACAGAAATCCCGGAAAATCACATCCAGCACGTCTTCCACATCCACCCGGCCCAGCAGCTTGCCCAGCGCCCGGGTCGCAAGCCGAAGCTGCTCCGCCATGATTTCCTCCTGGCCATCCTCGGCCGCGCGTTGCGCGCCGCGCAACGCGCGCACGGTCTCGACGAGCAGGGCGCGCTGGCGCTCGCGCGTCACCAGTGCCGGCTCGGGCGTGAAGAAGCACTCGGCAAATCGCGCCAGCGCGTTAACCAGGGCGTCGACGCCGGCTCCGGTCGTGCTGGAAACAAGGTTAACGGTTTCACCCTCAGTGAATTGAGATTCAATTCTTTGCCGCCGGTCCGGCGCGACCAGATCGATCTTGTTAACCACAAACCAAACCATGGTGCCGGGTGGCACTTCGAGCGAGCGGCGCCCGGCCGCTTCCGTCGGCTCGATCGTGCTGGCGTCGACCATCCAGAGCACCAAATCCGCGCTCGCCGCCTGCTCGCTCGCGCGCCGCACGCCTTCGCGCTCTACCGGATCCTGGGTGGCGCGAATCCCGGCGGTGTCGAGCACGGTCACGGGATAGCCGGCGAGATCGAGATGCACTTCGAGCACGTCGCGCGTGGTCCCGGGAAACGGCGACACGATCGCCGCCTCGCGCCGCGCGAGCCGATTGAACAGCGTCGACTTGCCCGCATTCGGCGGACCCGCGATCGCAACGCGCAAGCCGTCGCGCAGGCGCTCGCCCTGCCCTGCCCCGGCCTGAGCAATCTCGTCAGCCAACGGCCGGATGAGCTCGAGTGCGCGCGCCATCAGGTCGTGGGGCACATCGTCCTCGTCGGAAAAATCGATGCCGGCCTCGACCAGGGCCAACGCCTCGATCAGCCGCTGCCGCCAGCTCTCCGCACGCTCGCCGAGCAGGCCCTTCAGATGCTGGTAGGCTTGGCGCCGCTGCGCCTGGGTCTCCGCCGCCACCAGGTCGGCCAGTCCTTCGACCGCGGTCAAATCCATGCGGCCGTGCTCGAAGGCGCGGCGCGTGAACTCGCCCGCCTCCGCCGGCCGCAAGCCCGCGAGCTTGCCCAGCGCAGCGAGCACGGCGGCGATCACCGCCCGGCCGCCATGCACCTGCAGCTCGGCCATGTCTTCGCCGGTCTCGCTGTTCGGACCGGGAAACCACAGCGCCAAGCCTTCGTCGATGACGTCGCCGGTGACGGGATCGCGCACGCGCGCGAGCGCTCGCCCGCCGCGGCGCCGGCAGGCGGCCGATCAACTGCTTCAGCGCGGCGCCGGCGCGCGGGCCGGAGACGCGCACCACCGCGATCGCCGCCGGCGGCCGGCCGGAGGAGAGCGCGAAGATGGTATCGCGATCGGGAGTCATGATGGGCGCACAACACCAAAGCTACAGGAATAAGAGACCTCGCCCGCGGGCGACGGCCGAACTTTTGCGGGCGACGGCCGTTTTCTTCTGCGTATTATGCCGGTGGGCCCATCAGGTTTGAAACATGTCATCATCCGGCACCGCCGCCCACGAAAACCGCCTGGCCCGGAGACGAGCCCCTATCTGCTGCAGCACAAGCACAACCCGGTCGACTGGTGGCCGTGGGGAACCGAGGCGCTGGCCGAAGCCAAGCGCGCCAACAAGCCGATCCTGCTCTCGGTCGGCTATGCCGCCTGCCACTGGTGCCACGTCATGGCGCACGAGAGCTTCGAGGACGCGGCGACCGCGCGGGTGATGAACGACCTCTTCGTCAACATCAAAGTCGACCGCGAGGAACGCCCGGACATCGACCAGATCTACATGTCGGCGCTGCATCACCTGGGCGAGCACGGCGGCTGGCCGCTCACCATGTTTCTCACGCCCAGCGGCGAGCCGTTCTGGGGCGGCACCTATTTTCCCAAGACCGCGCGCTACGGCAAGCCCGCCTTCGTCGATCTCCTGCGCGAGGTCGAGCGCGTGTTCCGCGAGGAGCCGCAGAGCATCGAGCAGAACCGCAGCGCGCTGATGGCGCGGCTGGCGGACAGCGCGCGGCCCGCGGGGCGCGTGGTGATCGGCGTGCCGGAGCTCGACCGCGCCGCCGCGTCAGATCGCCGGCATGATCGATCCCGTCGACGGCGGCATGCGCGGGGCGCCGAAATTCCCGCAGCCCATGATGCTCGAATTTCTCTGGCGCGCGGGCCAGCGCACGAACGACGCCCGCTACTTCGCGGCCGTGGAGCTCACGCTCACGCGCATCTGCGAGGGCGGCATCTACGATCATCTCGGCGGCGGCTTCTCCCGCTACTCGGTCGACGAGCGCTGGCTGGTGCCGCATTTCGAGAAGATGCTCTACGACAATGCGCTGCTGCTTGAACTGCTCGCGCTCGCTTACCAGCGCTCGGGCAAAGACCTGTTCCGCACCCGCGCGCGCGAGACGGTGGCCTGGCTCGACGCGCGAAATGACGACCGGGGAGGGCGCGTTCTGCGCCTCGCTCGATGCCGATTCGGAGGGCGAGGAAGGCAAGTTCTACGTCTGGTCGCTGGCCGAGATCGCGGCGGTGCTGGGCCACGACGATGCCGGTTTTTTGCTGCGCACTATGACGTGACCGCGGAAGGCAACTTCGAAGGCCACAATATCCTCAATCGCCTCAAGCACTTACCGCGCAGCATGGAGGACGAGCGCAGGCTCGCGCCGATGCGCGCCAAGCTGCTCGCGGCGCGCGCCAAGCGGGTCCGGCCCGGCCTCGACGACAAGGTCCTGGCGGACTGGAACGGGTTGATGATCGCGGCGCTGGTCAACGCCGGCATCGCGTTCGACGAGCCGGCCTGGCTCGAGATCGCCGCCCGCGCCTTCCTGTTCATCGACGCCCGCATGGCGCACGGCGATCGGCTCGGCCATTCCTGGCGGGACGGCAAGCTCCTCGTTCCCGGCCTTGCCTCCGATCACGCCGCCATGATCCGGGCGGCGCTCGCGCTCTACGAGGCGACCGGCGAGCACGCCTATCTCGAGCGCGCGCTGGCCTGGCAGGCCAACCTCGACCGCCACTACGCCAATGCCGGCAGCGGCGGCTATTTCCTCACCGCCGACGACGCCGAGGGCCTGGTGGTGCGGCCGAGCGCCACCACCGACGACGCGACGCCCAACCCCAATGCGTTGGCGGCGCAGAACCTGATTCGGCTCGCGGTCTTCACCGGCCAGCACGCTTGGCGCGATCAGGCCGACCGCCTGTTCGACGGGATCGCCGCCAGCGCTGGCGAAAATCTGTTCGCGCACCTGGCCTTGCTCAACGCCCTCGATCTGCGCCTGCGCGCGGCCGAGATCGTCGTGACCGGGCAAGGCGTGCGCGCCGACGAGCTCATGGCCGCCGCCCGCAAGATCCCCTTCCTCGACCGCATCGTCCTGCGCGCGTCGCCCGCGCTGCCGGCTGCGCACCCCGCAACGGAGAAGATCAAGGCCGCGAGCGGAAGCCGCCGCCTTCGTCTGCGTCGGCGAGACCTGCTCCTTGCCGGTGAGTGAGCCTGCCGCCATCGCGGAAGCTGCGGCCGCCATGCGCCACTGACGCAGCGTCAGAATCGCTCCAAAGCGATCCCGATGTCATCGCATCGGCGCGGCTTGCCCGGCCGGAATGAATGGGTCTATGACTCGCGCGCGGGGCGTCAGCAACACCGGAGATCACAGATGCGTGGCGTGCTGCGTGCGCTCGTCATCGTGCAAGCACTGCTGCCGGTCGGCGCGTTCGCGGCGGACCAGAAGGTGCTGGTCGAGCTCAACAGCATCGAGACCCGCCGACAACCGCTGTCGCTTGAACTTCGTGATCGAGAACAAATCCGACGCCGCGATCGAGAGCATGAAGCTCGATCTCGTCACCTTCGGCACCGACGGCGCCATTCTGCGCCGCCTGCTCACCGAGATGGGCCCGGTGCGCGCCGCCAAGACCATGGTCCGGGCATTCGTCGTGGACGACGAATGCCGTCAGATCGGTGCGATCCTGGTCAACGACGTGGCGGCCTGCGCTCCCGGCGAGCCCGGCGCCTGCCTTGACAGCCTCGTCCTGTCGTCGCGGCTCAAGACGACTCGCTTCTACAAGTAGGCGCGCTACGCGTTCATCGACTCGAAGAAGTCGGCGTTGCTCTTGGTGTTGCGCAGCTTGTCGAGCAGGAAGTCGATGGCATCCATCGTGCCCATCGGGTTCAGGATGCGGCGCAGGATGTACATCTTCTTGAGCTGATCGGGCGGAACGAGCAGTTCCTCCTTGCGCGTGCCCGAGCGCGTGATGTCCATCGCCGGGAAGGTGCGCTTGTCGGCCACCTTGCGGTCGAGAATGATTTCCGAATTGCCGGTGCCCTTGAACTCCTCGAAGATCACCTCGTCCATGCGGCTGCCGGTGTCGATCAGCGCGGTCGCGATGATGGTGAGCGAGCCGCCTTCCTCGATGTTGCGCGCGGCGCCGAAGAAGCGCTTGGGCCGCTGCAGCGCGTTGGCGTCGACGCCGCCGGTGAGCACCTTGCCGGACGACGGCACCACGGTGTTGTAGGCGCGGCCGAGGCGGGTGATCGAATCGAGCAGGATCACCACGTCGCGGCCGTGCTCGACCAGGCGCTTGGCCTTCTCGATCACCATCTCGGCGACCTGCACGTGGCGCGAGGCCGGCTCGTCGAAGGTCGAGGACACCACCTCGCCCTTCACCGAGCGCTGCATGTCGGTCACTTCCTCCGGCCGCTCGTCGATCAGCAGCACGATCAGGTAGCATTCCGGATGGTTGGCGGTGATGGCGTGCGCGATGTTCTGCAGCAGCACGGTCTTGCCGGTGCGCGGCGGCGACACGATCAGCGCGCGCTGGCCCTTGCCGATCGGCGCGACGATGTCGATGACGCGCGGCGAGAGATCCTTCTTGGTCGGATCCTCGTGCTCCATCTTCAGCCGCTCGTCGGGATAGAGCGGGGTGAGGTTGTCGAAGTTGACCTTGTGGCGCGCCTTCTCGGGGTCCTCGAAATTGATGGTGTTGACCTTGAGCAGCGCAAAATAGCGCTCGCCTTCCTTGGGCGAGCGGATGTGGCCGTCGATGGTGTCGCCGGTGCGCAGGCCGAAGCGGCGGATCTGCGAGGGCGAGACGTAGATGTCGTCCGGGCCGGGCAGGTAGTTCGCTTCCGGCGAGCGCAGGAAGCCGAAGCCGTCGGAGAGCACCTCGACCACGCCTTCGCCGATGATGTCGGTCTCGCGCACCGAGAGCTGTTTGAGAATGCCGAACATCAGCTCCTGCTTGCGCATGGTGCTGGCGTTTTCGACCTCGAGCTCTTCGGCAAAGGAGACGAGCTCGGCCGGCGTCTTGGCCTTGAGGTCTTGCAGTTTCATTTCCCGCATACGGGGTAGTCCTATGGAGGGATCGGTGACTGAAAAAAGCGGCCGATCGGGTAGGGAAGGGGGATCGCAGGTCTTGAGTGAGGCGTCAGGCCTTAGGGCCCGATGCAGCGGCCGGTCCCGTACTTGGGCCGGACTCGGATGCATCTGCCTGCGTTCGGGGAGATGCAGGCAAGATAGGAAAAGACGCCTCCGCGCGCAAGTGGCGCCGGCGCGGCGGTGCATCGCGACATGGGATGGTGTGGATGGCGGCCCGCGGAGCTGGGCGGGCGGAGCTGGGCGCGGATCGCTCCCGCGGGCGGCGATCAGAACGGCTTGACCACCGCCAGGATCACGATTCCGATCATCAGCAGCGTCGGCACCTCATTGATAATTCGATAGAATTTTTGCGAGTGCCGGTTGCGGTCGGCGGCGAAGTCGCGCACCCAGCGGACGAAGAAACCGTGCAGCCCCGACAGCATCAGCGCCAGGGCGACCTTCGCCTGCAGCCAGCCGGCGGCGTACCAGCCGCCGTCCCAGGCCAGCCACAGACCGAGCCCCCAGCTCGCCACCATCGCCGGATTGATGATCACGCCGAGCAGTCGCCGCTCCATCACCTTGAAGGTCTCGGACTGCCGGGAGCCCGGCTCGGCCTCGCAGTGATAGACGAACAGCCGCGGCAGGTAGAGCATTCCCGCCATCCAGGCGATGATGGCGATCACGTGCGCGGCCTTGAGCCAGGGATAGAGACCCGACGGCCGCCACAGAACCAGCAGGCCGACCAGCGCAGCGGTGATCGCGATCGCAACCGCGGCTCGCAACCAACGCGTCCCGCCCTCCGGCACGATCAACCCCGCATCCCGCGCACGCGCGCGAGCATCTGCTCGACATGCGCGATCGGCGTCTGCGGCAAAATGCCGTGTCCGAGATTGAAGATGAAAGGCCGCGCGCCGAACGCCTCGAGGATGCTGTCGACCGCATGGTCGAGCGCGGCGCCGCCGGCGAGCAGCGCCAGCGGATCGAGATTGCCCTGCACCGGCATCCGCCACTGCACCTGCTCGCGCGCGAAATTGAGATCGACCGTCCAGTCGAGCCCGACGGCATCGACCGGAACCTCTTCCACGTAGCGCAGCAGGCCGGTGCCGATCCCGCGCGGAAAGCCGATCACCTTTGCCCCCGGAACATGGCGCCGCACTTCCGCGATGATCCGTTGCGTGGGCGCGATGCACCAGCGGCTCAATTCATCCGCCGGCAAAACTCCCGCCCAGGTATCGAAGATCTGCACGGCATCGACCCCGGCTCGCAATTGCCGGATGAGATGGCTGGCGGACGCATCGACCAGTTTATCGATCAGCAGCGCCAATCCTTCCGGATCCCTGTACGCGAACAGCCGCGCGGGCTCCTGGTCGGCGGTGCCGTGACCGGCAATCATGTAGCTGGCGACGGTCCACGGCGCCCCGCAGAAGCCCAGCAGCGCGACCCCCGGCGCAAGACTCGCCTTCACCTGCCGTATCGTCTGGTAGATCGGCGCCAGCAACTCCTGATCGAGCTCCGTCTTGAGGCGTCCGAGCTCGTCCCGATCCGCGATCGGATCGAGCTGCGGACCCTCCCCTGCGGTGAACCGCACCGGCTGCCCGAGCGCATGCGGAACGACCAGAATGTCGGAGAACAGGATGGCGGCATCGAAGCCGAAGCGGCGCACGGGTTGCAGCGTGACTTCAGCCGCAAGATCGGGCGTGAAGCAGAGGTCGAGAAACCCTCCGGCCTTCTCCCGCACGACCTGGTATTCCGGCAGGTAGCGACCGGCCTGTCGCATCAGCCACGTCGGCGGCGGAGTACGCTGCCGGTGATCGAGAACGTCGAGAAGAGATTTATTCACCACGTGACCTCGCTCGACGTCGTTCCTTCAAAGCTAAATCTTAAAGCTTGTTGTTGTGATTGTTGCAGCGTTGATTTGACTCATACATCGCCGTCCACACGCTATCCACGACGGCTTGAGTTATGCCGGGCCTGTGGGCAACGTATGCCACTGGCGAGGTCGTTATGAGAAAGCGCCATTTGTCAGGAGCTTGCGGGGGTTTCTCGGCGGACAGTGCCGGTCGGGTTCACATCTTCATCCTGTGAGAGCGATTGGGCTTGAAGATGTCCCCGATGCAGCAATGTGGAAAGTCTGCGCCCGCCGGTCGATTGTGGGCTTGCACTCGGGCGCGGCGCATGGCCTCCTCCCGGGAAGTTCACAGGCCGTCCCGCAGTTATCATGCCGCAACGCGCTGGCAGCTACTTTCACCTCCACCTGGTGTCCGACGCGACCGGCGAGACGCTCACCACGGTCGCGCGTGCGGCGACCGCGCAATACACCAAGGTCTTGCCGGTAGAGCACGTCTATCCGCTGGTACGGACCCAGAAGCAGCTCGACCGTGTGCTGGCCGAGATCGAGGAATCGCCGGGTATCGTACTCTACACCCTGCTCGATGACGAATTGCTGCAGCGGCTTGAAAACCACTGCCGGGAGCTCAGCCTGCCCTGCCTGTCGATCCTGGGGCCGGTCCTGCAGCTGCTGCAGTCCTATCTCGGCACCGCGACCTCGCACCGCGTGGGCGCGCAGCACACGCTCAACGCCGACTATTTCAAGCGCATCGACGCGCTCAACTACACCATGTTGCATGACGACGGCCAGCATCTCGAAGGCTTGGAGGAAGCCGACGTGGTGCTCGTCGGCGTCTCGCGCACGTCGAAGACCCCGACCTCGATCTATCTCGCCAACCGCGGAGTCAAGACCGGCAATGTGCCGCTCGTGCCCGGGGTCGCGGTGTCGCGGCACGTGGAGGAGCTGTCGCGGCCGCTGGTGGTCGGGCTCTATGCCAGCCCCGAGCGGATCGTGCAGATCCGGCAGAATCGCCTGCTCGGCCTCAAGGCGCACCACGACGACGACCAGTATATCGACCGCAAGGCGGTGGCCGAGGAGGTGGCGTTCTCGCGCCGGCTGTGCGCCCGGCACAACTGGCCGAGCATCGACGTGACGCGCCGCTCGATCGAGGAGACCGCGGCCGCGGTCATGAGCTTTCTCGCCGAACGCCGTCGTCAGCCGGTCGCCTGAGCGATGCCGCTGTGGCTCGCCGACCAACCGCTCGTGCTCGCGTCCAAGAGCGCGATCCGGCGCGCTATCCTGCGCGCCGCGGGAATTCCGGTCGAGGTCCAGCCGGCCGACATCGACGAGCGCACGATCGAGCAGCAGGCTACCAGCCGCGATGCCGGCGAGGTTGCGGCGTTGCTGGCGCGCGCGAAGGCGCGAGCGGTCGCCGCTCGTCTCCCCGGCCGGCTGGTGCTGGGCGCCGACCAGACGCTCGCCCTCGGCGAGCGGCGGTTTTCCAAGCCGGCCGACCGTGCTGCCGCGCGCGAGCAGCTCAGCGCCTTGGCCGGCCGAACCCATGAGCTGCACAGCGCGATCGCGCTCGCGCGCGGGGAAACCATTTTGTTCGAGCACCGCGAGGTCGCCCGGCTCACCATGCGCGCCTTTTCCGGGCGCTTCCTCGACGCCTATCTCGATGCCGTGGGGGCCGCCGTCACCGCGAGCGTCGGCGGCTATCAGCTGGAGAAGGCGGGTATCCAGCTGTTCGAGCGTATCGAGGGCGACCATTTCGTGATCCTGGGGCTGCCGCTGCTGGCGCTGCTGCGCCATGCCCGCGACGCCGGATGGCTGGCGGCGTGAACTGCCGCCGCCTTTAGGCTATTGCAGAAGCCATGTTCGTTCTCGGCCTCACCGGCTCGCTCGGAATGGGAAAAACGACGACGGCGCGCTTCTTCGCCGAGGAAGGCGTGCCGGTGCATGACGCCGACGCGGTGGTGCATCGCCTCTACGAGGGCGAGGCCGTGGCCGCGATCGAGGCGGCGTTTCCCGGCACCACCGCCGCCGGCAAGGTCGATCGCGACAAGCTCGCCGCGCGCGTTCTGGGCGACGCTGCCGCGCTCAAGCGGCTCGAGGCCATCGTTCATCCGCTGGTGCACGCCGCCGAGCGCCGACTGCTCGCCGAGGCCGAGGCGCGCGGCGAGAAGGTCGCGGTGCTCGATATTCCGCTGCTGTTCGAGACCGGTAGCGACCGGCGCGTGGACGCGGTGGTGGTGGTGTCGGCGCCGCCCGAGGTGCAGCGCGACGCGCGTTCTCGCGCGCCCGGGCATGACCATGGCCAAGTTCGAAGCGATCCTCGCCAAGCAAATGCCCGATGCCGAAAAGCGCCGCCGCGCGGATTTCGTCGTGGACAGCTCGCGCGGATTCGAGGCCGCGCGCGCGCAGGTGCGTGCGATTCTTGACGCCGTTGCTACAATGCCGAAGCGGCGGTGATTTGTTTCGGCGCCGACGTCGACAGGGGTGCTGGTGTGCGAGAAATCGTGCTCGATACCGAGACCACCGGGCTCGATCCCTTCCAGGGCCATCGACTGATCGAGATCGGCTGCGTCGAGCTGGTCAACCGCATCCCGAGCGGGCAGAGCTTTCATAGCTATCTCAATCCCGAGCGCGACGTGCCGGTCGAAGCCTTCGACATCCACGGTCTTTCGGCCGAGTTCCTCAAGGACAAGCCGCTGTTCGGGGAAATCGTCGAGGACCTGATTGCATTCATCGGCGACGCGCCGCTGGTTGCGCACAATGCCGCGTTCGATCTCGGCTTCCTCAACGCTGAGCTCGAGCGGGCCGGAAAGACCCTGGTCGCGCGCGAGCGTCTGATCGACACGCTGCTGCTGGCGCGGCGCAAGCACCCGGCCGGGCCCAACCGCCTCGACGATCTGTGCGCGCGCTACAGCATCGACAATTCCCGGCGCACCAAGCACGGCGCGCTGCTCGACGCCGAGCTCCTGGCCGAGGTCTATCTCGAGCTGATCGGCGCCCGGCAGGCCCAGCTCATTCTGGTCGAGAGCGACAACGGCGTGCTCGGCGGCCATGCCGGCACCACCGTGATCCGCGCGCGGCCGCATGCGCTCGCGCCCCGCTTCAGCGCCGATGAACGGGACGCCCACCTCACCTTCGTGGCGACGCTCGGGGAGGGCGCGATCTGGCGCGAATATCTGGAGCTGCGCGTGGTCGAGCCGGCGAGCGCCGAGCCCAGCCGCCGGGTGTCTTGAGCGTCAGCTCGAGGTCGTGGTCGCCTGCGGCGGCTGCTGCATCTGCGCCGCCCGCTGCTGATAGAGCGCGACGAAATCGACGGGATCGAGCAGCAGCGGCGGAAAGCCGCCGTTGCGCACCGAGGTCGCGACGATCTCGCGCGCGAACGGGAACAACAGGCGCGGACATTCGATCATCACCAGCGGCTGCAGCGCCTCCGGCGGCACGTTCTGGACGCGGAACACGCCGGCGAAGGTCAGCTCGAAGGCAAACAGCACCGTTCCGGCGCTGTCCGCCTTGCCTTCGAGATTGAGCGTGATCTCGTAGTCGGTCTCGGCCAGCTGCTGCACGCCGACATTGATCTGAATGTTGATCGCCGGCTGGGTCTGGGTCGGTGTCAACGAGCGCGGCGCGTTCGGGTTTTCGAACGAAAAATCCTTGATGTACTGGCCGAGCACGCTGAGCTGCGCCGGGCCCTTCTGACCGTCTGGGCTCTGTGCGGGGCCGCCATTGCCGGGGGTCGCCATCAACTCTACCTCTCACCGCTCACGAGTGCCGCAGTCGGCGGCGTGGCTAACACAGGCCCTCCGCTCCGACAAGGATGTCACGCCCGGCGTTTGGTCCGATCCTTGGACGCGCGCCGGCGGCCGCGCCTTCGATCCGGGATTTGGTGCCATTCGTGGGGCGCGAGGTCGATGATGCGATCGTCGCGCTGCGCGCGCCGGCGGTTGCGCGCCAGCGTTGCGAGCTTGCCCGCGGCCCACCGGCGGAGCGCCGGCACGCACAGCGCGACGCCCAGCACGTCCGTTATAAAACCCGGAAATATCAGAAGGATTCCGCCGAGCCCAGTGGCGACGCCGGGGCTCTCCAAAACCGCCGGCCGGATGCCGTGACGGGCGACGGCGGCGCGCCAGCGGTTGCGATTGGCGCCGCCCGAACGTTTGAGCAGCAGCACGCCGGCGAGCGAGGTGGCGACCAACAGGAGCGCCGTCCACCGCCAGCCGATCAGCGCCGCCACCAGGATGAGCACCAGCACTTCCGCTGCCGGCAGCGCGAACAACCCGATAAAGATCCATTTAACCAAAGACATCGGCAGGTTCCCGGCGTCCGCTTTACGCATCAGCCATGTTGGCGCCACGGTTGGGATCGTCTATGGTCCGCCGATGCGACGACAAGCGCCGGTGGTCCGGCGCAAACCTCTGGATCAGTGCGGTCGCGTGCTTACATACTGCCATGGGAACCGATCCCTGGCGTCGCAGATTTTCGGTCTGTCGGCTCCCCACTGATCCGCGGTTCCGTCACGGCTGCCGAGAGCGTGCGAGACGTGTTCGACATCTACACCATCATCTTTCTGGCGCTGGCGGTATTCATCTTCCTGCGCCTGCGCAGCGTGCTCGGCCAGCGCACCGGCCGGGAGCGGCCGCCTTATGACCCTTATTCCCCGCGCGACGCGGTGCGCGGGGCCACCAACGACAACGTGGTGACGTTGCCCGGCCGCGCCGCGGAGGCGGCGCAAGGCCCGGTCGAGACCCCCGAGCCGGCCGAGCGCTGGAAGGGCATCGCCGAGGCGGGCTCGGTGGTGGCCGCCGGGCTCGACGCCGTCGCCCGCGAAGACAAGGCGTTCGACGTCAAGCACTTCGTGGCCGGCGCGCGCGCGGCCTACGAGATGATCGTGCTGGCCTATGCCGAGGGTGACCGGCGCACGCTCAAGAATCTGCTGTCGCGCGATGTCTACGAGGGTTTCGAGGCCGCGATCCGCGAGCGCGAGAACAAGGGCGAGACGGTCGAGAGCCGCTTCGTGTCGATCGACAAGTCCGACATCACCGCCGCCGAGCTGCGCGGACGCACGGCGCAGATCACGGTCCGGTTCGTCTCGCAGCTCGTTTCGGTCACCCGCGACAAGTCCGGCACCGTGATCGAGGGCAACCCGGACAAGGTCACCGACGTCACCGACGTGTGGACGTTCGCGCGCGACCTCTCCTCGCGCGATCCCAACTGGAAGCTCGTCGCCACCGAAGCCGGGCAGTAACCGGGGCGGAACGCGATGCCGGTGCGCCTGTGCGTCTTCCTCGGAAGCATCGCCGCCGCGGCGTTGTGGGTCGCAGGCCCGGCAGGGGCGGAGCCGGGCGACGAGCCGTTCAAGCTCGCGGACAGCCAGCTCGAGCCGGTGAAATGGGCCGACCTCGAGGGCTGGGCGGCCGACGATCACCTGGCCGCGTTCGCGGCCTACCAGACGAGCTGCCAGACCTTCCGCAAGATCAAGCAGCCGAGCGACGACCGGCCGATCTACAACGCGCTCTGGCAGGTCTGCCGGCGCGCGGCGGCGGCAAAGCCGCAAACCGCCGCGGCCGCGCGCTCCTTCTTCGAGCAGAATTTCCGGCCGGTGCGCATCGCTCGCCTGGGCGAGCAGCAGGGTTTTCTGACCGGCTATTACGAGCCGATCGTGCAGGGCTCGCGCATGCCCAATCCGGAATTTCACGTGCCGCTCTACCGGCGCCCGCGTGACCTGGTGGCCGCCAACTATAAGCCCGGCGCGGAGGCCTTCCCCAACAAGGGCGCGCTGATCGGGCGCCGCAACGACAAGAACGAGATCGTGCCGTACCATGACCGCGGCGAGATCGAGGACGGCGCGCTCGACGGCCAGAAGCTCGAAATCTGCTGGCTCAAGGATCCGTTCGAGGCGCTCGCGATCCAGATCCAGGGCTCGGCGCGCGTGATCCTGGAGGACGGCACGCCGCTGCGCATCAACTACGATTCCCACAACGGCTATCCCTACACCGCGGTCGGGCGCGTCCTGATCGAGCGCAATCTCGTCCCGCGCGAGGAAATGTCGATGCAGCGCATCCGCGACTGGATGGCTGCCAATCCCGACGAAGCACCGAAGCTGCGCGCCACCAACCGCTCCTACGTGTTCTTCCGCGTCACCGGGCTCTCCAACGAGGGCGAGCCGGCCGGCGCCCAGGGCGTGCCGCTCACGCCCGGCCGCTCGATCGCGGTCGACAAGATCCACGTCTACGGCACGCCGTTCTTCATCGAGGCCGAGCCTGCCGATCGAGAGCGCCAAGCCGACCACGCCGTTCCGCCGCCTGATGATCGCGCAGGATACCGGCTCCGCGATCGTCGGGCCGGCGCGCGCCGATCTCTATTGGGGCGCCGGCGACGATGCCGCCCGCATCGCCGGCCGCATCCGCCATCCCGGCCGCTTCGTCATGCTGATTCCGCGCGAGCTCGACATGGTCGAGGCCGGCAGGCACATGCCGCTGCCGGTGCCGAAACCGAAGATTCCGGAGACGGAGGTCAAGAAAGAGGTCAAGACCAAGGCGGCGGCGGGCAGGAGCGACGATCACCTGCGCGCGCCGGCGAGCGCGCGCAAATTGTACTGGCCGGCGGGCCCCGTGCGGGCGCGGCCGCGCCCATGAGCGCGCATGGCCGGCGCGGGCCGAGCGACGAGGATCGCGCGCTCTGGGCCCGGGTCACCCGCTCGATCAAGCCGCTGCGGCGCCAGGCGCCGGCGGCCGATGCGGGACCGGTTGGCCCCACGCCGCGCAAGCCGCAAGCCGCGCCGGCCGTTCGCGCGCCGGCGGCAAGGCCGGTGCCGAAGGCTGAACCGAGCCTCGCGCCGCTCGATCGCCGGCTCAAGCAGCGCCTGGCGCGCGGCAGCCAGGCGATCGACGACCGCATCGATCTGCACGGGCGCACCCAGAGCGAGGCCTACGCCGCCTTGCTGCGTTTCCTGCGCCGGGCGCAGCACGACGGCGCCCGCTTCGTGCTGGTGATCACCGGCAAAGGGGGGCCCGCGCGTGATGCCTGGAGCGAGCGCGGCGTGCTCCGGCGCCAGGTGCCGTTGTGGCTCAAGCTGCCGGAATTCCGCGCCTATGTGGTCGGGTTCGACGCCGCCCATGGTGGCCACGGCGGCGAGGGCGCGCTCTACCTGCGCATCAGGAAGGCAAAAGTCGGCGGTCAATAGTCAGGTCCGTCGTCCCCCCGCGCAAGCGGGGACCCATATTCCAGAGTCGGTGGTTATGGGTTCCCGCTTTCGCGGGGACGACAGGCGATTGCTTGGTGCCTCAGCGCGTTACGACCACCGTCGTGCCCCAGCCGACGCGGTTGTAGAGATCCAGAATGTCCGCGTTGTACATGCGGATGCAGCCGTAGGAGACGAAGCCGCCGATCGAGCCGGGATTGTTGGTGCCGTGGATGGCGTATTCCCCCCCGCCGCTCAGTGTCATGGCCGCCGCGCCCATGGGATTGCTCGGGCTGCCGCCGGGAATGACGTTCGGCAGCGACGGCTTGTCGCGCTTGACCTCGGCCGGCGGCGTCCACGCCGGCTTGAGCTGCTTGCCGTTGATCATGGCGGTGCCGGTCCACTGCTTGCCGGCGCGGCCGACGCCAACCGGATAGCGCACGGCCTTGCCGTTGCCGAGCACGTAGTAGAGCGACCGCTCGCTGGTTTTCACCACGATGGTGCCGCTCGCATAGGAGCCGGAAAATCCGACGATCTCGCGCGCCTGCGCGGACTGCGGCAGCGCAGTGGTCGCGGCAAGCAAGAGCGCAGCCGAACCGGCTGCCAGCCAGCGTGACAGATGCATGATTGGACCGTGTCTGTTGCCCGTTGTTCCCCTGATCGGCGCGCCTGCTCATCCACTCGGATTTCCCCGAGCAGGCGACGGATCGGTAACCATAATAATCGAATCTGCGCGCGATCTCAGCCGAAACCGTTCGTTAGGGTTAGCGAAGGGTTAAAAATTCCGGCGACTGTGCCGCGCAGGCCACAGCGGCACTGGCGTTACGCGTGCGCCTTCCTGTTCTGGCGGTTGCCGACGAGATCGTCGACCACCGTCGGGTCGGCCAAGGTCGAGGTGTCGCCGAGATTGCCGTACTCGTCTTCCGCGATCTTGCGCAGGATCCGGCGCATGATCTTGCCCGAGCGGGTCTTCGGCAGGCTGGGCGCGAACTGGATGAGATCGGGCGAGGCGATCGGGCCGATCTCCTTGCGCACCCAGGCCACCAGCTCCTTGCGCAACTCCTCGCTCGGCTGCTCGCCCGTCATCAGCGTGACATAGGCGTAGATGCCCTGGCCCTTGATGTCGTGGGGATAGCCGACGACGGCGGCCTCCGACACCTTGGCGATGCGCGACCAGCGCGCTCTCCACCTCGGCGGTGCCGAGCCGATGGCCGGCGACGTTGATCACGTCGTCGACGCGGCCGGTGATCCAGTAATAGCCGTCGGCGTCGCGGCGGCAGCCGTCGCCGGTGAAATACTTGCCGGGATAGGCCTTGAAGTAGGTGTCGACGAAGCGCTGGTGGTCGCCGTAGACCGTGCGCATCATTCCGGGCCAGGAATCGGCGATGCAGAGATTGCCGGTGGCGGCGCCCTCCTGCACCTTGCCCTCGGCGTCGACGATCTGCGGGATGACGCCGAAGAACGGCTGCGTCGCCGAGCCGGGCTTGAGCCGGGTCGCGCCGGGCAGCGGCGTGATCAGGATGCCGCCGGTTTCGGTCTGCCACCAGGTGTCGACGATCGGGCAGCGGCCCTCGCCGACCACGCGATAGTACCACTCCCACGCCTCCGGATTGATCGGCTCGCCGACGGTGCCGAGCAGCCGCAGCGACTTGCGCGAGGTCTTCTTCACCGGCGCGTCGCCGGCCTGCATCAGCGCGCGGATCGCGGTCGGCGCGGTGTAGATGATGTTGACCTTGTGCTTGTCGCAAACCTCCCAGAACCGCGACATGCTCGGGTAGTTCGGCACGCCCTCGAACATCAGCGTGGTGGCGCCGTTCGCGAGCGGCCCATAGACGATGTAGCTGTGGCCGGTCACCCAGCCGACGTCGGCGGTGCACCAGTAGATGTCGCCCGTCGTGGTAGTCGAACACGTATTGGTGCGTCATCGCCACGTAGACGTGGTAGCCGCCGGTGGTGTGCAGCACGCCCTTCGGCTGGCCGGTCGAGCCCGAGGTGTAGAGGATGAACAGCGGATCCTCCGCGTTCATGTGCTCGCACGGGCACTCGCTCGTCACTACCTTGGCGGCCTCGTGGTACCAGACGTCGCGCACCGGCTCCATGTTGACCGCGGCGCCGGTGCGGCGGACCACGATGACGTGATCGACGCCGCCGGCCTTGGCGATGGCGGCGTCGGCGTTGGCCTTGAGCGGCACCTTGCGGCCGCCGCGCACGCCCTCGTCCGCGGTGATGACCACGTTGGATTTGCAGTCGGCGATGCGCCCGGCGAGCGAGTCGGGCGAGAAGCCGCCGAACACCACGGAATGGATGGCGCCGATGCGCGCGCAGGCGAGCATGGCGTAGACCGCCTCGGGGATCATCGGCAGATAGATGGTGACGCGGTCGCCCTTCTCGACGTTGCGGTTGCGCAGGATGTTGGCGAACCTGCAGACCTCGTCGTGCAGCTCGCGGTAGGTGATGTGTTTGGACTGGGAGGGGTCGTCGCCCTCCCAGATGATCGCGGTCTGGTTGGCGCGCTTGGCGAGATGGCGATCGATGCAGTTGTAGGAGGCGTTGAGGACGCCGTCCTCGAACCATTTGATCGAGACGTTGCCGGGCGCGAACGAGCTGTTCTTGACCTTGCTCGGGGCCTTGTACCAGTCGAGGCGCTTGGCCTGCTCGGCCCAGAATCCGTTCGGATCCTTGAGCGCGCGCGCGTACATCTCCTGGTACTTGGCGGCGTCGATATAGGCGCGCTTCTTCCACTCCGGCGGAACGTCGTAGATCTTTTCCGACATCATCGTCCTCCCGGCGCCGCGGCGGAAAACACCGCGCGCAATTGTTCCTCTCCTGGCCGTCGGTTCCGAACGGCCATGCTGTCCGGGGCCATTATGCGACGGCGGCCGCACGAGCGACAAGACGGGGAGCCTTCGACTTTGGTTGCCGCAATGCGCGCGCGTGCGGCAAAATGCCGGGGCGCGCGCGTGAAGGAGGACGAGCCATGTCGTGCCTGATCCGGTTCGCCGTCGCGGCCGTGCTGGCGCTGTCCGCGAGCGCGGCGCTGGCGCAGTCCTATCCCGTGCGGCCGGTCCGGCTGCTGGTGTCCTTTCCTCCCGGCGGCGCCGCCGACATCGTCGCCCGCATGCTGGGGCAGCCGCTGGCGGCGCGGCTCGGCTCAGCCGGTGGTGGTGGAGAACCGGCCGGGCTCGAACGGCAATCTGGCCGGCGAGCTCGCCGCCCACGCCGCGCCCGACGGCTATACGCTGCTGCTGGGGCCGAGCGGCTTGTTCGGGATCAACCCGCATCTCTACGCCAAGCTGCCGATCGATCCGCTCGTCGACCTGCTGCCGGTGGCGAGCCTGGTGTCGAACGAGCTCATCCTCGCGGCCAATCCGTCGCTGCCCGGGGTCGACGACTTGCGCGGCTTCATCGCGCTCGCTCGCGCCAGCACGCCGCCTTTGTTCTACGCCTCGATCGGCAACGGCTCGGAGCATCACCTCGCCATGGAATTGCTCAAGCAGCAGGCCGGCGTCGAGCTGGTGCACGTGCCGTACCGCGGCGGCGGCCCGGCCGCCATCGGGGTCATGGCCGGCGATGTCGCCGCCATGTTCGGCGGCGGCTCGGTTGCGCCGCTGGTGCAGTCGGGCAAGCTCAAGGGGCTCGCGGTCAGCGGGCTCAAGCGCTCGCCGCTGCTGCCGGACTTGCCGGCCATCGCCGAGGTCTATCCCGGCTACGAGGTCACGATCTGGCAGGGCCTGTTCGCGCCGGTCGGCACGCCGGCGCCGATCGTGGCGCGGCTGCGCGCGGAGGTGAATGCGATCCTGGCGCAGCCGGATTTCGCCGAGCGGCTCGCCGCCGCCGGCTCCGGCGGTCCCTATGTCACCACGCCCGCCGACTTCGCCGCCCGCATCCGCAGCGACCACGCGCGCTACGGCAAGCTGATCAAGGATATCGGTATCAAACTGAATTAACGCCGGCCGTGCGACTCCGTTGCCGCGGTCGCGCGCGAGCGGCTCTAGCGTCCCCTCCCCCGCTTGCCGCCGAACTCGGTTTACCCGAGTTCGGCCCCTACACTAATCGGCCGAGTCGGAAACATCCGACTTCGGCTGGAGGGACAGGGGGGGGGCATGTTCGATGGCAGCCGCGATCGTCTCCAGGACTCCCTGCCGGTTTGTCATGATGTCGTGATTGTTGAAGCGCAGAACGTGCGTGCCCCCTCCCCAACCCTCCCCCGCAAGCGGGGGAGGGAGCGCACCGAATTCGCGGCGTTGCGTGTCTTCCGTTGCCCCACTCGCGGGTGCTTCTACCGCTTCGGCGCAAAATCCTGGTTGGGAAATGCCGCCGCCGAATCCGGCGCCTTGATCACCACGAAGGAATGATCGGTGGTGGCGTGGCAGGCGTTGCAGCCCGCGGTGAGGCGGGCATAGGCCTCGCCGAACTGGTGCGGCTCGCCGGCCTTGATGGCGAAATCGAGCTGCGTGATCGACTGGCTCACGGCGGCGTCGAACAGGTCCGGAACCGGCAAGCCCTTCCAGCGCGGCACCGCGCGCGCGATCACGAAAAAGCCCTGCCGCAGCTCCTTCAACGCGTAGCCGGCGAGCGGCCAGTTCTCCTGCTTGCCGGCGAGCCCGAGCTTGGCGTGGCGCGGCTGGATCAGCATGCCCATCAGCGCCGCCATCTGCGGATTGAACGGCGCCGGCTCGGCGTTGGCGTCGCCCATGGGATTCTGCGCGGCGCTGCGGGTCGCGGGCGCGGCGATCAGGGTGAGCGCCGTGAATGCGGCGACCAGCACGAGCGGGATGATGCGACGCTGCATGTCTTCGTTCTCCTGCTGACGGGAATCGCCGCCGTCTGCTTGCTGCCGCTAGACGCCCATGGCGCCGATGATCGCGCCCATCAGCAGCAGCACCAACAGCCAGTGGCCGCCGTCGATCGCCAGGAGCCGCCAGTCGCGCCGGGCGAAGCTGTTGTTGACGAGCATCGTGGTGATGACGAAGCCGAGCCAGCAGAACGCGGCCGAGATCACGCCGATGCGCAGCGTGGGCGGACCGAGATGGCCGATCACGCCGGCGAGCACCCAGGCCATGACCAGCTCGGCGACGAAGGCGTAGAGGAACGGCAGCCACGCGCCCGGCCGTCGCCTCGCCGCTTCCATCGCCTCCGGCGTGGTGCCGAGCGCGGCCATCCAGGTCTTGCCGAGCGCCATGTACCAGCCGGCCCCGGCGAGCCAGCCGACGACCGCCGCGATCACGATCGCGAGATGGTTCACCCCGGCGAACGCCATCGTCCTCCCTCCTGCGTGGTCGCAAGCCTACCCCCGCTCGCGGCGGTTGGGAAAGGGGCGGCGAGCGTGGCGCGCGCGCAATCGCCGCCCGGTTTGTTGCGCGTCCGCGCAAACGCCGCCGGAACCAATTCCCGCCTCGCGGCATTCCCGTTCCGGCGAGCCTCGAACCGGTGTGGTGTCGTGACCGATGTGACTGCGAACGCTGTCGGGAGTCGACGCGTTGCGCGTCGCAACGGCGCGGGTGGCGGCGCTGCCGCCCTGACGAAACGGTTGGGCCTGCGTCTCGTCACCACCGATGCCTTGTCGATCCGCCGCCGCCGTCGCGGCAAGGGCTGGAGCTATCTCGACGCCGACGGACGCGTGATCCGCGATCCCGCGACGGTGCGCCGGCTGGCGCGGCTGGCGGTGCCGCCGGCCTATGCCGACGTGCTCTACGCCAAGGATGCCGGCGCGCACCTGCAGGCGATCGGCCGCGACGCCGCCGGCCGGCTGCAGTACCGCTATCATCCGGACTGGGACAAGGTGCGCGAGCTGCGCAAGGCGCGCCGCCTGGCGCGGCTGGCGGATGTGCTGCCGCGCATCCGCCGCAGCATCGGCCAGCATCTTTCCGCCGGCGAGCCGACGCGCGAATTCGCGCTCGCTGCGGTGATCGAGCTGGTCGCGACCAGCGCCATCCGCCCCGGCAACGAGAGCTACGCGCGCCTGCGCGGCACGCGCGGCGCGGCGACGCTGTTGAAGTCGAACGTTACCGTCTACGGCGAGACCATCACGCTCACGTTCCGCTCCAAGGGCGGCAAGACCATCGTCAAGGAATTCGCCTCGCCGCGGCTGGCGGCGGCGTTCGCGGTGCTCCGCCAGTTGCCGGGGCGGCGGCTGTTCCGCTACCGCGCCGCCGCCGGCGAGGTGCGCCACGTCACCGCGCGCGAGGTCAACCTCTTCCTGCGCGAGGTGGCGGCGCGCGCATTTCGCTCCGCGCGCACATTTCGCTCAAGGACTTCCGCACCCTGCTCGCCTCCGCGAGCGTGCTCGAAGCGCTGGCGCGCACCGAACCGGCGGCAAGCGAGCGCCAGCGCCGCCGGCAGGTGCTCAAGGCGGTGCGCGCCGCCGCCGACGATCTCGCCAATACGCCCGCGATCTGCCGCAAGAGCTACGTGCACGACACCGTGGTGGCCGCGTTCGAGGACGGCGTGCTCGAGCGCTTCGCCGACACGCTCAAGGCCTGCCGCTCGGCCACCCGCCGCGCCCAGGTGCTGGCGCAGATCATCGCCACGGCGGCGTGTAGCCCGACGGGCGTGGCGCGGTGCGTCTCGATGCCATCCCCGCGGATGCCACGGCGTCAGATGTTCCGCGCGCGAGCGGACCATGCACAGGCCTGGCCGCGTGCCCCCTACCATCCCTCCCCGCAGCGGAGGACGGGAACGCTAGCACGCCGACGGATGCAGCGCCGTGCGCGACATGCTCGCTAGTCCTTCAGCCCGCCCATGCCGCACACGGTCTTCCATTCCTGCGCCGTCACCGGCTGCACCGACAGGCGGGGATATTTCGACAGCGCCATGTCCTTGAGCCGCGCCTTCACCGCCGCCAGCGTCACCGGCTTCGGCAGCGGCTTCACCGCCTTGACGTCGACGGCGAGAAACACGCCCTTCTCGTCGGTCGGATCGTGATAGGCCTCGCGGATCACCTCGACGATGCCGACCACCTGCTTCTCGTCGCCGGTGTGGTAGAAGAACGCGTGCTCGCCCTTCTTCATCGCCTTCAGGTTCCCGCGGGCGATGAAGTTGCGCACGCCGGTCCAGGCCTCGCCCTTGGCGCCGCGCTTGACCTGGTCGTCCCAGGAGAATTCCTCGGGCTCGGTCTTCATCAGCCAGTAGGCCATCGTTGTCCCCTGATCCCTCGACTCGTCATGCCCGCGCTTGTCGCGGGCATCCACGTCTTCTTAGTCGCTGCAACATTAAAGCCGTGGATGGCCGGGACAAGCCCGGCCATGACGGCGGGGCGAGCGTCTACCCCTCCGCGCGGATCGGGCGTGCCAACAACGCCTCGATCGCCTGCGCCACGCTGGCGCGGCCGGCGAGAATGTCGACCACGGCGCTGGCGATCGGCATGTCGATGCCCTTGGCCTTCGCCATTTCGAGCATCACCGGGGCGGTGAACACGCCTTCGACCAGCTGCGCCGGCGCCGGCTCGCCCTTGCCGAGCGCCATGCCGAACGAATAGTTGCGCGACTGCGCGCTGGCGCAGGTGAGGAACACGTCGCCCAGCCCGGACAGGCCGGTCAGGGTCTCCGGACGCGCGCCGAACGCGCGGCCGAAGCGGAACAGCTCGGCGAAGCCGCGCGTCACCAGCGCCGCCGCCGCGCTCGCGCCCAGCGCGCGGCCGGCGACGATGCCGGCGGCGATGGCGAACACGTTCTTGGCGGCGCCGCCGATCTCCACCCCGCGCACGTCGGTCGAGTGATAGGGCCGGAACGCGGCCGAGCCGAGCGCGCGCGCGAGCTGCGCGGCGACCTCCTCGTCGCGGGTGGCGAGCGTCACCGCCGCCGGCAGGCCGCGCGCCACCTCGGCGGCGAAGCTCGGTCCGGACAGGATCGCCGGGCGCGCGGCGCGCGCGCTCTCGGCGATCACCTCGGTCATGAATTTGTGGGTGCCGCGCTCGATGCCCTTGGCGCAGGCGATCACCGGCGTGCCGGCGGCGAGCTCGGGCGCGATCGTGCGCGCCGCCTCGCGCAGGCGCTGGGCGGGAACCGCCAGCAGCACGGCGTCGTAGCGTCCGACCTCCGCGCCCGCCGGCGCGACGCCCACCCGCTCGTCGAGCCGCACGCCGGGCAGGCGCGGGCTCTCGCGCCGGCTCGCCAGCGCCTCGGCGCCGGCGCGGTCGCGGGTCGCCAGCAGCACCGCGCGGCCGGCGCGCGCGATCACGTTCGCCAGCGCCGTGCCCCAGGCGCCGGCGCCGACGACGGCGATGCGGTCGAAGGGCATGGGCTCTGAAAATCCTTACTCTGACGAAGATTGTCGTCCCCGCGAAAGCGGGGACCCATGGTGCCACATGCGACGGCCTCTGGAATATGGGTCCCCATCGCATGTCGGCTGCAGCCGACATGCGCATCTGAAATGCCGATCTCGGGTAGACCCGAGATCGGATGCGCGGGGACGACAGCGGAGTGCGTGCTGCGGCGTGCCTCAGCGCTGCCTGAATGTCGTCGGTTCAGCCGCCGGTTCGATTCGCATCCGGCAGATCGAGAAGGAGCGCCGACGGCGCTTCGTCCGCCGCTGCGGCTCGCCGGCGCCAGCGGCCAGCGCGCGTGCGGCGCGGCGGCGAGCGTGTCGGTGAGGCCGAGCGCGAGGCGTTCGGCGCCGGCCCAGGCGATCATGGCGCCGTTGTCCGTGCACAGCGCCGGCGGCGGCAGCACCAGCGCGGTGCCGGCCTCGAACGCCACCTGCTGCAGCGCCTTGCGGATCGCCTCGTTGGCGGCGACGCCGCCGCCGGCGACCAGCGCGGTCGGCTTGCCGTGGCGCTCGCGGAACAGCGTAAGCCCCACGCGCAGCCGGTCGGCGACCACCTCGACCACGCTCTGCTGGAACGCGGCGCAGAGGTCGCGCACGTCGGCGTCGCTCAAGGGCGCCATCTTCTCCGCTTCGAGCCGCAGCGCGGTCTTGAGCCCCGAGAGCGAGAAGTCGGCGTGCCGGCGCCCCAGCATGGGCCGCGGCAGCGGCACGCGCGTGGGGTTGCCGGCGCGCGCTTCGCGCTCCACCTGCGGCCCGCCGGGATAGGCGAGGCCGAGCAGCTTCGCCACCTTGTCGAAGGCCTCGCCGATGGCGTCGTCGACGGTGGTGCCGAGCCGCTCGTAATGGCCGACGCCGAGCACCGCGACGATCTGGGTGTGGCCGCCGGAGGCGAGGAACAGGCAATAGGGAAACGGCGTGGCGTCGGTGAGCCGCGCGGTCAGCGCGTGCGCCTCGAGATGGTTGACCGCCATCAGCGGCTTGCCGGCGACCAGCGCGATCGCCTTGGCGGTGGTGAGCCCCACGATCACGCCGCCGATCAGGCCGGGCCCGGCAGCGGCGGCGATGCCGTCGAGATCGGCGAAGCGCGCGCCCGCTTCCTGCATCGCCTGCGCGATGATCAGGTCGAGCGCCTCGACGTGGGCGCGCGCGGCGATCTCCGGCACCACGCCGCCGAACGGCGCGTGCTCCTTGATCTGCGACAGCACGACGTTGGAGCGGATGCGGCCGGGCCCGGCCACCGGCCGCTCGACCACCGCCGCCGCGGTCTCGTCGCAGGTCGTCTCGATGCCGAGCACGATCATCGCGGATTCATCTCTCGTTGCGGAGTACGAGTTTGGCGCATCCGTGCCACAAACTCGGTGTGCTCCCTCCCCCGCTTGCGGGGGAGGGGTGGGGAGGGGGCAGGCTGGCACGAATCTTCGCGCGTGCCCCCACCCTGTCCCTCCAGCCGAAGTCGGATGTTTCCGACTTCGGCCAGTCAATGTAGCGGCCGAACTCGGGTAAACCCGGGTTCGGCTGCAAGCGGGGGAGGGGACGATGTGGCGCCAACCATCGTCGTTCCACGAAGTTCGATGTCAGCGGAAACCGCACTGGCCTGATCCGTACCGCGGCTTTCCCGGCGTCTGCGCGCTCCCTATGATCGCGCGTGCGTTCGGCAACCTTGTCCGGCGTAGCATTGCGAGGTCATCGGGTGCAATCCTCGGCGCCATCGTCCGCGCTCCTGCGCATCGGCACGCGCGGCAGCCCGCTCGCGCTGGCGCAGGCGCGGCAGGTGCGCACGCACCTCGCTGCCGCGCACGGCATCGGCGAGGACGAGATCGCGCTCGAGGTGATCCGCACCTCGGGCGACATGATCCGCGACCGGCCGCTGGCGGAGGCCGGCGGCAAGGGCCTGTTCACCAAGGAGATCGAGGAGGCGCTCGGCGCCGGCCGCATCGACCTCGCGGTGCATTCGGCGAAAGACATGCCGACCGAGCTGCCGGCGGGGCTGGCGATCGCCGCGGTGCTGCCACGCGAGGACGCCCGCGACGTCTTCATCAGCCGCAAGGCCGCGACGCTTTCCGACTTGCCGCCGGGCGCGACCGTCGGCACCGCGTCGCTGCGCCGGCAGGCGCTGGTCAAGCGGCGGCGTCCCGATCTCGCGGTGGTGCCCTTGCGCGGCAACGTGGAGACGCGCCTGCGCAAGCTCGACGCCGGCGAGGTCGACGCCACCTTGCTCGCGCTCGCCGGCTTGAAGCGGCTCGGCCTCGAAGCCGCCGCGACCGCGATCCTGTCGCTCGAGGAATTCCTGCCCGCGGTCGGGCAGGGCATCATCGCCATCGAGGCGCGCGGCGACGACGCGCGCGCCTGCGCGCTGCTGCGCGCCGTCGATCATGCCGACAGCGCGACCGCGCTCGCCGCCGAGCGCGCGTACCTCGCGGTGCTCGAGGGCTCCTGCCGCACGCCGATCGCCGGCCACGCCGTCGTGCGCGCCGGTCGGCTCGAATTTCGCGGGCTGATCGCCAAGCCCGACGGCAGCGCCGCGTTCGAGGCCGCCCGCGAGGGTGCTGCCGCCGACGCGGTCGCGCTCGGCGCCGACGCCGGCCGCGAGCTCAAGACCCGCGCCGGCGCCGATTTCTTCGCGGCGGTGTGATGACGTATGTAGGCAATGATCGATATCCTCGCCGCTCGCTCGGTCGGCTCCCTCCCCCCTTGTGGGGGAGGGTTGGGGAGGGGGGTGGTGCGTATGGCAATGTCGGTGCGTCAATCGCACGACCCCCACCCCCAACCCCTCCCCGCAAGGGGGAGGGGAGCACACCGAGCTCGCGGCGCCATTGGTGACTCGCCCATGAGAGGTCGAGCTTTGTCAGGCGTGGCGCAGGCGTGCGGCTGCTGGTGACACGGCCGGAGCCCGACGGCGAGCGCACCGCCGCGCGATTGCGCGCGCGCGGCCACGACGTGCGGCTTGCGCCGCTGCTGCGCGTGCATGCGGTCGACTGCGAGCTTGCGGATGAAGCCTACGCCGCTGTGGTGATGACCAGCGCCAACGCCGCGCGCGCCGTCGCCAGTCATCCCCGGCGCGCTGCGCTGACCGCATTGCCTGCCTTCACCGTCGGCCGCCACACCGCCGATGCCGCCCGCGCCGCGGGTTTTACCGACGTGCATTCCGCCGATGGCGACAAGGTGGATCTCGCCGCGCTCGTGCGCGCGCAACGCCAAGGCGGCGGCGCGCCGCTTCTCTATCTCGCCGGCGAGGACCGTGCCGGCGAGCTCGACCTCGCGGCCGGTGGCGTGGCGGTCGTCACCGCCGTGGTCTATCGCGCGGTCGCGGCCGAGCGCTTTCCCCCCGCGGTCGCGGCCGCGCTCGGCAACGGCGAGGTCGACGGCGTGCTGCATTTTTCCCGCCGCAGCGCGCAGATCTATCTCGCTTGCGCCGAGCGCGCCGGCCTCGCCGCGCCGGCGCTGGCGCCGCTGCAGTTCTGTCTCTCGCGCCAGGTGTCGGAGCCGCTCGCCGCCGCCGGCGCCGCCGCCATCAGGATCGCGCCGCGCCCGGACGAGGCCGCGCTGATCGATCTGGTCGGCGCGGGGTGACGGTGCCGCTCGCGCTTGTTGCCGGCGACCGTGTGCAAGCGGTTCTAGCGTTCCCTCCCCCGCTTGCAGCCGAACTCGGGTTTACCCGAGTTCGGCCATTTATTAACTGGCCGAAGTCGGAAACATCCGACTTCGGCTGGAGGGACAGGGTGGGGGCATGCGGCAAAACTCGTGCGTGCAAGCTCGCCCCTCCCCAACCCTCCCCCGCGTGCGGGGGAGGGAGTGCACCGCGTTCGCGGCGTCGACCTGGCGCTCCATCCGGGCTAGACGTTTGTCCGAGCGAACCGGCAGGGGATAAGCTCGAACCCGCCCGCCGGCCGCAATACCGGCCCAAATGCGGCGCAAGGGCATCCGCCCGCCATCGACGCAGACACATCGCGCATGAACGCATCTCCCGATACCCCTTCCGTCGATACCTCTTCCGCCGATACCGCTACCGGCGCTGCCTCGCCTCACGATCCCGCCGCCGGCGAGTCCTCGTCCGCCGCCGCGCCGACCGAGGCGGATGCCGCGCCGCCGCCCCGCCGCGCCTGGCTGCCCTGGCTCGGCGCCGCCGCCGTCGGCGGCGGCCTCGTGCTCGGCGCGGTCGCGATCGCGAGCCTGTTGAGCAACCGCGACACCGGTGTGAGCGTGCTCGACGCGCGCCTCGCCGGGCTCGAGTTGCAGCTGCGCGAGCTTGCCGCGCGTCCGCTGCCGCCCGACGCGCGCGCCGTCGACGAGCTCACCGCCCGCCTCGGCAAGCTCGAAGCCGCGCCGGCGCTGGCCAGCGATCCCGCGCTCGCCAACCGCGTCGCCGCGCTCGAAGGCGGCGTCAACGCGCTCACCGAGACCGTCGCCGTGCTCGGCCGCCGCAGCGATGAGGCCGCTGCCGCGGCCCGCGACGCGGGCGCGCGCGCCGACGCCGCCTCGGCTGCGCTTGCCGAGCTCAAGCAACAGGTTGCGCATCTCTCGGCGCCCTCGGTCGCACGCGGCGAGTTCGACGCCGTGGCCAATCGCGTCGCCGGCCTGGAGAAGAGCGAGAAGGCGGCCGCCAGTGACGACCGCGCGCTCCGCCTCGCGCTTGCCGCGATCGCGCTCGCGGCCGCGGTCGCGCGCGGCGATGCCTTCGCGCCCGAGCTCGCGACCGTGACGGCGGTCGGCGCCGACCCCAAGGCGACCGCGGCGCTCGCGCCATTCGCGGCCACGGGCGTGCCCAGCGCCGCCGCGCTCGCGCGCGAGCTCGCCGCGATCGCGCCGTCGCTGCGCCCGGCCGCGGACACGGCGGCGGGCGAGAGTTTTTTGCACAAGCTGCAGCTCAACGCCGAGAAGCTCGTGCGCGTGCGCCCGCTCGACGGCGCCGCCGGCAGCGATTCCGCGGCGATCGTCGCGCGCGTAGAAGCGAAGGCCGCGCGCGCCGATATCGCCGGCGCGCTCGCCGAGTTGGCGCAGCTGCCGCCCGACGCGCGCGCCCCGGCCGAGGCCTGGATCAAGAAGGCGCAGGCGCGCGAGGCCGCGGTGGCGGCCAGCCGCCGCCTCGCCGCCGACACGCTCGCGGGGCTGGGCAAGTGATGATATCCCACGCCCGAGCGGCGAACGCGGTCTGCTCCCTCTCCCGTAGGGAGAGGGGTGGGGTGAGGGGTTTTGGTCTCTCGATGGCCGGTAACCCCCTCACCCCGACCCTCTCCCCCAATGGGGAGAGGGAGCGCACCGCGCGCGGGGCGGGATCGGCCATCCGAACACGCATTTTTGTCATGAGTCCCATCGCCCTATGATCCGCGTCGTCGTCTATCTCGTCATCGTCGCGCTCTTCGCCTTCGGCGCGGTCTGGCTCGCCGACCGCCCCGGCGACGTCGTCGTCACCTGGCAGGGCCAGCGCGTCGAGACCTCGGTCATGGTGCTGATCGCCGCGGTGGCGGCGGTCGCGGTCGCCGCCGTGCTGGCCTGGTCGATCGTGCGCGCGCTGCTGCGCTCGCCCGACCTGTTCGCGCAGTACCTGCGCAACCGCCGCGGCGTGCGCGGCTATCGCGCGGTGTCGCACGGGCTGATCGCGGTCGGCTCCGGCGACGCGCGCGCGGCGAAGAAGTTCACCCACGAGGCGAGCCGCATTGCGCCGGGCGAGCCGCTCACGCTCCTTCTGCGCGCGCAGACGGCGCAGCTCGCCGGCGACCGCGCCACCGCGGCGGCGACCTTCCAGGAGATGGCGGAGCGCGACGACACCCGCGTGCTCGGCCTGCACGGCCTGTTCGTCGAGGCGCAGCGCAGGAACGACCATACCGCCGCGCTCGCCTACGCCGAGGAAGCCGCCAAGCACGTCTCGGTGCCGGCCTGGGCCGGGCAGGCGGTGCTGGAATTCCGCTGCGTCGCCGGCGACTGGGGCGGCGCGCTCACCAGGCTCGAGCGCAACATGAAGAGCGGCCTCATCGACAAGCGCGCCTTCCGTCGTCAGCGCGCGGTGCTGCTCACCGCCCAGGCGCTCGCCGTCGAGGAGGCGGCGTCGCCGGCCGCGGGCAATCCCGACCTCGGCCGCGAGCGCGCCCGCGCGCTGGCGCTCGAGGCGGTCAAGCTCGCGCCCGCGCTCGTGCCGGCGGCGGCGCTCGCCGCGCGTCTGTTGGGCGAAGGAGGCGAGCGACGCAAGGCCACGCGCATCATCGAGCGCGCCTGGCGCGTGCATCCCCATCCCGATCTCGCCGACGCCTATGCCCAGCTGCGGCCGGGGCGTTCCGCGCGCGAGCGGCTCGCGCGCATCGAGGCGCTCGCCGCCAAGGCGCCGGGCGATGTCGAGGGCGCGATCGCGGTGGCGCGCGCCGCGCTCGACGCGCAGGAATTCGCGGTGGCGCGCCGCGCGCTCACGCCCTTCGTCGCCGCGCCGACCAAGCGCGTGGCGGCGCTGATGGCGGCGCTCGAAATGCAGCAGGGCGACGAGGGCCGCGGTCGCGAATGGATGGCGCGCGCGCTCAACGCGCGGCGCGATCCGGCCTGGACCGCCGACGGCTTCGTCTCCGACCGCTGGCTGCCGATCTCGCCGGTCACCGGCCGGCTCGACGCCTTCGAGTGGAAGGATCCGCTCGCCGGGGCCGACCATGCCGGCGCGATCATCGACGCCGCCGAGCAGCGCGCCATGCTCGAGGTGCCGGTCCCCGCTGCTACGGCTGGCTCCACCTCTCCCCGCTTGCGGGGAGAGGTCGACACGCGAAGCGTGGCGGGTGAGGGGGGCTTTCCAAAAACTGAGCCTGCCGAGAGTCCCCCTCACCCCCACCCTCTCCCCGCAAGCGGGGAGAGGGAGCGCACCGAGCCCGCGGCGCCGCCCAGGGATGACTCGCGCGCGAGCCGCACCGGCGCCATGCCGCCGGTGGCGCCGGCGGTGATCCCGCTGGTACATGCGCCCGACGATCCCGGGCCCGAGGCCGAGCCGCCGGCCGAGCCGGCGCCGGAACCCACGACCGAGCCGCCGCCCGACGGCTGGAGCCGCATCCGCGCGCTGTTCAAGCCATAGCGTTTCCGTGCGTTCGTCGTTTTGCGCAAGCGGCAGCGATCGACGGCTGGTGCCGTGATCGCGGTGTGCCCCCTCCCCCGCTTGCGGGGGAGGGTTGGGGTGGGGGCAAGCTTGCACCAGTCTTGATGCATGCCCCCTCCCTGTCCCTCCCCCGCAAGCGGGGGAGGGGACGCTGTGGCGCCTGCCTTCGCTTGATGATTGACGAGCCGTTGGGCAGTACGAGCGGTGTGCGCGACGCCGGCGCCGCGCGCTCGCTCTGCTCCCCTCCACCGCAAGCGTCAGCGAGCGCCCCCACCCCAACCCCTCCCCGCAACGCGAAACCGCGTTGGGGGAGGGGAGCAGACCGAGTTTGCCGCTTGCACTGATCCCCTTTGATGGAAATGCGCTGTACTGCCGCCGCGCGGTCGCTTCCTTGCCAAGGCCCGCCGCAGACGATATCAGAGCCGCCTGATCCCGCCGCAATAGCTCAGCTGGTAGAGCACATCATTCGTAATGATGGGGTCGGGGGTTCGAATCCCTCTTGCGGCACCAGCGGCTTAGCCGCCTTTTCAGCCTCGCTGAAAACCTCCGGTAAAGCACCCGGTAAGCGTCGGGTTAGCGACGCCTGCTGTGGCCGCGCATTCCTTGCGCGGGCGCGCCGGGTGGGTGGGACTCGGTGCGCAGTGCCTGCTCCGTATGTCAAATGACTCCCAATCGTATTACGGGCCGGATAAGCACGGACGACGAAGACGACGATGAAGACTAGCGGCGCGTTCTCAATTGAAAATTGACGAGATCGGCGTATCGTGAAAGCGCCGCGACCCAGAGCGCGAACTCCGGGTCGGGACTTGCCACCCGCGCCGATCTGAGCAGCGCAGATGACCGTCACGACTCCTACCAAAAAACAGAACGGCTCGCCGTATGGTGGTTGATCTTTGGGCTAGGAGGAAACGCCATGGAAGAGCATCAGATCGGCTGGATCGCAGCCATCATCATTGGTGGAATTGCCGGCTGGCTCGCCGAGCAGTTCATGAAGAGCCAAATGGGGCTTGTGATGAACATTGTGCTTGGCGTCATAGGAGCCGCTGTCGCTAGTTGGCTGTTGAGCTTTTTCGGTATCTCGTTCGGCGGTTGGATCGGCTATCTGATTGCCGGCTTCATTGGAGCTTGCATCCTAATTGCAATCGCCCGCGCGTTCAGCGGCGGTTTTCAGCGGACATGAACTCGGGCCGTAGATTGTAATCCTAGCTTGTTGCTTCGAGGCATGGCACAGCGGTCTTGAACAAAGCTGACATGATCGCCTCCATCCACGCGCTTCGGGGTCGGGGGTTCGAATCCCTCTTGCGGCACCAAAATCAATGGCTTAGCGCCTATCGCCTCGCGCCGGGCATGTGTCAAACAGTGTGGCGTCATCTGGGGCGTGTCCTCCTTGTCAGGGCGGGAGCGTCGAGGGCGCGATAGAGACCTCTGTCCCATCCCGCAATGCCTCGCGGTGCGCAGCATCGGAAGAAACGGTCTCAGGTGCGGGACAGTCCTTTCGAGCGCTGAACGAGTGAAGACGAGACATTGAAAGGAATGTCTCGTCTGTCTCAGAGACTCAAATGCAAATGTATCAGCGGCATCGTCCGCTCGATCATCTTCCAGTGCAATTATGAAGCCGAGATTGCGAGTTTCGTTGAGCACAGTTGAAGGGTGACCTTGGGCTGTTTGATGCCCCAAGGATGAGTGCTCATGCGGCAATTTTTAGCGTTTTAACGCTCTTGCCTCGTTCCGGCGCAACCTTGATGCGCAGATCGACCAATAGCTCGATCTCGTGACCGCAATTGTCGCAGGACCAGAAATGACGGACTTCGTGCTTGCTGACGTGCGCCGAAGACTTCGGTGCAATCAGTAGCTCATTGCATTCGATGCACGCCATTCCGTAGGACGAGCAAACGACGATCCCAGCGGTCGCCATGACCACCTCCCGAATTGTTTGGTTTCTTATGCTGTCGGGACATAAAAGCGTTGTGACAGTCGACCGTCAACTGTGGATAAATGGTGCGTTGCCGCAAAACCGCATGTGGCAGTATGCTCCCATCTCAAGAATCGGGGATCGTCTGAGAGGAGCCAATGATTAGAGCCGTTCTGAGCATCTTCGTCGTGCTCGTCGCAGCACTGAGTATCCGCACCACGGCGCGCGCCCAACAGAACATTGACCTCGGTAAGCTCGAGTACGAGAAGGGCTGCATCGGCTGCCATGGCGTCGGCGCGCAAGGCAGTGGAGTGCACACGCCACGTCTGACAAAGGACCCGCCAGACCTGACCGTGCTGGCAAAGGCAAACGGCGGGTTATTTCCGATGGTAAAGATATACGAAGTAATCGACGGGCGCGAGCAAGTGCAACAGCATGGCACCCGTGAAATGCCCATTTGGGGAAAGGAATACTCGACATCTGAGCTTATCTTGTTAATCGATTATCTGTATCGCATTCAGCAAAAATGATACGCTCGGATGCGAGGTCAAAGAGCGCTCGCATGGCTCACGTTCAGCCTCACGCGTTATATTGCCATCCTGGCTGGTCCGGGCTGACCAACCCTGAAAGGGGCGATCCCGGGGACGCGTTCTCAATTGAAAATTTAGAGAGCGGGCGCGTATCGTTAAAGCGCCCCGACCCGCCGGCCTAGCTTTCGACGGGCCGGGGCTTTGCCACAACGCACCCAGTGAGAGGCGCGTTGCCCACGGCCACGCTAACCGAATAGGCTTGCCGCCGCGATCATGAGTCCTGTCATGAACGCGGCTCCGCATGAAAGCAGAAGCAAAGTTTCGCCCACGCAGTTTCCCCTAAGGCCATGAGCAAAGGTGAGTTTGCTTTTCGCCTCAGGCTGAATTCGGGCGCGGCCCTCTGATGTCAGCAAAAGATGCCGAGTGTTGTGCTGGTGCAACACCAGGGCCCGGGGGGCCCTAACAAAAAACAGATCTCTTGAAACTGAGGGGGTTCAGTCCTGGTTCGGCCGTGACCATTCGGCAACAGAATCAATTTCAAGCGGCTGATGGCGCCGCCGCTAAAATTAAGCCCGAATTGGCTCTGACAACGTCCTTCTCATGAAGGGGCGGGGGTCGATCATGGATTTCGCTGGTCTGGTTCTGTGGACATTCTATGCACTAAGGTTGTCTCGCAAGCGGGACGACGCTTGGTGACCTCCTCGAACTGCGCTCACTTCGTCAGGATCGCTCGGCACATCATCCCATGCCGCCGCCGCGCGGCCGAGCATTGCGATGCACTGCGGCATCAAGGGCGCGCGCCGGTCTCTTGGCTCAGGAAGATTTTCCGGAGCTGCTGATGGTCGCTGAGCCGAAATTCCGCTTTTGGAACCGGCTTTGTGACATGCGCGATCACCCGGGTTGGCTCGACTGCCGAGTACGCAACGGCGCTGGCGATTGCAGTGGCGCCGACGAGCGCGATTCCGATGGCTATGAATTGCGTAATGCCGCTCCGCATGTTGACCCCCTTTATAGGGTGGGGCACGAGGGTGCCCGTGCGGGTATAAGTACTCGCGCCCTGAGCAATCAGCCTGTGACGTATTTCATAGCCTGCTCGAACTTTCTTGCTCGCGACCTTGCACAACCGCAGCATTGCCGGTTGCGCCCAGCTTGGCTTCGAAGCTCATATTTCAAGCGGGTCAATCGTGCCGACCTGACACAACCGCAGCTCTCCGGTTGAGCACTTCGGTTGCGAAGCCGTCAGCAGATTTGGTTTTCATTCCGGCTAAGGGGGTAGGTGTGGCAATGCCCCTCACCGGGGTTTCTTCCTACACGATGTGGCCCCGGACAGCGACCAAGAATCGGCTCGCGCCGGCCGGAGCAGGACTCACTTTGCAATGACCGCAAGCGACGTCACGTTGGAATCGAGTTTCGTCAGCCAAGGCAACGATCCGAGCGGAATAACCTTGATATCAGCTCCAGCCGAACGCAGTTTCTTGGTGGCGGTGAACGGACCGGAAATCACTGAGCCGTCCGACCAAAGAGGGCAACCGTCTGGAAAGTAGTCGTGCAGGACGATCAAGCCATTCTTGTTGATGACATCCAAAGCGCTGACAATCTCTGCGTAAACTGTTTCAGCAGCGTGGTCACCATCAAGGAAGATGAAATCAAACGCCTCCTTGTTGCTCGCGAAAAAATGGCTTGAATTGTTCACGACGAAAGTGGTCTCAATTGTTCCGTTCAATTCATCAATCATCTGCTTCGGAGACTTCGCCAACCCCGCCTGTCTCCAAAACGAATCGGGACTGTTATTTACGTCCTGAATGTCCACGGTTACCAAGCGGGTGGGATGAGCCGGTGCGCCATAGTTGAGCGCGGCCCCGATATAAACCGTCGAGGCGCCGACATGTGTCCCGATTTCCAGCACTCTCGCCGGACGAAATGCCCGCACAAGGTAGAAAAGTGCCCTGCGGTCTCCCGCGTTTACACCGCCTGTTTTCCTGTCTTCAATTTGGCAAAGCTCAGAAAGTCTTGACCAACACGCATCCCACTCTTTTCCGATAGCCGCAGAATTGAGGACGGCCTCGAGGTCATCGAGGGTCAATGACATCAAATTCCGAGCGTCAGGAATCTCTTTGCGAGTTCGCGGCAACAGCTTTCGCATCATAGTGATCTGTTCCGCATCGAACGGACAAACATAGTGCCGCGCGCAAGCAGCTTGGGCGCCTAGTGGATACCTAACTGACCGGCGCGCGCCTTGTCATTCGATCATCAACCCCGGCTCCCTGGCCCGTTCGCCCGCCTGCGTCAGCAGCCACAAGAACTGCGGCTCACATTCCTTCCTGGCCATATACCCCCAAGGCGACAACGAATGACGGGGTCGGGGGTTCGCGGGCATCCTGCTCGCTTGGCAGCACCGCGGAGCATCAATGGCTCTCCCTGTGGAGACCGAGCACAGGGTGACGCGCATCGCCCCGCTTATTTTGCCGGCGGACGTATGTGATCAGTGCTTGCGGGCGCTGTATCTTGACTTTGAGGGCGGCAACCAACGCGTCCTCTGCGTCCACGATGACGTGGCCGGTCTTTCCCTGCAGCTTAAAACCGACGGCAAACTGCAACTGCGCTCCTCCTTGTCTTTGTTGAGCCCACAACTTCCGCAATGCTCATTCGATCACCTCGTCGGCAAGCGCGAGCATGCCGGTGGCGTTGCCGCTCGGACGATTGAAGCTTTCGACCAGGCCGGCCTTGACCGGGTCGACGGTGGTTACGAACACGATCGGGATCGTGGAAGTCGCAGCCTTCGCTGCGGACGCGCCGGTGGATGCGCTTCCGACGATGACGGAGACTTGGCGGCGGACCAGACCGGCCGCTAGAGCCGCAAGCCGCTCGGGGCGGCCATCGGCCCAGCGATATTCGATCGCAACATTCTGGCCTTCGACGTAGCCGGTTTCGCTCAATCCTTGGCGCAGCGCGGCCACGAGGAGCTCGGAACCCTCGGCCGTGCTGCCGCGAAGGAAGCCGATCACCGGCATCGCGGCCGGCTGCGCACGTGCAACCCGCGGCCAAGCCGCTGCGGCGCCAAGAAGCGTGAGTAGCTCGCGCCGCTTCAGGTCGGGCATGGGCCTTCCCTCCCGCCCAGGAACGAGCACCGGCGGCCGGCGGCCCGGTCGGTCTGCCGCACGGTCAACCTGCCACAAAAGTGGATGGAAAGTCCTTGCAGCCAAACTGAATCGTTCTGAATCGAGGTGACCCTCGGGCCGCCGTCCGAGCCGGGACCAAAAGCTGGTTGGACCTTTGCCCGCGCCAAGCGCGCCGATGATGAGCGGCCGGTAGGTCGATGATTCAGAACAATTCAGGTCGGCGCCAAGGACTTGAGGCTTCCCCCGCGGCACGCTCCGGCGGCTAGCAAAGGAGCGACCCCCATGACGCCAGAGCCCAACGCGTCTGCGACCCGGCTCGAAATGCTGGCGATGTTCGCATTGTGCGCCCTGCTGTTCATCGCGGCGGCAAGCGAGCCGGACGAGCTGCTGTGGTCGATCCCGGCGATGACTCTGTTCTCCATCACCGGGACGACGTTCCTGTGCGCGCTCAATTTCAGCGTCCCGGACGCGACGACGCCGCCGCGCCCTGACCGCGCCTTCTCGTGGGCCGTTCTGTAGTGCCGTCTGCGCCGGCGACGGCGATGGCAAGGGAGAGGCGCGCGCGGCGCGCGCCGTGGTATCGTTCTGCGGACCGACATCGAGCCTCCGGGAAGGGGAAGGAACATGAGGCGGCGCGATTTCATCGCCCTTGCCGGCGCCGCCGCCGCATGGCCGCTCGCGGCGCGCGCGCAGCAGCCGGCGGCCGACGTGCGACGAATCGGCGTGCTGAGTCCGTTCGCCGAGAGCGATCCGGAAGTGCAGGCCAATGTGACGGCATTCCGTCAGTCGCTGCAGAAGCTGGGCTGGACCGAAGGCCGCAACCTGCGCATCGACTATCGTTGGGGCAGCGCCGACCCCGAGCGCATACGGGCGCAAGCGATCGAACTGGTGGGCCTCAAGCCGGACGTCATCCTGGTCAGCACCGCGCTCGCGTTGCAGCCGCTGCAGCGGGAGACCCGCAGCATCCCGATCGTCTTCACCCAGATTACCGATCCGGTCGGCAGCGGCTTCGTCGCGAGCCTGGCGAATCCGGGCGGCAACATCACCGGTTTCACCCCGGCCGAGTTCTCGATGTTCGGGAAGCAGCTGGAGGTGCTCAAGGAGGCGGCGCCGCAGGTGACGCGCGTGGCCGTCATTCTGAATCCGGACCAGAAGCCGCAGGCCGGGATGTGGCGCGCGATCGAAGCCGCGGCGCCGTCGTTCGGGGTGCGCTTGACCGCGGCCGGCGTGCGCAACTCCGGCGAGATCGAGCGCGCCGTCGATTCGTTCGCACGGGAGCCGAACGGCGGCCTGATCGTGCTGCCGAATCCCGTCAACGAAGGCAGTCGCAAGCTGATCATCACGCTGGCGGCGCGCCATCGCTTGCCCGCGGTCTATGCATTCCCGTTCTTCGTCCGGGACGGCGGCCTGATATCCTACGGCGTCGATCTGGTCGACCAGTACCGGCAAGCGGCGGCTTACGTCGACCGCATCTTCAAGGGCGAGAAGCCCGCCGAGCTTCCGATCCAGCAGCCGACCAAGTTCGAGCTGGTCATCAACCTCAAGACCGCCAAGGCGCTCGGGCTCGATCTGCCGTGGTTTCTGCAGCAGCGCGCCGACGAGGTGATCGAATGAGGCGGCGCGAGTTCATCTTGGCTCTCGGCGGCGCGGCGGTCGCGCCTTCGCTTCTTTGGCCGCGCGCGGTGCGCGGGCAGCAGCCGGCGATGCCGGTGGTCGGGTTTCTCCACAGTGCATCGGCTGCGGCCTTTGCGGCTCCCCTAGCCGCGTTCCGCAAGGGGATGAGTGAAGCCGGTTACGTCGAAGGTCAAAATGTCGCGATCGAATATCGCTGGGCGGAGGGCCAAAATGATCGCCTGCCGGCGCTGGCGGCGGAGCTGGTTCGCCGGCCTGTGGCTGTCATCGTGACACCGGGCAGCACCGCCGCGACGCTCGCGGCCAAGGCGGCGACAGCGACGATTCCCATAGTCTTCATCACTGGCGCCGACCCGGTGAAAATTGGCCTGGTTGCCAGCCTCAATCGGCCGGGCGGCAACGCCACCGGGGTCAATGACTTTGGCGTGGAGATCGGGGCAAAACGGCTCGGGCTCTTACACGAGCTGCTGCCGGGAGCGGCGCGCTTTGCCGTGCTCGTCAATCCCGACAATCCCTTTATCACCGAGTCCTTTGTCACGGAATTGCAGACGGCGGCTTCGGCCATCGGACGGCAAATCGAAGTCGTCACCGCCAGCACAAATGGCGAGATCGACACGGCCTTTAAGACGCTTGTAAGAAAGCGGGCCGATGCATTTCTGATCAGCCCGGACGCGCTGTTCGTCACCCGCCGCGTGCAACTCATCACGCTAGCGGTACGCCATGCGCTCCCGGCGTTATACCATCGGCGCGAGCTTGTCGAAGCCGGCGGGCTGATGAGCTATGGATCGGACCTTCCGGACCAGTTTCGCCAGACGGGCGTCTACGTCGGCCGCATCCTCAAGGGCGAGAAACCAGCCGAAATGCCGGTCCAGCTGCCAACGAGATTCGAGCTCGTCATCAACCTGCAAACGGCCAAGACGCTCGGCATCGAAATTCCGGCCACCCTGCTGGCGCGCGCCGACGAGGTGATCGAGTGAGACGCCGCGAGTTCATCACGCTGATCGGCGGCGCGGCAGCCGCCTGGCCGCTCGCCGCACGCGCGCAGCAGGCCGACCGCGTGCGGCGCATCGGCGTGCTATTCGGAATCGCTGAAAACGATCCGGAAGGACGCAATCGGCTCGATGCTTTTCGGCAGGAGCTCGAGAAGCTCGGCTGGGTGGCGGGACAAAACGTTCAGGTGGACTATCGTTGGGCCGGTGGCGATCTTGAGCGCCTGCGGGCTCAGGCCGCGGAGTTGGTTCGACTCAAGCCGGACGTGCTTGTCGCCGGTGCGACGCTCTCCTTGGTCGCGCTGCAACAAGCGACCCGCGATATTCCCATCGTATTCGCGCAGGTCACTGATCCAGTGGGTGCCGGTTTTGTTACGAGCCTGGCGCGGCCGGGTGGCAACATCACCGGGTTCACGCAGCACGAATTTGCAATCGGCGTGAAATGGCTGGAGCTGCTCAAGGAGCTTGCGCCCCGTGTCAAGCGCGTCGCAGTCATCTACGATGCTGAGAACCCAGCGGCGGCCGGTTACCTGGCCACGATCACGGCTGCAGTCCCGACCTTCCCGGTTGAGTTGACTAGCACCGGTGTGCGCAACACCGCCGAGATTGAACGTGCCATTGGTGCCATTGCGGGTACGCCGGACGGCGGCATCATCGTGCTGCCAGGCCCTGCTACCTCGAACCGTCGCGACCGCATCATTGCGCTGGCGGAGCGGCACCGCCTGCCCGCTGTCTATGCCTTTCGCTACTGGGTCGTGAGCGGCGGCCTAGCGTCCTACGGTATCGACAACATAGAGCTTTACCGGCTTGCAGCGAACTATGTCGATCGCATCCTAAAAGGCGAGAAGCCGGCTGACCTGCCGGTGCAACACACGACCAAGTTCCAGCTGGTGATCAACCTGAAAACCGCCAAGGCGCTCGGCTTGGACCCGCCGATCACGCTGCTCGCGCGCACCGACGAGGTGATCGAGTGAGGCGGCGCGAGTTCATATCGCTGCTCGCCGGCGCGGCGGCGGCGTGGCCGCTCGCGGCGCGCGGGCAGCAGCCGGCGATGCCGGTGGTCGGGTTCCTCGGTGGCCAATCGCTTGGTACGTTGGGAGGTAGCCTGCGTGCGTTCCGTCAGGGGTTGCAAGAAGCCGGCTATGTCGAAGGCCAGAACGTAGCCATCGAATATCGTTGGGCGGAACGCCGATTCGATTTGATACCGGAGTTTGTGGACGATCTGGTTCACCGTCAGGTGACAGTGATTGCCGTCACTGGCACTCCTTCGGCACTTGCGGCCAAGGCGGTGACCACGACGATCCCAATTGTCTTCGCGACAGGAGGCGACCCGGTTAGGGACGGTCTTGTCGCCAGCCTCGCGCGGCCGGGCGGCAACGTCACGGGCGTGACCACGTTGGGTGTGGAGCTAGGGTCGAAGCGGCTGGAACTGCTGCACGAGGCCGTGCCCACCGCAACCATCATGGCCCTCCTCGTCAACCCGACTAGTCCCGCTCTCGCCGAGCCTACTACGAAAGACGTGCAGGCGGCGGCCCGCACTCTCGGGCTGCAAGTCCATATCCTGAATGCAAGCACCGAACGCGATTTCGATGCCGCTTTCTCAGCCATTATCCAACTTCGAGCCGCGGCGCTTATCATCGGCAATGATGGACTCTTCGTTTACCGGAGTGAACAGCTCGCCGCGCTGGCGGTTCGCTATGCGGTGCCTACGATTTTCCAGTATCCCGAGTTTGCCGCTGCCGGTGGCCTGATGAGCTACGGAGGCAGTATTACGGAGGCGTACCGTCAGGTTGGCGTCTATACCGCCCGAGTTCTCAAGGGCGAGAAGCCGGCCGACCTACCGGTCCACCAGTCCACAAAAGTTGAGCTGATCATCAACCTCAAGACCGCCAAGGCGCTCGGGCTCGACGTGCCTTCCTCGTTGCTCGCCCGCGCCGACGAGGTGATCGAATGAGGCGGCGCGATTTCATCTTGGCTCTCGGCGGCGCGGCGGCGGCGCCTTCGCTTCTTTGGCCGCGCGCGGCGCGCGGGCAGCAGCCGGCGATGCCGGTGGTCGGGTTTGTCGGCACCGGAGCGGCCGCACCCTACGAACTCTATGTCGCTAGCCTGACGAACGGCCTCAAGAGCACCGGCCACATCGTTGGGCAGAATGTCACCATTGAGTATCGTTGGGCCGAAGGCCATTACGAGCAATTGCCCAGGATGGCGGCCGAGCTGGTTGCTCGCAAGGTAGCTGTGATCGTCGCAGCTGGCGGTAATGCACCGGCGCAGGCGGCAAAGTCAGCGACCAATACTACTCCGATCGTGTTCATCAGCGGCGGCGATCCGGTCAGAGGCGGACTCGTTGCCCATCTCAATCGACCGGAGGGCAATGTCACTGGCGTGACCATGACTTTTTCTGCGGTGGTCGCCAAGCGCATGGAACTCTTGCATAAGCTTGTTCCAAATGCCGCAACAATTGGCGTGCTCGTGAACCCGAACTATCCTGAAGCCGATTCCCAGCGACGTGAGGTGCAGGAGTCGGCAAGAGCAATGGGCCAGCAAATACATGTCATGAACGCTGGCACGATCGCCGACATCGACGCTGTGTTTGCAATGCTTATCCAGCGCGGCGTGAGCGCCCTCTTCGTAGCCAACGATCCATTTTTCAATAGCCGCCGCGATCAACTCATCACGCTGGCAGCGCGCCACGCAATACCAGCCATCTACGACACCCGTGAATTCGCTGCCGCTGGTGGGTTGATGAGCTACGGTTCGAGCATCGTTGAGGCTTTTCACCAAGCTGGCATCTATACCGGGAAAATTCTCAAGGGCGCACGACCAGGCGATTTGCCTGTGATGCAAGCGACGAAATTTGAGCTGGTTATTAACCTCAAGACTGCCAAATCCCTCGGACTCAGCATCCCGCCGACGCTGCTCGCGCTCGCCGACGAGGTGATCGAATGAAGCGGCGCGATTTCATCACGCTGCTCGGCGGCGCGGCGGCGGCGCCTTCGCTTCTTTGGCCGCGCGCGGCGCGCGCGCAGCACGGCGAGCGAATGCGACGCATCGGCGTGCTCATGTATCTGCCCGCGGACGATCCGGAAGGGCAAGCCCGCTTCGCGGCGTTGGTACAGGCCCTCACGCAATTGGGCTGGACCGAAGGCCGCAACCTGCGGATCGATACCCGTTGGGCCAATGCCGACGACATTCGTAGCCATGCGATGGAATTGGCCGCGCTCGCGCCGGACGTTCTCGTGGCTGGCACTGGCACCGCAAGCGCGGCGCCGTTGCTACAGGCTACCCGCACCGTGCCAATCGTGTTCGTGACTGTCATCGATCCGGTTGGCGCCGGTTTCGTCGCGAGCCTGGCACAGCCGGGCGGCAACGCGACTGGGTTCATGATTTTCGAATACAGCATGAGCGGAAAATGGCTTGAGGTGCTCAAAGAGATCGCGCCCCGCGTAACGCGAGCGGCGGTCCTTCGGGATCCGGCCGTCGCCTCCGGGATCGGCCAGTTCGGCGCGGTGCAGATCGTGGCGCCGTCACTGGGCGTGCAGGTGACGCCCGTTGACGTGCGCGATGCCGGCGAGATCGAGCGCGCCCTCACGGCTTTCGCGCGCGGGTTGAATGGCGGCCTGATCGTGACGGGAACTGCAGTGGCGTTCGGTCATCGCGACTTGATTATCTCGCTGGCGAACCGGCATCGATTGCCCGCGGTCTACTGGCATCGGCGCTTCGTCGCCAGCGGTGGCCTGATCTCTTACGGCCCCGACACCATCGACCCATTCCGACGCGCGGCGGGCTATGTCGATCGCATCCTCAAAGGCGAGAAGCCCGCCGACCTGCCGGTGCAGGCGCCGACCAAATACGAACTCGTGATCAACCTGAAGACGGCCAAGGCGCTCGGCCTCGACATGCCGCCGGCGTTGCTCGCCCGCGCCGACGAGGTGATCGAGTGAAACAGCGCGCCCGCGGCGGCGCGATCGTGCTACTGTCGACCCGGCGGTAACGCCGTCGCCGTGCGGAGGGCACCATGACGCTCATCATGTGGTACTTGGTTTTCATGATTGCCGGTGACTTTGCCGCCTATTTCCTCGGCTTGTTCGTCGAGTACGAATGGGGCTCATACGCTAGCCTGATCGTCTTCCTGGCGCTGTATTTCCTTTTTCTCTGGGTCGCCTGGGTGCTCGCCCTGTGGATGACCAAACCGCGGGTGGTCGCCCCTTAGCGTGGGCCGGTCGCAGGTGAGGCAACCCTGGCCCCCGTTGGTATAAGATAGCCCCCGGACGCAACTCGCCTGCAGGGAGAGCCGGATGGCCAGTCCCGTTCAGCGCTATCAGCGCGAGATGCACGACAATGTCGGCTTCTTCGCCACCTGGCTGCCCGGCGACCTCATGGAGCTCGGCGACATCGGCACCCTGCAGGACGGGAAGTTTCGCAAGCGCTCGTCGCTGCGCGAGCTGGGCATCGAGCAGCAGGCGAGCGCGCTCGGCGCCTCGCAGAACCTGCAATACACCTCGAAGAGCGGGACTGCGTTCTCCGTCGACAGCTCCGCCGCCGCGCCCGAGCCGGTCGGCATTTCGGCCGCGATCAAGGTGGAGTTCAGCTCCGAAGGCTCGTTCCTGTTCCACGCCTCCAACGTCCGCAACCGCCGGCTGGAGAACCCGGCGGCGCTCGCGCGCGCCATCCTCAAGGTCTGGAACAAGGGCGATTGGGACAAGAGCTGGTACCTGGTCGAGTCGATCCATCAGGCCGATTGCGCCACCGTCATCGTAGCGGAGGAGCAGTCCGCGGGCGTGACCTTCAACGTGAAAGGCGCCCTGATCGGCATCCCGCTCGCCGATCCGCGGGTCGAGCTGATCACCTCCGCGAGCCGCGGGAAGATGGCGCAGGTGGTCGCCGGCCGCGACCTGCGGCCGCTCTATTCCTGTCTGCGCGTGAAGACCGACTGGTTGTCCCGGCCCTCGGTCGAGGCCGTGCGCGGGGCCGGCAGCGGCGCGGATTCCGCCTTCGTCCGGCCGGGCATCGGCGAGCTGCTGCAATCGTGAGGCGCTCTCCCAGGCGTCGCCGCGGCAGTAACATGTGATCGGCGATGCAGATCTATTTCAGCCACAGCTACCGCGACGTCGAGATCAACACCTATTTCTTCGGCGTGCTGGTGGAGCAGGAGTTCCAGCTGTTCGCCGACCAGAAGTCGCCCACCTGGTGCGTCGCCAAGCTCGAGCGCTACCTGCACGACCTGTCCGGGTTTCTCTCCATCGTCCCGCGGCGGGCGACGGACGACGGGTCGATCGCGTACTCCCCCTATATCGGCTACGAGCTCAGCCTGGCGCGGCGCTCGCGCCTGCCGCGACTGGTGTTCGTCGACGACGAGGTGCTCAACCGGCACCGCGCGCACTTCCCGCCCGACGCCATCCCGTTCGTGCGCTCGGCGCCGGACTCCGACCGCTTCCGCCACGTCGACGCCGTCGGCGACTTCCGCAAGGCGCTGCAGGACGCCCGCCGCAGCCGCCGGCGCTACCGCGACCGCGCCGTCACCGTGGTGACGGCGGGGGCCCCCGCGCTGGTGCGGCCCACCGAGCAGGTGATGGACCTGCTGCAGAGCAAGTCCTACGCCCCGCAACGCATCGCGCCGCAGGCGGATGCGCTCGACGACATCGCGGTGCTGGAAGCCATTCTCAGCTCCGAGATGTGCGTGTTCCTGCTCGACCAGCAGATCTCCTACGCCGACGTGCTGCTGGCGATGGCCTACGCGCACTCCGTTCCCTCGATCCGGCTGCAATACGATCCGGCGACGACCAAGGTCGAGGCCGCGGCCGAGTCCGGACGCATCCGCTGGGCCAGCGCCGACGACGTGCTCAAGGCGCTGCGCGACCAGGTCGACAGCTACCGCATGCGGTTCGTGCGCGCGGTGAGCACCGACGACGTGCGCAACATCGGCATCACCCAGCGCACCCCGCGGCCCGAGCAGCTCTGGGATCCGACCGACGGGGCGGCGCTGATCCGGCACGTCGAGCCGGCGGCGGCGCGCATCCGCGACGTCGTCAACGCCGTGCGCAAGCTCGCCGGCGGCAGCTTCGTCAACGTCGATGCGCTGGAGATCTGCACGCTGCTCTACCGCTCCATCCGCACCCAGCATTTCGCCTACGAGCACGAGCCGCCGACCATGGTGGCGGGCCGGCAGGCGATCCGCACCGCCGACGACATTTGGAACGACAACGCCGCCACCTGCCTCGATCTCGCCTGCCTGTTCGCCGCGCTGCTCAAGGCCGCGGGGCTCAAGCCGGTCATCGCGATCCTGGCGCGGCCGGATCTCTCCCACGCGCTCGTCGGCTACAAGGCGCCGGCGGCGCCGCGCTGGCCGGGCGCGCCCGATATCGGCGACCTGCGCGGCACGGTGGTGCTCGGCGACCTCGTCCTGTTCGAGCCGACCGGCGTCGCCGAAAACGAGACGCCGGTGGGCGGCGAGCTTCCCCAGGAGCGGCGCGACGGCAGCCGCACGCTCGAATTTGACGTCGCCAAGATCGCCGCCGAGCGGCTGATCAACGCGCCGATCGAGCTGCGCTACGTGCTCGAGGTGCCGTGAGTGGGGGCCAATGCGCACCGCAAACTCGGTCTGCTCCCTCCCCCCTTGCGGGGGAGGGGTGGGGAGGGGGGTAGCGCGTGTGGCAATGTCGGTGCATCAATCGCACGACCCCCACCCCCAACCCCTCCCCGCAAGGGGGAGGGGAGCGCACCGAGCACGCGACGCGACTTTGCCTCAAGCTCGGTGATGCACCGCCGCGTCACCTCGGACTCGCGCGCGCCGCGGTCGCGGTGCGCTCCCTCTCCCCATCCGAACTCGGGCTTGCCCGAGTTCGGCATTTTAGAGTGGCCGAAGTCGGGTAAACCCGACTTCGGCTGGGAGAGAGGGTCGGGGTGAGGGGGTTACCGGCCCCTCGATCGTGTCGTGAATGCTTCTACGCGACCCGCGCGTCGAGCGCCCGCCCCGTCACTTCGGCTTCCAGTCGCGCGCGCGCTTCTGCGCCTCGGTGATCTGGTCGGCCGTCATCTCGCCCGCCACGGTGTCGCGGTTCTTGACCGCGACCGTGCGGTTGCGCGCGTCGGAGGCGGGAAAGCTCGCGGCCGCGAGGTTGAACCACATATAGGCGGTGACGATGTCCTGCTTGACGCCCTCGCCGCGGGCATAGGCGAGGCCGAGATTGTACTGCGCCTGCGCATCGCCCTGCTCGGCCGCGAGCGCGGTCCACTTCGCCGCCTCGGCGTAGTCCTGCGGCACGCCGCGGCCCTCGGCGTACATGCCGCCGAGATAGAAGCGCGCGAGCGCGTTGTCCTGGTCGGCGGCGCGGCGGAACCAGGTCGCCGCCTCCTGGTCGTTCTGCGCCACGCCGCGGCCGCGGTAGTAGAGCAGCGCCACGATCGACTGCGCGCGGGCATCGCCGTCGTCGGCGAGCGGGCGCGCGATCTTGAGCGCGGTGGCGTAGTCGCCCTTCTGCAGCGCCTCGTTGGCGGCGTCGGCGTCGGGCGCCGCGCCGGCGATGCCGACGGCGCGCGCGAGCTCCACGCTGCTGTCGGCGAGCGGCCCGCTGTAGACGCCGAGCGCGAAGCCCGCCGCCAGCGCGAGGCCGCAGATCAGGCCGGTGCGCCAGTCCCACCAGTGCTCGGCCATGCCCTTGCACTGGTCGAGCGCCGCCTGCAGGGCGGAGATTTCCTGCTCGAGCGCCTCCTCTTGCGCCCGGTGTTTGGTCAGTGAACGCCAGCGCGGCAGCAACGGCATGGTCGAGAATCCCACATCAAATGCCGCGTAAACGTAGGCATCCCCCGCCGCGGAGGCAACGCCTGCGCCGCCGGCCGCGCGCCGCCCGGGATCCGCCCGCAAAGGCTTGTTCCGGCAGGACTTATGCCGCCCGACCCTGCCGGCGCCGGTTTTCAAATCCTTTTGAAGCCCCGCCGCTCCCTCGCCACGCTCGGTGTACTCCCTCTCCCCGCTTGCGGGGAGAGGGTCGGGGTGAGGGGTGCCCTTGCCGGGAGGGGGTGGGGGCCCCGCCTGGCGCCCCGTGCGGCCGCCGCCCAGCTGTGGAGAATCTCGCTTTCCCCGTTGATTCGTGTTACACAACTCAAAAGACAGGCGCAGGATGCGCCCGGCCGGGAATGACACACTCTCGCCGTCATCCTGAGGTGCCCGCCCGCAGGGCCGGGCCTCGAAGGAGGCACGGCCCCGGACCGTCGCCCTTCGCGGCGCGCTTCGGTCGCGCCTCGCGATGTCGGTCCCCGAGCCGAGGAGGGAGCATGAAATCGCCCTGGACGCCGGCGCGCGACAAGCGGCTGCAGGCGCTGCAGGCGGCCGGGCGCAGCGCCGCGCAGATCGCCAAGACGCTCGGCACCTCGCGCAACGCCGTGATCGGGCGCGCGCGCCGGCTGCGCGGCATCGTCTACCAGTCCGACATCGAGAGCTGGACGCGCGCCAATGCGCGGCGCGCCGAGGAGGCGAAGGCGCGCGCGGTGGTGCGGCGCGAGAAGGAGCGCAAGGCGATCCGCGACATGGCCAAGGGGCTCGCCGCCGGCATGCCGCGCGGCAAGGCGATGGCGCGCGCGTTCCGCGCCGGCGCCATGTGGCGGCAGATCGGCGAGCATTTCGGCCTCTCCCCGCAGGCCGCGTACGAGGCCGCCAAGCGTGCGAGGCGGGGGGAGGGGTGAGGGCGGCACGGTGGTGGGTGGAGCCTCACCATTATTCGTCTCGATCCAGCTTCGCGCCGTCCGGGCTTGACCCGGCAATCCATCTTCTTCGGAAAAAGCACTTCCGAAGAATGGTCGACGCCCGGGTCAAGCCAGCGGTGACGCGTGAGCGCAACGTGCGCCTCTCCGAGCCGCCAGCGCGCCGCCTTCTACGAGCTCATCACCTCATCGCTCAAGGCCGCCGACACGCTCGCTGGCGGCTGCCCCGCCGAGACCGCGCTCACGCCGTCGGCGCATGGCGGCGCTGCGCGTCCGCCTCGCCGCCGTTCGGGCGGTGACCGCCGCGATCCGCCCCGCGCTCACGCGCTTCTACGGGGCGCTGGACCAAGGGCAGAAGGTGGGGCTCGTGGGGACACCAGACTACGAATCTGGGGGTCGGCGGTTCGAATCCGTCCGGGCGCGCCAATAAAATCTGGACTTCTCGCACTTCACCTTATTTGAGTTGACTGCCTAAATAAGGTGAATAAGGCGGTCGCGGCTGTCCCAAAAATATTTTTGATTCGTGTTTTAGAAATGAAGCTCGCTAGGCTTCGCCCCATTTGCCTACGCGTGAAATTGATTCTTAGTTCGTCTCCACGCCTGGAGACGATGATGACTGAAGTCCATCAAGCTGAACAGACGAAGACGAAGACGAGGAAGCGTGCTCAACAGCCCGATTTCATCATCAACTATGACGAAGCCGTCGCCCTAGCCAAACAGCTGGTCAAGGACATCAAGTCAGATCAGATGCGGCTAGGTGAACTGGCTGATCGGTTGCAGCCTAAATATGGTGACAAAACCCTCGCGCGCTTCGCCAAAGACATTCGTGTCAACGTCGCCACCGTAGAGCGGTGGCGCAGCGTCTATCGTAAATGGAAGGGAAAAGCGGCTCCGGGGCCGCTTTCTGCCACTGTGCTCAAGATTATCGCGTCCCATCCACAACGCGAAAAGCTTGCCAAGGAACTCGTCAAACTGGTTCCAGAGCAACGCAAGCGTATGGCTGAAATTTACATGCGTGACTATCGCGCTGGGCAGGGTCAGGAGGAACCTGAACAGGAAGAGGCTCAAGCACAGGACCAGAACCAAGAGCAGGCTCAAGAAGAAGAGGCACCACAGCCGCAGGAACCGTCGCTGGTGATTGAGATGCGGCGCTGGATCACTGGGCCTTGGACGCTCGCGCGAATGGCCATCAGGTCTCAGTGTGGGCACGTTACACCGCAATATCTCGACCCGGCCATCATACGTGCGGCCCTGACCACCGCCGAGTTGGGCGGCCCGGAGCAGGTGGAGGCCACCCTGCGTGCCGGTGGGGAAGAATTGATCACGCTCGCTGATAAGCTGAAAGGCGCGCCACCGATATTCAATGAAGCTGCATCGGGTGACGCAACCTCAGACTAGAGCCAGCCGCTATGGGGGTGCGGGACGATGCGCTGGCGCATGGGAGGTGGTGGTGCGCAACTCTGAACGTGTGTGGCGGCTGCGTCATCGCGGATCGTAGTTGTCGCTATTGCTACGCAGCGCTCGATGCTGGGACCCTCCAGACAGCCACCGACATTGAACTCTGGAAGGACACGACTGTGTGGCGCAACGGGCGCTGGACATGGAATGGCCGGTTGACCGTCTTGCGGCCCGATCACCCACGCTGGACTTTCCCCTTGAGGTGGAAAGGGTCGCCCGAACCCCTGCTCGGCGCTGGCCGACCCTCGCTGCTGTGGCTCAACTCTATGGCTGATCTGTTCGTGCCCGACCCAGAGCAGCCTGATCAGCCCCATCCAATGCGTATAGAGGCCATCGACCGCATTTTGAAAATGGTTGTGCTCTCGCCCCACATTGGTCTGATCCTGACCAAGTACCCCACGGTGATGGTGAAGTACTTCCTCCAGAAACCGGCGTGGTGGCGAAAGAAGATTTGGCTGGGCTTCTCGGCTGGTGATCAACGAACTTGGGACCGGCGCTGGAAGGTTGTGCGCTCACTGGCGGAACAAGGCTGGTTCATCTTTACCAGCATCGCACCAATGCTGACACTTGTGGTGCTGCCGGCCGATTTCCTGTCGCTTGGGCGGTGGGTGATCTGCGGTGGTGAACAGGCCCCAGGCAACCGCGAGATGGACCCGAACTGGGCAAGGTCGCTGCGTGATCAATGCGTCCCTGCTGGCGTGCCATTTTATTGCAAACAGATGACCCGCCTCTGGCGTCCGCCCGACCTGCTAATATTCAACGAGTTTCCGAAGGTCTGACCACAGTCCGGTCGCGCAGAAACATACCCTCCGCTCACTCCGTCGGGTGGGCCTGTAGGTCGATGTGGGCTGCGCGCCTATATCGTCCTCCCATGATGATCGTGCTGCCGGAGATGCTCGACCTGATGTAGGCGTTTGAGTTTTGTGCCACATCTGTGCTGGGTGACAGGGGCCTTCGCCGATGCGCGACCCGCTGCCTCATAGAAGGCGCGACGGGGCAGATGGCCAAAAGGAATTTTCGCTACCGCCCAACCTGAGCCAGTATTTCGAACTCTAACCGCGCTTCTTTTGACATTTCTTCAGCACCTCTCGATGGCGCTGCATCATCTGCTCACTGTCCTCTCGAAGCCGAAACTTGCCGAAGTCCGCACTGTTGGCGATATATTTTGGGCCGTGCTTGAGCGCCCACTCAGCTTGGAACCTGTAGAGCGCTTTACTCTCCTTCCGATATCGTTCCTTGTCCTCGTAGCCCTTCTCCCATGGTTTGTGTCCGTACTCGCTAAACGCGTCGCCTCCCCCGCCATCGTATCCAATAACAATCTCACCGCCCATATGAATGAGCCGCGGCTCGGGCATAAACAGATATCCATCGCCCAACTTCTTCCAATGATCCGTTGAAACGCGTTTTTCAGGGTACAACCATTCTTTTTCGGCCGCTGCAACATATCGGTACGCACGTCGTTTAGTGACGAGATTGATTTGAAGGACTTCATCTTCGCTCAGGCGTCTGCCCGTCTGAATTGCCGTGAAGTTGAACATTGCAGTTCGGAACAGGTTGGGGTTCGGGCGAACTCGCATCTCGTTCTGATACGGATTGCGTATCCAACTTAGATTCGTGAGGATGAGTATCTTATCGAGCGACAGTGGAAAAAATGTGTGTGTCGCATGAAATCTGATATCAGGATCATTGCAGCCTTGACACCATTTCGAGAGATGGGGGCATGCTCTGTTGTACACGGTGACAGGATGATCCGAGATGATGAACTTTGTGGGCGAGTTGCTCGCGTCGGCAATCTGCCAAACACACTCAGTCCATATCGCGCAGAACATGTTTTGCATTTCCTGCAAAAGAATGAGTGTCTGGTTTCGGTCTGTGCTTTGGGACGCTGCCTCGAATGCCGCAAGACCTTTGGGCGTTCGCAGCTTTTGAACGCTCATGTAGGGTAGCAACTGTTTGAACGCCTTCTCGTCCGCACTCGGATGTTGAAACTTGGCGAAGTACTCGACCGCATACTGTCCTTCCTGATCGAGGTTGCCGAAAAAGAACTGCTCAATCTCCGTATTGCTGATATTGCCCCAACGCGTCGTGTAAAGGTCGCCTTCGGCGAAGATGTTGGCCGGACCCCAATGATGCAGATCACGTCGCGTGTACTGCTTATTGCCCGATTTGACGACTTCGGGATGGAGATCGAGCCGGTAATATTTGCTCTGACCGGCCGCCATGAAGCGCCGCTGATACCAGATCGGGACGTAGTGGTTGCGAACATAAGTCATGTACGGCAAGGAGTTGCACTGCGACGCGACCTGGAAAGTTCACTTTTCAATTGCTTGGTCCGGACCGAATTGGTGGGGTCCGGTCTGACAAGAAAGAATACTCCATCAGCGGGATTGCGGAGGCTCTTTTTAGAGAACTCATGGAGCTACATACAAAATGAACTAGCACTACTTTGGCAGATTTTCGTGGGCGCGGGATTCCCAAATCACTTTTTCTGTGACTCATGGGTGGTCGGCTTTTTGGAGGGGCCGACCATGGTTAGCAGAACGTCGGATTGGAGAGATGAGCTTGGCCGTTGGCTCAAGCCGTTTCTGGATCGGTTGGGTCACAAGGCCCGGCGACAAATGTGCCCGCTCTACGTGTCGGGGCTGATCGGTCCTGGCGATCGCAAGAGCATTCAGCCGATGGCGAAGCGGCTTGCGCTCGGCGAATGCGACCAATTGCACCACTTCATTGCCGCCGGGGTCTGGGATGCAACACCAGTGGAAACAGAACTGCTTATCCAAGCGGATAGGCTCGTCGGCGGCGATGATGCCGTGCTGGTGATTGACGACACTGCGATACCCAAGAAAGGCACGCATTCGGTGGGTGTTGCTCCGCAATATGCTTCGGCGCTGGGCAAGACCGCCAACTGCCAGACCATGGTGTCGCTGACGCTGGCCCGAGGCGAAGTACCGGTCATGCTGGCGTTACGGTTGTTTCTCCCCGAGAGCTGGACGAGTGATCGAGCTCGCTTGAAGCGGGCGGGTGTTCCAGCCGAATATCGAACGGCGCGGACGAAGCCGGAGCTGGCTCTGGCAGAGATTGATCGTGTCATTACGACCGGTGCGCGCTTCGGCTGCGTGCTGGCGGATGCCGGTTATGGGCTAAGTGCGCCGTTCCGCCAGGGGCTCACAGCTCGCAAACTGACCTGGGCGGTCGGTATTCCGCGGCATCTTAAGGTTTACCCTGCCGATGTGCGGATGATCTGGCCGGTTGCTAGGCGCGGTCGTCCCCGCCAGCGGCACGTCCCGGACATTCTATCGATACCGGCCGAAGACATGCTGGCCAACGCCAGATGGCGCACCATCAGTTGGCGCACCGGCACGAAAGGAAAGCTCAAGGCTCGTTTTGCTGCGGTCCGCGTGCGGGTTGCCGACGGACCGCCGCAGCGGATCAGGGACAAGGGTCAGCAACATCTGCCCGGCGACGAGGCTTGGTTGATTGGCGAACACAGGATGTCGGGAGAGAAGAAATATTATCTTGCCAACCTGCCGGCGAAGACTGACCTGCGCACCCTAGCGGCCACCATCAAGGCGCGATGGATTTGCGAGCAGGCTCACCAGCAGCTGAAAGAAGAACTTGGTCTCGATCACTTCGAGGGCCGATCCTGGCAGGGCCTTCACCGTCATGCGCTCATGACGATGATCGCCTACGCTTTCCTCCAATATCGCCGGCTCAAAACAGCAAGGCGGGAAAAAAAGAATCAACGGGCTGCCGCCGCGGCCGACATTGCCCGCCGTGCGCGAGGCCATCCTCGACCTCATCGCTCGACCCCTGCCGCAGCGATGCCCGCACTGCAGAAAATGGATTTGCAGCGAAAAGCAGCGTGAATAAATCTGCCAAAGTAGTGCTAGGGCGCGTACTCATAAAATCGCGATTGAGACAGTGACCTGATCAAGTCCGCTTTGGCCCACTTTGCGGACTTAAGTCGGACATCTCCCGAGGTCCGAGAAGTGCCAAAAGCAGACTCATGCAGTGCAGCAAAATAGCAGCTCTATTCGATCACCTCGTCGGCGCGGCCGAGCAACGTCGGCGGCACGGTGAGGCCGAGGGCGTTCGCGGTCTTGAGGTTGATCACCAGTTCGAACTTTTCCGGGGCCTCGACGGGCAGTTCGCTCGGCTTCGCGCCCTTGAAGATGCGATCCGCACGGCCTACCCGCTGATCCGGTCGTCCAAGGCAGCAAGGCGTCGTGCCTCGGCAAGGTCAATCCGGTAGCGTCGTCCATGCTTGTGCAGCATGGCAATTAGATTGGGACCATCGACTAATGAAAGCGGTTTATCCTTTGCAAAGTCATAGGAGTCTGGGCCGTAGGTGCTAGTGGTGACTAGGATGCCCCGATTTGCACCTTCGTTGACCACGGTCCCATAGAGGTCCCGTACGGCGGCAACATCTACTGGCCGTGTGTAACGTTTCGCTTGCAGCACAAATTTGCCGCCGCGAAGTGGATCAGGATCAAACATGATCGCGTCCACCCCGCGATCCCGCGAGGCTCGGGTAACTTTGACCTCAACACCGTTGCGCCCAAACTCCCATTCAAATAGCTGGCGAACCAAATGTTCAAAGTCATCCCATGGCATCGCTGCCAGGTTCGCTTCGGAGTCCAAGCCCCCAGCAACGTCCTTTTCCTTGACGATGCGTTGGTCGTCTTTTCTCAGAATGAATATCGGCCGAACAGCCGTCACCTGCTCAACGGAAGGCGTTGAAATTCCCCTCAAGTGACGGAAGCACGCCTTTGCGTCTGCTTGGTCGAGGTTGAGTTGGACAATCTCTGCTTTGCTGGCTTGTAGCGAAGCAATAATGCCTGTGCGTGGCGTTCCAGTCGCGGCGTCAAACCAACTTTGCTCAGCATTGACCGCGACCGTGTCAAACCAATTTCCAAGGTCAGATTTGGACACCAGATAAGCAGCCCTGATGCATAGTGAATGTAGGATCATCTCAGTGGCGCGCCTCTTCTCCGCAGCTGAGACTTCGTGCTGGCCGCGCCTGCCTTCCTTTACAATTTTCAACGTGGCAAAGTCCGGGATTTGGATCGTGCACAGTGCAATTCGCGCTGTTGGATCGAGGCCCGTATCAAACGAAAGCTGTAACAGCGTTGGTAGCCGGTGCCGAACATGCGAGAGCGACATCAGTAGCCGAATGGCTTGCGGGTCATTGGACTTACATGCTTCCTGCAAGCTTGCGAGTTGAGCAGAGTCCTTCTTAAATTGCCGCTCAAATTCTCCCAGTAACTGTTTCCGCTTTCGTTCAAGGCGCGCCGCCAACTCAATATTGTCTGTTTGCGACTTGGAAGGAGGAGGCGGTCTTTTGGCCATCAGCCGCAATACGCGGGCCAAAAACGAGCGGGGCTTTGGTGGTGGAGGTGGATAAGGGCTTAAAGGAGCATTTGGAAACTTCGGAATTGGCAAGGGGTTCAGCAGCTCAACTCCATGGGGGGGCGCTACAGCATCGCCCTTCAAGATTGATTGAATGGAGCTTAGCGTAACCGAACTGGGCAGCTTGGAAAGGCCAAGCGGTTCGCCAAGTTCAAAAAGCAGAGCGGCGGTCGGGTCAGGGACAGGCTTGAACGCGCTTGCATATTTCAAATTTTCCAGAGCCCGCTCGTATGAGCCTAGATTTGATGCGAATTTGAAGTCAGGAGTATCGCGATAGGACATAGCTGCCCTCCGCCCCTGCCTCAGCAGTCTAGCGGCTTTGAGCGGTCGTGCAGCTGACCAGCCGTGGAGCTTGAATCGTCTCGACGGTAATTGATAAAGATCTTACCAGCCATAGCCTCGCCAGGCCGCAAAAGACAACGGATTATAACGCGGGATGGAAAGGATTACCACTGTCTGTTGGTTGCGGCATCCTGGGCCAACCTGAGCGCTGACGAGGCGATTGCTGATTTGGAGGCAACCTTCAGCGCTGACGAACTGGGCGAGTTCGAGACCCTGAACGCGCAGTAAGCGGCGCTCCGGTCAACCCGAGCACACGCACCTCAATCGACTGGCGGGCTTAGCGCTCAGCCGTGTTACAGCGTCGCGGCGCATATCGAGGCCACTAAAATCATGCTCAGTGAAGTGTCTATGCATACTCGTGCGCCAGCGCCGTGAGCAGCGCATCGTTCTGCTTCACGGTTGCAGCAATGCGGGGCATTGCCTTGTTCTTGTCCAGATTGGTGCTGCGCAGGATTTCCACCACAGTGTTGTACATCATTTGGAGTTAGGTCTAAGCGATGACGAATTACGTCCTCTAGCATCACGCTATTGTCGATGCATTTATCTTCGTAATGCAGCAACCGGCCGTGCAGCTTGTTGTAGATTTGATCGAGCAATATGTCCTTGTTCATCATAATCAATGCCTCACTATCAGCCGCCGTGTTCATCATCGTGTCTACCCTTAGCTGGTCCGCGTTCCTTTATAAAGTGATAAATATGGTTGACTAATTGGGGTATCTGTATTGGGTGCAATAAGTGTCGCGATTTCCTACCGATAGACTGGTCGTTCCCAAATATTCGGGCATTAACTTTTGCCGTGATTCGCGTTATTATTACGTATCGATGGCGGGGTATTGACGATGAACAATCTTAGTGAGCAGGAACGCGAACGCTGGCGGCGAGGCGAGCTAGTCAGAGATGGGCGTGCTGCTCTTGCCCAAAATGAATCTGTCGAGACGCGGCTCGCACGGCGAGAGGCGCGTGCTGATTTCTGGTCCCAGTGGCTACGGCACGCGATGAACGAGAGGCAATGCGCCGACCCCTTACAGTTGCTCCCCGAAATTCTGGCCATGTTGGAGCAGCTTGCATCTGATCGTGTTGCGCTCGCGGCGAAGGAAATCAAAACCGCGATTCGGGAGGCAATGACATGAGTGACCCCCTGGGTGTACGATCAACTGACCCCATTCAACGCTGGCGGGAGGACGCAGAGCAGCGCGACGCTGCGCGCGCCCAGTCAAAGCGGCAGCTAGCGCGCGAACAAAGGCGTGTTATCGAGGGTGAGGAAGCGGCGGTGCTGCGTGCCCAGATGGAGATGCGAATCTGCGCTCTGGAGCAGGGTTATCGTGATCTTCAATCTGCGCTCGTTGACGCTATGCGCGCCATTCACGATACATTTGATCAAATCGCTGATCAGCCAGTTGCGCAGCGAGATGAGATTCGCGAGTTGAAAATCCAGGTAGCAAAATTAGCAACCACGGTGGCTGAACGAAATGCTGAAGGCTTCCGTTTCGCGCGTGAGCAGGCAGCGCTGGACAGCTGAATGAGCGAGAAAGAACGAATTCTGGCTGAGGCGCGACACCATCTCGACCCTGCGCGGCGCGCGGCCCAGCGTGAAGAGTTCGCGCAGCGAGCCGCGGAACTCGCAGATAGAGCTATGGTGGAACGATGGCGCGCGCCAGCGGAGACAGCGCCCGACTGGAGCGAGATTGATGCGCGCATCCAGGCAGCCATCGCGGCCGAACGCCAATTTATATTGACTGCGGCTGGGGAGGCCATAGGCCAGATGCTGGCAGACCAGCGCGAGCACGACAAGCAGGCGCTGGTCGAGGAAGTCAATCGGCTTTGGCTGGTCGTCTCTGAGCTCCAAGCAACCATCGCGGCCTATCAGAGAGTGGACAAGGTGTCGCGCGGCGAACCATTTATCGATAAGTTAAATTGATATGACCAGGATACCAAACTCTGAATTACCCTGTTTGACTTGCACGCGCCAGCAATCTGACGATGTGAAATACGCGCTGGCCCAGGGCATGCTCGAAGGTGACGAGAACCGGTCGCCCAACAGTGGGCTGCCCCTGATGTGTTGCAAGATCAGGGTGATGGGGAATGTCCAGCCGGGACCCTCAAGGTGATGCAGCCCCGGCTCCAGCGTGGGCTGCTATGGTTTAGTACCTCGCTGCGGCGATTGGTGCAGTGCGCCAGTTTGAAGTTGAGGGTATGGGCCGCGCGGCTGGAGAAGTTCAATGCCTGAGCAGAGCGAGATATGTACCTGACTCGGGTGACCCGCCCGACGCGCGGCGCTTGGTGAATCTGCTGGGCGCTGCGCTCTTTTTGCTCATTTCCTCAACAAAATCAACCATCGCGACCTCCGGTCGCAAGCGTTGAAAATATTGAAGTCTCTGCGCAGAGACTTTATTGGTTACCAATAATTCAAAACGTCCTGGGCCGCGCGATCATTGTGTTTAATACCAATCCTCAGATTGAGTGACCGACTGCTGCCCAGTCGCGCTGCGCGATGGACATGATCTTCCAGGGTTGGTCGATGAGTGTATTCCAGGCATAGCAGCAGTGGTCGACGATATCGTCGAAGGATTTGAAGATCCGGTTTGACAACCAATTCTGACGCATGAACTGCCAGATGTTTTCCTGGCCGTTGAGCTCGGGTGCGCGCGGCGGCAGCGGCACGAGTGAGACGTTGCTCGGAACCACCAGGGCTTTGGCGCCATGCCAGCCGGCCTGATCAAGGAGGAGAATGGCGTGTGCTCCGGGTGCGACTTTGGTTGCGATCTCGTCGAGATGGAGCTGCATGGCTTCGCAGTTGCAGGCCGGCAGCACGAGGGCGGCGCCAGCTCCACGTTCGGGGCAGACCGCACCGAACAGATAGGTCGATTGGGTCCGTTGATCGTGGGCAGCACGGGGGCGTGAACCTTTCCTGGCCCAGCGATAGGTGAGCTTGTTCTTTTGACCCACCCGCATCTCGTCTTGGAACCAGACCTCTAACGGTGTGCCAGGTGCGAGTGCCGTGCGGATTTCCGCCACACGCTCGGCGAAGTTTTTTTGAACGCCTCCATGGCCTCGGCATTCTGCTTGTAGGCCTTGGGCCGGGCGCTCATATGCGAGAAGCCCAACTTCTTGAGGGCGCGATAGATCGTATCGTCCGACACCGAGAGCCCGAACTCCTCATACAGCCGCATGATCAGATCGCACGCTCGCCAGCGCACCACGCCATGGATCGCAGGGATCGGACCCTCCTCCACGATGCCGGCGAGACAGGCCTTGTGCATGGCGTTGAGCTTGGGCGGAACTCCTGGAGAAGGGATATTGATGAGACCGTCCGCTCCCTGCTCGTTGAACCGGATCACCCAGTCCCGCAGGGTCTGACGATCCATGCCACCGATCTTGGCCGCCTCCTCCCGCGAGGCGCCGCCGAGCACGGCCGCAATCGCTAACAGCCGCCGCGCCTGCGCAGCATCTTTCGCTCGCTGGGCAAGCCGGCGAACCTCGCCGGCGGTATAGTCCGTCCGCACCGGAATAGCGTGGCCCATGGCAAACCCCCTCAGTTTGCCATCTTGAATCATGCCGCGATCGATTCGGGAAATCTGTTCATGAGCGAGGAAACGTATAATCTACTTATCGCCGAATTCGATGCCGACCTCATAGTTCGCGAAAACCTTTACCCGATTCCGGCCTTGACCCCCCATAAGGTGGGCCAATGCTTCGTAACGCTCATGCCTAGCGGACACATGCTTGGCGCCGTCCAGGTTCTGGTCGAGACGCCGGCTGGCCATCGACTCGGATACTCAGGGGACTTTCATTGGCCTCTCGAGTCTCATAACACTCTCAAATGCGACGCACTCGTCGTCGATAGCACATACGGCAGCCCTGAAAGTATCCGCAGGTACTCACAGGAGGAGGCGGAGACGCGGTTTCTTGAGCTTGTATATGCAAAGCTCAAGATTGGATCTGTGCACATTCAGGCCCATCGAGGAACTATCCAGCGCGCGTTGCAGCTTCTCGGCGTAAACGTGAACGTGCCGATTCTGTGCAGTGAGACCTTGTGCAGGGAAGTCGCGGTTTACCAGCAATTCGGATCGGCTGTTGGCACCGTAACCTCGACCCGATCGTTAGATGTCAAATTCGCTATGGCCGGCAAACGGTACATCCGGCTCTACTCAAAGGGCGACAGGTTCCCCGTTGATCTACCAGAAGGCGTCACGATCACGCTCAGCGCTTTCATGGCCAGACGCGATGATCCTGTTCTGGAGTACTCCCCGCGCGCCTATCGCGTGGCACTCTCTAATCACGCCGATTTCTTGGGTACTCTGGAATACATCCGCGCAACGGGAGCAAAATACGTTGTGACCGACAACACCCGGACTCACGGCGTTGAGCTTGCGCAAGCAATCCGAGACCGTCTTGGCATCCATGCCCGGCCGTCAAGCAACTTTCATAGCCATGAATGGGGCAGCTGATCCAACCTCTATCAGAGAGAAACCTGGTTAGAAGAACGTGAAGACTCCGATTTATCTGGACAATCAGTCGACGACTCAACTCGATCCGGGTGTCCTCGATGCGATGTTGCCGTATTTCACGCAGAAATTTGGCAACGCTGCGTCTCGTACCCACGCGTTCGGGTGGGATGCTGAGAGGGCGGTCGAAGACGCACGAGAACAGGTTGCCCGATTGATCGGAGCGATGGCGAAAGAGATCGTGTGGACCTCTGGGGCTACGGAAGCGAACAATCTTGCCATCCGAGGGGTCGCCGACTCCCTTCGCCATCGGGGTAATCATATCGTTACATCGCGGACTGAGCACAAATCCGTGCTCGACACGTGCGACTACCTCGAAAAACACGGCTTTATTCTAACATATTTGCCTGTCAATGGTGACGGGCGCATCGATCTCGCCAAACTTGAAAATGCCCTTTCGCCAAATACGATCCTAGTCTCAATCATGCTCGCCAACAATGAGATCGGCGTTGTCCAGCCGGTTCGTGAGATTGGTGAGTTAGTGAAGAGCCGAGGTATTCTCTTCCACATCGACGCAGTGCAAGGCGTTGGCAAAGTTCCGTTCGACGTCAACTCGGCACGCGCAGATCTGGTCTCTATCTCCGCCCACAAAATGTATGGGCCCAAGGGCATCGGCGCGCTTTTTGTTCGCAGTAGACCTCGCGTTCGTCTCTCCCCAATCTTGTTCGGCGGGGGCCATGAGCGCGGAATGCGCTCTGGAACACTTCCGGTGCCATTGATCGTTGGATTTGGCAAAGCGTGTGAGCTCGCCGACAAGGAAATGGCGCGAGAAGCGCAACGTATCCTAGATCTTCGAGAGTTGCTCCGAAAGCGACTGTGGGATGCGCTTGACGGCATTACGCTGAATGGCTCGTTGGACCATCGCCTGCCAGGAAATCTGAATGTCTCATTCGCCGGCATTGAGTCTGAGGCACTGATGATGTCGGCCAAGGAGGACATCGCTATAAGCTCTGGATCGGCGTGTAAGTCTGCATCGATTGAGCCGTCCTACGTCCTCCGCGCTTGCGGTGTTGAGGAAGAGTTGGCCCACGCCTCAATCAGAATAGGAATCGGCAGGTTCAATACATTGGATGAGATTGAACACGCAGCCAGCACGTTGATTGACCACGTTCGCCGACTGCGCGAGATTCGGTTGTCGGGTGAGATCGATGGATCGATCCCGGCGGGAAGACTGGAGGCATAACCCGCGGCGATGCCAGGCCAGTCAGAAAACGAAGACGTTTCCACGTCGTGCTTCTCGGGCGGCAGAACTTGGAAACGCAATTCGCCACAGTCGAATGGTTGATGCGATTGCGCGAAAGGACGGTGAGGCAGGGATCATGTGGTTCGAGCGAATCCTTCGGAATTGAGTGGTAACCCTGCTTGCTTACATTAGCTCAGCAAGGTGTGGCTTCGTGTTTGCGCGGGCCTTGATGAATTCGCTGAGATTCAGCTCGCTTGCTTGAAACGCAGGATCGGACAGCCGCCCTCTAAAGAGTTCGTAGCGGACGCGGTCGTCGCAGAATATGCAACTGGTCCAGGTGTCGCGACGTTTAGGCAAAAAGTGCGGAGAGGGCCTCGTTGTCGGGGCCAGGACGACTACATTATGACTACGCCTATTGACTACATAACGTGGTTATGCTAGATAGATTCGCATTCCCGCTCATCGAGGGGCGTCTTCTAGAGACGATCCTGAAGGCGGAGCGGGGAGTGGCGTCCCGCGGCTGCGGCTCGTAACCGCGGGCTCGGGAGGTCCGGGACCTTACCGGCCAGGCACTTCTGGCTGCGAGGTCGCTCGCTCACCGGATCCGGCGGTAATGCTGGAGCTGGAAGCGCGGACACCGGCCGAAACCGCCACGGTGGAGCGCCGCGAGGCGAGCGCGTCCCGCCGGACGCGCGTCGCGCCTCACCCGCGCGACAACGTAAACTGTGCGCCTCCCGGCGCTCCGCCCGCCCCTCGATTTCGGGTCGGGTGTGAAAGAAAAGAGACAACCAGGGCGCAAGAACGCGCCGCGGGAATGAAGAAACGTGCGCTGTTTGACATCGTGAGATGAAGGTACGCCAACGGCCCGCCCTGTGCGCTGAGGCCGCGCGCGCGGCCGTTGTTATCGTGCCCTCGCCCCTCTGGGGGAGAGGGCGACTCGATGCGTCAGCGGAAAAGGAGGGGTGAGGGGGTGTTTGTAGGAAGGCCCCCTCACCCATTCGAATTCGTGGGCACAGCATTGAGCCCTCTCCCCCGGAGGGGAGAGGGCACGAGAGGCGAGAGGGCACGAGAGGCGAAAGCGCGCTGCGCGGCGCCATTGTTATTCATTGTTATTTGCGAGGGCCGCGGGGCGAAAGTGGCCGTGCCTCAGGCACGTGGCGCGGAGGGCCATTGTATTTTCGTTGTTATTTACAATGGCCGCAGATGATGCGATCGGCGCCGCTCGGCCGCGGCTAGCCCTTGCGCCGGAACGCGCCGGCGATGTGGTCGGGATCGAGCGCGGGCGGCAGCGCGCCGGTGCTGGCATAGACGTAGAGGCCGGCCTGGAAGATCGCGCTCAGCGCCTGCAGCAGCACGATCGCGACGATGCCGTAGACCGCGCCGAGCGCCATCAGCACCGGGCCGAGGCCGGCCATGGCGTGCGCGCCGGAGGAGAGGAGGAGCGCGAGCCCGGCGAAGAACACGAGCAGCGCCTGCGCGATGAACAGCATGCCGATGAGCCCGAAGCGGGTCTCGCCGGCGAGCGATTCGCCCCACCGCCGCTTCACCATCGCCGCCGAGCGGCGGATCGCCGTCACCGGGCCGACGCGCTCGACCACCAGCACCGGCAGCACGAAGAACGTCGTCACCGACCAGCCGACGTCGAACAGGCGGCCGATCACCACGCCGACGACGCCGAGATTGGCGCGCAGCGCGATCTCGATGGCGTAGAGCGCAGCCCCGATCGTGGAGAGCACCACCGCCCAGCCCGCGATCTGCGGCAGGGCGCGCGCCGCCGCGGCAAGACCTGCGCGCAGCGAGGGCGCTTGCCCGGCGTGGCAGCGCAGCGCGCAATGGAGCAGTGCCGCGTTGAGGGTGGTGACGAGCACCGTGAGCACGAACAGCGCGCCGTTGGCGATGACATAGAGCCACACGATCGGGACGCGCTGCCAGATCGCGCCGGCGGCGGCGTGCCAGGCTCCGAACTGCGGCAGCAGCGAGACGAGCACGAGCGCGGCGACGAGCAGCAGGATCGCGGCCGAGGCCGCCGGCAGCAGCGCGAGCTTGGGATGCTGTTTGAGCACGGCGGCGCACGCCCGCGCCATCGCCCAGCCGCGCGCTAACCCTGCCGTCATCGCCCGCCTCCGTGCGAAAAAAGGGGCTTCTTGTGAAGGGGATGGATTGCCGGGTCAAGCCCGGCAGTGACGGCCGGGGTGCGGCAGCAACCGCTCGTCACACGCTAATTTCCGCTGGCCGAGAGGCGCTCGATCATCGCCTGGCAGGAGGTGGAGAGGTCGGCGAAGCGGCGGCAGATCGCCTGCACCGCGATCAGCGCCTGGCTGCGCGGCGCCGCGGCGAAGAATCTTTCGGTCTCTTCGCTCACGGCCTTGGCGATGTCGGCGTGGTTGACCGGAAACCGCGGACAATAGCTCGCCTGGAATTTCCGGAACGCGGCCTCGGCGTGGTCGGCGGTGGTGTAGGCCACGAGGCACAGGGTGTTGCTGTTGACCCACGCCTGGTCCTTGCAGACGAGGCGCTTGCTGGTGATCTCGCCGCGCCCGACATTGCCGGCGCTGCGCACGATGCGCAGGTTCGGGCACTCGCACAGCGTCGCGCCGGCGCTGAAGCTCTGCCCGGCATAGTCGCAGCTCTGCGCCGCGGCGGTCTGCGCCGCGGCGCTCGCCGCGCCCAAAAGCAGCGTGGAGAGCAGCGCGCCGAGAAGCGTGAGACAGCGTGCGATCGGGGCCATGGCCGCGCTCCGCGCGAATCACCTGCGCCATTATGGCCCGGCGCGGGCCGCGGTCAGCGGCGAAGTTTGTGGGGCGCGGCGAATGCACGCATTCGGTCTGCTCCCTCCCCCGCTTGCGGGGGAGGGGTGGGGAGGGGGAACGTCTCGCGCGAATCTTTATACCTGCCCCCACCCTGGCCCTCCCCCGCAAGCGGGGGAGGGGACGCACCGAGTTCGCCGCTCGAGCTGTCTTAATTCACGCGGGCTCACACGCCCGCGCGCTTCGCCTGCGGCAAAAACTCGGCGCGGATGGCGGCGCTGTGGGCGCCGAGCGCGGGTACCGCGCCGTAGCGGCGCGGCTCGCCGGCCCAGCGCCCGGCCGGGGCGGGATAGCTCACCGTGCCCGAGGGCGTGGCGATCTCGATGCGGCGGAGCTGCGGATGCACGGCAAGATCGGCGGTGGCGTTGACGCGGGCAAAGGCGATGCCGGCGGCGGCGAGCTTTTGCGTCAGCGCCGCCTCGTCGGTCGCGCCGAACACCGCGGCGACGCGGGCGTCGGTGTCGGCGCGGCGTGCTACGCGCGCCACGTTGGTGGCGAAGGCGGGATCGGCGGCGAGCGCCGCATCGCCCAGCACCTTTTCCGCGAGCACGCGCCACTCGCGGTCGCTCTGGATCGAAATGAGAATGTCGGCGCCGTCCCTGGTCTTGAACGCGCCGTAGGGCGCAATCGAGGTGTGGGCGAGGCCGATGCGCTTCGGCGGCGCGCCGCCCTCGTATTGCATCAGCGGCACCGCCATCCAGTCCGCCATGGCGTCGAACATGGAGATCGAGATCGCCGCGCCGTCGCCGCTGCGCTCGCGCGCGATCAACGCCTCGAGAATCGCCTCGTAGGCGTCCATGCCGGCGGCGATGTCGCAGACCGAGACGCCGACGCGCGCCGGCGCCTCCGGGCCGCCGGTGATGGAGGCGAGCCCCGACTCCGCCTGGATCAGCATGTCGTAGGCCTTGCGCTCGCGGTAGGGGCCGTCCTCGCCGTAGCCGGAGATCGAGCAGATCACCAGCCGCGGATGCGCGCGCCGCAACTCCTCGAGCGGGAAGCCGAGCTTCTCGACGGCGCCGGGTTTCAGGTTCTGCACGAACACGTCGGCCTTGCCGAGCATGGCGGCGAGCAGCGCCTTGTCGTCCGCGCGCGCGAGGTCGAGCACCACCGACTCCTTGCCGCGGTTGAGCCAGACGAAATAGGCGCTCTCGCCGCCATCATCAGGGCGTTTACGCCCGTCTTTGCGAGCACCAGCACGTGCATGCGCGCTCGCGCCGGCGCCATCAGGGCGTTTACGCCCGTCTTTGCTAGAATGAGGCTTCGCCAGCTTGTCGTAGGTGCGCGCGAAATCGCCCTCGGGCCGCTCGACCTTGATCACGCGCGCGCCGGCATCGGCGAGCCGGCAGGTGCACATGGGCGCCGCCACCGCCTGCTCCAGCGCGACGACGAGGAGGCCTGAGAGGGGAAGGGGCATGGCGTTGTCTGCGGGATGTGAGGTGAAGAAGCGAAGTCATGATCAGTGTAGCAACGAACCGCGAGCGATCCACTGCGTGTACCGATGGGGTTGGGACGGTCGGCAAATTCGGTGTGCTCCCTCCCCCGCCTGCGGGGGAGGGGTGGGGAGGGGGCAGACGGGCACGAGCCTTCGTATGTGCCCCCACCCTGTCCCTCCCCCGCAAGCGGGGGAGGGGACGCTGGAGCCGATCGTCCACTGACTATGGCAATGATCGCGTGATTACGTCGTACCGCTACACCTTCGCCTCCCACGCTTGCGCTGCTATTCTATAGCGAACCGGAACGCCAGCACCGTCGTTGCCCGCGCATGGCCCGCATTGCGATCATCGCGCTGATGCTGCTGACGGCGGCGGCCGCCGCCGTGCGTGCCGAGCCCGCGCCCGCGCCCGCGCCCGCGGACGACAACGCGACTGCGCCCGCCGACAGCGCCGCGGCGCTGCGCGGCAATGCCGATGTCGGCGACTCGGTCTGCCTGATGATCGAATTGGCGGCGCGCGCCAACGCCCTGCCGCTCGAGTTCTTCGCGCGGGTGATCTGGCAGGAGAGCCGGTTCCAGCCCGGCGTCGTCGGCCCGCGCACGAGGAGCGGCGCGCGTGCGCAAGGCATCGCCCAGTTCATGCCGCGCACCGCGGCCGAGCGCGGCCTGCTCGATCCGTTCGACCCGGTGCAGGCGCTGCCGAAGTCGGCGGAATTCTTGCGCGAGCTCGCCGGCCAGTTCGGCAATCTCGGCCTCGCCGCCGCCGCCTACAATGCCGGCCCGCAGCGCGTGCGCGAGTTCCTCTCCGGCGCGCGGCCGCTGCCGGCGGAGACCCGCAACTACGTCTTCGCCATCACCGGCGTCTCGGTCGACACCTGGGCGGCGGGCGGCAAGCGCGAGCCCGAGCGCGCGCCGAAGGCGGACTGCAAGCAGTTGATCGCGCTCCTGCACCGCGCGCCTAACCCGTTCGTGCGCCAGCTCGAAGAGCGGGTGACGCTCGCCGCCGGCAGTCCCTGGGGCGTGCAGCTCAGCGCCGGCTTCTCGCGCGACCGCGCGCTCGCGGCTTATGCCGAGATCGCCAAGCGCTACGCCGACATTCTCGCCGGGCGCGATCCGAGCCTGCTCAGCACGCTGTTGCGCAGCCGCGGCTCGCACGCGTTCTACCAGGTGCGCGTCGGCGCCGACACGCGGCAAGCCGCCGAGGGCCTGTGCGGCAGCATCCGCCGCGCCGGCGGCGCCTGCATGGTGCTGCGCAACCGCGCGTGACGGCAGTTTCTATAATCGGATGCCGGCGCGCGGGATCCCGCCGCGCCTAAACTGCTGACCCGAGCCGGGTCTGGTGGTCACACCGACTCGGGGTCGGGGCGGTGCCCGCCGCGGTGTTTCCGATGATCCTGTTGTTGGTGAAGGATTGCGTGGCGCCGAGGATTCCCGTGCCGTTGAACGCGATATCGCTGTTGGACAGCCGGATCGTCACGGTCCCGCCGCCGTTCTGGACGCCGATGCCGTTGTTGCTGCTCACGCTGTTGGTGACGTTCACTTCCGTCGCCGCCAGCACGCCGTTGGCGACGATGCCGGCGTTGGTATTGCCCGAGAACACCGAGCGGTTGATCACCGCGCGGCCGTTGGAGGCTATGCCGAGCCCCAAGACCGAGTTCGTGATGCGCACGTTGTCGAACGTGGAGTCGATCCTCTGTCCCGCGACCGCGCCGTTTCCCGGGTCGATGAGGATGCCGTTCCCGCCGGTATTCCTGCATGGTCGTGTTGGCGACGTACAACTCGCCGCCGCCGGTGCGTTCGTCGGATATGCCGCGCGCGGCGCCGGCGAAATTTCCGTCAATCAGGCAGTCCTCGATGATGACCACGCCGGCGCCGATGACCGCGCCACCGGTGATCCTGACGCCGATGATACCGGTGTTCACGCCGTTGAAATTGATGTTGCGCAACCGCACGGTCTTGCGCGCGTCGGCGGCGTTGAAGCTGTCGAAGGGGATGTTGACGCCGTTGGTGCCGGCGTTGAGGATCGAGGCGAACACCTCGTGGCAGTCGATGGTGATCGACTTGGTGATGGTGACGGCGCCGAAGCCGCCGGGATCGAGGCAGTTGATCTCGCCGTTGAGCGCGGTCTTCGAGATGGCGCCGGCAAAGGTCTTGCACGGCGCGGTGCGGCTGCAGGGATTGGCGTCGTCGCCCACTCCCGAGACCCAGGTGCGCGACGCCTGGGCGTGAGCCGGCGCGGCTTGCAGCGCAAGGACGAGCGAGGTTGCAGCGAAGCTGAGCGACAGGGAAATCCTTGGCATGATGCCCTCCGAATGAGCGGGCCGGAGCGCCCGCGCGGCCGACAAAAGGCCGAGCGCGATGCTACACTTCTAGATAGCACCTTGGAATATGCTAAATCTAAGGTTCAGCCCGCAGCGCGCGCCGCGGCGATAGTCGGCGACTATCGCTGGCGCCGACGCGCGCTCAATTGCCGGCGTGACCTTCCGCGCTCGCGGCGGCTTCGCTGCGCGCCAGCGCGAGCATGATCTGGCGGCCGATGCGGGTGGCGGGCTCGTTGCCGCAGTTGGAAAGCAGGACGATGCCGAGGCGCTTCTGCGGAATCATGCCGATATAGGTCGAGGTGTTGTCGAGGCCGCCGTTCTTGTCGACGATGGTGAGGTCGCCGTTGCGCACGCGCTGCCAGGCGAGCGCCTGGGTGAAGCGCGGGCCGACGGTGAACACGCCCTGCTGCGCGAACGCCATCGCCTCCTGCAGCGCGCGCCGGTCCGGCAGCGCGCCGAGATTGGCGGCGAGGAACACCGCCATGTCGCGCGCGGAGGAGAACATCTGCCCGGTGCCGGGCCAGTTGAAGGTGCCCTGGATGTCGCCGGCGCGCCGACCGCGCGGCCCTCGGCGGAATAGCCCTGCACCGCGCGGCGGCGAAACTCCGGCGCGAGCTGCCCGCGCGCGTTGCCGCGCGGCACCGGCATCACCGTCGAGCTCATGCCGAGCGGCGCCAGCACGCGTTCGGCCAGGAGCTTCGCGAACGGGGTGTCGAAGCGGCGCTGCAGCGCCAGCGGCAGCAGCACGAAGCCGGAATTGGAATAGATGTCCTGCTTGCCCGGCTGGTGGCGTCGTCCGCCTTCCAGGCATCGAGATAGCGGATGAAGTCGGGCAGCGTGTACGGCCCGCGGTGCCACGGCTCGTATTGCTGCGGGGTGCGGTGCAGCCCGGAGGTGTGGCTCGCGAGCTCCCCGAGCGTGACCTTGCGGATGTCGCCGCCGCGGTGCGAGCTCGGTCACGTATTTGGCGACGGGATCGTCGAGCGCGACCTCGCCTTGCTTGACCGCCTGCGCCAACAGGGTCGCGGAGAACACCTTGCCGACCGAGGCCAGGTTGAACAACGAGTCCGAGGTGACCGGCTGCTTGCGCGCGGCGTCGGCCATGCCGTAGTTGTAGAACAGAGTGCGGCCGTCGATATGGACGGCGACCGCCATGCCGCCGGCGGCGATCAGCATCGGTTGCACGTGCCGCCGGACCAGCTGCTCGATCTCGGCATCGCTCTCGGCGCGCGCGATCGTCGCCGGAATGATGGCGGCGATGACAGCGACGCCGACCGCCGACACCAGTGTCAACGCAGCTCGACTGCACCGCATCGTTGTCCTCCCGTCGCGCGTCA
>CAVQIP010000043.1:0-39114 GCA_963712565.1 uncultured Alphaproteobacteria bacterium | reverse complement strand
GTAGGTCGAATAGTTGTCCTTGGCGGTCGGCGCCAGCCGGGCCTGATAGAGGACGTCACCGGTGTCGATGCCGGCATCGACGAGATGGACGGTGACGCCGAAATTGCCATGGTCCCCTTCCGCTTGCGCCCAGTATCCTCCGTGGACGCCGCGATATTTCGGCGTGATGCCGGCATGATAGTTGATGAAGGGAACATCCACGGCACGCATCACGTCGCTGGCAATGATGCGGGTGCCGACGACCAGGATAGCCTGCGGCTGCAATCGCTGCAGATGGCCGATGCATTCCGGCGCATTGACCGACGGTACCCGGATCACTTCGCTCTCCTCGGGCCAACGCGGATCGAGGCCGCCTTCGCGGATAATCTCCGCGGCGCGCGATCTCGAGGCCGTCTGCTGGACGCGCTGAAATGCCATGAAGGCCAGTTGGCCGAGGACGTGGACAAGGCCCAGCCGCTTGATGCGCCGACGCAACAGCAACGCGCGCGGCACCGGGTCCTCCACGATCACCGTCACGGCCGGGAAACGGGCAGCAAGGTATCGTGCGGCGATGCGGCCGGGCTCGCCCTCACGGGTGAGCAGCACGACCCTGTCCGTGCGCATGGAGAACCTCGTCGGCGACTGCCGCCATCGTCATCGACCGCATGCCGTAGCGATCCTGCAGGGTGCGGAAATGATCGAGAATGTCGCGCAGGAACGCCAGGTTTCGTTGTGTATCGACCCCAAAATTGTGCGGGTGCCACCACAGATGAAACAGCCTTCGGCGGCGGGCCGCCGTCTCCATGGCCGAGGTGATGCGCCGCAGGCGCAGGCGCTCCATCACGGCACTCTCTCCCGCCGGCCGCAGGAAACGGCTGGCCGGAACATCGACCATGCCGTCGACAAGCGCGGGCTCGTGATCGTGCGGGCCGCCGATCGGCGCATAGCTATCGGCCAAGCGGCAGCCGCGCATGAGCAGAGTCTGCTCGCTGTCGCTGCGCGCTCGGTGGAACCAGACGCGCTCGTTGCCGCGGAAGGCGCGCAATCCAAATTCGCGGCACACCGCCAGGTGGGTCGGACCAACCTGATTGCGCGGGAATACGATGCTCGCAAGCTCGACGCCGAGGCCGTCCGCTGCCGCGCGCGCAGCCACCAGGTCGGCGCGGAAGGCCGCGGTATCGCCTCCCTCTTCCAGGCAATAGAAGTGCGAGAAGGTGTGGGTGCCGATCTCCTGGGCCGGGTAGGCGAGAATTCGCCTGATCAGCGAGAGGCCATAGTGGTAGGGGTCGCGCTCTTCGTCGGCGCCGACCTCGGCAAGATAATGGTAGGATGAGATTTTCGCATTGGCATAGCACGGCTTGCGCGCCGGAAGCGCGGCGAGCATCTCCTTGTTGGTCCCGAAAAAAAGCAGCCCGACTGTCGCCCAGGTGCAGGCGATGTTCCGTTCGGCGAAGAGATCGAGCAAGGCCGGAACGACCCGGCGGACGCCGAGAATGTTGGCGCCGTAATCCGCGATCGTGCGCTTGTCACGAACGCCCCACAACAGCTCGAAATCCAGCGAAATGACCAACGCGCCGTATTGCACTGCGCGGTTTCCTCCGCGGCGGCAACGAGGGAGGACCATAAGTCGCCATCGACCGAACGAGCAAGCGCGAACGGCCGAAATGCCGCATTTTCGCCCCGCATCGCCGGACGGCGCCCAGGGCGTATATTCGTCCTGCACTGAGCACCGTGCATCGTATCGACATGCCGGGCTCGAGACCGGGATTGACTGTTTCATCACGCACGTTGCGAATGTGTGCGCGGCTCGGCCGCCGGGATTGGGCAGGTTTGCAGACTGAGGCGTGCATGAAGGTCGTCTTCCTCGTTCGCGATCTGGCCGTCGGTGGTAGCCAGCGCCAACTCGCCGTGCTGGCGGCGGGACTTGCGCGCCGCGGACATGATGTCGTGGTTGCCGTGCTCTATGCGGGCGGGGCGCTCGAAGCATTGCTCGGAGACAGCGGCGCGCGGCTGCACTCGATCGGCAAGTCGAGTCGATGGCACGCGGTTGCACCGCTTGCACGGTTGCGACGGCTGTTTCTCAGCGAACGTCCCGACGTGGTGTATGCCTTCCTGCCGGCGCAGACGACCCTGGCGGCGCTGCTGCTACCGCCGCAGCTGCACAGCAAGCTCGTGTTCGGGCTGCGCGCCGGCGGTATGCAACTGCGGCACTATGATGCGTTGAGCGCCCTCACCTACCGATCGGAGGCATGGGTTGCGCGGCGTGCCGCTCTCATTATCGCCAATGCGCGCGCCGTGCGCGCCGACGCGGTCACGCGCGGGTTGCCGGCCGATCGCATTGTCGTGGTCCCGAACGGTATCGATACCGACGCCATGCGACCCGATGCCGACGCCGGGCATGCCATGCGGGGTGCGTGGGGGCTTTCCCGCCACGACTTCGTCGTCGGCTGCGTGGCACGGCTCGATCCGATGAAGGACCACGCCAACCTGCTCAACACCGCCGCGATCTTTGCGCGGCAAAATTCCGATGCTCGCTTCGTCTGCGTGGGGGACGGGCCGAGCCGCTATCGCAATCAGCTCCAGACGCTCGCAAATTCCCTGGGCCTTGCGGACCGAGTGCTCTGGGCCGGCGACGTCGCCGACGTGAGGGCGGCCTACAACGCCTTCGACATAGCCACCTTGGCATCGAGCTTCGGCGAAGGATTTCCCAACGTGGTCGGCGAGGCGATGGCCTGCGGCATTCCCGTGGCCGCCACGGATGTGGGCGATGTGCGCCTGATCGCCGGCGAACTCGGCGAAGTGGTTGCGCCGAAAAATCCCGATCTGCTGTCCGCGGCCTGGGGGCTGCTGCGACGGCGCCTCGCACAGGATCCGAGCCTGCGCGATACGGTGCGCCGCACGATCGTCTTGAACTACGGTCTCGACGCCATGGTCCGCAGGACCGAGGACATTCTGACCCAACTCGCGCTCGGACGACCAGTGCAAGACATCGTGCGCGAATTCGCGTGAGCGCCGTCAGCGGCGTCACTGGCTCGCTGCGGCACCGGCACAAGCTTGAAGAGGTGGCAGGAACTGCCGAGCACGCGCGCCAAGCGCTTGCGCTTGGCGATGCCCAGGCGCAGCCCCAACAGCGCTTGGCCGGTGTAGAACAGCTCCATCGGCTCGTGCGCGACGACGGCAAAGCCGTTGTCCTGGAAATTCCGCCGCCACCAGCGGGGGTGAAACAGCCACAACTCGGAGACGACGTTGCCTCGCTCGCCGTGCCGCCGGGGAAGACAGAGGCCGATCGCATGCCGGGCGGTCCGGTACCAGGCGTCCCGCAAGCGTCCGAGTTCGGCGCCGCGCGGTACCGCCCGGGGGACGAGTTGCGGCAGCGAAGACACCGAAAACGAGATTGCTTCGAGATAGGATGTCAGCGTGCTCCAAAGCCGCCATGTGTGGGTGGGGACGACATGAATGCAGCTGCCACCCGGTGCGAGCACGCGACGAATCTCGGCATGCAGACGCGGAAGATCCGATACATGCTCGAGCACGTTGGAGGAAAACGCGACGTCCACGCTGGCATCCGGCAATGGAATGGTCCGACCGTCGTAGTCCTGGATCGGAAAAACGCGGTCGCCGGAATAGTTCGAAGCCGCGACGTCGATTGCGGTGACCTCGAAGCCGCGCCGCTGCAATTCCAGCGCCTGCTTGCCGGTACCCGCCCCGATTTCGAGGATGCGGGCGCCGGCCGGAAAGAACGAGGCGATCTTGTCGATTTCAGCGACTCTGATCGCGTCGAGGTGATCGAGGGACAACACGGGAAAGTGCTAGCGGTCCGATAGAGGTGATGGCGGCAGTGTAGTCGCGCGGACATATTTGCCAAGCATCACCTGGCCTGTGGCCGGAGTCGAATGCCCCCTGCTGTACGCATGGCCGCCGAATGCTATCGTGCAAATGATCGCGTCCGGCGCACAGCACAGCAATGAACGAGCAAACCATCGAGCCTCTCCGGGTCCTCGTACCGGTCGCTGTTCTCGCATTTTTGCTCGCGCTCGGACTGATCGTGCTGTTGCGGCCCTGGCTCGCGCGCTACGCGATGGCGCAGCCGAACTCCCGCTCGTCCCACCGCGAGCCGACGCCGCAGGGAGGCGGCATCGCGGTCGTGGTTGCCACGCTGCTCGTCGCCTGGGGTGCCGTCGCGGTGTGGCCTGCCGTCGTGCAGAATCAGGGCGCCGAATTCGCTAGCGGTGAGTGCAGCAACCGCGCTGTTGGCCGTGGTCGGCGCGCGCGACGACCTGCGTTCGTTGCCGGCAACTATGCGGCTTGCCATGCAGTGCGTTGCGGTCGGCACCGTGATCGCGGCACTCCCGGGCGAATTGCAAGTCGTGCCGCAGGTGCCTTGGTGGATCGAACGCGCAGGCCTTTTTCTCGGTGGGGTATGGCTCGTCAACCTCGTCAATTTCATGGACGGCGTCGATTGGATGACCGTGGCGGAATTCGTGCCGGTCACCGGCGCACTCGTCCTGCTCGGCCTTTCCGGAACGATCGGGCTGTTGCCTAGCCTGGTCGCCGCTGCTCTCTTGGGTGCGATGATCGGCTTTGCACCGTTCAACAAGCCGGTGGCGCGGCTTTTCCTCGGCGACGTGGGCAGCCTGCCGCTCGGGCTTCTGCTCGGCTGGCTCCTGCTGCAGCTTGCGGCCAAGGGCCATCTGGCGGCGGCGCTCATCCTGCCGCTCTACTACCTCGCCGACGCCACCATCACGCTCGTCTGCCGCATCGCAAGGGGCGAGCCGATCTGGCAAGCCCATCGCACGCACTTCTACCAGCGCGCGACCGACAACGGCTTCAGCGTTACCGCCATCGTCACCCGCGTTCTGCTGGTGAATCTCGCGCTGGCCGCGCTTGCGGCGATGACCATAGCAGCGCACGCAGTTCTCGTATCGCTCGCGGCGCTGGCGGCGAGTATCGCCGTCGTTTCCGGGTTGCTGGTGACGTTCGCGCGACCCAGGCCGTGAGCGCTCAGGCCGCTTCCCCGCCGAAATCCGGCACCGCGTCGTGCAGCACGCCGAAGATCACGGAGCGGTCCTCGCGCGCCAGGCCCTGCTCGAGCGCCGCAAGCCAGCCGCGCATCGCCTCGAGCGACGGACTGACCGGCTTGGCGGCCACGATGCCCTCGATCCCGATCGGGGCGGTGGGTTCCTCGCGTGCGAACAGTATCTCCTGCAGGCGCTCGCCCGGCCTGATGCCGGTGAAGGTGATGTCGATGTCGCGCCCGGGTTCGAGGCCGGAGAGTCGGATCATCCGCTCGGCGAGATCGACGATCTTCACCGGCTGACCCATATTGAGCACGTAGACGGCCACGCCCGCCTGTCCGCCGCCCAGCGCGTGGCTGGCCGCCGTGACCACGAGGTCGCAAGCCTCGCGAATGGTCATGAAGTAGCGCACCATCGCGGGATGGGTGACGGTGAGCGGCCCGCCGGCCTCGATTTGCGCCTTGAATTTCGGCACGACCGAGCCGTTCGAGGCGAGCACGTTGCCGAAGCGCACTGCGATCAATCGCATGGGCTGCTTGCGCCCGTCGCTCCGCCGCGCGAAATCGTTGTCGAGCGCCTGGCAATACATCTCGGCAAAACGTTTCGAGGCCCCGAGCACGGACACCGGCTCGATCGCCTTGTCGGTCGAAATCACCACCATGGCGGCGGCGCCGGCAGCGACCGCAGCATCGGCGACGTTGACCGAACCGAAGACGTTGGTCTTGACCCCTTCCCCCCAGTCCTGCTCCAGCAGCGGCACGTGCTTGAGCGCCGCGGCGTGGAACACAATGTCGGGCCGAAAATCGTTCATCAGACGGAAGATGCGGGCGCGGTCACGCACGTCGGCGAGACGGCCTTCGATCTTCGCCGGCGATTGCTTGGTGGCTAGCATTTCCAACACGGCGTGCAGGGCAGGCTCGGAGTTTTCGATCACCAGCACCCGCCCCGCGCCGAAGGTCACGATCCGGTCGCAGATTTCGGCACCGATCGACCCGCCGCCCCCGGTCACGATGATGGATTTGTTCTGCACGAAGTGTTCGAGGCGATGGTAATCGATCTTAACTCCGGGCCGCAGCAGCAGGTCCTCGACATTGACCGGCGCAAGCCGTAGCGCCTCGCCACCCTCGTCGAGCGAGGGAAGCCGGCTGGTGGCCAAGCCGAGGCGCCGTGCCCGCATCAGGAGCGTTTCCGGCTGCGCTTCGGGGACGAGCGCGCTCGGCGTGAGCACGAGCCGTGACACGTTGATGGCGCGATTGCGGAGATCGGCGACGACGCGCTCGACGTCATCCGGACCGCCGAGCACGGAGATGCCGCGGATCGCTTGGCCCTGATCGGCCGGGGACGGCGACAGAATGCCCACCGGACTGATCTTCGTCACGGCGCCGCTTTCCATCGCCCGCAGCAGCACGTCGGCGTCGGCGGTGCGGCCCACGACGAGGGTCGGTGTCGAGCCGCCCTGCTTGGCGTGCTGAAGGGTGCGGGTGTAGCGGAAATAGCGGTAGGCGATGCGTGGACCCGCGAGAAACGCGATCTGCAACAGCCAATAAAGCACGATCGTGATCTTGCCGAAGAAGAACGTGCCGTAGAGATTCGGCGCCAGCAGCACGTAATCGAGTGCCAACAGCGTCACCGCCAATACCGTCGCAGCGCGCACGATGTTGAAGAGATCGGGCAGCGAGGTGAAGCGCCATTTCGACTTGTAGAGGCCGGAGACGCCGTAGACGAAGCCGGCATAGACGACGAAGGCGGGCAGCAAGATCACGAGCAGCCGCCAGCGCTGGGTGAGCCCGACCTCCTCGAAGCGAATGAAGAAGCTCGCGACCACCGCCGCCGCCGTGGCGAGGAGATCGTGCGCCAGAATGAGCCACATCCGCGGCGTGAAGGTCGACAGTCGGATCATCGTCCCGATATTGCCGCACAAATGCGGCTTCAGCGCCATCAATACCGGCCTTTGAGCGCAGGCGCTACCTCGCGCAGGCGCTCGCCGAGCGGCCCGGTTTCAATCAATCGCCGCATTCGGCACCTTAGTGGTGACCCGGCCGCAACAGCCGGACGAAGAAGCGGCAATGGAGGGGCCTCTCGAGATGAATGCCTTTCGCCGGTTTCGCGCGGGGCATATCTTCGAGCCGGCACGTTGGCAACAAGGTTAATGGCGGCATTGGTGGCGAGGTAGATTTCCTGTGCGTGGGTATGTCCTGGCGCTTGCTGTTTGTCTGGGCGGCTGTTCGGCGAGCGAACTCGTGCAGAATTTGCCGCCCACACCGGCACCGGACTTGTCGCAACCCAACTATCGCCGCATCGTCGCCGACAACATCAGAACGATTTTTCCCGGTCAGGCCCTGGCCGGTGAGTTGGAAATTTCCGGGGCACGGCTGGTCGATCATCTCAAGGGTCCCGGCCTGGCTCACCTGCCTCAAGCTCGACGCGCGCGGAAAGCCGCAAGACTACGCCCTCTTCATCCAGGGCGATAAGATCATCGATTCGCGCGTCGGTATCGTGATCGATCAATGTTACAAGGAGACGTTCGAGCCGTTTGACTTGTCCTCGCCTGCCGGCGCGAAAAAAGTCGGCCCTTGAGTTTGATCTCTCATACGGCTTTTTGGTCGAGCACCACCTTAAAGCCGACCGCGCACCAGAACGGCATGGCATTGCAAAAGCGAATGCCACGCAGCCCGGCCTGTTCCATCACCGCCTTGATCTGCGTCTGAGTCATGCGATGTTCGATCCGCGTGCCGAAGCGGTCGAGCGCGTCGGTGCGCATAGCGTAGTAGCTGCGTCGCCGGTAGGCGCTGAGCGGCCAGGCGGTGACATCGCCGCCGAGCCGCTCAAAGAGCCGCGCCGCTCGCGCAAGGGGCCAATAGACCAAGGCGGCAAGGACGTCGGCAATGGCCGATTTGAGACCGAAGGGCGCCTTCGAGAGCGCACGGCGCAGAAAGTCGCTTCCCCGCCACAATAGGCGAAACCAAGCCGGTCGGTTGTCGAAGGCGTAATAGATATAGACGAGCATGGGCGCGCCCGGCTTCAGCTTTCTTACGCAGGCGGCGAGGCCGGCTGCGGGATCGGGCAAATGGTGGAGAACGCCGACGCTGTAACCAAAATCCATGCTGTCGTCGGGCAAAGGCATGGCGTCGAGCGGCGCCACGTGAAAGTCGATGTTGCCGACGCCGGCAAGCCTCCTTTGCGCGACATCCAACGCATCCGCGCTGGCATCGATACAGTGGAGGCGACCGACGCGTGGTGCGACCAGCCCGGCCCAGCGGCCGCTGCCGCAACCGGCATCGAATCCCGCGGCATCACGCGGCAGACTGTCCCAAGGGAAGATCGCGAAATATTCGTCGAACATCCGCTGGAGTTCTTGAGGGGACATTCCGCGTTGGTCGAAGCGCTGCCATTGCCGGCCGAAATCGCGGACGGTGGCAGGATCGAGGTTGTCAGGATGGCTCGCCATCGCGCGGTTTTGAAAGAAATCCTCGGACCCGGGTCTCGGACCGCCAGGACCGTCGTTTCATGTTGCGCGGCTAGATTTGCCGTGTGACTCACCCAGCGCGCCAAGCGCCTGATCGACCGCGCTCAACACCGAGCGGGCCGGGAGCTCGTCGAGGCAGCGACTGTAGCTGTCGAGCCGGCCTTCGCAACCGAGCTTCTCGCACGGTAGGCAGGGCAAAGGATTCTGCACCACCCACACGTTGCCGCGGTGCTGGATCGTGCCGGCATGATCCCAGGGCTCGGCCAGACCGCCGACTGGCCAAGGGCCCATCAGGCGGGGGCTGGTCGGACCGTAAAGGGCTATCGTCGGACAGCCGCTGCCGGCGGCCAGATGTGTCACCGAGGTGTCGGGGCCGACATAGACGGCGGCACCCTGGAGAAGGGCGGTGAGACCCGCCCAGTCGAGGCGTCCGCGTTCCCGGATCACCGGCGGGTCGGCGGGACCCCAGAGGTTGTCGCTATAGGCCCGCTCCGCGGGGTCCCGGCCTTCGGTGGCCACCACCGCGAGCCCGCGCTCGGCGAGCCCGCGAGCAAGCCCGCGCCAGCCGGCGTCGGTCCAGCGCTTGTAGCTGTAGAACGGATTGGCATGCAGAACGGCGTACCGCCCGTGCGGGGCCACTTCGTCAGCGGTGGCGCCCTGTGGACAGACGATGTCCGGTGCGGGCTCGAGACCGAGCGCGGTCGCCAGCGCCAACAGCTGCGTGACGCGATGGCTGCCGGGTTCGGCCGGTACCGGGATATGATATGCACGCCGCTTCCACCAGGCGCCGGTCGCGCCCGCGGGCGGCACGAGCCCGGCCCGCCGGCGCCCCGCCACCACGGCGAACAAGGTCGGGCGGTCGCCGGCCTGGGTGGAAACCGCGAGATCGTAGCGCCGCCACAGGCCGCGAACCAAGGCGAGGGTCTCCCCGGGCGAGAGCCGCGGCGGCACCGTGATCACATGGTCGACATCCGGGTTGCCGCGGAGGATGCGCTCGCTGCCGCGGAACACGAGGATATCGAGCGTCGCCTGCGGGAAGCCCCGCCGAATCGTGCGCACCAGCGGGGTGGTGAGCAGCACGTCGCCGAGCCGCCGCAGGGTGACGACCAGGATGCGCGGGCGCCCGGGCAGATCAAGGCTGGTCATGGCATCCGACCTCGCGGCACGTCCGCTCAGGAGCTTGGATCGGAATCTTCGCGCTTGAACGACTTATAGGACTTCTCCTCGATGAGGCGCGATCCCGATGCACGGTTGATCGCCTGCTTCAGCCGGGCCCGCTCGTCGTTGAGCCGATAGACCGCGCGCGCAAGCGCGACGAAGGGCTCGCCGAACTCGCCGCGCGCTTCGCATTCGCGGATCGCATCCTCGACGTCCCAAAGTTTCGCGTTCACCTGCTTGAGCTCGGCGCTGAGCGGGTCCAGCACCGCGCGATCGGCGTTTCCGAGGCGTACGGCGCGCAAGGCGCCGAGCTCGCGCGCGATGTTCTCGAGTTGACTCGAATTCTTGATGCGGTCGAACTTTATTTCGAGGATGGTGATCTTGTCCATCAGCTCCCCGACCGAGATCGGCACCAGGATGTCGTCGCGGGCGTTCATGCCTTGCTCTCGGCCGTTGCCGTTTCTAGACCCGCGCGCAGCATCACGCCGCCGGCGACGCCCACGCCGAAGACGTAGAGCCAACCCTGGCTGAAATCGAACAGGTAGGAGTTGAACATCGATCCCACCACGTTCTGCACCACGACCACGAGCCCGAACCAAGCGATCAAACTGCCATCGCGAAACAGCGCCAGATGAGCGAACCACATGGCGATGAGCGCGACGGTTCCGATGAGGCCGAGTTGAATCGCCACCGTCAGGATCTGACTGTGCGGATTGGTGGTCAACATCTCCGGCATCGTCTGGCTTGCCGCAGCGCGCCGGAACAGTTGTGGAATTGTCCCGGTTCCATGACCGATGACCGGCGCCTCGGCGACGAATGCGAGCGATCTGCGCCAGTATTCAAGCCGCAACCCGACCGGATTATTCACCTCGTTGGCGCGATAGCCTTGCACCTCCTGCACCGCGACCGACACGCGCCCGCGCAGGTAGGGCGACGACGCCCAGGCCGCAGCCGCGATGACCGTGCCGATCAGTGCGGCCCCGACCGCGCCCTTCCAGCCGAACTGCCGCAGCCCGAGCAGCAAGAGCAGCACGACCATCACGACGAGGGTAGTGCGCGCGGTGGCCACGTAAACGATGTTGGCGGTGAACAGCGCGGCACCTAGCACGAGGACGAGCGCGAGTCGCGTCCGGGTGCGCCACAACTCGGCCGCCCGCCCGAGCAGCCCGAAGGCGCAGATCGCGAAGATCGCGCTCTGCAGGATGTAATCCTTGACCGGCACGCCCCAATCCTTGCCGCGCCACGCCAGACCGGGCGTCAATACGAGTGCCCAGGAGGCGACCAGCAACAGCGCCGACGAGGCGAGAAAGCCGAGGATCACCCAGTTTGCCTGCGCCGAGCGGCGGAATTGCGCAAGCAGCAAGGGAATGAGAAGCAGCTTGTGAAATCCGCTCAGCCCGGCGATGCGTTCGCTCCAGTTGACGTCGGCCCACAACATGCCGATCGCGCCGAGCGCCCACAGCAGCACCGGCAGGCCGCCGGCCGCCGACCGGATTTCACGCCGCAACGCAGCGGCATCGAGCGTGGGAACGAGCGCAAACAGCCAGAGCACGATCAGAATGCTGGTGGCGGAGGTCGACCACGGCAGCGATACCGCAACCGCCGCGGCCAGCCCGTCGGCGATCCGGGCGAGCCCGGGAGCGCGAACGCCCTCCTGCGTGGCTATCGTTTCAAGTTTGTGCCCGGACATGGTCGTCTTGGCGGTCATCTTGGCCGGCCTCGGCGGTGTCGCGCAGCGCCGACAGGCCGCGCCCCGCGCGTATGCGATCGCTGCGCAGCACGGCGGCGAGCCGTGCGTCGTTGGCAGCCAATTGCGCTCGGTCGGCCCCGGGGTGCCACAGATGAATGACGCCGGTCGCGAAGCGTCCATCCTTGCGGCGCAGGCCGCCATGCAGCAAGCGGATCAGCAGATCGGAGTCCTCGCGACCCCAGCCGCTGAAGCTGGCGTCGAAGCCGTCGATCCGTTCGAGATCGGCACGCCAGACCGCGAGGTTGCAGGAGCGCGCGCCGCGCCATCTTCCCGGGCCGAGCTTGCGCAGCGGCCCGAGCGGCAACCGCAGCACCGCGGCTAAGCCGATTGACGCCGCCGCGCAGGCGCCACGCGATCCACTCGGATGCACTCCACGCTCCGGGCTGCAAGCCGTCGCGCAGGACGGCGGCAGTGAGATCGGGCGACAGCAGCACGCGGTTGCCGGTGACGAACCATCCAGGCTCGGCCAAGCGACGATGCGTCGCGACGAAATCGGACCGCACGATGCAATCTCCGTCGAGGAAGATGCAGTAGTCGCCGCGGCAGGCGAGGAGTGCCCGATTGCGGATTTCGGCGGCGCGAAAGCCGCGATCCGCCTGCCAGACGTGTCCGAGCGGAACGCCGAGCCGCGATCGCCAGCGCTCCACTACGGCGGCGGTGCCGGAGCCCGAGCCGTCGTCCGCGATCACAACCTCGAAGGCGCGGTCGCTCTGGCGCGACAACGCCGACAATACCGCCTCCAGCGCATCCTCGCGATCATAGGTCGTGACGATGACGGAGATGAGATCGGGCACCTCGGCGCTGCTCCAGTCTTTCATCCTGCATGCCCCGCCCCGGTTGTGATAGCGTGCGCCGCGATCAGGCTCAATGACGAGGAAATATGCAGCAGATATCGGCCTATATCCTCGCCTTCAACGAGGCCGAAAAGATCGCGGACGCGGTATCGAGCGTGCTGTGGGCGGACGAGATCGTGGTGGCCGATTCCGGCAGCACCGACCGCACCGCCGAGATCGCGCGAAGCCTCGGTGCCCGGGTCGTCCAGATTCCGTTCCACGGCTTCGGCGACCTGCGCAATCGCGCCATCGCGCACTGCCGGCACGAATGGATTTTCAGCCTCGATTCCGACGAGCGCTGCACCCCCGAGGTCCGTGACGAAATTCTCGCCCTGCTGTCGTCGACGCCGGTGCACGACGCCTATCTGGTGCCGCGCCGCAACTACATGATGGGACGCTGGATCAAAGGCTCGGGCTGGTATCCGAATTTTCGCCAGCCGCAGCTCTTCCGCAAGGGCGCGATGCGGTATGACGACGACCCGGTGCATGAGGGTTACGTACTGTTGACGCAGCGGCCGCTCGGACGACTGCAAAGCTCGATCTGGCAGTTTCCGTTTCGCAATTTCGAGGAGCTCATCAACAAGATGAACCGCTACTCCTCGCTCGGCGCACGCAAGCTGGCAGGAAAGCGCGTGTCGATGGGCAGCGCCCTCGGCCATGGCATATGGGCATTCGTCAAGCACTACCTGTTCAAGCACGGCTATCGCGACGGCTGGGCGGGCGTCGTCATCGCGCTGGGAAATTTCGAAGGCACATTCTACCGCTACGCCAAACGCCACGAGGAGATGCAGGCCTGGTCACCGCCGGCGGGCGCGCCGCTGCGGCGGGCGACCACCCTGGGCTCGATATCCGCCAAGTCGGACCCCGCGACGGTGCAGGGTAACGGCGCAGCGTCGCCGAAAGCGCGGTGACATCCGGGCCGCCGCGAGCTTATGGCGCCGATCGCTCCCGCCACCGTCGGCGCAGGGCGCGTGACGCATTGCGCGCGACGCGAAAGGGTAGCGCGAGATAATATTTGCGCACGATCTCCCAACGTTCGCGCGGCGCCGGTGAAACCGTGGCAGCGCGCGGCACGTACCAGCCGTTGTTTTCGAAGCGGCGGATCAGGCGATAGCCGGCGGACTTGAGACACCGGTGCTTCTCGAGGTTGCCGACATGATCTTCCAGCAAGATCAGGTGCGGGCGCCAGCGCGCGAGATCGAACCCGCTGAGCACTTCGAGCTCGTGACCTTCGACGTCGAGCGACAGGAAATCGAATTGGGCCGGCGCCCGGGCTTCGATCAGCACCTCGTCGAGCGTCCTCACCGGCACCTCGATGACGCGCTCGGGTCGCGTGCCCGGCGCCATGCGATCGCGGTCGAGGGCGGACAAGGCGCCGGCAACGTGGAGAGGCATACACCGGCCGGCGTTTTGCGGCGACGAGCAGGCCACCGCAAACACCTTGGCGGAGCGCACGCGTCGCAGCTCTTCGGCCAGGTGGGGCTGCGGCTCAACCAGGACGCCGGTCCAGCCGAGCCGCTCGAGGTGCCAGGTCTGCGATTCCTGCTGCGGCCGGTTGGCGCCGATCTCGACGAAGAAGCCCGACCGCGCGCCGCCGAAAAAGTTCCGCACGAGCTCCTGCTCGCGTCCTTCGGGCAAGGTCACGACCTTCTCCGCGCGCTCTAAGAGCTTCTAGCCCAACTGCGGCGCGCGCGATCGACGCGCGATCCTGGTCGTGCTGAAGCCAGGCACGAGATCGATCAGGATCACTTCGCCGCCGTAGCCTTCCACGAACTCGCGGCCCACGACCTCCTCGCGCCGGTAATCGCCGCCTTTGGCCAGGACCTTCGGCCGCACGTGCCGGATCAGCTCGAGCGGCGTGTCCTGCTCGAAGATGACGACGAGATCGACCGCCTCGAGCGCTGCCAGCACCTCGGCGCGCGCGTGCACCTCCTGGAGCGGCCTTCCCTCGCCCTTCAGGCGCCGCACGGAGCCGTCGCTGTTGAGACCGACAATGAGCCGATCGCAGGCGGCGCGCGCTTCGGTCAGGAGCTTGATGTGGCCGGGATGCAAGAGGTCGAAGCAGCCATTGGTGAAACCGATGCGCAGATCCCGCCATGCGGCGAGGCGCTCGTTGAGCACCGACCAGTCGAAGACGATCTTCTCCTCGGGCGCCAGCGAGGCCGCCGGCAGCAGGCGGGCGCGCAGTTCCGCGGCCGAGACCGTCGCGGTGCCGCGCTTGCCGACCACGACGGCGGCGGCGGCATTGGCCGCGCGCGCAGCGCCCTCGTAGTCGAGCTTGCCGGCGAGCATCACCGCCAAGGTTGCGACTACCGTATCGCCCGCGCCCGACGCATCTCTGACCTTGACGGGATAGGCCGGAACATGGATGCCGGCGCCGTTTGCCGGCACCAAGATCAAACCGGCATCGCTGAGCGACACCACGACCGCTTCGCTTCCCAGCACCCGATTCAATTCCAAGGCCGCGGCGATGATTTCTTCATCGGAGTCGGCGCGCCGGCGCGTCGCCTCCGCGAGCTCTTTGCGGTTCGGTTTGATCACCGTGGCGCCGCGGTAGACGGAATAGTCCATCGCTTTGGGGTCGACGATGGTCGGGATCCCCGCGTCATTCGCTGCATCGATGACTTCCCGGATGAGACGCGGCGTCAAAGTGCCTTTGGCATAGTCGGACAAGACGACGCTTGCTGCGCGCGGCAAAACCGCGAGCGTTCGATCGATGAGCACTTTCTCGGTCTTGGCGTTGAGCGGCTGCGCCAACTCCCAGTCGGCGCGCAGCAAATGGGTCGAGTGATGCTCGGAGACAAAGCGGACCTTGCGCGTGGTCGGACGCGCCGGATCGACGACGAGATGGGGTTCGATCAGAGGTTCGGCGGCGAGCGCCCGCATCAGCGTGCGGCTGGCATCATCCTCGCCTACGACACCGAGAAAGACGCAACGCGCACCGAGCGCGGCGACGTTGCGGGCAACGTTGCCGGCACCGCCGACGGTGAGATCGTTGCGCGTCACCGCCAGCACCGGAGCCGGCGCTTCGGGCGAGATGCGCGAAACCTCGCCGTAGACGAAGTCGTCGAGCATCAAGTCTCCGACGCAGACCACGGTCTGCTCGGACATCAGCTTGAATGCGTCTTCGAAATGGAACATGGCGCTATCGCTGGACAGCCGGCTCCCTGTCCCCGTTCACCGATGCCGGTCGGCCTGGTTCAGATAGGACGTGACGTATCGATTCACTCCGTCCTCGAGCGGGGTGAAGCCGGCGTTGTAGCCTGCGCGGCGCAGGTTTTCGACCTTGGCTTGCGTGAAATATTGATACTGGTCGCGGATCGCAGGCGGCATGTCGACATATTCGATGGCGGGTGCACGGCCGAGCGCACGGAACATGGCGGTGATCAGGTCTCGGAAGCTGCGGGCAACGCCGGTGCCGACGTTGAAGATACCCGATACCGAGGGCGTGTCGAGCAGCCAGCGCATGACCGCGACCGCGTCATCGACGTAGATGAAGTCACGCTTCTGCTCGCCATCGGCGATGCCATCGCGGTGAGACTTGAACAAGCGCACGGATTTGCCGCCTTTGGCCTCGTCGAATCGCTTGGCGATCAGGCTCGCCATCTCGCCCTTGTGGTACTCGTTCGGCCCGAACACGTTGAAGAATTTGAGGCCCACCCATTGCGGCGGGAGCTTCGCGCCTTTTGCGAAGCGGTCCGCGACGGCGAGGTCGAACAGGTGCTTGCTGAAGCCGTAGAGGTTCATCGGCTTGAGCCGCCGCAGGGCCGCCGCCGACCAGTCGTCGTCGAAGCCTTCTGCGCCGTTGCCGTAGGTCGCGGCCGAGGAGGCGTAGATGAACGGGGTGCGTGTCGCCGTACACCAGTCCAGAAGCTTGAGCGACAGATGGAAATTGGTGGCGAGAACGAGATCGGCGTCGGTGGCGGTGGTGTCGGAAATGGCGCCGAGATGGACGACCGCATCGAGCTTGCGGCGGTCGAGCCAGCCGATCAGCTCGCCTGGCGGCACCACGTCGGCGAGCTGGCGCTTGCCGAGATTGCGCCACTTGCCGGCGTCGCCGAGCGCGTCGTTGACCACGATGTCGCTCCGCCCGGCCTCGTTGAGGCCGGCAACCAGATTGGACCCGATGAACCCGGCTCCGCCGGTAACCAGCAACATCCCGCACCCACCCCACCTGTCGCTACCCCCGTCCTCGGGGGCGACCCCGCCCCCTTTGCCCCAGGGCGCCCAGGCGCGCAACTTCCGCGGTCGGAAGCGGGGGGGACATCGCCGAAGGCGATGGACGCTCCCAGGTCGCCCTGGACAGGCCGTCAGGGGCAAGCTAACGGCTTTAGGCGGTAATCCTTCGTGACCGTTGACGACCGTAGAAATGAACGAAGATTCCTATTCTTCTATTAATGAATTCCACCTTCTGCTGTTAGCGACCGAGCGTCTTATCATGTGACAACCCATGTCCGAGCCGCCAATCCTGATCGTGCCCTACATGTGGATCGGCGACTTCGTGCGCTGCCATACGGTCGTCAAGCTGCTGAAACAACGATTTCCGGCGCGTGCCATCGACGTGCTGACGACCTCGATGGTCGCTCCGCTGCTCGACTACATGCCCGGCGTGCGCAAAGGAATTGTGGCCGACCTGCCGCGAAAGCGTCTGGCTCTGACGGAGCATCGCGCGCTTGCCGATCGGCTGCGGAGAGAAGGTTACGGGCAAGCGCTGGTGATGCCGCGGACCTGGAAATCCGCGCTGGCGCCGCTTCTCGCCAGCATTCCCCGCCGTACCGGCTTCATCGGCGAAGCCCGTTTCGGCCTGATCAATGACCTGCGCTTCGGCGAGCGCCGGCTGCCGCGCATGACCGACCGCTGCGCCACCCTCGCCTTGCGCAAAGACGAACCCGCGCCAGCCGAATGGCCGCTGCCGGAGCTCAAGGTGCCGCCATCGGAGTTCGCGGCTTGGGGCCAGCGCCTCGGGCTCGCAGCCGACGGCCGTCCGGTGGTGGCGCTCGCGCCGGGCGCGGTCGGGCCGTCCAAGCGCTGGCCCAGCGCCTATTACGCCAGCCTGGCGCAGCGGCTGGCGGCCGAGGGCAATCGGATCTGGGTGATCGGCGGACCCGGCGAACGGGAGCTTGCCGCCGAGATCGTGCGAGCTGACCCCACCCACATCCGCGACCTCACCGGCGGCGACCTGCGCAATGCCATTCTCGCGCTCGCCGCGGCCAAGGCCGCGGTCTCGAACGACTTCGGTCTCCTCCACGTCGCCGCGGCGCTCGGCACCCCGGCGGTGGGAATTTTCGGTCCGACCAGCCCGTGGCACTGGGCTCCGCTCAATCCGATCGCCGCGGTGATCGAAACCGCGAGCGAGCTGCCCTGCCGGCCCTGCCACAAGCCGGTCTGTCGGCTGGGCCATCATCGCTGCATGCGCGATATTTCCGTTGATCGGGTCGCCGGCGCGACCCGCGACGCACTCGCGCCTGCGCCGGGGCGAACCTGACTCGCACCGGTCGCCCACCTGCGGCCGGCGCCACATCTACAGCAGCCGTTCGAGCGCGCTCGTCACCTCGGGCACCGATGGCAGTTTGTTCTTGCCGCCGACAACGGTGATCGGTCCTTGCCCCAGCGGCCCGGTGCGGCCCGGCTCGCTGCCCACGAAAATCGCCACCAGCGGCACGCCGAGCGCCGCCGCGAGATGGAGGAGCCCGGTATCCACGCCGATGACGAAAGATGCGCCCGCGATGAGCTGCGCCATGCGATCGAGGGGTTGCCGGTCGGGCACGCGGGCGTGCGGGAGCGCGGCGGCGATGCGTCCGCTGCGCGCGCGCTCGGCTTCGGTGCCCGCTGGCAGCACCAGCGCGCAGCCGCGCGCGCCGAGCGCCCGCCCGAGGGCGATCCATGACGGCTCAGGCCACTCTTTTTCGGGCCGCGCGGTGGCGTGCAGCAGCACGCCGTAGGCTCCCCCGGTCGGTTCCGCGAGCCATTCGCGCACAAGCCCGAAATCGATCACGCCATCGGGCGCATAACCGAGCGCGAGGCCGGTCAGCATGCGATTGCGCGCGATGGCATGCGCCGCGCGCGCGACCGCATGCGGCACGTCGTAGAACCACGACGCGGCGCGCTCGCGAATGCTCTCGGCGTCATAACCGTGGCGGCGCCCGCGTGCGAGGCGCGCAATCAGCGCCGAGCGGACGAGCCCCTGGGTATCGATGACGTCGTCGTAGGCGCGCGCACGCATGGCCCGCCTGAAGCTCGCGATCTCGCGCCATGTCGACGGCGCGAGCGGCGCCGCCCGCCAGCGCCGTGCCGCCACCGGAATGACGCCGGCGACGGCGGGATGCAGACGCACGAGCGGCGCGAACGTCTCCTCCACCACCCAGAAGAACCGTCCGTCCGGTCGGCGGCGCCGCGCCTCGGTCAACGCCGGCATGTGATGAATCACATCGCCGAGCGAGGAGGTCTTGATGAACAGGATGTCGGACATCTTCGGCCGCCCCGAGGCTCTTATACGGCGCGTCCCGGCTTGTCACCGGTCGCGAACACGTGCATTCAGCCCCAACGGATTTGCGTAGGGTCTGAACTGGCGATGACGGACGGTTTCGGCGGGCCGACATCATGACGGTCCTGGTCACCGGCGGCGCCGGCTATATCGGAAGCCACATGGTTCTCGCGCTCGTCGATGCCGGCGAGCGCGTGGTGGTGCTCGACAATCTCACGACCGGCTTCGAATGGGCGGTGGCGAAGGGCGCGCCGCTGGTCGTCGGCGACGTCGGAGACCGCGCGCGCGTCGCCGCGCTGATCGCCGAGCACGGCGTCGACGCCGTCATCCATTTCGCCGCTTCGATCGTGGTGCCGGATTCGGTCCGCGATCCGCTCGGCTACTACCGCAACAATACGGTGAATTCGCACGCGCTGATCGAGGCCGCGGTCGCGGGCGGCGTGCGTCATTTCATCTTTTCCTCGACCGCCGCGGTCTACGGCAATCCCGAGCGCGTGCCGGTCGCCGAAGACGATGCCACGGTGCCGACGTCGCCGTATGGGTCCTCGAAGCTGATGGCCGAGATCATGCTGCGCGACGCCGGCATCGCCCACGGGCTGCGCCACGTGATCCTGCGCTATTTCAACGTCGCGGGCGCCGATCCGCTCGGCCGTGCCGGCCAGTCGACCAGAGGGCGCCACGCATCTCATCAAGGTCGCAGTCGAAACCGCGCTCGGCTTGCGGCCGAAAATGCAGGTTTTCGGCACCGACTATCCGACTGCGGACGGCACCTGCATCCGCGACTACATTCACGTGTCCGATCTGGTGCGCGCGCACTGCGATGCGCTGGCGTATCTGCGCGGCGGCGGCATCTCCGTGACGCTCAATTGCGGCTACGGCCACGGCTTCTCCGTGCTCGAGGTGATCGAGACGGTGAAGCGCGTCTCCGGCGTCGACTTCAAGGTCGAGTTCGCCGGCCGGCGGGCCGGCGACCCGGTCCGGATCATCGCCGCTTCCGAGCGCGCCCGCGCAGCGCTCAAATGGCAGCCGTATTTCGACGACCTGCAAACCATCGTCGCCCACGCGCTGGCCTGGGAGCGCAAGCTTGCGACGCGCGCCGGCTGATCCGTTGCCGGCACGCCGATTCCGCTTGAAAACCGCGCCGGCCTGGGCAAGAAGGGCTCGCTGCAGCGCCGCGGCTTCCACTTGCCGCGCGAGGGGATGCGCATGCTCAAATCGTATTTTCAAAGGCTGTTTGCGGACCCCAGCGGCACGGCCGCTTTGGTCCGGCGGCTGCTGGTGGAACAGGCCGCCGGCCAGTGGCGGCGCTATGCACTTGCGTTCGGCCTGATGGGAATTGCCGCGGCCAGCACCGCGCTCGGCGCCTATTTGATCGGCGACGTGATCAATCAGGCCTACGTCCACAAGAACCTTCCCGGCATCGTCGTTCTCGCCCTCGTGACCGCCCTGATTTTCATGGTCAAGGCGATGGCCACCTACGGCCAGGCGCTCACGCTGGCGCGCATCGGCAATGGGATCATCGCCGCGAATCAGCGACGAATGTTTGCGCGACTGCTGCAACACAACGTCGGCTTTTTCGGCGACCGCCACAGCTCCGAGTTCATGGCGCGGCTCACCACCGGCGCCGCCGCGGCGAGCCAGGTGCTGAACCTTCTCGTCACGTCGATCGGTCGCGATCTGCTCTCGCTGATCGGGCTTGTCGCGGTGATGGCGGTGCAGGATCCCGTGATGTCCCTGTTCAGCGTCATCGTGGTGCCGCCGGCGATGCTGATCCTGCGCAAGATGATCCGCCGCATCAAAATGATCGCGCATCATCAATTCACCGGCAACACGCGCATTCTCGAAACGCTGCAAGAGACGCGTGCAAGGCATACGCATCGTCAAGGCGTTCACGCTCGAAGACGGCATGCGCGCACCGTTTCGACGGTCACGTCGCGGAGCTGGAGAAGGAATCGAACAAATGGGCGCGGGTCGCCTACCGCTCCGGTCCGTTGATGGAGGCGCTCGGCGGGTTCGCGATCGCCGGCGCGATGATCTACGGCGGCTTCCGCGTGATCGAGACCGGGGCGACGCCCGGTCAATTCTTCTCGTTTCTCGCCGCCTTCATGCTGGCCTATGAACCGGCGAAGCGGCTGGCCCGGCTCAATATCGACCTCAACAGCGGGCTGGTCGGCGTGCGCATCTTGTTCGACATCATCGACCATCCGCCGACGGAACAACCCGACGACGACAAGCCGCCGCTGAAGCTCTCGACGGCGCATGTCGAGTTCGCAAACGTGCAATTCGCCTATCGCCCGGGCGAGCGGGTGATCAGGAACCTGTCCTTCGTCGCGGAACCCGGAAAGGTGACCGCATTGGTCGGCGCCTCGGGCGGCGGCAAGTCGACGATCCTCAACTTGATCCTGCGGTTCTACGAGGTCGACGGCGGTCGCATCGTCATCGACGGGCAGAATATCGCGGCGGTGTCGCGCCGCTCGCTGCGCAGCCAGGTCGCTTATGTCGGGCAGGACGTTTTTCTGTTTCACGGATCGGTGCGCGAGAACATCGCGCTTGGCCGGCCCGGAGCGAGCGACGCCGAGATCATCGCCGCTGCCAAGGCGGCTTATGCGCACGACTTCATCATGGCCTTTCCCCGCGGCTATGACACGCAAGTCGGCGAGCATGGCCTGCGGGTCGCCGGCGGCGAGCGCCAGCGCATCGCCGTCGCACGCGCCTTGCTCAAGGACGCGCCGGTCATCCTGCTCGACGAGGCAACGGCCTCGCTCGATTCCGAATCCGAGCGGCAGGTGCAGGGCGCGATCGAGCACCTCTGTCAGAGCCGCACGACGATCGTGATCGCGCACCGCCTGCATACGGTGGTCGACGCCGATCGCATCTTCGTCATCGAGGACGGAGCGGTCGCCGAATCCGGACGTCACGAGGAGCTGCTGCGCAAGAGCGGGCGCTACGCGTCGTTCTATCGCCTGCAGCTGCGCGACCAGGAGCCGAGCCCGCCGGTCGCCATCGCCTCCTCGGCTTGAATTGCGTCCTTCGCTCGCATGCTGGACAACGGAAAGAGAGATCATGAGTGCTGACGCCGACAGCTATGTCATTGCGCCGCCGGCCCAGGCCGCCATTGCGGTGGCCGGTACCGAGAAGGCGTTTCCGGTGCGCCGCATCTGGTGCGTGGGCCGCAACTACGAAGAGCATATCCGCGAGATGGGCCACGACGTGCGCGATCCGCCGTTCTTTTTCTCCAAGCCCGCCGACGCCGTGGTGCCGGACGGCGGGACCGTGCCCTACCCGCCGCTCACCAAGGACTTGCACCACGAGGTCGAGCTGGTGGTGGCGCTCAAGTCCGGCGGCCGCAACATCAAGCTCGACCGCGCGCTCGACTGCATCTACGGCTACGGCGTCGGCATCGACCTCACGCGGCGCGACCTGCAGATCGCCTCGCGCGACATGAAGCGGCCGTGGGAAATCGGCAAAGCGTTCGACGCCTCCGCGCCCTGCGGAGCGCTGCAGCCCGCCAGCAAGATCGGCCATCTCAGCAAGGGCCGTATCGCGCTTAAGGCCAACGGCAAGATCCGCCAGGACGGCGATCTCGGGCAAATGATCTGGAATGTGCCCGAAGTCATCGTCAAGCTCTCGGAAATGGTCGAGCTCGCCGCCGGCGACATCATCATGACCGGCACGCCGTCGGGCGTGGCCGCCACCGTCGCCGGCGACAAGCTGGAATGCGAGATTGAAGGCGTCGGCAAGCTGACGGTGACGATCGGCCCGCCGGCGAAGTGACGCGGCGCGCTACTTGATCAACCCTTCCGCCTTCAGTGCCTCCTGCACCTTGGGGCGGGCGCCGACCCGGTCGACATAGGCCTTCAGGTTCGGCCACTTGCCAAGGTCCATCTCGATGCGCGAGGTCCAGCGCAGCACGGTGAACAGATAGGCATCCGCGACGGTGAACTTGTCGCCCATCAGGTACTGCTTGCCGGCAAGCTGCTTGTCGAGCCAATCGAAGCGTTTGCCCAGGTTCTCCTTGGAGATGGTCTTGTAGGCATCGGGCGTGGTGGGCCGGAAGATCGGGCCGAAGCTCTTGTGCAGCTCCGAGGTGATGAAGTTGAGCCACTCCTGCACCCGATAGCGCTCGGGCTTGCCGGCCGGCGGCACCAGTCCGGCGGCGGGATTCTGATCCGCGATCCACTGCACGATCACCGGGCCCTCGGTCAGGCGTTCGCCGTTGTCGAATTCCAGCACCGGCACCTGACCCTTGCCGTTGATGGTCCAATAGTCGATCCCGGACTTGGTCTTCTTTTCCTGATTGTTGACCTGCTCGAGATCGTATTTGGCGCCCGCCTCCCGCATCACGATATGGGGCGAGAGCGAGCAGGCACCGGGTGCAAAATAAAGCTTCATCACGACCTCCTTGACACGACCGGTCATGCCGGCGGGCGCGACCTTGCATCGGCGGCCGGCGGCACGCAAGCCGCCTGCGCCGCGTCATCAGACTTACATTCCGAGATAGGCCTGCCGCACCCGGTCGTCGGCCAACAGCTCCTCGCCCGCGCCGGCGAGCGTGATCCGTCCGTTCTCGAGCACATAGGCTCGGGCGGCGAGCTTGAGCGATACCGCGACGTTCTGCTCGACCAGGACGCAGGTGAGCCCTTCGCGGTTGAGGTCGCGGATCGTGCGCAGCAGCTGCTGCACGATCGCCGGCGCCAAGCCGAGCGACGGCTCGTCGAACATGACGAGCTCGGGCGAGCCCATCAGGCAGCGGCCGATCGCCAGCATCTGCTGCTCGCCGCCGGAGAGCGTCCCCGCCGCCTGACCCGCGCGCTCGGCCAGCACCGGAAACAGCGCGAACACCCGTTCGAGGTTTTTCGCGCGGCCGGCGCGGGCGCGCGGGAGCATGGCGCCCACGTCGAGGTTCTCGGCGACCGAGAGCGTCGGAAAAACCTGCCGGCCTTCCGCCACCTGGCCGATACCGAGATTGCAGACCCGGTGGCTGTCCCATCCGCCGATGTCGGTGCCGCGGAACTGGATGCGCCCGCGCGTCGGGCGGTGCATGCCGGCGATGGTGCGAATGAGCGAGGTCTTGCCGGCGCCGTTCGCGCCGACGATGGCGACGATCGCCCCTTCGTCGATCGCCAGCGACACATCGTCGAGCGCCTGCGCGTCGCCGTGGAAGACATCGAGATTGTCGACGCGCAGCATCATTCGACCGCCTCGGCGCCGAGATAGGACTGCACCACCGCCGGTTCGCGCACGACGGCATCGGGCGTGCCTTCCGCGATCGCCGCGCCGTGGTGCAGCACCAGCACGCGGGCGGCGAGCGCCATCACCGCGCGCATGACGTGCTCGATCAGGAGGATGGTGAGCCCGGTCTCGCGGTTGAGCCTGATCAGGATCGAAACCATGCGGTCGGTCTCGGCCGGCCGCAGACCGGCCATCACCTCGTCGAGCAGCAGGAGCTTCGGATCGGTGGCGAGCGCGCGCGCGACTTCGAGGCGCTTGCGGTCCGGCAGCGTCAGCGCCGAGGCCGGCTGATGACGTTTGCCGAAAAGATCGAGCTGCCCGAGCACCTCGTGGGCACGGCGCCGCGCGCAGGGCGAGATCGTGCCGATGCAACATGGCGCCGATGATGACGTTGTCCTCGACCGAAAGCGCCGGGAATGGCCGCACCAGCTGGAAGGTGCGGCCGATGCCGCGGCGGCAGACCTCGTCGGGCGCGCGTCCATCGATGCGTTCGCCGGCGAACGCGATGGAACCCTGATCGGGCGCGAACACGCCGGCAATGATGTTGAACAGGGTAGTCTTGCCCGCGCCATTCGGGCCGATGACGGCGAAGATCGAGCCTTGCGCGACGCGAAAGCTCACATTGTCGACCGCGAGCAGGCCGCGAAAGCGTTTGCTGACCGTATCGATGGACAACAGCGCCGTCATGACCGCGGCCCCGTCACGCCGAGCTTGCGGGCGAGCCACGGCCACACGCCGTCCGGCAGCACCATCACCACCGCGAGCAGGCAGAGCCCGTAGAACACCTGCTTGGCGCCGGGCGCATCGACGCCGAGCACGGTCAGCAGGTTCTGCATCAGTTCGGAGAGACCGGTCAGCAGGAATGCCCCGACGATCGGCCCGAACAGCGTGCCGATTCCGCCGATGATCGGTCCCAGGATCATCTCGATCGAGCGCGAGATGTGAAAGACCTGCTCCGGGAACAGATTGTTGTAGTAGAACGCGAAGAACACGCCGGCGACCGCGGTCATGCCGGCGGATATGACGACGGCGTACATCTTGTAGCGGAAAGTGTTGATGCCGAGCGAGCGCGCGGCGATCTCGTCCTCGCGGATCGCCTGCCAGTAATAGCCGATGCGGCTCTTGAGCAGGACGCGGCAAAGGGCGAATGCCGCGGCGGTCAGCGCCAGCATCGCGTAATAGAACATGGTGGGGTCGCCGCGCAGGTTCCAAAGGTCGTTGCGCGTGTAATTGGCCACCGGCAGAAAGAAGCCGCTCGAACCGCCGACCCATGTGAAATGATCGAAGCCGATGCGGGCGAACTCGGCGAAGGCGATGGTGAGGATGGCGAAATAAACCCCGCCGACGCCGAAGCGGAAGGCGAGGAAGCCGATGATCGCGCCGCAGGCGCCCGCGATTGCGATCGCGGCGGCCAATCCGATCCACGGCCCGATGCCGAAATGGACGTAGAGCGCCGCGGCCGCGTAACCGCCGAGCCCGACATAGATCGCATGCCCGAGCGAGAGTTGGCCGGCAAAACCCATCATGATGTTCCACGCCTGGCCGGTATAGGCGAAATACAGGATGATGATCAGGACCGTGAGCAGATAGTCGTTGGCGACCCACGGCGCGACCAGCAGCACGGCGAGCAGCAGCGCCAACAGCGCAAGGCCGCGGCGCGGTACTTCCTCGAACAGCCGGCTCACCATGACAGCCGCTTCCCCAAGATGCCCTGCGGCCGGAACAGCAGCACCAGCACGAGCAAGCCGAAGGAGAACATGCTCTTCGCGGAGGGCGTGAAGAACAGCCCGGCCATCGCCTCGGTGAGCCCGATCAGCACGCCGCCCAGGAGCGCACCCGGCATCGAGCCGAGCCCGCCGGTGATGACGATGATGAAGGCGAGCAGCGTCAAGGCAGGTCCCAGCGCCGGGGTGACGTCGACCAGCAGCACGAGCATGGAACCGGCCGCCCCGACGCAGGCGGCACCCAGACCGAACGTCAGCGCATAGAGGCGCTTGATGTCGAGCCCGACCACCAGCGCGCCGGTGTAGTTGTCGGCGCAGGCGCGGATCGCCTTGCCGATCGGTGCGAAGCGGAAAAACGCGAACAGCCCGGCCGCGATCAGGACCGTGGCTCCGCCGGCATAGACCTTGGTGGCGTCGACGATCAGCGGCCCGACCAGGAAGCTGTCGAACGAATAGGCCGTCTGCACGTTCCGGGCGTCGGGTCCGAACAAGATCAGCAGGGCATTGACGATGATGAGCGCGACCGCGACCAGCAGGATGAATTGGCTGTGCTCGGGCCGATTGATGAACGGATTGATGATGCCGGCCTGCAGCGCATAGCCGAACACGAACAGCACGCCGGCGAGCGGGACAACCATCACCAGCGGGTCGAGCCCGAGCGCGGTGAACGACACGATGGCGAGGTACATCGCGATCGTCATCATCTCGCCGTGGGCAAAATTGACGACGCGCACGACGCCGAAAATGACCGAGAGGCCGAGCGCCATCAGGCCATAGACGAGGCCGGTCAAAAGACCGCTGACCGCGACGTTGAAATAGATCTCTGCCGCCACCGCTCGGTCCTGCCTCCAAGGCGTCTGCGTCCGTCCATAGCCCGCGAGGACGGGACGTCAAAAGCCGCCGTGGCGGGCTATGGCAAGGCTCTGGCCGGCGTCGCGGCCGGAGCAGGATCAGCCTGCGACAGCCTCAGCCGCGCCGGTCATAGGGGCTCATCGGCAATTCGGGCTTGGCGTTCGAGGCAGCCTTGGGCGCGACGGTGACCAGCTTGCCGCCGCGGTTCTGGATGGCGGAGTTCTTGAGCTTGTCGTTCTGGCCCTTGGCGTCGAACTGGATGCCGGGGCCGACGCTCACATTGTCGGTGATGTTGGTGGTGCGGATGGCGTCGGCGAGCGCCTTCGGCTCGGCCGAGCGCGCCCGCTTGTAGGCGTCCGCGGCGACCAGCAGCGCCTCGAACGTAAAGACGTGATTGGTGTTCATATTGAGGGCCGGATAAGCCTTGGCGAGCGCGGCTTCGAGTTGCTGGGCCAGCTTCTTGTTCGGATCGTACCAGGGCACGAAGCTCATCGGGCCGTCGGACAGCTTGCCCAGGGTCTTGAGATACTGATCCTCGTACCAGCCCGGCCCCATGCTGAGCACCGCCATCGGCGACCAGCGCTGCTTGACCAGCTCGCGCGTAATCAGGATGGCGTCGTTGAGACGGCTGACCATGAGCAGCGCCTCGGCGCCGGTCGCCTTGGCCTTGGCCACCTCGACGGAGAGATCGCGCGCGGTCGGATCGTAGGCGATCTGCTCGACGATCTTGTAGGGCATGTTGAACTTGGGCATCACGGCGCTGATACCCTGCTGCATCGCGGTGCCGAAGGTGTCGTTCACATGCATGAAGGCGACCGACTTCGGCGCCTTGCCGGTGATCTCGAACACTTCCTTCTGGTTGGCGAAGGCATCGCCGAGGATCATCGGCGCGGTCGGGAAGTTGCGGAACACGAACTTGTAGCCCTGCTCGGTGATCGGCGGCGCCGCGGCGATGTTGATGACGAGCGGAATGCCCTTCTGCTCGGCCACCTGCGCGATCGCGGTGGTCTGGCCGGAATCGAAGGCGCCGACCAAGAGCTGCGCGCCGTCGTTGATCAGCTTCTCCGCCCGCGCCCGCGCGACCTCGACATTGGTCTCGGTGTCGGCGTTCATGATCGCGAGCTCGGGCAGGCCGAGGCTCTTGAAGATCGCGGGCGCGACCTCGACGCCACGCTGGCAGTCCTGTCCGATGCTGGCCTGCGCACCCGAGCGCGGCAGCAGCACGCCGACCTTCAACGGCGCGCCCTGCGCGCGCACGATGCTGAACGGCGCGGTGCCGGCGAGCAATCCGGCAGCACCAGCGCCGGCGGCGAAGCGGCGGCGGGTGACACGAACGGAATTCGATGTACGGCTCATGTGAGGTCCTCCCAAGATGCGGCGTTCGGCCGTCGCGTATGCCTAGTTCTCTTATTCTTCAGCACAACATGCAATGGGCCATGAGAGCGCATACGCCGGACATGGCCCATGGTTTTGCACACGCAATCAAGCTCGCACCGGTGGCGTCAACTGATGTGCCCTCAATCGGGCCGGCGCAGCCAGGTTGCGCAAATTTAATACGGCGCCGCTCGTCCGCGGCGTCCGCGCGATGACGCGAGACTTGGCCACGAGCGGTAATTGTTGTCCACGACAACAGATGTCGTCAACAGCAATATCCCCGGACGGGCTCCTCGGCTCGCCCGGCGCAAGTCATTGATCGAGATACCGAACATCTCGATCGCCGACGCCGCCCCAGGCTGCCGGCCAAGATTTTCCCCCCGCTCCGCGCTACCATGGCGCCACCCGATCCCGACCGCGGCGGTCAAGCCATCCGGCACGAGGAGGCACCATGGAAGAAGCACCTGTCCTGGTCGAGCGCCGCGCGGGCTATCGCGTCATCACGCTGAACCGGCCCAAGCAGCTCAACGCCTTCGACGAGGCGATGCATCAGGCGCTCAAGCGCGCGCTCGCCGAGGCCGAGGACGATGCCGATTGCCGTGCCTTGTTGTTGACCGGCGCCGGTCGTGCCTTCTGCGCCGGGCAGGACTTGCGGGAACGCATGTCCGCGGACGGAAAAACGATGGTGCTCGGGAGCGCGCTCGATACCTATTACAATCCGCTCGTGCGCAAGCTGCGGGCCTTGCCTTTCCCCGTCGTCGCCGCCGTCAACGGCGTCGCCGCCGGCGCCGGCGCCAATATCGCGCTCGCCTGCGACATCGTGCTGGCGGCGCGCTCGGCAACCTTCGTCCAGGCCTTTGCCAAGATCGGGCTGGTGCCCGACTCCGGCGGCACCTGGTTCCTGCCGCGGCTGATCGGCCCGGCGCGCGCCCGCGGGCTTGCGCTCACCGCCGAGCCGCTCGCGGCGGAAAAAGCCGAAGCCTGGGGGCTCATCTGGAAAGTGCTCGACGATCTCGAACTGATGGGAGCAGCGCACGGGCTCTGCGTCCATTTCAGCGAGGCGCCGACGGTCGCGCTCGCCTTGATCAAGCGCGTGCTCGACGAATCCTGGAGCAACGATCTCGACGCCCAGCTCGATCTCGAGCGCGAGACCCAGCGCGAAGCGAGCCTCACGCCCGATTATGCCGAGGGCGTGCGCGCCTTCCTGCAGAAGCGTGCGCCCGCGTTCAGCGGCCGGCGCGGCGGTTAGTGCATCAACCGCTATTGCCGCGGCGGGATCTGGATGAATTCCGCAAGCTGCGCCTTGGTGAGCGGCGCGTCGAGAAATTTGGTGCTGACCGCGCCGGCCATGATGCCCTCGATATCCATAATCCGGTCGAACTGCTTGGCCTCCTTGGGCTGAAACTTCTCGACCGAGGTCTTGGCGATGGCGACCGGCACCTTGATCGCCTCCGCATACATCTTGATCGCCTCGGGGTCGGCATACATCCAGTCGAGCGTCTCGCGGAAGGCGCGCACGAAGCGCAGCACCGCATCCCGGCGGTTCTTGAGAACGTTGTCGTTGACCACTTCCACGCGAATGGTCTGGCTGCGCAACGAGGGCACGTCGTTGCCGCTGGCGATCACGCGGATCTTGCCTTCGTCGACTTCCTTGAGGCCGAACGGCGGCGAAGCCCAGCCGACATCGATCTGGCCCGACATCACCGCCGTCAACGTCGCCGGCATGCCCCCGGTCGAGGTGGGCACCGCCTTGATCCCGAGCTCCTTGCCCAGCCCCAGGACGATGGTGTGGGTAGTGGCGCCGCCGGTCGAATAGGAGATGGTGGTCTTCTCGGTCGCGTCCTTGAGACTCTTGAGCGGCGAATCCGCGCGCACGTAGAAATAGATATCGCCGGTGCCGGTGAAGTTCGCGCCGATCACGCGGATCGGCGCGCCCTTGGCGAACGCGCGCAGAACGCCCTGGGTGCCGACATTGACGCCGAAGTCGGCGCTGCCGGAGATCACCGCCTGGACCGTTTCGCCCGCGCCCGCGGTGCCGAAATTGTCGAGCGTGATGCCGTACTTCTTGAAGATGCCGGCCTTCTGCCCGAGGATCGGCGCCTGCCCGCTCCAGATTTCGAGCTGACCGATCGCGATCTTGAACGCGTCCTGCGCGGATGCTGGCGAGACCGCGACGGCCATCACGCCCGCAATCAGAAGCGACGGAAGCCGGCGCTGGTTGCGCATAGTTGGCCCTCCTCGAATTCGATGCGGCCTCGCGGCGAAGACTCGCTTGTTGTCGCCGCCTATTTGCGCGGTGGGATTTGAACGAGCTCGGCAAGCTGTTCCTTGCTCAACGGCGCATCGATGAATTTGAGCTTGACCGCGTCGCGCTGAATGCCTTCGACGTCCTTCATCTCGTCGGTCTGCATGGCTTGTTTGGGATGAAACTCCTTGATCGAGTCGGCGATCATGCTCTCGGGGAGCTTCATCTTTTCCGCATACATCTTGATCGCCTTGGGATCGCTGTACATCCAGTCGACGGCTTCGCGATAGCCTTGCACGAAGCGCATGATCGCGTCGCGCTTGGTCTTCAAGGCGTCGGCGTTGACGATGATCGTTCGCACCGTCTGCCCGCGCAGCGAAGGCACCTCGCTGCCGCGGATGAGGATGCGGATCTTGCCTTCCTGCAGCTCCTTCATGCCGAACGGCGGGGCCGCCCAGCCGATGTCGATCTGGCCCGACATGACCTGCGTCAAGCGTGCCGGCCGGGCCGCCGGTCGGCGTCGGCTTGGCCTTGACGCCGAGCTCGTTGACGAAGGCGAGCACCAGATTGTTCGAGCTCGAACCGCTGGTGGAATAGGCGATGGTGTTGTTGGCGGTGATGTCCTTGATGGTCTTGAGCGGCGAATCGGCCTTCACGTACCAGAACAGGTCGCCGGTCCCGGTGAAGGCCGGCAGCAGGATGCGGACCGGCGCACCGCGCGCGAAGGCGCGCATGACGCCGGCGACGCCGACGCCGGCGCCGAGATCGGCGCTGCCGGCAATCACCGGCTGCATGGTCTCGCCCGCGCCCTGGGTGCCGACATTGTCCAGCACGAGGTTGTGCTTCTTGAAGATGCCGACGTCCTGGCCGAGCGTCGGCGCCTGGTTCTCCCAGTTGTTGATCTGACCGATGGCGACCTTGAGCTGGTCTTGCGCGAACGTCGCAGTGAGAGGGAACAGCGCAACAAGCGCGAGCACGCACGCCCGCGTCACAAAATGCATTGCTATCATCGCAGTTTCTCCGCAGCGGAGCGACGGCCCGGGATTAGCCACGCTGCGACAACGTAGCATGGCGTCGTTAGATCGCGCGAGACGCCGCGGCAGGCGCGCGACACTGCGCCACTGCAGTGCTTTCGTCCGAGCAACGATTTGCAACGGCGGCAGGAAGCGCTCCGGCCCCTCGACGCTCAGCCTGCCGCTCGATTGGTGCCAAAGCCCTCCTGCACGCCGAGAACCGCGAGCGGCAGCTTGAGGCTCTCCTGCCACAGCAGGCTTTCCATGGCGATGTTCAGCGGCTGGTCCTGGACCGTCAGCTCGTAGACGAAATCATCGTACGAGGCGTGGTTGTGCACCGCCCAGCCGGGGGCCGACAGCATGAGATCGCCCGCCTTCCACTCGAACACCTCGCCGCCGACGGTCGAGCGCCCGGTGCCGTGGAAGTAGTAGTTGATGGCGGCCGAGGTGTGGCGGTGCGGCCGGTCGACGATCTTGGGCGGGCGTATCGTCATCGTGGCGAAGAACGACGGGGTGCAACCGTTGGTGCGGCCGGTCATCGGATTGTAGAGCATGTAGAGGCGCCGCCCGATATAGTCCTTGCCAAGCGCCTGCAACTTGTCGAGATGATGCTTGACCTCTTGCCACGGCCAGTGCAGCGCCTTCGACTCCACCGTCGGCGGGTTGATCAGCACCTCGTAAGGCATGAGGCATGCGCCCTCGTCATCGAGCTTGATCGTTCCATAGGGCGAGATGCGGCGCCGCTTGTCCTCCTCGCTTTGCTCCTCGTGTTTGACCGGCTCGATCGGCGGCGGGTTCTCCTCCACGTAGTGGATGTTCATCAATTCGAGCAGCGCAGCGTTCGAGTAGGTGAGTCGCGCCTGGATATCCTTGCTGTCATTGCCATGCCAATAGATGTGCATGGAGGGCGTATTCCAGACATCGTACAGATTCACCTCGAAACGCTTGCCTCCCACGATCGAATGGCCGCGCCCGCGAATGACGAAGTTGACCTGCGTCGAGTTCTGCCGGTAGGGCACGGTCCGCTCGCCCGGCAACAGGACATCGAGCGCAACCTGGATGCCGGCGGCGAGGCCGTTTCCCCTCTCGGCGCGCGGATGCGCGATGATCGAGCGCCGGCGGCCGTTGGCGGGACGCGGCAGGCTCGCCAGCCGCTCGACCTCGGCATCGATCGTTTCCTTGGGGATGACGATCGCGGGCCAGAGATCCATTGCTCCGGGCTTGGCACCGGATTGATCGATGAAACGGACGGTCTCGTTCATGGGAGCCTCCTTCAGGCGAACAGTTTGGCAGGTTGCGGGTGCGGAAATTCGCGGCCGAGGCGCTGCTCACCCGCCCGGCGCAGGATTTCGATACCGAGCGCGAGGTCCGAAATGCCCATGCCCATGGCCTTGAACAAAGTGAGGTCGGCGCCGGCCGGCCGGCCTTTGCCTTCGGCCACCACGGCAGACAGCGGACGCACCGCGCGCCATTTCGTTTCGTCCCGGCCGTAATATTGCATGAACTCGCTCGAGAGGTTCTGCACCTGCGGCACGCTGTCGGCAACCACCGCCGCGCAACGGGAGAGCAGCGCCGGCTCGAACTCCGTGCGCTCGGGCGAGATGGCGCCTACGGCGTTCACATGCGTGCCGGCTGCGACCATGTCGGACTCGAGGATGGGCTTGGTCGCGCGCGTCACCAACGTGACGATAGCGGCGCCGTCGACCGCTTGGGCGACCGAGGATGCCTCCTCCACGTTCAATCCCAGCGCCTTCCTGGCCCGCGCGACGAACTCCGCCCTCGCGGCGCCGTCGCGACTGAAGGCGCGCACTCGCCGCAGCGGGCGCACCGCGGCCACGGCGGCGAGCTGCGTCATGGCCTGCTTGCCGGTACCGATCAGCGCCATGTCGGAAGCGCCGTCGGCCGCCAGGTATTTCGTCGCCAGCCCGCTGATCCCGCCGGTGCGCAGTTGCCCGAGCGCGAAGGCTTCGATGATCGCCTTGAGCGACCCGTTGTGGCTGTCGAACAGAATGAGCAGCGGCGCCGCACCGTTGGCATGCGCCCAGGTCTTGGTGCCGACGAAGCCGTCATCGGCAAAGGTGGCGCCGATCGCGTGCAGCGTATGATGTCCGCCCCAGACGGCGTGCGTCTTCACCATGTTCTCGGCTTTGCCGGCGGCTTCCAGGCCCAGCGCGCGGTCCAATGCGGCAATCGCCCCCTTCATGTCCATGAGGCGCACCACCTCGGCTTCGGTAATCCAGAGGCTCACCGCGCCGGCTCCTGACCTGCGATCATGCTCACTCCATGGGCTTTCTTCCCGGCATCGGCAAGGGACCGTATCGTCCTCTGAGGCGCAGCACGGAAGCCGGATCGCCGGCGTGCGCGGTCGCCGCCCGAGCGGCCCGACAAAACGAAAATACTATATCAATCAACGGGGTCGGCAAACCCACGGCCGCGCGTTCAACGCCCGGCATTCTCCGCCCGCGCGGTCCAATAGTCCCAGGCGCGCGACAGCGGAACGGACGACAGATTGATCGCCGCGGCGAGCCTGGTCTCGCCCGGCGTCAACGCGCCGAAGCTCCCCAGCGCCAGCGCGCGCATCTGGTATTCGGCGTTCTGGCACATGGCGATCGAGCGGAAAACCAGCTCGCGCACATTGCCGCCCACCACGGTCGCGCCGTGCCGCCGCATCAGCACCGCGGAATGGGGGCCGAGCGCGCGCGCGAGCGAGCGGCCCTCTTCCGGCTTGACCACCAGCAGATTGCTGTCGCCGAAATCGTCGCGCTGATCCCAAAACGGCACGGTCTCCCCCATGACCGCCGCCACGTGGAACACCGGAACGAGGGGAGCGCCGGCAATGCAGAACGGCATCACCGCCGGCGCATGATGATGGCAGACCGCCATCACGTCCGGACGCGCCCGATAGATGCAGCCGTGGATGACCCGCTCGGCGTAGAGTTGGACCGTGGGAGGATCGACCGGGTCGGAGTCGAGCGTGAATTCCAGAATGTCCGCCGCCTCGATCAGCGCGGGCGAGCGCGAGCGCGACAGCAGATAGCGTTCCGGATTGCTCGGATGCCGCATGCTGACGTGACCGAAGGCGTCGAGCACGCCTTCGTTCGCGAGCATGCGGTTGGCAAGCGCGACCTCATGGCGGAGGTCGGACAGATCATCGGGCACGGGGCGTTTCCTGTCGAACGGGCGGCGGTTGGGCCGCGAGCAAAGCGCAAATAGCAACGATTGCCAAGCCGCGGCGGCGCCTGTCCCGGGCGCAGCGCAGCAGTAGCGAAGCGAAGCGGTGCGCTGCGTGCGGGACAGCCACCGCCCCCTTGCCTGCACGCCTCGCCGAGGTGCAAGGATGTCGGCAGATCGCGCCCGCAGCCCAACCGGATTGGAGAATGCCACATGAATCCCGTCGTCGCCGTCATCGCGCCCGGCATGATGGGCGCCGCCGTCGGAAGGCGGCTCGTCGAGCATGGCCTCAAGGTGCTGACTTCGCTCGAGGGGCGCAGCGCCGAGACGACCGCGCGCGCCAAGGCGGCCGGGATGGCGTCGGCGAGCGACGAAGAGATCGCGGCAAGCGATTTCATCCTGTCGATCCTTCCGCCGGGCGAGGCCGTCGCGCTGGCGCGGCGGTTCGCGCCGTCGCTCACCGCCAGCAACAGCAAGCCGGTCTTCGTCGACTGCAACGCAGTCAGCCCATCGACGGTCGAGCGCATCGCCGCCGCGGTCGCGCCCACCGGCTCGCCCTTCGTCGACGCCGGCATCATCGGGTCGCCGCCGAAGCCGGGCGATGCCGGCCCGCGCTTCTACGCCTCCGGACCCGCCGCCGCGCGCTTTGCCACGCTCAGGAATTTCGGCCTCGACGTGCGCGTGCTCGACGGCCCCTTGAGCGCGGCCTCGGCGGTGAAGATGTCCTACGCCGGCATCACCAAGGGCACGCAGGCGCTGGGCGCGGCGATGCTGCTGGCGGCGACGCGCGGCGGAACCGCCGATGCGCTGTTCGCCGAGCTGCAAGGCAGCCAGCCGCAGATGCTGGCGTGGCTCAAACGCAATTTGTCGCTGATGCCGCCCAAAGCCTATCGCTGGGTCGCGGAGATGCACGAGATCGCCGATTTCGTCGGCGAGGATCCCTCGGCGCACGAGCTTTACGTCGGCGCCGCGCATTTCTACGAACAGATCGCACGCGATTTCGCGAGCGAGAAGCACGACGTCTCCGCGCTCGAGGCGTTCCTGCGCAAGGGTGCAACGAGCTAGCAGAACAGGCACTTCGGGCCGCGGACGTCCCTACAACCTGTGATCGATCCGGTTGTACAGCCATAACAGGCTAGACCCGGCCAATTCCTGTTCTCCCTGAAAATAACAGGCGAACAACAGGCCGCCGGCCTCGCCAAGCGGCCCGCTTGCACAGCCATAAGTTGTATCCGCATGGGGGCATCCGGCCAGGCCATCTGTGGGCGGGCGCCGGCCTCGCGCGCGGCCAGCGCCGCGAGCGGAGCTCGCGCCGACATCCAGGCGCAGATTACGATGATACCCGTCGCATAGGTGATTCGTGTAACGGATGTCAAATCACAAGTCGGATGCGCTCACAGCCGCTCGCACAGGAAGCCGCGCCCTGACGCGCGTGCGACGTCGCTATCGCTGGGGAGAAGCAGTCGCGCCAAGTGCTTGCATGAGCGTACCGAGACACCGTGCGATGCGGCAGTCGAGAATTGGGGCCACTGCGCGTGATCGCAGCCGCGATGGATCCGCGCAACTTCCTCGCGACGGGATTGTCATAGCTGCGCGTTATCGCGCTCGACCAGGAACGCGACTGAAATTGTGGAGCTACGGCGATCGATCGTGTAAGCTGTCCAACGGGTGGAGCTTGCAGAACCGGCGGAGGACATCATGCCGGTACCAATGGACAATCGTCAGGCTTCGCTCGCGCTGACCCAGTTCATTCCGCTGTCGGGCATCTTCCCGTCGCACGACGGCGATCCGAACATCGACCCACAGGGCGTTCCGCTCGGCTCGATCCGGACCTTCGCCGGCAACTTTGCTCCCGGCGGTTCGGATGCGGCCGAAGGGCAGCTCCTGCCGATCAATCAAAATACCGCGTTGTTTTCCCTGCTCGGCACAATTTACGGGGGCAACGGAACAACGCAGTTCGCTCTTCCGGATTTGGACGGGCGGACCATGATCGGAGCGGGACAACTGGGCTTTGCCCCGCGTCCCGCGATCGGCTCGAGCGCGATCACGCTTTCGAAGGAGCTGCTTCCGAGCAGCCTGGGCGGCGGCTCCCAGCCGTTCGACGATTACCAGCCTCGCTGCCGGTGACCTACCTCATCCGGACAGGGGGCTTTTTTCCCTCCTTCAGTGGCACGGGCCGACTCGACTTCATCGGGCAGGTGGTGCCGTTCGCGGGCAGTTTCGTGCCCGACGGCTTCCTGCAAGCGGCGGGTCAAACATTGCAGATTGCCGATTTCCCGACCTTGTTCCAGCTCATCGGCACGACCTACGGCGGGAACGGGGTTACGACGTTCAGCCTGCCGGATCTGCGCGGTCGCACCATCGTCGGCGAGGCGTTCCAATTGCCGGTCGGCGCAACCGAGGGGCAAGCGCAGGCCACGCTGTCGAATGCCAATCTTCCCGCCGCGGTCGGCGGCGGCGGCCAGCCGCTCGACAATCACGAGCCGTCGCTGGTTCTCATCTACATGATCTCCCTGGACGGGCATCTTTCCGTCGATGGTCGGCGGCAGTATCGATCCCACGCAACAGTATCTCGGCGAGGTGGTCGCGTTCGCGGGCAGCTTCGTTCCGGACGGGTGGGTGGAGGCCGACGGCCGGCTCCTGCCGATCAACCAGAACCAGGCGTTGTTTTCCCTGCTGGGCACGACATACGGCGGAGACGGACAGATCACCTTTGCGCTCCCCAATTTGCGTGACCGCACGGTGATCGGCACCGGCGACGTGGCGGATGTCGGCGCCACGTTGGGCAGCAACACCCTGACGGTGCTGCCCGCCAATATTGATTTCCAATTCGTCGCCGCCACCGGCGATTTCAACGGCGACGGCGTGGCGGACTTGCTGTGGAAGAACGCGTTGACGGGGGCGACCGCCGAATGGTTGACGGCACCCAATGGCGGGGTCGCCGCCTTGCTCACCATGCCGCTCGCCCAGGGCTGGAACGTGATCGCCAGCGACGATTTCAACGGCGACGGCACCGACGACATACTGTGGCAGCAGGTGTCCACGGGCGCGACCGCCGAATGGTTGATGGCGCCCAATGGCGGGGTCGCCGGCTTGCGCTCCCTGCCACTCGCCCAGGGATGGAACCTGATCGCCAGCGACGATTTCAACGGCGACCACGTCACCGACCTGATGTGGCAGCACGCGTCGACAGGCGCGACCGCCGAATGGTTGATGGTGCCCAATGGCGGCGCGAAGTTGCTCGGCACGCCGCTCGCTCAGGGGTGGAGCGTGATCGCGAGCGCGGACTTCAACGGCGACGGCATCACGGACCTGCTCTGGAAGCACGCGTCCTCCGGCGCGACCGCCGAATGGCTGATGGCGCCCACCGGCGGCGTCGGCAGCTTGCTCGGCACGCCGCTCGCCCAAGGATGGAACGTCATCGCCACCGCCGATTTCAACGGCGACCACATCACCGACCTGATGTGGCAGCACGCATCCACCGGCGCGACCGCCGAATGGCTGATGGCGCCCACCGGCGGCGTCGGGACCTTGCTCAGCACGCCGCCAGCGCAGGGGTGGAACGTCATCGCCAGCGCCGACTTCAACGGCGACGGCATCACGGACCTGCTCTGGAAGAACGCGTCCAACGGCGCGACCGCGGAATGGCTGATGGCGCCCACCGGCGGGGTCGGCACGTTGCTCGGCACGCCGCTCGCCCAGGGATGGAACGTGATCGCCAGCGGCGACTTCAACGGCGACCACATCACCGACCTGATGTGGCAGCAGCCGTCCACCGGCGCAACCGCCGAGTGGCTGATGTCGCCCGCCGGCGGCGCCGCCGGCTTGCTCAGCACGCCGCTCGCCCCGGGATGGGAGGTGGTCGCCACCGCCGACTTCAACAGCGACGCGATCATCGACTTGATGTGGCAGAACGCGCTCACCGGCGCGACCGCCGAATGGCTGATGGCGCCGACTGGCGGCGTCGGCACAATCGTCTCCACGCCGCTGACGTAGTCTTAGTTCAATCTCCGCGCTGGCCGAGATTCACCGCAAGACGCGCCTCGCTCACAGCCGCTCCTTGAGAAAGCGGATGAGGCGCGGCGCCATGAAGCCGGAATAGCTTCTCGGCTCATCGATCGGGTCGCCGACCCAATAGTGCGGCGCGCCCTGCACGATGCAGGTGCGCACGAAGAAGTTCGCCTGCTTCAATTTCATCAGGAAGGCGTCGGTCTGGGCGCGCCGGTCGACGAGATCGTCCTCGGTGCCGACGCTCAGCAACACGCCGAGCTGATTGTTCGCGAACGTCGCGTAGTTGACGGGCGAGGCGTCGAAATAGAGCCGCGGGTCGTCCATCGGCGCGGCGCCCATGAAATTCTCGATATTGTTCTCGCGCGGGCTCTGCAGCTGGTAGCGCTGCCACATCTCGACGAGATCGTAGACGCCGTAGACGCCGACCAGGACCTTCACCTTGGCGCTGACCGCGGCGTGGGCGTCCTTGGGATAGGCGCCCTTGAACAGCGGACTTGCCCCGCCGAGCGCCGCCAGCGACGCGAGGTGGGCACCGGCGGAAGCGCCGAACAAGCCGATGCGCTCGGGATCGACCCTGATCTCGCCCGCGCTGCCGCGGACGAATTGCACCGCCGCGAGCACGTCGTTGACCGCCTGCGGAAACATTTTTTGGCCCTTCTTCGCCAGGCGGTAGCTGACCGCGAACAGCGCGTAGCCGCGTTCGGCGAGATACGGGCCCCAGAATTGAAAGGCGTTGCGCGCGCCCGCCTGCCAGCCACCGCCGTGCACGGCCACGAGCGCCGGAAACGGCCCCGCTCCCGCCGGCAG
>CAVQIP010000042.1:0-46767 GCA_963712565.1 uncultured Alphaproteobacteria bacterium | reverse complement strand
TTCCGTTCCTAGGCCTCGAGGATGCTGCCGTGGGATGCTTCGTTCGGAATGCAGCATGTCATAACGAAGACATCGAGACTTTGGAACCGATCTTGCGGAACAAAGACCACTGAACCTTTAGCGGAGAGAGTGCCATGACCTTGAAAGAAACGACAGTTGCGTGCGCCGCCCTCCTATTCGCGGGCACTTTCTTGGCCGCGCCCTGTCACGCCCAAAGTAATCCAGCCAACGATGATGAAGCCCGAATCGCAGATATCATCACCGCAAGTCATATTCTGGCGAACGAAGGAATCTTGGACAGTTTCGGTCACATCAGCGCGCGCTCCGCTAAGAATCCCGAGCACTTTTTTATCCCGCGAGCCATGGCGCCCGCGCTCGTCACACGTGCCGACATTGTCGAGGTTGGGCTCGACTGCAAGCCCGTCACACCCAATGCGCCTCGGCTGAACGGGGAACGATACATCCACTGCCAAATCTATAAGGCCCGGAGCGATGTCCAGTCCGTGATCCATACGCACGATTTGGCAGTTATTCCGTTCGGTGTCGCCGGTGTCCCACTGAAGCCCGTCGTGGCCCAAGCCGGTTTCCTGCCGCCAGAAACGCCGCTGTTCGAGATCCGCGATGCAAATGCGTCCGAGGAGAAGCGCGGCATGCTGGTCCTCAATTCACATCTGGGAGATGCACTCGCCAAGAAGCTTGGTGCCAATCCAGTCGTCTTGATGCGGGGTCACGGGGATACAGTTGTGGGACGTTCCGTGCGAGCGGCTACCATTCGGACCATATACACCCACATTAACGCGCAGGCGCAGAGTACCGCGTTGGCGCTCAGTTCGAAGATCACGTCCTTGAACGAATCGGAACTGGAAATCAATTCAACAGAAAATTTCGACGCGGATAGGCCATGGCAGAACTATCTGCAGAGGTTATCGGCAAAACGCTGAGCGCGAAGGCCCGGATATTCACGCCGTTCTGCTGAAGGCGCTGAGATCCGCCCCTGCATCACGCCCGTTGCTAACGTTGCCGGCAGCGAATTCACCACCACGGTAGAGCCCTAGCTCCAGGCCAACTATGATGCCGCGACGGAGTTGGTGTCTGCATAGATGGCCGGAATGAGCGGATCTCTGTCCCAGCCGCTGACCGGATCGTATCCCCAGACCCAGTCGGCGCTGCCGTGCACGCTGCTTTTGCCGGAGGTGATCGACTCCTTCTGCGCCGCGCTATCGCGCATGTGCTTGAAGCGAGCATTGGACAAGGAAAGCCTCTGCACCCCATGCACGCGCGGGATGCGGATGCGGCAAAAATTGGTAAAGGCCTCGGCCGGATCGCGGCAAGCCTCGAGCCAGCGCGCGAGGATGTAGGCGTCCTCGAAAGCCTGGCAGGCGCCTTGCCCGGCATTGGGCAGCATGGCATGCGCCGCGTCGCCGATGAGCTGTATGCGACCGCGGCCCCAATTCTGCGTCAGCGGCCGCGTGAAGAGGCCCCATTTCGAGCACTCGGTCACGAGGCTGAGGAGCTTTTCGAGGCGCGGCTCGGGATTGGGGAAGCTCATCCGCATCTCGTCGGGATCGCCGCGCGTCGACCAGCCCTCCTCGACCCATTTGTCGGTGTCTTCCTGGGTGACGATATTCACCTGCTTCTTGCCGCGGATGTAATAGGCGAGGAGATGGCAACCCGGCCCGACCCATTGCGTATGGCCCATCGGCTCGAGCACTTCCGCCGGCACATCGCTGCCGTTCAGGAGCGCACGCCACACCATCTGACCGGTATAGGTTGGGTTGTCGGCGCCGTAGAGCGCCCGACGGATCACCGAGCGCACGCCATCGGCGCCGATCACGATCTCGGCCTCGACTTGAGTGCCGTTCGCGAAAGCGAGCACGGCACGGTCGCTGTGCTCCTCCAGGCCTGTCAGGCGGTGTCCGAGATGAATGGCGCGATGATCGAGCCCGCTTGCGAGCGCGTCCAGCAGGTCGGCGCGGTGAAAGGTGTAATAGGGAGCTCCGTACCGCGCCGCAGCCTTGTGCCGATCGTTGAATTCGAGGAACTGACCGGTTTGCATGTTGCGCGTGTAGATTCCGGGCGATAAGTGCGCGACGGTCGCGATCTTGTCGCCAAGATCGATCGCTTGCAGCGCCTTGACCGCTTGCGGGCTTACGTTGACGGCGGCGCCGATCTCGCCCAGAGCCGGAGCGGTCTCGAAGACCTCCGCCTTGATCCCGAGAGTCTTCAGCGCCTGCGCGGCGGCGAGCCCGGCGAGCCCACCTCCGACAATCGCGATCCGACAGCTTGACGGCATGCGTCCCTCCAGACACTCGCCGAGACCAATCCCAGGCACGATTGCTCGAACATAGCAGAACCCTGCTCGTCGCGTCGGCACCGTAATGGCGTGGCGCAATCGATCAGGTACGAACCAGGAGATTCGCAAGGTCGGTCGAAGCTTAGGCATGGAGCGGACGTTAGGGCGGCCCTGTCCGAGGGGCCGCCAAGCCCGCAACGTGGCAAGCGTCGGCGACTGATCAGCCCCAGGGATTTTGAAGCAGGAGGGACTCTGTCGTAGAGTGCCACCGCCGCTCGTCGACGTCGGATTCTCATCGCCCGAATCCGATGTCCTTCCGGAGAGACGCTATGAAGCAGAGAATGGCTGCCGTTTTGGTCGTGTTTGTCGCGCATCTGCTGGTGTTTCAAAGCGCGCAAGCGTTCCCGGATCGGCCGATCAAGCTGGTCGTAGCATCGCCCGCCGGCTCACCTCCGGATGTCATGGCGCGGCTCCTGTCGGACAAGATGGCAGCTGCTCTCGGACAGCCGGTGATCGTGGAGAACCGTCCCGGAGCAGGCGGCACAATTGGAGCCAGATCGGTCGTAGCGGCGGAACCGGACGGCTACACACTGCTGATGGGAAGCACGAGCACGCTTCTCATCGCGCCGTCGAGCTACAAGAACGCTGGATACAATGCGGGAACATTCGCGCCGGTCGCTCGTGTTGCCGACAGCAGGGAAGTCCTCGCCGTGCATCCGTCGGTTTCCGCCAAATCCGTAGCCGAATTGATCAGCCTGGCGAAGTCCCAGCCGGGCGTGCTGAACTTCGCCTCGGCCGGGAATGGAACGCTTCCCCATATCGAAGGCGAACTCCTGAAGGCGCGCGCGAAGATAGAGATGAATCACGTTCCTTATCGCGGCGGCGGTAACGCACTTACGGGCCTCCTGGCCGGACAGGTCCAGGTTCTCTTCTCCACGCTAACCCAAATGCTCCCGTATATCCGGGACGGCCGCTTGCGGGGATTGGCTGTTACAAGTGCAGCCCGCAGCGAGCTTGCGCCGGACATTCCTACCATGGTCGAGAGCGGGTTCGATCAGTTCATCATCACGTCCATATCAGCGGTCGTTGCTCCTCCCGGCACTCCGATCGACATCAGGCGGCGGCTGAGCGAAGCCGTGACAGGTGCGCTCGCCTCAGAGGAAGTCCAGCGCTCATTATCGAGAATGGGCGGTGAGGTGCGACCGGCCTCGCCGGAGGAACTCGCTTCCTATCTGGCAGGGGAACAACAACGCTGGGCTCGCATCATAGAGGCCACACGAATCTCGATTGATTGAGGGCCCGGGTGGGCCACCCGGAGCCGTCTGCACATGGCACGACTCGGAAGTGCCGACACGTCTGTCTTATGTCGCCGAATGACCGAGTCCTACCCTAAGCGGACCTCAGAGAGTCGGCCGTCACGTACGGTCGCTTTCAGGGGCAAAGCGAATATCAGGCGGCGATTGCCGACCAATCGCGATTTATGAGTACAATACCTGGATGCTGGTGCGCGGATGCGCCGCGCCGCATATCATCCGGCTTGTTTCGAACGGCGCATCGGAGACGTCATGACGTTCAATTCGACGACGAGGTGGGGCTGGCCCGCGAAGGCTCTGCACTGGATCGGCGCGGTGCTCATCCTGCTGCTGCTCGGGCATGGCTGGTGGATGACGCACATGACCCCGCGGCCCGATCGCCTCGCCAACTACGCCGGGCACTCCGCACTCGGCTACGATCTCCTGGCGCTGATCATCCTGCGGCTGTTGTGGCGGTGGCTCAATCCGGTGCCGGAGCTGCCGGCCGATCTCAAGCCTTGGGAGCGGCTGGCCGCGCGTGCCGGCCACATTTGCCTCTACCTGCTCATGCTCATCGTATCGGTGACCGGCTGGATGGTCGCCACCACGTTCCGCGTTCCCATGACCAAGGACGTGTTCGGCATCGATGTGCCGCCGCTGGTCACGACGGTGGATCGCAGCGTGCGCCAGTGGCTCGAGGAGTCGCACAAGATCCTGGCCTACGTTTTGGCCGCGGTCGTGCTCATTCACATCGCCGGCGCGCTGCGCCACCATCTGCTCAAGCGCAACGACGTGCTCCGCCGCATGACCTGGGGCATGCCGCCCGACGCAGGCGCGGGCGCGTGACGCAACGCGTCGCGTGATGGCGCTCTCCCTCATCGCGCCCGACCAGGCAGCAGCGCGCAGACCGGCGAAAGTTTCATACCGTCGGGGAGTTCCATGCCTTGCGGTCTGCTCCGATGGTTAATCATTTGCCCTCAATCGGCGGATGAAACACACGTATTGTCAGCGCAATCCGGAGCGATCCGAGAACAAAAGCAGGACTCCAAGGAGCGCCTGAAAATTGCTATCTACATGGGGTCCCCAGCGTTTGTAGGAGCGTATCGTGGCCCCGCGTGCATACTGGAAGGGCTATCTCAAGCTCTCGCTCGTTTCCTGTCCGATCGCGCTCAATCCCGCCACCTCCGCGTCCGAGCGCATCTCGTTCCGGCAGATCAACAAGAAGACCGGCAACCGCCTGCGCCAGCAATTGGTGGACGAGGCCACGCGCGAGCCGGTCGAGGCCGAGGACAAGGGCAAGGGCTACGAGGTCGACAAGGGCGTCTATATCGAGGTCGATGACGACGAGATCGAGGCCATCCAGGTCGAAAGCAAGCACACGGTTGAAATCGACAGCTTCGTCCCGGCGGCGCAGATCGACAAGCGCTTCTACGACAGTCCCTATTACATCGTGCCGACCGATAGCGTGGGGCAGGAGGCCTTCGCGGTCATTCGTGACGCCATGCGCGGGAAGGGCATGGTCGGGCTCGGCCGCATCGTGCTGGCCAAGCGCGAGCGGGTCATCGCGCTGGAGCCGTACGGCAAGGGGCTGTTGGGTACGACGCTGCGTTACGGCTACGAGGTGCGCAAGGCGGAGGAGTATTTCGACGACATCGAGGACATCAAGGTGCCGGGCGAGATGCTGAAGCTCGCCGAGCACATCCTCGACACCAAGAAGGGCGATTTCGATCCGTCGGCGTTCGAGGACCATTACGAGACGGCGCTGGTCGAGCTGCTGCGCAAGAAGCAGGCCGGCTTCAAACCGCCGAAGAGCAAGGAGCACGTCGCCGCGCCGCGCAACGTCATCAATCTCATGGACGCGCTGCGTCGCAGCGTCGAAGCCGAGCGCGGGGCGCCGGCGCAAGGCAAGAAGGGGCGCAAGCGGGTCGAAGGGCAGCGCGAGATGCTGCTGCCGATCGAGGGCAAGCAGGCGCCGCAGCGCGCCGCCGCCAAGAAACCAGGCGCGCGCCGCAAGGCCGGCTGATCAGCGCGACGTGGTCGCGCGCGGCGCGACGAACAAGGACATTGGATCGACGGGCCGCGTGCGGGAACGGCACGGCCTTTTCCGCTGCGGCGCCTCGACAGCGGCCCGTAGTCGCCGCCCGTCGATCCAAATATTCGGGAGCGGTATTCCGATGATGTCCCCCCGCCCGAATACCCGAACATCAACGCGCAACGCTCCCTCCGGTTCCGCCGGCACCCGCGTTTTTCTGCGCGCCGCTTTCCTGCAACGTCCGGCGCTGCCGCTGGCGTTTGCAATGCTTGTTGGTAAACGGCGACCGCTCGCGCCGGTTAGGCGTTTGGCAACAGTCGCCGAGTAGATTTCGCCGGCTTTGCGATTTGCGAGGGCGAGATTGTCGCGCGGGAAACGAGCGGAGGACGGCAGTTGCGGGAAAAGATCGACGGCACGGCCGAGCATCCCGATACGCCGCCGGCGCAGAATTATTGGTTCAAGTGTCCGGTCTGCAACTACGACTGGGCGACCTGGCTGGCGCCCTCGATCACCTTTGTCTCGCTGTCCTTCATCACCGACCAATGTCCCAACTGCCAGAAGAAGCAGGTGCCGGCGAACCGGGTCGGCAGCGAGCGCTAGGGCGCCTTTACTTCACGTCGAACCACGCGGGTTTTTCACCTGTGAGGAATACGGCGAGGGATCGCGCGAGGCGACGCGCTCGAAATATCCGATACCGTTATGGCTCCGCTTTCCCACCAGCGCGAAGATGGCGCCCTGAGGGTCCACGCATTGGACGATCCATCTGCCGCCCGGCACTTCGATCGGGCCCTCGAGGATCTGGCCGCCACCGGCCTTCACACGCTTCACCGCCGCGTCGACGTCGCCGATGTTGAAGTAGTAAAGCCAGAACGGAATGGGCACCGTCGCGGGCTTGGTGAACATGCCGCCGATCGTCTGCCCTGCGGCGGAGAACAGCTGATACGTGCCCACCGCGCCGGTGTCGGCGTCCGCTTTTTGCCAGCCGAAGAGTTGGCGGTAGAAAGTCCACGCCTGCTCCCAGTCGGCGGCGAGCAGTTCGTGCCAGCCGATGCGGCCGGCCGCGTCGAGCTCCGTGGGCTGCTCTTGCCCGCCGTTGAGCCACTTCAACAGCGCAATCGTCGCCATCTGCGGGTCGACGGCGATGGAAACGCGACTGATGTTGGGAATGTCCGTCGGCGGGACGTGCACGGCGCCGCCAAGCTCTTTGACGCGCTCGGCAGCGGCGTCCACGTCGTTGACGCCGACATATCCGATCCAGCTCGGCCTCAAGCCCGATGCCCTCGCATCTTCCGGTAGGTCCATCAGCCCGCTCACCGAGGCCCCTCCGGCGGTAAACAGGGTATAGGCTACGCCAGGCGTCGACACGTCCTGCGTGCCCCAGCCCACGACGTCGGCATAGAAGGCCTTGGCGGCGTCCATGTCCGTCGTCATCAACTCGTACCAGACGAAATGGCCATGCGAATTGACCAAGTCTGTTTCTCCCATTCGAATCTGCAAAGCGGTCGCGGCGCGCGCGCATGCGAGCCGGCCTGGCTTGCACGTAGCTTACACCGGGCCGGCGCGTGAGCCAGTGTCTATGGGAACCCGTGCGCGTCGAGGTTGTCGAGGACGACATGGATCTTCTTGTTGGAATCGGCGGCGACGATGTCATTCATGATTCATTCATGATGATTCATCCATCATGATTCATTCAAGAAGCCGGAACCCGATGCACCACGGCGCGTTCCCGTAGCGCTCGGCCTTGCCAGCTACCTCGGCAAAGCGTACCAATGGTGCTGCGGGCGGCGGCGAACATCCGCTGAAAGGCATGGAGGACCCGACTATGCCAGTGACCAAGCAGGCTTCGAAGCGAAAGCGCCGGAAGGAAGTCGTACCGGCGTTGGGCGTCGTCGGCATGTCTTTTTCGCTGGCGGGCGGCGCATCCGCAGCAACCGCTGTCCCCGCAGCGGATATACCGTCGTGGGACACCGCTCCGCGCCAAATCACTCTCAATGAGGAAGAAATCTCCGACGTCAGCTTGGGGACGTTCTATGTCTTCGACAAGGAGAACGCCGGAACACCCCGCCTCGGCGAACAATATGCCCAACGCAGGGGCTGCGGAGGCTGCAGGGGCTGCCGCGGCTGCCGCAGAGGCTGCGGAGGCTGCGGAGGCTGCGGCGGCTGCGGCGGCTGCGGAGGCTGCTGTTGGTGGGCGGGATTCTGCCGCGTCTGCTAGACTTAAGCTCCTTCCAATTAGTTTGACGGACGCAGACCGTCAGGGCCGGGTTGATCAGGTTCGACCCGGCCAACGATGTGTTGTTTGCAGCGCGGCAACGCCAGCGCGCGAGCGAAATGACGGCGCAACCCCGAAAATACGTGCCTTGCAATGGCGATCCGGACTGGTCGCGGTAAGCGGAACGGCGCGCCCGTCCGCCGCCTGACAGGCGATCGCGGGAACGGCGTTGCGCGTCGTGACAGCACGGACGTTCCGCAGTTCGCGCCGAATTTCAGCGTCTATGTGCTGCCACACGATGTCGTGTGCCTCTATTCCGAGGACCGCAAGTTTTTTCTGCACGGCGAGCTTTATTGTGCGCTCGCGTTCGCGATCGGCGCCGGCAAGAGTTTTCGGCAGCTCGTCCGCGAGCTGGAGCGGAATTTTCCGTCCGACAAGGTCCACGAAGCCCTGAAGCGGCTCATCGACCGTCGCTTCGTCATCCCGGCACCGAGCCCTTCGTCCGTGGGCGCCGTGGGTGCCTATTGGGCGAGCCTCGGCCTGTCGCCGGAGACCGCGGAGAACAATCTGCGGAAATGTCGTGTGCGCATTCAGTCGCTCGACGTGCAGGGCGCAAAGGAGCTCGCCGCCGCGCTCAAGGCGCTGGGCGTTCACATCGTGAAGCGCTCCGCCGACCTGACGGTCACGCTGGTGAACGATTATCTCGAAGGACGACTGGCCGAATTGAACCGGCAGCATTTGTCGGACAGTACGCCCTGGATGCTCGTGCAACCCTCCGGCATTTTTCCCCTGGTTGGGCCGGTGTTCAGCCCGGGCCGGAGCGCCTGCTGGGCCTGTCTCGCCGAGCGGATGAAACGGAATCGGGAGATCAAGGCGTTCCTCGACCGCAGGCAGGCCCGCCGCGTCGCCGCTTCGCCTCTCGCCCGCGACGCGTTCGGAGGAAGCGCCATCCAGCTTGCGGCCGTCGAGATCGCGAAAGCCATCGCCACCGACTTTCGCACCGACTTGCGCGATCACCTCATCAGCCTCGACCTGTTGGGCTCGACCATCGTGCGGCATTACGTGGCCGCCCGCCCGCAATGTCCGGTCTGCGGCCGCAAGGAATTGCGCGATCCGCGCCGTGCGCCCGTGCCGATCGAGCTTGGCGCCGGCGGCAAGTTGGTCATGACGAGCGGCGGATACCGGGCCGTCTCGCCGGGGACCACCGTTGCGCGTTTCCGAAAGCACGTGAGCCCGCTCACCGGCGTGGTATCGCGTCTCGAACGGATCGAAGCCGACCTGCCCTTGAACACCAATTACCTTGCCACCCACAATTTTTCGGCGCCCCCCGAAACGGTCGACGCGCTCAAGGCCGGACTGAGCGGCGGCAGCTTCGGCAAGGGCAGCACGGCCGAGCAGGGTGAAGCCAGCGCGCTGATGGAGGCGATCGAGCGTTATTGCGGAATTTTTCAGGGCGACGAGATCAGGGTAACGCGACGGTTCACGGATTTCGCGCCGGGCGATGCCATTCTGCCGAACGACGTCTTGCTGTTCAGCGACGCGCAGTACCGGCGGGATCGGGCGTCGACGACCGATCCGGACGAGGGGACGCCGACGCCAGCCCCATTCGATCGATCGGCCAGGATCGAATGGTCGCCGGTCTGGTCGCTGCGCGATCAACGCTTCAAGTATATTCCGACCAGCCTGTTGTACTTTTTCTACCGCGGTCCTGGCCGCTACCAGCACCACGCGGATTCCAACGGCTGCGCGGCCGGTAACTCGCTCGAGGAGGCCATTGTCCAGGGATTCCTCGAGCTGGTGGAACGCGATGCCTACGCGATCTGGTGGTACAACCGATTGCAGCGGGCGGAAGTGGACCTCGGCCAGTTCGACGATCCCTACATCCGCGATCTGCAAACCCAGTTTGCCGAAACCGGACGCCGCCTTTGGTTGCTCGACGTCACCAGCGATATCGGGATCCCGAGCTTCGTGACGATGGCGCACTGGACGCAGAACTCGCAGGAGTTCATCGAGTTCGGTTCCGGCGCGCATTTCGACGCACGCATCGCCGCGCTGCGCGCGATGACCGAGCTCAATCAATTTCTGTCCATCGGTCTCATGGGCGGCCGCAACCCATCGAGCCAAGAATCCAACCCGGACGGCTCCCCGCCATTTCGGCTGCAGGACCATCCCTATTTGACGCCGAGCGGCGCTGCGGTCGTGCGATCGGAGTTCGGCTCGAAGTTCGGCCGTCTCGACAAGCGCGAGCAGGTGACCGCCTGCGTGAACCTCGCCAAGCGCGAGGGCCTCGATTTCCTCGTCCTCGATCAGACGCGCCCCGACATCGAGGTCCCGGTGGTCAGGGTGATCGTTCCGGGATTGCGGCACTTCTATCGCCGCTTCGCGCCCGGCCGGCTTTACGATGTCCCGGTAAAGCTCGGCTTGCGGGACCGGCCGCTGTCGGAGAACGAGCTCAATCCGCTTCACCCGCAGACCTGAGGGTCATCCGGCTTGCGCGCTCCCGGAAAAAACCAAGGACGGGGAGCTGCGCCGGCGACTTTGTCCGCTCGGCTCGGCGCTCACGTCACGCTCGAACCGCGTTCGGACGGAAGCATCGTCGCCCGCTTCGGTGGTCATTCGGTCGGCCTGGGAAAGTTCAGCGCGGGCGCGGCGGATCGCGCGCAGGATCTGCGCAGGGGTCTGCCGCTCGCCGCGTTGGCGTCCGGCCGCCGGAACATCGACAAGGAGATTGATCTCCTGGTCCGGCGATTGGCCGGGCACGGTCTGCTGGAGTACCGCCTCGGGCGCTCGCGCAGCGGCGAGGATGAGGTCATCATCGAGCCGCAGCTCCCCGACTATTGGCCGCACACGCCGCGGCTCGGCGATGCCGACGTTCTCGTCCTGTCGCGATTCGCGTATCTGCGACGGCGCGGCAACGAGATGGTCCTGGAGTCGCCGCGTGCCGGCGCGTTGTTCCGGATTTGCGATCCGAAGATCGCGGCCGCCATGGCCATGCTGTCGACGCCGCAGCAAATCAAACGGCTGCGTCGCCGGGACGATTTTCCCGGGGCTCGAGCTTCTCGCCCTGCTGGTGGATTGCCAAATCCTTTTCAAGATCGACGCTGCCCGCGACGGTGGCCTGCGGCCGGACGAGGGTGACGACAATCTCGTTCTTTGGGATTTTCACGATCTTCTGTTCCACGCCCGCAGCACCGAAGGCCGGCACGCCAACCCGCTGGGCGGGGTTTATCCCTATGCGGGTGTCATCTCTCCGCCACCGGCGGTGCGGCCGCGCTGGCCGGGAAAGAAAATCGATCTGCGCAAGCTCACGCCCGACTCTTCCGACGCAATCTCGCCGGCCGCAAAACTCCTGCGTGAACGTCATTCGACGCGCATCTTCGATGACCGACGGCCGATCACGCTCGCCGAGCTTGCGCGGTTTCTCGACGGCGCCGCGCGCGTGCAGTCGACATCGAGCAGCAGGCTCGACCTCGGCGACACCGGGCCTGAGGTCGCCTATGCGGTGCGGCCGTATCCGTCGGGGGGCGGCAGCTACGAGCTCGAGCTCTATCTCGCCGTCGACAGATGCGAAGGACTGACGCGCGGATTCTATCATTACGACGCCGGCGGACACGCGCTGGCGCCGATCGGCGTCCGCGCGCATGAGCTCGAAGCGCTGCTGGCGGGAGCCGCATTCGCCATGGGCGCGCCGGCTGCGCCCCAGATCCTGATCACGATCGCTGCGCGCTTCGGTCGGACGTCATGGAAGTACAGCTCGATCGCCTATGCGCTCATTCTGAAGGATGTCGGCGTATTGATGCAAACGTTCTACCTGATGGCCACCGATTTGGGGCTCGGCGGATGTGCGATCGGGACCGCCGATATCGATCTGTTCGCGAAGATGACGGGGATCGAATTCCACGTCGAGGGCCCGGTCGGCCAATTTGCGCTGGGTCGCGGCGCGAAACCGGAAGCTTCCGACTGACTCGGTCCCGTGTTGGCTCGAGCCACGTTCACCCAAATGGCGACGCCACGGCTGTTCTCCAATGCTCTGCAGCGCAGGCGTCATTGTCGGCGCAGTCCTACGCAGAAGGAGACTCAGCACGTGCGGCATTTCGAACGACGGGATCGCTTGCACTGCCCCGGACACGCAGTAATCAGCGCAGCGACGGGGGCGCTCGCGAATTCGGTTCATTCGACCTTGATACCGGTCGCGTCGATGACAACCTTCCACTCGCGCGCTTGCTCCGCCAGGGCAATGGCAAAGTCCTGCGGCGTTCCAGTCTTTGGCTCAATACCGAGCTTTGCCAAGCTGGCGCGCACCTCTGCCGACTCGAGGCTTTCGTTGACGGCATGATTGAGCTGGTCGACGATCCTCGTCGGAGTGCCGGCTGGCGCCAGCAGGCCGAACCAGACCTCCTTGGGAAAGCCTGCCACGCCGACTTCGATCATGGTCGGCGTGTCCGGCAGCTCCGGCCAACGGGCTTCGCTCGTCACAGCAAGGGCCTTCAGCTTGCGGGCCTTGAAGTGTTCGAGCAGGCTGGACTTCGGGTTGAAGATCATGTCGATGTGCCCGCCGAGGACGTCGGCAATGGCGGGAGCGCCGCCCTTGTAGGGGACAAAGAGAATGTCCGTCCCAGTCTTGACCTTGAAGAATTCGCCGGCGAAGTGCGTGTAAATTCCGGGAGGGGCCCCATATTTCAATTTGCCCGGATTGTTCTGCGCGTAATAGACGAACTGCTGGAAGGTATCCGCAGGGACGCTCGGCGATACGGCCAGCGCCATCGAGTTGACGCAGATTGCAGCGATGGGCGCGAAGGAGTTGGTGGGATCAAACCCAAGATTTTTGTAGAGCGCCCCAAGCATGGCGTTGACGTTGGTTCCGCCCAGCAACAACGTGTGGCCATCCGGTTGCGCGCTGGCGGCGGCTTTGGCGCCGATCCTTCCCCCGGCACCGGCAAGATTCTCGACGACAACGTTCTGTCCAAGTCTGGAAGAGAGAGACTGCGCGATCAACCGAGCCACAACATCGGTTGGACCGCCGGGGGAGAACGGGACGACGATCTTGATCGTTCGCTCGGGATAGGACTCGGCATAGACCGGCTGCAGTGCGATCGCCGCGGACGCGATTGCGAGCAACGTGAACAGGCAACCAGCGGCCATCCGTCGTGTCGCATTCGTCCCGCCGCGGCTTCCCGCAAGAACGCGTTTCAGAACGTCTAGCATGCTTGCCTCCTGTTGAACGTCTTGATGGTTCACGAGACTCTTGCCGTCAGCACATGTGTTTCTTCCGGATAGGTTACGCCCTCGCCGTCGGCATAGCCCTGAAGCCCTTTCATGACGCTCGCGCCAATCTTCTGTCGCGCCGCCGGCTCGGTGGCGGCGATAAGGGGTGCAAGCGGCGTTGCGGACAAATGGTCCAACGTGAATTTTTCCAGCCGAGGGAGGTGCACATTGATCCGACTGACGCGCACGTCCACCGCTGAAAAGCCCGCTTCCATTGCAAGTTGCTGCAGCTCCTCTTTGGTAGGGACCTGTCGCGAGGCGCAAAACTGCAAGGCAGCTGCGTCGCTGACAAATCGAGTGAGCGCTTCGCCGACCGCACTGTTGTAAAGCCCGACACCGTTCCAGACGCTGAGCGCGAGGCGGCCGCCACGAGCGAGCACACGGCGCATCTCCCGCATTGCAAGCGCCTTATCGGAAAAGAACTGCAGTCCCTGCTGGCAGAGAACCACGTCCATCGTGGCGTCCTGCAATCGAAGATCGAGCGCGCTGCGTTCGACCCATTCGATTGAAGCGCCGACGGGGGTCGGGAGCGATCGCGCGACGGCGATCATTCCGGAGTTCAGATCAACTCCTACGACACGTCCAGCAGAACCGACACGTTCCGCTGCGGCGCGAGCGACGATGCCAGTCCCGCAAGCAACGTCCAGCACGCGCTCGCCGACACCGACGTGAGCGACATCGACAAGCAAAGGCGCCCAGGGTCCGAGGATGTACCGAGCGACGTAGCGCTCGTACAGTTCGGCCGCCTCCGCGCTCAGCTGCCATTGCCCGTTCTTGGCCACCTTCCATTCCACCCGAGCTTGCGGGATATGCGCTCCGCCGTTTGCGTGACTGCTCTGATCTGGGCCGGAGGCGGCGATGCTGGGATGTATTGAATGGAGCCCGCAATGGCGACCGCACCGGCATAGTCACCGCCGTGATTGAAGAGCGGAGCCGCCAGACCGTTCACGCCCTGCAGTACCCGGTTGGGAGCAGTGGCCCAGCCGCGCGCTCTCACCTGCGCCACGGCGCGCTGAAGGGCACTTGGCGAGCAGATGGTATGCGGCGTCCAGGCTTTGAGCGGTTTCGCAAGACAATACTCCATGAGGCTCTCGGGACCGAACGCCAACGCGACGTTTCCGTGGGCGCTCGCATGAAGATCGAGCACGGTTCCGGGCTGCGTTCCGAAATTGACGATCGCGTGACCCTGCAGGACCTCCAAGACCACGACCTGATGTTCAACCAGCGCGGACAAGGTCGCCGGCTGGCCCGTCTCATCGCGGAGTCGCGCCAGATCGTCCCGGGCAATCACGAGGACGTCGAAGCGCTCCCTTAGGCGCTCGCCGAGAATGAACAGCTTGATCCCCGCTGCATAGCGCATCGTAGTCGCTTCCTGACGCACGAAGCCATGCAGCATGAGAGTTTGGAGGTGGCGATAGACGGTCGCCTTCGACGACGCGAATTCGCGTGCGAGTTCGGAGACGCCGATCGGTTCTCTCAAGGTCGCGAGTCGCTCCAACAAGCGCAGCGACAGGTCCACCGTCTCGGTTGCCGGACTTTCGCCGAGCGACCTCGTCTTCCCTGTCGGCCCGCGCAGCGCCGTGACTTTCGGCATGAATGTGTTTCATCTAATGAAACAGCGTTTCAATAGATTAGCGAACTCACCGTCGCTTGTCAAACGGAGCACTCTCGTGAAGACTGTCAGGATGCTTGGCGAGTTCGTCAGCGGCCCGGTAGGCAGGGCCGCGCCGCGAGTCTCAACGCAAAGTCACCGAATGGCACATCATCGTCGATCCCGAGATTGAGAGGGTCGCTATCGAAGGGCAACGGGACAGCCCTGCGAAATCGGGGGCGTAGCGTAAGATCGGAGGCCGTCGCAGATTTGCGGATTGGAGCGCGTGGCGGGCTGCGGCATATGCCGAGGAAGCGATGCGTTGGGCCTTTCAATCCAAAACCGAAAAAGAGAAGCAAGCCTATATCGACCTTGCGCTCACATGGACGCAAGCTGCGGTGCAGAGCGAGCACATTTTTGGCGTCACCGACCGTCCGCCAGAGGCCAGGGCAGCCCTGTAGGTCAATAGCTAGGCCAGCGCCTTTGAATGTTATCCGGCGCAAAGAATCGAAGCGATTCTTTTGAGTGAAGCGCCGAAAGAGCCGAACCGCCGATCGGGTCACGGCTTATCGATGCGGGGCAACAGCCACTTCATAATTTGCCGGTACGGATCGCCACTGGACGGGATTCGCTCCATCGCCTTCTGAGCGAAGAGCTTGGCCTGCTCTTCGGTTTGTCGTTTATCTTTCGGAAGCGACATCCACTCGCGGATAATCTTTCGCCGCGTCTCGTGTTCCGGCTTCATGTTCAAAATCCCTTGGTCTCAAGCGTGGTCAAGCATATCTGAAACGCCATGGACGCAAGGAACCGGCGCGTGGCGTACTGATCTCACTTCGTCTTCACCAGCGCGAAGGCGAAGTCGCGGCCACGGCCGCGCTTCATCGCCTGGTCGATCCAGACCATGGCGAACGGCTCCAGGAGCCGCGCGTTCTTCAACGGACCGGCATCGACCGGCTCGAAGCCGAGCATGCCGACCAGCTCCATCACCACCGGCTTCCTCGCCGCATCGTCACCCGCCACCAGCATGAGCGGCTTCACGGGATATTCGGCGGCCTTGGCCATATTGCCCGCACCTGTGGTGTTGAGGGTCTTAAAGACGAAGGCGCCCGGTGCCCAGCTTGCCACTTGCTCGCCAGCGGAAGTGTCGAAGCCGAGGACGAGCTGCAGCCCATCGGGCCCCATGCCCAATGGATTGGTGCAGTCGATCATGATCTTGCCGGCGAGGCTGCTGGCCAGACTTTTCACGGCCGGCTCGGTCGCGGACCAGGGCGTCGCGATCACCACGATCTCGGCCTCCTTGACGGCTTCGGCCGGCGCTTTGACGCGCTCCCTGGCCAGCCCTGCATATTTCGGGTCGGCGGGATTGCGTAAGCCCCAGATCACATCCTGGCGATGCTTGAGCCAGGCTTGACCCAGCGTCGCGCCGACCGCTCCGGCGCCGATGATCGCAATGGGCATAAATGCCTCCTCGTTCCAGAACGCGACTAAACCTGCTGCGCTTTGCGCCAAGAAACCCGGCATTTCAAGTTGAATTGTTCCCGCTGCATAGCTCTCGACTGCTTGGCTTCCACACCTCCGACCAGCGAAGGGAATATTCAGGACGACCCGAAGCGGTCCGCTCTCCACAGCAGAAAAACCGAACGGTGAACGATGCAGCGAGCGCAGTGCGTAGGGTGGGCAAAATCGCTTGCTGATGAACGACAGTTTGCGCCTACTGCTGCGCGATTTTGCCCACGCGGACAGAATGCGTGGGCATTGCGCCGGTGCGACACGTGCCGGTGGTAAGAATCAGAAGCGCAATGCCCACCCTACCGATCTATCGGGTCGGGCCGCGCGCTAGCGCCATCCGGACTCGCGGTCGCAGGCGCGGCGCGCCGCCGGGGTGGCCTTTTCCCATTCGGTGATCGAGCGAGTCTCGTTGTTGTCCATCTTCTCGTTCATGCAGATACAGTACTTGCGCACGATCGCGTCGCTCGCCCCGCCCTTGTTGTCGACTATGCACTGGTTGATCCATTTCATGTCGTCGGCGTTCATGGCCTGGGCCAGGACCGCGTTGCCCGACAGCGCAAATCCGGTGAGGCCAAGCACGACGGCAGCAATCTTCATGGCGTCTTCTCCAATCCGTGTTCGAATCCACCGGGCGGCACCATAGCGGGGCGGCGGCGCGGGACACAATAGCGCGCGGGGATGGAGCGCAGCGAAATCCGCGCTGACGCTGTAGAATGTCTGATTGCACGGTGCGACAGACAGCGAACCGGTCGCACCCGACTCGTAATGCCGATCGCCGATGGCGGAATACTCCGACGCGCCGTCGCCGCTTCACCGCCTGGCGTCGCGCCCGTCGAAGCGGAACAGCCGGAAGAAGTCGGTCGGATCCGTGAACACCTCCCGCGCCTGCGCGAAGCCGGCCTGGCGGCCGAGCTCGCACCACCCCGCCGCGGTCTCCGGGAAGTCGCAGGTGGTGACGTGCTGCCAGATCTGGTCCCATTCCGCCGGCGTCAGCACCTTCCACAACGGCTTGTTGATGCGCTGGAAGCGGTCGAGAAAGCCGGCGCGATCCTCGTCCGCGCGGCGCGTCGGCTCGTACAGCAGGAAGATCCCGCGCCCGCCGGTGGCGCCGTGGATCGCCGCCATCAGCTTGCGCTTGTCGTCGGTCGCGAGGTGATGGATCGACAGGCTGCACCAGGCCGCGTCGGCATGCTCTGGCCGCCGCAGCATGGCTTGGACGAAATCGCGGTGATCGAGGTCGACCGCGAACGGCAATCCGGCGAGGTTGCCGGCGGCGAGCTCGAGCGCCGGTTGCGACAGGTCGAGGCCGTGATAGTGGCGCACCTTGGTGCCGCGCAGCGTAGTCTTCATCATGCTGGCGTCGCCGCAGGCGATGTCGAGGAAGCTGAACGGCGCGGGAAAAACCTGGTTCAGGGTGTCGTGCAGGATGCCGCCGACCGCGCGGTGGGAGAGGCAGTCGCCTTCGACCAGCTTGCGGTAGGTCGCCCACTGTTCCTGGAACTGCGACAGCGCCGCGGCGTCCACCACCGCGCCGCCGGGCTTGAACTGATGGATGTGCACGTTGACCAAGTCCGCGTCCTCCTCGCCAAAAGCAAGCACGATACGAGTTGCGGGTTCTATCGCAATGAATCGCGGCCGGATACGATGCGGCAAATGCGCGCCGCGCCGGCGGCGCCTTTTTGGAAGGACGACGATGAAGCAGGTGACAAGACGCGTGTCCGCTCTGGCTGGCTTGACCCTTCTGCTTGCGGCCTCCGCGAGCCTGGCGCAGCAGCCGGCACAGGTGCGCGTGCGCGGCACGATCGAGGCCGTCGACGGCGCGATGCTCACGGTCCGCTCGCGCGACAACCAGACCACCTACAAGATCAGGGTGGCCGACAACGTCGTGGTGCGCGGCCTGGTGCGGGCTTCGCTCGCCGACATCAAGGACAACGCCTTCATCGGCGTGAGCGGCCTGCCGCAGCCCGACGGCAGCCAGCAGGCGCTGGAAATCCACATCTTCCCGGAGCCGATGCGCGGCACCGGCGAGGGTCATCAGCCCTGGGACCTGGTGCCCAACAGCACCATGACCAACGCCACCGTCGCGCAGATGGTGAAGGGGGTCGAGGGCGAGGTGATCACGGTCAAGTACAAGGGCGGAGAAAAGAAGATCGTGGTGCTGCCGCGGACGCGCATCGTGACCTTTGTTCCCGGCGACCGGAGCGAGCTCAAGCCCGGCGTCAAGATCTTCATCGCCGCCGCCCGCAGGAACGCCGACGGCACGCTCGAAGCCCAATCCATCGCCGCCGGCCGCGACGGCCTGCCGCCGCCGATGTGAGGCAGCTTGCCTGCGACACGGTGTGTGAAGAGTGAGCCTGCCTCTCGGAACTTCAGCTAGCGCGTAGTCACTTCCCCAGATGCTTGTCGAAGAAGCGGGCGATCTCGGTGAATGCCTCCTTGGTCTCCGGCGCGGTGGGGTCGAACAGGTACTGCGCGTGTGACAGGCCTTCGAACACTTGCAGCTCGGCCTCGACGCCGGCGCGGCGGAGCTTGCGGTGGGTCAGCACGGTCAGGCTCAGGAACAGGTCGCGGGTGCCGCTGGTGAGAATGGCCGGCGGGAAGCCTGAGAAGTCGCCGTAGATCGGCGAGAGCTGCGGGTCCTTGAGATCGTGGCCGTTGGCGTAGAGCGCTGCCGCGTGGCTGAGATACCCGCTGTAGCTGACCAGCACGTTGTCGAGCCATTCGTTGGTCTTGTAGGTGTCGCCGGTCTCGGTGAGGTCCGACCACGGCGTACCGGGAGCGATCGCCGCCGGCAGAGCTAAGCCTTCCTGCTTGGCGCGCAGGATCATCGCCAGCGTCATGCCGCCGCCCGTGGAGGTGCCGAAGATCGCCATCTTGCGCGGGTCCTGCATCTGGATCGCCGCTTTCCACACCGCCATGGCGTCGTCCATGGCCGCGGGGTAGGGGTGGTCGGGCGGCATGCGGTAGTCGATCGAGATCACCTTGAAGCCACCGTAGGCTGCCATCAACGTCGCTTCCCCGGTGCCGGCCTCGCCCGGACCGTAGACGTAGCCGCCGCCGTGCACGTGCACGAGCAGGCGATCGCGGTTGGCGGGCGGGATCTCCTTCGGCGACACGATGAAGGCCTTGACGCCGCCGATCACGGCGGGCTCCATCGTGACGCCCAGCTTTTCGCGCACCCCGACCTGCGCGGCGGCGGCTGCTGCGGCGAGCTTGTTGATCAGCTCCTTCCACTCCACGGCGCTCTTCGGGTTGGCGTTCCAGTTCGGCACGCGGTAGGGCGCGGCGATCGTGGCCTGCAATTCGCGGCTCGCCGTGGCGGGCACGGGGATGCTGCGGCCCGGTACATTGCGCGGGCCCGCCTTGGCGTTGACGGCGTTCTGCGCCGCCTCCAGCGTCGCAAAGTCGGTGGTGGAGTACTGGCCGGCGACGTCTTGCGCCATCGCCGGCACGGCCAGCGCCGCGATCAGGGCAAGCGGAACGACGGCGACGAGCCGCATGGTTTTCATTTTCATTCCTCCTTCGCGTTTGGATGGCCGTAACGCTTGTGCGTTGGGCTCCTGCGTAGCCATGGAGGTTACGCCGCCGGTGCGCGGACCGCCAGCGCATGAGGGCAAGGCGTAGGGTGCGATCGCGAAGCGGATCGCCCCTCTTGCTGTGGACACCGATCGCGGTGGAGTGCGCAGCGCTATTCCGCTACGGGCGGTAATGATACTTTGCGATTTTGGTCAATGGGAGGAAATGAGCATGTCGAATGAATTGATCCTTGTGATTTTGTTGGTCGGTCTTATTGCCGGATGGCTTGCTGGACAAATCGTCAGGGGCACCGGATATGGCCTGGTTGCCGACATCTGCATTGGAATCATCGGTGCCCTCATCGGCAGCTGGTTGTTGCCGCAGATCGGCATCCATCTCGGCGCCGGCATCATTTCTTCGATCATCGTGGCGACGATCGGGGCTATTATTCTCCTTGTCATCCTGCGGCTCGTCAACAGAGGGGGCCGATGGTGAGCCTGCCTTTACGGCCAGTCCGAACGCTGTAAGGTGCCGCGACCTGTCGGGCTGGACATGGAAGGAACGGCCACCGGATGCTGGCATCGCAACGCGCGCTGTTCGATATTCCGCGCGAGATCTGCTATCTCAACGCCGCCTCCTGGAGTCCCTTGCCCCTTGCCACGCAACAGGCGGGACGCGTCGGCGTCGCGCGCAAGGGCCAGCCCTGGCTGATCGATCCGGCGCTTCCCGGGCGGCAATACGAGCGCGCGCGCGGCGCGGCGGCGCGGCTGATCAATGCCGATGCCGACGACGTCGCGCTGATTTCCTCGGTGAGCTACGGCGTGGCCGCCGCGGCCAAACTCCTGGCCGTGCCGGCCGCTTCGCGCGTGCTGGTGCTGGAGAACGACCATTCGTCGGCGGTGCTGGAATGGATGACCCGCGCGCCGGCCGGAAAGTTCACCGTCGAGGTCGTGCCGCAGCCCGACGACGGCAATTGGACCGCGGCGATGCTGGCCGCGATCGAGCGTTCCGGCGCGCCGCCCGTCGGGCTTGCCTCGATCTCGTCGGTGCACTGGTCCGACGGCGGCCTGCTCGACATGGATCGCGTCGCCGCCGCGCTGCGCGCCCAAGGGGCGATGCTGCTGGTCGATGCCACCCACGCCGTCGGCGTGATGAAGATCGACGTCAAGCGCCTCGATCCCGATTTTCTCGTCTTCCCCACCTACAAGTGGCTGCTGGGGCCCTACGGGCGCGCCTTTCTCTACGTCGCGAAACGCCGTCAGGACGGCGTGCCGCTGGAGCAGACCAGCTACGGCCGCCGCGCCATCTCATCCGAGCACGAGAGCTATTATCGCGACCTCGAATTCGTCGCCGGCGCGCGCCGCTTCGACATGGGCGAGCGCGATCATTTCATCTCGCTGGAAATGGCGTCGATCGGAATGGAGCTGATGGCGGAATGGGGCTGGGAGGCCGTGGAGGCGCGGCTGCGCGCGCTCACGCAGCGGCTTGCGGACGCCTTGCGCGATAGCGGCATGCTGCGCGATGGCAGCGTGACGGTTCCCGATGCCGCGAGGCGGGCGCCGCACATCCTGAGCCTGCGTTTTCCGGCCGGCATGCCGAAGCACTTGATCGAGCGGCTGGCGGCGGAGCGCGTCTACGTCGCGCCCCGCGTCGGACGCATGCGCATCAGCCCGCACGTCTACAACGACGAGGACGACATCGACCGCTTCGTCGCGGCTTTCCGCCGGCTGGCATGCGCGTGACCCGGGTCCAGTCCCTGATGCACCTTCGGTCGCGGTTGATGCACCACGCTGCCGCGCACTCGGTGAGCTCCCTCTCCCCATTGGGGGAGAGGGTCGGGGTGAGGGGGTTACCGGGCCATCGATAGACTTTTGACCCCTCACCGCAGACCGAGTCTGCTGCCAAGTCGGCGACTTTGACCGTAACAGCGCGGGCGTCAGCGGCCGACGGTTGCCGCATTGAATTCGAAACCGAGCGTGCCCGAGAATGTCGCGCCGCACAGGCCGGAGCGCAATCCGGTGGGATTGTTGCCCGGATTGCCGACCCCGCCCGGGATGGCCGCGAGGTCGCCGGTCATGACGTAGCAATTCTCCTTGGAGAGGTTGGTGTCGGTGTAATTGAGTCCCAACTTGAACACGCGGTAGCTGAACGTCAGGCCGGCGCGCCAGTTGGTATAGGCCGGCAGCGGCAGCCCGCCGCCGGCGGCGCTCACGCCGCCGCCGCTCGTGGTTGGGCCGAACAGCGAGCGGCCGAGATCGAACGACAGCACCCAGCCCACGTCGGCGGGAAGGAGCTCGCTCGGCAGATCGAACGACAGCGCCCCGGCCGCATAGGCGCCCCAGGCGCCGGTCTGCCAGACGTTCGGCGCGTAGGCGAGCGTCGATCCCAGCGTGATCCTATCGGTCAGCTTGTGCGACACCGTCGCGTGCGCTTCCCAATAGTTCGACCGCTCCGGTCCAAGCTCGCCCGGATAGTAGTAATAGGCAGCGCCGATATCGAAATCGAACGTCCCGAGCGTCGGACGCAGGCCGGCGGCCATCGTCAACTCGGCGGCCGGACTGGTCGAGAATTTCACGCTGTTGAAGTTGGTATAGACGTAGAGCCAGCCGTATTGCGCGTCGATATAGCTTCCGACCGACGGCTGGTGCGCCGAATAGCTGAGCCCGCGATAGATGTAGTCGGTCATCAGCAGGGCGCCGGCCGTGAGCTTGAACGGATCCGCCGGCGCGGTTGGCGCGTCGGTTGCCTCGGCGGCATGCGCGGCGCAGGCCGTGGCGACGAGCCAGGCGAGGACGCGCGTCGGATGCGCGGCGAGACGCGGCATGGCGGCCTTCGGTGGAGTTGGCGTGGGCGCGGTTTGAGCCTTTGCCTTTAGCACGGACGGCCGCAAGATCGGAAAATCTCAAGCAAATCTCCAGGAAAAATCACGGCCGGCCGAGCGTCCGGTGCAAGCCCGCGCTCCGATTCGCGGCTAGACCCCGCGCCACGTGCCTGCGCGTCCGCACGCGGATGCGCGCCCGGCACTGACCCGGCAGGCGGCCGGTCACCCGGTGCGCCGCCGACCAGCCAACAGCATCGAAAGGAGACTACGATGACGAAGATTGTCTTGGCTTTGGCCATCGCCGCATTCGCGATCTTTTCGGCCTTCGTTCCGGCATCCGCGGCCCCGTCCTGTCAGGAGGACCTGGGCTATGGCCGCACCAGCAGCTTCGGCTGCGGCGGCTGAGTTGCCTCGGCCTGCCCCGGCTGCCATGCGCGGCCGGGGCGGCTGACAACGTTTCCGGAAGCCCCATCATGTCAGGCAGCAGCGCGCGATCTCTGCTCGCGATGGCGGTCGCCGCCGCGATCGCGCTGTTCGGCGCCGGCGCGACCGGCCGCGCCGCGGCGTCATCGTCGGTCCTGCCGATCGTCGCACCGGACGGCCTCGCCAACCGCTACGACGCTCCGGTCTCCGAGACCGATGTCGGGCGCGCCGATCATCAGCCCGCAGGCTGGATCGAGCTCGGCGAAATCCCGTCCATCGACCCGTCGCGCGTGTTCCTGGCGAGATGACCGCGATCATTGTTGTCGCACGGAATGGCCTGGGTTCCACGGCGCACGCCACGCCCACGTGCGTCACCCGCGGGTCAAGCCCGGCAATGACGGTCTGGGCGCGATCGCGAGCCCCGGCCCGCAAGGACGGTGTGCGCGGCAACAACGCCGTCACCCGCGGGCTTGACCCCGGGGTCCATCTTCTTCGCAAGGCGTCCTTACGAGCGGATTTCCCTTTCCCCGCCGCAACGCGCGAATCTCGTTGACTACGTAACACGAATCATCCATACATTTGCTATCAGCTGAAAATGCGCGTTGATCAGCGGCCCTGCACCGGGGCGGCTCGTCGTTGGCCGCCCGGCGTCGGCGCCGTCCGTCTGCGCGCGGCCTGATCGGCTCCAATCCGTCATCACAGTTATCGCCGTGGCGCACCGTCTGCGCGCCGCGGCGGCACGCCTTTGCGTTCGGCGCCCATGATCCTGACCGGCGAACATCACGGACGGGCCGGCCGGTGAGCGCGCGCCGTGGCTCGAAGGAAAAGCCGTATGAACAAGACCCGCTGTATCGATACCTGACGCTCGAGCGCCGCCGCGCCGGCCGGGCCCGCCGCAAGCACATCGACAACGCCCATCGGCGCCGCAAGTGGGCGACCGATGCGGACTATCGGGACAAGGAGCGCGCCCGCCGCTACGGGCTGTCCTTGCAGGACTACCGCGCCATCCTGGCGCGACAGGAGAACGCGTGCGCCATCTGCAGGAAATCAGACCGGCGACTTTGCATTGATCATTGTCATGCGACCGGCAAGGTGCGCGGCTTTCTTTGCCGCACGTGCAATCTCGGGCTCGGCCATTTCTGCGACGATCCGAGGCTGACGCGGGCGGCAACGGCGTATCTGCAGGGTGCGGGAGCTGGCGAGGGTAATCGGGGCGTGGCTCAGCGCTGGGGCGCCATGGGCGCATGGCCGGAGAGCTTCGCAAACGCCGCCTGCCGCGCGATCTGGGCGCGCATGAAGGCGTCGAACTTCTCCGGCGTGTTGTCGGCCGGCGCCGTCATGCCGAGCGCCTCCATCCGTTGCTTGAACATGTCGGTCTGGATGACGTCGTTGAGATGCTTGTTGAGGAAGGCGATGACCGGCTTCGGCGTCTTGGCGGGCGCGGCGAGCCCGACGAAGCCGCGGTGGTCGAAGTTCTGGTAACCCAACTCCTCCATGGTCGGCACGCTCGGCCACGCCGCGATGCGCTGCGCACTGGCGACCGCGAGCGCGCGCACCTTGCCGTCGTCGGCGAGCGGCTTGGCCTGGGAATAGAAGGCAAAGGTGCCCTGGATTGCGCCGCCCGCCACGTTGCGCGCCGCCTCCCCCGATCCGCGATAGGGCACGCCGACGATCTCGGTGGCGGCCAGCGCATTGAGCTGGGTGAGCGAGATCGCGGGCGAGGTGGCGGGGCCGGACGTGCCGAAGCTGATCTTCCTCGGGTTGGCCTTGGCGTCGGCGACGAGCTCGGCGAGCGACTGGTAGGGCAGCTTGGCGTCGATGATGAGCACCAGCGGCGGCCCCTCCACGATCAGGCCGATCATGGCGAAATCGTCGACCGCGCTGTAGGGAACCGGGATGTAGTGCAGGTTCTGCGCGTCGGCGAGCGAATTGGCGAGCAGCGTATAGCCGTCCGGCGCCGCTCGCACCGCATAGCTGCCGCCGACCACGCCCGAGCCGCCGGGCTTGTTCTCGACCACGATGTTCTGGCCGATCTTTTCCTGCATCAGCGCCGCCACCAGGCGGGCCGGCACGTCGGTCAATCCGCCCGGCGCAAACGGCACGACGAAGGTGATCGGCCGGTCCGGATAGGTCTGCGCGTGCGCCGAAAGCGCCCAGACCATGCCGACGGCCAGCGTGCCCAACAGCGTCAGGCAGGATCGCAGACGAGGTGTCATCGGGTGGCTCCTGTTCCTGCGGCGCTGCCCGCGGCGGGAGCAGGCAAGCGACGGGGCAGCGGCTTGATGGCCGGCACGCCCGACAGGCTATCGGCTTTGAATCCTGCTGCCAAACGCTCTCCGATGGACGCGCTCGCGTAGGGTGGGCAAAATCGCCTGCCGAGGACAGCGACAAGCCGCATCGCTGCAGCGGGCGATTTTGCCCACGCGGACGGAACGCGTGGGCATTGCGTCTGCGCAAGCGGTGCGGAAGAAAGAGTCGAGCACGCGCAATGCCCACCCTACGGATCAACATGAGAGGGATTGATGAGTGAGAAGCGCGTAGCGCGCGCCGTGGAGCCGCTGCTGCCGGTCGAGCTCGGCGCGGGAAGGATCAAATTCGCGCAAGGCATGAAGGCCGGCCGCTGGGTGTTCGCGACCGGCCTGATGGCGCAGGATTTCGTCAACGGGATCGCGCCCGACGTGCTGTCGGAGCGCATGCCGCATGCCGGGCTGCCCAAGCGCGAGAAGGAGGCCGCCCGCATCTTCCAGAACCTCGACGCCGTGCTGCGCGCCGCCGGCACCGAGCGGAGCAATCTCGTGCGCACCGACCAGTATTACACGACGGTCGCGGCGGTGCCGCCCTACCAATACGTCCGGCGGGAATTTCTGCGCGGCCGTATTCCGCCCTCGACGTCGATCGCGCAGCAAAAATTCCTGCTGCCGGCGGCCGACATGAACGTCCAGGCGATCGCGGTGGTGCCGGAAAAAGGTTTCGAGGTCGCGCACCTCAAGCACGACGAGCTCAAGGGCCGCCCCACCTCCGGCTATTCTCCGGCGCTGACGGTCGGCGACTTCATTTTCATTCCCGGCATCACCTCGATGGCGGTGGGCGACGAGCCGCGGCGCAACGGCATTGCGGCGGCGGCGCTGATGGCGGAAGGCGCGCAGTGGGGCGGCCAGCCGATCAAGCTCGAGACCGAGTTCATCATCACCCGGCGGATCGTGCCCTCGCTCGCGCTCGCGGGCGCGAAGCTCGACGACGTCGTCCACGCCCAGGTCTATCTCACCCAGCGCGAGGATTTTTCGGCCTTCAACGAGGTCTGGTCGCGGCACTTCGGCGCCTCGGGCCCGACGCTCTCGATCGTTCCCTGCATCGAGCACGGGCTCGCCCCCTACGAGGGCAGGATCGAGATCAACGTGCTCGCGGCGAAGCCCGGCGGCGCGGCCGGCAAGCGCCATATCGACGCGGGCGTCGCCACCGCGTTCCAAAACCAGCCGCAGGCGGTGAAGGCGGGCGATCTCCTGTTCATCTCGGCGCTGATGGCGATCGATCGCGACGGGCTCGTGCCTGCGGCCGCGGTGGACCCGCGCCAGCCGCATTTCGGCTCCTCGCCCGAGGCGCAGGCGGAAGCGATCATCGGCAACATCGCAAGGCTGTGCGCGGCCGCCGGCACGTCGCTCGGCAATGTCGTGCGCGTGCTGCAGTTTCACACCGACATCGCCGAGTTCTATCCGGTGTACAAGGTCTGGGAGCGCTCCCTGGGCGGCCGTCCGCTGCCGTTCGCGGCGGTCGAGGTTCCCGGCCCGCTGCCGGTGCCGGGCGCCACCGTCATGATCGAGGCGTGGGCCTACGCGCCCTGACGCCGCCATCGCAGGCGCCGCGCTCGGCTTGCCTCCTGGGCTATTCCGACCCTTCCGTCAGGTCCGCCGCTGCGGCAACCGCTCGAGGACTACCGGGCCAACGTGGCGCGGCAGGGCAGCGCCTACGGGACGGTGCTTAGGGTGACGTCTCCCCGAAGCGGGCCACTGAAATCGTGCCCACGGCGCGGTGTGTGAGCTACTTCACACTCAGCGCTTGCCGTTAGTAGTACGAGTTGGTGGGCGATCGTCGTCCGGGCCGCACGGAGGTGATCATGCCAACCGTCAAACATTTGGTTGCAACCGCGATTGCTATCGTCATGGCGATTGTGGGCGCAAGCGCGTTCGGCATTAGTGCTGTCGAACACAGCGCCACACAGGCCACCACCACCCGCTTCACGCCCTCAGAGGCTGGATTTCCGGCTCAATGATCATCAGCGGCTCAGAAAGATGCTTCTAAGCCAAGAAGGCATTGAGCTGCCCCTGAGATAACGGCGGGACGCCGCGCGCAAGCGCGGCCCACGCGCAACCTCTTCGCCATTCCCCTGCATCGCGTGCGCGGTCAACGCCGCGCATCCCGATCCCGCGCGCGTGTCGATGACTCGGCGCCCGGCGCATCCCGCGTCACCTTGGCGCAGGCGCCGGGGGCCGTGCTTGGGCTGACGTCTCCCCTGAGGCGACCGGAAATCCTCTTGTCCGCTCCTCTAAGTTGTCGGATGATGCTCCTGCGGCCTGGGGAAACCGTGTCTTGCGTTCATTCTTCTTGGCGGCCAGCGCTCGTCAGCCGGCGGTCCAACCAAAATCGGACGTAATTCATCACCTAGCTCGACTCAGCGCCTGGCGTCCCGGAGGTTTTCCCTTGCGCCTGACCCGTCGCTCTGTCCTTCGCACCGGCACGGCTGCCGCCATCTCCCCCTTGTTCGGCCAAGCGCCATTGCCCGCAACACCGGCGCGCGCGCAAACCGCCGAGCCGCAGTGGCGGCACGGCCTGTCGCTGTTCGGCGAGCTCAAGTATCCGCCTGGCTACAAGCATTTTGACTACGTCAATCCGCAGGCGCCGAAAGGTGGGACGGTACGCTTGGTGGCGCTCGGCACTTTCGACAACTTCAACCAGACAGTAGCCGGGATCAAGGGCTTGTTCGCTGCGGCTGCCGGCACGATTTGCGACACGTTGATGGTGCCATCGCTCGACGAAGCGTTGACCCATTACGGACTGATCGTGGAGGCGGTCAGTCACCCCCCGAACTTTGCCTCCACCTCCTTTCGCTTGCGCGCCGCCGCTCGCCACCACGACGGCAAGCCGATTACGGTCGAGGACGTGATCTATTCCTTCGAGGCCTACAAGAAATACAACCCCTTCATCGGCGCCTTTTACCGCGACGTCGTGAAGGTCGAGCAGAGCGGCGAGCGCGACGTCACTTTCACTCTGGCTTCCACCGGCAATCAGGAAATGCCGCTGATCCTCGGGCAGCTCAGGGTACTGCCCAAGCACTGGTGGGAGGGAATCGACGCATCGGGCAAGAAGCGCGACATCGGCGCAACCACGCTTGAGCCGCCGCTCGGCAACGCCGCCTACCGCATCAAGGAGTTCGTCCCCGGCCGCACGGTGGTTTACGAGCGGGTGAAGGACTACTGGGCCAAGAATCTGAACATCAATATCGGGCGCGATAACTTCGACGAAATTCGCTACGAGTATTTTCGTGATCCGACGGTCGCACTGGAAGCCTTCAAGGCCGATCACGCGGACTGGCGCATCGAGAACAGCGCGAAGAACTGGGCCACGGCTTACGACTTTCCTGCGGTCAGGAAGAAGCGGATCATCCTCGAGGAATTCCCCCAGCGCGACCGGGGGATCATGCAGGCCTTCGCCTTCAACACGCGGCGCGACAAGTTCAAGGATGCGAGGGTGCGGCGCGCGTTCAATCTCGCCTTCGACTTCGAGGAGATGAACAAGCAGTTCTTCTTCAGTCACTACAAGCGGATCAACAGCTACTTCGAGGGCACCGAGCTGGCCTGTTCCGGGCTGCCGCAGGGGGAGGAGCTCAAGATCCTGGAACCGCTGCGCGACAAGGTGCCGCCCGAGGTCTTCACCACCCCGTATGCGAATCCGGTCGCCGGCACAGCCCAGAAGGTGCGCGCCAATCTGCGCGAGGGGACGCGGCTCATGCAGGAGGCAGGGTACGAGCTGCGCGATCAGAAGCAAGTCAACGTCCGGACCGGCGAGGTGCTGAGCGTCGAGATTCTCGGCCTGACGAGCGATCCGTCGGGAGCGGAACGCTTCATCAACTTCTACAAGCCTTCCCTTGTTCGTCTCGGTATCGACGTCACCGTGCGAAGTGTCGACGATGTCCAATATCAGAATCGGCTGCAAAGCTTCGACTTCGATATCATCATAGCCTCATGGCCGCAGTCCCTGTCGCCCGGCAACGAGCAACGCGACTTGTGGAGTTCCCAGGCGGCCGATACGCATGGCTCGCGCAATTACGTCGGCATCAAGAATCCCGCGGTCGATGCCCTGATCGAGCGCGTGATTTTCGCCAAGAGCCGTGGCGAGCTGGTGGCGGCCACCAGGGCGCTCGACCGTGTCCTGCTGTGGAACCACTACGTCGTGCCGCAATTTACCCATGACAGGTTGTGGGCGGCGCGCTGGGACCGCTTCGGCCGGCACGATCCGCTGCCCAATTTTGGTGGCTCCGCATTTCCGGCCGTCTGGTGGTGGGATGCCGAAAGGGCGGCCAAAACAGCGGTTCCCGTCACGGATCGATGATCAATGCGAAAAGTGCCGCTCGCTAAGGCGCAAGCCGATGCCTTTTCAGAATCGGCGCACGCCAGGCATCATCGCTTCTAACAGCCGCCTTTCCCACGTCCGGACACTTGCGGTGTCGGCCATGCCGATGTGACTTCTTCGCGGCCGTGCGCCAAGGCAAAGTGGCCGGCGTGAGGGAGAGGGAACATGACGGGATATCTGCCGGGCGATCCTCGATATGGATTGAGCGGGGAGGCGCTGCGGAACTACTACCGCACGAAGCCGGCCCAGTGGGCGATCTATTGCTGGGACAAGCCGGGGACGGCGGAGACCCGGCGCGGCCTGGTTGCAGGATCAGAAGAGCTACGTCAAAAATTTCGGCGAGCGCGTCATCGGCTACGGCCATTTCGTCTCCGACGACGGCCGCGACACGCTGGGCACATCGTTCTTCATGCAGCTCGACGACCGCGCGGCGGCGGACGCATTCGTCGCGGGCGAGCCCATGAACAAGGCCGGCGTCTACCAGCGCGTCGAAATTCACCGCTGGTCGAACAGCTTCCAGAAGCGCGCGGCCGACTATCGCCGCAAGGGCATGCAGCAGTTCCTGTGCACGGGACCCAAGACCGGCACGCCGGAGTTTTTCCGCGAGCACCTGCACGCGCACGAGTCATACTTCGCGTCGTACGGCGACAGCTTCATCTTTCGCGGACCGATCCGCTCGCCCGACGGCGCCGACAACATCGGCACCGCGCTGCTGCTCGAGCTGCCGGACCGGGCGGCGGCGGACAAGTTCTGGAACGAGGAGCCGTTTGCCAAGAACGGCGGATATCAGCGGGACGCGCGGATCACGCGGTGGGTGTTTGGCGGATTGACTGGCGCTGGATTGATGTCAGTAGGGCGGGTTAGCCGAAGGCGTAACCCGCCATGCCACGGCACAGGTTGGCGAAGGAGGATGGCGGATTACGCTTCGCTAATCCGCCCTACGGGCTGGGTGCTCAGGTCCGGCAATCTGGACAGCCATCTGGAACGGCGGCGTCACTTCCCGTTTTGACCGTTCGCGGCGCCACGACAGCGCCCCTCAGGGTTCGGGCGGGGGCGCAATGTTTCAACATCTAAGGCTTTCGCTTTCCCGAGAGCATGCTCAGTGCTTTCGAGAAGGCCTCCTTGCCTTCCCAATACGCCAGTCCGAAACCCATTGCAGTAACGGCGGGCCACCCGGCCCCTCCAAGTACAAGTGCGATGGCGCCTGATATTGCCATGCGTGAACCCCTAACCGTGGCGAGCTGGTCGAGAATTCGGAATAGAACGTTCAAGAATTTGTCGGCAGCTTCTTTGAGCGCAGAGGGTGTTTTCTCATCTTCAACTGCCTTTAGTTCTTCGGCAATCGCCACCAGTTCACTCACGGCTTCGCCGGCGGAATTGATCCGCAAAAGCCGAATGATTTCGGCCGTTTCCGCGATACGTTCCGCTAGCTCGTAGCGTCTTTCTGCCGGCGTCTTCTTTACCGGCATATAAGGCGCGCCCGCGCTGCGAGGCTGAGTATCAAGCGCCTCCCGAATAAGTGCGACAAGTCGGTCTATGGTTTCTGGAGCGCCAGCAGTACTGGGCGAGCGTTCAAATTGGTACCTAAGAAGTTGGAATTCATGAGCTGCCACCGCAATAACGTAATCCTGGTCAGCCATTAGGACCGTGGGAAGGGACGAAGAATGTCTCACACCAAGCTGGTAGTAGCCGCTGGGGGAGAGTTCTGTCAGGTCAGCAATGACCAGGTCGGCCGAAAGGATTTCGTCTAAGAGCTGAGCCGATATTGAACCTGGCTCGTGGATGTACCCTCGCGGGTTCATCGCGAAGTTCAGGAAAGCGCTCCATCGTCGGCAAGATGAGCGTTTCATATACGATCTCGGCCGCCGTGCCGGGCGGGCTATCGCCGTGGTCGCGCTGCGATAGGTAGACACAAATCCGTTTGTCAGCCATGCGATGCCCTAGCTTTAAGACAGAGCATAACAAAAAAGTCCGCGAAGGGGCCGGTCCTGCGCGGCGGAATAGGAGAGCGCCTCCTATCTAGCACCTGTGGGACCCGTCCGATGTCTCCTCATGGCCCCAAGCGGCGGTTAGGAAATATCGGCTTTTTCGCCGCGTGGGGGGTTAAACGGACGCCGATGGAGAGCTGTCGATTTATGAGTACACGCCCTTCTGTAATGGGCCCGTTGATGTCAAGTGTCCCCGTGTGATCGTCACGTCGCCGGGCTCACGCTTCTGTCCGTGGTCGACGCTGAGGTCGCCACACTATGCTGTTAGAGGGAGCGGTGAGCCTATCTAGTTTCGCGTGGTTCGTCGGATGACGGCCACTGGGCGTGGAACGGCTTCACCACATCCACCGTCCCGGCGACGGGACTTCGGGCAGTAGGGCTTGTGTTCAGCCCACTTGCATCTCGTATTTCTCCTTGATCAAACCTGCGCGGCAATCGGCTCTGCCGCCGTCCACCGGTAAGTTGTGCCGTCGACCCACATGCGGTGCAGGATCACTGCGAGCTTACGCGCCAGGGCGACCTTCGCGCGCTTCAAGCCTCGTCGCTTGGCGACGTCCATCCCCCAGCGTTTGAGTTTCGAGAACCGCGTTATGCGAGCCAGCAGAACATTGGCGGCTTCATACAGCGCCGTGCGCACCATCTCATCGCCGGCCCGCGTGATCCCGCCGGTGACGTCCTTTTCTCCCGACTGATACTTCTTTGGCGTGAGTCCGAACAGCGCTCCTGCCGCCTTCGACTTCGTGATGCGATTGGGATCGTCCATCGCCGATTTGTAGGTTATCGCCACCAGCGGACCAACGCTCGGCACGGTCATTAGCCTCCGGCAGACCGCGTCTTCACGAACAATCGCGAGCACAGCCTTGTGCAGCTTTTCGTATTCCGCCTTCAATGCCGCCCGCGCCAAAAGCATGGCCATGGTGATGCGCTCCAATGTGGCATGGCCCGCGACCAACTCCCGAATCCGCGCCTCAAATCCCTTGCGCGTCGCCGGACCAACCTTCAGGCCAAAGCCGCGCAGGATCCCGCGAATGCTCAATTCCACGTCGATAAGCCGCCCGAGAAGCTGCTTGCGCGCAACCAGCAACGCCCGTACTTCCTGCGATCCCATCGATTTGGCGTGCACCGGACGGAACCAACCCATCCGGATCAGCTGGGCAAGCCCGCGCGCATCCTTGCGGTCCGTCTTCACCGTCATCGCCGACAGGGCCGCCTTCACATGCCGCGTCTCCAGCAGAACGGTTTCGAATCCCGCTCGCGTCAGTCCGGCATGCAGCCACTGTGACAACGGCCCCGCCTCAAGTCCGATCCGCTTCACGACAAAGCCAAGCTCGTCAAAGAAAGCAACCAGCGCGTCGGGCTCACTCGCAACTCTTGCTTCCTTCACGATCTTCCCCTGCGCGTCCACAACGCACACGCTCGATAGTTCCAAAGACACGTCGATTCCGGCATAATGTTCCATGGCTGTCCTCCGTCTCCAGATGCTTGGGGCCGACTCAACGTCGTGACCCCGTTTCATCATCTATCGGGGGACAGCCACATCAACCGCTCACTCAGAGCAGGGCCATTACGGCATCTAGATATTCTGGAGCCCCTTTAATGATCAATGCCAGGATGGCGGCAAAATAGGGTGAGTGTGCGCATTAAAAGGTCGTGGCGAGCCCGGCCATTGCGCAAGACGAATCATGCACGGGTCAAGCCCGTGCATGATCGAAGCATCGGCGCCGCTACAGCGCCCGGTTGCTCTCCTTCACCGCCGTCCGCGTCGACATAGACCTGGTTGCCGAGCTGCCGGAAGTTCTCCGACATCTGCGCCATGCCCTGCTCCTTGTCGTTGAGCGTGGCGGCGTAGTCGCGCACGTCCTGGGTGATCTTCATGGAGCAGAACTTCGGGCCGCACATGGAGCAGAAATGCGCGACCTTGTGCGCCTCCTTGGGCAGCGTCTCGTCGTGGTACTCGCGCGCGGTGTCGGGGTCGAGCGAGAGGTTGAACTGGTCGACCCAGCGGAACTCGAAGCGCGCGCGCGAGAGCGCGTCGTCGCGCAGCTGCGCCGCCGGATGGCCCTTGGCGAGGTCCGACGCGTGCGCCGCGATCTTGTAGGCGATCACGCCTTCCTTGACGTCGTCGCGGTCGGGCAGGCCGAGATGCTCCTTGGGCGTGACGTAGCAGAGCATGGCGGTGCCGAACCAGCCGATCATGGCGGCGCCGATCGCCGAGGTGATGTGGTCGTAGCCGGGCGCGATGTCGGTGGTCAGCGGCCCGAGCGTATAGAACGGCGCCTCGCCGCATTCCTTGAGCTGCTTCTCGACGTTGATCTTGATCTTGTGCATGGGCACGTGGCCGGGCCCTTCGATCATCACCTGGCAGCCCTTGTCCCAGGCCACCTTGGTGAGCTCGCCCAGCGTCTCGAGCTCGGCGAACTGCGCGCGGTCGTTGGCGTCGGCGATCGAGCCCGGGCGCAGGCCGTCGCCGAGCGAGAACGACACGTCGTAGCGCCGCATGATGTCGCAGATCTCGTCGAAGCGCTCGTACAGGAAGCTCTCCTTGTGGCGGGAGAGGCACCACTTCGCCATGATCGAGCCGCCGCGCGAGACGATCCCGGTGACGCGGTTGGCGGTGAGGTGGATGTAGCCGAGCCGCACGCCGGCGTGGATGGTGAAATAGTCGACGCCCTGCTCGCACTGCTCGATCAGCGTGTCCTTGTAGCACTCCCAGTCGAGCTTGACCGGATCGCCGTTGACCTTCTCCAGCGCCTGGTAGATCGGCACGGTGCCGATCGGCACCGGCGCGTTGCGGATGATCCATTCGCGGGTGTTGTGGATGTTGCGGCCGGTGGAGAGGTCCATCACGGTGTCGGCGCCCCAGCGGATCGCCCACACCATCTTCTCCACCTCCTCCTCGACCGACGAGGTCACGGCGGAGTTGCCGATATTGGCGTTGATCTTGGTGAGGAAGTTCCGGCCGATGATCATCGGCTCGAGCTCGGCGTGGTTGATGTTGGAGGGAATGATGGCGCGCCCGCGCGCCACCTCCGCGCGCACGAATTCCGGGGTGACGAACAGCGGCACCGACGCGCCGAAGCTCTCGCCGTCGGCGCGCGCGGCCTCGGCGCGCTCGAGCTTTTGCTTGCGGCCGAGGTTCTCGCGCTCGGCGATGTAGACCATCTCCTTGGTGATGACGCCGGCGCGCGCCCATTCGAGCTGCGTCACCGGCTTGCCCGGGAGCGCGCGCAGCGGACGGTGCGTAGTCGGAAAATTGCGGGCAAGGTGCTTGCCGCTGACATTGCCGTTGTCGACCGGCTGGATCGGGCGGCCTTCGTAGTCCTCGACCCCGCCGCGCTCCTTCACCCATTCGACGCGGGTGCGCGGCAGGCCGTGCTCGACGTCGATCGCGACCTTGTCGTCGGTGTAGGGCCCCGACGGATCATAGACCGGCACCGGCGGCTCGCCGGAGCTCGCATCGAGCACGATCTCGCGCAGGGGCACGCGCAGGTCGGGCGCCGCCTCGGGCGTTGCATGGACCTTGCGCGAGCCGGCGATCGGGCCGGTGGTGACCTTGGGCGTCGCGATGTTGGGATCATGGATGTTCATCGTCTTCTCTCCCGTTCAGGGGTGTCAGCGAAAATAGCCGAAGAAGGTGAGCAGCGCGCCGACCGCGAGCCAGATCACGGCGGCGACGGTCGGGCCGGCCGGATGCTTGAGCAGCCAGCGCCCGGCCGCCTCGGCTTGTTGCGGCACGATCAGTCGGAACGCGCCGCCGATGGCCGTCAGCCAGCCGAGGATGGTGATGATGACGCGCCAGTCGGCGACCCACACATTGTGCGTGAGGATGATTGCCACGCCCGCGACCATGCCGAGCAGGCCGGCGAGATACATCAGCGCGTGGCTCGCCAGGAACTGCTCGGCGACTTGGCGGAGGACGGCCGCGTTCACCAGCGCGGCGATGCCGACGGCGAGAGCGACCGGCCCCATCAGCTTCGCCAGGAAGACCGACGTTTGCATGGAAATATGTCCTGTCCCTTCGCCGGCATGACCCGGATCAGGTTCAAAGGGTTTCCGCGGCACCCCCGGGATTCTGGGGTCGGCGGACTCTCAGCTCCTTGACCGGAGCTCCCCTCGGAACAGCGCTAATGTAGGCCCGCCCGGGCGGGTGTCAACGCATGGCTGCGGCGCGGACCGCTCACGACGGGGGATTAGCAGCGTCCGCGCTGCGCGCCGCCGAGCGCTGCAATACCGCGGCCCAGCGTTGCGCCGACATGCTCGGCCAGCGGCACGGCGAACAGATTGCAGATCCAGTCGATCGCTTCGAGGGCGTCGATGCGACCGCCGAACGGGATCGCCTGGCCGCGCATGTCGTCGACGTAGTGCAGCGCGTAGCCGGGAAGAAGCTCGCGCAGAATGCGCGCCGATGCACCGCATTCCGTCAGCGTCACCGGGTTGTATTCGAACAGGATCGCCGGCCGGTCCGGCCGCGACAGCAGGCCCTGCGCGCCGCGCAAGACCGACGCTTCGCTGCCCTCGACATCGATCTTCACCAGCTGCGGGAGCGCTCCCGCCGACGCGGAGAACCCGTCAAGCGTGATGCCGGTGGCCTGCGCCAGCCGGTCGCCGGCGCGCCGGTTCAAGCCGCCCGGACTGACCTGGGCCAGCAGCGAATTACGCTCCGAATAGCTGATGCGAACCGGCCCCGGACTGTCCACCACCGCCGCCCGGACGGGATGGACGACCTGCTGCAAGCCGAGGCGCTCCACGGACTGCGCGAGCTTGGCGAAGGTCGTCGGCACCGGCTCGAAGGCATAGATGCGCGGCGCACGGCCGGCGAGCATCTGGGCGAGATGGGTCGCGACAAAGCCGCCGTTGGCGCCGACGTCGTACACCACCGGGCGGGCTTCGCCGTCGAGCCAGGCCGCGCACAGCTCGAGCTCGGCGCGATAGGCGCGCGGGTGGAAAAACGGAAAGTTGGCGAGATCGTCGGTGTGGCAGACGAAATCGTAACCCAGCCCGCTGGTGGCGACGAACTTCTTGATCCCGACCGCGCCCAGGGTTTTCAGCCAGGCCAAGCGCGCCGCGCCGCTGAGCAGCGGGATGTCGGTCACCCCGGCCGCGGTGACGTCGTCGGTGCGGCCGCACATCGCCTGAATGCCGCGGTCGACGATGCGCGTTCGCAAGCGTTGCCGCCAGCTCGAACGGTCGCGCAGCGGAGCTGCGGCCGTGCCGCCGTCCCGCGCTGCAGCGCGCCGGTCGTCGATGGTCATGCCGCCGGTCTCCCCACGCGTGAATACGGTGATGGCGGGCTCTGAGGATGCATCAAACGATGAACCAATCGAGCGCGTGGTGGGTGAGGCTCGCGGCTGCCGTCGTGTGGCCGCCGTCGTGCGGGTTGACGCCGTCGATGGGGTGCCCGCCGTCGGCGCTTGCGCCGCCGTGCGTGCGCACGAAGCTGCCGCCGGCGCGACCGACCGCCGTGCCGTCGCTGCTGGTGACGGTTCCGGGTGCGCCCTTGGCGTCCCAGCCGAGGATATCCATGACCGCGATGTCGGTCGCCGTCACCGCGTTCACGACGCCCGAATTGCTGAAGGCCAAAAACGAGTCGTTGCCCGCGCTCGCCGCCCAATCGCCGAAGTCGTCGTCGGGGTCGGTGTTGAAGTTGTTCAGGTTGGTGACGCCGCCGTTGAGCGAGAAATAGCCGGCCTTGGTGCCGACGAATTCGTGCACGCCGGCCGCCGAGTACTTGAACAGATCGAACGGATAATAGCCGTTCTGCTCCCCGGTCTGCACGAGATTGCCGATCGCGTTCAATTCCCGCCCCATGATCTCGGAAAATTCGTGCGCCACCGAGCCGTAGAAGTCGTACTGCCCGGGCGTGATCCCGTTGCTGCGGTCGAAGTCGAAGGGCTGGTTGCTCGCGAACGTGGCCGTGCCGTCGAAGGCGTTGTTGGCCGCGAGCAGTCCCAGCGCCTTCGCCTGCGCGGTGGTCATGACATAGACGTGCGTAGCGGAGATCGGGTCCGCCGCCGGCAGGCTGGCGGCCGCGCTCGCGTCGTCGTTCGAATTCGCATCCGCCTTCAGGGCGTTCGTGATTTGCGCGTAGGTGTATTGGTTGAGGTTGTAATCGCTGTGGCCGAGCAGGCCGCTGCCGAGATGGGCGTATTCGACCTTGACGTTGATGGTCACCGGATCGGCAAAAGTGCTTTGGAAAAACTGCGTCACGGCGGCGACCGTGGTCTTGAAGCCCTCGGGCGCGTTCTCGACGTTCGTCCCGTAGGTGACGTTGATGATCATCGTCCGGATTCCAGCGTCGCCCTGCGAGTCACCGTATCATGGAAGGTAGGAAATGTCCGCCCGCAGAGCAGCGTGCCCGCGCCTGCGTCGCCGCGCGATGGAATGGATGCGCGGTCGCCGCAATGTGATGGGATGGACAATCACCGCCGGCCGATGTAACCGGCGAAGCGTCTGCGCAATTCATCGAGGCGGCGCTCGTCCGACACCAGCGCGCGATAGCCGCTGTCGATGTTGTAGGACGCGAGCGGCGCGAAGCCCGGCGGCGGCGGAACGTCGGCGCGCGGCGAGAAGGTGCCGGTGCGGCTCTGCTGCTCCTTGGCCAGATACCAGGTGAGATAAAGCTTGGCCGCGTTGGGATGCGGCGCGTCCTTGAAGATCGCGGCGCCGACCAAGAACACCGGCGTGCTGTCGGCCTGCGAGAACACCGGCTCGATCGGCTTGCCGGCCGCCTTGAGGCGCGGCGTGGTGGAGGTCGAATCGAAGGTGGCGAGCTTCTCGCCCGCGGCGATCGCGTTCGACACCGCGGCGTGGCCGGTGGTGACGAAGGCGGGCTGCTGCGCCATGTATCTGTCCATGTAGTCCCAGCCGTATTTGCGAACGATCATGTTGAAGACCGCGAGCGCGGCGTCGTCTTCGGTCGGATCGGTGGTGATGAGTTGGCCGCGAAACATCGGCTTGAGGAAATCGAGGGCGGATTTCGGCACCTCGGACCACGGCACGCGCTCGGTGTTGTAGGCATAGACGATGGTGTTGACGCTCACCGCGGTGAACGCGCCGTCCTCGTCCTTGTAGGCCGGGTCGATCGCCTCGGAGCCCTCGGGCTTGAACAGCAGCAGCGCGCCCGCCTGCTTCCATTTGCCGAAATCCTGGATGGTCTGGAAGATCGCGAGGTCGGTCTCCATGCGCTTGGCGGCGAGCTGCTGTTCGATCCTGCGGTTGAGGCCGTTGCTCAAGCCGCCGGTGAGCGCGACCGTGACGCCGGGAAAACGCTGCTGGAATTCGCGGATCCAGCGGTCGTGCGACCCGGTCGGGCCGGCGCCGTAGAGTACGAGCGTCTGCTCGCGCTTCGCCTTCTCGTACAGCTCGGCCATGCTTTCGGGGCCCTGGGCGCGGGCGAGCATTGCGCAGCAGGCGAGCGACGCGGCGGCGAGCGTCAGCATCGGCGGCAGCTTCGACCATGCACGCATGATGGCTTCCTCCCGGGGGCCGTTGGTCGCGCCCGCGCTTCTCGCGCGCCGACTCGTCACCCATGCGCCACGGCTCGCGCCCCAAAAGCCGAGCGCCGGCCCCGCGAGAGGCCGGCGCATCTTTTCAGTTTAGCTGCCCGAAGGCTACGGCAACCGAAGCGATCCTCAGTAGACCTGACCGGTCGCGGTCGCGGCGCGGCGCGAGCTCATCGGCAGCACCACCACCTTGGTGCCGACATGGACGCGGTTGTAGAGGTCGATCACGTCCTCGTTCATCATGCGGATGCAGCCGGAGGAGACGTGGCCGCCGATGGTGTCGGGCGCGTTGGTGCCGTGGATGCGGTAGATCGAGCCGCCGAGATACATGGCGCGCGCGCCGAGCGGGTTGGTGGGGCCGCCGGCCACGAAGCGCGGCAGGTAGGGCTGGCGCTGGATCATCTCCGGCGGCGGCGTCCAGTCCGGCCACTCGGCCTTGCGCTCGATCGTCTTGGTGCCCGACCAGGTGAAGCCCTCGCGGCCGACGCCGATGCCGTAGCGCATCGCCTTGCCGCCGGGCATGACCAGGTAGAGGTAGGTGTTGGGCGTGTCGACGATGATGGTGCCGGGTGCCTCGTTGGTGCGGTAGTTGACGACCTGGCGCCGGAAGTCGCTGTTGAGTTCGCGGCCCTCGTCGCTCGGATTGGCGTAGGCCGGCGCGGCGACCGGCGGCCGCAGCGGGCCGAACAGCGCCTCGAACGGGTTGAGCGGGTTGGCGGAGGCCGCGGTGGTGGAAATGGCGGTCGCTGCGATGAGCGTCGCGATCGCCGCGACGGTCTTCAAGCGGGCATAGTTTCGCATGACGTCCCCCTGTGATCCTGCTCGTTGGTCGGCCGGGGGGGCCGGTGGGTTCAAAAAGCTTGTGGAAAATTAATCTTACGGGCTGGTTACCGGCCTGCCTGTCCAGCGGTAACCTTCTGATATCGTTCGGATGTTTTTAGTCGGCAGAAAGCGCTCGGGCGCCCGCGGCGGGGGCCGCGCGCACCCGCATTTTCATACCGCTCCGGATCACCATACCGCTCGGGCGCCCGAACCCGCCGGCATCGCATTAGCGCTGGCGGGCGGCGTGCCAGCCGACCACCGCGTCGGCCACCGCGTCGGTCGAGGCAAAATAGGGCTTGATATCGAGGAGCGGGGTGTCGTCGAGGCAGTCGAGGCCGACCACCGCGACTTCGTTCCCGGCTACCCGCACCAGCCGGACCACGCTCAGCGCGATCGGGTTTGGCCGTGCCGGCGAACGCAGCGCAAAGGTGCCGCGGGGAGTGCCGTAGTGGCGCGGCATCTGCACCACCAGATCGCGCCGGGACCGGTCCATCCAATAGAGCACGACCAGGTGCGTGCAGCTCTCCACGCCGCTGAGCGCCGGCGCCCAGCGCTGCATCGAGCACGAGGGTGCAAACGGCCTCGGATTCGCGCGCGTTCTTCGGGCAGTCCTCGCGCCGGGTCCAGGGGGTGCGGATGCGGCCGATGAAATAGAGCGCGGCGTCGAACCCTGGCGGCAGCTCGACGGCGATCTCACCCTCTCGGATGCCAAAGGCATTGTCGGTCATGGTCGCTCCCGGACCGGTCGCGCTCGGGGCGTGGGGCGCCTCGCCGCGGATGGGTCTTCCGGCGCAGATGATGGATTGGCTGGGGAAGCCGGGCAATCCGGCGGCGACGACGCGTCGCCCCGTGGCCCGCGGGCTGCCCATTCCAGCCTTGCAATCCCCGCTTAAGCGTATAAAGATATCTTTATATGCCCGCCCGAAGGCGCGGGCGGGGACGAAATCGGAACGCTGCCCATCCCATGCCCATCGCTGCCCACCTGCCGTTCGCGGTGCTCAACGGCGCGCTCAAGGCCGCCGGCGAGGCCACGCGATTGCGCATTCTCGCGCTGCTCGGGGAAGCGGAGCTCACGGTATCGGAGCTCACCGCCATCCTGCGGCAATCCCAGCCACGCATTTCGCGCCACCTCCGGCTGCTCGCCGAGGCCGGACTGGTCGAGCGCTTCCGCGAGGGGTCGTGGGCGTTCTTCCGCCTGGGCGAGCGCGGCGGAGCCGCCGAATTGGCGCGCGACCTGATCGCGCGTCTTGATCCCAGTGACGCGACGCTGGCGCGCGACCGGGAGCGCCTCACCGCCGTGCGCGCCCAGCGCAACGCCGCCGCGCAAGCCTATTTCCGCCGCCACGCCGCGGAGTGGGACCGCATCCGCAAGCTCCACGTCGCCGACGAAGCGGTCGAGGCGGCAATCGGCGGCGCGCTGGCGGACGTCCCGATCCACGCGCTGCTCGACCTCGGCACCGGCACCGGGCGCATGCTCGAACTGTTCGGGCCGCGCATCGAGCGCGGCCTCGGCCTCGATCTCTCCCTCGACATGCTGGCGCTGGCGCGCACGCGCCTCGATCGCGCGGGGCTCAGGCATTGCAGCGTGCGCCAGGGCGATATCTACGACCTCGCGCTGCCGAAGGACAGCTTCGACGCGGTTGTCATCCACCAGGTGCTGCACTTCCTCGATGACGGCGCGCGCGCCATCCACGAAGCGGCGGGCGTGCTGCGGCCCGCCGGCCGCCTGCTGATCGTCGATTTCGCGCCGCACGACCTCGAGTTCCTGCGCGACGAGCACGCTCACCGCCGGCTCGGCTTTGCGCCCGAGACGGTGGCGCAGTGGATGACGGCAGCGGGTCTCGACGTCGTGCTGCAGAAGAGCCTGCCGCCGGAGCCGGCCTCCGACGGCAAGATCGCGGTCGCGCTCTGGCTCGGGCGGGATCGCCGCCTCGCGCTGGCGGCGCCGGCGCGGGAGGTGGCGTGATGAGCGCCGAGCCGCGCGCCAGCCGTTTCGTTCACGCCGGCGACCGGCCGCGCATGCGCGTCTCCTTCGAGTTCTTTCCGCCCAAGACCGAGGAGATGGAAAAGACGCTGTGGGACTCGATCACGCGCCTGGCTCCGCTCAAGCCGAATTTTGTCTCCGTCACCTACGGCGCCGGCGGTTCCACGCGCGAGCGCACGCACGCCACCGTCAAGCGCATCCTGGCGGAGACCGCGCTCACGCCCGCCGCCCATCTCACCTGCGTCGCTGCGACCTGCGGCGAGATCGACGCGGTGATCCATGACTATTGCGCGGCCGGCGTGCGCCACATCGTGGCGCTGCGCGGCGATCCGGTCGGCGGCGTCGCCGAGCGCTATGCGCCGCACCCCGGCGGCTATCGCAATGCCGCCGACCTCGTTGCCGGCATCAAGCGTCTTTCCAATGTCGAAGTCTCGGTCTCGGCCTATCCGGAAAAACATCCGGACAGCCCCACGGTCGAGGCCGATCTCGACATGCTCGCGGCCAAGGTCGATGCCGGCGCCACCCGCGCGATCACCCAGTTCTTCTTCGAGAACGATCTCTACTTCCGCTACCTCGATCGCGTGCGCGCCCGCGGCATCGACGTGCCCGTGGTGCCCGGCATCCTGCCGGTGCAGAACTTCAAGCAGACCAAGAATTTCGCCGCGCGCTGCGGCGCCTCGGTGCCGGCTTGGCTGGCCCGGCGGTTCGACGGTCTCGACGACGATGCCTCGACCCGCAAGCTCATCGCCGCCGCGGTCGCGGCCGAGCAGGTGCTCGATCTGGTCGACCGCGGCGTCACCGATTTCCACTTCTACACCATGAACCGCGCCGACCTGGTCTACGCCGTGTGCCACCTGCTCGGGCTGCGGCCAGAAGTGAAAGAGGCGGCGTGATGCGGTTGCTCGCGACACCGAGCGAGCGCTTTTTGAGGACTTGCTGCCGCCGGCTCCGGTTGTGGCGCAAGCCTCTACGCGATGAGCAGTCCGAGAGCATGTAATGTTGGAGTTTGCGTCCAAGCTCACGATGTCGCCCGCCGAGCAGACGCTGCGCCGCCTCGCGGCCGAGCGCATCCTGGTGCTCGACGGTGCCATGGGCACCATGATCCAGGCGCTCGGGCTCGACGAGGAAGGCTATCGCGGCGCGCGTTTCGACGCCTGGAACCGGGAAGTTCGCGGCAACAACGATCTGCTCATCCTCAGCCAGCCGGCCAAGGTCCGCGACATCCACCTCGCCTATTTCCGCGCCGGCGCCGATATCGTCTCGACCAATACCTTCTCCTCGACCCGCATCGCGCAGGCCGACTACGGCATGCAGGGCATCGCGCATGAGCTCAACGTCGAGGGCGCCAAGCTCGCGCGCGCGGCCGCCGATATCGCGCAAGCGGAAGACGGCCGTCCCCGTTTCGTCGCCGGCGCGCTCGGGCCGACCAATCGCACCGCCTCGATCTCACCCGACGTCGCCAATCCCGGTTTCCGGGCGGTCACCTTCGACGAGCTGCGCAGCGCCTATGGCGAGCAGGTCGAGGGGCTGATCGAGGGCGGCGCCGACCTGCTCCTGATCGAGACGATCTTCGACACGCTCAACGCCAAGGCGGCGATCGCGGCGATCGCCGACGTCACCCAAGCGCGCGGCCAGCGCGTGCCGGTGATGATCTCCGGCACCATCACCGATCGCTCGGGACGGCTGCTGTCCGGCCAGACGCCGGCGGCGTTCTGGAATTCGGTGCGCCACGCCGCGCCGTTCTCGATCGGACTCAACTGCGCGCTTGGCGCCAAGGAAATGCGCGCCCACATCGCCGAGATCGCGCGCCTTGCCGACACCTTGGTGTGCGCCTATCCCAATGCCGGCTTGCCCAACGAGTTCGGCCGCTACGACGAGAGCCCGGACTACATGGCCGCGCTGCTCGCCGAGTTCGCGGATGCCGGCCTGGTCAACGTCGTCGGCGGCTGCTGCGGCACCACGCCCGACCACATCCGCGCCATCGTGCGCGCGGTCGCGGGCAAGGCGCCGCGGAAGATGTCCCGAGCTGCCGCGCTTGTTGCGGCTGTCCGGTCTCGAAGCCTTCGCGCTGACGCCGGAAATTCCGTTCGTCAATGTGGGCGAGCGCACCAACGTCACCGGTTCGGCAAGATTCCGCAAGCTCGTCACTGCCGGCGACTATGCGGGCGCGCTTGCGGTCGCGCGCGATCAGGTCGAAAACGGCGCACAGATCATCGACGTGAACATGGACGAGGGCCTGCTCGATTCCGAAGCGGCGATGACCACGTTCCTCAACCTGATCGCGGCCGAGCCCGACATCGCCCGCGTGCCGGTGATGGTGGACTCCTCGAAATTCTCAGTGATCGAGGCCGGGCTGAAATGCCTGCAGGGCAAGGCGGTGGTGAACTCGATCTCGCTGAAGGAGGGGGAGGCCGCCTTCATCGCGCATGCTGAGACCGTGCGCCGCTACGGCGCCGCCGTGGTGGTGATGGCCTTCGACGAGCAGGGCCAGGCCGACACGCTCGAGCGCAAATGCGCGATCGCCAAGCGCGCCTACGACATCCTGGTGGAGCGGGTCGGTTTCCCGCCCGAGGACATCGTGTTCGATCCCAACATTTTCGCCATCGCGACCGGAATGGAGGAGCACAACGGCTACGGCGTCGCCTTCATCGAGGCGGCACGCTGGATCCGGGCGAACCTGCCGCACGTGCACGTGTCCGGCGGCGTCTCGAACCTGTCGTTCTCGTTCCGCGGCAACGAGCCGGTGCGCGAGGCCATGCATTCGGTGTTCCTCTATCACGCCATCAAGGCCGGCATGGACATGGGGATCGTCAATGCCGGGCAGATGGCGGTCTACGACGACCTCGACCCCGAGCTGCGCGAGGCCTGCGAGGACGTAGTGCTCGACCGGCGCCCGGACGCCGCCGAGCGGCTGCTCGCGCTCGCGCAACGCTATCGCGGCCACGGCAAGGAGAGGAAGGAGGCCGATCTCGCCTGGCGCGAACGGCCGGTGGAGGAGCGGCTTTCGCACGCGCTGGTGCACGGCATCACCGATTTCATCGAAAGCGACGTCGAGGAGGCACGTGGCAAGGCCGAGCGCCCGTTGCACGTGATCGAAGGCCCGCTGATGGACGGCATGAACGTGGTCGGCGATCTGTTCGGTTCCGGCAGAATGTTCCTGCCGCAGGTGGTGAAATCCGCGCGCGTGATGAAGCAGGCGGTTGCTTATCTGATGCCGTTCATGGAGCAGGAGAAGAAGGAGAAGGGCATCGAGAAGAAGAGCTCCAACGGCAAGATCGTCATGGCCACGGTCAAGGGCGACGTGCACGACATCGGCAAGAACATCGTCGGCGTCGTGCTCCAGTGCAACAATTACGAGGTGGTCGATCTCGGCGTGATGGTGCCGGCGGCGAAAATCCTGGAGACCGCGCAACAGGAGAACGCGGACATGATCGGGCTCTCCGGCCTGATCACCCCATCACTCGACGAGATGTGCCACGTCGCTGCCGAGATGGAACGGCAGGGTTTCGAGCTGCCGCTGCTGATCGGAGGCGCCACCACCAGCCGCGTCCACACCGCGGTGAAAATCCATCCCAACTACCGGCGCGGGCAGGCGGTCTATGTCACCGACGCGAGCCGCGCGGTCGGCGTCGCGAGCAGTCTGATGTCGGGCGCAGGCGCGCCCCTCCTACCTGGCCGACATCCGCCAGGAATACGCCCGCATCGCCGCCGCCCACGCGCGCGGGGAAGAGAGCAAGCAGCGGCTCTCGCTCGCGGATGCGCGCGCGAACGCGCTCAAGCTCAACTGGTCGGGCAACGAGGTTCCGCAGCGGCCGGGCTTTCTGGGATCGCGGGTGCTGGACGATTATCCAATCGCGGAGCTGCGCGACTACATCGACTGGTCGCCGTTCTTCGCGACCTGGGAGCTGACCGGCAAGTTTCCGGCGATCCTCGACGACGCCAAATACGGCCCGGCCGCGCGCAGCCTGTTCGACGACGCCCAGGCGATGCTCGACCGCATCGCATCGGAGCGTTGGTTTCGCGCCGGTGCCGTATTCGGCTTCTGGCCGGCCAACGCCGACGGCGACGATATCCTGGTCTACGGCGACGAGCGGCGGGCAAAGCCGATCGCCGTGCTGCATACGCTGCGCCAGCAGCTCACGCGGCGCGAAGGGCGCGCCAACGTGGCGCTCGCCGATTTCGTTGCTCCGCGCGCGAGCGCGCTCGCCGACCATGTCGGCGCCTTCATGGTCACCGCCGGCATCGGCGAGGACGAGGTGGCCGAGCGCTTCAAGCGCGCGAACGACGACTATTCCGCGATCATGGTCAAGGCGCTGGCGGATCGGCTCGCCGAAGCCTTCGCCGAGCGCCTGCACCAGCGGGTGCGCAAGGAATTCTGGGCCTACGCTCCCGACGAGGCGCTCGGCAGCGCGGAATTGATCGCCGAAAAGTATCGCGGCATCCGCCCGGCGCCCGGCTATCCCGCGCAGCCCGACCACAGCGAGAAGGCGACGCTGTTCGCTCTGCTCGACGGCGAGCGCCGCATCGGGGTCAAGCTCACGGAGAGCTTTGCCATGTGGCCGGGCGCGTCGGTCTGCGGGCTCTATTTCAGCCACCCCGAGAGCCACTATTTCGGCGTCGGCAAGATCGAGCGCGACCAGGTCGAGGACTACGCCGCCCGCAAGGGCTGGAGCGTGGCCGAAGCGGAGAAATGGCTCGCGCCGGTGCTCAACTACGATCCGCTCATCGCCGCGCGCACGGCGGCGGAGTGACCGCCCGATCGCTCGCGTCCGGGCAGGACGCCTGCCGTCAATGTGCGATGGCGCTCGGCTATTCCGCTTGCGTTTGTTTGCCGACGTCGCGACCAGAGCAGGGCGCTGGCGTAGATCAAGGAAGCGCGCTTGACGCGCGTGC
>CAVQIP010000041.1:0-80029 GCA_963712565.1 uncultured Alphaproteobacteria bacterium | reverse complement strand
GTAAGGTCGCCTCGCCATCGGAGCCTACCCTGCTCGCAAGCATTTGATCTATCGCAAGGCTCCGCGCCGTGAATGGCGGTCAATTTTATCTATTTGATGCAATGCGGCGAGGAGAGCCCCTATGAAAACGGCGGATGCCGGCAGGAGGACTCAAATCATTCCGAAGAAACGGCAAAAACATCATTCCTATGACGAGAGCGTTGACGAACCGGGAAAGCTCTTAGAACAGGAAGCGCGGTAGAGACTGAAAAAGAAACCCCCGCGGAAGATACCGAAGCGATCGAAAGACTCGAGCCAGAAGATAGCGACTCGCCAGTGTTCGAAGAATGAAAATCGGCGCCGAACTGCGAACACCTGGTCGAATTGACCCGCATCAAAGTTCGCGAGGACGGTATCGTGCATCTTGCAAGCCCGAATTTGCTTAGAGTCAGTCATGAAATGGGAGCGAATCCGCAAGCGTCCCGAGGATTGCGCCGGCGCCAACCTCGCGGATTACGAACAGTCCGCCAGCACGTTCTCGTGGGCGCAGGCGCGGGCGCTGCTCGATGGACTGCCCGGTGGCGGGCTCAACATCGCGCACGAGGCGGTTGACCGTCACGTGCTGGCTGGTCGCGGCGACAACCTCGCCTTGCGCTGGATCGGTCGCGACGAGCGGGTCCGCGATTTCACCTATGCGGGCCTTGGCGCCGCGCTCAACCGGTTTGCCAATGTCCTGGCGCAACGCGGAGTCAGCAAGGGTGAACGAGTTTTCTCGCTGCTCGGCCGCGTACCCGAGCTTTACCTTGCCGCTCTCGGGGCGCTCAAGAACGGCAGCGTCTTCTCGCCCTTGTTCTCTGCGTTCGGGCCGGAACCGATCAAAGCGCGTATGACGATCGGGAACGCCAAGGTGCTTGTCACCTCCGAAGCATTTTACCGACGAAAGATCGAGCCCTGGCGCAAGGAGCTCGCAAGCCTGGAGCACGTCTTGCTGACCGATTGTTCGGACAATCCGCCGGCCGGCACGACCAGTCTGACGGCCGCCATGGCGGAAGCCCGCGATTCGTTCGATACCGTATGGACCGGCCCCGAAGACATGGCCTTGTTGCACTTTACCAGCGGCACGACCGGCCGGCCGAAGGGCGCCGTGCACGTGCACGAAGCGGTTGTTGCGCATCACATCACCGGCCGGCTCGCGCTCGATCTCAGACCGGACGACATCTTCTGGTGCACCGCCGACCCGGGATGGGTCACCGGTACCTCCTACGGCATCATCTCTCCGCTCACCAACGGCGCCACCTTGATCGTCGACCAGGCCGAGTTCGACGCCGAGCGCTGGTATCGCATTCTGCAGGATCACAAGATTACCGTCTGGTACACGGCTCCGACGGCGATCCGCATGCTGATGAAAACGGGTGCCGAGGTCGCCAAGCGATTCGACTTGTCCAAGCTGCGCTTGATGGCGAGCGTTGGCGAGCCGCTCAACCCGGAGGCCGTGGTTTGGGGGGTGGAGGCCTTCGGCAAGCCATTCCACGACAACTGGTGGCAGACCGAGACGGGCGGGATCATGATCTCCAATTACCCGTCGATGGACGTGAAGCCGGGCTCGATGGGCCGCCCACTGCCGGGCGTCACAGCCGGCATTGTTGAGCACCTGGATGGTGGAACAGTGCGCGAGATCACGGAACCGATGGTCATGGGCGAACTCGCCCTGCGCCCGGGCTGGCCGTCGATGATGCGCGCCTATCTCAACGAGCAGGAACGTTATCGCAAATGCTTCGTGGGCGGCTGGTATCTCACCGGTGATCTCGCCATGCGCGATGAGGAGGGCTACTACTGGTTTGTCGGCCGCGCGGATGATGTCATCAAGAGCGCCGGCCATCTCATTGGGCCATTCGAAGTGGAGAGCGCGTTGATGGAGCATTCCGCCGTGGCCGAGGCGGGCGTGATCGGCATCCCGGAACCGACCGCGGGCGAGATGGTCAAGGCATTCGTCGCTCTCAAAGCCGGCATCGAGCCGAGCGAGACGCTGCGCAAGGAACTGCTCGGTCACGCGCGCGCGCGCCTCGGTCCGGCCGTCGCGCCGAAGGACATCGCCTTCCGTCAGAACCTGCCGAAGACGCGCAGCGGAAAGATCATGCGTCGCCTGCTCAAGGCGCGCGAGCTCGGCCTGCCTGAAGGCGACATTTCGACGCTCGAAAGCGAGGAGCGATGAGCACGCCAACCGACAAGCCGCACCTGTCGCGGGCACATATGCTGGATCTCTTGCGGCAGATGATCCGCATCCGCCGCTTCGAGGACAAATGCGCGGAGCTTTACACCCAGGAGAAGATCCGCGGCTTCCTGCACCTCTATGACGGCGAAGAGGCCGTCGCCGTCGGGGTGATTCCGGTATTGGACAAGCGCGACCGGATAGTCGCCACCTACCGCGAGCACGGCCATGCGCTCGTGCGCGGAGTGCCGATGACCACGGTGCTTGCCGAAATGTACGGAAAGCAGGAAGGATGCAGCCGCGGCCGCGGCGGCTCCATGCACTTGTTCGACCGGACCGCCAACTTCCATGGCGGCAATGCCATCGTCGGCGGCGGCCTGCCGCTAGCGATCGGGCTTGCGCTCGCCGATCATATGCGGGGCGAGAACATCGTCACGGCCTGTTTCTTCGGCGAGGGCGCCGTGGCCGAGGGCGAATTTCATGAAAGCTTGAATCTGGCTGAGCTCTGGGGATTGCCCGTGCTGTTCGTGTGCGAGAACAATCTCTACGCCATGGGAACCGCGCTGGCGATCTCGGAGTCGGAAACCGACATTCAGCGCAAGGCTTCGTGCTACCGGATTGCGTCCGAGGCCGTGGATGGCATGGACGTGGTCGCGGTCGAGGGTGCGGCCCGCCGCGCCGTCCACGCGGTGCGCGAGAGCGGCAAGCCTTATTTCCTGGAATGCCGCACCTATCGCTTGCGCGCCCATTCGATGTTCGACGCCCAGCTCTATCGCGACAAGACCGAGGTCGACGCCTGGCGGCACAAGGAGCCGATCGTGCGATTCCAAGGCTGGCTTGAGGCCAACCATATGATTCATCCGGATGACCTGGCTCGCATCGAAGCCGAGGTCGCCGCCGAAATCGCCGCCGCTGTCGCTTTCGCCGAGGGCGGAACCTGGGAGCCGGTCGAAGAGCTCACCCGCTTCACCTATTCGGACAAGGCCGCTTAGCCAGCGCGCATCATGGCACAGACCGCTCCATCCGCAACGATCGAGCTGAGCTATCGCGACGCCATGCGCGAGGCGATCCGCGATGCGCTGCGCCGTGATAAGCACGTCTTCCTGATGGGCGAGGATGTCGGCCGCTACGGCGGTTGCTACGCCGTGAGCAAGGGACTCCTGGCGGAGTTCGGCCCCGAGCGCATCCGCGATACGCCGTTGTCGGAATCCGGATTCACCGGCGCCGGCATCGGCGCGGCCATGGCCGGCATGCGCCCAATCGTCGAGCTGATGACGGTGAATTTCAGCCTGCTCGCCCTTGACCAGATTCTCAATACCGCCGCCACGATACGCCACATGTCGGGCAATCAGTTCGGCGTGCCGTTGGTCATCCGAATGGCCACCGGCGCAGGCCGCCAGCTCGCGGCCCAGCATTCGCACAGCCTCGAAGGTTGGTACGCGCACATCCCCGGCATCAAGGTGCTGGCCCCGGCGACGCTGGAAGACGCGCGCGGCATGCTATGGACGGCACTGCAGGATCCGGACCCGGTGCTGATTTTCGAGAACGTCATGCTCTACAACATGACCGGACGGCTCGCAGCGGACGCCGGTGCGGTCGACATCGACAAGGCGGCGGTCCGCCGCAGCGGGCGCGACCTTTCACTCATCACCTATGGCGGCTCGCTGTGGAAGACGCTCGAGGCGGCGGCAGCGCTCGCCGCCGACAACATCGACGCCGAGGTCGTCGACTTGCGCAGCTTGCGGCCGCTCGACGACGCCACCATCATGACGTCGGTGACCAAGACCCGGCGAGCGGTGATCATTGACGAAGGCTGGCGCAGCGGCAGCCTGGCTGCCGAGATCTGCACCCGCATCGTCGAGCAGGCATTCTGGGAACTCGACGCTCCGATCGGCCGCGTCTGCAGCGAAGAGGTACCGATCCCCTACTCCCGCCACCTCGAGGACGCGGCGATCCCGCAAGTGCCGAAGATCATCGCCGCCGCCAAGACCGCCCTTGGGCGGGGATAAGGGCGCGCCGTGGTCGAATTCCGCATGCCCTCCCTTGGCGCCGACATGGAGGCGGGCACGCTGGTCGAATGGCTGGTCAAGCCTGGGGACCAAGTCAAGCGCGGCGACATCGTTGCCGTGGTCGAGACGCAGAAAGGTGCCATCGAGATCGAAATCTTCGAGACCGGCCGAGTCGAGCAGATCCTGGTGGATCTCAACAGCAAGGTGCCGGTCGGAACCCCGCTGGCGCGGATTCGAACCGAGCTCGAAGCCAAGGCCGGCGTCGCCGTCGCCACGCCGGTTGCGGCAACGGCCGCCGTAGCTGGGCCTGCACCCGCCGCGCCGCCGGCGCCACGTCCGGCGCCGCCTTCCGTGCCGCCGATCGCCTCGGTGCCCGGCGCCGCCCGCCGCGCGCGCATCTCGCCGGCCGCGCGGCGGCTCGCGCAGGCGCACGAGCGTCGATCTTGCCACGATCGCCGGCAGCGGTCCCGCCGGCGCGATCGTGCGCGCCGATGTCGAGCGCAGCCTCGGCGCGGCGATGCCGCCGGCTGCCACGAAGCGGCCGACCGGGCTCGATCTCGACGCCATGCGAACGGCGATCGCCGCGGCCATGGCGCGATCGAAGCGCGACATCCCGCACTACTATCTCGAGCATCAGGTCGACGTCACGAGCTGCGAGCAATGGCTGGCACGCACGAATGCGACACGGCAGCCCGACAATCGGCTGCTGATGGGCTTGCTCGCGGTCAAGTCGGTCGCCTTGGCGGCGCGCCGATTCACTGCATTCAATGGCTTCTGCCGTGACGGCAAATTCGAGCCGGCGTCCGCGGTGCATGTCGGGGTGGCGATCGCCATTCGTGGCGGCGGGCTGGCGGCGCCGGCGCTGCATGACGCCGATCGACTGCCGCTGGACGAGCTCATGGCCCGCATGCGCGACCTCGTTCAGCGCACGCGCGCCGGACGCATCCGCAGCTCGGAGATGTCCGATCCCACGATTACGGTCTCGAGTCTCGGTGAACGTGGGGTCGAGGCGCTCTACGGAATCATCTACCCGCCGCAAGTGGCAATCGTCGGCTTCGGCAAGGTCGTGGCGCGGCCTTGGATCGTCGACGGCGCCATTGGGCCACGCTCGGTCATCACCATCACGCTCGCGGCCGACCATCGGGTGAGCGACGGCCATGCCGGCGCGCTGTTTCTCGCCGAGATCGGCAAGCTGCTGCAGGAGCCGGACAAGCTATGAACGAGGCCGACATCCGCACCGTCCTGCACGAGGAACTAGGCAACATCGCGCCCGAGATGGACTTGCACAAGCTCGATCCCGCGGCGGATCTGCGCGAAGCGCTTGATATCGACTCGATGGATTTCCTCAATTTCGTGATCGCTGTGCACCATCGTCTCGGGGTTGACATCCCGGAACTCGACTATCCCAAGCTCGTCACGCTCGACGGGGCGGTCGGCTATCTCGCGGCCAAGCTCGGCTCGGGCAAACGCTGAGCGTTCCGGACACCGCCCCCTGTCGAGTCGGACGCTCGATGTCGGCTACGCAGCCGGTGTCCGCGATGCGCGATGCGCTCGCCCCGGCCGCGCTCGCACCAGCTCTTCAACCCCCTCGAGCAGCACCTCCACGTCGGCCGCCTGGCTATAGGGCGCTAGGCTTGCCCGCGCAGCGCCTTCCACGCCGAAGGCGCGGACCAGCGGCTGGGCGCAATGATGACCGCCGCGCAGCGCCACGCCGTGGCGATCAAGGTGACGGCAGACATCCTCGGCGGAGAAGCGCTCGGCGCAGAAGGTGACCACGCCCCGCCGATCGTTGGTATCGGCGGGCCCCAACACCCGCACGCCCGGAATCGAGCTCAGTCCGCCGAGCAGCCGGCGCGTCAGAGCCAGCTCGTGATCCTGGATGACCGGCCAATCGAGCGCTTGCATCCATTCAAGGGCCGCGCCGAGACCGACCGCCGCAGCGATCGGCGGCGTCCCGGCCTCGAAGCGTCGCGGTGGCGGCCTGAAGGTTGCATGGGTCAGCGTCACCTCTTGGATCATCTGCCCGCCGGTCATCAACGGCGGCATCATCTCGAGGATTTCGCGTCGGCCCCACAGCACGCCGATGCCCGTCGGCCCATAGGTCTTGTGACCCGAAAAGACGTAAAAGTCGACATCGAGGTTGCGAAGGTCGAGCGGACCGTGGGGAGCACGCTGCGCGCCGTCCAGCATGACTTTCGCTCCGACTGCGCGGACCGCAGCCACCACGCGGCCGACATCAGTCAGCGCACCGGTCACGTTCGAGCAATGCGTGAGCGCGACCAGCCGGCATCGCTCGGTGAGTTCGCTGCCCAGCCGATCGAGATCGAGCCGCCCCTCCGGCGTCATCGGCAGGAAGCGCAGAACGACGTCCTGCCGTTGGGCCAGCCTTTGCCAGGGCACGAGATTGCTGTGATGTTCGAGAATCGAGAGCAGGATCTCGTCGCCTGGCTGCAGGAGCCGGCCGAACGAATGAGCCAACAAGTTGATCGAGGAGGTCGTCCCGTAGGTGAAAACGACCTCCTCGTCCGAGCTGGCGTGCAGGAAGCGTGCGACGCGGGCCCGCGCTTGATTGTAGGCATCGGTGGCAGCCCGCGCGCGCGCATGCATCCCCTCGTGCACATTGGCGCGCGCTTCCACCTCGAAGCGCCGCAAAGCATCGAACACGACCTCCGGCATTTGCGCCGTCGCGGCGTTGTCCAGGTAATGAAGTCGCGGGTCCGCCAGCCCTGGAAACCCACCCTTGAAGCCGGCGGCATCAAACGATCGTTTCGACGCTTCAGCCGGCATGGCCCGACAGTCCTCTTCGGCGTGTTCGCGATGCTTTAACGCCAGGCATCCTGCCGAGAACTACGGCCGCTCCCGTTGATCTGCATCAAGCACGCAACTTCCTGCGGCCAACGTTGGCATCGACAACGTAGAGGCTTCCCCGTGGCCCCGGGGGCGGAGGATGCAGGGATGGAGGGTCCTATGACGCACTTGATTCAGCGCAAGGCACGCATCCGCCTGTCATGATCAAAGGCTCTCCCAAAGGACAGGCACGCCATGATGCACGTTCCCCACGACCTGCGCGAGGAATTCCCCCAGGAAGCATCGCTGATCGAACGACTGATAAAGGATAACTATCAGTTCAGGAGGCTCGCGGAGCGCTACGACGAGGTCAACCGCGAGATCTACCGCATCGAGTCGGACGAAGCGCCGACCACCGACGAGGTACTCGAACGGCTCAAGAAGCGGCGCCTGAAGCTCAAGGACGAGATTGCAGGCATCCTCGCCAAGGTGGAGCGTCGAATGTAAGACCCGGGACCTTTCGCAGGCAGACCATCAGCGATCGGCAGTTGCGCGTGCCGGTGTCCGGCTCATGCAAGGCCGAGCTTTGGGGCCAATCGGCAACCTGAGCCCGTCATAGGCGATGCGCACATCAACTCCCCGCTCGATACCGAGCCGCCGTACGGCTCTTTCGACTTGACGTGGATCACCGCGCACGATTGGCGAGCCACAGTGAGTGAAGATCGCAGAGCGAACCCTTGCTTCTCGGCACCACCCGAGCTGAAAGGTAATTGGAGCGTGCCCGATCGAGGTGCCATTCTTCTTGCGGACCATCGAACGTTTCACGGTCGCCCCGTCGCCGATGTAAAGGTCGATTCCGCGAAGTGCCGTCGAAGCAGCGGGCAGTTCGGCCACGTCCGGCACGTAGAAGAAGCTGAGGTTTCCCGCCGATACGCGATATCCAACAGCGGGCGCTCGGATCGAATGTCGGACCGGAAAAGCCCTGAACTTGAGGCCGGTGATCGCCACGGACTTTCGCAGCGGCATCGTGCGTTGATCGGAAATGGGGTAGCGCCGCAGCAAAGCCAAGGTCTTGCTGGTCGCGTAGACCGGGCACGGGGCACCCTCGGCGAGGCCGGAGGCGTGATCGGGATGCGCATGCGTGAGCACGACCGCAGTCGGCGCGATCATGCGGAGCCGACCCAGCCAGTCGGTCCCGCAATCGATCATGACGCGGGCATCATTGTATTGGACGAGCAACGAGCTGTGACGGCGGTGCCGGCGGGAGCGGATCTCGATCTCACCGCGCGTGCCGAGAAACGTCAGTTTCATGGCGTACGCGCGCTCCACACCGAATCTCCAATCGAGGTCGCCCGACGGCGGTTGGGACTTCGAACCCCTAGCCCCGACAACGCTTGGGCCGCATCCCCCCGATCAGAGGCGATCAATTTCGAACTCTTCACAGGACCGGCCGAGTAACGCGAGCCCCTCTTCCAGGAAGTCACCGAGGAGGGGCGTGCCAAGAAGGTAACTGGCCGTGCGTTCATTGTGAGCACGCGCCGCCTCCGCGCGCACCGCCGGCCAATCATCGGCCGAATAGTCATCCCGTCCCAGCCAGGTCAAGGCCACCAGATCGATCTGCTCATCTTCCGACAAGGAGTTGATGAGCGACGTGAGTTCCTCGACGACGGGATCGTCGCCATGGTCCTCGAGCACCGCGGCATCCTTGTCATCCGAAGGATTTGATCCCGAATCCGGGTCGGTCACCTCGTCCTTGGCGTCGAATTCCCGCGCTTTGATGATGATGAAACAAACTTTCTCCGGCGAGATCGTAAGCGTTGCCGCATCCTCGCTTGCTGGGATTTCCGTTTTGCTCGATCTGGCTTGCATGTGGATCACCGGGATTTGTGGCGTTGTTGTTGAGCAGAAGCGTATCTCGATTCCGACCAGCGCAATTAGTCGGCAGCCTTGGACTGAAGTCCTTGAGATAGGTCAATCGACGGCACTCCTTGGTTGGATGGAGCGGCCTCCGGGTTTAAAGCCGACTATCCCTTGATGCAGATCAGCGGTCGCAGGCGGGCTACCCGGCGGGCAAGCCCGGCGTGCTCGGCGGCGGCTACGACCGCGCCCACGTCCTTGTAGGCGCCGGGCGCCTCCTCCGCGATGCCGCGCGTCGAGGGGCTTCGGATCAGGATCCCTTCCGATGCGAGGTGGTCGACGATCTGGCGGCCGCTCCAGCGTTTGAGCGCGGCGTGGCGCGACAACGCCCGGCCAGCGCCATGACAGGCCGAGGAAAAGGCTTTCTCCTCGGCGGCTGTCTCGCCCACCAGAATGTACGAGCCCGTTCCCATGCTGCCGCCGATGAGCACAGGCTGCCCGACGGGACGCAGCGCCGCGGGCAGGCTCTCATGACCGGGACCAAAGGCCCTGGTCGCACCTTTTCGATGCACGAACAGGTTGCGCCGCTTTCCCTCGACGACGTGCGCTTCCTCCTTGCAGGTATTGTGCGAGACATCGAACAAGAGGCGCAGGTCGCAATTGGGGAAGAAGTGAGCGAAAACACGCCGGGCGTAATGGCCAAGAATTTCACGATTGGCGAGCGCGCAATTGATCCCCGCGCGCATGGCGCCCAGGTAGCGTTGGCCGACTTCGGAGTTGATCGGCGCGCAAGCGAGCTCGCGATCGGGAAGCTTGATGCCCGAAGCTTCGGCGATCACAACCATTTCCTTGAGAAACTCGGTCCCGATCTGATGACCGAGCCCGCGCGATCCGCAATGAATGGTAACGACGACGTCATCCTGCGCGAGCCCGAAAGCCTGGGCTACCGGCGCATCGAAGATTTCCGTCACCGCTTGGACCTCGAGGTAGTGGTTGCCGGAGCCGAGCGTTCCCATCTCCCGGCGCTGGCGCTCCTTGGCCCGGTCGGAAACATGCTCCGGCTTCGCGCCCGCCATCATCCCCTCCTCCTCGATCCGATCGAGGTCGCGCGTTTCGCCCCAGCCGCGCTCGACCGCCCAGCGGGCACCGCCCGACAGCATAGCGTGCATGTCGATCGCGTCGAGGCTGATCGCGCCTTTGCTGCCGACGCCGGCCGGGATCTGGCGGAACAGCGAGTCGGCAAGCGGCCTCTGGACTGGAGCAATGTCGGCGACCGACAGACCGGTGAGCATCGTGCGCACGCCGCACGAGATGTCGAATCCGACGCCGCCTGCCGACACGATGCCGCCGTGATCGGGATCGAACGCCGCGACGCCGCCGATCGGGAACCCGTAACCCCAATGGGCATCCGGCATGGCGTAGCAAGCCTGCACGATGCCGGGAAGTGTCGCGACATTGACCGCCTGCTCGAAGACCTTGTCGTCCATGTCGCGGATCAGATTCTCGTCGGCGTAGATGATTGCCGGCACGCGCATCGCGCCGTGCGGCTCGATGCGCCACGTTGTCGGGTCAACGCGAGTGAAACGAGCGGGATCCATCGACGGCCCCCGTCACACATCCACGATGCAGGCGGCAGACCACAGGCCGTCGGCATCCTTGGACACTTTCAGCGCGGTGTAAGTCGCGCCTTTCGGCTCGCAGGCCGGTGCATGGCGTTCGACGTCGACTGGCTCCCCCCACAGCGTCCCTTCGAGTCGCCCGGCATCGATCCGCACGGCAAAGCGTCCAAACAGCATTTTCCGCACCGCCATTTCATAGATGATCGCGTTGAGCCATTCGACAAACAACAACTCGAGATCGGGCGCCTCACAGCTCACCTCGACCGCGATCTGCGGCGCGACTTCCGCATGGGTGATAACGGCCGTCAACGCCTGGGCCGCCTGCTCGAACGCCTCCGCCACGGTCGCACCCCACCCTCGTACTCCGACGTCGGCATCGTGCGGGAAATGCTCCCATCTCGCCTTGCTTTCGGGCGGCGCGGCAGAACGGCTCATAACCGCAGTCGGTGCTTTCCGAGCAGCTTCACCGTGCTCGCCTGCGGTCCTTTCTCGCCCATCTCCTCGGCGAACGTCACCTGCGTTCCCACGGCGAGCCGGCTGAACGCACCGTCGAGCACGCTGTTGCGGTGAAAATAGACCTCGTGACCATCGGCCGCCTCCAGGAAACCGAACTCGCCGGAAGGATCGAGGTTCTTCACGGTTCCGATCGGCTGACTTTCGTGCTGCTTCACCTGTCCCTGCAGACGGCGAACATGATCCTGCAGCCGTCGCCGCGCATGCTTGAAGGCATCGTTGACCGCGAACGACAGATCGGCGTGGCGTTCGTCCGCCGGCGGGGTCCGCCCGACATCGACTTCGCGGCCGTTGGGAAGGGCCAGACGAATGTTGACTTCATAGAGGCCGCCGGTTCGGTGATGCCCTCCCGGCGCTTTCAGCACCACCCGGCAAGCCGTAACGCGGCCGTAGCGCTCTTCCAGCGCGGCCACGTGCTGCTCGATTGAAGCACGCACCTCCGGTCTTGCCTCCATGCCTTGGAAATCGATCTCAACGGGCGTTTGCATCGTCCTTCTCCGTAAACTCTTCACCGTAAAAGCGTCAGTGCGACATCAGGCAGCAGATCGGAGACGTCGAGAGAAGGTCCCGGGTCATGCCGCCGAAGATCCACTCGCCCAGCCGGCTGTGTCCGTATGCGCCAGCGACAAGCAGGTCGGCCCGTTCCTCCTGCGCGACCCGGATCAGCTGCGCCGCACCAGAGCCCTTCTGCGCGAGCATGACCCGGGGACCGCCTTTGACCCGATGCCGCGTCAAATAATGCGTCACGTCGTCGAGGTGCCCGAGGGCCGTCTTCTCTTCGTCGGATTCACAGGCTTCGACAATGGTGACGCGCGTCGCCGCTTGCAGGAACGGGAGCGAGTCGAGCACGGCTCGCCGCGCCTCGCGGGTATCCTTCCAACCGATCACCACATGCTCGGCCCGCAGCGTGGCTACTCCTTCGGGGACGACCAGCGTTGGACGGCCCATCTTCAGAATTGCCTCACCCGGATCGAGCGAGGTGTACGGGCTTCCCGATCGCTTCGTTCGTCCGATCACGACGAGATCGGCACTGCGCGCCTCGCGCGCCAGCGCGTCGGTCGGAAGCCCCAGCACCGAGCGCCACTCGCCCTGTCGGCGGTCGCCGCCCGCAATTGCGCGAAACCATTCGCCTTTCTCGGCTAGCTTGGCCTTCATCAGCTGGATGTCGGCATCCGTCAGCGCGTCCATCACCATGCCGTCGGCCACGACGGGCGGAGGAACGGCGAGGGCCGCCAGCCCGATCAGCGAGGCGGTGAATTTATCAGCGAGGTTGGCGGCGAGGCGTACGCGTTGTTCCGGCGTGGCGTCGTTGTCGACATAGACCATGAGGGCTGCGTAGGACATAGGTCCTCCTGCAGTTCGCGTTGGTCAGTCGGTTAGACCCAAATCCGTATCGGCGTTTTGATTCACGTCAATGTTGCGGATTGAAGGGCAAGCAGGGCGACAGCGGCGGGAGGCGCAATCTCATTCCCATCGTCGATGCGGGGCGGTCAGCCGGCGCCGAGAGCTCTTTCGCGCCGCCCCATTTGATCCAGGTCAACGAGGCCAAACCTGGCACGGCGATATATTTTCCGATCAGCTGGAGAAGAACCGATGAAAGCCCGCGACGTAATGGTATCTCCCGTTATTACCGTGAAACCCTCTTCCTCCGTAAGGGAAGTCGCCGAGATCTTCCTGAAGCGACAGATCAGCGCCGTTCCCGTGCTGGACGATCAGGGCAAGCTTGTTGGGATCGTCAGCGAAGGTGATCTGATGCATCGTTCGGAAGCAGGGACGCAGCGGCAGCGCCCGTGGTGGCTCCGTCTGGTAACCGGGGAAGAGACGCTTGCTGCCGAGTACGTCAAGGCGCATGCCCGCAAGGTCGCCGATGTCATGACGCGCAACGTCGTGACCGCGACGCCGGACACGCCGCTGCACGAAATCGCCAGCTTGCTCGAAAAGAATTCAATCAAGCGGGTACCGGTGGTGAAGGACGGCCAGCTGGTCGGACTCGTCAGCCGAGCGAACCTCATTCAGGCGGTGGCAAGCACTCGACCAGAATTCGACTTCTCGCTTTCCGACACGGCGATTAGAGACAGATTGATGGCGCATCTGAACGCCCAGCCGTGGGCACACACGTTACTGTTAAATGCCACCGTCAACGACGGAGTGGTCGAGCTCTGGGGCATCACGAACTCGGAGACTGAACGGAAGGCAATCCGGGTGGCTGCCGAAACCACGCCCGGCGTTCGCGCCGTCAACGACAACTTGACTATTCGGCCGACCGGAGCCTGGACATGACGCGCGGCGCGGCCAAAACCGCGCGCACGAACGCAAGAAATTGCTGCAGCAGCAGCATTCGGCTTCGGAATTGCATCGCTTCAAGCGCCACTCGGCCCGCGGTCACGCGAACCGATCACCGCGATTGCGTCTTGTCGAACACCATCACCTTGGAGACGAAGGCATTCGCCTCGCGCGTATGCGCCAGACCGCACGCCGCGGCGATCGCGGCAAAGCGCTCCCTGAGATAGCTGGCGTAGTACGGCTCGTGGAAGTTCTGCGGGAACAGCTCGAGCATGCCGTCGTAGTCCGGCTCGTCGCCGATTTGCAGCGAGTCGACGAGGACGAGCCGGCCGCTGGGCTTGAGCACGCGGGCGAACTCTCGAAATACCGCACGCCGCACCTTCGGCGGCAATTCATGGAACATGAAGGTGCAGGTCACTGCGTCCAGGCTCTCGCTCGCCACGGGAATGGCTTCGCCGTTCGCGACCAGGAGATTGAGCCAGCACCAGTGGCGCAGATGACGTTTTGCCTCTTCGACGTAAGCCTCCGACAGGTCGATGCCCAGCGCGGGGAGCCGCGGCCAGGCCTGTTTGACAAAATCAAGCAAGCGTCCGGTTCCGCAGCCGACGTCGAGCAGCCTGAGACGGCGCTGATCGCGCCCGGCGAAATGCTCGTGCAGGGGCGGCAGCGCTTGCCGCCGGGTCGCGTTGGCCGTGCCGTTCAGGAGCACCTCGACCTGCGTGTCGTAACGCCGCGCCGAATCCCGCGTCATCCAGCCGCCCGACTGGAAGTGGAAATTCTGCAGATAGTAGCTCGGGCGCTTGCCGCGGGTGTCCGCGCTCAGCACTTGCCGGTGGTGGCGGTTCTCGCGGCGCCGATGCACTTCCGGCAGATCCGCGAAGAACAGGCGTGAGCGCTCGAGCAGGAGCGGCAAGGAGCCGTCATGGTCGGCGGGCACGGGATAAATGCCGGCCTCGACGTTGGCCAGATCTTGCCGGAACAGCGCGGCCATGTCCGCGTAGAGGCGCCCGCGATCGGGCACGGGAGCATCGGTGTGGGCAGGACGCCGCTTGCTGGCGCTGCGCCGCCGCTCCGCCGCGGAGAGCCGGCGCATGACCATGCCGTGGCCGAGATACCAGGCAACCCGCGGCAGTTGTCCGGCGGCATAGGCGACGCGTGTAGCCAAGCGGGAAAGGGGATCGGCCATGGCGTCTCGCAATGTACGGCACCTGCCGCCACGTAATGGGCATCGAAGCGGAACTGTTCCAATAGCTAACGCCGACTACGCTGATGCGGCAAGGTTCTGCAAACAAGGCGGCCGCGCGGTCTCCTCGAGGCGATGCCCGCGCGGCCAACGGCCGCGAGCTCAGGCGCCGAGCGTGGCGGCCAGGTCTTCCAGGCTGACCGCCGCGACGTCGACCGGCGCCTTCGGATGGGCTTCCCCGGTACCCGGCCCGCGCTCGTCCGGCCGCGCGATGTGAGCCGTGCGCAGTCCGCATTTGGCCGCAGCGAGAAGGTCGTTGGTGTGGGCCGCGACCATCATGCAGTCGCCGGGCGGCAGATCGAAGGCCTCGCAGGCGGCAAGGTAGACGCGCGGCTTGGGCTTGTAGTCGCCTGCGGTCTCCGCGCCCAAAATCGCGTCCCAGGGAAAATCGTTGCGACGCGCCAGATCGACCATGAGGGAAATGTTGCCGTTCGAGACCGGCGCCAGCAGGCTGCGTCGCTTCAGGCGTGCGAGCCCCGGCGCGACGTCGGGCCAGGCGTCGAGCCGGTGCCAGGCGCGGTTGAGTTCGCGCGCCACGTCCTCGGCGAGGCCGGCAAGGCCGAACCGCGGCAGGATGCGATCGAGGTTGCGCCGGTGCAGCACGTCGAGCTTGCAGAACGGAATGCGGCCGGCACGCACCTCCTCCATGGCGGGCTGGTACTGGTCGCGCCAGGCATCGGCGAAGGCGAGCCAGTCGAGCCGATGGCCCGCGGGCGCGAGAATGCTCTCGGCCTCGCGCGCGATGCTGCTGCGCCAGTCGGTGAGCGTGCCGAAGACGTCGAAGAACAGCGCCTTGACGGGCATGGCCGGCCTGCCGCTAGTGTCCCGATTCCGAAGTTCGCATCATTAAGCGGCACCCTTCGTTTGCGAACTTCGGAATCGAAGGACACTAGCAACTTATTGATCTAGTGTGGCTTTGGTTCAGAAGTCCGCATTTCGGACTCGCCACAAGAATGATGCGGACTTCTGAACCGCCACACTAGGGCCGCGTCACGATCCCGCCGGCTCCATGCCTCTCGCCTTGAGCACCCCGGCGGCGGCCGGGCCCGACAGCGTCTTGAGCAAGGCCTTGGCCGCCTCGGTCGCCTTGGCATTGGCGCCGAGTCCGGCGGCGTAGACGGTGTAGTTCTGGATCTCCGCCGGCAATGGCCCGACCAGCGTGACGCCCTTCACTGGCAGAATTTCGCTGATCTGATGAATGCCGAGCTCGGCCTCGCCCTTGGCGATGTGCTCCGCGACCGCGCCGCCGGGGATCAATTTGGCCTTGGCCTTCACCTCGGCGCCGATTCCGAGCTTGTCGAGCAGGCCCGCGACGTAGATGCCGCTCGAGCCGCCGGCCGCGGGATCGATATAGGCAACGGACTTGGCCGCGAGCAACGCCCGCTTGAATGCGTCGACCGAACCGATGTCCGGTTTCGGCGCGCCCTCCCTGACCACGACGCCGACCCCCACGCGTGCGAGGTTCACGCGGCTGCCGGCGACGAACTTGCCCTTGCTCGCAAGGTCGTTGACGGCGGCGGGTGTCAGCACGGCGAGGTCGAACGTCTCGCCGCCGTCGATCCGCTTCGTCAATGCGCCGACCGTGGCGTTTTCGACCGTCACCTTGTTGCCGGTCTCGCGCTCGAACTCGGGCACCAGCGCCAGCAGCACCTGCTTGAAAGCCCCGGCGGTCAGCACCTTGATCTCGGCCGCCGCGGCGCCGCGCGGCGCGCCGGCGGCCATGAGGACCATCGCAACTCCCAACAAGGTCATTCTCATCTTGTTCCTCCACTGCTTTGCGCATCTTACCGCACCGGCGGGACGGCCAGCATCGGCGCCCGAACGCAGATTGCACCGCCGACCGCAAGCGCGCCGGTGTCGGTCGTACCACAACGGTGCCGGTCTCCATCGCGCGCAATGGTGCAATGCAATAACACCGGATATGTACTGCCGGCGGTTGTGGTTTATAGTTCGAAAACAAGGGGTTGATTCGGCACCCGTGCGCGGCGCCAGCCTTCCGCATGTGCCTGATTCACAAGACCGCGTGCAGGTTTGCCGTTTGCAACCGGCGCAACACGGAAGCCAAGGAGAGTGTGCTTGATGTGATCGATTGCCGCGCCGGGACAACGAAAGGGATGTATCCATGTTCCAACTCCTTGCACGGCTCGCGCTCGTCGCCGCTAACCTTGTCTTTGTGTTGGTCATTGTCGACACCTCGGCCCACGACAGCTGGATCTCGCGCGGCGGCCACCGCAACGCGGCCGGCGAATGGTGCTGCGGCGAAGGCGACTGCTTCGTCATCCCGAAGGAACGCATCATGATGACCGGCGAGGGCTACGTGGTCATCCATGGTCCCCTCGCTGGCATCGGACCGCAGATGTATGAGGCCGTTCCCTTCAGCGAAGTCCAGCCCTCCCCCGATGGCGAATTCTGGCGCTGCAAGCGTCCTGACGGGAGTCGGCGCTGCTTTTTTGCGCCGCCGCCCAGCACCTGACGTCTGTCAGCTGAGGACGCGCGCGCGGCGGCTCGTGTTGGGTTGAAAACGAGCCGCCGAGGCATCGTTCTAAGCATGATGGTCCCGGCGCCGGTGGCATGTTACCCATTGCCGATGCCGGCATTGATCCTCCCTCTGGCAGAGGCGGCCGCCTATCTCCCTGCCCGCGGTGCGCTGATCGGCCTCGACCTCGGCAGCAAGACCATCGGAGTCGCGTCGAGCGATCCCGACCGCCGGATTGCTGCCGGCGTCGAGACCATCGTGCGCAAGAACTTCTCCACTGATGCCGCGCGCCTCCTCGTGCTCGCGGCCGAACGCAATGCGGCGGCCTTTGTGCTCGGCCTTCCGCTCAACATGGACGGCAGCGAAGGACCGCGCGCGCAATCGACCCGCGCCTTCGCGCGCAACCTCGCGCGGGTGACCGAGCTTCCGATCGCGCTGTGGGACGAGCGGCTGTCGACCGCGGCGGTCGAGCGCGAGCTGATCGCCGCCGACGTCACCCGCGCGCGGCGCGCCAAGGTGATCGATCAGCACGCCGCCGCCTTCATTCTGCAAGGCGCGCTCGACCGGCTGGCGCGCGGCACCCTAGCGCACTGATCGCGCCGATGGGCGCAACTGAAGAGAGGATCGGCACCCGGCCGATCCTCTCCGACTTCAGCCATCGACGTTCGCGTCAGCAGCGGTTCTGCGACCGCTGACCAGGGAAGCACGGGTTGGCAGGTGCGGCACCGGGCGGTCCGGGCTGCCAGCCGAGGTCGCGATAGGAATAGGGCATGCCGCCGGTATCGTAGCCGGCCGGATAATCCCAGCGCGAGGCACCGTAACCGGGGACATAGGCGTAGCCGCCATAGGCGCCGACATAGGGGCCGCCGTATCCGGCATATCCCTGCGGGCCTCCCGGCGGGCCGCCGTATCCGTAATATCCGTAATAACCCTGCGCCAGTGAGGGCGACGACGCCGCCACGGCCAGGCTCCCGGCAAGCCCGCACGCAATCACCGCTTTCCTGAGGATATTCGCCATTCTTGATCTCCTTTTGTTGCATCAAACGTCGACGCATGCGGGAGCAACGACCGCCGACGTCTGCTGGACCAACCCGCCGCCGCCGCCGCGGTTCCAGCACGCGTATTGCGATGCGGAATGCGTGCTTCACAAAGATGTGTGGTGAGCCGTCGGTGACCCGGCCGGTGCCGATTCACGCCGCGGGCAGCACGCGCGCGAGCAGGCGGCGAGCCTCGTCGGGACCGATATCGCTCGTCCCGTAGATGGCGTCATGGCGATCCTGCAGCCGCGTCCGCGCGAACAACTCTGCGACCTCTGGCGGCGCGCTGGCGCGCAACGCCGCCGCCGCCGCGAGCAGTGCGAGGCGGCCGACGGCCGCGCGCGCGTCCGCCTCCGCGGTCTTCGCCGCAAACGCGTTTGCGATGAATTCCGCGGCCGCCCGTGTTCCGGGCAGTCCGGCCGCTTCGCCCGCGAGCGCGTCCAGTATGGCGCGCGCGGCCTCGCCCTCGTGGGCGAGCGCGCGCAGCACGTCGAGGCACATCACGTTGCCCGAGCCCTCCCAGATCGCGTTGACCGGCGCCTCGCGATAGAGCCGCGGCAGAATGTTGTCCTCGACGTAGCCATTTCCGCCGAGACATTCCATCGCCTCGTAGATCAAACCCGGGGCGCTCTTGCAGACCCAATATTTCACCGCCGGCGTGAGCAGGCGCGCGCGCGCGGCCTCCGCCGGATCGGCGGCGAGGTCGAAGGAGCGGGCGAGCCGCAAGACCAGCGCAGTCGCCGCTTCCAGCTCGAGCGCCATGTCCGCGAGCACGGCCCGCATCATCGGCTGATCGATGAGATGCTTCTGGAACACCGTGCGGTAGCGGGCATGATGAAGCGCCTGCGCCAGTGCCATCCGCATGAGGCCGGCGGACGCAATGGCGCAATCGAGCCGCGTCAGCTGCACCATGTTGATGATGGTGCGCACGCCCCTGCCCTCTTCGCCCAGGCGCCAGGCGAAGGCGTCGGCGAACTCGACCTCGGCGGAAGCATTCGAGCGGTTGCCGAGCTTGTCCTTGAGGCGTTGAAACTCGAGCCCGTTGACCGACCCGTCCGGACGAAAGCGCGGCATGAGGAAACAGGTGAGGCCGCCGGGCGCCTGCGCCAGCACCAGGAAGGCGTCGCACATCGGCGCCGACATGAACCATTTGTGGCCGGTGATCGCGTAACCCTCGCCCGCGGGCACGGCGCGCGTGGTATTGGTGCGCACGTCGGTGCCGCCTTGCCGCTCGGTCATGCCCATGCCGAGCGTGATGCCGGTCTTCTCCCGCCATGGCCGGAAGCGGGGGTCGTAGCGGCGCGACATGATTTTGGGCATCAGCTCGGCAACGAGCGCCGGCTCGACCGCCAGCGCCGCGACGGCGGCGCGCGTCATGGTGATCGGGCAGAGGTGTCCGGTCTCGACCTGCGCCGCCATGTAGAAGCGCGCGGCGCGCAGGACCTGCGCGGGCGCGGGTGCCGGGGTCGCATCATCGCGCCAGGTCGAGGCCGCCAGGCCCGCCGCGACGCTCTCCGCCATGAAATGCTGATAGGCCGGATGAAATTCGACGACGTCGCGGCGAAAACCTTCGGCGTCGAAGATTTTCAGCTGCGGCGGGTTCTCGTTCGCCGCGCGCGCGAGCTCGAACATCTCGGCCGTACCCCAATGCCGTCCGAACGCCGCCAGCGCCGGCCCGTCATTCCCGCCGCCATTGGCGGCGACCGCGCGCTGCAGCGGCTGGTCGCTGGTATAGAGATCGACGTCGACAAAGGGTGGCGACTGGTTGGCCGTGTCGGGCGGCGCGGAGCGCGGCTGGAAAGCCATGGGACGACTCCTGGCTAGGGCGGAATCCTAGCATAGCGGCCCCGCATCGGCGCTCGACCACGGCGGCGCGATCAAGCAGAATAGTCGCCGACCCGCCCAACGCAGGGGGAAGGACATGATGAGCGCAGTTCGAGCCGTCGCATGTCTCACCGCGCTCGTGGTCGCAGGTGCGAGCCACGCGCAAACCTATCCGAGCGGGAACGTGCGCGTCGTCGTGCCCTATCCGCCCGGCGGTCCGACCGACACCATCGCGCGTCTCTCCGCACAAAAATTCTCGGAAGCGTTCGGTCATCAGTTCTACGTTGAGAACGTCAGCGGCGCGAGCGGCGCGCGCGGCGCGGCCCTGGTCGCCGGCGCTCCGGCCGACGGGCACACCCTGCTGTTCGTAACCAACGACCTCGCGGTCACGTCCACGATTTCGACGAAAATTCAGTACGACCCGATCAAGAGTTTTGCGCCGGTCGGGCTCGCCTCGGCGTCACCCTCGGTGGTGCTGGTACATCCGTCGGTGCCGGCGAAAACGCTGCAGGAGTTCATCCAGCTCGCGCGCGCCGATCCTGCGAAATACAGCTTCGCCTCCATGAGTCTCGGCCAGAACCTGCTCACCAGCGAGAAGCTCTTCCGGCTCGGGCTGAACCTGCCGATCGTTCGGGTGCCCTTTCCGGGCGCGGCTCCCATCCTCGCCTCGACCGTGGCCGGCCACACGCTGGTGGCCTATATCGGGCTGCCTTCGGCGGTTCCACACATCCGGGAAGGCACCTTGCGCGCATTGGCGGTGACCAGCCCCAAGCGCTCTCCGATCGTCCCCGACGTTCCGACCATGGCCGAGAGCGGTCTCGACGACCAGGAGACCGAACTGATCATCGGCCTGGTGGCGCCGGCGGCGACGCCGAGGGCGGTCGTGGATCTCCTGTCCCGCCAGCTGGCGCGGATCGTCGCGCTGCCTGACATGCAGCAAAAGTTGACGGCGCTCGGCTTCTCGGCGGTCGGCAGCACGCCGGAGGAATTTGCCGCCCAGATCCGGGCCGACATCGACAAGTGGAGCAAAGTCGTACGCGAGGCCGGCATCAAGATCGAGTGACGGAGCCGAGCCGCTCCAATCGGTCCGCCTCGCGCTCGGATCCGCTCTGCGCGCGGAAACATCCACAACCGCCTTGCCGATCGGACGCGCCATCCCTTGCCGTCGGGCAGCGCCGGGCCTATAGAACCGGCTTTAATGAACATCGCCCAAAAGTCCACCTTCGTCCTCAACCAGCGCCATTTGTTGGGGATCGAAGGACTTTCGCGCGAGGAGATTCTGGGCCTCCTCGGCCTCGCCGAGGAATTCGTCGAGCTCAATCGCCAGATCGACAAGAAGCAGGCCTCGCTGCGCGGGCGCACGCTGATCAATCTGTTCTTCGAGGTCTCCACCCGCACCCAGGCCTCGTTCGAGCTCGCCGGCAAGCGGCTCGGCGCCGACGTCATGAACATGTCGGTCGGCTCGTCCTCCATGCGCAAGGGCGAGACCCTGATCGACACCGCGATAACGCTCAACGCCATGCGCCCCGACATCATCGTGGTGCGCCATCACGCCTCGGGCGCGGTCGAGCTGTTGGCCAAGAAGGTCGATTGCTCGGTGATCAATGCCGGCGACGGCTCGCACGAGCATCCGACCCAGGCGCTGCTCGATGCGCTCACCATCCGCCGCAACAAGGGCCGCATCGAGCGGCTGATCGTCGCCATCTGCGGCGACATCCTGCACTCGCGCGTCGCGCGCTCCAACATCATCCTGCTCAATGCGCTGGGCGCGCGGGTGCGCGTGGTGGCGCCGTCGACGCTGCTGCCGCCCGGGATCGAGCGGTTCGGGGTCGAGGCGACGCGCGACATGCGCGAGGGACTGCGCGACGCCGACATCGTGATGATGCTGCGCCTGCAGCGCGAGCGCATGAACGGCTCGTTCGTGCCCTCGACGCAGGAATACTTCCATTATTTCGGCCTCGACCAGAGGAAGCTCGCCTATGCCAAGCCGGACGCGCTGGTGATGCATCCCGGCCCGATGAACCGCGGCGTCGAGATCGACAGCGCGGTGGCGGACGGCGCCCAGTCGCTGATCCGCGAACAGGTGGAGATGGGCGTCGCCGTGCGCATGGCGGTGCTCGAGGCGCTGTCGCGGAACCTGCCGAATGCCTGAACCTGTCCTGGTCGTCAGCCGCGGGCTTAAAGGCGATCGCCGATGATGGTCGCCGAGCGCCGCCCGATCCTGCTCGCCAATGCGCGCATCCTCGATCCCTCGCGCGATTTCGAGATCGACGGCGATCTGCTCATCGCCGACGGCGTGATCCGCGAGGCCAAGCGCGGCATCGGCGCCGCCGGCGTGCCCGAGGCGACCGAGGTCATCGACTGCAAGGGCAAGCTGGTCGCGCCCGGCCTGGTCGACATGCGCGCCTTCGTCGGCGAGCCGGGCGCGGAATATCGCGAGACCATCGCCTCGGCGAGCCAGGCGGCCGCCGCCGGCGGCGTCACCACCATCGTGAGCCAGCCCGACACCTCGCCGCCGATCGACGATCCCGCGATCGTCGACTTCGTCTTGCGCCGGGCGCGCGATACCTCGATCGTGCACGTGCAGCCGATGGCGGCGCTGACCAAGGGCCTGCGCGGGGAGGAAATGGCCGAGATCGGCCTGCTCAAGGCCGCGGGCGCCATCGCTTTCACCGACGGCGCCAGAAGCGTCACCAATGCGCAAGTCATGCGCCGCGCGCTCACCTATGCGCGCGATTTCGACGCGCTCATCGTGCATCACACCGAAGACCCCGACCTGATCGGCGAAGGCGTGATGAACGAAGGCGAATTCGCCGCCCGGCTCGGATTGACCGGGGTGCCGACGGCGGCCGAGACCATCATGCTCGAGCGCGACATGCGCCTCGTGGCGCTGACCGAGAGCCGCTATCACGCCGCGTCCTTGAGCTGTGCCGAGGCGCTCGACGTGCTCGCGCGCGCCAAGGAGCAGGGCCTCAAGGTCACCGCCGCCGCCTCCATCAACCACCTCACTCTCAACGAGATCGATGTCGGACCCTACCGCACCTTCCTCAAGCTCAGCCCGCCGCTGCGCGCGGAAGCCGACCGCGCGGCGCTGGTCGCGGCGCTGGCCTCAGGCCTGATCGACGTGGTGATGTCCGACCACAATCCGCAGGACGTGGAGGGCAAGCGTCTGCCGTTCGCCGAAGCGAGTGCCGGCGCGATCGGGCTCGAGACCATGCTCAGCGCGGGGCTGCGCCTCGTGCATGCCGGCGAACTGTCGGTAATGACCTTGCTCAAGGCGATGTCGAGCACGCCCGCGGCCATCCTCGGGTTGCCCGGCGGCACGCTGCGGCAAGGCAGCCCGGCAGACGTGATCGTGCTCGATCTCGACGCGCCATGGGTGCTCGACCCCGCGGAGCTCAAGTCGAAATGCAAGAACACGCCGTTCGACGAGGCCAGGCTGCTGGGCCGCGTGGTGCGCACGATCGTGGCCGGCCGCACCGTGTACGAATACGTATAGCGAGCGCCGGGTAACGCGGGCGAACTGGCATTTCGCATCGGCGCGACCCGCGCCGATGGGCAGCGGCCCGCCCGGAACATGCGCGCCGTGCCGCATGCCTTGCAGTCCATGCCAGCTGGTAAGATCGGGGCGGGACCCAACCGCGTGCCGAGGATTCATGCTGCCATCGCTCAACGCGTCGCTGCTGCCCGCCTATGCGGGCGCGTTCAGCTTCGGCTATTTCTGCGGCTCGATCCCGTTCGGGCTGATCCTGACGCGGCTGGCGGGCACGCGCGACATCCGCTCCGTCGGCTCCGGCAATATCGGCGCCACCAATGTCCTGCGCACCGGCCGCAAAGGGCTTGCCGCCGCGACGCTCCTCGGCGATGCGCTCAAGGGCACCTTCGCCGTGCTCGCGGTCTATGCCTATTACGGTCCCGAATATCGCTACTTCGCCCACGAGCTCGCGATCCCCGCCGCGCTCGGTGCCTTCCTCGGCCACCTGTTTCCCGTGTGGCTTGGCTTCAAGGGCGGCAAGGGCGTGGCCACCTATATCGGCATCCTGCTCGCGCTCGCATGGCCGGTCGCCATCGGCTTCTGCCTGCTCTGGCTCGCGGTCGCGGCGCTCACGCGCTACTCCTCACTCGCCGCGCTGGTCGCCAGCGCCGCGACGCCGTTCGCGGTCTGGGCGCTCGGCGACCGAGCCCAGGCCGCGCTGTTCGCGGTGCTCACGGTGTTGCTGTGGATCATGCACCGCGGCAACATCGCGCGGCTGATCGCGGGCAGCGAAGGCAAGATCGGCCAAGCGGCGGCCCCGCAGGCGTGACGCCGCGCGCACGACCGCGCGCCAATCGAGCATCCGATCGCTGGGCGGTGAGCCGCGGCGCGGGAACCGGATCGGCGCCCGCTACAATTCGGGTGATCCCTCGCCTGACGTGGCACGGCTGGACCACCGAGGCTGCAATCGCCGGCCTGGCGGATATCCGGTTCGCGTCTCCGGTCGCGGATCTGCGTGCTTCGAGCGTTTCTCTGTTCCACAAGGCATTGACTTTTGTACTCGTTTTGTTCTCATAGGCAAATCTGCGCCAGGAGTGCCGACCAGTGGGAATGGCCGCGAGCAGAGCGCACGAGGGCATGCGGCTGAGCGACGAGCAGCGGCTCGATTGGCTCCGGCTGATCCGCTCCGACCATGTCGGCCCGCGCACGTTCCGCGCGCTCGTCAACCATTACGGCGGCGCGCGCGCGGCACTGGCGGCGCTGCCCGATCTCGCCCGGCGTGGCGGCGCAACTCGGCCTGCCCGCGTCCATTCCCGCCCTGATGCCGAGCGCGAGCTCGCGGCGGCGCAAGCGCTCGGCGTCAGCTTCGTGGCTCTGGGGGAGTCGGAGTATCCGCGCCGGTTGCAGATGATCGACGACGCCCCGCCGCTGCTCGCCGTGCGCGGCAGAACGGCGGCGCTCGACCGGCCGATGGTCGCCATCGTCGGTGCGCGCAACGCCTCCGCAGCGGGCGTGCGTTTCGCCGAGCGACTCGTGCGCGATCTCGTCGCCGCGGGCTTTGCCGCCGTCTCGGGCCTGGCGCGCGGCATCGACGCCGCCGCCCATCGTGCGAGCCTCGGCGGCGGCACCATTGCCGTGCTGGCCGGCGGCCACGATCGCATCTACCCGCCCGAACATGCCGGCCTCGCCGACGCCATCCTGGCCGACGGCGCCGTGGTCTCGGAAATGCCGCTCGGATGGGAGCCGCGTGCCCGCGACTTTCCCCGCCGCAACCGGCTCATTTCCGGACTCGCGGTCGGCGTCGTGGTGGTGGAGGCGGCCAGGCGTTCCGGTTCGCTGATCACGGCGCGGTTCGCGCTCGAACAAGGCCGCGAAGTCTTTGCGGTCCCCGGCTCGCCGCTCGATCCGCGGGCGGAAGGCAGCAACGAGTTGCTGAAACAGGGCGCAACCCTGGTGACCCAAGCCGCCGACGTGATCACGGTGCTGCGTCCGATCCTGGGGCAGCCAGTCGAGCTCGCGGCCGAGGAGCCCGACGCCGGCCCTCCGCCGGGCGGCGAGCCCGACGCCGACGCGCGTGCGCGCATCATCGGCTTGCTCGGGCCGACGCCGGTGCCGATCGATGATCTCGTGCGCCTGTCCCACAGCTCGCCCGCCGTGGTGCGGGTGGTTCTGCTCGAGCTCGAGCTGGCGGGACGGCTCGAGCGCCACGGCGCTGCGCTGGTGTCACTGCTGTAAATTCTTCTCGCCATCGCGGCAGCGCGGTCGCCGACCGGGCCGTGGTCGCGCGGGCATTCCTCATAGTACGATGCCCTCGGGCACCAGGGAGACCCGGATGAAGCGGAGACTGACGATCGGAAGGATTCGCGCGTGGTTTTTTCTGCTCGTTGCCCTGTGCGTGGTCATTCTCATCTTGATCGCTCTGTTCGCGTGGGAGGATGTGCGCACGTCGGTAGCTCGCTAGCCGCATGACGTGGTACGGCCGAGCCGTAACGCGGGCGCCCCACAAGCCGGAGCGCAGCCTCCAGCGAGGCGCGAAGGCGGGGCACGCCAAAGATCTCGATGAGACAAATGCGTCGGCGAGAGGATTCGGAGTCCTCGCTACTGCGGATTTGGCTGTCTCGGGCTCGGCATCTGCTGACCTGTTCGGCTCTGGGACGGCATCCGGAGCCGGAGGCCCATTGCGTCACGGACAGGGATGGCGCCGGCGGTCGCGGCCGAGATAGGTGCCCGAGGCCGCATCGTAGGAGCGGTAGCGCGACATGCAATTGGCGGCCGCGGCCGCGCCGGCTTGATAACCCGCCGCGTAGCCGGGCGCGGGCGCATAGCCGCCGGGATTCCAGCCGTAGCCCGGGCCGTAGGCATAACCGGGGCCGTAGGCGTAACCGGGGCGGTAGAGGTAACCGGCGTCATCGTAGGGACCCCAGCCCCACCACTGGACCACCTCCGCCAGGGGCGCCATCGCATCCAGCAGCGACGAGGGCGCGGCGATGGGGGCCGCGGAGACCGGAGCGGCGAAGGAAGCCGCGCTCGCGGCCAGGACCGCGGCGGCGAGAAGCTTGCAAGGGATCGGCATGACGAATTCTCCCGGGCTTTTCAGCATGCGTTGCTCATCCATCGGATTTGCAAGTTAGGTGGCCGCGTTATCTGTTGGCAACAATCTCCGGACTCTCGACCATGACGGAACGAATCCACGAGCCGTTCGCATGGCATCGAATGGCGTGACGTGCGCGTTCTCAGTGCTGGTGCTCGCGGCGGCGGCCGTGCTGGAGCGCCTCGGCATCGCGGATCGTTAATGGGCCGACCAGCGCGTACCCGCTGTCCTGATCCATAATATCCGCGCCTTTTCGCAAAGCGCTCAAATTGCTGAATAAGACGACCGCGCCCCGGGCGCGGTACGCGCCGCGCCGGAGACGCTGCCCGGGGGTCGGATCGAGGCCTGCTGGCGCGCACTGGTTTGACAGGGAGGGTTGACATCCCCATGTTCCGCCGCGACAACCGCCGCCCGAGTCTGCCCAGCGAGGCCCTCGGGTTGATCTCCAACTCATTGGAATTGCATGAATATCGTCGTCGTCGAGTCGCCGGCCAAGGCCAAAACCATCAACAAATACCTTGGCGCCGGCTACGAGGTATTGGCGTCGTTCGGCCATGTGCGGGACCTGCCGGCCAAGGACGGCTCGGTCGATCCCGAGCAGAATTTCCGCATGATCTGGCAGGTCGACGACAAGTCCCAGAAACGGCTCAACGACATCGCGCGTGCGCTGAAGGGGGCGAACAAGCTCATTCTGGCCACCGACCCCGACCGCGAGGGCGAGGCCATTTCCTGGCACGTGCTGGAAGTGATGAAGGAGAAGCACGCGCTCAAGAAGCAGTCGGTCGAGCGCGTGGTGTTCAACGCCATCACCAAACAGGCCGTGCTCGACGCGATGAAGCACCCGCGCAGCATCGACGCGGCGCTGGTCGACGCCTATCTCGCCCGCCGCGCCCTCGATTACCTCGTTGGCTTCACGCTCTCACCGGTGTTGTGGCGCAAGCTCCCGGGCGCGCGCTCCGCCGGCCGCGTGCAATCGGTGGCGCTGCGGCTGGTTTGCGACCGCGAGCTGGAAATCGAAAAGTTCGTCCCGCGCGAATATTGGTCGCTGGTGGCGACGCTCGCCACGCCGCGCGGCGATGAATTCGAGGCCCGCCTCGTCGGCGCCGACGGCAAGAAAATCCAGCGCCTCGACATCGGCTCGGGAGCCGAGGCCGAGGCCTTCAAGCAGGCGCTGCAGAGCGCGGCATTCACGGTGGCCAATGTCGAGGCCAAGCCCGCCCGGCGCAACCCGCCGCCGCCATTCACCACCTCGACGCTGCAGCAGGAGGCGAGCCGCAAGCTCGGCTTCGCGCCCGCCCACACCATGCGCATCGCGCAGCGGCTGTACGAAGGCGTCGAGATCGGCGGCGAGACCGTCGGCCTCATTACCTATATGCGCACCGACGGCGTGGACATCGCGGAAGAGGCGCTCGCCGCCGCCCGCCGCCAGATCGGCGCCGACTACGGCAGCCGCTACCTGCCCCCCTCCCCGCGCCAGTACCAGACCAAGGCGAAAAACGCGCAGGAGGCGCACGAGGCGATCCGGCCGACCGACGTCGGGCGCCGCCCGAAGGAGACGAGATCGTTCCTCGATTCCGATCAGGCCAAGCTCTACGAGCTGATCTGGCTGCGCACGATGGCGAGCCAGATGGAATCCGCCGAGCTCGAGCGCACCACCGCCGACATCACCGCCACGGCCGGCGGCCGCACCATAGACCTGCGGGCGACCGGAACGGTGGTGAAGTTCGACGGCTTCCTCACGCTCTACCAGGAAGGCGAAGACGACGTCGCCGACGACGAGGATTCCCGGCGCCTGCCCGAAATGAGCGCGGGCGAACGCCTGACCAAGCGCAGGATCGACGCCAACCAGCATTTCACCGAGCCGCCGCCGCGCTATTCGGAAGCCTCGCTGGTCAAGCGCATGGAGGAGCTCGGCATCGGCCGGCCCTCGACCTATGCCTCGATCCTGCAGGTGCTCAAGGACCGCGGCTATGTGCGTATCGACAAGCGGCGGCTCGTCCCCGAGGACAAGGGGCGGGTGCTGACCGCGTTCCTCGAAAGCTTCTTTGCCCGCTACGTCGAATACGACTTCACCGCCGGCCTCGAGGAGCAACTCGACCGCATTTCCAACAACGAGATAGCTTGGCGCGACCTGTTGCGCGACTTCTGGCGGGAATTCACCGCTGCTGTCGGCGACATCAAGGAGCTGCGGGTCGCCCAGGTCATCGATGCGCTCGACGAGATGCTGGCGCCGCACCTGTTTCCGCCGCGCGCCGACGGCAGCGATCCGCGCAAATGCCCGAATTGCGAGACCGGCCGGCTCTCGCTCAAGCTCGGCAAGTTCGGCGGCTTCATCGGCTGCACGAATTATCCGGAGTGCCGCTTTACCCGGCAGCTGGCGCCGGGCAACGGCGCCAATGGCGCAGCCGACATGAAGAAGCTCGGCGAGGATCCCGCGACCGGTCTCGAAGTGACGCTGCGCTCCGGGCGGTTCGGACCTTACGTGCAGCTCGGCGAAGCGGTCGAGGGCGAGAAGCCCAAGCGCGCCGGCCTGCCGAAGGGCGTCGCGGCCGACGACGTCGGTCTCGATCGCGCCCTCGGGCTGCTCTCGCTGCCGCGCGAGATCGGCAAGCATCCCGACGACGGCGAGCCCATCATTGCCGGCGTCGGTCGCTTCGGGCCCTATGTCCAGCACGGCAAGACCTACGCCAATCTCACGACTGGCGACGACGTGCTCACCGTCGGGCTCAACCGCGCGGTGACGCTGATCGAGGAGAAGCGCACGAAGGGCCCGCGCAAGAGCCGTTTCGGCGCCGATCCCGGCCGCGCGCTCGGCGATCATCCCGACAAGGGCGGCCAGATCGTGGTGAAGAGCGGTCGTTACGGGCCCTACGTGAACCACGACGGGATCAATGCCACGCTGACCTCGGATCTCACCCCGGAAACGGTCACCCTCGAGCAAGCCGTCGGGCTGTTGGAGGCGAGGGCCGCGCGCGGCGGCGGCAACGGGCGCCCCGGCACGCCGCGCAGCACCGCGCGCAAGGCACCGGGCAAACCGAAGGCGGCGGCCAAGCCGCCCGCCAGTGCGGACAAGAAGCCGGCGCGCAAGGCGAAAGCCGCCAAATAACCGGTCCCGGAAAAATCCTTCTCTTCGACTCGACAGCTGGTCAGTCGTTCGCCGCACCCAGCCAGAGCGCTGGCGAAAGCATCCCGGCGCCCTTAAATTAATTGCGAGCGAGCTTTCCTCGCGGAACCATTTTTCGTGAAACGTCCTTACATCAAGCCTGCCCTCCCTTCCAAAGCCGACCTCCTCGCCTTCATCGGCAAGCACGGCGGCAAGATCGGCACCCGCGAGATCGCGCGTGCCTTCGGCCTGAAGAACGCCGACCGCGCCGCCCTCAAACGCATGCTGCGCGAGCTCGCCGACGAAGGCCGCGTCGAGCGCCGGCGCAAGAAGCTGCATCATCCCGGGACCTTGCCCCACGTCGTCGTCGCCGACATCACCGCGCGCGACGCCGACGGCGAATTGATCGCGCTGCCGACCGAGTGGGACGAAGCGGAGCATGGTCCCGCGCCGAAGATCCGCATCCACCTTCCGCGGCGCGCGCGGCCCAATGAGGTCGCGGGCATCGGCGACCGCGCTCTGCTGCGAGTCGAGGAGAGCGGCGAGGCCGGCGATGCGATCCGCCACAGCGGGCGCGTCATCAAGCTCATCGACCGCGCCCGGCAGCGCGTCCTCGGGATTTTCCGCGCAGCACCGGGCGGCGGCGGCCGCATCGAGCCGATCGACAAGAAGCAGCTCGGCCAGGAGCTTTCGATCCAACCCGGCGCCGGCGCCGATGCGCAGGATGGCGACCTGGTGGCGGTCGAAGTGGCGGCGCGCCGCAGCGGCTATGGCCTCGCCAGCGCGCGCGTGCGGGAGAAACTGGGCTCGCTGCAGACCGAGCGCGCGGTCAGCCTGATCGCCATCCACGCCCATTCGATCCCGCACGTCTTTCCGGCGGCGGTTCTCGCCGAAGCGGCAGCCGCCAAGCCAGCGAGGCGCGCCGGCCGCGAGGATTGGCGCGAGCTGCCGCTCGTCACCATCGATCCGGCCGACGCCAAGGACCACGACGACGCCGTGCACGCCGCGCGCGACCCGGACCGCGGAAATGCCGGCGGCTTCGTGATCAGTGTCGCCATCGCCGACGTCGCCCATTACGTGCGGCCCGGCTCCGCGCTCGACCGCGAGGCGCTCGTGCGCGGCAATTCGGTCTATTTCCCCGACCGCGTCGTGCCGATGCTGCCGGAGCGCATCTCCAACGATCTTTGCTCGCTGCGCCCCGGCGAGGACCGCGCCGCGCTCGGCGTGCGCATCGTGATCGGCGCCGATGGCCGCAAGCGATCCCACACTTTCCATCGCGTGCTGATGCGCTCGGCCGCAAAGCTCAACTACGTGCAGGCGCAGGCCGCGGTCGACGGCTGGCCGGACGCAACCACCGGCCCGCTGCTGGCCTCCATCCTGGAGCCGCTCTACTCGGCCTATCGGGCGCTTGAAGCGCGCCCGCGACGAGCGCGCACCGCTCGATCTCGAGCTGCCGGAACGCAAGATCGTGCTCACCGCCCATAATACCGTCGATCGCGTGATGACGCCGGAGCGTCTCGACGCCCACCGGCTGATCGAGGAATTCATGATCCTCGCCAACGTGGCGGCGGCGGAAACGCTGGAGCGGGCGCGGATGCCACTGATCTATCGCGTGCACGACGAGCCCGACCCCGAGCGGGTGAACGCACTGCGCGAATTCCTGCGCAGCCTCGACATCGCGCTGGCGAAAGGCGGAGCGCTGCGCGCCGAGCAGTTCAACCGCATCCTCGCGCGCGTGAAAGGCCGCGACGTCGAAAAGCTCGTCAACGAGGTGGTGCTGCGCACGCAGGCGCAGGCCGAGTATGCCGCCGAGAACTACGGGCACTTCGGCCTCAACCTGCGCCGCTACGCGCACTTCACCTCGCCGATCCGCCGCTATGCCGATCTCGTCGTACATCGTGGCCTCATCCGCGCCCTGCGGCTCGGCGACGGCGCGCTACCGGACCATCACGACGCCGCCGCGCTCGGCGAGATCGGCGCGCAGATCTCCGCCGCCGAACGCCGCGCCATGAAGGCCGAGCGCGAGACCTTCGACCGTTTGCTCGCGCATTTCCTCGCCGACCGCATCGGCGCGACTTTCGAGGGCCACATTTCGGGCGCCACCCGCGCCGGCCTATTCGTCAAGCTCGATGACACCGGCGCGGATGGATTCATTCCCGCGCGCACCATCGGCGGTAGCGAATATTTCCGTTACCACGAGGATCGCCACGCCCTGATCGGAGACCGCAGCGGAGAGACGCACCGGCTCGGCGATCGCGTGACGGTGCGCCTGGTCGAGGCCGCGCCGGTGGCGGGCGCGCTGCGATTCGAACTTCTGTCCGAGGGCCGCTATAACGGCGGCGGCCGGGGCCGACTGCCGCGCGCGCGTGCCAAGCATTCCGCCGGTCACGCGCCACGCCAGCGGAGTAAGACACGATGAGCGACGTGCAGGCGGACCGGCTCGAGCGCATGAACCGCTTCGTCAAGCGGATGAACGAAGTCGAGCGCGACCTCACCTCGCCCTATGTGCGGCCCAAGGATGCGGCGACGCTGATCCTGGTCGACAGGTCCGAGCGCCTGCCCAAGGTCCTGCTCGGCAAACGCCATCAGCGCCACAAATTCATGCCGGGAAAGTTCGTCTTTCCGGGCGGCCGGGTCGACCCGGTCGACCGGCGCATGCCGTTCGCGCGTCCGCTCGATCCCCACGCCGAAGCGCACCTGATGAAGCGGTTGCAACGGGCAAGCGCGGCCAAGGCGCGCGCGTTTGCGCTCGCCGCCATCCGCGAGACCTTCGAGGAGACCGGCCTACTGCTCGGGATGCCGACGCGCGAGCCGGCAAAGGTTCCGCCCGGGCCGTGGACCGCGTTCGCCGAAGCGAACATCCTGCCGGATCTCAGCGTGCTGCATTTCATCGGCCGCGCCATCACGCCGCCCGGCCGGCCGCGGCGGTTCGACGCGCGCTTCTTCACCATGGATGCCAGCGCGATCGCGCACCGCATCGAAGGCGTGACCGGCCCCGAGGCTGAATTGGTGGAACTGGTCTGGATGCCGCTCGCCGAGGCCAAGCAGCTCGACATGCCGGCGGTGACCGGCGTGATGCTGGAAGAGCTCGACGCGCGCATCGCCGATGGTTTCGGTCACGACCTGCCGGTCCCGTTCTACAGCATGCCGCACGGGCGTTTTCGGCGCGAAATGCTGTGAGGGCCAATCGATGTCGGGGCGCGCCGCGAGCGGACGCGGCAACAGTCGACCGCACGCCCGGCGACGTGACCCACCCTGTTGCTCTACCCGCGTTTCTTGACAATGGCGGGTGAGCAGCTAGGGTCCGCGCCGCTCAACGCGATCGAGGCTTGCCATGGCGAAGGCCACCACCATCAAAGTGAAACTGGTTTCCAGTGCGGATACCGGCTTCTACTACGTGACCCGGAAGAATTCGCGCACCATGACCGACAAGCTGGTGAAGAAGAAATACGACCCGGTCGCCAAGAAGCACGTCGAGTTCCGCGAATCCAAGATCAAGTGACGGCCGCGGCGGGACAGCGCACCGCGCGGCGGCACGCGCGCGATCGTCAGGCGCGACTTTTTTCCACAATGGAACTGTGAATTAGACCGCGCAGTGCCCGGGCAAAGGTGGCCGGTCGGGAGCGGCGTCATGAGGAGGCCACTCGTACCGCCCCCGAACCGGCCGAACCCCACGGACCCAGGAGATGCGGCGGACCTGAGCATTCCGTAGGGTTATCAATACGATGGGCGATGGCATACGGCCCCGCGGCCCGGTCATATCCGGGCCCAAGAGTATCGTCCACCGCCAACCGCAACGTAGCGCAACGGCCTCGGAAATCAACAAATTACCTTGTGGATAACGGAGAGAATTCGGTCAAGCTAAACGATCGGGGGTTGACCGTGACGTTTCGAGTCCAATGCAAGTTCGAGGTCACCTCCCGGGCACATCCGCTGGCTCGACTGCCGGTCCCGGTGCGATAGGGCACCAGCGCCAGCTAGGCTGCGAGCGTGCGCTTCAGGCCGAGCCGAGAAAGCGCCGGATGGTCTCGATGAACTTGCCCACCGAGATCGGCTTCGACAGATAGGCCTCGCAACCGCCTTCGCGGATACGCTCCTCGTCCCCCTTCATGGCAAAGGCGGTAACCGCAACGACCGGGATGGCCTTGAGCTCGGGGTCTTCCTTGAGCCACTTCGTCACTTCGAGGCCGGAGACTTCCGGCAGCTGGATATCCATCAGGATCAAGTCGGGACGGTGCTTGCGGGCCAGATCGAGCGCCTCGATGCCGTTGCGGGTGGCGACCGTGCGATAGCCGTGCGCCTCCAACAGGTCGTGGAACAGCTTCATGTTGAGCTCATTGTCCTCCACGATCATCACAGTCTTCGGCATCTCGCCACCTTCCGAACATTCCGCTTGCGGCCCACAGCCCTCCGCGCAGCCGGTCGAAAAGCTTGTAGTGCCCGCACCGGGCGGGAACCCTACTGCCGACCCCTTACGGAAGCGCAAACACCGGTTTGCGACCGGCGCCGCAGCGGCGCAGCTGCCGAATCAGCGGGCCGCAGCGGTTTGTGCTTACCGCCGGCCGCGCCCGGGTCAAAGGCGCGCTTACGCTGATGCGACCGGCGCGACATCCATGGTCCGGCGGCTGAGCGCGATATTGAATGTGTACCCGCCGAACAGGTCGACGATGGTGATGAAGATGAGCAGGAAGGCGGCCTCCCAGCGCTGCGGGGTGCCGATGAGCTGCGGCTTTCCGAACACCACGATCAGCACCACCGCGAGCGGCACCAACGAGGCCATGCCGTCCACCACGCCGATGAACCGGTTGCCGCCGGAGGGTAGGCTGAAGGGAATCGAGATGAGTTGGAAGGTGAGATAAAGCGCCGTCAGCCAGGCCATATTGAAACCCAGCCGTTCGGCCGTGAACAAGCCGAGACTCCCTTCCACGTGCGGGAACGATCCTGCGAACCAAAAGAAGTAGACCTCCCACGCCGCGAGCCCCAAGGCGAACAGAATACTGGCGCCGGCAACGGATAGACGGCCCTTGCGCATGCTTGCCTCCTCGCGGGTTTCAGCCGCCACCTGATGTCGCGATTTTGAAGTTCGCAAACCTCGCGACATCCTCGGTGCGAAACCTCGGAATCATAGGGACACTAGCAAATTTATGATCCTGGTGCGGTTTCCGGATTTGAAGTTTCACGGCGAGTTTGCGGCACCGATGGCATGCCTCGCCGCATCGGCCGACATCTCGCCCCGGCGTTGAGGGACTTGACGGTTTCGCGGCCGGGGCGGCGGCCGCACGAGCAGACTTGATCCGACGGCGGAGCGGGCGTTTGCTGGCAACCCGTCCGCGCGCAAGGCGGCGGTGAGTCGCCACGGAGAGCGCGATGCGGGATCGCCGCCAGTCGCGAAGCCGCAAGCAACCGCAGCCGCCGGCCGAGCAGCTCGCCGTCGCGGCGCTGGCATTCATCGCCGCCGAGCCCGAGCGCCTCGGCCGGTTTCTGGCGATGACCGGCATCGGCCCCGACTTCATCCGCGCGGCCGCGCGCGCGCCGCAATTTCTCCTTGGCGTGCTCGATCACGTCGCCGCCGACGAGCCGTTGTTGCTCGCCTTCGCCGCGGAGCACGGCATCGATCCGAACGAGGTGATCCGCGCGCGTGATGCGATCGCCGGCGGCGCCTGGGAGCGAGACACGCCATGATCGAAGCCTGCCGATCACGCTGAGCCGCGGTTGGGGAGAACCATGTCCGGCTTCTGCCGCGATTGTCGCCGTGACGCCCAGGAGCAAGCCGCCCGCTGCTCCGCTTGCGGCTCGCCGCGTTTGCTGCGTCACCCGGACATCGACGCGCTCGCGATCGCCCACGTCGATTGCGACGCCTTCTACGCCACCATCGAGAAGCGCGACGACCCTTCGCTCGCCGACAAACCGGTGATCGTCGGCGGGCGCCGGCGCGGCGTCGTGCTCACCGCCTGCTACGTCGCGCGCACGTTCGGGGTGAGGTCGGCGATGCCGATGTTCGAGGCGCGGCGGCTCTGCCCGCACGCCACCGTCGTTCCGCCCGATATGGACAAATACGCGCGTGTCGGACGCGAGGTCCGCGCCTTGATGTTGAAGCTCACACCGCTGGTAGAGCCGGTATCGATCGACGAGGCGTTCATGGATCTTTCCGGGACCGCCCGGCTGCACGGCATGTCGCCCGCCAAGGCGCTCGCGGGTTTCGCCGGCGAGGTCGAGAACTCGCTCGGCATCACCGTGTCGATCGGACTTTCCTCCAACAAGTTCCTCGCCAAGATCGCCTCCGATCTCGACAAGCCGCGCGGATTCGCGGTGCTCGGAGGCAGCGGGGCGGCCCGCTTCCTGGCGCCGAAGCCGGTGACGTTGATCTTCGGGGTCGGAAAGATGGCGCAGCAGCGGCTCGCCCGCGACGGCTTGCGCACGATCGGGGACCTGCAACGCGCCGGCGAGGTCGCACTGGCCCGTCGCTATGGCGCCGAAGGCGCACGACTGGCGCGGCTGGCGCGCGGTCTCGACGACCGCCCCGTGCGCGCCGAGCGCGAGGCTAAGAGCATTTCGGCCGAAACCACGTTCGACCGCGACATCGCCGATTTCCGACCGCTGGAGCTGAGGTTGTGGCGTCTCAGTGAGAAGGTTTCCAGCCGGCTCAAGCTCAACGCGCTTGCCGGCTCGACGGTGACGCTCAAGCTCAAGACCGCCGATTTCCGCATCCGGACACGGGCGCATTCGCTCGGCCACCCGACCCAGCTCGCCACGCGCATTTTCGCCGCCGGGCGCGATCTGCTCGCGCGCGAAACCGACGGAACCATGTTCCGCTTGCTCGGCATCGGGGTCTCGGCGCTCTGCGAGGCCGACGGCGCCGACTTCGCCGACCTCATCGATCGCCGCACCGCCGATGCCGAGCAGGCGATCGATCGGCTGCGAGAAAAATTCGGCCGCGAAGCCGTCATCAAGGGGCTTGCGCTCGAGAGCGACGACGAGGAGGAGGACGAGTGAGCCGGGGGCGCTGGACGAAGGGGTTGCTATCGGTGTTATACCCATTGGGCTGTCGGCGTTCCGCGTCGGGCGCCGTGCCGAGCAGGCGCGATCGGAGATCAATCATCCAACGGGAGGACTTCAAATGGTACCGCGACCCACGCGACTATTTGCGATCGGCGCACTCGCCGGCGCGGTGATACTGACAGCGATGGGCGCGGCACAAGCCCAGACCCAGCTCAAGGTCATGGTGTTTCCGGGCCTGTCCAACTTCTCGATCTTCGCGGCCCAGCACAAAAATCTGTTCGCCAAGCACGGTCTCGCGGTCGAGCTTCTGAACACCCCGAACTCCGAGGTGCTGCGCAACGGTCTCGCCAAGGGAGATCATCAGATCGTGCACGCCGCAGTCGACAATGCCGTGGCGATGGTCGAGCTCGCCAAGGCCGACGTCGCGATCGTCACCGGCGGCGACAACGGCTTCAACCGCATCTTCGTCCAGCCCGAGATCAACGCCTATGCCGAGCTGCGCGGAAAGACGGTCGTGGTGGATGCCCCCAATACCGCGTTCGCGTTGCTGCTGTACAAGGTGCTCAAGGACAACGGTCTCAACAAGGGCGATTACGTCGTCAAGCCGGTTGGCGGAACGCCGGCACGGCTCGAGGCCATGACCAAGGACAAGACCAACGCCGCCGGCGTGCTCAATCCGCCGTTTTCATTCCGTGCCAGGGAGGCCGGTCTGAAGGACATGGGGGCGACGGCAAAGGCGATCGGCTCCTATCAGTCCGACGGCGCTTTCGTCATGCGCGACTGGGCGAAGGCCAACAGCGACACGCTCGTGCGCTATATCAGGGCCTATGTCGAAGGTCGCCGCTGGGTGCTCGATCCCGCCAACAAGGCGGACGCCATTGCGCTCCTGGGCGAACGGCTGAAACTTTCCCCCGAGGTCGCGGCGCGATCCTACGCCGTGGCGACCGACCCGGCCGACAGCATCGCCAAGGACGCGAAATTCGACATGGAAGGCTTCAAGAACGTCCTAAAACTGCGCGCCGAGATCGAAGGACAATGGGGCGGCAGCGCGCCGCCGCCCGACAAATATATCGATCTGTCGTATTACGATCGCGCGCTGGCAGGGCTCTGACGGCGGCACCGGATTCGTGTCCCGGGTCTGCGGCGCATCACGTCATGTGCGCTGCGGCCGGGACGAAACGTCGGCGGACACCCATCACTTGCACGGCTTGGTGTCCCGGACCTCGATCGAGGTGAGCTCGCCGCTGATGGCGAAATCGTTGTAGTCGAGCACCAGCGCGCGCGAGATGCCGTTCTCGTAGAGCTCGAAACTGATCGAGTAGACCGGGGCCTGGTCGCCGCCGGGCGCAGCCTTGTCGAAATAGCTCACCGTGACCGGCCAGCGTTTGAGGCCGGCGAACGCCTCCTTGCCGGCGGTGGCATCGGTCGGAGCGCGCTCGTTGGGCGCGATCGCGTGGCCGATGACGGTGAGCGTGTTGTAGACCTTGTCGCCCTTCTCCGAGCCGTCGTAGATGGGCAGCTCCAGAATGCTCTTGTCTTCGCGCGCGGCCGCGATGATCCGGCGCATGTGGTCGGTCGGAAATACCATCGCAGCCTCGAGGTCGAATTTCCGGTCGGCGGGTTTGGTGAGCCTGACTGCGACCTTGTTCGGCTGGCGTTCGGCTTGGCCATCGACGGACTCGATGAGCGTCTGATTGAGATAATTCTCCGACTTGAAGACGAATTTTTCGGCAGCGCCATCTTCCCAGGTGGTGGAGCGCAGGTCGCTCAGCGTGACCTTGCCCTCCCCGTTGTCGAGTTCCGACACTTGGCGAAATTGCAGCGCATAACCGTCGCAGGCGTTGCCGGAGAAATCATAGAGAATCCGCCCGCGCGCGGACATGTTCGAAGGATTGCCGCGCGTTTGCGCGAGCTTGAGCTCGTAGACCGCACGGTGGGATGCAAGCTCGCCCGCGGGCGTCAACGCCGCTGCATGCCGAAAGCCGCCGGTCACAACCGCCGCAGCCATGATGATCGCGGCCATGCAGAGCACCGATCTACCCAAGCTCGTCATCGCAATTTGCCTCCGCGTCGCCCGCTTGCGCCGCAACATAGGGACGTGCCCCGCCCCCTGCAACCGCGCACGCTCGCCCCTGCAGGCCTGCGGCCGGCTTGCACCGACGCGCCCGATCGGCGATGACAGGCGCTGGCCCGCAGCCAAACGGCAACCGAGCAACGCGCAACGGCAAGGAGAACGTCATGGCCGGAACGGTGGAAAAAAAGCTCGCGGAACTTGGAATCGTACTCCCCACCCCGGCTAGTCCCGTCGCCAACTACATCCCTTTCGTTCGGGCTGGCGCGCTTCTGTTCGTCTCGGGTCAGATCTGCCTGGACGCGAGCGGCAAGCTCGTCGCCAAGGGCAAGCTCGGCGGCGGCGTATCAGTGGAGGACGGCCAAAAAGCGGCACGCGCCTGCGCCATCAACGTGCTGGCGCAGGTCAAAGCCGCGCTCGGCGATCTCGACAAGGTCAAGCAGGTGGTCCGCCTCGGCGGATTCATCAATTCCGACCCGGCCTTTCTCGACGGTCCCAAAGTCATGAACGGCGCCTCCGACCTCATGGTGGCGGCGCTCGGCGACAAGGGCCGGCATGCGCGCGCCACGGTGGGCGTCGCGGTGCTGCCCGCGGATGCCGCGGTCGAGGTCGAGGGCGTGTTCGAGGTCGCCTGATCGGCTGAGAGATCGCGCTTCGGCGCCGCCGGGCGTCCCCTCTTCCGGAACCGCTCCGATGCCCGAGCTCGATTGGCTGATTGCACGGCCGGTGGCGCACCGCGGCCTGCATGATGCTCAAAACGGCGTGATCGAGAATACCGCCTCGGCATTCGCGGCCGCGATCGCCGGGCGCTATGGTATCGAATGCGATCTGCAGATCAGCGCCGACGGCGAGGCCATGGTGTTCCATGACGACGGCCTCGGCCGGCTGACCGAAGGCAGCACGCGGCTCGACGCGATGACCGCCGCCGACCTCAAGCGGGTGGCGTTCAAGGCCACCGCCGACCGCATGCTCACGCTCGGCGAATTGTGCGAGCTCACGGCCGCGCGGGCGACGCTGGTCATCGAGTTGAAGAGCCGATTCAACGGCGACCGGCGGCTCGTCACCCGCGCCGTCCAGGTGCTGTCCGGCTATCGCGGTCCGGCGGCGGTGATGTCGTTCGACGCCGCCCAGATCGCGGCCATGCGTGCGATGGCGCCGGCCCTGCCGCGCGGCCTGATCGCACAAGGCCGCTATCGGCGCGAGCGCGATGAGCTCATGGCCGCCGCCCAGCGCAGCATGGCGGCTGTCGCCCATGCGCTGCGCGCGCATCCGCAATTCATCGCCTATTCGGTCAGCGACCTGCCGGCGGCGCTGCCCACGGTCGCACGCGCGATTTTCGGCTTGCCCATTCTGACCTGGACCGTGCGCAGCTCCGACGATCGGCAACGGGCGGCGCGCTATGCCGACCAGATGATTTTTGAAGGATTTCGGCCATAAACTTGCATTACGCCTGAGCAAGGCCGACGTGAGCGATGATTGAACTGTCTCTGCGAGTGGCGAATTCCATCGGCGCCGTGGCCGCGCAGGCCTGGGATGCCTGCGCCAATCCGGCCTGCGCGGATGGGGGCAACGGCGCCGACGGCCGCGTCCCGGCCCCCGATAACTGCTCTATATCGAGCTTAGGAGATCGATATAACCCATTCATTTCGTATGATTTTCTTTCCGCTCTCGAAGTATCGCAATCGGTCCGTGCGCGCACCGGCTGGCAGCCGATGCATGTGCTGGCTGAAGACGCCGAAGGTCGGCTTCTCGGCGCCGTCCCCTGCTACGTGAAATCCCATTCGCGCGGCGAATACGTCTTCGATCACGGCTGGGCCGAAGCCTATGAGCGCGCCGGCGGCAGCTACTATCCGAAGCTGCAGGTGTCCGTGCCGTTCACGCCCGCGACCGGCCGCAGGCTGCTGGCGCGCCCGGGGCCGCAGGCCGAGGCCGTGCGGGCGGCGCTCGCCGACGCGCTGGTCGACATCTGCCGGCGCTCGGACGCGTCCTCGGTCCACGTCACCTTCCCCACCGCGCCGGAATGGGAGCTGCTGGGCGAGCGCGGCTTCCTCAAGCGCACCCATCAGCAGTTCCATTGGGAGAATGCCGGCTATGCGCAGCTTTCGATGCGTTCCTGGCGGCGCTCGCCTCGCGCAAGCGCAAAGTCATTCGCCGCGAACGCGCGGACGCGCTCGCGGCCGGCGTCAGCGTGCACTGGCTGACCGGCTCGGACCTGACCGAAAGCGTGTGGGACGCCTTCTTCGACTTCTACATGGAAACCGGCTCGCGCAAATGGGGCCGCCCCTATCTCACCCGGCAGTTCTATTCGCTGGTCGGCGAGACCATGCGCGAGCGCATCCTGCTGGTGATGGCCAAGCGCAACGGGCGCTGGATCGCCGGCGCCATCAACTTCATCGGCTCCGACACGCTGTTCGGCCGCCATTGGGGCGCGATCGAACACCACCCGTTTCTGCACTTCGAGCTTTGCTACTATCAAGCCATCCAATACGCCATCGAGCACAAGCTCGCCCGCGTCGAAGCCGGCGCGCAGGGCGAGCACAAGATTTCGCGCGGCTACCTGCCCACCACCACCTATTCCGCGCACTACATCGTCGATCCCGCGCTGCGGCGCGCGATCGAGGACTTTCTCAGGCGCGAGCGCGCCTATGTGGCGGCGGCCGGCGCGGAGCTCGCGGACGCCGCGCCGTTTCGCAAGGGTGAGGTGCGTCGCGGATGCGTCGCGAATGCACATCAACTAGCTGTCGTCCCCGCGTAAGCGGGGACCCATGACCACGGACCCTGGAATATGGGTCCCCGCGTCCGCGGGGGCGACAGCAACAATGATCGGCCAAATGGACCGACGGCTGCGGTCGCCGCCATTGAAGTTACGTGCGACGGGAGAAACAATCATGCCGGCTTACGATCCCAACAATATCTTCGCCAAGATCCTGCGCGGCGAGTTGCCGTGCTACAAGATCTACGAGGACGATAAGACGCTTGCCTTCCTCGACATCATGCCGCGTGCGCCCGGCCACGCGCTGGTTCTGCCGAAGGCGCCGGCGCGCAACATCCTCGACATCGCGCCCGACGACCTCGCCCACGTCATCAAGGTCGCGCAGAAGATCGCCAAGGTCAGCGTGCAGCTGTTCGGCGCCGACGGCGTCACCATCCAGCAGTTCAACGAAGCGGCCGGCGGCCAGGTCGTGTTCCACCTGCATGTCCATGTCATTCCGCGCAAGGACGGCGTGGCGCTGAAGCCGCCGGCCAGCGTGAAGGAAGCGCCGGACGTGCTCGCCGATCAGGCCAAACAGCTGGCGGCGGCGCTGCGATGAGGCTTCCCTCTCTTCCCTCTCTTCTTTCGATCCTGATCACACCCGCGCGCCCCCGGCGGCGTTACGCACCTGCAGCATGACTTAGCGTTAGGAGCGCTGCGAATGCCACTATACTGCACGGATGCGGCATTCGGGCGGCTAGCAAGCCCTGCGCACATCAGTCAGGACCTAGTCGGCAAGGCTTACCGCTTTCGCCCTCAGCGAGGGGGAAGAGCATGGCTAGCGTCATCAGGTTCGTTTTCACGGTGGTGTTCGGCTTCCTGTGGTGGTGGGTTTACAACCGGGCCGGAGCAGCGCTGGAATATCTCGTGATCCTCGGCTCGGTGCTTGCGGTCTGCGTATGTTGTTGCCGCGGCGGTGTCGAACCGGAGGTCGAATGGAACTTCGACCGCTACATGGGGAAATACCCCCTTCCTCCTGCATCCGACGATGCTGGCTCGTCACCGTCGTGCTGATGGCCGGACTTTTCATAGTCGCAATACTGGTGGCATGGGTGGACACCGGGGCGTTCCCCACCGGCGCCGCTCTGGTGAACATGTTGATCGCGGCAATCGGGGCGCCCTTGTTCGTGCGCGCCATCTGCTGCGCCTACGATAGTTGAGAGCGAGGAGATCAAGCAGAGAGCCGGTCGCGGTCGCGGCCGGCTCTCGCCGTGTCGCCGTCGCGTCCACGCGAGCCGGCGGCCGACACGGCTTTCTCCCCGTGCATTCAATGATCTAATGCAACCGCAGTTGTCTTCGACCCGTCATGCCCGGGCTTGACCCGGGCATCCATCGAAAGAAGCGCTTCGTCTTAGCGGATGGATTGCCGGGTCAAGCCCGGCAATGACGGTGGATGGGTCGGCGCCAACGGCCGATGATCTAATCTACCGCTCCCCCAGCGTCGAACGGTGATGCGCACCCGAGATCAATCGCCCTCCCCCAGCGTCGAACAGTGATGCGAACCATGCCTGCTACGATCCCAACAATATCTTCGCCGAAGTCCTGCGCGGGAATTGCCGTGCTACAAGGTCTACGAGGACGACAAGGCGCTTGCCTTCCTCGATATCATGCCGCGTGCGCCTGGCCATGCGCTGGTTCTGCCGAAAGCCCCCGCGCGCAACATCCTCGACATCTCGCCCGACGACCTCGCCCATGTCATCAAGGTCGCGCAGAAAATCGCCAAGGTTAGCGTGCAGCTGTTCGGCGCCGACGGCGTCACCGTCCAGCAGTTCAACCAAATCCCGTAAGCGAGCGCGCCGATGGTGAGCACGACCTCGCCCGCCGCCACGCCCGCCAACACCGACCGTCGCACCAGCAGGAACGCCAACAACCCGCAGCCGATGGCGCCGAGGCGGATGGCCAGCGGCACGTGGGCGAGCGTCCCGGGCGGAAATAGGATGATCTTGGCGATGACGCCGGCGAGCACCGCGATCGCGACCGCCCGCGCCCACATGAACCACCCGGATTCATCGTCGATCCCGCGGGCGACGACGAGGCCGAGCATGCGCCAGATTTCATTGGGCAGGAAGCCGACGAGCAGCAGCAGCGCATAGGCCTGGAGCTCGGTCATGGCGTTCGTCCCAGCGCCTGAAAGAGACGCTGCACCGCGTAGGCCAGCGACCCGCCCAACAGCCCGGTCCAGAGCAGATCGAGCCCCACCTGCCACCATGCCAGCAGCGGCCCGAGCACGATGCCGAACGCCAGCGCCAGCCAATCCGAGACGAGACGGCAGTTGCGCGTGGTCGAAATGAGGAACGACATCGGCGTGAGGAACAAAAGGCCGGCGGTCAACAGCGGCGGCAGCGAGGTGGCGAGATAGTAACCGATGCAGGTTCCCACCTGCGCCGCCAGCATGAAACCCAGGCCGAGCCCGTTGGTGAACGGGATGCGGGCGTGCCGGGGCAGGCTCGGCAACAACCGCAGCGCCTCGATCCACATGCTGATGGCGGTGAGATGCGCCGGCAGCAGGAGCTTGCGGTGGGGCGTCTGCCGGCTGCTTGATCAAGGGAAGCAGCGCGACCACCATCGGCAGCAGACGCGCGCTGCTCACGCCCACCGCCAGCGCGGTCTCCAGCGGCGTGGCGCCGGCGCCGAGCGCCGACACCAGGATCACCTGCGCCGGTCCGGCCCATACCAGCACGGTCGAGGCCACCACCCACCACAGGCTGAAGCCGAAATCATGCGCCAGCGCGGCGATGCCGATATAGGTCCCGATCAGGACATAGGCCAACACCGACCGCCACGCGGCCTCGATGCCGGCCAGGAACGAGGCGGTCGCCGAGCGTTGCGGTGGGTCTGTAGTCGGTGCGAGCGACACTTGCGACCAGGCGTTGGGCTGAATCGATCAACCCTGTCCCATAGCGCGGCCGCGGGCGCAATCGTCGGCCGGCTCAACGCTGCTCCGCCGTTCCGTCGCCCTCGATGATCGCGATGTAGCGCGCCACCGAGCGTTTCACCGCCTGGCGGCCGCCGCGCGGGATGACGCGGTCGAAGAAGGCGCCGTAGATCACGTCGAACGCGAACGGATCGAGCATCGCGTCGATCCGTGCCACCGCCGGCGCCGACAGGGGAATGATGTTGGGATAGCTGCGCATGAAGCTCACGTAGTTGCGGTCGGGGATCAGCTGCACGATGTCGCCGGTCAAAAGCGCCCCGCGCCCCTCCCCGCCCGCCGCCCAGTGCAGCACGGTTCCGCCGGCGAAGTGACCGCCGCAGCGAATGAGCGTCACGCCGCTCGCGAGCGGCAAGGTATCGCCGTCCCAAAGTTTTATCACGGGATCCGGTCGCATGATCCATTGCCGGTCGGCGGCGTGCAAATGAATGGGAACGTCGCCGAAGGCGCGGCTCCATTCCACCATGGTGCCGTAATAATGCGGATGCGAGATCGCGATGGCGGCGAGGCCGCCGAGACCCTTTACGATCTCGATGGTGGCGGGATCGATGAAGGGGATGCAATCCCACAACACGTTGCCCGCGGGCGTGCGCAACAGCAGCGCGCGTTGACCGATGGAAAATTTGGGCACGGTTCCGATCCCGATCAGTCCGGGCTCGTGGCGCTGATAGCAGTTGAAATGCCGGCGGGCGAGCGTGTCGAGGGTGGTCCATCGCTGGCCGCCGGGAGGAACGAACTGGCGTTCGTCCTGGCAGATCGGGCACGCCGGCGGCGGCGTATCCGACGGCGTGAACTGGCTGCCGCAGGTCTCGCAGATGAAGGCAGGCATGTGCTACCCGGGACTTGGGGACGGATGCGCTTGGTGCCGCAGCACGGCGTCCGACGCAATGCCGAGCGCGAAAGCCAAGGCCGCCACGATGATGCCGGCACGCGAATGCGCGCGCAACCTGAGTTTACTTCGGCGGAAACCGCGCGATCAGTCACCGGCGATGACTGACCCACCGTTCCCACAATTGCGAATTCAACGCCGCGCTCGCGGTCGCCGACATGAGACGCTCGGCCAGTATGGCATGCTGTTTCTCACGGCCGGCTCGCGACCGGCGTCGGCCGCGGGCTCAATACCGGCGCGCGGGCGTGCTGGTCGCGCTCGCCTTCATTCGCGGCGATTCGATGGAGCTGCGCAGAGCCGGATCACACCTTGACCAGCGGCACCTTCGGCACCGAGCCGCGCGATGACGGCGGGCTGCCGTCGCCCTTGGGGCTCGGAGGCTTGCGGCGCGGGCCACGGCGCTTGGGCTTCGCGCCGCGCGACTCGGGAATCTTCTCGGGCTTCGGCGTGACCGGCCCATCGAGATATTCGAAGCCGAGCTTCTGCGCGCCGGTTTCGTCCTCGACCGTGACGACGCGCACGTGGCCGCCGGCCTTGAGCTTGCCGAACAGGACCTCGTCGGCGAGCGCCTTCTTGATGTTTTCCTGGATGAGACGGGCCATCGGCCGCGCCCCCATCTGTTCGTCGTAGCCGTGCTTGATCAGCCACTTGGTGGCTTCTTCCGACAGCTCGATGGTGACGTCGCGGTCGCCGAGCTGCGCTTCCAGCTGGAGCACGAATTTCTCCACCACCTTGGCGATGATCTCGGGCGTGAGATGCGCAAAGGTGATGATGGCGTCGAGCCGATTGCGGAACTCGGGCGCGAACATCCGGTTGATCGCCTCGACGTCGTCGCCCTCGCGCTTGATGCGGGTGAAGCCGTAAGCCTGGCGCGCGAGGTCGGCCGCGCCGGCATTGGTGGTCATGATCAGGATCACGTTGCGGAAATCAACCTGCTTGCCGTTGTGATCGGTGAGCTTGCCGTGATCCATGATCTGCAGCAGCACGTTGAACAGATCCGGATGCGCCTTCTCGATCTCGTCGAGGAGCAGGACGCAATGCGGGTGCTGATCGACACCGTCGGTGAGCAGGCCTCCCTGGTCGAAGCCGACATAGCCGGGCGGCGCGCCGATCAGCCGGGAGACGGTGTGGCGCTCCATGTATTCCGACATGTCGAAGCGGATCATCTCCACGCCCAGCGCGATGGAGAGCTGCTTGGCCACCTCGGTCTTGCCGACGCCGGTCGGGCCGGAGAACAGATAGCAGCCGATCGGCTTCTCCGGCTCGCGCAGGCCCGCGCGCGCGAGCTTGATCGAGGCCGCGAGCGCGGCGATCGCCTTGTCCTGGCCGTAGACCACCTGCTTCAAGGTCTGGTCGAGATGCTGCAGCACCACGGCGTCGTCCTTCGACACGGTCTTCGGCGGGATCCGCGCCATGGTGGCGATGGTGGTCTCGATCTCCTTGATGCCGATCGTCTTCTTGCGCCGGCTCTCGGGCAGCAGCATCTGCGCCGCCCCCGATTCGTCGATCACGTCGATGGCCTTGTCGGGCAGCTTGCGATCGTGGATGTAGCGCGCGGACAATTCGACCGCCGCCTTGATCGCCTCGGTGGTGTATTTGAGCTTGTGATAATCCTCGAAATAGGGCTTGAGACCCTTGAGGATTTCGATCGCGTCCGGGACCGTCGGCTCGTTCACGTCGATCTTCTGGAACCGGCGCACCAGGGCGCGGTCCTTCTCGAAATACTGCCGATATTCCTTGTAGGTGGTCGAGCCGATGCAGCGCAGCGTGCCCGAGGCCAGCGCCGGCTTGAGCAGATTCGAGGCATCCATCGCGCCGCCGGAGGTGGCGCCCGCGCCGATCACGGTGTGAATCTCGTCGATGAACATGATCGCGCCCGGATAGGCCTCGAGCTCCTTGATGACCTGCTTGAGGCGCTCCTCGAAGTCGCCGCGATAGCGCGTGCCAGCGAGCAGCGTGCCCATGTCGAGCGAGAACACGGTCGCGTTCTTGAGCACGTCGGGGACTTCGCCGTGCACGATCCGCCGCGCCAGGCCCTCGGCGATCGCGGTCTTGCCGACGCCGGCGTCGCCCACGAACAGCGGGTTGTTCTTCTGCCGGCGGCACAGCACCTGGATGGTGCGGTTGATCTCGGCGCCGCGGCCGATCAGCGGATCGATCCTGCCTTCGCGCGCCTTCTTGTTGAGGTTGATGCAATAGGCCTCGAGCGCATCGCCCTTCTTCTTGGCGTCATCGCCGGTCTTGGTATCGGTGTCCTCGTCCGCGCCGCGCACCGGGCGCGCTTCCGACATGCCCGGCCGCTTGGCAATTCCGTGACTGATGTAGTTGACGGCGTCGTAGCGCGTCATGTCCTGCTCTTGCAGGAAATAGGCGGCATGGCTCTCGCGCTCGGCGAAAATCGCGACCAGCACGTTGGCGCCGGTCACCTCTTCGCGGCCCGACGACTGCACATGGATGACGGCGCGCTGAATGACGCGCTGGAAGCCGGCGGTAGGCTTGGAATCGTCGTTGCCGTCGCTCACGAGGTTTTCCAGCTCGCTCTCGAGATAGGCGGAAAGGCTGCGCCGCAGCTTGTCGAGATCGACGTTGCACGCGCGCATGACCGCGGCGGCGTCCTGATCGTCGAGCAGCGCGAGCAGCAGATGTTCGAGAGTGGCATATTCGTGGTGGCGCTCGTTGGCGAGCGCCAAGGCGCGGTGGAGAGACTGTTCTAGGTTGCGCGAAAACGTCGGCATGTCAGGTCTCTTGCGAACGCGTTATATAGTCCCGGCGTTCCCGCTTTTCCATGGTCGTCACTTTTTTTCCATCACGCACTGCAGAGGATGCTGGTGTTTGCGGGCAAAGTCCATAACCTGCGTCACCTTGGTCTCCGCCACCTCATAGGTATAGACCCCGCATTCGCCGATGCCGTGCTGATGCACGTGCATCATGATGCGGGTGGCGGCATCGTGGTCCTTGTTGAAAAACCGTTCGAGCACATGCACCACGAACTCCATCGGCGTGTAATCGTCGTTCAACAGCAGCACGCGGTAGAGGCTGGGCCGTTTGGTCTGCGGCTTGGTCTTGGTGATGACCGCGGTGCCGGGGGCTCCCGGCCCGCGACGTTTGTTGGTGTCCTCATCCCCCAGACGCGGCGCGCCCGGCATGGCGCTTGCATACGTTTCGGTTGGTCTGCGGTTCATAGCACTTACGGGGTTCAGGGCGTGGCAGAGAGCGGTGTAGATAATAAGGACGGCACCGCGCCAGTTCCAGATTGTCGTCTGCTCCCATGAATTGTACGGAATTCCGACGCTTTTTTGCAAGTCCCGGTGCCGGCGGCTCGCACATTCCCCGCGACGATCGCGACTCATTGCGGACAATTCGCGGCAGGTCGTTGCGAAAGCGCCGGATTCGCGCGCCCGGATTTTCGCACACCTGCGGTCAGCGGCAGCCGTGGGCGGGAGTTTTCCTCAGGATAGAGACCTGGTCAGGGAAAGCCGTGCGTTGCCTCGCAAATGCATGGCATGGCAGCCGGGTCCCCAATCACCAAGGCGCCCCGCTCGATCGGCGTGGATGCGGCGCGCTCAAGGGATAGGCGCGGCCACGGCCCGATCCCGCGAGACCGACGGCATTCACGCGCAGGCTGTGGATCCTGCCGCGCACACAAGACAAAGCCCGGCCTGGGCAGCCGGGCTCTTCATGACGCCGATTGCAACGCAGTCGCGTTAGCGGGCGACCTTGCCGAACTGGCTCTCGAACGGCTTGTAGGCCTCCTTGGCGAGATCGGCATAGAGTTCGCCGAGCTTGGTCGCTTGCGCCACGAAACTCTCGTAGGAGCTCTTGGCGTAATCGCTCTGCACCTCGAACGCCTTTTCCAGCGACTTCGCACCGATGAGCTTTTCGGCCGCCGCGCTGCCCTGCTCGAACGCCTTCTTCGAGTAGTCGGCGATCTCGACTGCAATCGCCTGCATGCTCTTCGACAGCGCCCCGAACGACTTCATCGTGGCGTCCATATTGTCCTTACCAAGTTGCTGCATGTCGTCGATATTCCTGACCATGATCCAACCTCTCCCGGCGGCATCGCCGATTACGTGTGAGTTCCGCGCATGGCTTTCTCGACCGTTAGCCGACGCAGCACTTATATATTGCAACGCACAAAAATGTCAAGATTTATTTTGCAGTGCAATATGGTAGCGGGCTCCCGGTTTAACGCTTTCGCAATGGGGCTCTCCTAGCGTGGGCGACCGTGCCGTGCAGGTCCGGGGCTAGGCTGGAAATCGTTTCGTCTGCCGTCCCGGAAGCAGGATGACACCCAAAAAGGCCGGAAAAAGTTCAGAAAACCGCCCTTTTTGACTCGTCCAATCGCGTCACCTCGGCACGACAGGGGTGTCGGCGCCCGCACGGGCGTCTAGGGAACGAGGACGGGGGAAATATCATGCTGCGGATCCGGACCGGAGCCCGTTACGGGCTTCGTTGGGGTATGTTCGGTTTTGTTGCTGCAGTTGTTTCGCTATCAAACAGCCCGACGCAGGCCGCGCCCTACGCGGACATCGTGGTGGACGCCAACTCCGGCACGGTGCTGCATTCGACCAATCCGGACGCGCGGCGACACCCGGCCTCGCTCACCAAGATCATGACGCTCTACCTGCTGTTCGAGCAGCTCGAGGCCGGCAAGCTCAAGCTCGACAGCCCGCTCAAGGTTTCCGCCGAGGCAGCCGGGCAGACGCCGACCAAGTTGGGTCTCAAGCCCGGAAGCACGCTCGCCGTCGAAGACGCGATCAAGGGAATGGTCACGCGTTCGGCCAACGATGCCGCCGTCGTGGTCGCCGAAGCGATCGCAGGCGATGAGGGCGAGTTCGCCAAGCTGATGACGCGCAAGGCGAAGGCGCTCGGCATGGGCCGCACCGTCTACAAAAACGCCTCCGGCCTGCCCAACGATGACCAGGTGACCACGGCGCGCGATCAAGCCGCCCTTGGACGCGCCATCCAGGAACGCTTCCCGCGCTACTACAAGTATTTCTCGATCCGCTCGTTTACCTTCCGCGGCCAGTCGATCGCCAATCACAACCATCTGCTCGGACGCGTCGAAGGTGTCGACGGCATCAAAACCGGCTACATCAACGCCTCCGGCTTCAACCTCGTGACCTCGGTCCACCGCGGCAACCGCTATCTGGTGGCCGTGGTGATGGGCGGCAGCAGCGGCGGCAGCCGCGACGCGCGCATGCGTGAGCTGATCAACGACAAGATCGCGCAAGCTTCCACCAAGCGCACCGCACCGATGGTCGCCGAAAACGGCGAAGCACCGGAGCTCAAGCCCGAGCCCAAGGCGGTCGCCAAGCTCGAGCCCAAGGCAGAGCCGAAGGTCGCGGACAAAGCGGAGCCGAAATCGGAACCGAAGGCCGTAGCCAAGGCCGAACCGCGGTTTGCCGTTGCAAGCGCTGCCAGCGTGCCGGTGCGCATCAATCCGTCCAGCGCCCAGGCCGAACCAGCGGCGATGCGATCGGAGCCGACCGGCAAGGCGACAGCGCAACCGCAGATCGCCGCCGGCTCGACCGAACCGATCCGGCCGGTGCTGGTCAAGACGCTGACGGTCAGAGCGCGCACACAGACGGCGTCGCTAGCGCCGCTGCACCTCGCGCTGCCGATCGCCGAATTGCAGCCCATCCCGGCGGCGCCAGCAGCGGTGGTCGCGACAAATCCCGAGCCGGCAGCGCCCGCGGCTCTCCCGGTGGTGGCGGCCAAGCCCGAGCCGGCAGCGCCCGCGGCTCTCCCGGTGGTGGCGGCCAGGCCCGAGCCGGCAGCGCTAGCACCCGCCCCAGCGGTCGCGGCCAAGCCCGAGCCGACGGCGCCCGCGCCCGCGCCGGTGGTGGCAACGAAGCCCGAGCCGGCAGCACCGGCACCCGCTCCGGTGGTGGCGGCCAAGCCCGAGGTTGCAGCGCCCGCACCCGTTCCGGTCGTGGCGGCCAAGCCCGAACCCGCAGCGCCCGCCCCCGCCCCCGTGGCGGCGGCCAAACCCGCGCCGCTAGCGCCCGCCCCCGCAGCGGCGGCGAAAGCCGAGCCGCCGGCGCCGCCGCCCGGTGCGCGCCCTGGCGTGTTGGGCGTATTGCCCGCCGCGCGGGTCGCTGCCGCGGCGCCCGCTCCGGCATCCGTCACGCCGCCGGCCAAGCCGCAGCACCGCAGCGGCTGGATGATCCAGGTCGGCGCCTACCCCGCCGAGCAGGCGGCCAAGCAGCGCCTCACGGCCGTGCAGGTCAAGGCGTCCAAGATGCTCACCGGCGCCGAGGCGTTCACCGAAACCATCGAGAAGGGTGGCGCCACCTTTTATCGTGCGCGCTTCGCCGGGCTCGACAAGGACAAGGCGGAAGCCGCCTGCAAATATCTCAAGAAGAACGACGTCGAATGCGTGACGATCAAGAACTGACGTCGAACGAAAACGGGACGCCGCGTTGACCAGGAGCCGCCAAATGTTGCGTCGAGTGCAGGAGGTCAGCGATGGCGGCGCAAAAGGACGTCCTTGGCTTCGTTGACGCGGGCCGCAAGATACGTCGACCCCCCTTGGTCGGGATGCAGTTTCTTCATCAGTGCGCGGTGAGCGCGACCGATGTCATCGGCGCTCGCCCCCGGATGCACGCCAAGGATCTGATAGGCCTCCTCCTCCGTCATTTTGCCGCTGCTCCACGCCCGACGACCGGGGCCCGCCGCCGCATCAGCCTGCGCGTCTTCACGCCAGCGGGGCTCCCGGCGGTCGAGATACGCCATCAGTAGCGCCCGGCTTTCCTCGTCGATCTCGGGGAGGCAGCCGGTGAGTGTCGCCACGTCGAGCGCATCCAGCGATGCGCCTTCATGCCGTCCGGCGAGGATACGTCCGTGCATCGCTCCGGAGTCGTGATCGAGTTCCATCTCGACGAAGGCCGAACGCACCCGCGACACCTGGCCAGTGCTCTTGCGCATACGCGCGCCGAGCCCAGGGATGCTCCATGGCAACCATCCCAGCAGCCCGAGGCCGGTCAGCCCGAGTGGAATGGCGATGTCGATCCGTCCGCGCGCGCCGAGCAGGCCGGCAACGGCGAGCGCGCCCAGCCCCCCTCCGGTCTTGAGGACCACGGCGGCGGTTTGCGGCTTGACCTTGGTGAAGGCATTGAGCGCCCACAACAGCAGCGCCAGCACCACCAGGCCGAAGATGAGCGTAGCCATCACGATCTCATCTGCTCGAGCAGCTTGATCGCCCCGGCGTCGCGCCGGGCGGAGAGATCGGCGAGCGCGCGCATTCCGCCGGCCGCATAGGCTGCGGCAGCGCGCAACAACTCGCCGAGCTGGTGGGCCGCGCCGGGATCGAAGCGGCAATAGGCCCCGCGCGTCAGGCGCGCGATCTCGCGGAACGCTCCTTGCGCGATCGGATCGTCGCCCTCCTGGAACATGAAGGCGGGCGTTCCCAGGAGACCGAGCTCGCCGGCGGCGTGGCAAAGATCATCGAGCTTCTCTTCCATGGCGTCGCCGACGAAGACCAAAGCCTGCACCTTGGTGGCCTGGGTTTCGCGCTTGGTGTGGGCGATGACCTTGCCGATCTGGGTGTGGCCGCCGCGGCAATCGATGCGCTCCATCAGGCCCCCCAGCCGTTCAGCTTGCGACACCCAGCGCGAGGCGCGGCACTCGGCGAGACCACGGTAGTAGACGAGCTGCACGTCGAGTCCGCCGATCGCCGCCGCCTCGCGGAACATGTCGGCCTGCAGCCCGCAGGCGATATCCCACATGGGCTGCCGGCTCATGGTCGCGTCGAGCGCGAAGATGAGCCGGCCGCGCCGGCCGGGCTCGGTTGTCGGCGCGAGGCCTTTCACCTTGGCGAGAAAGGCATCGATCTCGGCGCGCGTGGCGGCTGGCGCCGGCACGCGGCCGGGGCTGGTCGGAGACCCGTCGTTACGATCGTTCACCATCGAGCAGCGCTTCTACAGGCGGCTATCCGCCGCCCATAAGGTGGCCATGTCGCGCGGCCGGCGCAATGGCTGCGCTCTCAGCAGGCGCTCGCGTGACCGGCGCGCAGTATAGCACAGGCAGCCCACGCGTGGTTTCGCCGCCGCGGCTTTGATAGTTTGCGCGCGGTCCGCAGCCGAACGAAGTCTGCCCGCATGGCCCCTCGAACTGCACGCACGGTGTCGGCATTGCGGCATGCGCTCATGCCGTGGCGAACCGCCCGCCAACGGATCGCGCTGGTGCCGACCATGGGCGCCCTGCATGCTGGCCACCTTGCGCTGGTACGGGCGGCGCGCCGGCGCGCCCAGCGCGTCGTCGTCTCGATCTTCGTCAACCCCGCGCAATTCGCGCCGCACGAAGACTTCGCGAGCTATCCGCGAAACTTCGATGCCGATGTCGCCACTCTCGGCAAAATGGCGGTCGATCTGGTGTGGGCGCCGCCGGTGGCCGCGATGTATCCGCCGGGCTTTGCAACCCGCGTCGTGCCGGGAGGGCCGGCCACGGCTGGGCTCGAAGACAAATTTCGCCCGCATTTTTTCTCCGGCGTCGCCACCGTGGTCGGCAAGCTGCTGATCCAATGCGCCCCCGACTTCGCCATGTTCGGCGAGAAGGACTATCAGCAGCTCAAGGTCGTTGCGCGAATGGCGAAAGACCTCGATCTGCCGGCAAAGATCGTGGCAGTTGCCACCGTGCGCGAGAAGGACGGGCTCGCCTTGTCCTCGCGCAACAGCTACCTGTCGGCGAGCGAGCGCGCGGCGGCGCCCATATTGCACCGCGTGCTGAAGGATTGTGCCGGCAAGATCGGGCGCGGAGAATTGCCCGCTCGCGTGCTCGACGAGGGTGGCGCGGCGATCGAGCGCGCCGGCTTCGTGCTCGACTATCTCGAGGCCCGCCACGCCGAGACGCTGCAACCGATCGACGCGTCCGCGGACGGTCCGATCCGCCTCCTGGTGGCCGCGCGGATCGGCAAGACCCGGCTGATCGACAACCTTGCGGTCTGAACCGCCGACATGCTCGACGAGCGGCTACCGACGCCCGCGACAGCCGCGGTCGGTCACAGCAGCCCGAGCTCCCGCAATTCGCGCCGCAGCGCCTCCGGCATGTTCCTGGCTCCCGGCGCGGCGCGGTCGAGGTCGCGCGGGACCTCCGCGCTCGCGAGGTAGCGCCAGCCCTGGAACGCGCGCCAGGGCCGCGGCTCCACCAGGACGAGCTTCGGCTCCAGCACCAGGTGGCAGCGGCTGACGCCCTGCTTGTCGACGAATGGACGAATATCGATGAGCCGCTGCCGGCACATCACCTCGCCGCGGATCACCCAATAGAGCGAGCCGCCGTCGCGCAGTTCGTCGGCGCGCTTGGGCACCATGCGCGTTCGGTGCATGTGTTCGCGCGAGAGCCCGCGCTTGCGGCGGTCCCTGAGTTTCTCGCGGATCCAGTCCTCGAGCTCCTTGACCGAGTCACAGCCGACGCAAAGCTTGATGAGATGAAGGGCCACGTGGGTATTGCCGGAGCTTATGGAATCTTGCGGCGAGGGGGGAAACCGACGCCCCGAATCCCGGGTCAATGGAGCCCCTCGCATGACGAAATTTTAGCGCGCCGAGCCCGCCTTGCCATGCGCGCGGACGGTTTATCCTCAGAAGAAGGATTGGTCTACTGCGCAGGCGCGAGCGGCATCGGCGCGGCGCGCGGCGGCGCGTTGTTGGGACTCGGCGGCTGACGCGATGCGCCCTGCGGCGGCTTGCGCGGCGGCGTCGGCGTCGCCGCCTCGGCCGCGCCAGTCGTGTCGTGCGGCGGCGGAGGCGGCTCGGCTGTCATGATATTGACCGGCGGAATCGAGGACGCCGAAGGAAAATAGAGGTTGTTCGGCACCCGCGCCGCCACGCCGGGTGCCACAGGGGCCGTCGCGCCCGTCGGCGGATTGCTCGCCACCGCTTTGGCGTCGGCGGGCGGCCAACCGGCCGAATGGCTCTTGACGCGGGCCTCGAAGGTGCGCGCCACCAAGTTTGCACCGATCCGGCTGGTGTCCTGCAGCAAGGCGAAAGCGCCGCAGCGCTCCGGCGTGCAGCCATCGCGGGCCGCGAGCACATGCGCCACGATGCCGAACCGGTCGGCTTCGAGTGCACGGCGCAGATTGGCGGTTTCGGAGCTCGGCGATGCGCGGCGGGTCCGATCGGCGGCGGAGGCCAAGAGCGAAAGCTGGGCGGCAACATAGGAGACGGCGGCAGCGGTTGCTTCCGGGCTGGCAAACAGCGCTCGCTCGCACGCCTGCTCGACCGTCTCGCCCGCGATCGCGTCGAGGCAGGCGAGTGCCGAGCCCGGCATCAAGGCGCGCGTCGCCAGCTCGAATGCGCGCGCATCGAGCGCGCGGCGCTCGGCGGCGATATCACGGCGCGCCAAATGATCGAGCGCCCACCCGCCGAGCAAGCCGGCGATCAGCACCAGGACGACCACCGCCAGGCTTCTGCCATCGGCACCGGCGCGCACGGCGACCAGTGCGCCGGCAACCGCGACAACCGCAGCGGCGACGACGACCGCCCAGAGCGGCAGCGACTGCGCGCCGGCCCAATCCCAGGCGGTTGCCCATTCCCCAATGCGGTCGAACATGGACCCAACACTCCATGGACAGTATGGCCCATTGGGGGCGGCTGCCACCACCCCTGGCGCCCACCGGCGGCGCGCGTTGGAGCCCTCTGCGAGCTTGCCGCAGATGAGTTTATGGCATCGGCGCCGGCGTGACCGCGACTGCGTTTACGCGATCGGCCAAGCGCGATCACGTTCGATTCCCACTTTCGCCGAAGGCGGTTGGCTATGAACGTCCGGCTGGTTCAGCGGGAGAATTCGAGCTGGCTTTCCCTGGCCACACGCTCGAACGCCTCGTTCGCGTTCTTGATGCGGTATTGGTAATCGGCTCCATCGGAGGGAAGCAGCCTCACCACCTGATAAGTGCTATTGGCAGCCATATGGCCGATCGGACGCGAGGTGAAGTAGACGGTCTGACCGATCTGAAACTTGTGTTCTTTGAACACGGATCTCCTAAACTCCAACGACACGGATCTGCTCCTTTCGAGCGATGCTTCCCCCGATCGCCGCGAATATAGCAGCGAAATTCGCGATTGCCTCAAAAATTCCTGATTTCGTCGGGGATCGGGTCCGCGCTTGGCCGATCCAGAAATAAACAGGCTGCTCAATAGTTTGCCATAGAATGTTGGAGCAGATTGCGGGCTTGGCGGGAGCGCTCATGGCCGGCATGCCGCAGCCGAGGGCACCCGCTAAATCCCGCAAATACCTGTGAAATGAGCCAAGGCACGGGACGAGCGCGCCGCGGCCCATTGATCTATCCATGGGAGGGGCCGTTCACGCTTAGGTCGTGCGCTCGCTCACGGCCGGCGCAAACACAATGGCGCCGCGTTCATGGCCTACCGGCTCGCGGCCACGGGGGAAGCTCAATGCGCTTGATACTCGGGATAATCATCGGCTGCGCGCTGACGGTTGGCGGCGCCTATGTCATCGACACGAGCTCCGCCGCTGGCGCCAAACCGATGGTGAACTGGGACGTCGTGGCAAAGAACTGGGACGACGTCTCCACTCTCGCCCGCGCCGGTTGGAAGAAGATCGTCGGCTGACCGGCCTCTTTCGATCCGGGCGACCGCGGGCGGCTTCGGCCGCCCACTCGATCTGATCTCGGATCGACGCTCGTGCGAGGCTGCGCGCGCATTCAGCGCGGCGGAGCCTCGCCATGGTGGAGCGCGCCGGCAATTTCCTGCTTGCCGAGCCGCGTGCCGTCGTCGCCCTCGATGAGGAGAGTGACGCGGCCCCCGGCGTTGACATGGCGCGCCCAGGCGAGCGCGCCATCGAGCGTGTCGAATTCCTTGTAGAGCAGGCGGTCCTTTTCCAGCGGAGCGATGTCCGCCGATCCCCGCGGCGCGCTATAGGCTCGGTATGTCATGGTTGCCGTCCCGTTGCAGTCGTACCGAGAACGCTATTGCGTCGCACGCTGTTCCCCGCGGAACTCCGGCAACCATGCAACGTTGAGCTTCTGTTCGTGCAACGATGAACATCCATTAACGAGCCAGGACGGGAATTTCTCGCGCCGAATCGGCGCGGCGCGGGAACCGTACGGTGGCTTGCTGAGTTTTTCATAAGCCGGATCGCTCGGCGCGCGGGGAAGCAAGACAACAGAGGACCATTCCAATGAGGAGCAAGCTTCTACTCAGTACCGCCGTGCTGCTGGCCGGGTTCGGCCTGGCGTCGGCGCAGAACACGCCCAGCGGGGGAGGCGCAAAAGAGTCAGGCGCCGCGCCGGCCCAGGAACATCAATCCGCGCCGAAGCAGGGCCAAACGCAGCAGAAGGAGCCAATGCAGCGTGGTCAGAAGAATCAGACCACGGGCCAGGCGCCGCAGAAGGATCAGGGAGCGCAGAGCATCGACGGCCAGCGCGACAAGGCTCAGCCCCAGCGCAGCCAGCGCGACCGGGACCAGACCACGGGCCAGGGGCAGCGCGATCAGAGCCAGAGCCCCAGCCGGACCGAGCGTGAGCAAAGCCCCACGCAGGCGCAGCCTCCGCAGCGCGAACAGGGCCAGCAGGGTCAGAGCGGCCAGTCGCAACCGGGCCAGGCGCAACAAGGCCAGGCGCAACAGGGTCAGGCGGCCGGCAGCACGACGCTGACGACCGAACAGCGCACCAAGATCCGGCAAACGGTCCTGGCCGGCGGCAACGTGCCGCGCGCCACCAACGTCAACTTCTCGATCAACGTCGGCACGGTCGTGCCGACCAGCGTACGGGTGGTCGCGGTTCCCGCGGTCATCGTCGAGATCCATCCGGAGTGGCGTGGATACATGTACTTCGTGGTCGGCGATGAAATCATCATCGTCGATCGCAGCCACCGCATCGTCGCGGTGCTGGCGGTCTGATAAAACTCGCCGCTTGCGAACAGCAAGGGGGCGGCCTCGCGGCCGCCCCCTTCGCTTGCCCGCGCGCCAGGCAATAGAACTAGGCCCGCACCTCCTGGCGCTGAAACACGACGTAGCCCGCGACGAACAGCAGGATCGAGCCCGCCACCAGGCTGACGATCTGCGGCCAGGCGATGATCAGGCTCTGGCCCAGCGGCAAGGGCGCGCCGGGAACGGCGCCTTGCAGCTGGACCAGGTAGATGGTTCCGAGCGCCCGCTGCGCCGGATTGAGCAATGCCAGGGCGATCTCGCCGAACAGCGTGCTCGGCGACAGCCGCGACAGCGCCTGCTCCCATTCCACCGTTTCCGGTGTCGGCAGCCCCACCGCCATGTAGCGGGGATCGGGCGGGGCAATCGCGGCCGCCAGCATCGAGGAAAATATCGATGGCCACAGGAAGGTCAAAAACAGCCACAGGCCGAGCGTGACCAGGGCCGCCGTGGCGGCGGAGCGAAAGACGATCGAGAACAGCAGCGCCAGCGCGAGCCACACCCCGGCATAGGCGATCGTCACCAGCAGGAAGATGAAGGCACGCGCCATTTCCTCCGCGTTGGGCGGCACGCCGAGCAGATAAAGGCCGAGCCCGATCACCAGCAGCCACAGCGCGAGCAGGCTGATCGAGAGCGTCAGCAGTCCCGCAATGAACTTTCCGAACAGCAGCGCGTCGCGATAGATCGGCTGCGACAGGATGCGCGACAGCGTTCGCCGGTTGTGCTCGCTGTTGACGGCATCGAAGCCCAATCCGATCGCCATCAAGGGAACGAGGATGCTCAGAAACGACACGAATGTGATTGGAATCGATTCCCGCGCCGTCGTGAACAGCCGCAGGAACAGGAACGGGTCTTCGGCGGTGACATCTCGGATCTGCTGGATGGCGCCGTAGAGCGCGGCGAGCGCGAACAGGACCACCAGCCATTCGAGCACGCGCATGCGCACGCTGGTGAGATGGTCGCTGAGCTCCTTCATGATCACGACCCCGAGGCCGTGCAAGGCCGAGCCCTCACGCCGCATGACGCTCTCCTTCGTGGATGTCGTGGAAGTAGCGGGTGTAGATCGCCTCCAGGCTCGGCTCCTCGACCGACAGCCGCAGCAGGCGTCCACCGGCCCCGACCACCGCGGCGGCGGCTTCCGGCCGCACGTCGCGCTCGGCGAGAAGCCGCAGCCGATGTGGTCCCACCGCCTCGACCTTTTGCACACCGGGAACCGCCGCCAGCCGTTCCGCGAGCCCCTGCCCTTCCGCCTCCACCTCGACACGGAAGCCGCCGCCCAGCACCTGCCGGCCGAGCTCGGGCACCGTGCCCACGAGCACGATGTTGCCCTCGTTGAACAGCGCGACCCGATCGCAAACGCTCTGTACCCGCTCGAGCAGGTGCGACGACAACAGCACGCTCACGTCGTGATGCTTGAGGTTGCGGATGATGTCGAGAAGCTCGATCGTGGCCTGCGGGTCGAGACCCGAAGTCGGTTCGTCGAGCACGGCGATCTGGGCATCCTTCATCAGGATCTCGGCAAGGCCGAGCCGTTGGCGCATGCCGCGGGAGAAGGTGCCCACGCGCTTGTCGGCGACGTCGGCGAGTCCGACATGGGCGAGCGAGGCCTTGATCTTCTCCTCGCGCTCCTGCGGCCCAAGCCCGATCAGGCGCGCGGTGTAGCGCATATTGTTGGCGGCGGTCAGATTGTCGTAGAAGCCGACCTGATCGGGCAGATAGCCGACCCGCCGCTTGACCGCCAGCGGCTCGCGCACCGGATCATGGCCGAGCACGCGCGCCTCGCCGTCCGAAATGTCGCTCAGCCCCAGCAACATCAGGATCGTCGTGGTCTTGCCGGCGCCGTTGGGGCCGAGCAGGCCGAAAATCTCTCCGCGCTGCACCGCAAACGAGACCGCGTTCACCACCGCCGTCCCGTTGTAGCGCTTGGTGAGGCCCCTCGCCTCGATGACGCTCTCGCTCATCGCCGTCCGAACCATGCGACTGCGCCAACCAGGACCAGGAGCGCGATCCCGATCAGGCCGACGCCCCAGATGCCCCAAATCGTCGAGGTGACCACCGCGACCCGGAACGTCTGCGACGCCGACTCTCCGCGTGCCGAGGCGCGCAGCGAGGTGACGTAGTCGCCGGCGATGGCCTTGGCGGTCGGCGTGATCAGCGCCTGCACCTCCTTGTTCTCGTTCGGGGCGATGCGGTCGACCGTCTTGGGCTCGAAGCTCACCTTCCAGCCGCTTGGGCCCGACCCCGACAGTTCGATCTGCTCCGCCGCCGCAGTGCCCGTATTGGTGAGAACCACCGGGATCGAAGCTTCCTTGCCAGCCTCGGCGCGTGCGCTCAGCAGGCCTTCGCGGCCGGTGATCTCGATCTTGGGTTGACCGGTGATGTCGAGGACGAGATCGGCAGTGGCTGTGGCATCCTCCGCCGACACCTTCGCCGCGACCTTGTACTTGCCGGCAGCGATCGTGTTCGGCGGCTTCACCTTGAGCTTGACGTCCTTCGACTGGCCGGGATCGAGCGGGAGCGCGTTGAGCTCCTGGCTGCCGTACTGCTCGGTGAAGGTCGCATCGAAATTCTGCGGCGCCTGCGCCGACAGGCTCACCAAGACCTTCTTGCCGCTCTCGTTCTTGATGCCGAGTTGGAACTCGAAGTTCGACTTCGAGGTGCCGCGCAATTCCGGCAGCTGCGGATTGAGCGTGAGCTTGGCCGGCAGATCGGTCGCCAGCGTGACTGCCACCGGCAGCGAGGCGTCGGTCGTCGCACCCTTCGCGTTCACCGTCAGGTTCGTGGTGCCGACGGGAGCCTCCTTGGGCACGTCGAGGCGCAGCTCGAGCGACACGCTGGCATTGGTCGCCGGCAGCGCCGCCGCCACCGGCTGGCCGTTGCCGATCAGGGTCGCAGTCCAGCCCGACGGCACGCCGGCGACCGAGAGCGCTAGGCGCTCGGGCGGCAGCCCGTAATTCTGCAATTTGAGATTGATCGAAGAGGTCGACCCTGGGCGCAGGGTGACGGCTGGGTAATCGGTCAGCAGAAACAGACCTTTGACGTCGCTCTTGGCTTCTTCCGCTCTTGCTGCAACGCAAACCGCGGCAACAATCGAAAGCGCAGCCGAAAACAGAGCGATAAGACGATATCGCATGATGACAACTCCAGGCGGTAAGGCAGGTGGTCCCGCTGTTGATTGACCCTCCCGGCGGCACCGAAAGGATAGGGGGTGCTACAAAGGATTAGGTCTATGTCTTTCGTCCCCGCGCCGCAATCAATACACTTCCGCGACATTTTTGGGGCATCAGTGCCGCAGCTGTGATGCTAGACCCGCAGCACGGTCGGCCAATCGACCTCGTCTTCCGGCAGCACCCAGGTCTCCTTGAGCGCCGCCGCGCGCCACTCGCCCCAGGCCGGCAACGCCATCACCGCATCCATATAGGCGCGCGCCACCGCGCCGACCTCCACCGCGTAGGTATGGAAGCGCGAGACGACCGGCGCATACATGGCGTCGGCGGCGCCGAAACCGCCGAACAGGAAGTCGCCGCCGGCGCCGTAGCGCGTGCGACAATCTGTCCACATGGCGTCGATGCGCCGGACGTTCGCTTGCACCTCGGGCGTGAGCTCGCGGCGCCCGACCGGACGCCACATGTTCATCGGCAGATGGCGGCGCAGCGGAACGAAGCCAGCATGCATCTCGGCGGCGATCGCGCGGGCGTGCGCGCGCGCCACCGGATCGGCGGGCCACAGGCGGGCGTCGGCAAATTTCTCGGCCAGATATTCGAGGATCGCGAGCAACTCCCAGACCGACACCTCGCCGTCGGCGAGCGCCGGCACCTTGCCGGTGCCCGAGATCTTGCTCAGGCGTTGCTTGAAGTCCTTAGCGTCGAGCGAGATCACCTGCTCCTCGAACGCAATGCCCGCGACCTTCATGGCGATCCACGGCCGCAACGACCACGACGAATAGTTCTTGTTGCCGATGATCAGCTTGAGCGCCATCCGCGGTCCTTACCTGCTGCGCCTGTCGGTCGGCGCCTCGACCGGACCGCCGGCCGCCTTCCAGGCGCCGAAGCCGCCGGCGATATGAGCGACCGGCTTCAAGCCCATCCGCTGCGCCGTCTCCGCCGCCAGCGCCGAGCGTTGGCCGCCGGCGCAGAAGAACACGAAACGCTTGTCCTGCGCGAAGACGGGCTTGTGATACTTGCTCTGCGGATCGATCCAGAATTCGAGCATCCCGCGCGGGCAATGAAAGGCCGCCGGCACCCGGCCCTCGCGGTCGAGCTCGCGGATGTCGCGCAGGTCGACGAACACGACATCGCCGCGGCCGTGCAGCGCGATGGCTTCATGGGCCGGCAGGGTCTCGATCGCGCGCTCGGCGGCCTCGACCAGCGCGTGGACGTGCAGGGTGATGTTTTGCGGCATCGCTCGCTTCCGTGATCAGTCGCGTTCCGGACAAGTGGGGCACGGGTTTTACGGACGCAGTCGAAGTTCGCGCAGATCGCCGATACCGCTATGCCGCGCTTCGGGTCGCGGCCGCTGCGCGCCTTTCGAGCGATCTCGCGCCGCGTTCGGTCACCCAACTCGGCCGCAGCCGACTTGGGTGCGGCCGCCCGGCGCCCGCTCAGCCCGAGAGCGCGATGGTGGGCAGAGCGGGCGAGCGCGGTCAAGGCCATTGCGCATTGCTCGCGCCCGGCGGCAGTGGCAGCATCGGCCGGCACGGGGCGATGATGCAGATGTTCGCGCCGCTCGACCTCATCGGACTGGCTTGCTTCATCGCCGCCTGGAGCGGCTATGCGGTCGTGGTCGAATGGACCGCGCGGGGCCGCGGCGGCCTCAATGGCCGCATGGGCGCGTATCGCGAAATCTGGATGCGCCGCATGCTCGCGCGCGACATGCGCATGGTCGACATGCAGCTCATGGCCTCGCTGCAGACCGGCACCGCGTTTTTCGCCTCGACCTCGCTGATCGCGATCGGCGGCGCGCTCACCCTGCTGCGTTCCACCGACGAAATCCAGGCCGTCGTGACCGCGCTTGCCTTCGGCATCCCGGTCTCGCGTGGGCTATGGGAAACGAAGACGATCGGCCTGGTCGTCATCTTCGCCTATGCCTTCTTCAAATTCAGCTGGTCCTATCGGCTGTACGCTTACGGGGCGATCCTGCTGGGGGCGATGCCCTTTCCGGCGGACAAGGACACGCCCGAGGCCGAGGCGCATGTGTTGCGCACGGCCAGGCTGTTCGATTCGGCCGGCCGGCATTTCAATCGCGGCCAGCGCGCTTTCTTCTTCGCGCTCGGTTATCTCGGCTGGTTCGTCGGCCCGATCGTCTTGCTGCTGACGACGGCACTGGTGGTGGTGACCATGTGGCGCCGGCAATTCACCTCGGACGCGCTCCACGCCGTCAGCATCGGCGCGGCCGCGTCGCCGCCTACCGGGCCGCGCGAGCTCAGGTGATTCCCATCACCACCGAGGCCACCGCCACGACCAGAACGGCGATCGCCGCTGCGGCGACCGTGGCCGCGGTCGCGGACCGCCGCAGCAGCCGGTCGCGGCCGGCGCTCGTCGCCGGCGCCCGTGGCACCGCCAAAGCCAGGGCTGGTCGCATCTGAACGCGCATCGGACGAGCTCCTTTCCCGGGCGTCGCCCACCGGACAATGCCCGCCCCAGAACTCAACTCGCGCCACCAACCAACTCGACGGCGTGCAAGATACTGTTGCAAACGGCCACAGTGACGAATTCTCGTCGAGCCGCTCGGCATCTTCTCGCAACAAGGTGAATAGCGGGTAAATTCGGCGCCGCGCGCGCGACGGCATTGACAGTGACTTTCTCCGACGCCGGCGCGCGCTCAGGCCCGCCCGCGCGGGCAATTCCTGCGGCCGCGCGGGCTGCCCGGCCGGTGCGGACGCGGCTACGGGCCGGCGGGGGCGGGAAAGAACGACGAGCTTTGCCCGGTGAGCCAGTAGGCCGCGAGGCCGACCCATTCGCGCACCGCGGTGTCGGTGCGTCGCAAGCCCTCGCCGACGGTCGGAAACGGGCGCAACGCGTCTTCGTTGCCGCTCGTGCGCCAGTCGACCGGATAGGGCTCGACCGCGAATCCCGCCTTGCGGAAGATCCCGATCGCCCGCGGCATGTGATAGGCCGACGTCACCAGCAGCCAGCGCTCGCCCGGTTCGGGGCGGGCCAGGTCTTTGGATAGAATCGCGTTCTCCAGCGTGTTGCGCGAGCGATCCTCGAGCGTGACGCGGCTGCGCGGAATGCCGAAGCTTTCGAACACGCGCACGGCGAATTCGGCCTCCGCGCCCTCGCCGAAGATCAGCGCCCCGCTGCCGCCCGAAAATACGATCCGGGCATGCGGATAGCGCAATGCCAGCTCGGCCGCCACGGTCAGCCGTTCGGCCGCCTCGTTGAGCGCCACCTCGTTGCGCGCCGCCGACACGTGCGGCGACAGCGAGCCGCCGAGCACGACGATACCGGTCGGCGCCCCGTCCGCGGCGTTCCAGGCCGGAAAGCGGTCCTCCAGCGGAAGGATCAAGGCGTTGCCCAACGGCGACAGGCCGAGAATTGCCAGCGCGATGAGACTCGCGAATGCGAGCCGGCGGCCCGCACGCGCGAACCGGGTCGGCAGCAGCAGGAGGCCGAGGATCCCGATCGACATCACGAGATTGGACGGGGTGGCGAAGAAGCCGAGTATCTTGGAGACGACGAAGAACATGTGCGCGTTCCCGGATCGCTGGTGTCCTACTTTTTCTTCCACGCCGCGTAACGCGCCTTGGCCTCGTCGTTCATGGGATAGAGGCCCGGCAGCTTCACGCCACGCTCGACCTCGCTCACGATCCACGTCTCCATGCGCTCGTGCTCGGCGCCCTCCTCGGCGACGAAGGCGGCGAGGTTGTGCGGGATCACCACCGCGCCGTCGTCGTCGCAGACGATGACGTCGCCGGGAAAGACCGCGCAGCCGCCGCAGCCGATCGGCTCCTGCCAGCCGACGAAGGTGAGCCCGTTGACCGAGGCCGGTGCCGCGACCCCCGCGCACCAGACCGGCAGCCGCGAGGCGACGACGCCCGCCTTGTCGCGCACGACGCCGTCGGTGACGAGCGCCGCAACTTCGCGCTTCATCATGCGCATGGTGAGGATGTCGCCGAAGATGCCGGCCGAGGTTACGGCCATGGCGTCGGCGACGGCGATGCAACCCGCCGGCATGTCCTCGATCGCCGCCCGGGTCGAGACCGGCTTCGCCCAGCTCTCAGGGGTCGCGAGATCCTCGCGCACCGGGACGAAGCGCAGCGTGAACGCGGGCCCCACGAGGCGCTTGCCGTTGGGAACGAGCGGTTTCGGCCCGCGCATCCAGCAGCGCCGGATGCCCTTCTTCAGCAACGTCGTGGTGATGGTCGCGGTGGTGATCTCACGCAGCGTATCGTAAAGGGCCGCACTCATTGCCAACCTCGAATACGTCGATGTGAACGCAACTGCCCCGCCAAGTTCGGCGGCTCACTGCGAGCCCGCCGCCGCGCTCTTGCCCGGCTCATGGGCGAGTTTGCGCGCGAGCGTCGCCAACTCGCAGCCTTCGCAATAGCGCCGATCCTTGAAGTCGATCCAGTTGTGGGCATAGATGTTCTCGGGCGGGATGTCGTAGCGCTCCTGCAGGAACCGCACCAGCACCAACCACGCTCGCGCCTGTGCGGGCGTGGCCGGCTTGGCAACGTCGGGGTAATTGCCGACGAACTCGACGCCGATCGAGTTGGTCCTGATCACCGTGCGGTAAGTCTTGGAATTGTCGACGTATCTATTGTCGTTGCGGTTGGCGCCGTCGCCGTGGGTCGGGATCGCGGTCTCGGCGGTCGACCAATAGACGGTGCCGTCGGTTTCCACCCACACCGTCACGCCGCGCTTACCGGGATTTTTCGCTTGCGCCAGCGCCAGACTTTTGGCCGAGCCGGCCGGCCCTTCGGTCTGATGCACGATGATGTTTCGCCACTTGTTGGCGTCGGCCGGATGTCCCAGCGGATGCAGGTAGACGATCGTGAGGCCCGGGATCTGCGGCTCGCCGGAGCGCTTGGCGAGCGCACGGAAATCCTGCGGCAGCGCGGCGGCTTCGGCGCCGGGTCCTGCTCGCTCGGTCGGCGCGGCGGCGTCCGGCCGCGCGGGCGCGGGCTCGGCTCGAGCCCCCGTCGGTGCGAGATCCCCGACCGGCGGAGCGACCGCCAGCACTGCAAACATTGCCGCGCGCGCCATGCCACGGTGGCAAATCAATTGCATTTCAATTCGACTTCAATCCCATTTGGGCGATCCGGAAAAGGCATAATCGACGATGCGTCCGTCGCGGTGCGCGAGGCGGCCGATCTCGGCCATTTCGGCGGCGGACAGCTCGAAGTCGAAGAGCGCGAGATTTTCCGCCAGCCGTTCCGGCCGGCTGGTGCGCGGGATGACCACGATGCCCTGCTGCACCAGGAAACGCAACGCCGCCTGCGCGGCGGTCTTGCCGTGCGCCTTGCCGATGCGGGCGAGCACCTTGTCGCTCTTCACGCCGCCGCGGGCGACCGGGCTGTAGGCCACGACTGCCATGCCATGCCGGCCGCAGGCGGCGATCACCTTCGACTGGTCGATGAACGGATGCACCTCGATCTGGTTGCAGACCAACGGCTCGTCGGCAAGCGTCACGGCTTCTTCGACCAGCGCCACGGTGAAGTTCGACACGCCGATATGGCGAGTGAGCCCCATGCGCTTGACCTTGCAGAGCGCGCCGACCGTCTCGCGCAACGCGATCTGCGGATTCGGCCAGTGCAGCAGCAGCAGGTCGACCTGCGGCAAGCGCAGCCGCTGCAGGCTCTCCTTGGCCGAGCGCTCGAGCTCGCGCGCTCCGAAATGCGAGGGCCAGACCTTGGTGGTGACGAACACGTCCTGGCGCGCGACGTCGGACGCGCGCAAACCCTCACCCACCTCGCCTTCGTTGTCATAGAGTTCCGCGGTATCGATGTGGCGATAGCCGAGGCGCAGCGCCTGCTCGACGATGCGCACGCAGGTCCGCCCGCGCAGGTCCCAGGTGCCGAGACCGACCAGCGGGATGCGGGCGCCGTGCGCTTCGACGACGGGGATTGCGCTGCTCATCGTTTCACGACTCGCCGGCTGCTCGCCGTCAGCCGTCCCATTTGGGCGCGTGCGGCGGGTTGACCACGCGCCCGCCGGCCCGCTTGAGCTTGCCGATCTCGGCCATCTCGGCATCGCTCAATTCGAAATCGAAGAGCGCGAGATTGGCCGCAAGATGGTCGGGATTGGCAGTGCGCGGGATCGGAACAATGCCCTGCTGCACGAGATAGCGCAGCGCGATCTGCGATGAGCTTTTGGCATGGCGCCTGCCGATGCGCTCGAGCACCTCGTTGCCGGGAACCTTGCCGCGGGCGAGCGGGCAATAAGCCGTCACTGCGAGCCCATATGCACGGCAGGCGGCGAGCACCTTATCCTGGTCGAGGAAGGGATGGACCTCGATCTGGTTCGTCACTAGCGGTTCGCTCGCGAGCTTCACGGCCTCCTGCACTAGGGAGGTGGTGAAGTTCGCCACGCCGACATGCTTGGCGCGCCCGTCGCGCTTGGCTTGGCACAGAACGCCGAGGGTCTCCGCCAGCGGTACGTTGGGATTCGGCCAATGGATGAGCAGCAGATCCACCCAGGGCAGCTTCAGCTTGTGCAGGCTCTCATCGAACGAGCGCTGAAAGTCGGCGGCGGCGAGCTTGTCGTGATAGACCTTGGTGGTGACGAAAACATCCTCGCGCGCGAGCCCGGCGGCGCGCAGCCCCTGGGCCAGCCCCTCCCCCACCTCGGTCTCGTTGCCGTAACGCTCGGCGGTGTCGATATGGCGATATCCCAGCCGCAAGGCGGTCTTGACCGCCTCGACGCAGACGCCGTCCTTGAGGGTCATGGTGCCCAGGCCGATGGCGGGAATTTTTGCGCCGTTGGCTGTGACGACCTGCATTGCGTTCTCCCCTGATGGGTCCGATGCTCGCGGCGAAGCGGCTTCTGTCGGCAGCCGGCGGTCGGAGACGGCGGATGACCTGGCGTTGCACGCTGCCGGAGCGGGCGGAGCCTTTATCCCACCTCTCCGGCGGTTATTGGATGCCCCGCCTTGGCCGGGCATGACAACCGAATTTGTGGCGCTGTTTCCCCCCGAGCCAAGATTAGAATAATTCAATAATACAATAATGCCCTTGCGTCATCGCCTGCGAAGTCTTTCATATGAGAGAACATCGGCCGGGAAAGTGATGCGCGGATTTGTACTTGCAATCGTGCTGGCGGCCCTCACCGCGCCGACCGCGGCCGCCGTGGGGCAGGAATTCAATCTCGTCATCCGCAACCACAAATTCGAGCCGGCCGAGATCCGCATTCCCGCCCGCAAGCGCGTGTCGATCTACGTCAGCAACGAGGATGCAACACCGGAGGAATTCGACAGCAGCGCGCTCAAGGTCGAGAAAGTCATACCAGGCAAGTCGAAGGGTCTCGTTCGGGTCGGACCGCTCGAGCCCGGCCGCTACGAGTTCATCGGTGAATTTCATTCCGATACAGCCAAGGGCGTGGTGATCGCGGAATAAGCAATGCTCGGCGCGCTGGTCATCGTCTTTCGCGAAGTGATCGAAGCCGGCCTGATCATCGGCATCGTGCTGGCGGCGACCCGCGGCGTCGTCGGCAGGGGCGCCTGGGTCGGGCTCGGCATTGGCGTGGGCGTGCTCGGCGCCAGCATCATCGCGCTGTTCGCAGAAGCCATCGCCAACGCCTTCGAAGGCTCCGGCCAGGAACTGCTTAACGCCAGCGTGCTCGGCGCCGCGGTGGTGATGCTGATGTGGCACAATGCCTGGATGGCACGCCACGGCCGCGAGATGGCAGTCGAGATGGCCGCGGTCGGCGCGGCGGTGAGCGCGGGTCGGCGGCCGATGACCGCGCTCGCCGTGGTCGTGGGCCTCGCCGTGCTGCGCGAAGGCTCGGAGGTGGTGCTGTTTCTCTACGGCGTCGTCGCCGCCGGCACCTCGGCGTCCTCGCTTGTCACCGGCGGCGTGCTCGGCCTCGCCGTGGGCGCCGCCTTCACCGCATTGACTTACTATGGACTGCTGAGCATCCCCGCCCGGCATATTTTCACGGTAACGACCGTGCTCATCGCGCTGCTCGCCGCGGGCATGGCGGCGCAGGCGGTGCAGTACCTCGATGCCGCCGGCATGATCGACGTGCTGAGTCGCCGGTTGTGGGACAGTTCGGGCTGGCTGCCGCAGGACGGCATCGTCGGCCGCCTGCTGCACACGCTCGTCGGCTATACCGACCGGCCGACCGAATTGCAGCTCATCGTCTATCTCGCGACTCTGACGGTGATGGCAGCCCTCACGTGGATCGCGGCCCCCAAGAGCGCACGACCGGCAACGCCCATCGGACAACGCACGACCGTCCCCTAGACGGACGTGTTGATCCGGTCCCGGGCGGTGGCGGTCTCTCCATCGAGGCCCACGGCGCGTTGCGCGTCGGGGCGCAGCAGCGCGAAGGCGACGTCGGGCGCCTTGTCGATGATCTTGAGCAACGCGCGGGCGGGGCCGCGCGGCGAACGCTTGCCCTGTTCCCAGTTGCGCACGGTCTCGAGCGGAACCCCGATGCGGGCGGCGAATTCCGCCTGGGTGAGCTTGGTGCGCGCGCGCACGCCGCGGGCATAGGCCGCGTCGGCCGCCGCCCCAGCGGCACCCGCGGCAAGCGCGGTACCAGCGGCGGACGCTCCGCCGCCGCGCATCTGTTGCGCAATGGCCGCCAGCCGGTGCGGCAGCGGCTGCTCGCTGCCGTCCGCAAGAATCTCGACGATCCGGCCGTCGGCCTTGAGTCTGACCCGCATCATGGGCGCTAGGCCTATGTGATTCCCTGCGGTCGGCCAAGCCGCGCCTGGGCAGCGTCGCTCAATGGCCGAGTCGGCTTATGAGCAAGTCGGTCTCTGGCTGCTAGGTCATTGGCCGATACCGCCCGCTGTCAAAGCGAACCGGGCGCCGCTGTTCATTTCAGGCCGAACCACAGCGTGGCGATGCCGAGGAAAGAGAAGAACCCGACCACATCCGTCACCGTCGTCACGAACACGCCCGAGGAGACCGCGGGGTCGGCACGGAAGCGAAAGAGCACGAGCGGCACCAGAATGCCGCCGAGCGCACCCGCCAGCAGATTGCAGATCATGGCGAGACCGATGACGAGGCCGAGGTCGGGCACCTTGAACCAAGCCGCCGCCACCACGCCGGTGATGACCGCGAAGGCCAATCCATTGACCAAGCCGACCAGCACCTCGCGCAGAATGATGCGCCCGGCATTGGCGCTCGACAATTCGCGTGTCGCCAGCGCACGCACCGCCACGGTCATGGTCTGGGTGGCGGCGTTGCCACCCTGGCTCGCCACGATCGGCGCCAGCACCGCGAGCGCCACCATCTTTTGCAGCTCGCCCTCGAACAGGCCGAGCACCGAAGAGGCCAGAAAGGCGGTGGCCAGATTGACCAACAGCCAGTTGAACCGTCCGCGCGCGATGGTCCAGACCGGATCCGACAGCTCCTCCTCGCGCCGGACGCCGCCCAGCGCCTTGATGTCCTCCTCCGCCTCCTCCTCGATCACATCGACGATGTCGTCGAAGGTGATCACGCCGACCAGCCGGTCGCTCTCATCGACCACCGGGGCGGAGACCAGATCGTAGCGCTCGAACAGGCGCGCGACGTCCTCCTGGTCGGCGGTAGCGCGGACCGGGCGCAGCTCCTCGTCGATCAGTTGCGCGATCGGCACCGGCCGCTTGGTCCGCAGCAGGCGGTCGAGCGCGACGGCACCCTTCAATCGGTGCTCCGGATCGACGACGTAGAGTTCCCAGAAGCGGTCCGGCAGATCGGGCGTCTCGCGCATATGGTCGATGGTCTGTCCCACGGTCCATGCCGGCGGCACCGCGATGAACTCGGTCTGCATGCGCCGGCCAGCCGAGTTTTCCGGATAGCGCAGGCTGCGCGCCAGCGCGACCCGCTCGGACGCCGGCAGCTGCTCCAGAATCTCGGTCTGCTCGGCGGTCGACAGATCCTCGAGGATGGCCACCGCATCGTCGGAATCGAGCTCGCGCACGCCTTCGGCCACGGCTTCGGCCGGCAACCCTTCGAGGATTTCCTCGCGCACGGCGTCGTCGACCTCGGTCAGCGCCGAAAAATCGAAGTCGTGCCCCATCAGCTCGATCAGGCGGGGACGCTGGGCTGCTCCGGGTTCTCCCAGCCCCTGACGCACACCTGCCATGGATTCGGTCATCCTTCGGCTCAGGGTGGGATCCCTTAAAATTCGAAGAGCTTCCTCAGCAATTCTTTGCGGACGGACATCCTTCTGGATCAGCTCCGGTACGATTTCTCTCCCTGCCACCAAATTGACCAGGCCGATATGGTTGACCTGAATCAGTGCCCTTCCTATCCAAGAAGAGAAGAATGAGACTTTATAAATGATGACCATCGGCTTTCCGAGGATAGCGGCCTCCAGCGTTGCCGTTCCTGATGCGGTGATCAGAAGATCAGAGAGATTCATTACCTCATAGGTCCACCCTTCAACTATTTTGACGGGTACGGAAATGGTTCTCATCCAGGGGGATAGCATCTGCTTGTCGATTCCCGGAGCCAAAGGGATGATGAACTGAAGATCCGGGATCTCCTTTTGAAGGAGTTGGGCTGAGGCCAGAAGCGGGGGAAGAAGCCTTTTTACCTCATCCCTTCGACTTCCGGGAAGCAGGGCGATGGTCCTCCGGTTCGGGTTGAGACCGAATCGTTGACAGGCATCCTCTCTGGAGAGGGTAGCTTTCACGATGTCGAGTAAGGGATGACCGACCCACTCCACATCGACGTCTGCCGCCTCATAAAAGGGGAATCTCAAAAGGAAAGAGGACCACCATTTTCTTCACCCATTGGGCGATCAATTTGACTCTCTCCGCCCTCCAGGCCCAGACCTGGGGACTGACATAATAGAGGACGGGAATCCCGTTGCGATGGGCAATCTTGGCCAAACGAAGATTGAAGTCGGGAAAATCGATCAGGATGACCAGGTCCGGTCTCTCTCGGCCGAGGGCCCGTTTCAATCCCCGGAAGGCCTTCATGATCGATCTTATTTTGAGGAGGACTTCTGTAATTCCCACGACAGCCAGCGATTGAGAATGGAAGAGGAGTTTCATTCCCGCCTTTTCCAAACCGTCCCCTCCCATCCCAAAAAACCGGATGTCTGGATCGATGGAGCGAATGGCTTCCATCAGGTGGGCGCCATGGAGGTCTCCTGAGACTTCTCCAGCGACCATCAAAATCTTCTTCGATTTCATCCGTTCGGTCGTCCCTCTGACCGGAATGTGCCCCGCGGCGTCAAGGGACACAATATGAATGAGAGTACCTTACCGGGAAGCCCCGCCCTTTAGGGCGGAGAGCTTTACTTCCTCATTCCATTTTCTTCAATCTTACGGGCGATCCGTAGGGCCACCTCCAATGCCCGCCTTCCGTCCGGTCCAGAGACACGGGCAGGCTTCCGATCCCTAACGCTCTGTAGAAAAGCGCAGAATCTCGGCCTCCAGGGAGTCGACCTTTGTAATCGGCATCTCTTCTGTGACGATCTCGGAAGTCCCGTCATGGACCACCTTCTTCGTGAAAAAAGCGTTTTGAGCAAGATAATCGATGGAAAGTGCCCCATTGGGGAGAAAGATCAGCGTCTTCCGAGTCTTGTCCTTGGAGACCCGGTTTACCGTCAAATTTGCGCGACATCCATTTTCAAACTCGATCCGGGCATTGGCAATATCCGAGTGAGGCGTGAGAACGGGAATGCCCATGGCGTCGATCTTTTCTATCTTTGAATCGACCAAAGTCAAAAGGATATCGATATCGTGAATCATGAGATCGAGAACGACATTGACGTCGGTTCCCCTGCCCGGAAATGGGCTCGATCGATGGGTTTCGACGTACAAAGGAGATTGAACGATTCCCTCCAATGCGGAAAGGGCGCCATTGAATCGTTCTAAGTGGCCCACCTGGAAGACCAGATCCTTGGATTCTGCCAGCCCAATCAGTTCATCAGCCTCCTCAAGGGTTTGAGAAATGGGCTTTTCCAAAAGAACATCGATCCCCTTGAGAAAAAAGTCTTTTGTGATGGAATAGTGGAGCAGCGTAGGGACGGCGATGCTTACGGCCTGAATTTTATCAAGGAGGGGTGCATGGTGAAAGAAGGCTTGGGTCCGGCATCGATGAGCGATCTCCTTTGATCGGGGTGGATCGATATCCACAACGCCGACCAGCTCCACCCCTTCCATATTGGCATATTTTTCTGCATGGTATTGGCCCAGGTAACCGACGCCAACCACGCCCACCCTGATCTTGCCCACTTAACGGCTGATCCCCCTCTTTGATTGTTGGATAAAATGAAGAAGATGCTGAACCTCTGCCGTCTGTGAGATCTCATCCTCCTCGATCGTCTGGATGGCTTTCTCCATTGTCAGACCGGAACGGAAAAAAAATCGGTAAGCTTTTTTCAGGGCCTTCAATGTCCCCTCCGGAAAGTGATGGCGTTTGAGGCCAACCATATTGAGCCCGAACAGTTTCGCCCGACTCCCTGATGCTAACATATAGGGCAGGATATCCAAGGAGACACCCGTGAGGCCGCTGATGAAGGCGTGGGTTCCGATCTGACAGAACTGATGGATAGCGGAAAGGCCACCGATGATGGCATAATCTTCGATCAGGATATGCCCTGCTAAGGTGGCGCCATTGGCAAGGACGACCTGATTCCCTATCTGACAGTCATGGGCGACGTGGGAGTAGGCCATGAAGTAGTTACTATTCCCGATCGTCGTCTGCCCTCCCCCATGCACAGTGCCTCGATGGAGGGTCACATATTCCCGAACGATATTGTCATCGCCCATCAGGAGAGAGGTCTTCTCCCCCTTATAGGCAAACGCTTGAGGCGCTTCTCCAATAGAGGAGAATTGATAGATCCGGCATCTCTTTCCGATCCGAGTCCCCTCCCGGATGACCACGTGGGGCCCAATCCATGTCCCTCTCCCAATGAACACATTTCCTTCAATCACCGAGTAAGGGCCAATCTCGATCTCTTCTTCCCATTCGGACTTTGGATCAACGAGTGCAGTCGGATGGATCATTCTCCTTCTCCTAACATGGCCAGAAGGTCTGCCTCGGCGACCAATTTCCCATCGACGAAAGCTTTTCCTTTGAATCCCCATATCGATTGGCGGTGGCGGGTAGTCTCCAATTCTAAACGAAGTTGGTCTCCGGGGATGACCGGCTTCCGAAAACGGACATTGTCCATCCCCAAAAAGTAGACCGGCTTTTTCTGATCCTCATCTCCCAACGATTTAAAAGCGAGGACCCCTGCGGTCTGGGCCATGGCTTCCACAATAAGCACACCCGGCATGATGGGTCGATTTGGGAAGTGGCCCTGGAAGAAAGGTTCATTAAAGGTCACATTCTTGATCCCAACGATTCGTTTTCCTAATTCCATCTCCACGATGCGATCCACCAATAAGAAAGGGTAAGCGTGCGGAAGAATGATCATAATTTCTTTGATTTCGATCATCTACTTCTCCTTCCCTTCCGGACAAAGGGCCTCTTCGATCGTCTTTAAACGCCTCTCGATTTCAATGAGGGTTTTTCTCATTTCCGGCAGCTTTGCAATGCTCTTGACCACCCGGAGATAGTCACGATGGGGCAATACAGGACTCCCGGCGTAGGCTTGGTTCGCGGCCAGATCCGAACGAACTCCCGATTGACCGCCGATCATGACATTGTCTCCGATTTCGACATGATCGGCCACTCCGGCCTGTCCCCCCAGAGTGACATTACTGCCGATCTTTGTCGAGCCGGCAATCCCGACTTGGGCGACGATGACCGAATCCTCACCAATCTCCACATTATGGGCGACCTGAACGAGGTTGTCAATTTTCACGCCTCTCCCGATGATCGTCTTGCCAAAAGTGGCTCGATCGATGGTGGTGTTTGCTCCGATCTCGACATCGTCCTCAATTTCAACCTTTCCCACCTGAGGGATCTTCACATTTCTCTTCCCCTCCTTCACATATCCGAACCCATCCGCTCCCACCACCACGCCACTATGAAGAATCACCCGTTTGCCGATGACCGTTCCGCGGTAGATAGAGACATTCGAATAAAGGATCGATTCCTCGTCAATGGAAGAATCTTCCCCCACGTAGACCCCGGGATAAAGGGTCACCCGATCCCCGATGCGGCAACGGTCTCCAATAGACACAAAGGGGTAGACCGTCACTTCTTTTCCTAACTGAGCGGTGGAACTGATCCAGACATTGGGATCGATCCCTTTGGGCTGGTAGGGTTTTTGTGAAAAGAGGGTAAAGATCTTTGCAAAGGCCAAATAGGGGTTGTCCACACAGAGAAGGGGTTTCTGTGAAGAGGGAATCTCCTTCGAAACGATGACTGCGGAGGCATTGGTTTCGGCAAGCTTCGAAAGATATTTGGGGTGAGCGATAAAAGTGATTTCTCCGGGCTGAGCACCTTCCAAGTCGGCCACACCAGAGATTTCTAACTCGCCATCTCCAACCACCTTCCCCACATACTGGGCCAGTTCTTTCAGACGTCTTTTCATCTTTTTACTTTACCCTCGATTCAAGACGCAAAGCGCATGGCGCAAGATTTCAACGCTACACTCTATGCGTTCTGCTCTTGGTTACTTCTTCTGAGCATCGAAGAGCTTAATCACCCGGTCGGTAATATCAATCGTCTTGGATGAGAAGATCACAATGTTCTCATTGGCCATGATCAGAGTGTATCCATCATCCGAACCTATCTTCTGGATGATTTTTACGAGACCATTGGTGATATTTCTATCCATCTCCATCCCTTTCTGTTTGATCTCATTCTGGCTGTCCTCGGCCCACCTCTGGGATTCCCTGAGTTTGGTTTGGAATTCTTTCTCTTTTGCAGCCCTGGCCTCCGGATTCAGCATCGCCCCCTGTTTATCGAGGGATTCCTTCATCGTTTGAAGCTCTTTCTGCTTCTCCACGAAGAGACGTTGATACTTTTCCATCTCCTTGGCAATCACCTTTTTGGCTTCCTTTCCTGCATTGCATTCATTGACCGCCTTCTGGATATCCACACAGGCGATCTTTAATTCTGCAGCCCGGACCGGCCCAAGCCATCCCCCCAGACAAAGAATGATTCCAACGGTCATGATCAGCTTTTTTCCCTTCATTCTATTTCTCCTCTCTGTAGGCTTTGTGAACAAATTTAGAGCGCTTGCCTCTGCTATTTCACGTTGATTTAAAAAACAGTTCCCGCTGTGAAACCTATGACATGCGATTTCTCCCCACTTTTAGGACTGAGATTGAAGCCCAAATCAATGGCAATGGGACCAAATGGAGAAAACCAACGGATTCCAACCCCCGCCGCTGATCTCAATGGCAAAAGATCACTCAGCTTATCCGCCCCTTTTCCGATATCCAGGAACACAGCCCCCTTCAGCCCGATCTCTCGGGCAACGGGAAAGATCACTTCAGTAGTGAAAACAACCTTCTTGGTCGATCCCAGTGGTTCTCCGTTTTCATCGACTGGGCCTGCCATCCCATACTCTCGAAGCCCCGGATTGAATCCGTTCCCCCGACAAAAAAGTTTTCATAAATGGGCACCTCTCGGCCGCCATAGGGCTCGATAACTCCCGCTTGTCCACGAAGGTTAAGCACCATACCCAAAGGTAATGGAAAGTACCAGCTGGTATCACCCATCACCTTCACAAAGTAATTATCTCCTCCTAAAGGCCCCCCCGCGTTCTGGATAAAAATGCTGTGTCTGCTCCCTCTTGAGGGGGAGAAGTAGTCGTCTCGGGTATCCATGGCGACCATTAGGGATAAGGCACTGGTCGTCGCCTTCCCCTCTTGTTTCTTAACGAAAGTAGAAGCATCGTTGCTGACGTTGGAAACATCAATTGTCTCCAATTTATACACGACATCGGCACGGAGAAAATCGGTCAGCTCCTTTCCGAATTTTAGGTCTCCACCGACGGTGTGATAGGAATAAGTGTCAAAGTCCTGAGTAAGGTTATACAGGTCGAAGCCCCAGAAAAGGGATATCCCAGGAAATAGGGATCGGTAAAACCGAGATTGATATCCCTGCTCAATTGTCCTAACTGAAGTCTCAAATTCCCCTTGTAACCCATACCGAAAAGGTTCCGGTCTGAAATGGAAACCGAACCAACGATTTTATCCACATTACTATAACCTACTCCGAAACTGATGCCACCTGAAGGAGCTTCGTCCACTTTAATATCGAGGTTGATTTTTTCGTCAGAGCCTCCCGGGGAAGTGGTGAAATCAACCTCCTTGAAATATCCTGTCCTCTTCAGCCTATCCCGGCTCATATTCAGTCCGGTGACATGGTAGAGCTCTCCTTCTGCCACTCGGAGCTCTCTGCGAACGACCTTGTCACGGGTCTTCGTATTTCCGACGATCTGAATCTTTCCAAAAGAGACACGTTTCTTCTTTTCAATGGCAAAGGTGAGGTGAACCAAGAGGTTCTTGGAATCCACCGAGGTTTCTGGCGAGACCTCCGCAAAGGCATAACCTTGATTGGCAAACCGCTCGGTCAGCGCGTTGATCTCCCCCCGGATGACCGAAGTGCGATAGACATCATTCCTTCTAATTTTTAGTGTCCTAAAGAGGTCCTCTTTGGAGGTGAGGACGTCTCCTTTGAAATCGATATTCCCCAGGCGATAGATCGGCCCCTCGGTGATCTCAATCTCAATTTGGATTCGTTTCGGATCATGAAGATCAACCTTGGGCTCGGAGATCTTTGCATCGAGATAACCCTGATCGAGGTAGTAGGCATTTAAAAGCTGGATGTCATTTTTTAGGGCGTCTTCATCCAGAAGGCCGGTCTTGGAGATGATTGAAAAGATGTTGCTCTGTTTGGTCGTCATCACCTTTTTCAGCTGTGAAGATTTGATCTTCTGATTTCCTTTGAAGACTATTTTTTTGATACTCCCCTTGGGGCCCTCTGTAATATTGAAAACAACCACGACCTCATTGGTGGGTAGGGGTCGACCTTATATTCCACATGCACCCCATAGTAGCCCTTGGAAAAATAAAGTTTTCGGATATTTTCCGCATCCTCTTTCGCCTTATCAAGGTTGAGGATGCCTTACCCCGGTGTATTACGGCCGCTACCTCGGGTTCGACAAGCCGCCGCATCTGTGGGGCGGATGGGCGGAATACGTCTATGTGGATCTCGACATGCTGCCCGGCAACGAAGATCTACAAATTGCCGGACGACATGTCGCTGCGGCTCGGCGCATTGTCCGAGCCCCTGACATCATGCATTCGCGCCTTCAATCGTGCGGCCCGGGCCGGCGGTTTCACCTGGGGCGACACTGTCGTCATTCAAGGCTCTGGCCCGATCGGAATTCTGGCGGTGGCGGCCGCCCAGGAAATGGGGGCGGCCAGGGTGATCGCCGTCGGCGCGCCCGAGGAGCCCCGGCTGCAACTCGCGCGCAAATTCGGCGCCGAGGCGACTGTAAACATCGAAGAGTTCGAGCTTCCTGATGAACGTATCAAGCGGGTGCGGGACATCGTTGGCGGATTTGGCGCCGATCTGGTGATGGATTGCTCGGGCCATCCGAGCGCCGGCCCGGAAGGTATCGGGTTCCTGCGTGACGGTGGTACCTATGTCGAGATGGGCCAGTTCACTGATGCCGGCTCGATCATGACGTCTTGGCACCGCATCTGCGCGAAGGACATCAACGTCCTCGGCTCGTGGGGCTTTACCGGCAACGACCTGCCGCTCGGCGTCGACATGCTCTACCGCACACGCGCGAAATATCCGTGGCTCGACATGCAGACGCTCTATTCCTTCTCCGAGGAGGGCATCGGCCGCGCAGTCGCCGACGCCATGGAGATGAAGACGGTGAAGTCGACCATAGTGCCGTGGCCGGAGCTGGTTCAGTAGGCGGAAGAGAAGTTATAAATCTGCAATCCATGCTCGCCGCGCGCATCGCCGCCGACAAGCCCGTTCGTGTCCGGCTCATTGGCGCCGGCAAATTTGGCTCGATGTTCTTGGCGCAAGTGCCGTCGATTGCCGGCCTCGACGTGGCGGCGATCTCCGATCTTGATCCCGAGCGCGCCAGGGCTGCATGCCGCAACGTCGGCTGGGACGCAGCACGCATCGCGCGCACGCGCTTTAGCGAACACGGACGCGACGTATGCATCGACGAGCGCGTCGAGGTCTTCGTCGAGGCGACCGGTGACGATGCGCCCGCCGGCATCGTCCATGCCATCCAGGCAATCGAAGCAGGCAAGCACATCATTATGGTCAATGTCGAAGCCGACGCACTCGCGGGGGCGTGGCTCGCCCGCAAAGCGCGAGCCGCCAGCGTGATCTATTCCATGGCATACGGCGATCAGCCCGCGCTCATCGTCGAAATGGTCGACTGGGCGCGTTCAGCCGGCTTTTCGGTGATAGCGGCGGGTAAGGGCACCAAATATCTGCCGGCCTATCACGCCGTCACGCCGGACGGCGTTTGGGAACACTACGGCCTCACCCCAGCGGAGGCAAAGCAAGCCGGCATGAACTCCCAGATGTTCAACTCGTTCCTCGACGGCACCAAGTCGGCGATCGAGATGGCGGCGGTCGCCAATGCCTGCAGCCTCGACGTGCCGCATGACGGCTTGGGCTTCCCGCCGTGCGGCGCCGACGATCTTGCTAGCGTCTTGCGCCCGCGGCATCTCGGTGGCGCGCTGGCCAGCGACGGGATGGTCGAGGTCGTCTCGTCGCTCCGGCGCGATGGGCAGCCGGTAGAGCGTGACCTGCGCTGGGGCGTCTATGTCGTGTTTAAGGCGGAGAGTGACTACGCCGCGTTGTGCTTCAAACAATATGGACTGCCGACCGATTCGACTGGGCGCTATGCGGCCATGTACAAGCCATACCGATCTGATCGGACTTGAATTGTCGATCTCGGTGCTCAACGTAACGCTGCGCGGCGAGCCGACGGGGACGTGCCGCGA
>CAVQIP010000040.1:0-218695 GCA_963712565.1 uncultured Alphaproteobacteria bacterium | reverse complement strand
ACCGCGGCCACACCCCCTGATTGTCTATTTCCCTTTGGCTGCAACTGTGGTTTAGTCCATCCGGTGGATGGTTACCTCCAACGACTGCCCGCGCAGGGCGGGGAGGACGCCATGACCACGACCCCCAGGCCTTGGAAATCCCTGACGCGAGCCAGCAGGTGGGACCCGCCGGCCCGCATCCTGCGGCATCGTCGACGCATGCGGCAGCGCGAATTAAATCGCGCGACCGGCGGCCCGGCCGGATCGCCCGCAGCCCGGGCCACGTGAACCTCTCCGACGCACGAAGCGACCGAAGGTATAGCGGTAACTCTCACGGAATGGCCTTCGCAATTCTCGTCCGAGGACGAATTGAGGAGATGTCGTCATGACCACGACACCGAGGGTATCGACAGCGATCCATCAGGCAAATCTCAGCGACGCGGGCGCGCAGCAGGATCCCGCCATCGTCGATATCGGCGCCGGCCGCTACATCGTGGTCTGGACTCGGCTGCCGGTGGCCCGATCAACCCCTCGGCGACCAGCGACCTGATCGGCCAGATCTTCAATTCCGCCGACAACCGGGTCGGCCCCGAGTTCCGGGTCAATACCGTCACCATCGGCAGCGAGCAGGACGCAGCGCTCGCCATCCGGCCGGGCGGCGGCTTCCTCATGGTGTACGAAGGCAGCAACGCCGCCGGCACCCGGATCCTGGTCGAGACCCGCGACGTCAACGGCGCCTTCGTACCGTTTACGCCCACCACCGTCGCGGACGACACCGGCGACGACCTCCTGTCCAACCCGACGGTAGCCGTCCGCGCGGACAACAGCCACCTCGTCGCCTACAATCGGCTGCGGGCGACGGGAGACTTCACCACCGACGTGGTCGGTAAAATCGCCAATGCCGCCGGCACCTACGGCGGCGAATTCACCATCTTCAACTCCGACGACGTGGCACGCAATCCCGACGTGGACGTTCTCAGCAACGGCAATTACGTCGTCGTGTTCGAGGACGCCGACGACACCACGCACGCCGATTTCGATCCGCAGTTCACGATCCGGAATTCAGCGGGAGGGTCGGTGACGAGGGGTACCATCGATTCGGGCGCTAACAACGCAGACCGACGTGCATGTGGCGGCACTCACCGGCGGCGGCTTCGTGGCGACGTGGACGGAAAATAACGTCGACGGCAGTCAGCTCGGCATCCGCGCCCGGGTCTACGACAACGGCGGCGTGGCGCAGGGTGCGGCCTTCACGGTCAATACCTCGACGGCCGGCCAGCAGTTCGGGCCCGATGTCGCCGCGCTCAAGGACGGCGGCTTCGTCGTCGTCTGGGACAACGAAAATCTCGACCTCGTGCGCGGCCAGCGCTTCGACGCGGCCGGTCACAAGATCGGCGTCGAATTCACCGCCGGCAGCATGGGGGCGGAGGAGAACGCGGTCGTCGCCACCCTGGGCGACGGTCGCTTCGTCGTCGGCTTCGAGCAGATCGCCGGCGACAGCGACATCTGGACCACGACCTTTACCACCGGCTGGAACGCGATCGCCAGCGGCGATTTCAACGGCGACGGCACCGACGACATCCTGTGGCAGAACGCCGTCGGCGGCACCAGCGAATGGCTGATGTCGCCAGCCGGCGGCATTGCCAGCTTCCCGTTCACGCCGCCGGCCGCGGGATGGAGCGTGGTCGCCACCGGCGATCTCAACGGCGACGGCACCGACGACATCATGTGGAAGAACGACATGACCGGCTCGACCGCCGAATGGCTGATGGCGCCCACCGGCGGGGCAAGCCTGGTCGGCACGCCGGGAGCGCCGGGCTGGAACGTGGTCGCCAGCGGCGACTTCAACGGCGATCACATCACCGACCTCATGTGGCAGCACACCGCGACCGGCTCCACCAGCGTCTGGCTGATGGCGCCCACCGGCGGGGCCGGCAGCTTGCTCAGCACCTCGCCGGCCGGAGGCTGGAACCTGGTCGCCAGCGGCGATTTCAACGGCGACGGCACCGACGACGTGCTGTGGAAGAACGCGGCCACCGGCGCCACCAGCGAATGGCTGATGGCGGGCGGCGGCGTGGCCAGCAACCCGTTCACCCCGGGAACCGGGGGGTGGGACGTCGTCGCCACCGGCGATTTCAACAATGACGGCATCACCGACGTCATGTGGAAGAACGCGGCGACCGGCGCCACCAGCGATTGGCTGATGTCGGCGGGCGGCGGCATCGGCAGCAACCCATTCACGCCGGCGGCCGGGGGCTGGAACCTGATCGCCAGCGGCGATTTCAACGGCGACGGCACCGACGACCTGATGTGGCAGAACGCCGCGACCGGCGCCACCAGCGAATGGCTGATGGCGGGCGGCGGCATCGGCAGCAACCCGTTCACGCCGGCTGCCCCGGGATGGGACGTGGTTGCCGTCGGCGATCTCAACGGCGATGCCAACATCGACTTGATGTGGCAGAACGCGCTCACCGGCGCGACCAGCGAATGGCTGATGGCGCCCGGCGGCGGCGGCGTCGGCGCCTTCGTCTCCACGCTGGCGACCTAAAGCGGGATGACTTTTCTTCGAATCGTCATTCCGCTCCAGGCATCTTGTTCGAGCATGCCCTTTTTCGCAAAACCGGTACCCACTTTTGCGGGACATGCTCTAGCGGGAGATGAACGTCAGGCGACGCGGAGAATTGGACCGGCAGCCGACCCGTTGGGCTCGACGCGCGCCGCATCGGCATGAGGCCGATCCGAGAGAACGGCTATTGCGGGCGATCTCGCTTTTCCCTTTGCCCTAGAGCTGCCGCGCGGATCAGGCGGTTGCGGAGGACACCATGACCACGACCCCCAGGCTTTGGAAATCCCAGACGCAAGTCAACACTTCGGACGCGCCGGTCGCGCCTGGCGGCGCGTCACTGCAGGGCGACGGCCAGATCGCTCGTCTGCCGGATGGCGGTTACCTCGTCGTCTGGACGGACCTGAGCAGGACGTATAACGCCAATGGCGATGCCGTTGTCGGCCAGAGATATGACTCCGCAGGCAACAAGGTCGGCGGCGAGATCTACATCAGCCACTCCTTCTCGGAAAACCAGTTCGCGCCGGCGGTCACGGTCTTGTCCAATGGAAACATCGCGGTCGCGTTCGTCGATAGGTTCGACGGACCCTCGATCATCGATAGCAACATTCTGGTGCGCGTTTATGATCCTGCGCTGAATTACATCAGAACCGACGTTATCGACGCGGGGACGAACCAGACAATCGACCCGTCCCTCACCGCCTTCAGCGACGGCAACTACGTGGTCTCCTATACGTTGTCCAACAGCGCCAGCGACAGCGATATCGTCGCGCGCGTCGTCACGAGCGCCACCGGGCTGGTGGGCCACCAGTTCGATATCGAGAACCAAACCGACAATCGGGAGAACTCCGAGCTCGCGACGCTGTCCAACGGCAACTTCGTCGCGGTCTATGAGGACGAGAACGCTGGCAGCGCAACCGACACCGATATCAAGTACGGGATCTTCACCAAGACCGGCATGCCGGCGTTCGTCAATAACCACGTCCCCGGGGGGTTCGGCGGCGGCGGGGCGGAAACCGATCCGGGTGTCGCCGCACTCCGAGACGGCGGCTTCGTCGTGGTGTGGGCCGACGCCGATACCCCCACGATCGACATTCGGGCGCAAATCATTTCCAACAGCAACACTATCGTTGGCCTCAACATTACCGTCAACACGACCACTGCGGGAACGCAGGACCATCCCAACGTGCTGGCGCTGGGCGACGGCGGCTTCCTGGTGAGCTGGCACGACGGCAACACCCATCACGCCCGGGCGCAGCGGTTCGATGCGGTCGGCAACAAGATCGGCACCGAGTTCGTGGTGCAGAGCGAGGTGAGCCAGCTGAGCAGTCCCGAAGCCGCCCAGCTCACCGACGGCCGCATCGCGTACGCCGTCGGCGACATCTCGACCGGCGACTTCGACGTGACCACCTCGATCTGGACCACCGGCTGGAACGCGATCGCCAGCGGCGATTTCAACGGCGACGGCACCGCGGACATCCTGTGGCAGAACGGCGCCGGCGGCACCAGCGAATGGCTGATGTCGCCAGCGGGCGGCATCGCCAGCTTCCCGTTCACGCCGCCAGCCACGGGATGGAGCGTGGTCGCCACCGGAGATTTCAACGGCGACGGCACCGACGACATCGAGTGGAAGAACGACGCGACCGGCTCGACCGCCGAATGGCTGATGGCATCCACCGGCGGCGCCAGCTTGCGCATCACGCCGGCAGCGCCGGGATGGAGCGTGGTCGCCGACGGCGACTTCAACGGCGACCACATCACCGACATCATGTGGCAGCACGCAGCGACCGGCTCCACCAGCGTTTGGCTGATGGCGCCCACCGGCGGCGCCGGCAGCCTGCTCAGCACCTCGCCGGCCGGAGGTTGGAACCTGGTCGCGAGCGGCGATTTCAACGGCGACGGCACCGACGACGTGCTGTGGAAGAACGCAGGCACCGGCGCCACCAGCGAATGGCTGATGGCCGGCGGCAGCGTGGCCAGCAACCCGTTCACCCCGGGAACCGGAGGATGGAACGTGGTCGCCACCGGCGATTTCAACGGCGATCACATCACCGACATCATGTGGAAGAACGCGGGCACCGGCGCCACCAGCGATTGGCTGATGTCGGCGAGCGGCGGCATCGGCAGCAACCCATTCACGCCGGCGGCCGGGGGCTGGAACCTGATCGCCAGCGGCGATTTCAACGGCGACGGCACCGACGACCTGATGTGGCAGAACGGCGTCGGCGCCACCAGCGAATGGCTGATGGCGGGCGGCGGCATCGGCAGCAACCCGTTCACGCCGGCCGCCCCGGGATGGAACGTGGTTGCCGTCGGCGATCTCAACGGCGATGCCACCGACGATCTGATGTGGCAGAACGCGCTCAACGGCACGACCGCCGAATGGCTGATGGCGCCGGGCGGCGGCGTCGGCGCCTTCGTAGCCACGCTGACGATGTAGCGAGAGGTGAAGGTCAGCCGATGCGGGGAATCAGACCAGCGGCCGCCTTTGCCCGAATCACGCGGTCTCGGAGGATGCCATGACCACGACCCCCAGGCTTTTGAAGTCGCAGACGCAGGTCAACTTCTCGGATGCCGCGAGCCCTCAGTTGGATGGGCAAGTCACCTTCTTGTCGGATGGCGGCTATGTCGTCGCATGGACGAACTCCAGCAACACCTACAACACGGCCGGCTCCGCCATTGTCGCACAGCGATACGACGCTCTCGGCAACAAGGTCGGCGGTGACCCGCTGCACGGTGGCGAGGTTAAGATCAGCCAGTTTAGCACCAGCGGAAATCAGTTCGCGCCTGCAATCGCGACCTTGGCCAATGGCAACGTTGCGGTGGCTTACGTCAGTTTGAACCTAGGCGACAATGACATCTACGTGCGCGTTTTCAATTCCTCGCTGAATTCTCCCACACAAAAAAATATCGACGTCACGGCGAGCCAGACTGTCGATCCCTCCCTCACTGCGTTTGCCGACGGCAGCTACGTCGTCTCGTATACCCTCGACAACGGCGGCGGCAACAAAGACATTGTGGCCAAGATCGTCTCCAACACCGGCTTTGTCGGCGCGCCAATCACGGTGAACGACAACGGGACCCTGGACACAGACTTTTCGGCGCTGGCGACCCTGTCGAACAACAATTTCGTCGATGTTTGGCAACGAAACGTTTCCGGGGATCACGACATATATTTCAGCATCTACACGTCAGCCGGGGCGCCAGTCATCTCGGTTGCCCCAGTCACCGGCGGCTTCTCAACATTCGAGGAGACGGATCCCGATGTCGCCGCGCTCAGAGACGGCGGCTTCGTCGTCGTCTGGACGGACGGTGCCGGCGATGCTTCCGGGTCAGGCATTCGGGCGACGATCATGTCCAATACCGGAGCCAACGTCGCCCCCGACTTCCTGGTCAATACCACCCAGGACGGTCAACAGAACGAAGCGAACGTCGTCGGCCTGCGCGATGGCGGCTTCCTCGTGACCTGGGAGGACGACAACGCCTTTCTCATCCGCTCCCAGCGGTTCGATGCACTCGGTCACAAGATCGGCGCCGAGTTCACGGTAAGGGGGACCGGGCCACTAGGCACCGACAGCCCCGAGGCTGCCGTGCTCGCGGACGGCCACATCGCGTATGCTTTCAGCGACTTTTCAAACGACGCCGACGTGGCGACCTCCATCTGGACCACCGGCTGGAACGCGGTCGCCCGCGGCGATTTCAACGGCGACGGCACCGACGACGTCCTGTGGCAGAACGCGATCGGCAACACCGCCGAGTGGCTGATGTCGCCGGGCAGCGGCATTGCCAACGATCCAGCCACTCCGGCAGCCCCGGGATGGAGCGCGGTCGCGAGCGGCGATTTCAACGGCGACGGCACCGACGACATCCTGTGGAGGAATGACGCGACCGGCTCGACCGCCGAATGGCTGATGGCGCCCACGGGCGGGGTCGGCACCTTACTCAGCGCGCCGCCGGTCGGGGGGTGGAATCTGATCGCCAGCGGCGATTTCAACGGCGACGGCACCGACGACCTGATGTGGCAGAACGCAGGCACCGGCGCCACCAGCGAATGGCTGATGGCCGGCGGCGGCGTGGCCAGCAACCCATTCACGCCGGCAGCGCCGGGATGGAACGTGGTCGCCACCGGCGATTTCAACAATGACGGCACCGCCGACCTCATGTGGAAGCACGCAGGCACCGGCGCCACCAGCGAATGGCTGATGGCGCCCACGGGCGGGGTCGGCACCTTGCTCGGCACGCCGGCAGCCCCGGGATGGAACGTGGTCGCCACCGGCGATTTCAACAATGACGGCACCGCCGACCTCATGTGGAAGCACGCCGCGACAGGCTCGACCGCCGAATGGTTGATGGCGCCCACCGGCGGTGTCGGCAGCTTACTCAGCGCGCCGCCGGTCGGGGGGTGGAATCTGATCGCCAGCGGCGATTTCAACGGCGACGGCACCGACGACCTGATGTGGCAGAACGCGGCCACCGGCGCCACCAGCGAATGGTTGATGGCCGGCGGCAGCGTGGCCAGCAACCCATTCACCCCGGCAGCCCCGGGATGGGACGTGGTTGCCACCGGCGATTTCAACGGCGATGCCACGATCGATCTGATGTGGCAGAGCGCGCTCAACGGCGCGACCGCCGAATGGCTGATGGCGCCCGGCGCCGGCGGCGTCGGCGCCTTCGTGTCCACGCTGACGATGTAGGCTGGGAGTTCCTGGTTCGCCTATCGGGCGGCGCGACACCTAGAGCACATCACGATTCGATTGAATCGTGATGTGCTCCAGATTCCTTGATTTTGCGCATGTTCTATTCGGAAAACCGCTTCCCACTTTTCCGGAACATGCGCTAGCCCAAGCCGCAGATGGTTCTAGCGAAACCGTGACCGCGCTGTCCGAATCGGGTCACAGGCGATAAGGCGGAGCACATCCAGAACACGCGTCAATAGCGCGCGTTGCCGGGGGTTCGCGGGAACGGGATCGCGTCGCGCACGTTGGCGAGGCCGGTGACGTAGGCGAGCGTGCGTTCGAAGCCCAGCCCGAAGCCCGCGTGCGGCACCGTGCCGTAGCGGCGCAGATCCCGGTACCAGGCGTAGTGCTCCTTGTCGATGCCGCGCTCCGCCATGCGCGCGTCCAGCACCGCCAGCCGCTCCTCGCGCTGGCTGCCGCCGATGATCTCGCCGATCCCCGGCGCCAGCACGTCCATCGCCGCGACCGTCCGGCCGTCATCGTTCACCCGCATGTAGAACGCCTTGATGTCCTTCGGGTAGTTCATCACGATCACCGGCTTCTTCACGTGCTTCTCGGTGAGATAGCGCTCGTGCTCGGACTGCAGATCCATGCCCCACTGCACCGGGAACTCGAACTTCTCCTTCGCCCGCTCGAGCAGCGCGATCGCCTCGCCGTAATCCATGCGCACGAACTCGGAGCCGACGATGCCCTCGAGCTTCGCGCGCAGCCCCTTCTCGATCCGCTCGTCGAAGAACGCGAGGTCCTCCTGCCTTTCCTTCAGCAACGTCTCGAAGGTGAACTTCAGCAGCCCCTCCGCCAGCGTCGCATCGTCCGACAGGTCGGCGAAAGCGATCTCCGGTTCGATCATCCAGAACTCGGCGAGGTGGCGGCTGGTGTTGGAGTTCTCCGCGCGGAACGTCGGCCCGAAAGTGTAGACCTTGGTGAGCGCGAGGCAGTACGCCTCCACGTTGAGCTGCCCCGACACCGTCAGGAACGCCTCGCGGCCGAAGAAATCCTTGGCGAAATCCACGTTGCCCTGCGGCGTGCGCGGCAGGTTGGCGAGATCCAACGCCGACACCCGGAACAGCGCCCCCGCCCCCTCCGCGTCGGACGCGGTGATGATCGGCGTATTGACCCAGAGGAAGCCGTTCTCGTGGAAGAACCGATGGATCGCCTGCGCCAGGGTGTGCCGCACCCGCGTCGCCGCCGCGATCACGTTGGTCCGCGGCCTCAGGTGCGCTACGTCGCGCAGGAATTCCAGCGAGTGCGGCTTGGGCTGGATCGGATAGGTGTCCGGATCCTCCACCCAGCCGATCACCTTGATCGCGCTCGCCTGCATCTCGAACGGCTGCCCCTTCGCCGGCGACGGCACGATCGTCCCTGTCGCCTCCAGCGCGCAAGCGGTCGTGAGCTTGAGGACCTCGTCGGCGTAATTGGGTAGCGTGTTCGGCGCGACCACTTGCACCGGATGGAACGACGATCCGTCCGAGACGTGCACGAACGAAATGCCGGCCTTGGAGTCCCGCCGGGTGCGCACCCAGCCCTTGACCGTGACCGGCGCATCCTTCGGCGCCTCGCCGGCCAGAATCTCGCGCACGCTGAACACTCGCTCGTCCATCGATCGAGAGTTACGCAGGCGGGGCGAGCTTGTCCACTACCCCTGCCCTGCGCTCGCGATCACCGCCTCGTCGGTGCGGTGCGCGCGCCAGCACGCGGCGCGCTTGATGGGGGCCTTTGGCTACGGGAAAATAACCGCGGACCGGCGGGACGCCGCCTGCCGGCGCACCACACGCGGTTTCATCGGTCGGCAACCGCTGTCTCGGGAGGAACGGACATGGAAAAGAGCGCGAGTCGGATCAGGACGTCTCATGTCGGCCGGCTTCCGCCGCCCAAAGGATGGGAGGACATGCCGGCGCGGCTCGCCAATGCCGAGGTGACCGATGGGGGCGAAATCGCCAGCCGCGTGGTGCCGGCCATCGCGGGGATGGTGAGGAAACAAGTCGAGATCGGCATCGACTGCATCAACGACGGTGAGTTCTGGACCGCCCGCAGCCTGGCGCATTACGCCGCGCACTTTACCGGCCTCGAGGTGCGTCCGGTGCAGCCGGGCGAGCCGCCGACCACGCGGCACTCGACGCGAGAGCGCGACGAATTTCACGACTTCTATGCGGACATGGACAAGCTCGGGACGCTGTTTTTCGTGCCCGGCGAAAAGCCGCTGCCGCCGATGACGGAACGGGTCATCGCACGCGGGCCGGTGAAATCGAAAGGACCGCAAGCGATCAATCGCGAGATCGACACCTTCAAGGCCGCGATCGCTCGCTCGGGCAGCAAGGTGGAGGAGGCGTTCATCGCGGTGCTGGCGCCGGGTTGGCTCGACCACTTCATTTTCAACGAATACTACAAGACCGACGAGGAATTCCTGTTCGCCCTGGCCGAGGCCGTGGGCGAAGAATACCGCGCCGTGGTTTCCGCGGGATTCGTGCTGCAGATCGACGATCCCGGCCTTCCCGACTGGTGGGACATGATCAAGCCCGAGCCGAGCGTGCAAGACTACCGCAAGTTCGCCAAGCTGCGCATCGAGGCGGTCAATCACGCGCTCGCCGGCATTCCGGAAGAGCGGGTTCGCTACCACCTCTGCTGGGGCAGCTGGCACGGTCCGCATACCCACGACCTACCGCTGGAACACATCATCGATCTCATTCTCACGGTCAAGGCGCAGACCTATTCCTTCGAAGCCGGCAACGTACGGCACGAGCACGAATGGCGCGCGTGGCAGGCGGCCAAGGTACCGCCCGGTAAGATGCTGATGCCGGGCGTGGTCAGCCACGCCACCAACCTGGTCGAGCATCCTCAGCTGGTCGCCGACCGCATCCTTCGCTATGCCGCAATCGTCGGCCGCGAGAATGTCATTGCCGGCACCGATTGCGGCCTCGGCGGCCGCGTTCATGCCGAGCTGGTCTGGGCCAAGCTGCGCGCGCTGGTGGAAGGAGCGCGTCTCGCCTCGACCAAGCTTTGGGGACGCTAGGGCGCAGCTCCGCAGGCATCAACCGCGGTCGGCGCAGACGCCTTCCCGCCGGCTAGCCCTGGCGGCCGATCGCGATCACCGCCTCGTCGGTGCGCCGGCCGTCGATGTCCCAGAACTTCTGGAACTCGGGCCCGTCGAGATAGGCGAGCTCCAGACCGATATTGGCGAGCGTGGCCTTGAACTCGTTCGTTTGCACCGCCTTGCCGATGGCGGCGTGCAACGTCGTCACCACCGCCGGCGGCGTGCCTTTGGGCGCGAATATCCCGACCCAGAGATAGTATTCGACATCGAAGCCGAGCTCCTTGAGGGTGGGCACGTCGGGCAACTGCTTCGAGCGGGTGGCGCCGAACGTGGCGAGCGGGCGCAGCTTGCCGGCTTTGACGTGCGGCAGCGTGGCCGACACCGTCTGCGTCGTGACCTGGGCATTGTTGCCGAGGATGGCGACGATGGCCGGGCCGCCGCCGTTGGTCGGCAGATGCCGCAGCCGCAACGGGCCGGTTGCCTTCTCCAGATAGGCCAGCGGCAGGTGCGACGCGCCATAGAGCCCGCCCGAGCTGAACACGAGCGTGTCCGGATGCGCCTTGGCGGCGTCGACGAACTCCTTGAGCGTCTTGTACGGCTGCTGCTCGTTGACCAGGAGCAGGACCGGATCGGCGATGACGCGCGCGAGCGGAATGAAGTCGGCGCGGCTGGTCTTGGGCGGACGGCCGAACAGCTTGTCGACCTCGGCGTAGCCGGAGATCCCGGTATTGTGCGACAGCAAGGTATAGCCGTCGGGCTTGGCGGAGGCGACGAACTGTGCGCCGACCTGTCCGGCGGCGCCGGCCTTGGTCTCGACCACGACCGGCTGCTTGAGGATCGGCTCCATCGCCGTGGCCAGCGGCCGCGTCACGATATCGTTGGCGCCGCCGGGCGGAAACGCGTTGATGATGGTGATCGCATGCGAGGGAAAAGCCTCTTGCGCGAAGGCCCCTCCGCCCGCGAGCGCGGTTGCGGCGGTGCCGATGACGAAACTACGGCGGTCCATGGGTTTCTCCTCCCAAAATTTGACGAGAGTATTCGCGCATATGCGGTCGTGTGCAAGACGGACGCCGATCTCGCTTCAGGGGCAAACTGACACAGCCTCACCGCGAGCACATCTCGTTCGTCGACACGCGGCGCCGCTTGCTGGCCCAACTCCCCAGCGATAAGGTCCGCAGATAGGATTTCGCGACAAGCGTCATGCCCGAAGCCGACATGCGATCATGAAAAACCGATCCGGTGCAGTTTGGATCGCTCATGGCTGCGGCATCAGCCTGTTGGCGCTGACCCTCGCCTGCCTGCATTCCTCGGCCCGCGCTCAATCCGCCGATCTCGTGCTGTGCGACCGGCTCGCCGCTGATCCCACCGATCCGGACAAGCCGAAGGACGTCAAAGGCACGCCCGAGATCGACCCGTCCGATGTCGCGACGGCGATCAAATTCTGCAGGGTCGCGGCAGCCGCATCGCGGCGGGCGCTTTACCAGCTCGGCCGTGCCTATGCAGCCAATCGACAATTGCCGGAAGCGCTGAGCGCCTATCGCAAGGCGGCCGACAAGGGCAGCACATCGGCCATGGTCGAGCTCGGCGTGCTGCTCGCGACCGGCTCCGGCGTGCCAAAGGATGAAGCCCAGGCGCGCAAGCTGTTCGAGCGCGCCGCCGCGGCAGGCAATCCCCGCGGCGCCACTAATCTCGCGGCCCTCAACGAGGGCGGCGGCGCACCGCCGGATCCGGTCAAGGCGAGGGCCTTGTTTGCCAAAGCGGCGGAGACGAATTCGGCGGAGGCGCAGTTTCAGCTCGGAGTGATGATGGCGGAGGGCATCGGCGGGCCGAAGGACGACGTTGCCGCGCGGGCGTTGTTCGAAAAGGCGGCCGCGCAGGATCATCCCGGCGCATTGGAGCGGATGGGCGCGTTTGCGCAGAGCGGGCGCGGCGGGCCGCAGGATGCAAGCGCCGCGAAGGCCTATTACGAGAAAGCCGCGGCGCTCGGCAATGAAGAGGCCAAGGCCGCGCTCAAGCGCGCGGAATGTCCCGTCGTGATCAAGGACAAACGCGGCAACGTCGTGACGCACCTTTGCTTCTAGAGCGTATTGCGTTGGTCACGACGCCGAAGCATGCCGCGCACCCGCGCTGATTCCATTGCAAACGAAATGGGCTGTAATTCTCAAGATCGACACTGCGGCCGCGTGCCGCGTGATCAGTTGATGAACTCGACCTTGGTCCCCTTCTGCACCATCTTGCCGAGCGCCTGCGCGTCCCAATTGGTGAGGCGGACGCAGCCGTGCAATTCGGTCTTGCTGACCCGCTGCGGCTCCGGGGTGCCGTGGATGCCGAAGCCGTCGCCGAGATCGATCCAGGTGTTGCCGACCGGATTGTTGGGACCCGGGGCGATGGTGAATGGCTTTTGCGTCTTCACCCCCTTGAACTTGAGCTTCGGGGTGTAGTGATAGGTGGGATTCTCCGCGACCGAACGAATGGGCCGCGTGCCGCTGGGAGCGGGGCGCTCCTCGCTGCCGACCGACGCCGGATAGAAGCTGATCTGCTTGCCATTGGCGTCGAAGGCGCGAACGGTGCGTGCCGATTTGTCTACCACGACTTTTGCGACCTTGGCCTGCGACGGCTTCCTCGCGACGTTCGGCACCATGATCTTGGTGCCGGCCTTGTCGAACGACGCCTTGGGATTGAGCCTGGTCAACAGAGCGGGGTCGACGTGGAATTTTTCCGACAGCAGCTCGCGCGGGTTGGTGAAGTTGAGCGTCTTCAGCTCCGCCTTCTTTTCCAGCGACTGCGGAATGGTCTTGTTGAACGGGCCCTTCACGTCCGCCGGTTGAATTTCATACTCGACCACCGCCGGGTCGCTGGACGTCGCCATCAGCCGCTCCCAGGTTTCGGGATCGAGACGGCCGCTCGGCTTGATTCCGTTTGCGTCCTGAAACGCGGTTATTGCCTTTTGATCATTGCTGCCGCTCTTGCCGTCGATCTGGCCGGGCGAGAAGCCGGCGCGGTCGAGCAATATCTCGGCCTTGATGAGCGCGGCCGCGCTGGGAGCGGGAGCGCGTTTCTTGCCGGACGGCGCCGACAGCTCGGCGGCGTTGATCGTCTGCGCATCGAGCGCCGGGGCGGCGGGCGCCGCACCCGCCGCACCCGGCATCATCAGGAGCGCGCCGGCGCCGACGAGCACCGCAGCGATGGCTCTGCCAAGGCGCGTGCCGATCGACGAGGGACCGGTGTCCCGCGCAGCGCAACCGAGGACGTCATCGAACATAGCCATTGTCAGCTCCTGGTCGGTCGAAGCGGATCAGCCTTGCGCATTTGCACGAGCCCAGCCAGCCGCGCCGCCGCGTCAACCGGCGCCGCACCATGTCGAGCAATGTTGGGATTGACCCGAGTTTTCCTGAATCCGATGAGGCCCAATGGTGGTTGCAATCTAAATCATTGCAACGCTGCCGACTAGTATCTGCAATGCGCTGATAGGAACGGCAACGACAGATCATCTGGCTGTGGAGCTGTCGTCCCCGCGAACGCGGGGACCCATAACCACCGACTCTGGAATATGGGTCCCCGCTTGCGCGGGGACGACACGCTGTTTACGCGCTCGCCTCAACCCTCCGGCGGCACCGGGCACGGGCGGCGGTCGTCGTCCACGGCGACGTAGGTGAAAATGCCCTCGGTGACCGCGATCTGCTCCTCGCCGATGCCGCGGCGAGCCCAGCTTTCGACCTTCACCGTGATCGACGTTTTCCCGACCTTGATGATCTCGGCATAGCAGCTCACCTCGTCGCCGATGAAGACCGGGCGATGAAAGGTCATGGCGGTGATCGCCACGGTGACGGTGCGGCCTTTCGCCCGCCGTGTCGCCGCGGTGCCGCCGGCGAGATCCATCTGCGACAACAGCCAGCCGCCGAAGATGTCGCCGTACGGATTGGCGTCGGCCGGCATGGCGATGGCGCGCAATGCCGGCTCCCCTCGGGATGATTGCGCGGAGGACTCGGAGGCGGGCATGGCGGCCTTTCCGTCGTACCGATTGTTGTCACGGCAGGGACGCTGCTATCGTAGCAGCGGGGAAACGATGACGAAAAGCACAAGCAGTGCCGGAATCGGCCGGCCGGTCGCGCGCAAGGAAGACGCGGAGCTGCTGACCGGCCAAGGCCGCTTCAGCGACGACGTCGAGCTTCCCGGCCAGGCGCATGCGGTCATGGTGCGCGCGCCGCACGCCCATGCCCGCATTCGCGGCATCGACACCGCCGCCGCCATGGCGCTGCCCGGGGTGCTCGCCGTGCTCACCGGCGCCGACGCGATCGCCGACGGGCTCAAGCCGATCCCGCACCGGCCGGTCATCGGGCCCGCCCGACATCGCGCTCGGCAAGCGCGATGGGTCCGACAAGTTCCTCTCGCGCCACCGCGTGCTCCCCCACGACAAGGCGCGCTTTGCCGGCGAGGCCGTTGCCATCGTGGTCGCCGACAGCGTCAGCGCGGCCAAGGACGCCGCCGAGCGCGTGCGCGTGGATTTCGAGCCGCTGCCGGCGGTGACCGATACCCTCGCCGCGGCGGCGGCGGACGCCCCGCGGCTGTGGGACGAGGCTTCCTCCAACGTCTGCATCGACGCCGAGGTCGGCGACGCCGCGGCGACCGCGGCGGCGTTCGAACGGGCGGCCCATGTGGTGAAGCTCACAACCTGGATCCAACGCGTCACCGGCGTTCCGCTCGAGCCGCGCGCCGCCGTCGGCCACTACGACCCGGCCACGGGCCGCACCACGCTCCATGCCGGTAGCGGCGGCGTCGTGCGCCAGAAGCACGAGCTCGCCGGCATTCTCGACGTCCCGCCGGAGCGCGTGCGCGTCGTCTCCGGCGACGTTGGCGGCAATTTCGGCACGCGCAACGCGTTCTATCCCGAATTCGCGCTCGTCGCGTGGGCATCGCGGCGCGTCGGCCGCCCGGTCAAATGGACGTGCGAACGCCACGAGGCGTTTCTCAGCGACTACCAGGGGCGCGATCTCTTCGTCACCGCCGAGCTGGCGCTCGACCGCGACGGCCTTTTCCTCGCGTTGCGCGGCTCGCTCCTCAGCAATGTCGGGGCGCACACCGTGTCGTTCGTGCCGCTGACCAAGGCGGTGTCGGTGCTCTCGAGCGTCTATCGCATCCCGGCGGCGCATATCCGCGCCCGCGCCGTGACCAGCAACACGCCGCCCACCAATCCCTATCGCAGCGCCGGCCGGCCCGAGGCGATGTTCGTGATCGAGCGATTGATCGAGCGCGCGGCCGCGAGCTGCGGCTTCGACCGCATCGCGCTGCGGCGGCGCAACCTGATCGGCGCCGACGCGTTGCCCTACGCCAACCCGCTGGGCGTCACCTACGACAGCGGGGACTACGCGCGGGTCATGGACACGGCGCTCGCGCGCGCGGACTGGGACGGCTTCGCGCAGCGGCGCGCGGCGGCCGCGCGCCGCGGCAAGCGCCGCGGCATCGCTCTCGCCAATTACGTCGAGTTCACCACCGGGGCGCCGCGCGAGTGGAGCAAGGTGACGGTCGCGCCGGAAGGCCGCGTCGACGTGGCGATCGGCACGCTGTCGAGCGGCCAGGGCCATCGCACCAGCTTCGCGCAATGCGTCACGGAATGGCTCGGCGTGCCGTTCGATAGCGTCAACCTGATCCAGGGCGACACCGATATCGTCCCGGTCGGCGGCGGCTCCCATTCCGGCCGCTCGATGCGGCTCGCAGGCATCGTCATCGGCAAGGCCTCGGACGCGATCGTCGCGCGCGGGAAGAAAATCGCCGCCCACGTGCTCGAAGCCGCCGAGCACGACATCGAATTCTCCGCCGGCACGTTCACGGTGAAAGGGACCGATCGCTCAATCGGAATATTCGCGGTGGCGCGCGCGGCCCGCGAGCGCAACGATCTGCCGGGCGATTTGCGCGGCCCATTGGCGGCCGAGTGCGACGAGACGGTCGGGGTCGGCGGCTTTCCCTACGGCAGCCACGTCTGCGAGGTCGAGATCGATCCCGAGCTGGGAACGATCGAGCTCGTCGGCTATGCCGCCGTCGACGACGTCGGCCGCGCCGTCAATCCGCGCATCCTGCACGGCCAGTCCCACGGCGCGATCGCCCAGGGCATCGGCCAGGCGCTGACCGAACGCTGTGTCTACGACGGCGGGCAGCCGCTCTCGGGCTCGTTCATGGATTACGCCATCCCGCGGGCGTGCGATCTGCTTCCCTTCACCACCGAGATCAGCGAGGTGCTGTCGCCCAACAATCCGCTCGGCGTGCGCGCGGGCGGCGAAGGCGGCACCACGCCGGCGCTCGCGGTCGTGGTCAATGCCGTGGTCGACGCGCTCAAGGAATTCGGCGTGGAGCACATGGACATGCCAGTCACCCCGGAGCGGGTCTGGCGGGCGACCGGGAGAAGACGGCCCGGTTAAGAAGACAGGGCGGACTGCTCCACTCCTCCGCCAGGGTCGAGAGCCTACGACGGTTGGTGCCACAGGGTCCTCTCCCCCGCTTGCGGGGGAGGGACAGGGAGGGGGCGCGCATCGGGACGCGTGCAGGCTCAAATCCAAATTCGAGTGTGCATTCCCCCACCCCACCCCTCCCCGCAAGCGGGGGAGGGAGCAGACCGAGTTCGCCGCTCCCGCCACGTCAATTCCATCGCTCGCTGAATTTCACAGCGTATCCCGCTGGCATCGCGCACCGCTCTCGCTTATTGAGTTGAGGCCTTTGCTGCGGTGAACTTCCCCGCGCAAGGCTTTGGGAGAAAAATGCATGTCGAACGAAATTCTCACCGCTCGCAAGGGCCCGGTACTGGAAATCACGCTCAACCGCCCGCAGATCGGCAACGCCGCCTCCGACGCCATGGCGGTCGAGCTGACCCAACTGCTGCTCGGCGCCGGCGAAAGCTCCGAGATCGTGGTCTTGCGGGGGGCGGGCGAGGACTTCTGCGTCGGCCGCGAGACCATGGGGAAACGCCCGCCCGGCGCGCAACCCGATGCGCTTGAGCTGCGCCGTCGCAACGACGTGGTGTTCAATTGCTACGGCGCTTTCCGGCGCTGCGAGGTCCCGGTGATCGGCGTGGTGCGCGGCCGCGCCTTCGGCTTCGGTTGCGCCATCGCCGCCGTGTGCGACATCACGCTCGCCGCCGACACCGCCAAGTTTCAGGTTCCCGAGATGGCGCACAACATCATGCCGACCATGGTGATGTCGGCGCTGGTCGATCGCGTGCCGCGCAAGGCCTTGACCTATCTGGTGTGGTCGACGGCGGTGGTCAGCCCGGCGCGGGCGCGCGAGGCCGGCATCGTGAGCGAGGTTCTCCCCGCCGCCGAGCTCGAAGCCGCGGTCGAGGCGCTGTGCAAGCAGATCATGCAGGCGCCGCGGCCGGCGCGGGTCGGCTGCAAGGACTATGCGCGCGCGGCGCTCGACATGGACGTCACCGGAGCGATCGAATACGCCCGGAGCATCCACGCGGTGATCAATTCGTCGAAAGAAATGCTCCCGGCGGGACACAAGTAGAGGAAGCCAGGCGAATGTCCGCCCGCAACGTCGACCTCGACAAGTTCCGGCTGCGATCCTTCGTCGACAAGCTGATCGCGATCGGGGAAATGGAGGTGCACGAGGAAGCGGTCTCGCTCGCCGAGCTGAGCGCGGTGATCGAATCCTCGCCCAAGGCAAAATACTTCAAGCAGGTCGGCGCCGAGCGATATGAGATGGTGGCGGCGGTGTCGGGAAGCCGCAAGCGGCTCGCCGCCGCCTTCGGCGCCGACGAGCGCGACGTGATCCATGAATACATGCGACGGATGAACGATCCGCAGCCGGTGGTGGAGGTGCCCTCGGCGGAGGCGCCGGTGCATCAGGTGATCCTCAAGGAGGACGCGATCGACCTCACCAAGCTGCCGTTCCATCTCCAGCACGAGCTCGACGGCGCGCCCTATATCTCGTCGGGCATCGACTACAGCGTCGACCCCGCGACCGGGCGGACCAACGTCGGCTGCCGCCGCCTGATGTTCCGCGACCGCCGCACCATGCGCGCCAACCTCTCGCAGCCGTCTGACCTCAAGAACTGCTACCTCGCCTGCGTGGCGCGCGGCGAGACGTTGCCGGTGAGCTTCGCCATCGGCTCGCATCCGCTGGATTATCTGGCGGCGGGCTTGCGGCTTCCGGGCGACGAGTTCGGCCTGGTCGCGACCCTGCGCGGCGAGCCGGTGCCGATGGTGCGCGGGCTCACCAACGGCGTGCTGGCGCCGGCCGACGCCGAGATGATCATCGAAGGCTATTTCGACGAGCGCGGCTATCGCGAGCAGGAAGGCCCTTACGGGGAATTCTACGGCTTCTACGGGCCGGTCCACATGGACCCGGTGTTTCACGTCACCGCCATCACTATGCGCAAGGATGCGCTGCACCAGACCGTATTCCACAGCGGCGGCCATCTGAGCTGGACCGACTCGGGCAATCTCGGCGGGCTCAATACCGAGCTGCAGATCTGGAAGGTACTGCGCGCCGCCGGCATCGAGCCCGCGGCGGTGCTGGGCGTGCCGGCCACGAACGGACGCCAGCACGTGCGCGTGGCGTTGCGCCGGGGACGGCGCGGCGAGGCGCGGCACGCGATCGCGGCGCTGCACGCCATTCCGCGCGTGAAGCACGTCTTCATCGTCGACGACGACGTCGACGTCTTTTCTGCCGAACAGATGGAATGGGCGATGGCCACCCGGTTCCGGGCCGGACGCGACATCGTGATGGCGGGCGGCTATCCCGGCTTCTACATGGACCCGACCCGGGACGCGGACGGGCTGGTCGACAAGGTGGGCTTCGATCTCACCGCCCCCTACGGCGTCCCCGACAGCATCGAGACGCGGCGGCCGCGGGCGCCGCGCTTCGACGGGCAGAAGCGCTACGACAACGCGCACGCGGCGCTCAAATCCGGGCCGATGTTCTTTTCGCAGATCATGGAAGCGCTGGGCAGCAAGGACGGGCGCGAGGTCGCGCTCGCGCTGCATGCGTTGCATGAGCAGGGCCTGGTGACGCGGCTTCCCGACGGCGAATGGGCGCTGAAGGAGAAGCAAGCAAGTGGGAGCTGATAGGCGCGACGAATTCAGACCCGTCATGCCCGGACTTGTTCCGGGCATCCACGGCTTACTTTGATGAGGCGACAGAGACGTGGATGGCCGGGACAAGCCCGGCCATGACGTGGAGAGAGCGGGAGCGAGAATGTCCAGACATTGGCTGTCCCTACTGCTACCGCTCTTCGCCTTCCTGCCGCTGCCGGTGGCGGCGCCGGCGCAGGATTATCCGGCGCGATCGATCCGCATCATCGTGCCCAATCCTCCCGGCGGCGCCGGCGACATCAGCGCGCGGCTGATCGGGCGGAAGTTGAGCGAAGGCCTGAATGTACCAGTGGTGGTCGAGAACCAGGCCGGCGCGTCGGGCGCGATCGGCATGAACATGCTCAAGCGCGCGGCGCCCGATGGCGGCACCATCGGCGTCGTCATCTCGCTCGCGCAAACCATCGATCTCATCCAGAACAAGACGGCGTCGTTCGACATCGTCAAGGATTTCACGCCGATCACCGCGATCGCGGACAATCCGGCGGGGCTGGTGGTCAATTCGCAGATCACCGCGCCTTCGCTCGCAGCCTTCATCGAGTTGGCGCGCCAGCAGCCCGGCAAGATCTCCTATGGCAGCGCCGGCATCGGCACCGCGCATCATCTCTACGGGCAGGTGCTCAACAAGACCGCCGGCATCGAGCTGCTCTACGTCCCCTACAAGGGGGTGACGCCGGCGCTCAACGACGTGTTGGGCGGCCACGTGCCGACCGCCATCGTCAGCCTGGCGGCGGCATTGCCGCATATCCAAGAGGGTCGGCTGCGGCTTCTGACCGTGTTCGACACCAAGCGCTATGCCAAGCTGCCGGACGTCCCCGCGATCACCGAGGTGGTGCCGGCCTTCGCGCCCGGGCGCGCCTGGATCGGCCTGCTGGCGCCGCGCGACCTGCCGGCCGCGATCACCGCGCGCCTGCACCATGAGATCGTGCGCATCCTGCATTTGCCGGACGTGCAACAAATCCTCGCCGACAACGGCCTCGACACCATCGCCAACTCGTCCTCCGACTTCGCCGCAATGATCGCGCACGATGCGCGCATCTGGAACGCCGCCGCCGCGAGCGCGGGGTTGATGGGCGGATTCGCAATAACGTGTTTTGGCGCCAGATGCCACATGGTCACCCGCGAACTTGATCTGCGGGTCATCCATCTTCGCAATCATTTTGCGAAAGGGATGGATTGCCGGGTCAAGCCCGGCAATGACGATCGGGGTAGACAGCGAAAATGCCCAGTCAGCGGACCGCCGCGGCGTCTCTAGCGTCGCCTCCCCCGCTTGCGGGGAGGGTTAGGGTGGGGCGTCCAGATTTGTGCCGGTCTGCCCCTCCCCCACCCTCCCCCGCGGTGGGGGAGGGAGCGCACCGCAATCGCGGCGCGTTCAGCGGATCATTTGCCAACGCCTCACCGCATCCCGGCGGCGATGAACTTCTCCAGGCTCATCGGATCGCCCTTCTTCGCCGGCTCGCGCGGCTCGACGCCGGCGAACGGGCTCGCCTCGACGAACCATTGTCGCCGTGCCGGCAGCTGCCAGCGGCGCTTCATCGCATGGCTCGCGTCCCAGCGCACCGGTTCGTTCTCGATGTCCATCACCTGGTAATGGGTGTTGAACAGCTCGATGCGGTGTCCGTCCGGGTCGCGCATATAGACGAACAGCGCGTGGCCGGGGCCGTGCCGGCCCGGTCCGAACTCGATATTGGCGGCGAAGCCCATATTGGCGGCGAGATCGCAGACATAGAAGAAGTGATAGGTCTCCGGGATGGCGAAGGCGGCGTGGTGCAGCCGCGGGCCCGCCCCGGGGGCGAAGACGATGTCGTGCGGATTGCCCTTGCGCTGCAGGAACACGAACAGCAACTCCTCGCTTCCGTCCGGGGAAATGTATTCCGAGAGCCGAAAGCCCAGGCGCATCCAGAATTCGCACGCCTTCTGCACGTCGGGCACCAGCAGCTGGAAGTGATCGATCCGCTGCGGCACCGCGCCGTGATGGTGCTCGAACGCGACGACGAGGCGCGGCTTCAGCTCCATGGTCGCGCAGAATTCGATCGGGGCGCCGCTCGCGTCCGCGACATGCAGCGTGCGTCCCTGGTGCGGGACCTCGACCCACTTGGCCGGCAAGCCGGCTTGCTCGAAAAAGCGCTTGGCCTTCTCCAGGTCGTCCTCGGTGAACACGCGCATGCCCACGCGCTCGGCCTGCGGCTCGCCGCGGGCGCGCTTGAGCACGAGGCTGTGATGACAGGCCTCGGCGACGCCGCGCAGATACAGCGTGTCCTTGTCCTCGTCGCTGACGATGAAGCCGAGCAGATCGACGTAGAAGTTGCGGGCGACCGACAGATCCTTCACCGTCAGCACGGAATGGCTGGCGCGCGTGACGTTGAAAGGAGGATCGTAGACGGTCTTGGGAATGCTCATGGCGCGCTCCAGCGGTGAATTGACGGGGTACGGGGCAACGGCGGCGAGGACAGGCGAAGGCGTTGATGCCGCCGACGCGCAGTTCAGTCGGACGGTATCGCTGCCGTGCGCGGGCGGATGGGAACGTCATAGTGCGATATCGGCGCCGATCTCGCATAGGCGAAATGCCACCATTCGCGGTGATAATTCGAAAGCCGCGTCTGGCCATGGCCGCCACCAGCAAGGCGCGCCGACGCCGCTGCTCGGAGCCGACGGCGGGGCTCGCGGTGTGGCTCAGGACGTCGAGGCAATCGTAGCCCGTGCCCATGTCGACGCTGTTGTCGGGTTCGCGCTCGGCGACCGGGGCCGTGCAGGGCCCGTAGCGGGCGGCCGGATCGAAGCTCGGCGCCTGCGGCTGCGAGGCGTCGATCATCGTCAGGTCGACCGCCGTCCCCGTCGAATGACGCGACAGGGTGGCGATGTAGCCGCGCGCGAACAATTCGGTCTTCGACAGACGCGGGAAAAATCGCTTGTTGCCGCCGCCCTGGCCGTCGCTTGCCCATTGCGCCATGGCGCGCGTCGCGCGTATCGGCCGATAGCAGTCATAGACCTTGAGCGCGAGACCTGCTCCGGCGAGGTCGGCCTGCACTTGCTTGAGCACGGCAGCGACATCGCGCCTGAGAACGCACTCGGCAGCGCCGTAACCGGGAAGCGGCCGTCCGACGAAATTGTCGGAGCCGGCATAGCGGATATCCTGGGCGATGGTGGGATCAAGATCGCGGAGATAGACGAAGTCGCGCGGCAAAGCCCCCTGCGCGGCGGCCTGACCAAGCGTCAAAGCCAGCACCGGCAGCGCGACCGCCCATGCCCGCCAGCCGCCGGCCGAGCGCTGCTGCCGGAAGACGGAGCGGCGGCTCATCGCATCTTGGCAGTCGCCCGCTGCGGCGCGCCGGCAGCAGGCGCCTGTTTGGCGGGAGCGCCCGGCTGGCCTGCAACGCGCTCGGAATTGCGCGGCCGCCGCACCGCGCAGAAGCTTTCCACCGCGTCGGTCACCGCGGCGCTGATCAGCGACTGGCGCTCGGGAGCGCTCAACGCCAATTCCTCGTCCCGATTGATGATCGAGCCGGCTTCCAGCAGCACCGCCGGCATCTGCGTTTTTCTCAGCACGATCAGCTGGTCGTAGCGGTAGACCCCGGCCTCGGCGTCCACCAATACGCGTTGCCGGTGGCCCATGAATTTTTGCGTGTAGTGGGGCGTGTACTGCAGGCCGCGGGCCTTCAGCTGCCGGCCGAGCAGCCCGGCGAACAGCAGGCTGCCCGCGGGATCGGGGTTGTCGTACGAGATAAAGAGGGAATGGCCTTTGAACCGATCGCTGAAACCGTGCGTCTCGCCCTCGTACTCCCAGGTCTCGAGAAAGCGGTCCGGCACCGAATCGTGGTGGATCGAGAGGAAGAGATCGGCCGACGAACGGTTGGCGCGCTCCACGCGCTCGGCCAGCCCCTTCCTGCTGGGGCCGTCGGTGACCAGCAGGACCGCCCGGCCGAAGCCGGCCTCGGCCAGCTCGCCCTCGATCAGCGTCGCCAGTCGCAGGTTGAAGTCGTATTCGCCGGCGCCGCGGGCGCTGCGCGCGCCGGGCGATTCGGCGGTGTGACCGACGTCGACCACGACCCGAAACGCCGGCCGATCGCACACTGCAGCAGGCGATTTCTTAGCGGCACCAGCGGCAGGCTCAGCCCACGCGGCGCCCTGCCACAGCGGCAGCGCGGCGATGATTGCGACCGCTCCGACCCGCCGCAGCAAGGTCATGAAAGGCACCCCCCGTCCCATGGCCGATGTCGCCCCCTAATAGGATTTCGGCAGCCCCAAAACCTTCTCTGCAATGAAATTGAGGATCATATGTGGCGTAATCGGCGCGATCCGCGGGATCATGACCTCGCGCAGATAGCGCTCCACGTGGAATTCCTTCGAATAGCCCATGCCGCCGTGGGTCAGCACCGCCGTCTCGCAGGCGTGGAATGCCGCCTCCGCCGCCAAATACTTGGCCGAATTGGCCTCGGCGGCGCAGTCGAGGCCTTGGTCGTAGCGGCTCGCCGCCTTCATCACCATCAGGTCGGCGGCCTCCAGGTTCATCCAGCAACGCGCGAGCGGATGGGCGATTCCCTGGTTCTGGCCGATCGGCCGGCGAAAGACCACGCGCTCGCGCGCATATTTGGCAGCCTTGCGCAACGCCGCGCGGCCGATGCCGACGGCTTCCGCCGCGATCAGAATGCGTTCCGGATTCATCCCGTGCAGGATCGAGCGAAAGCCTTCCCCCTCCGCGCCGATCCGATCGGCCGCGGGAACGGCCATGCCGTCGAAGAACATTTCATTGGAATCGACCGCGTGGCGGCCCATCTTGTCGATCACGCGCACCGCCACCCGGCTGCGATCGAGATCGGTGTAGAACAGGCTCAGTCCCTCGGTCTTGCGCTTGACCTCGGCGAGCGGCGTGGTGCGGGCGAGGATCAGCACCTTGTTCGCGACCTGCGCGGTCGAAATCCAGAATCTTCTGGCCGGACAGCAGGTAGTGATCGCCGCGGCGCTCGGCGCGCACCTTGATCGCCGTGGTATCGAGCCCGGCATCGGGCTCGGTCACGGCGAAGCACGCCTTGTCCTTGCCGGCGATCAGCGGCGGCAGCATGCGGCGCTTCTGTTCGTCCGTGCCGAACACCACGACCGGCTGCAGGCCGAAGATGTTCATGTGAACCGCCGACGCCCCGGTCATGGCCGCGCCGGATTCGGCGATCGCCTGCATCATGATCGCGGCCTCGGTGATGCCGAGCCCGGCGCCGCCGTATTGCTCCGGCATTGCGATGCCGAGCCAGCCGGCTCCGGCCAGGGCGGCGTGCAGCTCGTGCGGAAAATCGCCGCTGCGATCGTGCTCCAGCCAGTAGGCGTCGTCGAATTGGGCACAGAGCTTGCCGATCTCGTCCCGAATCTGCTGCTGCTCCGGGCTCAACGAAAAATCCATCGCCCAACCTCCCCGCTCCGGCGTCGTCATTGTAGCGGGATTTGCCGCGACCGAATTTGTTTTCTTGACAGCGCCGCGCGGCTGCGCCGAAGTCGTTGCCTAGTGCGGTGGATTTGAAGTTCCTACCATTGTAGCCGCAAGCGCGCCTAGGAACTTCAAATCCAGACCGCACTACAATCATAGATTTGCTAGTGTCCCTTGATTCCGAAGTTCGCATTAGAGGTGCCGCCAGGGTTTGCGAACTTCGGAATCGGGACACTAGCCGCCGACCGGCATGGCCGGAATTCCACGCACGGGTCCGACCGATGGATTTGGGACTGACGGATCGCCGCGTCCTGATCACCGGCGGATCGCAGGGGATCGGCAAGGCGATCGCCCGCGGCTTTCTGGCCGAAGGCGCACGGGTCGCGATCGTCTCGCGCGACCGGCAACGGTTGCAAGCCGCGCTCGTCGAGCTCGCGGCTGCCGGCCGGGTGGAAGGCAAGGCCGTCGATCTCGCCCAACGCGGCGCCGCCGAGGCCATCGCCGACGAGTTCAAGGATAGCGACGTGCTGGTGAACAATGCCGGCGCGATCCCGCCCGGCGACATTTTCAGCGTGGACGAGACGCGCTGGCGGGAATCCTGGGATCTCAAGGTGTTCGGTTACATCAATCTCATGCGCGCCATGTATCGCCACATGCGCGGCCGTCCTCCCAAGGTCATCGTCAACGTGCTGGGCCTCGGCGGCGAAAAGCCGCAATGGAATTATGTCTGCGGCAATGCCGCCAACGTGGCGCTGATGGGGGTCACGAAGTCGCTGGGCGGGAGAAGCATCGACGACGGGATCCGCGTGGTCGGCGTCAACCCGGGAGGCGTCGAGACCGAACGGATGACCATGATCCAGCGCACGCGCGCCCAGCGCGAGCTCGGCGATTCCGAACGGTGGCGCGAATATTTCAAGGACAAACCGCTCAACCGCGCCGCCACGCCCGAGGAGGTGGCGAACGTGGTGCTGTTCCTTGCCAGCGACCGCGCCAGCTGGGTCAGCGGCGCGGTGGTGCCGGTCGATGGCGGCTTTCTGCACCGCGAGAGCTGGTTCTAGACCAGAGCGCGTTTTTTGGGGTTGCCGCAGAACCGCGTCCCGCACTCGGTGCGCTCCCTCCCCCGCTTGCGGGGGAGGGTTGGGGAGGGGGAACGCTCGCACAAATCTTGATGCAGGCCCCCTCCCTGTCCCTCCAGCCGAAGTCGGATGTTTCCGACTTCGGCCAGTTAATAAATGGCCGAACTCGGGTAAACCCGAGTTCGGCCGCAAGCGGGGGAGGGGACGCTAGAATCGCGCCTCCGCTGTCTCTGGCAAACTCGGCGACACCACCTTCTCGATCGCAGCCGCGATCGACAGCAACCGACGATCCCCGTCGTGCGCGCCGATCAGCATGAGACCGACCGGCGCGTCACCGGCGCGGTGACACGGGATCGAGATCGCGCAGCGGTCGAGGAAATTCACGATCGAGGGATTGCGCAGGACCAGCGCATTGGTGTGACGGTAGGCGTCGTCATCCGCCACAAGCTCGGCGAGTCGCGGCGCGATCACCGGCGTGGTCGGCATCACCAGCGCGTCGTAGGGCGCGGTGACGGCGTCGACCCGGCGGATGAAATCGGCCCGGGCGGCGAGGAGGTCGATGTAATCGGCGGCGTCCTGCTCCCGCCCGCGCAGGATGCGGGCGAGCACGCGCGGGTCGTACATTTTCTCGGCCTTGGCGATCAGCGCACGATGGATCGCATAGGACTCGGCCGCAGCGAGTCCGCCCTTGGCGTTGATCCCCCATAGTTCGGACAGCTCGCGCAGGGGAATGTCGACGATCCGCGCCCCGGCCTTGCGCAGCGCCTCGAGCGCCCGCTCGAACGCGCTCGCCACCGCGGGCTCGACGCTCTCGAGCACCAGCGTTTGCGGCAGCGCCATGCGCAGCCCGTCGAGCGGGAATTGCGGCAGATCGACCGCCGGCTCGCCGGCGAGGACGGCATCCAGCGCAGCACAGCATTCCACCGTCGCCGCCAGCGGGCCGATCGAGTCGAGCGAGGTCGAGAGCGGAAACGCGCCCGCGGTCGGAACGCGATGCGCGGTGGGCTTGAAGCCGACGATGCCGCACAGCGCCGCCGGAATGCGGCACGAACCGCCGGTGTCGGTACCGAGCGCGCCGAACGCCATCCCGTCGGTGATCGATACTGCCGCTCCCGACGATGAGCCGCCGGGAATGCGCCCGGCCTGACGGTCATAGGGATTGCGCGGCGTGTCGTAATGCGGATTGATCCCCAGCCCGGAGAAGGCGAACTCGGTCATATGGGTGCGCCCGATCGGAATGAACCCGGCTGCCCGCAGCCGCGCCACGCACGGCGCGTCGCGCTCGGCCGGCGCCGCCCCGCGCAGCAGAACCGAGCCGGCCGTGGTCACGTCGCCGGCGATGTCGAACAGGTCCTTGATCGACACCGGGATGCCGGCGAACGGCGAAGGCGCCGCGCCGCGCACACGCACGCGGTCGTAGAAATCCGCCGCCGCGAGCGCATCGGCGGCGTGGACCTTGAGAAAAACGCGACTGCCTTCGCCGGATTGATCGGCGATCCGCGCCAAGCAGTGCTCGACCAGGCCGCGGCTGGCGCCGCCCTTGGCGAGTTCGGCCTTGAGTTGCGCGAGCGACCGCATTGCTCCGGAACGACGAGACGTCGGCCCCCTTCCCCTTCTACCCGTTGGTTTGAATGTCATGGAGTTGAAATGACTATGTCAATGACATATCAAGCCCGGGAGAGCGCTTTCGTCGTCTGCTGCCGCGCCCGCTTGCTCTCCCGAACCCGAATGTCTGAACTCGAATGTCGGACGTGTCGTGCCGCCGCGCATTCTCTCCCTGACGTTGCAGGACAAGTCGAACACACGGGCGGACGAGGTCGCGATCGACCAAGTCGTGGTCGCCGGCTGGACCGGACGCGATCCGGCCGCGGTCGAGAAACACATCAAGGAGCTGGAGGCATTGGGGGTGAAGCGCCCGGCGACGACGCCGATTTTCTATCGCGTCTCGGCCGCGCGCCTCACCACCGACGACACGATCGAGGCCGTGGGCGAGAGCTCGGGCGGCGAGGTGGAATTCGTGCTGCTGCAGCACGCGGGAAAGCTTTGGGTCGGCGCCGGCTCCGACCACACCGATCGCGAGGTGGAAAAGTACGGGGTGACGGTGTCCAAGCAGATGTGCGACAAGCCGATCGCTCCCGCGTTCTGGGCCTATGATGACGTCGCCCCGCACTGGGATCGCCTGCTGCTGCGCGCGCACGTGGTCGAAGGCGGCAAGCGCGCGCTCTACCAGGAAGGCGCCGTTACCGCGATGATGGACCCGCGCGCGCTGATCGCCCGCCAGGCCGGGGACGGCCGTCTCCCCGAGGGCACGCTGATGTTCTGCGGCACGCTCGCCGCCCGTGGCGGCGTGCGCCCGACCAATGAGTTCGCGTTCGAGCTCGAAGACCCCGTGCTCGGCCGCAAGATCGCCCACGCCTACCGGGTGCGGACGCTTCCCCTATTGTAACCGGGAAACCCACCATTGAAATCATTTAAGATTCTCCGCCTTGCGCCACACCGGGATCAGAAAATGTACCACTCGGTGTTCGCAGTCTGTCCGCGGCGCGCCGGGCCGGCCCTCTCCCGGTCTGCAGCGCGTGTGTAATGCTCAGCCACCCGCAGGGTCTTCGATCCGAACCACGCCATCAGCTCGTGCGCCGTCGCCCCCAAATCCGGTAGCCCTTCAATGGCATGGACAGCCCGAGTGGAGCCGCGACCAGCAGAACAACATCAACTAAGGAGCAATGAAATGACCATCCCCGGATTTACCGCAGAAGCCTCGTTCTACAAGTCGACGACAAGCTATCGCATGTTGGCGGGCGATACAGCTGGTAGCTTGCGGGTGGTGCCGGCGGTAGCGTCATGCACGTCTTGTTACGCTTACAGGACTGGCCCCTTTACTTTCAGAGGGAACAAGCTTTGTTGCGACACGGTGTGCATCCCGTTTGCCGGTTGCCGGCAGTACTGCTGGGTTGAGTCGTGCAACCCGTTTCCCGACGGTGGCATCCTTGTCTGAGCCGGTAGGATGTGTCGAGCGGTTTCGACGGTGCTCGCCCGCGCCGATGAGGTGATTGAGTGAGACGGCGAGTTCATCAGACTGCTCGGCGGCGCGGCGGCGGCGTGACCGGCGCTGGCGCGCGCGCAGCAGGCGGCGATGCCGGTGGTTGGGTTCCGTCGTAGCTCGCGTGTGGAGGGGTTCGCGCGCCTGTATCTCGGAACCGTATCCGCCCGAGACGAGAGTTCTGCTGAGGCGGCCGCCGTCGAGGAGTTCGGTATCGACGAGCGTCAGCGCGGGCGGCTCGTGGTGTGTGAGCAGGGCTTGCCCTTCTTCACCGCCTATGCAGAAGCTTCCGCCTGAACCAAGGTCTAAAGCTTCCGCTGAACAGCCGTGAAACCGGCGCTACCGCCATCCCCTGCCTGCCCCGGCCCTACGGCGTCGGTGAGACGGTGCTCGCAAGTGTGCCACTTCGCCGAAAAATCCTTATGGCCCGCTGGCTCCGTTTGAGAAATGTGCCAGCGCAAGCCGTTCGCCCCGTGGATTTCTGCACAACTTCCCGTACTCGGATGACGAAGAACCGATTTGCCGGAGACCAGCGATGCCGATGAACAAGCCCCATCTCGAATTCACCCGCGTCGACCTGAACGCCGGCTGGGTCACGCCCCCGGGCTATCCCGCCGGCATCAAGCAGAAAATTCTCGCGAGCGACATCGACGAGAGCCGCAAGATGGGAAGCCGCACGCGGCTGCTGCGCTTCGATCCCGGCGTCTACACCACCGCGCCGTTCGTGCACGACCACTGGGAAGAGGTTTATCTGATTTCAGGCGACCTCATCGTCGGCAACGACGCGCAGGGCAAGGGCGGGGAGGCCTTCGACGCCCCGACCTATGCCTGCCGGCCGCCGGGGGTTCATCACGGACCGTTCAAGTCGGAGCGCGGCTGCATGCTCTACGAGATCCACTACTACGACGAGAGCAGGAAATAGCGCCCGGACAATTCGAGCCCGCGGAGGGTATGACCATGCTGGCGCCGGACGAGAAGCTGAAGCTTTCGAGCAAGCCCTATCTCGCGGCGACGCCGCGCTTCGCCAGCGGCGCCGATACGCCGCGCGACTTCCTCGAACGCTGTCTTGCCGATATCGCGGCGCTCGAGCCGAAGATCGGCGCCTTCGTCCATCTCAACCTCGACGTGGCGCGCACGACCGCGGACGAGTCAACCGCGCGCTGGCGCGAGGGCCGGACGCGCTCGCCGATCGACGGCATGCCGATCGGCATCAAGGACATCATCGAGACCATCGACATGCCGACCGAGCAGGGCTCGCCGCTGTTCGTGGGCTGCCGCACCGAGCGCGACGGCGCCAGCGTCGCGGCGCTGCGCGAAGCCGGCGCGGTGATCGTGGGCAAGACCGTGACCACGGAATTCGCCGCCACCGAGCCGCGCGGCACGCGCAACCCGCACGATCTGCGCCGCACCCCGGGCGGATCGAGCAGCGGCTCGGCCGCGGCGGTCGCCGCCGGGATGATCAGCGCGGGGCTCGGCACGCAAGTGATCGGCTCGACCATTCGCCCGGCGAGCTATTGCGGCTGCATCGGGTTCAAGGTCTCGCTCGGCGCGCTCAATCGCGGCGGCAGCTACGACGGCTTGAGCCAAAGCTGCACCGGCGTGCTGGCGGCGACACTGGAGGACGCCTGGCAGGTCGCCTACGAGATCGCGGTTCGCGCCGGCGGCGATCCCGGCTACCCCGGACTGTTCGGACCGGCGAGCGCGCCGGCGGCAAAAACGCCGCGCCGCCTCGCCTGCTTGGAGACTGCAGGATGGGTCGACGCTTCCCCGGGCGCCAAGCAGGCGATGGCGGATGCGCTGGCGCGGCTAAAGGCCGCCGGGATCGAGGTGTTGACGCGGCAATCCCACGCCAAAGTCGCCGCCGTCGAGGCCGCGATCGCGCCGGCGCGTGCGCTGTCGATGCGGATCAACGGCTGGGAATCGCGCTGGCCGCTCAACACCTATCGCGCGCGCGACGCGAGCAAGGTGAGCGCCGTGATGCTCGGCCGCCTCGCCGAGGCCGAGGCCATGCGCCTCGACGACTACCGCAACGACCTCGCGCAACGCGACAAGGCGCGCGCGCTCTACGCCGAGCTCGCGGCGGAGTGTGACGCCTGCGTGAGCCTCTCCGCGCCCGCCGCCGCGCCGATGGGCCTCGAATCGACGGGCGATCCCAACTGCACCGTGCACGCGTCCCTGCTCGGCATTCCCGCGATCTCGCTGCCGGTGTTGCAGGACCAGGGGCTGCCGCTCGGCCTGCAGGTGACCGGATTCGTCAACGGCGACGCCGAGGCATTCGCGGCGGCTGCGGCCATCAAGGCTTTGTTCTAGAGTGGACGGCGCTGGACTGCGCGTGTTGGCGGAGGCGCCGATGGACGATCGAGCTGCGGAGCGCGCATTGAGCGCGCTCGCGCGCTACCGCGACGGGCCGCCCCAGCATCCGCGCAGCTATCCCGACCTGCACGAGCACGTGCTGGCGCTGGCGCGCGCGGGCCTGCTCGTCGTGGTCGACGAGCCGATCAACAAAGACACCGAGATGCACCCGCTGGTGCGCTGGCAATATCGCGGCGGCATCCCAGAGCCGGAGCGCAAGGCCTTCCTGTTCACGCAGCCGACGGATTCCAAGGGCCGCCGCTTCGACATCGCCGTGCTGGTTGCCGGGCTGGCGGCGAACCGCGAGGTCTACCGCATCGGCTTCGGCAGGCCGCTCGAGGAGATCGGGCCGACCTGGGTCAAGGCGATCGCCGCGCCCCTGCCGCCGCGCGTGGTGACGGATGCGCCGTGCCAGGAGGTGGTCATCGCCGGCGACGACCTCGATCGCGACGGCGCCGCGCTCGACGGCCTGCCGGTGCCGATCTCGACGCCCGGCTGGGACAACGCGCCTTATCTCTCCGCCGGCCATTACATCACCAAGGACCCCGAGACCGGCATCCAGAACGTCGGCAACTATCGCGGACAGCTCAAGGCGCCGCGCCGGCTCGGGATGAATCCGTCGGTCGAGCTGCGCGCGGGCATCTATGCCCACTGGGAGAAATGCAAGGCGCGCGGCGAGCCGCTGCCTTGCGCCGTCGTCGTCGGCTGCCCGCCGGCGATCTCCTACGCCTCGGTGCAGAAGATGCCGGAGAATCTCGACGAGCTCGCCGTCGCCGGCGCGCTCGCCGGCGGCCCCATCAACGTGGTGCGGGCGAAGACCGTCGATCTCCTGGTGCCGGCCGAGGCCGAGATCGTCATCGAGGGCCTGATCAATACGCAGATGCTGGAGCCGGAGGCGCCGTTCGGCGAATCCCACGGCTACGTCAACCTGCAGGAATACAACGCCTTCATGGAGGTGACCGCGATCACCCGCCGCCGCCATCCGATCCTCACCGTCGTTCATCAGCCAGGTCACGCCGAGCGAATCCAGCGTGATCCGCCGCGTGGCGATGGAGCCGCTCTATCTTCATCACCTGCGCTCGGTCCTCGGCATCAAGGGGGTGACGCGGGTCGCGATGCACGAGCCGCTCACCAGCCTCTACGCCGTGATCGCGATCCAGTGCGCGCGCGGCACGCCCGAGAGCGAGATCTGGCGCGCGCTCTACGGTGCGTCGTCGCTGCATCGCTTCGCCGGCAAATGGATCGTCGCCGTGGACGAGGACATCGCGCCCGACAACGCCGACGCTTTGTTCTGGGCGATGTCCTACCGCTGCCAGCCGCAGCACGATCTCAAGGTGGTTCCGCACAAGGATCCCGGCCACGGACCGCGCGGTCCGCGCGACGAGGGCGAAACCGCGGCCGTGCTGATCAACGCCACGCTCAAGGGCACCTATGCGCCGGTCGCGCTGCCGAAGCGCGAATTCATGGAGCAGGCCAGGGCGATCTGGGAGCGGCTCGGGCTGCCGCCGCTGACGCCGCAGCCGCCATGGCACGGCTACGATCTCGGCCATTGGCCGCAGGAGCTGGAGCGTCAGGCCGAGATGGCGACGCGGAGCGAATATTTCGAGCTCGGCAAGAACCTCGCCAATGAGCGGCGCAGCGACGTCGCCATGAATACGCCGGTTAAGCGCGACTAGATCATCGCTGATGCAGGAGAAATGACGAGATGAAGCTCGCCGTGCCCGACATGATCTCGAACTCGTATTTCCCCGCGATCGCAGCGATCGAGCTCGGCTGCTTCAAGCAGGAAGGCCTCGATGTCGCGTTGGAGATGATCTACCCCGTCGACAAGTGCTACGCGGCATTGCGCGAGGGCACGGTCGATTTCGTCGGCGGCTCCGCGCATTCGGCGCTGTCGGCGTTTCCGCAATGGCAGGGCGCCAAGCTCCTGTGCGCGCAGGCGCAAGGCATGTACTGGTTCCTGGTCATGCACAAGGACCTCGGCGGAACGCGCGGCGACCTCGGCGTGGTCAAGGGACGCAGCATCGGCGCGGCGCCGTGGGTCGACATGGGGCTGCGCCGCCTGCTGATCGAAGCCGGGATCGACCTTGACCGCGACCGGGTCAAGATCGCGCCGGTGCCGGGCGCGCAAGGCGCCGGCGTCAATTTCGGCGTAACCGCGGCGAAGGCGCTGGAGGAGCGCAAGATCGACGGCTTCTGGGCGAACGGCATGGGCACCGAGGTCGCGGTGCGCCGCGGGGTCGGAACCGTCATCCTCGACGTGCGGCGCGGCGACGGCCCCAAGCCGTGCTTCAACTACACCATGGCGTCGATTGCCGCCGCCGACCGCGCTGATCGAGCGCTCGCCGGAGACCGCGGCCGCCGCCGTGCGCGCGATGGTGAAGACGCACGCCGCGCTCAAGGAGAATGTCGCGCGCGCGACCGAGGTCGGCCGCAAGCTGTTTCCGCCGTCCGAGGCCGAGCTGATCGCCGAGCTCATTCGCCGCGACCTGCCCTATTACGACCCGTCGATCTCGAAGAGCTTCGTCGCCGGCATGAACCAATTCTGCCGCGACGTCGGCATCCTCACGGGCGACGTGCCGTATGAGAGCATCGTCGCCACGCAGTTTTCGCATTTGTGGAAGAGCACGTAGCTGGCCGCCGGCGACGCGGCAAACTCGGTGCACTCCCCTCCCCCTTGTGGGGGATGAGCAGACCATTCGCGTCGCGAAGCTGTGTCAGTTCTCCAGGAGCGGCGGCAGCGCGAGCGCGGCGTCGACCAGGGCATTGGCGCGCTTGAAATCGAAGTTGCGATAGACGTTCTGCTTCACCAGGAACGAGGCGCCGCCGTAGAACTTTTCGTATTGCTGATGGCGGCTGCCGAATTCCGAGCCGATGAAGTCCCAGGCGAGCCGCATCAGCGCGACCTTGCTCTTGGCGTCGGAGGAGGCCGAGCGCATGTAGCGCTCGATGTCGCGCGCGATCTCCGGATTCTCGAAATCGCGCAGCGAAGATGGCAGCGTGATCATGGCGGCGCCGGTGAGCTCGCGGATGAGTTCGAGCATGCGGCCGTTGAGCTCGGACTGCAGCGCCATCGCCGAGTAGAGCGCGGCCTTGGAGGGCCAGAGCACGCCGTCGTCATCGATCGACGCCATGGTCTCGTGCGCCAGCAGCATGGTCTCGTACACCGACACCAGGGCGGCGAGCTCGCCCATCATGATCTGCACCGCGGGATTGCCGACATTGCCGGTCATCTCGTTCATGCGCTGGGCGATGCCGATCATGAAGCGCAGCTTGGTGACGTAGCGCACCTGCGCCTGATGATTGCCGTAGAGGTGCGACGGCGTCTTCCACCACTGGTCGCGCGATACATCGAGGTTGCGGTAGATGAACACCCGCTCCCACGGCACGAAGACGTTGTCGAACACGACGTAGCTGTCGGTTTCGTCGAAGCGGCTAGAAAGCGGATAGTCGAACGCGTTGGTGGCGGCGGTGGCGAACGGCCGGCGCGGATAAAGCTTGACCCCGGGCGCGTTGACGGGAACCGCCAGGCAGTTGGCGTAGTTCTCGTCGCCGGGCTGCAGCGGATGGATGCAGCTCAAATGGATGAGGTCGGCGATCGCGCCGCCGGTGGCGAGCTGCTGCGCGCCGGAGATCACGATGCCGTCGTCGCGCTCCTTGACCACGCCGGCATAGAGCGTCGGGTCGCTCTGCTTGTGCGCGGGCTTGCTGCGGTCGATCTGCGGCGGAACGATGGCATAGGCGGCATAGAGGTGGTTGTCGCGCATGTGCTCGTAGAACGCGACCACGTTGTCGGCGAATTTCTGCCCGCCCGCCGCCAGCACGCCCGGGGTCGCGGCGTAGCCGCAGAAGAAGCCGGCGACGTGATCGGGCGTGCGCCCCATCAGGCCGAAGGTGGCCTCGGCCCAGGTTTCCGAGAACAGGCGCCGTGCCCGCAGATCGGCGTGGCTGCGCGGGATCTGGTAGGCGCGCAGCACCGGCTCGCCGGTCCTGGGCGAGACAAAGGTCATGCGCTCGCGCAGCTCCGGCGCCGCCGCGATGTCGTAGAGCCGTGCGATCGAGCGCGCCGCCTCGCGAAAGGCGCGGTGGCGGGTGACGTCTTTGACGCGCTCGCCGTCGACAAACACCTGGCGTCCGTCGTTGAGCGAGCGAAGATATTCGGAACCGGTTCGCATGACTTGGGACTCTCCACGTCATGGCCGGGCTTGTCCCGGCCTCCACGTCTTCGTCGCCTCAACAAACAAGACGCGGATGCCCGGCACAAGGCCGGCACGACTCGACCGCTCACGCCTTGGTGCCGTTGGCGATGAGCTCGACCAGCTTTTGCGGCGTGATCGGTGTTTGCGCGATGCGGACACCGAAGGGTTGCAGCGCGTCCTCGATGGCGGAGATCACCGCGGCCGCGGTCGGGATGGTGCTGACCTCGCCCGCGCCCTTGGCGCCGAGCGGATTGAGCGGCGATGGCGTCTGCTGATAGAGCGTCTCGATTGCCGGGACTTCCGTGGCGCCGGGCAACAGGTAGTCGGCGAAGGTCGTCGTGACCGGCTGCCCGCTCTCGTCGTATCCCATCCATTCCAGCATGGCATTGCCGATGCCGTGGGCCACGCCGCCGCGTACCTGACCGTCCACCATCATGGGATTGATCAGGGTTCCGGAGTCCTGCAGCGCGACATATTTGCAGAAGCTTGACGCCGCCGGTGTCGAGGTCGACCTCGACCTCGGCGACGTGGCAGGCATTGGCATAGGCGAGCGCATCGGTGCGCCAGTTGACGTTGGCGTCGAGGCCGGGGTCGATGTCGGCGGGGAAGCCGTAGCCGGGAGCGCCCTTGAGGATGCGCGCGAGCTCGCCGAGCTTGACCGCGAGCTGCGGCGCGCCGACCACGCGCACCTCGCCGTCCGCGATCTCGAGATCGTGCTCGGCCGCCTCCAGCACGTGGCTCGCGAGCTTCTTCGCCTTGTCGGCGACCGCCCGCGCGGCCAGCAGCACGGACGAACCGGCGGTCACGGTCTGGCGGCTGGCGAAGGCGCCGAGCCCGAGCGCCACGCCGCTGGTATCGCCGGGGACCACGGTGATGTCCTCGACGCGCAGGCCGAGCTCGCCGGCGCAAATCTGCGCGAGCGCGGTGCGCAGACCCTGTCCGATCGCGGCGGCGCCGGTGAACACCGACACACGTCCGGTGTTGGAGACCCGCACCAATCCGGACTCGAACGGACCGCGGCCGGTGCCCTTGATGCCGTGCGCCAGCCCGATGCCGAGATAGCGGCGCTCGCTGCGCGCGGCGGCTTGCCGGCGGGGGAAATCCTCCCAGCCGGCCGCCCGCAGCACCTGCGCCTGGCAGGCCGGATAGTCGCCGCTGTCGTACTGCATGCTGGCGCCGGAGCGCGCCTTGAGCGGCTTGGTGTAGGGCATCTTCTCCGGCGGGATGAGATTGCGCCGGCGCAGCTCGGCGCGCTCGAGCTGCAATTCGCGCGCGACGCGGTCCATCAGCCGCTCCATGGCGAAGGCTGCCTGCGGATAGCCGGCGCCGCGCACCGACGACACCGGCGTCTTGTTGGTGGCGGCGACGGTGACGTCGATGGACAGGGCGGGAAGCAGATACGGCCCGCTCATCATCGACGCCGAGTTGTAGGGAATGTTCACGTCCTGCAGCGCGTAGGCGCCGAGATCGTGGATCAGCCGGCCGCGGATGCCAAGCAGCTTGGCATCGGCGTCGACCGCGATGTCGATCGACCAATACTGGTCGCGCTCCTGCGCGGCGTTGGTGAAATGCTCGCGCCGATCCTCGATCCATTTGATCGAGCGCCCGAGCAGCTTGGCCGCCGCCACCACGGCGATGTCCTCGGAATAGACGCAAAGCTTGGGACCGAAGCCGCCGCCGACGTCCGGGGTCGCCACGCGCAGCCGGCTCTCGTCGAAATCGAGCAGCGCGGTCAACGACTGGAACAGGTCGTGCGCCTTCTGGGTCGACGCCCAGACCACGACGGCGTCGTCGCGCACGTCCGCGACAATCCCGCGGCCTTCGATCGGATGGGCGGCGCCGCGATGCTGCCAAAGCTCCTCGTGGAAGACGTGCGCGGCCCTGCTGAAGGCGGCTTCGGACGTCGCCATATGCAACCTTGTAGGCGGCGGCGACATTGGTGTTCAGTTCGCGCCGCACCGCCGGCGCCGCCGGCTCGATCGCCTTGCGGCAGTCCGACACGGCGGGAAGCACGTCGTAGTCGACCGCGACCAGGGCCGCGGCGTCCTCCGCGACGTAGCGGTTGTCGGCAAGGACCAGCGCGACCGCTTCGCCCACGTAAGACACCTCCCCGTCGGCGAGCGCGAACGACCAGAAGCGGTCGAGCGGCGTCCCGGAATTGGAGTGCCGCAGCATCCGGCGCTGGGCGAGAACCGGCGCGAGATCGTCGAGCGTCAGCACGGCGTGAACCCCGGGCAGCGCGAGCGCGTCTCGGGCGTCGATCCGGCGGATCGCCGCGTGCGGATGCGGGCTGCGCACGAAGGCCGCGTGCAGCACGCCGGGAAGCGCGATGTCGTCGACGAAGCGGCCCTTGCCGGTGAGCAGGGCGCCGTCCTCCAGGCGAGGAATGCGTGCTCCGATCAATCCACCCATGTCCTCGACCGCGCCCGCGGTTCGCAGCGCGGGCCTTTGTGCGCTTGCTGCGTGAATGTCGTCGTTAATCCGACATGGCCTTGGCGGCTTTGGCGATGACGTCCTTGGGCGTGGCATAGGCCTCAGCCAGCAAGGCGTCGAGCTTGGCCGCGCTCACCGGATTGACCTCGAAGTCGAGCCGTTGCGCCTCGGCGAGAAACTCCGGATCCCTCAGTGGTGCGCTCGAACGCCGCGATCAGCGCCGCCTTGCGCTCGGCGGGAATGCCGGGCGGGGCCGCGAACGGCCGCGCCATGGCCTGCCCGATCAGGATCAATTTGAGGATTTGAGCCTGGTCGGGCTCCTTAGCGAGCTCGGTCGCCGATGGGACGTCGGGCAATTCCGGCTGTTTCTTGATTCCGGCTTGAATCAGGATGTTGGCCTTCTTGTCCTTGAGCCAATGCGGGTAGCGGCCTTTGAGCGTGCTCCAGGACAGCCCGCACAGCCCGTCGACCTCGCCGCGCTCGGTCGCGAGTTGAATCTCGTTGGTGCCGGGATAGCCGGTCACGATCTTGATCTTGGCGCCGAACACGTTGCGGTAGAGCAGCGCGAAGATGTTGGGGTCGGAGCCCGCGCCCTCGCCGCCGAAGGTCGCGGGCGTGACCAGGAGCTCGCTGAAGGTCTTCACCAGGCGCGTCGTGGCGGGTGACGCAGAGGCTCACCTCGTCGGTGACGCTGCCCAGCCAGGTAAATTTGGTGCTGTCGAACTCGGCCTTGTTAAGCAACGGGGCGATGCCTTGACTGCGCGAGAACGTGCCGATGACCGAGCCGTCTTTCGGAGCGACCGAGTAAAGATAATTCGCCGCCTTGAGGCTGCCGGCGCCGGTCATGTTCTGCGCCACCACGCCGGGATTGCCGGGAATGTGCTTGCCGAGATGTCTCGCCACCAGCCGTCCATAGGCATCGTAGCCGCCGCCCACGCTGTAGCCGATGAGCAGAGACACGGTCTTGCCCTTGTAGAAATCTTCCACTCCGTCGGAGCGGGCCGGCTGCGTCATGAGCGCGGCGACCAGCGCGGCGGCGACGGCGCAGGCGCTGCGCGTCGCGAGGCATTGAATCGGGTACATGAGCTTTCTCGAGTCCCTAAGCCTGCCTGGGAAACAGCTGCGGGAATTTCGCTCGCAGGCGCTTGCGCAGATCGGCGCTGACATCGACCGTGATCGGGAAGGTTCCCTTCAGCTTCTTGTCGTAGGGAATGCAGGCGTCGATCAGGACGCGGTTGTTGAAGTTGCCGGGCAGGAACAGCGGATCGCGCTTGGAGGCCCAGGCCTTCTGGATGGTGTCGATGTCGGTGAGCGGGTCGAACCGCGTGCACATCGCCCATAGCACCTGGTCGAGGTCGCCGGCATCGATATCCTCGTCGACCACCACCGTCCACTTGCCGGCATAGGCGCCGCCCTGGCAGGAGGCGGCGATGTGCAGCGCCTGGCGCGCGTGGCCGGGATAGCGCTGGCGGATCTGGATGGTGGTGAAGCGGGTCGCGGGGCCGGCCTCGTGGTTCCACACGCCCAGCACTTCGGGGACGCCGCAAGCCTCGAGCGCGCGCCAGATCTGCGCCGCTCCGGCGATGCCCTTGAGCAGGCCGGTCTCGTCGACGGGCTTGTGCTGCGGCGCGCAGGTGAGGATCGGGTCGTTGCGGTAGAGGATGGTCTTCACATTGACGTAGGGCCGCTCCTGCGTGTCGTCGGAATAGTATCCCATCCATTCGCCGAACGGGCCTTCCGGCTTGACCTCCCCGGGTACGGTCTCGCCTTCGATCGCGATCTCGCAGTCGGCCGGAATCGGAAAGCCGGTATAGGGCCCGCGCACCACGTCGATCGGCTCGCCGCGCAAGCCGCCGGCGATATCCATCTCGCCGATCTCGGGCAGCGGGCTCGAGGAGAGCATGAACAGCAGCGGATCCTGTCCGCACAGGATCACCACCTTCATCGGCTGTCCGCGTTCGAAATACTTGTCGCGATGGATGCGGCCGTGCTTGCCCTCGGTGATCTGGCAGCCGACGGTCTTGCCGTCATAGACCTGGCTGCGATAGGCGCCGAGATTGAACCAGCCCGAATCGGGGTCCTGCGTCATCACGCAATCGGCGGTACCGATGAAGCGCGCCTTGTCGAGCTCATGGTGACGCGGCACCGGAAATTTCAACACGTCGACGTCATTGCCCTCGACCACGTTCTCGAAAACCGGTCCGTCGTTCACGAAGCGCGGCGGCAGCGGCTTCAAATTCTGCATCCGGGCGTGATAGTTCTGAACCACATCGACCTTGCGCTCGTATTCGAGCGGCAGACCGAGGGTCAAAGCGATGCGGCGCACGGACGAGAGCTGCCCGTAGAGCGTGCGGAAGCCCGGTGCGTAGCCGGGTACATTGTCGAACAGGATCGCCGGCGCCGTGCCGCGGCTCGTTTCCGTGAGCATGTGGGTGATGGCGCCCATCTCGACGTCCCAATGGGCGCCGTCGACCTTGCGCAATTCCCCCATCTTGTCGACTTGCTCGAGCCAGCCGCGCAGCCCGCGGTATTGCATTTGCGGCTTCGAGGCCGTTTCGCCGCCGGCGCGAGCCATGCTCTGCTCCATTCTTCGCACTGCTCGCTATCTATACAGCCGCCGCAGTCGGGGGGCAAAGTGCTGCCGCTCCAAGCGTCGGCCGGCATCAATCGCAGATTGAACCCGCGCTCCGGCAAGGCGGGCGATGGCGGCGACACGGCCTTGCGCGCACGGTATGCGCCACCGCGGGCGACCGGCCGCCGCCTGCGCTCGTGATGGATATGGACGTGAACGCGGTTAGCGGGTGGACGCGGGCTCGCCGGCGCCGCCTTCCGGTTTCGCCTCCACCGCCTTGGCGCCGCGACCGGCGCCTCTGCCGTTTTTCGATTTTGGCGGCTCTTTCGGCTTGGCGGTCTCGGGCACCTCCTCGAGATTGGCGGCGCTCTGCTGCGCCGACCGCTGGCTCGACAGCTCGCGCTGCAGCCGGGCGTAATCCCTGCGGGTGGTCTCCAGTGCGCCTTGCGCGACGGCGAGTTCGACACGCTCGCGCTGCAGGACTTCATTGAGCTCCTCGATGCGGCGTTCGGTCTTGGCTCGGTACGCTCCGGCATCGAGCTCGAGTTGCTCGACGCGGTCGGACAGCGACTTGATCTTCTGCTCGGCGTGGGCGAGCGAGGTCTCGCGCGCCTTCAGGTTTTCGGCCAGACCGTTGGCACGTTCCATCAGCGTCGCGCGCGCTTGTTCGAGCTCCTTGGTCTTGCCATCCATCGCATCCCGGGTGGCCGAAAGTCGCTCGACCACTTTATCGGTAGCGTTGCGCGCGATGGTCGTTTCCACCAACTTGCGCTCCGAGACCCTGATCTCCTCGGTGCGCGCCACCAGCGTCTGTCGCACCTCGGAGAGCAGCTTCTCCGCGGTGGCGGCACGCGAGCGCATCGCCTCCAGCCGCAGGTTCAACGCGTAGCTCTCGGACTGATGCCGCTCATTGGCCTCGTCGCGGGCGGCGGCGAGCGTGGCACGCTCGTTCTCGGCGGCGGCCAGGCTGATTTCCATCTGTTCGAGCCGCGCGCGCGCGGCAGTCAAGCCGTTCTCGCTCTCGGTGAGACGGCGAGACAAGCGAGACGTCTCGCCCAGCGTTTGGTCGAGCGCCGTTTGCAACGACCGCTTGTCGTTCTCCAGCAGCGCGAGCTTTTCGTGGGCGAGCGCGCCGTCGCCTTGCAGTTCGACGATTCGTTTGTCGGCGCTATTGGCGTGGTCGACGAGAATCTGGTTCGCCTCGCCGAGCGCCCGGCCATTGGCGGTTTCCTGCACCAGCTGACTCTCGAGATTGGCGATTTCGGCGCGCGCGGCCACGATCTCGCCGGTGAGCTCGGCCTTGTCGCTCTCGAGCCCGCGCGCAGTCTGCTGTGCCAATGCCAATTCGCGGCGAAACGCCGCGTTATCGCTCTCCGATTGCACCGCCCGTTTTTCGAGCGCGTGGAATTCGTTGCGCAACGTCTCGTGGCTCGCGCGCAGGTCCGCGAGCGTGTTGCGCAAGCCGACATTGTCGGTTTTTTCCTGCTCCAGCGACTGCAGCGCCGTGCTGATGGGCTCGACGAGGTTGCGAAAGGCGTCCTTGAGGTCGTCGAGGGCGGTAATCCGACGGTCGGTATCGATCAGCAGATTGCGCAGCGTCTCGTTGTCTTCGCCGACGCGGGCGCCGATCTCGGAAAAGGTCGGCTCGCCGTGGTCGTTGTCGTGGGTTCCGGGCTTGCCGGACGCGGCTACCGCAAACGAGCCGGAGGCGGATGCAACGCTTTTACGGCCAAGAAAATCGGAGATCGTACGCATGACATCCCCGCATACCTAACGAAAAACCCGCTCAGTCTATACAGATTTCGCCTCCTGCCGCAATCGAAACGCAAGTTGGGCGGGCGAAATCGCGCGCCCTCAACAGGATCAAATGCCTATGGGCGGGAACTGCTTTGGGAAATCCTGGTCATCGCGGATGCCGGCCGCAATCGAGTCGGCGCGCGCCACGCGATACGACAAACGCGCGCCAACGGGGGTCATCGAGCTTGCATCGGATCGCCTTTGATGGCGTGCTCATGCGCACGCGACCTGGCATTCCGCCGGGGGGAGACGCCATGCGCGCCGGCTTTGTCGCAAGCCTCATCGCGGCTGTCTTGGCGCTCGCCGCCGGCGCGCGCGCCGATCCGATTGCCGATTTCTACCGCGGCCGCAGCGTCTCGCTCATCATCGGCTACAGCGCCGGCGGCGGCTACGACGCCTATGGCCGCGTGGTGGCGCGCCACCTGGGCAAGCATATCCCGGGCAATCCGGTGATCATCCCGCAGAACATGCCCGGGGCCGGCAGCCTGCGGGCCGCCAACTTCCTGTACAACGTCGCACCGAAAGACGGCACGGCCATCGGTCATTTCTCCCGCGGATTGGCGATGGAGCCGCTGATCGGCACCAGTGCCACCCAGTTCGATGCCCGCAGGTTTACCTGGCTGGGCAGCGGCACCGACGAGGTCAGCGTCTGCATGACCTGGCACGGATCGCGAGTGAAGACCTGGAACGACATGCTGACGATTCCCTTCACCGTCGGCGGCGAGGGCTCCGGCTCCGATCCGGATATTTTCGCGGCGGTGGTGAGGAACACGTTCGGGGTCAAGCTCAAGCTCGTTTCCGGTTATCCCGGAAGCGCGGAAGTGGCGCTGGCGATCGAGCGCGGCGAGGTCGACGGCCGCTGCGGCTGGTCGTGGTCGAGCCTCAAGCTGCTCAAACCCGACTGGATCGCGAACAAGCGCATCAACATCATCGCTCAGCTCGCGCTCAAGAGGAGTCCGGAACTGCCGGACGTGCCGCTGATCTTCGACTTCGCCAGCGATGATCGGCAGCGGCAGATCCTCAAGCTGGTATTGAGTCGGCAGTCCATGGCCCGGCCGTTCGCGGCGCCGCCGGACCTGCCGGCAGACCGCAAGCAGGCGCTGCGCAGCGCCTTCGACCAGACCATGATCGATCCGGAGTTTCTGGCTGAGGCCAGGCAGCGCGGCCTCGAGGTCAATCCGGTGAGCGGCGCCGATATCGACAAGCTGGTGGACGAACTCTACCGCACTGCGCCGGAAATCGTCGCCGAGGCGCGCGCCGCGGTCAGCGGGGAGGCGCGGTAGTTACGGTGCGAGGCGCGGCACGTCGCGACCGCGGCGCCGTGCGCGCTCCGCGTCCTCAACCGCGCGGCAACACCTGCGCCCATTTGGCGCGGATGCGGGCGTCGAGCTCCTTGCTCGCGCGCGCCACGATCGGGAAAGTGGCGCGCCGTGACCACGGCTTGCAGGCATCGATGACGACGCGCGCATTGCGGGGATCATCGCTGCCGTAGGCCATGGGGTCGAGCACGGTGCTCCAGCAACCGCGCAGGATTTCGATTCCCTCGCGCGGCTCGAACCGCGTGCAGATCGCCCACACCACCTGGTCCATGTCGGCGGGATCGATATCGTCATCGACCACGACCACGACGCGGTTGGCATAGGCGCCGGCATGACATTGCGAAGCGATCAGCCCGGCCTGCTTGGCGTGGCCGCCATATTGCTGCTTGATCGCGACCGTGAGCCAGAGCCGGCTGCCGCCGGCCGCATGCGCCCACACACCCTTCACCTCGGGCACGCCGGCGGCTTCGAGCTGGTTCCACACCGCGCCGGAGCGGTAGGTGCCGCGGTAGAACGAGTCATCGTCCGGCGGCACGCCCGGGATGGCGCCGAGCAGGATCGGATCGTGGCGATGCATCAAGGTCTCGATGCGGATCGCCGGCTCCTTTTTCTTGCCGCCGGCGTAGTAGCCGGTCCATTCGCCGAGCGGCCCCTCCTCGATCAAATCGTTGGGGTGGATGAAACCTTCGAACGCGATCTCCGCCTGCGCCGGTATCGGCAGGCCGGTCGTCGGCCCCTCGATCACCTCGACCGGCTCGCCGATCAGGCCGCCGGCGACGTCGTACTCGTTCTTGCCGTATGGAATCTCCAGGCCCCCCACCATGAACAGCGCGGGGTGCATGCCCACCACGACCGCCACCGGGCACGGCTCGCCGCGTTCGTGATAGCGGCGCTTGATCAAGTCGCCGTGCTTGCCCTTGGAGCACATGACCGTCGCCACGTTCGGGCCATGGGATTGCACGCGATAGGCACCGTAATTGATCCAGCCGGTATCGGCATCCTTCATGATCACCATGCAGCCGGTGCCGATGTAGTAGCCGCCATCGTGCTCGTGCCAGCGCGGCGTCGGGATGCTCTGGATGTTCACGTCCGTGCCGCGGCTGACGTTCTCCATCAGCGGTCCGGATTTGACCGTGACCGGCGCGATGCTGCGCGCCTCCTTCATGTATTTGCGCCAATAGGAGACGAGCTCGATCGCGGAGCCGTCGATCGGCACGCCAAGGGTGAGATTGATGCGCCGCACCGAGGTGAGAATGTTCGCGAGGATGCGGTGCCCGCGGGGATATCCCGGAATGTCGTCGAACAGGACCGCGCGGTTGCCCATCTTGCGCATATAGATGTCGACGATGCCGCCGATTTCCGCCTCGCGCTCGGCGCCGCTGATCTCCTGCAGCTCGCCCGCCGCGCGCAGCGCCTCAATCCAGGTCCGCAGGTCCTGCCGGGATGCCGTGGTTGCGCCTTTCGGTGCCTTCTTCGATGCGCGCTTGGCGTTCTGGATGTCGGCAATGGTCATGGGGCACTCCTGGCTGGCGCACGCAGTTTAGCCCGTAGCCCCCTTGAAGCGGAGCGAAAATCCGGCGTTCGTGCCGCGCGGCGAAACCGTCCCGCCCTCCGCCGCGCGCCAGGCGGGCTAGCTGGAGCGCTGGCCGTTCAAAATCGCCTTCAGCCGCTGGGGCGTCACCGGCAGCCGGGTCACCGCCCCCGGCACCCCGATGGCCTCGTCGATGGCCGAGGCGATGGCGGCGCCGACCCCGGTGATACCGCTCTCCCCTGCTCCCTTGATGCCGAGCGGATTGAGCGGGCTCTGGTAATCCTCGCGCAGGATGACATCGACCTTGGGGGTCTCGCGTACCGTCGGCATGAGGTAGTCCGCAAACGTGGTCGCCAGCGGGTCGCCGCGCTCGTTGTAGGTGAATTCCTCGAGCAGCGCGCCGCCCAGGCCCTGAACGAAGCCGCCGACGATCTGCCCCCTCACCAGCGCCGGATTGATGGCGCGCCCGATATCGTAGGCGATGCAGTAGCGCTCCACCTGCACTGCGCCGGTGTCGCGGTCGACCTTCACCACCGCGAAGTGGATGCCGTAGGGGTAGACCTGATGCTCGACCCGGAACCAGCCTTCGGCCGACAAGCCGGGCTCGCGGCCACCGAGCGTCTTCGAGGTGGGCGCCAGGTGATCGGCGATCTCGCCGAGGCTCATCGACGGCCCCGAGGGCCGATCCTTGCGCACCACCTTGCCGTCGATGATGTCGAGCGCGTCGGCCGGCGCCTGCATCAGCTCGGCCGCCACCTCGATCGCTTTCGCCCGCAGCTTTGCGGCGCCGTTGTGGGTGGCGGATGCCGTCATCACGGTCGCGCGCGAGGCGTGCGCGCCGATGCCGTAGGCGATGCGGTCGGTCTGGCCGTGGGTCACGCGCACGCGCCGATAGTCCACGCCCAAAACCTCGGCGCAGACCTGCGCCATCACGGTCTCGAAGCCCTGGCCGAGTGAAGCGCCGCCGGTGACGAGCTCCACCGTGCCCGAGCTATCGACCTCGATCCTCACCCCGTCGGCCGGCCCCAACCCGCTCTTCTCCACGAACATCGCAAACCCGGCACCGACCGCCTCGCCGGCGGCGCGCCGGCGCGCCAGGTCCGCCTTGAGCCTGTCCCAGTCCAGCGCGGCCAGGAGCTTGTCGAGCAGCCCGACATAGTCGCCGGAATCGTGCTCGATCTCCTCGCCCAAAGCCTCCAGCGGCCGATGATAGGGCATCTCGTCCGCCGCGATGGCATTGCGCCGTCGCACGTCGTTGGCATCCATGCCGAGCCTGGTCGCGATGGCGTCGACCAGCCGCTCGCGCACGAAGGTCGTCTCGTAGCGGCCGGGCGCGCGGTAGGTGGCCGCCGGGGTCTTGTTGGTGAGGCGAAAGTGCCCGATCGCGCGGTAGGCCGGCACCCGATAAGGGCCCGGCAGGATGCCCGCCGTCATATGCACGACGCGCGCGGCATGGGTGCGCACATAGGCGCCCTGGTCGTGGAAATAGCGATCGTCGATCGCGAGAATGCGGCCCTCGCCGTCGACCGCGGCGCGCACGCGGTGGAGCTGCTGGCGCGAATGGTTGGCGGCGATCAAATGCTCGCGCCGGTCCTCGATCCATTTCACCGGCCGGCCGAGCCGCATGGCGGCGACGCAGACCAGCACGTCCTCGGGATAGAGCTCGCCGCGGATGCCGAAGCCGCCGCCGACATGCGACTCGTGCACGTGGATCGCCGACGGCGCGAGCTTGAGCATGCGCGCGAGCAAATCGCGATTGCGGTGCGGCACCTTGGCGGCGCCGTGCAGTTCGAGGATGTCGCGGGATGCGTCATAGCGGCCGATGGCGCCACGGGCTTCCAATGGCACGCCGGAATGGCGGCCGATCGCCAGCTCGAGCTCGACGATGACCGGCGCCGCGCGAAAGACGCGCATCGACGTCGCCGTAGCCCTGGCGGATGACCGCCACCTCGGTGTTGCGGCCGGCCGAGAATTCGCCCGGCTCGGCCTCGGCGGCGAGCAGGATCGGCAGTTCGTCGACCTCCATGGTGACGAGGTCGGCGGCGTCCTCCGCCACGTAGGGGTCTTCGGCGAAGACGGCGGCGACCGGCTCGCCGACATAGCGCACCGCGTCGGTCGCCAGCACCGGCTGCCGGTAGGGTTCGAGCGACGGAATCCGTCCCTCGCGGAAATCGATCGGCGGCACATCGGTAATGTCGGCCGCGGTCCATACCGCGACCACACCGGGCAAGGCGCGCGCCGCCGAGATGTCGATCGAAGCGATCTTGCCGTGGGCGTGGTTCGAGCGCACGACGCGCATATGGAGCTGGTGCGGGAAGGAAATGTCGCCGGCGAAGCGGCCGCGGCCCCTGACCAGCGGCGGATCCTCCAGCCGCTCGACCGATTGCCCGATCCATTTGTTGGTCGTCATCGGTCCGCGCCCATCTTGGCGGCGGCGGCACGCACCGCCTTCACGATGTTCTCGTAGCCGGTGCAGCGGCAGAGATTGGAAGACAAGACCTCGATCAGGTCATCGTCGCTGATGTCGGGCTCGCGTTCGAGCACGCCCGCCGCCAGCATCAGAAAACCGGGCGTGCAGAAACCGCATTGCAATCCGTGGTTCGCGACGAACGCCTGCTGCAGCGGATGCAGGTCGTTGCCGCTCGACAGGCCCTCGACGGTACGGATTTGGCATCCCTCCGCCTGCAGCGCGAACATCAGACACGAGCGCACGGGTTCGCCGTCGACGAGCACCGTGCAGGCGCCGCAGACGCCGTGCTCGCAGCCGATATGGGTCCCGGTCTGGCCGCAATCGTCGCGGATCGCATCGACCAGGGTGCGCCGAGGATCGATGCGGATACGGTGATCGCGTCCGTTGATGGTGAGGGTGATCTCGCGCATCTCGCTCATGCGGCCGCCTGTTCGAGCGCACGGCGCGTCACGGTGCGAACGAGGTCGCGGCGATAGCCGGCGCTGGTGACGGCGTCATCGGACGGATCGACCGCGGCAGCCGCCGCCGCGGCCGCCGCTTCGAAAGCCGCGGGATCGGGCGGGCGTCCCGTGAGCATCCGCTCGGCTTGCGCAAGCCGGCGCGGCTGCGGCTCCACGCCACCGACCGCCACGCGCGGCTCGCTGATCGCGCCGTCCCGCACGCGAAAAGCGACGAGCGCCATGGCGAGCGCGAAATCACCGGCACGGCGGTTGAACTCGTAGAAGCCGAACCGGGTGTCGGCCGGAGGAAGCGGCAGGCGCACTTCGGTGAGCAACTCGTCCTCCGCGAGCGCGGTGGTCATGATGCCGCGGAAAAAGTCCTCAGCCGGGATAGTGCGGGTGCCGCGGGTGCTCCTGGCCACCATTTCGGCGCCGAGCGCGGCGGCGACCAGGCACCACTCGGACGCCGGGTCGGCGTGGGCGATGCTGCCGCAGAACGTGCCGCGCGTGCGAATGGGGTAATGGGCGATGTGACGCACGACCGCGGATAAGAGGCGCCCGAGCGGGCCGTCGACCACGGGCTTGTGGAAGGCAGCGTGACGAACGCAGGCGCCGATGCAAAGCCGATCGCCCTCCGCCTCAAGCCGCCGCAGCGCCTCCACGCCGTTGATGTCGACGAGATGCGCCGGGCGCGCCAGACGAAACGCCATGATCGGCACCAGGCTCTGGCCGCCGGCGAGCACGCGTCCATCCTCGCCCGCGACCTCGCCGAGGGTTTCGACCGCCTCTTCGATCGTCTTCGGTGCGTGATAGCGAAACGGTGCGGGCTTCATCGTTCCTCACCGCAAACGCGGTGCGTCGCCGCGAGCAGAACGATCACCGCCGCCTGTCCCATATTTGGGAAATTGCATTTTTTTTGGATTGATGCACAGTTGCCGATATATGTAAAGCAGCCGCGTCCCCGGGTGCTTCTTGGACTCCATGCAGCAGAGATGAAGCCACCGCCCTTCCACTATCACGATCCGAGAACGGTCGGCGAGGCCGTGGCACTGCTCGGCAGTCTCGAAAACGCCAAGCTGCTGGCGGGCGGTCAGTCGCTGATGCCCATGCTCAACTTTCGCTTCGTGCTGCCCGATCACATCATCGATCTCAATCGGGTCGAAGGACTGTCCTACATCCGCGAGACCGAAGGCGCGCTCGACATCGGCGCCATGACACGTCAGCGCGACCTCGAGTTTTCCGACCTTGTGCGTGCGCGCTGGCCGATCATGCACGAGGCGCTGCTGCAGGTCGGACACCGGCAGACCCGCAACCGCGGCACGATCGGCGGCTCGCTCTGTCATCTCGATCCGTCGGCGGAGCTGGTATCGCTCGCGACCGGCTATGACGCCACGGTGACCATCGCCGGTCCGACCGGGAAGCGTGAGCTACCGTTCGCGGACTTTCCCGTCGCCTATATGACCCCGGCGATCGAGCCGAACGAACTCGTGGTCGGCGTGCGCTTCCCGCCATGGGCGCCGAAGCACGGCTACGCCTTCGTCGAATTCGCGCGCCGGCACGGCGACTTCGCCATCACCTCCGCCGCCGCCCTGATCGAGGCCGACGCCGCCGGCAAGCTCACGCGCATATCGGTGACAATCGGCGGCATGGGGACGGCGCCGAGCCGCGCGCGCGAGGTCGAGCAGGCGCTGCTCGGACAAGTCCCGACCAAGGAGCTGTTGCGCGACGCCTGCGAAAGCTGCCGCAAGCTCGAAGCCATCGACGACGTGCATGCACCGGCCTCCTATCGCCAGCATCTGGCGGCGGTGCTGTCGCGCCGAGCGTTGGAAAAGGCGCATGCGCGTCTCACCGGCACCGAGCCGGTGCAGACGCGACCGCATTGAGGATATGCGATGGGCGAGACCCGAAAGATCGCGCTGACCGTCAACGGCAAGCGCTACGAGGAAGAGGTCGAGGTTCGCCTGACGCTCGCCGACTTCGTGCGCCACCAGCTCGGCCTCACCGGGACGCATCTCGGCTGCGAGCACGGGGTCTGCGGCGCCTGCACCATCCTGTTCGACGGCCGCTCGGCGCGCTCCTGCCTGATGCTCGCGGTGCAGGCCGACGGCCACGACCTGCTCACCGTCGAGGGCATCGCGCCCTCGGCCGACGAATTGCATCCGCTGCAGCAGGCGTTTCACGAGCACCACGGCCTGCAGTGTGGGTTCTGCACGCCCGGCATGCTGACGACGCTGATCGAGTTCCTGCGCGACAATCCCAATCCGACCGAGCAGGAAGTGCGGATCGCCATCGCCGGCAATCTCTGCCGCTGCACCGGCTATCAGAACATCGTCATTGCGACGCTCGACGCGGCCAAGCGGCTGCAGGCGGCACGGTCGTCGTGACGTTTGGCGTCATCCGGTTAATCAACTCACGTGTTTGTCGTCCCCGCGCAAGCGGGGACCCATATTCCAAAGGCGGTGGTTATGGGTCCCCGCTTTCGCGGGGACGACATCAGACAGCTGCCGTCGAATAACCCGATCCAATTTGTTGCACACGACATGGCCATCCGTTTCGACGATATCGGCAACCGCCTCAAAGCCTTTCGCCTCGGCTCCGGGCTGAGCGCCGATGAGATCGCCAACCGGCTCGGCATCTCGCGCACCGCGCTCTACCGTTTCGAGAAGGGCGAGCTCGCCAAGATCGAGACGCTGGAAAAGCTCGCGGAGCTGCTGTCGGTGTCGGTGCCGACCCTGCTCGGCGTCGGAGTCGAATATATCGCCTCGGCGGTGAGCTATTTCGAACGCATGCGGCAGATCGAGGAGACCTGCGAGCACATCATCGTGCTGGCCGGCCCGATCTCCTACCTGCTCGCCTCCGACGCATTCGACCGCGCGCTCGGCGACATCCTGCGCGAGAGCATTCCCGACGCGCTGCCCGGCCGCAAGCGCGCGCTCGATCAGGTCGACGAGATCACCGCGGTGCTGCGCCAGCGCAAGGACACCTACCGCCGGCGCCAGCCCGGCATCGTGAATCTGATCTCGGCGATCGAGATGGAGCATTTTTTGGGAAACGGTCTCGTCGGCCGGCTCGGCCTGCCGGAGAAGGTTCGGCGCGAGCGGCGCGCGCTGGCGCGGGCCGAGGCCGAGCATTTCGTCGCGCTGATGGAGGACGAGCCGATCGGAGTGCAGATCGGAATCGTGCCGGACACGCTGCCGCATGCGAGCTTTCAGCTCTTTCGCCAGCCCGACCGGCAGATTCTGGCGCTGAGCCCGTTCCGCCTCGGCGAGCAGCCCAACATCCGGGTCGGGGTGGCGATGATCACCTCGGCGCCGGAGGCGCTCGCCCTGCACGAGAAGATGGCCAGGGACCTGTGGCAGCGCGCGCTCAAGGGGCCGGCGGCGGTACGGCTGATGCGGTCGCTGATGGAACGGGCGGAAAAGGTATCATAGTATAGATACGAGGGCGGGCTTGTTCAGAATTTGGAAAAAATATTGATTTTGGTACGGTCGACGGCTAGCTACCGGGCGAGACAGCAGCCTCTCGAAGGCAGGACTTCACCCATGGCGCATCGGCCGTTCGCGTCGGCCCCCTATGTCGTCGGCAAGAGCGCGGCGACGGGCGATGCGCTTATTCCCGCGGAGGAATCCTTGTGCCCCGTCGTGTCCCACGATTGGGTCAACGCGGAATACAAGCACCTCGTCGTCGACGCCTCGCCCAAGGCGCTGGCGGTCAAGCCCGGGCAGTTTTTCAATCTGCTCTGCCCGTCGCCGGACGCCGGCGAATTGTGGCTGCGCCGGCCGCAAAGCGTCTACCGCATCGACCGCGCGCGCGGCCGCGTCGAGTTCCTGTACAAATGCGTGGGGCGCGGCACCTACGGGCTGGCGACGCTGGAACCGGGCGACGACCTCAACATGGTCGGGCCGCTCGGCGTCGGTTTCACCGTCGATCCGGCCTGGAAGCACGTCGTGGTTCTCGGCCGCGGCGTCGGCCTCGCCACCCTGGCGCCGATCTCCCAGCTCGCGGCCGAGCACGGCATCGGCGTGACCGCGATCCTGAGCGCCCGCAGCCCGGAATTCGTGATGGCGGACGACCTGTTCGGCAAGGTCGGCGAGGTCATCGGCGTGCTCGACACCGACGGCACCAGCGCAGTCGAGAATGTCGAGGCGATCCTGCAGCGGCTGATCGCGCAGCGCAGGGCCGACGCGTTCTACACCTGCGGGTCGAACCGGCTGTTCCAGCTGATGAAACGCCTCGCCCAGACGCACCGCATTCCCGGCCAGGTCGCCATGGAGCAGGTGATGGCTTGCGGGCTCGGCCCCTGCTACGTCTGCGTGCGCACGTTCGAGGTCGGCGGCAAGAAGGAGCTCCGGCGCGTATGCATCGACGGGCCGGTGTTCGATCTACAGGAGGCGGTCGGATGGTAGACATGTCGGTGCAGATCGGGCGGGTGACGCTCAAGAATCCGATCATGCCGGCGTCCGGCGCGTTTTCGACCGAGCTCGCGCAGGTGATGGACATCAACCGGCTGGGCGCGCTGGTGACCAAGACCGTCTCGCGTGAGTTCCGCATCGGCAATCCCCCGCCGCGCGTGGCCGAGGTCGAGGGCGGCATGATCAACTCGATCGGGCTTCCCGGCAAAGGCATCGGGTATTTCCTCGATCACCAGCTTCCCGACTACAAGCGCTTCACGCCGCCCATCGTCGCCAACATCACGGCGACGACCGCCGAGGACTTCGAGGCCATGGCGCGGGAAGTCGACCTGCCTGATGTCGACGTCATCGAGATGAACATTTCCTGCCCGACCCGCGAACCCGGCGGCGGCAACTTCGCCCTGCACCAGGACCACACCTATGAGATCGTGCGGCGCGTACGCGCGGCAACCAAGAAGCCGCTGTGGGCGAAGCTCTCGCCCAATGCCGGCGAGATCGACCTGGTCGCGGTGGCCGCCGAGAAAGCCGGCGCCGAGGCGCTCACCATCTCCAACACGCTGCTGGGCCTCAAGATCAATACCGAGACGTTCCGGCCCGCCATCGGCAACGGCTACGGCGGGCTGTCAGGGCCCGGCATCAAGCCGATCATCGTGCGCATGGTCCATCAGTGCGCCAAGGCGGTCAAAATCCCGATCATCGGCTGCGGCGGCATCGTCAAGGTCGAGGACGTCGTCGAATACATGCTCGCCGGCGCGAGCGCGGTCATGATCGGCTATCTCATCTTCCGCAATCCGTCCGGGCTGATCGCGATCATCGAGGGGCTCGAGGAGTGGTGTGCCAAGCGCGGCTTTGCCCGCGTCGCCGATCTCACCGGCGCGATGATCAAGGAAGCGCCGCGGGAAACCTACGCCGCCGCGGCGGCGCCGATCGGGTAGGTATTGAACGAGAAGGCGCCATTCGCTCGCTTGTCATCGTCCGCGAAGGCGGACGATCCAGTAATCACCGGCCCGCGATTCGTGCACCGTGGCGCACCGAGCAAGTCCGTGATTACTCGATGCCCGCTTTCGTGGGCATGACAGCTGGGATGTTTGGCGAAACATCATGACCACGCGCATCACCATCCGCAAGCCCGACGACTGGCATCTGCACGTGCGCGACGGCGCCATGCTCAAGGCGGTCATGCCGTTCACGGCTCGACATTTCGGCCGCGCCATCCTGATGCCCAATCTCGTTCCGCCGGTGGCCACGACCAAGGACGCCATCGCCTACCGCGCACGCGTCATGGCCGCGCTGCCGAAGGGCTCGACCTTCCAGCCCTTGATGACGTGCTATCTCACCGACGACACCGATCCCGACGACGTCGAGCGCGGCTTCAAGGACGGGGTGTTCACCGGCGTCAAGCTCTATCCCGCCAATGCCACCACCAACTCGGCCGCGGGCGTCACCGACTATCGCAAGGTGATGCACGTGCTGGAGCGGATGGAGAAGATCGACATGCCGTTCCTGATGCACGGCGAGGATGTCGATCCCGAGATCGACATCTTCGACCGCGAGGCCGCGTTCATCGAGCGCTACCTCTCCAAGTGGATCCGCCAGTTCCCCGGGCTGCGCTTCATCCTGGAGCACCTGTCGTCCAAGGACGGGGTCGATTTCGTGCGCAGCGCGGCGCCGCAGGTGGGCGGCACGATCACGCCCTATCACCTGATCCTGACACGCACGGATTGGCTCGGCTGGGGGCTCAAGCCCTACATGTACTGCATGCCGGTGATCAAGACGGCGAAGGACCGCGCGGCGCTGCGCAAGGCGGCGACCTCCGGCGAGGCCTTGCTATTTCCTCGGCACCGATTCCGCGCCGCATCCGATGGCCAAGAAGCTCGCGGTGAACGGCATCCCGGGCCTATTCAACGCACCGGTCGCGATCGAGACCTATGCCAAGGTGTTCGAGGAGGAAGGCGCGCTCGACAAGCTCGAAGCCTTTGCCTCGCTCAACGGTCCGAAGCACTATCGGCTGCCGCCCAACGAGGAGCGGATCACGCTCGAAAAGACGTCGTGGACCGCGCCGGAGGAGGTCAAGGTCGAGGGGCCGGACGAGAAGGCGCTGGTCTACCGCGGCGGGGAAACGATCGAGTGGAAAGTCGTGGGAATTTAGAGTTCTCGGCTTGCCATGCGCGCGAAAGCGGGCCTCCAGTAGCCGACGGGGCGGCAGGGAACGGCCGGTCCGGTTGATATGCCGCCATCGCGGCTACTGGATGTCCCCGTCGCGCCGGACGAGGATGCACCGAACAGCCGGGCAACTACCGGCGCCACGAAAGAGAGCGATCTGATGACAGCAGGCATAGGCTTTCCCGACAAGAAGGTGATGGCCGAGCTCACGGCCAAAATGCTGCTTGAGGTCGAGGCGGTCCGCTTCATGACCGACAAGCCATTCATCTTCACGTCAGGTTGGGCGAGCCCGGTCTATACCGACTGCCGTCGACTGATCTCGTTTCCACGCGTGCGCCGGACGCTGATGGACTTCGCCACGGCCACCATCATGCGCGAGGCCGGGTTCGAGCAATTCGACGCGGTCGCGGGCGGCGAGACCGCCGGCATTCCGTTCGCGGCCTGGATGGCCGACCGGCTCGGATTGCCGATGCTCTATGTGCGCAAGAAGCCCAAAGGATTCGGACGCAACACGCAGATCGAAGGTCATCTCGTCGAAGGCCAACGCGTGCTGCTGGTCGAGGACATGACCAGCGACGGGCGCAGCAAGGTCAATTTCTGCGACGCGCTGCGCCAGGCCGGGGCGAAGGTCGAGCACGTGCTGGTAGTTTTCTTCTATGACATTTTTCCCGAGGGGCGAAAAATCCTGAGCGATCTCGGCGTGACCCTGCATGCGCTGGCGACCTGGTGGGACGTGCTGGCGGTCGCCAAGGAAAGCGGCAAGTTCGATGCCGCAAAGCTCGCCGAAATTGAAAAGTTCATGCATGACCCGGCGGGCTGGTCGAAGGCGCATGGCGGAATCGCCACCGCTGCGGCCGAGTAAAATGGAATGATTGGCTCAGCGGAACCGGTATCCCGCGCGGAGCGACAAGGGCGTGAGGATTGTGTGAGAGGTTAGATGGCGAAGTCGGAGGCGGATGTCATCGTGGTGGGCGGCGGCAACGCGGCCTTTTGCGCTGCGCTCGCGGCGCAGGAGCAAGGCGCGTCGGTGCTCATGCTGGAGGCGGCACCGGAGGAGGAGTCGGGCGGCAACAGCAGGTTCACGGCGGGATCGGTGCGGGTGGTCTACAACGGCGTCGACGACATCAGGGCGCTGGTCCCCGATCTGACCGAGCAGGAGATCGCCACCACCGATTTCGGCACCTACACCCGGGAGCAATTTTTCGACGACATGGCGCGAGTAACGCAGAATCGCGCCGATCCGGACCTGGTCGAGCTCTTGGTAACCCGGAGCTTCGACACCTTCTGCTGGATGCGCGACAAGGGCGTGCGCTTCATCCCGATCTACGGCCGCCAGGCGTTCAAGATCGACGGCAAGTTCAAGTTCTGGGGCGGCCTCACCGTCGAGGCGGTCGGCGGCGGGCCCGGCCTGATCAAGATGCTCACTGACGCCGCGACCAAGCGCGGCATCGAGATTCGCTACCGGACGCGGGCGCTGAGCCTCATCTACGACGGCGTCAGGGTGGCGGGCGTGCGCATCCGGCATGAGGGCGTCGAAAGCGAGCTGCGCGGCAAATCGATCGTGCTCGCCTGCGGCGGCTTCGAATCCAATTCCGAGTGGCGCACGCGCTATCTCGGGCCGGGCTGGGACCTCGCCAAGGTGCGCGGCACGCGCTTCAACACCGGCGACGGCATCCGCATGGCGATGGAGATCGGCGCCAGCCCCTTTGGCAACTGGTCGGGCTGCCACGCGGTGCAGTGGGAGATGAACGCGCCCGAGTTCGGCGACCTCGCGGTCGGCGACCAGTTTCAGAAGCACTCCTATCCGTTCGCCGTCCTGGTCAACGCCACCGGCAAGCGTTTCGTCGACGAGGGCGCCGACTTCCGCAACTACACCTATGCCAAATACGGGCGCGTGGTACTGGAGCAGCCCGGCCAGTTCGCCTGGCAGATCTTCGACCGGAAGGTGAAGCATCTGCAGCGCGACGAGTACAAGATCCGGCAGATCACCAAGGTCGTCGCCGACAGCATCGAGGACTTCGCGCACAAGCTCGACGGGGTGAACCCGGAGCAGTTCGTCAAGACGATCGCCGAGTACAACAAGGCGGTGCGCACCGACATTCCGTTCAATCCCAACGTCAAGGACGGCCGGCGCACCGAGGGCCTCGCGGTCAACAAGAGCAACTGGGCCAACACCATCGACCAGCCGCCGTTCGAAGGCTACGCCGTGACCTGCGGGCTCACCTTCACCTTCGGCGGCGTGCGCATCACCACCGACGGCGAGGTGCTCAACACCGATTATGAGCCGATCCGCGGCCTCTATGCCGCCGGCGAGTTGGTCGGCGGGCTGTTCTACTTCAACTATCCCGGCGGCTCCGGGTTGACCTCGGGGGCGGTGTTCGGCCGCATCGCGGGCACCGCGGCGGCGCGCGCCGGCAAGAATTGAACATGGCCTCCGTGGCGGGCTCGACGCGAACCAAAGCGCGCGCGGCCGGAGAGCGGTCGCTCAACACCCTCACCGCGAGCGAGATCGTGCGCGCGGTCGCGTCCGGCGAGGCTACCTGCGAGGCGGTGGTCCGCGCTTGCCTCGCTCGCATCGCTGCGCGCGAGAACGACATCCACGCCTGGGCCAGCATCGATTCGGAACTGGCGCTCGCGCAAGCGCGCGAGCTCGACCGCGGCCCGCCGCGCGGGGCGCTGCACGGCGTGCCGATCGGGGTGAAGGACATCATCGACACCGCCGACCTGCCGACCGAGATGGGCTCGCCGCTCTATCGCGGCCACCGGCCGACGACCGACGCCGCCTGCGTCGCGCTCGCGCGGGCGGCCGGCGCGGTGATCCTGGGCAAGACCGTCACCTGCGAATTCGCCGGCATGACGCCGGGCGCCACCACCAATCCGCATGACATCGCGCATACCCCCGGCGGCTCGTCGAGCGGATCGGGTGCCGCGGTCGCGGACTTCATGGTGCCGGCCGCGTTCGGCACGCAGACCGGCGGCTCGGTCATTCGCCCCGCGGCCTATTGCGGCGTGTTCGGCTTCAAGCCGACCTTCGGCGCGTTCAACCGCAGGGGCGTCTACCCGGCGGCCGAAAGCCTCGACACGCTCGGGCTGATCGCCCGTTCGCTCGACGACATCGAGCTCCTGAGCATGGTCCTGGAACTGCGGGCGCCCTCCCCGGCTCATTCGCTCGCGCGTCCGCCTCGCGTCGGCCTGTGCCGCACCCCGCTGTGGGCGACGGCGCAGCCGGAGACGGTGGCCGCCCTCGAGGACGCGGCGCACCGCCTGGACAAGGCTGGCGCACAGGTGCGCGAGGTCGTACTGCCGGAAGAATTCTCGGGGCTGCGCAACGCTGCGCGCGAGACCATCAACAACTACGAGCGCGCGGCGGCGATGGCGCCCGAATGGCAGCGCGATCGCGCGGCGATCAGCGAGCGCCTGCGCAAGCGCATCGAGATCGGGCGCGCCATGCCGCACGCCGAATACGTCGCGGCCTTGCAGCTCGGAGAAGACTGCCGCGCCCGGCTGCCTGCCGTGTTCGAAGGCGCCGACGTGCTGCTGGCGCCTTGCACGACCGGCGAGGCCCCGCGCGGCCTTGCCGACACCGGCGATCCCGGCTTCCAGGCGATCTGGACCATTCTCCACACCCCTGCCCTGACCTTGCCGACCCACCGCGGCCCGAACGGATTGCCGGTCGGCATTCAGCTCGTCGCCGAGCGCCACGCCGACCGAAAGCTGCTCGCCTGCGCGCGCTGGATCTGGCAACGCCTGGGCTCGCCCGACATGGTCGGCACCCGCGGATAGGGCATATCCAATTTGTCATGCGCGGGCTTGACCCGCGCATCCATCATCTTCGAAAGACGTTTGACGAAAGGTGATGGATGGCCGGGTCAAGCCCGGCCATGACGCCAAAAGTGCCGATCGCCACGGAGATCATAGCGTCATGGAATTCGACAATTCATTCGAGGTCCCGCTGCCGCCGGCCGAGGCCTGGAAGCTCTTGCTCGACATCGAACGGATCGCACCCTGCATGCCGGGCGCGGAGCTGACCGAGGTGGTCGGCGAGAACCGCTACAAGGGTAAGATCGGCGTCCGGCTCGGGCCGGTCGCACTCACCTTCGCGGGCATCGTGACATTCGAGCAGATCGACGATGCCGCGCGCACGGCGCGCGTGGCGGCGCAAGGCACCGACGCCAAGGGCCGCGGCGGCGCCAATGCGGCCTCCGTTTTCCGGCTCGAGCCGGCCGGCGACGGTTGCAAGGTGCTGGTGCACACCAGCCTGACGCTGTCGGGAGCGGTCGCCCAATACGGCCGCGGCGTCGGCATCATCCAGGCGACCGCCGCGCAGTTGATGAATCAATTCGCCAAATGCCTGAAGGAAAAGCTGGCAGAGGAACGGCCGGCTGCTCCGGTGGCTGCGCCTGCGTCGCCGCCACCGCTCTCGTCATCGCCTTCCATCGCTCCAAGCCCAGCGCCGCCGCCCGCTGCCGCGCCGGCCACAAAACCGATTTCAGGCTTCGCCTTGCTGGCGAAAGCAGTCTGCAGCTGGTTCACCGGTTTGTTCCGGCGGTCGTCCTAGGCGGTCTACTCCTGCAGCGCTTCCTCGCGCTTGCGCCGGATCGCGGGTGTGGCGATCACGATCAGCAGGCCTGCCGCCGCCAGCAGAAAGGCGAGGCTGATCGGCTCCTGCAGAAAAACCATCGCATCGCCGCGCGAGATCAAGAGCGCGCGGCGGAGATTCTCCTCCATCATCGGACCGAGCACGAAGCCGAGAATGAGCGGCGCCGGCTCGCAGTCGAGCTTGAGCGCCAGGTAGCCGAAGATCGCGAAGAACGCCATCACGAAGGCATCGAACGGCTTGCTGTTGATGGTGTAGGCGCCGATGCAGCAGAACGCGATGATGGCGGGATAGAGCAGCCGGTACGGCACCCGCAGCAGTCTTACCCACACGCCGATCATCGGCAGGTTCAAGACCACCAGCATTAGGTTGCCGAGCCACATGCTGGCGATGAGCCCCCAGAACAAGCCGGGACGATCCGTCATCACGCGCGGCCCCGGGGCGATGCCGTGAATCATCAGCGCCCCGATCATCATCGCCATGGTCGGATTACCCGGAATCCCCAAGGTCAACATCGGAATGAACGAGGTCTGCGCCCCGGCATTGTTGGCGGATTCCGGCGCCGCGACGCCTCGGATGTCGCCGTAACCGAAGCGGCGCGGCGGCGCGGCGACGTTCTTCTCGAGCGTGTAGGCCGCGAACGACGCCAGCAGCGCGCCGCCCCCCGGCAATACGCCGAGAATCGCGCCAAGCCCGGTGCCGCGCAGGATCGAGCCGAGGCAGTACCTGAGATCGGCCCGGCTCGGCCACACCCTGCCGACCGCGCCGGTGACGATGCTGGTCTGCTGTTTCTTTTCGAGGTTGTAGACCACCTCGGCGATGCCGTAGATCGCCATCGACAGCGCCACGAACTCGATCCCGTCGGCGAGCCCAGTCATGCCGAAATTGAAGCGGCGGGCGCCCGAATTGACGTCGGTGCCGACGAGGCCGAGGAGCAGCCCGAGCACCACCATCGCGATCGCCTTGACCAGCGAGCCGCGCGCCAGCACGACCGCGGCGATCAAGCCGCACACCATCAGCGAGAAATATTCGGCCGGGCCGAATTGCAGGGCGATTGCGGCGAGCGGCGGCGCCGCCAGCGCGATCAGCAAGGTCGCGACGCAGCCGGCGAAGAACGAGCCGAGCGCGGCAATGCCGAGCGCCGGCCCGGCACGCCCTTGGAGCGCCATCTGATGACCGTCGATGGTGGTCACCACCGAGGATGCCTCGCCCGGGATGTTGACCAGGATGGCCGTGGTCGAGCCGCCGTACTGAGCGCCGTAATAGATGCCGGCGAGCAGGATCAGCGCCGACTCCGGTTGCAGTGTGAACGAGATCGGCAGCAACATGGCCACGGTCGTCACCGGGCCGATGCCGGGCAACACGCCGATGATGGTGCCGAGCAACACGCCGATGAAGCAATAGGCGATGTTCTGGGCAGTCAGCGCGACGGCAAATCCCAGAGCGAGATGGGGAATCACGTCCATCGCGGCTACAGGCTCGGCCAGATCGCGAGCGGAAGGCCGAGCGCATAAACGAAAACGCCGATGGAAAAGGCGATGAGCACGGCCGTCAACGCGACGGTTTCGGTCAAACGAAATTGCGGGCCGGCCCAGGCCGACAATACCGTCAGCACCGCGAGCGCAACCACGAGACCGAGCGGCTCGATCAGCAGGCCGAACAGGCACACCGCCAGCGCAATGACGGTGAGCGGCACGACGTGAATGCGGGGAAGCGGCTCGCCGTCCAGCACGACCGAGCGGGCGATCAATATCCCGCCGAGGACGGCCAGCACGCCACCGAGCATGAGCGGGAAATAGCCCGGCCCCATCTTGCCGGCGGTTCCGAGGGAGTATCCGCGCGCGGCGAGGATGCCGACCGCGGCGAAGCCGCAGAACATCACGCCCGACCAGAAATCCTTCGGCGCGCGAATTCTCATCGTCCCCTCACGCCGGGTGCAGCGCAAGTCGGCTATACCCGACCGGCGTCACCTTATTAGCGCGCAACTCCGGCAAGCCCGAGTTGCGATGCCATCGCGCGATCAAATCGGCAAGCGGTTTGCTCGTCAATGGCGCCGCGACGATCTTGCACGGCGCATCTCCTGATCTGGATCGGCTCTGCCCCATCATCTACAGTCCCGGCCTGCCAACGGCATGGGCGCACGGACGTCGCAGTGACAAAGTCCCTCGGCTTCATCGCAAGACACGGCCTCTTCACCGACGAACAGCGACGGCAAGCCGACGACGTCCGGCGCAGGGTCGCGCAGGACAATCTGCGCCTCGTGCGCCTGGCTTGGGCCGATCCGCATGGCGCGGCCCGTGCGAAAGCGGTGACCGTGCCGGCCTTCATCGCCGCGCTCGAGACCGGCTACAACATCAATGTCGCGACCACCACGCTCGATTCCGCCAACGCCCGTACCTTCGCTTCGTTCACGCGCGGCGGCGGGATGGGCCTCGACGAGATGACCGGCTCGCCCAATCTCACCGTCGTTCCCGATCCTTCCACCTTTCGCGTACTGCCGTGGGCGCCCGGCGTCGGCTGGGTGCTGTGCGACGAATATTTCAACAGCGGAGTGCCGTTTCACTTCTCGCCCCGGCAATTGTTGCGCCGAGGGCTGAAGCGGCTGGCGGACAAGGGCATGGGCTGCGTCGTGGGCCTGGAGATCGAGTGGTATCTGCTGCGCGTGGCGGAAGATCGGCTCGGCGAAGAGCACACCGGCATTCCGGGCGTGCGCGGACGACCGGTGGCGACCGCGCCGATCGAGCCCGGCTTCTCATATCACTCCGAATCCAACATGGATTTGATGCAGCCCGTGCTGTCCGCGCTGACCGAGCACTTCGAGACGATCGGATTGCCGCTGCGATCGATCGAGAACGAGTGGGGGCCGGGCCAGCTCGAGTGTACCTTCGCCGCGCGGCCGGCGCTGGAAGCCGCCGACCATGCGCTGCTGTTTCGGACGGCGACGCGCCAAATCTGCCGGCGCATGGGCTACTTCGCCACCTTCATGTGCCGGCCCGCGCTCAAAGGCTACTATTCGAGCGGCTGGCATCTGCATCAGTCGCTGGTCGACCGCAAGAGCGGCCGCAACATTTTCATGCCCGAGGACGAGCGCGAGTGCCTGTCGCCGCTCGGCCGCGCTTTTCTCGGCGGGTTGATGAAATACGCCGTGCCCTGCACCGCGTTTGCCGCCCCGACCGTCAACGGCTATCGCCGATTTCGGCCGAACTCGCTCGCACCCGACCGTGCCACCTGGTGCCACGACCACCGCGGCGTGATGATCCGCGTGCTGGGCGCAGCGGGTGACATGGCCACCCGACTGGAAAACCGGATCGGCGAGCCTTCCGCTAATCCGTACCTCTATATCCTGTCGCAGCTCGTCGCCGGGCTCGACGGCGTCGAACGCGGGCTCGATCCGGGGCCGCCGGACGACGACCCCTACAACGCGGAGCGGCCGATGCTGCCCAAAAGCTTGCCGGCGGCGCTCGACGCGCTCGAGCGCGAGCCGCTGTTTCGTGCACAACTCGGAGACGTGTTCATCGATTATTTCCTCAAGCTCAAGCGCAACGAGGCCGGCCGATTTGCGCAGTGGCTCAAGGATGCCGGCGGCGGCGCCGGCGAGGAAACGACGGTGTGGGAGCAGAACGAGTATTTCGATTTTTTCTAGGCGGATGCATTATAGCGACCGTCCGAACAGAGCGGCGGAACCGCGGCCAGGGACTGACGCCATGCTGGAGAAACTCAAGGCAGCTCGGATCGAGAGCGCGGCCGAGCTCTACGACTGGGACGAGCTCGTCCAGGAGGACCGCGTCCATCGACTGATCTACACCGATCCCGCCGTCTTCACCGCCGAGATGACGAACATCTTCGGCGCGGTGTGGGTCTATCTCGGCCACGAGAGTCAGATCCCAAACAACGACGATTACATCACCGTGCGGATGGGCCTGCGGCCGCTCATCCTGTTGCGGGACTCGGAAGGGAAAATCCGCGCGCTGTTCAACCGCTGCACGCATCGCGGCACCACGCTGTGCCGCAAGGACAAGGGCTCGGCGCGGATATTCACCTGTCCGTATCACGGCTGGAGCTACCTCAACAGCGGCAAGCTGCGCGCGGTGCCGTGGCCGGACGGCTACGCCTGCGACTTCAACGACGCGAAGTTCAACGTGGCGCAGGTGCCGCGCGTCGACAGCTACCGCGGGTTCATCTTCGCCACGCTCAATCCCGATGCGCCCTCGCTGATCGACTATCTCGGCGCCATCACCAAGCCGATCGACGAATGGCTCGACCGGCAACCCAAGGGCAAGATCGCGGTGTGCGAGGCCAACCGGCTCAAATTCAAGGGCAATTGGAAGCTCGCCTACGACAATTCCGGCGACGGCTATCACGTCGTCTTCTCGCACCGCTCGTTGCTCGAAATGGAGAACCGCCAGGCCGACGTCGCCAACAAGGGCATGTCCTATTACAAGGGCTCGCCCGACAGCGCGCCGATGTACATGGCCTATATGGGCAACGGCCATCATTTCAAGGACAAGCGGCCGAACATCCAAAAGCGTGCCGGCGGGTTGTGGGCGGTGGAAGGCCCGGCGCCCGGCTCCGAGCATTACCAGCACGAGCTGCGCCGCCGCTTCGGCGCCAAGGCCGAGGAAATCCTCGATCTCGCCTCGTCCGAGCCGGTCAATATCAACGTGTTTCCGAACTTCTCGCTGCTCGGCAACCACATCCAGGTGTTCGAGCCGGTCGCAGTCGACGAGACCAACGTCACCTGGTACGGCACCGCGGTGGTCGACGAGGACGGCGCGCTCGGCGGCGCGGTCGACGACGTCAACGCGCTACGCATGCGCACCCAGGAGCAATTCCCCAATTTCGGCGAAGTCGACGACCTCGCCAATTTCGAGGAGATCCAGCGCGGGCTCGCCTGCCAGGAGGACGAATGGGTCTACATGCATCGCGGGCTCGGCATTCCCGGCCGCGTGAAGACCGACGAGAACGGCATCATCACGGCGCCCGCCACCGACGAGGCGTTCATGCGCGAATACATCAAGGAATGGAAGCGGCTGATGAAGGCGAGCCCCAATCTCGTCGTTAAGCGCGAGCCATGATTTATCCGTCATGCCCGGACTTGTTCCGGGCATCCACGTCCTAACGGTGCATGAGCGAGCTGTGAGGTGACCATGCAAACCGTCCACGATCCCTCGATCAGCTCCTATTACGTCAACGAGCGGCTCTACCAGGACTTGGTGGACAGCTTCAGCGATTGGCAGCGCGAGGAGCTCGCGGTCGCGCAACCGCAGGTGCGCGATCGTTTCCGCCTGCTGCTCGAGCGCGAAGCGCGCCTGCTCGACCAGCTGCGCTTCGATGAGTGGCTGGCGATGTACTCGCCCGAATGCATCTACTGGGTACCGGGAACGCCGGAAGGCGGCGACCCCCGGCGCGAGATTGCCATATCGTTCGACGATCGCCGCAGGATGGAGGATCGCATCTACCGCCTGCGTAGCGGCTATGCCTGGTCGCAAGCGCCGAAATCGCGCACCGTCCGCATGATCTCGAATGTCGAAGTGTTCGACACCGACCGAAGCACCGTCCGCATGGTTCGGTCGAATTTCCTGATCAGCGAGTTCCGCGTCGACGGGACGCGATTTCTGTCGGGTTGGTGCGGCCATCGCTTCGTACGGACCGCGCATCGCTGGGAAATCCAGGTCCGGCAGGTCAACCTGATCGACTGCGACCGCAATCTGCGCAATCCCAGCATCGTGCTCTGACCGCAATGTCCGACATCCGCACCAGCACCGTCTCCTGCCGAGGGGGGCTGCCGGCCTTCCTTGCGGTTCCGGCCAACGCGAAGAAAATCCCCGCCATCGTGCTCATGCACGAGCGCTACGGCTTGGTGCAGCACACGCGCGATCTGGCCGAGCGCTTCGCGCGCGACGGCTTCGTCTGCATTGCGCCGGATTTCTTCTACCAGCATCCGGATCAGGCGGCGCTCCATCGCGGCGACGTCGGCTACGACATGACCGATCCGGAGGCCGTGGCGTATCTCGAGGCCGCGCTCGCAGAGCTCGCCGCGCTGCCGTCGGTCGATCCCGTCAAGATCGCCGTCGCCGGCGTCTGCCAAACCGGCCGCCACCCGCTGGTGCTGGCCGCGCAACGGCCGATCGCCGCGGCGCTGATCTGGTACGGCGCGGCCTCGCCGCGCGAGTGGCGGGTCGACGCACGCTATCCCAGGCCGCTCGACGAGGTGATCGCCGGCATCGACTGCCCGGTGCTCGGCATTTTCGGCGAGGCCGACCACGTGATCTCGCTCGAGGACGTGCGGCGCCTGCGCGATTGTCTCGATCGCCATGACAAGAGCTATACGATCAAGCTCTATCCCGACGCGCCGCATGGATGGCTCAACGACACCATGCCCGGCCGCTATCGCCGTCCGCAGGCCGAAGCCGGCTGGGCGTTACAGCTCGCATTCCTCAGGAGCGTGCTCGATCCGAGCTACGACCGTTCGCGCCGCATCCAGATCTACGAATGCGAGCATTCCGCCGATTATGATTTCACCAAGAACGTGCGGATGGAGTAATACTGCGCCGTCATGCCCGCACAAGCGGGCATCCGGCAATTGCCGGCATTCAGGCGACCCGCGGCTTGCATAGTTCGCCGCCGGTGATTACTGGTCGTCCGCTTTCCGCACGATGACGTCGATCAAGCCAACAGGAAGCTGCAGGAGCCCATCATGGCGCGCGACTTCGAAGACCATTGCTGGAAGGACGTCATCGACGCCGATACCCTCGAGATCTATCAGGCCTATCGCCGGAAGATTTACGTCGGGGACAACCCGGCCGTGCTGGCGATCGATCTCTACAACAAGGCTTACCGCGGCGGCGACCGCCCGGTGAAAGAGGTCGACCGCGAATTCTCCGGCTCCTGCGGCGAACACGCCTGGAAGGCGGTGGCGCCGACTCAGAGGCTGTTTTCGGCCGCGCGCCGCGCCGGAGTGCCGATCATCTACACCACCCGCCACGTCGACACCGGCGGCGTGCATTCGACCAACCGCAACATCGACCGCGAGGCCGACGACACCTACGCCATCAAGGCGGATCTCGCCCCGGCGGCGGGCGAGCTCGTGGTCTACAAGGAGCGCGCTTCGGCCTTCTTCGGGACGCCGCTCATCGCCCATCTGCAGCAGAAACGGATCGACAGCCTGATCATCTGCGGCGAAAGCACCTCGGGCTGCGTGCGCGCCTCGACCGTCGACGCTTATTCCTACGGCTTTCACAACGTGGTGGTCGAGGAATGCACCTACGACCGCGCGCCGCTCAGCCACAAGGTCAATCTGTTCGATCTGCATCACAAATACGCCGACGTCATGCATGTCGAGGACGTGCTCGCGCATCTCGACGGCCTCGCCCGCGGGCGCAAGGTAGCCTGAGGGGAGCGGCGGGCATGACGGCGACGGCGCTCGATTCCGCCATCTTCCGCGACATCTTCAGCACGCCGGAGATGCGGCAAGTTTTTTCCGATGAAGCGAGGACCGGCTACTATCTCGAGATCGAGGCCGCGCTTGCGCGCGCGCAGGCCCGCCTCGGCATCATCCCGGAGAACGCCGCCCGGGAGATCGTGCGCCAGTGCCGCATCGAAAACATCGATTTCGCCAAGCTGAAGCAGCAGACCGAGCGCATCGGCTATCCGATCTTGGGGGTGGTGCAGCAGATCGTCGGCCTGTGCGGCGACGGTCTCGGCGAGTGGTGCCATTGGGGTGCCACCACGCAGGACATCACCGACACGGCCGCCATCATGCAGATCCGGGCGGCGCTCGCATTGGTCGAAGCCGACATGGAGGCGATCGCGGCGGCGCTCGCGGAGCTTTCGCGCCGCCATCGCGATACCCCGATGGCGGGCCGCAGCAACTTGCAGCAGGCGGTGCCGCTGACCTTCGGCTTCAAGACCGCGGCCCTGCTCGCGGCGATGCAGCGCCACCGCGAACGACTGGCGCAGCTTCGTCCGCGCGTTCTGGTCGGCGAGTTCGGCGGCGCGGTCGGAACGCTGGCCTCGCTTGGCGGCGACGGCCTCAAGGTGCAGGCCGCGATGATGGAAGAGCTCGACCTCGGCCAGCCGGAGATCGCCTGGCATACCGTGCGCGACCGTATCGGCGAGGTCGGCTGCTTTCTCGGGCTCGTCACCGGCACCCTCGGCAAGATTTCCATGGACGTGAAGCTGCTGATGCAGACCGAGGTCGCCGAGGTCTACGAGCCCTTCCACGAAGGGCGCGGGTCGTCGAGCACCATGCCGCAAAAGCGCAATCCGATCTCGTGTCTCTATATCCACGCGACGGTGGCGCTGGTGCGCCAGCACGTCGCCGCGTTGCTCGAAGCCGCGGTCGCCGACCACGAGCGCTCGACCGGTCCATGGGAGATCGAGTGGATCTCGCTGCCTGAAATTTTTCTGCTTACGTCCGGCGCGCTCGCACAGACCAGGCTGCTGCTCTCGGGGCTCGAGGTCGATGCCGATCGCATGCGGGCCAATCTCGATCTCACCCGCGGCATGATCGTCTCGGAAGCGGTGATGATGGGGCTCGGCCCGCATCTCGGACGGCAGCGCGCCCACGACCTGGTCTACGATATTTGCCGTGAGGTGGCGGCGACCGGCGCGCCGCTGGTCGAGCTGTTGGCGCGGAATGCCGATATCTCGAGGCATCTCACGCGCGCCGAGCTCGACAAGATGTGCGACCCGGCCGGCTATCTCGGCCTCGCCGGCGAGATGGTGGACAAGGTGCTGGCGCGCGAGCCTCCTCGCAGCGCTTGATCGCAGCCGCATCCATCGCAAGGGTCACGCAAAATGTCGCGGGCCATTTGCCCGTAATGACAGCATTCCTGACTTTTCGCCTCCTCCGCGCCCATGTCATCGTCATCGCAAATTCCAGGAGGGAAAACATGAAGACGATGTCGCTTGCCGCCGCAGTCGCGGCGGCGCTCGGGTGCGCCAGCTTCGTTGCTGGCGCGCAGGCGCAAGATTATCCATCGCGTCCCGTCACGATGATCGTGCCGTTCCCCGCCGGCGGCCCGACCGACACGCTCGGACGCATCCTGGGCGAGCGCATGCGGGTGTCGCTCGGCCAAACCATCATCGTCGAGAACGTGACCGGCGCCGGATCGACCATCGGCGTCGGCCGGGCCGCCCAGGCGGCGGCGGACGGCTACACGCTGGCGCTCGGCAATTGGACCAGCTTCGTCGGATCCGGGGCGCTCTACCGCACGTCGTACGATTTGCGCAAAGATTTCGAGCCGGTCTCGCTGCTTACGTTTGCGCCCATGTTGATCGTCGGGAAAAATGCACTGCCGGCAAAGGACGCCAGGGAGCTGATCGCCTGGCTCAAGGCCAACCCGGACAAGGCTTCGGCTGCATCCGTCGGTGCCGGCAGCGCGGCGCATGTGTGCGGACTCTATTTCCAGGACCAGTCGAAAACCCGCTTCCAGTTCGTGCCCTATCGCGGCGGCGCCCCGGCGATGCAGGACCTGGTCGGCGGGCAGATCGATTTAATGTGCGCCGAGGCGTCGCAAACGCTGACCTATGTGCGCGGCGGCAAGATGAAGGCCTTTGCCGTCATGAGCAAGACGCGCTGGCCGGCCTTGCCGGATGTCCCGACCACGGACGAGATCGGAATGGCGGGGACATACATCTCCTTCTGGCACGGCCTGTGGGTGCAAAAGGGCACGCCCAAGGAGGTCGTCGCCAAGCTCAATGCCGCTGTCGTCGACGCCTTGGCCGATCCGACGATCCGGCAGCGTCTCACCGATCTCGGCCAGGTGATCGCGACGCGCGAGCAGCAGACTCCGGCGGCGCTCGCCGCCTACCACAAGGCCGAAATCGACAAGTGGTGGCCGATCATCAAGGCGGCTAACATCAAGGTGGAAGCGCATTGAGCCTCGACGGGCCGGCGGTGCTGTCCCGGCGGCTCCGTTCGTCGCCGCCCGCTTGCGCATTTCAAACGTAAAATCGGAGGAGTCCATGCGCCGCATGCAGCGTCCGTTGTTCGTCCTGAGCCTTCTTGCGCCGCTCATTCTGTGGGCGACGCCGTCGGCGGCGCAGGCGTGGCCGCAGCGCACGGTCAGATTTTTCGTCCCGCTCGGCGCCGGAGCCGGCGTGGATATCGGTACGCGACTCCTGGCGGACCGGCTGGCGCCGCGCTGGGGCCAGTCGGTGGTGGTCGAGAATCGGCCGGGCGGCGACGGCATCGTCGCGATCAGCGCATTCGTCAACGCCCGCGACGACCATGTACTGCTGGCGTCGCCCACCTCCTCGTTCACGGCCCACCCCTATCTGCACGACAATCTGCCCTACAAGCCGAGCGATCTCGCGCCGATCACCAGAGTGTCCAACACCATCATAACGCTCGCGGTGCCCGCCTCCATGCAGGTCGCCTCGCTGGCGGACTTGTTCGCGCTGGCGCGCGCGCAGCCCGGCAAGCTCAATTGGGCGGGGGTGACCGGCGCGCTCGATTTTCTGTTCGCCGGTTTTCTCAAGAGCGAGGGCCTGAACATAACCAAGGTTCCCTACCGCAACCCGGTCGAGGCTGCCAACGACCTCGCCGAGGGACGCGTCCAGGTCTACGAGGCGGCGTACGCCATCGTCCGGCCGCAGCTGCAGGCCGGCAAGATCAAGCTGCTGGCGGTGACCAACAGCGTGCGTTCCCCGGCCGCGCCCGACGTTCCCACGGTCAAGGAGGCCGGCTTTCCCGCGCTCACGCTCGATGGCCTCGTCGGCTTCTTCGGTCCGCCGGAGATGCCGATGGCGCTGCGCGAGCGGATCGCCGCGGACGTCCGCGCCGTGGTCGCCGCCGATCCGGCGATCGAGACGCGGCTTACCGCCACCGGCCAGGTGCTCAACCTCGGCGGGCCGGCCGAATTCGCGGCAGCGACCGACGAGCAGCGCGCCAAGCTCGCCGCGGTCGCCAAGGCGCTTGGCATCAAGGCCACGCAGTGACGTAGCCGCACGAACGTCGCTCCCGACCCGCGGCGACGGCGCCGCATCCGCTCGCTGGCCCGCGCTCGCGAGCGGGCGGCGCGCGGCCCTTCTCCACCCCTCTTGGCACGGGCGTCCGCCCGCAGCAGCATCCGGCCTCGCGCCCCCCGCTCGGTCCGAGGAGAACAACATGAGCGTCGAGAACAGCATGAACATCGACGGCAAGGTCATCATCATCACCGGCGCCGCCCGCGGGATCGGGCAGGAATACGCGCGCTACCTCGGCGGCCTCGGCGCTCGCATCGTGGTGGCGGACATCAGCGACTGCGCCGGCACGCTCGACCTCGTCAAGACCGGAAGGGGCACGGCGGTGGGCACCAAGCTCGACGTCGCCAGCGCCGCGTCGGCCACGGACATGGCGCGGACCGCGCTCGACGCGTTCGGACGCATCGATGCGCTCATCAACAACGCCGCGCTCTACGGCGGCCTCAAAGGCGGCCGTTTCGATGCCATCAGCGAATCCGATTGGGACGCGGCGATGGCGGTGAACGTCAAGGGCATCTGGAACTGCTGCAAGGCCGTCGTGCCGGCGATCCGCCAGGCCGGCGGCGGCAGCATCGTCAACATGGCGTCATTGGCGGCCACCTACGGCATGCCGTACGGCTTGCACTATACGGCCTCCAAGGCGGCGGTGATCGGCCTCACCCGCGGCCTCGCCCGCGAGCTCGGCCGCGACAACATCCGCGTGAATGCCATGGCGCCGAGCGCGGTCTTGACCGAGGGTACCCGCGAATTCTTCGCGGACAAGGCCGACAAGGCGCTCGATACCATCAAGATGAACCAGGCGATCGCGCGAAACCTGGCGCCGTCGGATCTGGTCGGCACCGTTCACTGGCTGGTATCCGACGCGAGTCGATTGGTCACTGGTCAGACCATCGCCGTCGACGGCGGAACGGTGATGCATTGAGCACTTGCGGCCTGCATGCCTGCGGCCCCGTCGCGGGCGAAGCATGCCGAGCTATTAATGTCCGCGAGACGCCGCAACGGCGCTTGCGCAAGGAGGACGGCGATGGATTTGGGACTGAAGGGCAAGCGCGCGCTCGTCACCGGGGCGAGCAAAGGGATCGGCCTTGCGGTTGCCCGTTCGCTGGCGGCGGAGGGTTGTCACCTCGACATAGCCGCGCGCGGTGCCTCCGCGCTGGAGCAGGCGCGCGAGGAGCTGCGCGCAGCCGCGCCGGGCATCGACGTGCGCATTCACGTCGCCGACCTGTCGCGGGTCGAGGACCAGGAGCGGCTGGCGCAAGCCGGTGCCGAGGTGGACATCCTCGTGAACAATGCCGGCTCGAATCCGGCGGGCGACCTCGATGATACCAGCGACAAGATTTGGCGCGCCGCCTGGGACCTCAAGCTGTTCGGATACATCAATCTCTGCCGGTCGATCTGCCGTGCGATGAAGGCGCGGCGGGACGGCGTGATCGTGAACGTCATCGGCTATGCGGGGGAGCGCCTGTTTGCGCGCTATATCATCGGAACCACCGGGAATGCCGCCCTGATGGCGTTCAGCCGCTCGCTCGGCAGTCAGTCGCCGGATTTCGGCGTGCGCGTGGTCGGGGTCAATCCCGGTTACACCGCGACCGACCGAGCCGAAAGCGTGCTGCGCAAGATCGCCGAGAACAAGTTCGGCTCCGCCGAGCGATGGCGCGACGTCGAGCGCGAACTCGACCTTCCGTTCGGACGAATGGGCCGGCCGAGCGAGGTGGCGGATGTGGTTGCGTTCCTGGTCTCGCCGCGCGCGTCCTATGTCAGCGGAACGATCGTTACCGTCGACGGCGGGGCGGCGAACAGAAACGGCTGAGGCGCGCGCGCACGGCGACACCTTGCGTCGGCGAGTCAGCCGACGATGCCGATCAGATCGATCTCGATACGGCACCCATCGACCAGCAAGCCGGAGGTGCCGACCGTGGTGCGCGGCGGCGGGGTCTTGAAGAACTCCTTCCAGACCTCGTCGAAGGCGAAGAAATCGTTGAGGTCGGTCAGGAACACCTGCGCCTTGACGACGCGATCCAGCGAGCTTCCGGCCGCTTCGAATGTGTTCTTCAGGTTGTTGAGGATGTAGCGCGTCTGCCGCTTGATCGCCGAGCCGTAATACGGAAACGCTGGATCGACCCGCGCCTCCTGCGCAAGCCCGGTCGAGAAGTCGGAGGCGATCTGGCCTGCTGCGAACACCAGGTCACCGGCGCGAAACGCCTCGCTGTAGTTGGCGAGCGGCTTGGGATTGCTCGAATTGATCGCCTCCCGCTTCGAGCCCTTGCCGGGAACGTGGCCGATGAGATCGATCTCCACGCGGGTACCCGCCACCAGCAGGCCCGGAGTCCCGACCGTCGTGCGCGCGGGCGGGACTTCGAAATACTCCTTCCAGACCTCGTCAAACGCGTTGAAATCCGCAAGATCGGTCATGAAGACTTGCGCCTTGAGCACCTCGTCGAGCGAGCCGCCGGCCGCCGCCAATGTCTGCTTGAGATTGTCGAGAATGAAGCGGGTCTGCTTCTTGATGTCCGAGCCGTAGTAGGGAAAGGCCGCGTCCGTCCTCGCCGCGTGCGGTATGCCGCTCTTGAAGTCGCTCGCGAGCTGCCCGGCGGCGAAGATCAAATTGCCCACGGTGAACGCCTCGGTGTAGTTCGCGAGCGGCTGCGGCGCCGCCGACTTGATCGCCTTGCGCTCGAGGCCCTGGCCGGGCACGTAACCGATCAGATCGATCTCCACCAGCGTCCCCGGGACCAACAGCCCGGTGGTGCCGATCGTGGTGCGGGCGGGCGCAACCTTGAAATATTCGCGCCAAACTTCGTCGAAGGCGTTGAAGTTGCCGAGATCGGTGAGGAAGACCTGCGCCTTGACGACATGATCCAGCGAGCTGCCGGCGGCCTCGAAGGTCTGCTTGAGGTTGCCGAGCACGTATCGCGTCTGCAGCTTGATGTCGGAACCGTAGTAAGGAAATGCCGGATTGCGTCGTGCCTCCGGCGCCACCCCGGTGCGGTAGTCGCTGGCGATCTGCCCGGCGGCAAACACCCAGGGGCCCACCTTGAAGCATTCGTTGTAGTTCGCCAGCGGTCGCGGCGCGCCGGATTTGATGACGTCGATCTTCATTGCGTTTTCTCCGCTGCTCTGCGCTGCGACCGTCGACCCATGCATCGACGCGGTTCACGCGGCGCCGCCGTGCGAAAAACGCGGCGGGCGCTTTTCGCGCAAGGCGGCTGCGCCCTCAGGCAGCTCGGGCCCGGTGAAGCCGAGGAATTCCATGCCGAGCGAGGCGTCGAAGATCGGCCCGGCCGCTCGCAGCCAGTTGTTGAGCGCGTATTTGGTCCAGCGAATCGCATTCGGCGCGCCTTCCGCCAGCCGCTCGGCGACGTGCAACGCGCGCGCCTGCAGCTCCGCATCGGGCACCGCGAGCGACACCAATCCGATGCGCTCGGCCTCCTCGCCGGTGATCGTCTCGCACAGCAGCAGATGGTATTTGGCCTTGGCCATCCCGCACAGCAGCGGCCAGATGATCGCGGCGTGATCGCCGGCGGCGACTCCGAGCTTGGTATGACCGTCGATCAAGCGGGCGGATCTGGCGGCGATGGAGATGTCGGCGAGAATGGCGAGCACCAGCCCCGCGCCCACGGCCGCGCCGTTGATGGCGGAGACCACCGGCTTGCTGCAGTTGATCAGGTTGTAGACCATGTCGCGCGCTTCCTTCCAGACGCGCATGCGGGTGTCGAAATCCGCGATCATCTTGTCGACCAAGTCGAGATCGCCGCCGGCCGAGAACGCCTTGCCGGCCCCGGTCAGCAGGACCGCGTTCACGCTCGCATCGGCATCGATGACGCGCCAGATCTCGGTGAGATCGGAGTGCATCTCGCCATCGGCGGCGTTGAGCTTGTCCGGCCTGTTCATGACGACGCGGAGCACCCGCGGATGCGGCCGATCGATCAGCAGCCGCGAAAAGCGTGCATAAGCCTCATCCATGGGTCCTCTCCAAATCGTCGGGTCGGTTGGCGGCCGACATGCGCGCCAGCACCTCGCGCACGAGCGCGTGGCGCTGGATCTTGCCGGTCGGAGTGAACGGGAATTGCCTGAACAGCTCCAGCCGCTCCGGCAGCTTGTAGGTGGCGACGCTGTCGCCGAGGAAGGCGAGGAGGTGATCGAGCGTCGGTGCCTCGCCGGGACGCGGCACCAGGCAAAGGCAATTGCGCTCGCCCAGCCGCGGATCCGGAATGCCGACGATCGCGGCATAGAGCACCTGCGGATGGGTATAGAGGATCTCTTCGATCTCGCGCGGAAAGAACTTCTTGCCGCCGCGGTTGATCATCTCCTTGAGGCGGCCGACGATGCGCAGGCGCCCTTCCGGGTCGATCACACCGAGGTCGCCGCTGCGGAACCAGCCGTCGGGCAGGAACGCCTCCGCGTTGGCGCTCGGATTGTTGTGGTAGCCGAGATGCACGGACGGGCCGTCGCAGCAGATCTCGCCCTCCTGGCCCGGCGGTACGTCGCGCCCCTCGGCGTCGATGAGCCGCAGACCCATATGGCTCGCGGGTACGCCGACCGAGCCGGCGACGCGTTCGGGGTCGTCGGTCGGGCGCGTGTAAGCCTGATATCCGGTCTCCAGCATTCCCAACAGCTCGAGCAGGACGCCGGGCGCGGCGCGGCGCCACGCCCGGATCGTCTCGACCGGCGCCGAGGCGCCGCCGCTCACCACGAATTTCAGGCTGGACAGGTCGCGCCGGTCGAGGTCGGGCTGCTGCAGAATGGCGGTAAGCGAGGCCGGCGCGGTGGGAATGTAGCTGACCCGCTCGCGCGCGATCAGGTCGAGTGCCGCGCTCGGGGCGAAGCGGTCGAGCAGCACCGCCTTGGCGCCGGCGAGCACGGACTGGACGAGCGTCAGGTAGCCCCAATTGAGGCCGAGCGGCAGCCAAATCATCATGACGTCGTCGGCTGAGAGCCCGAGATCGCCGTTGAGAATGCGGGCGGCGGCGAGCGTGGTGTTGTGGCTGTGCATCACGCCCTTGGGGTTGCCGGTCGTCCCCGACGTGAACGCCATCCGCATCACCGTGTCGGCGTCCGTCGCAGCCGGCACGAAGCCCGCCGGCGCGCCGCGCGCGGCGGCGACGTCGTCGAGGCAGACCATGCCCGGGCCCGCAACGCCGCCGATCACGCCGATCACGGTGAGTGCGGCGAGCCGCGGCGCGAGCTCCGCGGCCATGGCGGTATGATCGAAATCGCGAAATTGCGCGCAGCAGATGAACATCTTGCTGCCGGCGAAACGCATGATGTATTCGAGCTCGCGGCTGCGGAAATCCACGCTTACCGTGACCGCGACCGCGCCGAGGCGCTCCAGCGCAAAGAACACGAATGCGAACTCGATCCAGTTCGGCAGCTGCATCGTCACCACGTCGCCGGCGCCAATGCCGAGCGCGCGCAACCGCGCCGCCATGCGGTCGATGCCGTCCGCGAGCTCGCGGTAGCTGAGCCGCCGCGTTCCGTCGGTCAACGCCTCGCGCTCGGGCGTCGCGGAAACCCGCCGCGCCAGCTCGGTCGCGAAGGTCGCGTCGCTCCATAAGCCGGCGCCGCGCCAGCGCGCAGCCATCGCCGGCGTCAGCCGCGTGTCGAACGCCATGACATGTTCCTTGTCAGGGTGACCGACGCCATGATGCGCGCGTCCCTCATTGCAAAGCGGATTCACGCCGCGATGATTTGCCCGCCATCGACTTGCAGCACTTTGCCGGTGATATAGGCGGCGTCCGGCCCGGCCAGGAAGCAGACGATGCGCGCGACCTCTTCCGGGGTGCCGATCCGGCGCAGCGGGATGCCGCGAACGACGCGCTCGGTGGTGTCGGGTCCCCATTGCGCGAAGGCCGCGCGCCCCATCTCGGTGTCGGTCAAGCCCACGGCCACGGCATTGGCGCGGATGCCGCGCCGGCCCTCCTCGCGTGCCACCACGCGCACCATCGCCTCCAGCCCGGCTTTGGCGGCGGCGCCCTGGACGTTGCGCGCTTGGCACATCTGCGCCGCGATCGAGGAGATCGCCACGATCGCGCCGCCGCCGGCCTTGCGCAGGTGCGGCAATGTCGCCCGGATGGCGTAGAACGCGCCGGACAAGTCGACCGCCAGATAGCGGTCCCAAGCGTCGGTCGAAAGCTCGGCGGTCTCGTGCCAGGAAACCATGGCGCCCGCCGCCTGCACCAGAATATCAAGCCGCCCGAATTCGGCCGCGGCGCGGTCGATGGCCGCGACTACGCCAGAGGCATCGGCAAGATCGGTCTTGAGCGCGAGCGCGCGGCGGCCCAGCGCGCGAATTTGCGCCGCCGTCGCCTCGGCTTCCGGGTCCCGACTGCGATAAATGAACGCCACGTCGGCGCCCCGTTGCGCGAGCTCCAGGCACACGGCACGCCCGATGCCCCGGCTGCCGCCCGTCACCACGGCCTTCCTGCCGACGAAGTCACCGTTGCTCGCAGCGTCGCTCATCGCTTGTCACCGCCTCCCGCGCGACGCGCCGTCCGCGGTCGCGGGGGCCATGCGTCGTCAGCTGTCACAGTGTCAGATACTTGGCCTTGACCTCTTCGCGCTCGGCGCGAAAGCGCTCGAGCGGCGCATGATAGACCATCCGCCCCTTGACCATGACGTAGACCACATCGGCCACCGCTTCGGCCAGACGCAGATTCTGCTCGACCAGCAGCAGGCTCACGCCCTCGGTACGCAACCGCGCGATCAGGCGGCTGAGCTCCTCCACCACCAGCGGCGCGAGCCCCTGGGAGGGTTCATCCAGCAGGATGACGCGGGGATCGGTGACTAGCGCGCGGGCGACGGCGAGCATCTGCTGCTCGCCGCCCGAAAGCTGCGAGCCCTTGCTGCGGCGGCGCTCGGCCAGCGCGGGAAACAAGGCGAACAGGCGCTCCGTCGTCCAAAGTCTCGCCGGAACGCGCTGGGCGACCTGGATGTTCTCGACCACGGTCAGGTCCGGAAAGATCATCCGGCCTTCCGGAACGTAGCCCACGCCCAGGCGCACGATGCGGTGCGGAGCCCAGCCGGCGACATCCTGGCCGGCAAGCAGGACTTGGCCGGCCCGCGGCGGGGTGAGTCCGACGATCGAGCGCAACGTCGTGGTCTTGCCGACCCCATTGCGTCCGAGCACGGCCGCGATGCGACCGGACGGCACCTCCAGGTCCACGCCTTGGAGGACATGGCCCTGGCCGTAATAGGTATGCAGGCCCTCGACGCGCAGCATCAGTCGGCGCCTCCGAGATAGGCGCTGCGCACCTCGGCGTTGCCGCGCACCGCGGCAGGCGGGCCGTCGGCGATCACGCGGCCGCGATGCAGCACGGTGATGTTGTCGGCGAGCTTGAACACCACTTCCATGTCGTGCTCGACCAAGAGCACGCTCAGGTCGCCTGCGACCAGCATGTCCTTGAGAATCTGCACCGCTCGGCCGGTCTCTTCGATCGACAGGCCCTGGGTCGGCTCGTCCAGCATGAGCAGCCGCGGCCTCTGCGCGATCGCCATGGCCACTTCGAGCAGGCGCTGATCGCCATGCGAGAGCATGGCGGCCGCCGCATCGGCGAAGCCGGTCAGCCGCAGGCGCTCGATCGCCTCGTCGGCGACGGCGGCCGAGGAGCGGAGCACGCCGCCGCCGCCGAGAAACCACCAGCGGCGGCGATCGCGCGCCTGCGCCGCGATGCGGACGTTTTCGCGCACGGTCAGGGCGGGAAAGACGTGGCAGAGCTGGAAGGTGCGCGCGATGCCCTTCTGCGCCACCCGGTGCACCGGCATGGCGGTAATGTCTTCGCCGGCGAAGATGACCTGTCCCGCGCTCGGCCTGAGCACGCTCGTGATCAGGTTGAAGACGGTGGACTTGCCGGCGCCGTTGGGACCGATCACCGCGCGAATCTCGCCCGGCTCCAGCGACAGGCTGACGTCGTCGACGGCGAGCAGACGCGCCGAAGCTGCGGACCAAGCCCTTGCATTCAAGTAGCGGCACCCGACGCCTCCTTGCCGGTGTCGGAAACCACGGCCTCGCGCCTGGCCTTGAAACGACTCGTCAAAATGCCCCAGATGCCCTGCGGGGCATACATCACGAAGACGATGAAGACGGTGCCGAAGATGAGCGGCCACAGGTCGGTCACTTGCGACAGGTGATGCTCGAGGAAGACGAAGGACACGCCGCCGAGGATCGGGCCGATCAGCGTGCCCGCACCGCCCACGATCACCATGACGAGAACGCGGCCGGAGGTCAGCCAGAAGAACAATTCGGGCGAGGCGAAGCCGGCAAACGCGGCGTATAGCGCGCCGGCCAGCCCGCCGAATCCGTAGGCGAGTACCACGGTCGCGATCTTGTAGGCGCGGGTATTGTAGCCGAGCGCGATCGTCTTGGCCTCGTTCTCGCGGATGCCGGCGAGCACCGCGCCGAAAGGCGAGCGCACGATGGCGCGGCAGAGGAGATACGAGCCGAGGAGGCAACCGAGCACGAGATAGTAATATCCGGCCTTGCTCTGGAACCAGTCGATGCCGAACGGGCCGGGATGGCGCGCAATGCCGACCAGCCCGTCGGAGCCGCCGGTCACGTCCCGGAAGCGGAACAGCATGGCATAGCCCAGCTGCGCGAAGGCGAGCGTGAGCATGGCAAAGGACACGCCGGTCGAGCGGGTACAGATCCAGGCGATCGGAACCGCGGTCACGGTCGTGACCAGCGTCGCCAGCAAAAGGCCTGCCGGCAGCGACAAGGGCATGTGGGTCAGGAGCAGCGCGTAGCAATAGGCGCCCAGGCCATAGGCGGCGGCGTGTCCGAACGAATACAGCCGGCAATAGCCCACCAGCAGATCGAGGCTCATCGCAAACAGGCCGAAGATCAGCGCTTCGACCAGAATGGTCAGCGAATGCTGCGGCACCACCAACGGCAAGATCGCGCACGCGGCCGCGGTGACGGCGAAATGAATCCGCCAGTTCACTCAATCCTCCTTGCCCAGCAGACCACCCGGACGAACGATGAGCACGAGCAGCATCAGGAGGTACATGAACGCCAGCGCGAGATCCTGGAAGTAGTAGGAACCCATCACTTGCACGAAAGCCACCAGCACGCTGCCGATGATCGAGCCGAGGAAGGAGCCCATGCCGCCGATGATGACGATGACGAAGGCGTCGATGACGACGCTGGTGCCCATGCCGAGGAATGCCGTCACCAGCGGCGCGGCGAGCACGCCGCCGAGCGCAGCCAGCGCGCAGCCGAAGCCGAACACTGCGGTACGCACCATGTCGACATCGGTGCCGAGCGCATGCACCATTTCCGAGTTCTGCGACACCGCGCGGATCAGCAAGCCGGGTCGCGCGCGCTCGAGGAACTGCCATATGGCGATGGCGGCCGCCACCCCGAGGCCGATCAGGAACAGCCGATAGAGCGGGAAAGGCTGGTCGAGGATGATGACGATGCCGCGGAGGAAATCGGGGATGCCGGTGCCGAGCGGCTGCACGCCCCAGATCAGCCGGATCAGCTCGCTCAGCACGACGGCGAGCCCGAAGGTGAGCAGGAGATAGGCGCCGCCCTCCCGGCGGCCATAAAGGTGGCGCAGCAGCGTGCGTTCGAAGATCATGCCGACCAGCCCGACCACGACCGGCGCGACGACCAGCGACACCAGGAAGCTGCCGGTGACTACGTTCGCGGTGTAGCCGACATAGGCCCCGAGCATGAAGATCACGCCATGGGCGAAATTGACGATGCGCATAATGCCGAAGATCAGCGTCAGGCCGCACGCTATGAAGAACAGGATCGAGGCCTGCGAGAGCGCGTTGAGGCACTGCGCCAGAATGAAGCCGAACCAATTCATCGGATGTCTTGCAAGCACGCGGCCGGCGACGGGCAGCCCGCCATGATGCGGGCCGCCCGCTGGCCAGGAGTCACCGATTGCGGTAGCTGGCGCTGCGGCAGTCCGGCGTCGTCATCTCGCGCGGATAGGTCTTGATGATCTCGCCGACCGGCTCGGCGAATTTGTCGTTCTTGGCGACCTTCACCACGAAGCCCTGGTTCTCGCCCTGATGGTCGCACTTGCGCATCAGCACCGGCCCCTTGACGCTGGTGACGTCGAGGCCCTCCATCGCCTCGACGATCTTCATCGGCTCGGCCGAGCCCGCTTTCTCGATGGCGGCGAACAGGATCATCAGCGCCTGATAGATCTCGCCGTCGGTCCAGTCCGGGATCTCGTTCTTGTACTCGGCCTGGAACGCGGAGAGGAACGCCCGGTTGGCCGGAATGTCGTAGGTGACGGGGTAGCGCGAGGAGCCGACCAGGCCGAGCGAATCCTTGCCGAGCACCTTGATGTCGGCCTGGGCCACGATTTCGGTGAAGAACTGCACCCGCTGCGCCAGGCCGTATTGCGCCGCCTGCGAGTAGAACGCGCGCGCCTCGTCGCCCTGCAGCGCGACGTAGCAGCCCTGGGCGCCGGACTGCAGGATCTTGGTGATGTAGGTGGAATAGTCCTTGTTGGCGACCGGGGCGTAGACCTTGTCGAGCAGGTCCTTGCCGACGGCCTTGATCTGCTCCTCGAACGCGGCGTTGCTGGATCGGCCCCAGGCGGCGTCGGAAGCCATGGCGATGAACTTCTTCTCCGGCGCATCCTTGAGATAGAGCGCGAGCGCGCGCGCACCCATCGGCGCCGAGGTATTGGCGCGGAAGAACCGCGGCACGAACAGCTCGGCGGTGAGCCGGCCGTCGCCGTTGCCGTGCGAGATGAAGACCGCGTTCCATTCCTCGAGCTTCGGCAGCATGGCAGCGGCTTCCGACGAAACGATCACGCCGGTCAGAATCCGGCAGTCGTCGCGCTCGACCAGTTCCTGCGACTTGCGCACACACATCGCCGGATCGCCTTGCGTGTCCTGAAACAGGAACTCGACCGGCCGCCCGATCACGCCGCCCTTGGCGTCGGTCATTTTCTTGACCAGCCGGCAGGTCCGCATCACCTGGCTGCCGAGGATGGCGTAGCCGCCGGTGATCACGGTGGGAATGCCGATCTTGATCGGCGTCGCGGCCGCGCCGCGGCGCAGGAACGGCGGCGCGGCGACCAGAGCCGAGCCTGCGAGCGTCGCTTCGAGCATCCAGCGGCGCGTAATTGCCTTCACTCTGTACTTTTCCTTCCTCGTCATGACTTCCTCCCTGATTGTGTGATCCGATGGCCGCGAGCGGCGGCTCATTCGAGCTCTACGGTCTCGAACTCCGCTGGCAGAATGATTTCGAGCAGCTCGCAATCGTCGGAATAGTCGAGCACGGTGTGCTTGATGCGCGGCGGCTGCAGCCAAGCGGCGCCTTCACGCATGGTGACCTCGCCTTGCCCCTCGAACTCCGATCGGATCCAGCCCTTCAAGACGTAGATCATCTGGACGTCGACGTCGTGGTAGTGCCGTTTCGACACCACGGCGGGATCGCACGGCGGCACGAGCCGGATGACGTGCGCCTGCAGCAGGCCGTTGGTGGCCTTGCTCATGCCGAGATCGCGGTATCTCGCGTAACTGCGCAGACCATCCGCAAGAAAGTCTTCCGCGCGGAAGTGGTTGACGTTGAACCTCTGCTTCGGCCGCGCCTTGGCCTTTGGTTTGGCGCGCGACCGGGCTACCTTGGCCTTGCGGGACGTCTTCTTCGGCTGCGGCTGCAGCTTGGCCATTGTCTTCGCCATGGCTTGGTCCTCCTGTGGTCTTGGTTGTGCGGCCGCTGATTGCGCCGCCGCCTATTACGCGGATCCTTGGGGTCGCAACTCGATGAGGTCCGGGCAGGAATTCGGCGCGTTGCGGGCTGCGTACACCACCGCCTCCGCCACCTCCGCCGCCGTGAGCGCCTCGAATTTTCTGACTTTCAGGGCCTCCAGCACGCGCGGATGGTCGCTGCCGGCACGGATGCCGGTATCGACCATGCCGGGGGCGATTTCGGTGACCTTGATGCCGTGGCCCTGCAACTCGAGTCGCAGGCCGCGGGCGATCGCGGAGAGCGCGTGCTTTGTCGCGCAGTAGATCACGCCCAACTGGTAGACCTCGCGCGCCGCAATCGAGGTGATCACGATGATGTGGCCACGACGGCGCTCCACCATCGACCTTGCCACCGCGTGCATGATTCGGAACGCGGCGAGCACGTTGGTACGAAACATCGCCTCGACGTCCTCGTCGGTCATATCCATGAGCGGGGCGTATTTCAGGATGCCGGCATTGTTGACCAGAAGGTCGACGTGCCGCGTCCGCTCGGCGAGATCGTCGACAAAGCGTGCATCGTTCAGGTCGCCAGCGATCGTTTCGATGGCCCCTTCGCATTGCCTGGCGAGCACATCGAGCTCCATCCTGCGGCGCCCCGTAGCGATGACCTTCGCCCCCGCCTGCGCGAGCGCAACCGCGCTCGCCCTGCCGATGCCGGCGCTCGCCCCCGTGACGAGCACTGTCTTGCCCGACAACGGCGCGCTCACGCGATCTCCCTTGCTCTTATGAAGCGCAACTATACACGCTGCCGCGACGGCGCAAAGCGCGCCACGCGAGTATGGGGCAACCTGCCGTGGTTGCGTCAGCGGCCGCCGAGGATCGATCCCGCGAGCGCCCGCGGATCACGCTTGGGCCAGGCGCCGACGTCCACCGCATGGAAAAAGTCGGCGAGCTGGCGATTGAAGGCATCCGGTTCCTCGAGATTGATGAGATGGCCGGCATTCGGCATTACCACCAGGGCGGAAGTCGGGATGGTCCGCTTCATCAGGATGGCAGGCTCCAGGCAGGACCAGTCCTCGTCGCCGGTCATGATCAGCGTCGGCGCGGCGATGGTGCGCATCTTGTCCGCGAGGTCGTAGAGCGAAGGCCGGCGCTTCTGCACGCCGCGCATGGTCAACGCCGATCCCTGAGCGGAATGTTGAGCAAGTTGGTCGGCGAATTCTCTCCAGCCGCGCGGGTCCTTGTTCTGGAACTGCACGCGGGTGGGGCCGAGCGCGTAGGTTTCGCTCGCCTTGGCCATGCCGAGGGTTTCGAATTGCTCGGCAGAGCGTTCGGCCTCCGCGGTGAATTTTTGCCGCTCCCCCGGCGCGGCGCCATACCCGCATCCGGCGATCACCAGCGAACGGGCCCGGTCGGGATAAGTGAAGCCGAAGTGCAGCGTAGCGAACCCGCCCATCGACAGTCCGACGATGTGCGCTCTGTCGATCCGCAGGGCGTCGAGAACGGCGCGGATGTCGTCGCGCGCACGATCCTGCGAATAGCGTTCGCCGTCCTGCGGCACATCCGACGGCGGATAGCCGCGCGCATTGTAGGTTATGCAGCGGTAGCGACGGCCGAAGTGCCGCACTTGCGGCTCGTAGGAGCGGTGATCCCCGGCGAATTCGTGGACGAAAACAATCGGGATTCCCTCCCCCGTCTCTTGGTAGAACAGCGCGACGCCATCGTCGGTCGTCAACAGCGGCATGACGGCTTCCCGGCCCAAAGGTTAACAACAACCGTTCGGCGGCGCTCCGATCCGACTGCGAACCGGCGCCGCACGTCATCTTGGCGCGGTTTTTCGGCGCCTCTCAACATGATTCATCCCGCAACGCCTGCGGATGTCGGGCCGCGATGCCGGGGAGCCGAGCGCAGCGGGGGGCCGCGTCGATTGACGGCGTTTGGCCGATGCGAATAGTCTCGGCGGCAGTCGTTGCGTTCCAGCGGGCACGGGTCATGTCCTTCATTTCGCAAACGAATTTCTGCAAAGCGGCGGCGCTGTGGATCGCCCTCTGGGTGGCGCTTCCGGCGGCGGGCGCGCGTGAGTTCCGCGTTGCCGACACGCAGTCGGAAGACTATCCCACCGTGCAGGCCCTGCTGTTCATGGCCCGCCTGGTCGAGGAGCGGACCGGCGGCCGCCACCACATCCGCGTGTTCCATTCGCGTCAGCTCGGCGAGGAGAAGGACACCATCGAGCAGACCCGGGTTGGCGCCATCGATCTCAACCGTACCAACGTGGCGCCGATCGGCTCGTTGATACCCGCCGCCAACGTGCTCGCGCTGCCGTTCCTGTTCCGCTCCTTCGATCATCTTCACAAGGTCCTCGATCATGCGATCGGCGACGAGATTCTTGCCGGCTTCCAGCGCCATGGTTTTGTCGGCTTGACGTTCTACGATTCCGGATCGCGCTCGATCTACAACGGCGTGAGGCCGGTGCGCACGCTTGCTGAAATGAAAGGATTGCGTATTCGGGTTCAGCAATCCGAGCTGATGTTCGATATGATCAAGGCGTTGGGAGCCGACCCGATCGAGCTTCCCTACGGCCAGGTATCGACCGGGCTCTCCACCAAATTGATCGACGGCGCGGAAAACAATTGGCCGTCATACGTCACGACCGGCCACTACAAGCTGGCGCCGTATTACACCTTGACAGAGCACACGATGGGACCCGAGGTACTTGTCATGTCGGTGCACGCCTGGGCGAGCCTGTCGGCCGAGGACCGGGAGATTTTTCGGGACGCGGCGCGCAAGTCGAGCGCATTCATGCGTGAGCTGTGGAGCGGGCTGGACGAGCGCTCACGCCAGCAAGCGCGGGCCGCCGGCAACACGATCGTTACGGATTTCGACCGCAAGCCATTCGAGAACGCGATGAGCCCAATCTATGCCAAGATGGTGACGGATCCGGACTTGCGCCGGCTGATCGAGCGTATTCGCCAGGTTCAATGACTTTCGACTTGGTCGCCCTCAAGGATGAACGATCGGCGGCGCGGAACGCGCGGCCGCGGCGAAGCCTTGAGCTGGAGACCGAGAGCGTTGTGCGGGTGCTGCCGATCCGGTGGCGCCTGTTCTCGATCGCCGCGCTCAACGCGACGGTCGCCGTCATCCTCGCCGCGCTGATCTGGAATGGCGCCAATGTTCTCAGCCGCGCCTGGGAAGATGTCCGCAAGGTGCGCGAATCGGACAAGCTCCTGGTGTTGCTGGAAAGCGAGGCGAGCCGCCTGCAGAACCTGATCCATCGCTACATCAATCAGCCGAGCCAGGAGGCGCTGACCGAAATTCTCAGGTTGCACGGCGAGGTCCTGAGCACGTTGCGCAACCGGGGCGCCGGGGATCCTGTTCTGTCCGGCTCTGCCGACGAACTGCGCGCGGTGACCGAGCGGTTTCTGCAGGGCTTCGGAGAGGTGCGCGCGCTCCAGACCACGATCTCGCACACTTACGAGAACGACGTGCTCAAGCCGGCAAAGGAGATGGCCGGGCTTTATGCCATCATCGAGGGCGCCATCGGCAGGCGCGATGCGCTGCTGTTGCCTTCGCTCGGAAAGTCGCGCGAGGCGTTCACCGCCAGCCTGGTCGCCGCCAACGCCTTCTACCTGTCGCTGGCGTCGGACGCCGCCGACGAGGCGAGACGCAACATCACGACCGTCCAGCAGACGATTCCGGTGATGATCGATCTCGCGGAAAACAATTTGCAGCGCACCGCGCTGGCCGCGCTGGCCGAGCGCGCCGCCTCGTTCGGCGACGGAATGAAGACGCTGGCCGAGCAATTCGCCATGCGAACCAACCTGTTGAAGACGGCGATCGACGACAATCAGGCCGCCATGATCGCCGTGATCAACAAGCTGTCGGCGCAGATGACGCTGCGCGAGCTGCAGGCGCAGGGCAGCTTCGACCACACGCTCGCCGACATCTATCAAAACGTGGCGCTGGTCGCGGTCATCTTCCTGACGTTGATCGTCGTCATCGGCGCGCTGATTGCACGCAGCATCATCCGGCCGTTGAAGGACATCATGGCCGCGATGCACTCCGTCGTCTCGGAGAAATACGACGAGCCGATTCAGGGAACGCAGGCGCGCGACGAGATCGGCGAAATGGCGCGCGCAGTAGCGGTGTTTCGCGAAAACGCCATCGCCAAGCGCAAGGCGGAGAACGAGCTGCGGGCCGCGAAGGAGCGTGCCGAGAAGGCGCTCGACGACCTGCGCGAAGCGCAGCAGAATCTCATTGCCGCGGAAAAGCTCGCCGCCCTCGGCGGCCTGGTCGCCGGCGTGGCGCACGAAGTCAACAACCCGATCGGCATCAGCCTGACGGTGGCATCGAGCTTCGCCCGCCGGTGCGATGACTTCGCCAAGGAGGTCGCCGCGGGTCCGCTGCGGCGCTCGCGGCTCGATGAATTCCTCGAGGGCGGGCGAGACGCCGCCGGTCAACTGGTGGCCAACCTGCAGCGGGCGGGCGAACTCGTGCAATCGTTCAAGCAGGTCGCCGTCGATCGCAGCCACGCCGACCGGCGTCCGTTCGACCTGCGGGAGTCCACCGATCAAATCATCGCCAGCCTGCGCCCGGTGCTGAAGAAATCCCAGATCGCGCTGACCGTCGACATGCCCGCCGGCATCATGATGGACAGTTATCCGGGCTCCTATGGGCAGGTGCTGACCAACCTGTTTCTCAACAGCGTCGTCCATGCCTTTCCCGACGGCCGGCCTGGCAGCATCATCGTCGAAGCGCGGCAAGTCCGCGACGACGTCGATATCTTCGTCTCCGACGACGGCGTGGGCATGAGCGAGGAGATCCAGCGACGCGCGCTCGATCCCTTCTTCACCACCCGCCGCAACGAGGGCGGAACCGGGCTCGGCCTGCACATCATCTTCAATCTCGTGACCCAGCAGCTGGGCGGCCGGCTGACCTTCGAATCGAGGCTCGGCTGGGGCACGCGGTTTCGCATCACCCTTCCGCGCGTAGCGCCCGGCGATTCGCCGCCGACGCAAGCCGCGCCCATGATGGACAAGGCGCATGGCTGAAGACGACATCGTTCATCTGATCGAAGGTCCCGGTGAGCAACCTCCGGAGCAGGGGCCGCGCTGGAAGATCGCGGTGATCGACGACGAGCCGGCGGTGCATGACGGCACGCGTTTCGCGCTCAGCGACTACCGTTTGAACGGCCAAGGCCTCGAAATCCTCTCCGCCTATTCGGCGGCCGAGGGCCGCGAGCTCCTGCGCAAGCATCCCGACGTGGCCGTTGTCCTGCTCGACGTCATCATGGAGAGCGACACCGCCGGTCTCGGCCTGGTCGAATTCATCCGCAAGGACCTCAAGAACGAGACCGTACGCATCATCCTGCGCACCGGCCAACCGGGCCAGGCGCCGGAGCGGCGGGTCATCGTCGACTACGACATCAACGACTACAAGGCGAAGACGGAGCTCACCGCCGACAAGTTGTTCACGGCCTTGACCGCGGCGCTGCGCAGCCATCAGCAGCTCCAGCGCATGGTGGAGACGCGCCGCGGACTCGAAATCATCATCGAGGCGGCGTCGACCTTGTTCGACTTCAAGTCGATGCAACGGCTGGCGGAAGGCGTTCTCACCCAGATCGCGTCGTTGCTGAACGTCGATTGCGCGGGAATCCTGGTCTTGCGCGAAGCGCAGAATACGCACGAGACCTTCTCGGTACTCGCCGGCTCGGGCTGCTACAGCCGCTTCATCGGCAGCGATGTCTCGCAAATTCTCGAGCAAGAGCTGCGGCGTCTGGTCGAAGAGGCGTTCGCGCGGCGACATCACGAGTTCTCGCCGCGCCGGTCGGTCCTCTACATCAAGACGCTGAGCGGCCGCGAAGTCGTCGTCGTGCTCGAGGCGGCGCGCCATCTTTCCAGCACCGACCGCGCCCTGGTCGAGATCTTCTGCAGCCGCCTTTCCATCGCCTTCGACAACGTCATTCTGTACGAGCAATTGCAGCGCGCGAACACGCGGCTGGAAGAGCGTGTGGCCGCGCGCACGCAGGATCTGACGACCGCCAACCGCCGGCTCGCCGCGCAATGGGCGCGGCTGCGGCAGGCCAACAGCTTCAAGAGCGAGATCCTCGGCACCGTCGCTCACGACTTGAAAAATCCGCTGGGCGTGATCCTCGGCCGAACCGAGATACTGAAGGAGATGATCGCCGGGGCCGGGGCGCTCGACGAAAACGTCAAGGTGCAGATCGCCTATATCCGCGACGCGGCCAATCGGCTCACCGAAATGGTGGACGACCTGGTGTCGGACGCCATGGCCGACGCCCTCGACATCACGATCCGGCGCGAGCCGGTCGACCTCGCGGTCCTGGTGCAGGAAGTTGCGGAGGCAAACCGGCCGCTCGCCGCCAGAAAGGAACAGACGATCACGGTCGACGCCCCTCCCGACCAGGCGGCCTTGTGCGATGCCGACCGCATCCGCGAGGCGATCGACAATCTCGTGAGCAACGCCGTCAAGTACAGCCCGATCGGCGGAGCCATCGACCTCTTGGTGGGGCGGCAGCAGGACAGTATACTGGTCCAGGTCAAGGACCAGGGGGCGGGCCTTTCGCCGGAAGATATTTCCCGCCTGTTCGGGCGTTTCCAGCGGCTTTCGGCCAAGCCGACCGCGGGCGAGACCTCGACCGGCCTCGGCCTTTCGATCGTCAAGCGTATCGTCGATCTGCACGGCGGGCAGATCGCGGTTGAAAGCGCCGGCCCCGGAGGGGGCGCGACGTTCAAGATGACATTGCCGGTGACATGACCCAGGTGCAGCACATCATCGTCGTCGACGACGAGCAGCCCGCGCGCGAAATGGTCGGGGACTATTTGCGCATGCATGGCTTCAGCGTCAGCCTGTGCGACGGCGGCGCCAGCCTGCGCAAGACCATCGCCCAGCAGGTCCCGGACCTGATCGTTCTCGATCTCAATATGCCGGAGGAGGACGGGCTTTCGATCATCCGCGATCTCAAGCGGCGCACCAGCGTGCCGATCATCATGCTCACCGCGACGGCGAGCGCGATCGATCGCGTCGTCGGCCTCGAGCTCGGCGCCGACGACTATCTTGCCAAGCCGTGCGAGCTGCGCGAACTGCTGGCGCGCATCCGTTCGGTGCTGCGTCGCAGCGGCAGCACTCAGCAGCCGATGGTGCAAGCTCCGGCCGGCGCGCCCCCCGCCGCCGAGCGCGCCCACGTCCGCTTCGGCACCAAATGGCTCGACCACGACGCCCAGGTCCTGCGCGACGATGAGGGCAACGAGCATCCGCTCACGGCCTCGGAATACGGCCTGCTGAAGGTCTTCGCCGCCAACCCCAAACGCGTGCTGTCGCGCGACCGGCTGCTCGAACTGGCCAATGCCCGCGATGCCGAGGCCTTCGACCGGGCGATCGACCTGCGCATCATGCGGATCCGCCGCAAGATCGAGCCGGATCCCGCCCACCCCTCGGTCATTCGCACCGTCCGCGGCGGCGGCTACTTGTTCTCTCCGACCGGGGAGACCTCTTCGCTGGACTGAAGCAGAATTGCCGCAGGCGACGAAACACGTGGAGGTGCCTAACTACCTTTGTTTCGTCGCCGGGTCGGCCACGAAATAATCGGCCCGGCGACGAAACCATTTTTCCGGCGCGACGTAACATTGAAGCAACAGGTCTTTGCTAATCAGTACCGTTAAGGGCTGGTTAATAGGGGATCGTCATGCAAACCGGATATGTGCTGCGGGACATTGCGTCGCCGCATTACAGGGCTGCCGTCCAGGACACGTCGGACGAGGCCCTGATTGGACTCATCGCCGATGGCGACAAGCGCGCCATGCAGGTGCTTTACGCCCGGCACAATGTGCGCGTTTACCGCTTCATCGTCCGCCTGACCGGCAACCAGTCGCTGGCTGAGGACCTCGTGAGCGAGGTGTTCCTCGACGTGTGGCGGCAGGCCGAGGGCTTCGAGTTGAAATCCCAAGTCTCCACGTGGCTGCTCGCGATCGCCCGTTACAAGGCGCTCTCGGCGCTGCGGCGCCGCACGGACGAGCACTTGGACGATCAGATGGCGGCAACCATCGAGGATACCGCCGATGATCCGGAGACCGTGGTCAACACCAAGGATCGCAACACCATCGTCCAGAAGTGCCTGACCCAGCTCTCCCCGGCGCACCGCGAAGTCATCGACCTCGTCTATTACCACGAGAAGTCAGTCGATGAAGTAGCGCGCATCGTCGGCGTGCCGGCGGCCACGGTGAAGACCCGCATGTTCTATGCACGCAGCAAGATGGCCGACCTCCTCAAGCAGTCCGGAGTGAACGCACTCTGATCGCGGCGTCCGCTCCCCTCGGACGACGCGGTCCTTCAGCTCAATGTCCATGATCAGGCTCGGCGGGCTGGCACCTCAGGTGCCAGCCCGTCAATAATTTTGGGGCTGCGCCCGCTCGCCCCATGATTGGCGATTGCCCCGATAACCCGGATGAAATCGCGGCAAAGCTGCTGCAGGCCCGCGATCGCCGCGGCTCAGCGCGGGCGGCGGCGGGACCCGCGCAACAGGCTGATCACGACCGCGGCGACCAGAAGCACGCCGGCCACCGGGATCAGGACCACGAACGCGCCCAGCATCAACAGCAGGACGAGCGCCGCGAGGACGGCGAGCGCAAGCACCAGCACGGCAAAACCGAAGGGACCCAGCCGTGCGACATAGATACGTTGGGTGCCGCGGCCGTCGAAAGAGGTTTGCGACCTGCGCCAGCGCCCGCGGACATCGGCATCGCCCGGCGGAATGATCTCCGGTTCGGCACGCGGTTGCTCGGCTTCTGGTACAGGCCTCTGGTTCATGACGATCTCGCGGGGGTGCCGTTCGCGATTCTATGTAGGGATGGCGGCAGGCGGCGACAACGGGAGCGCTCGCAAACGCTTTGCCGACACGACCGGCGGTTTGCGGCAAAAACTCGTCCAAGCTATGCGCCCTGGCCGGGCCACAGCTTGCGCGCATAGGCGACCAGTGCCGCGCTGACGGCGTCGGGCTGCTCGGCGATCACGGCGTGGCTCGCGCGCTCGACCACCACGATGCTGACGCGTTCGCCGAACTGTCGCTGGTAGGCCTCGGCGTCCTCGACATGCGCCAGCGGATCGTGCTCGGGCTGCAGGTAGAGGATCGGCGCCTGTCCCGCCGCGAAGTCCTCGTCGCGGGAGGTGCGATCGCCGGCGATGCGCTGCGCCGCCAGCACCTCGGGATGCCAGCCTTTCAGCCAGCTGCGCGGGTCGTTGCCGGGCGCAAAGAAGGCGAATTGCAGCGCCCGGATGCGCTCCTCGTCGGGCAGCGACGGGTCGGCGCTGGCGCGGATCGCCGCGCGCATCTGCGGCGGGCTCGGCGCCCGGCCGATATTCGCGGCGACGAGGGCGACCGCGCGGACGAGCTCCGGCCGGTCGGTCGCGAGCATGCGCGCCACCCGGTTGCCGAAGGCGTGTCCGACCACGAAAGCCGGGCCGCGGTCCGCATGCTCGATGACCGCGGCCACGTCGGCCGCGCAGTCGTGCAAATCGATCCCGTGCAGCGGACCTCGGCTGCGGCCGATGCCGCGCGGTTGCGGCCGCAGCACCCGGTAGCCGGCGTCGGCGAGGCGCACCGCCACCGCATCGAAATCGGATGCGCCGCGCCCCAGCGAGGGCAGGAGCACGATGACGTTGGCTCGCTCGCTTCCTTGCGCCAGGATCTCGATCCGCACGTCGCCGCGTGCGATCACGGCTCGGGTCGGCGCCGGTCGCGACGCTCGCACGCTATTTGCCTTGATCGCTCGAAGCCGGTCGCGGCGATTGCGTTCGGCCGCGCGCGTAGCCGGCAAACCGCCATAGGCAAGGCGGGAGCGAATGCGCTATGCTTCGCAACGATCTGGGACGCATTTTGGATTCTCTCCAATCCGCCCGGCCTGGCGTGCCGGCGGTAAGAACGTATTCGCGTCCAAGGCAACTCGCGAGAGGAAGCTCATGGTAAAGCTCAACATCAACGGCAGCATCCGCGATGTGGAGGTGGAGCCGGAGACCCCGCTGTTGTGGGTCATCCGCGAGCAGGTCGGACTAACCGGCACCAAATACGGCTGCGGCATCGCGCAATGCGGCGCCTGCTCCGTACACATTGACGGCACGGTGCAACGCTCCTGCTCCATCCGCGTCGGGGACCTGAAAGCCACCGACCAGATCGTGACCATCGAGGGTCTGTCCGCCACCAGCTCGCATCCGGTGCAGAAGGCGTGGGCGGCGGTCGACGTGCCGCAATGCGGCTATTGCCAGTCCGGGCAGATCATGGCGGCCGCGGCGCTCCTCAAGAAGACCCCCAAGCCCACCGACCAGGACATCGACGAGGCGATGACCAATATCTGCCGGTGCGGAACCTATCAGCGCATCCGCGCGGCCGTGCACATGGCCGCCAACGACATGTCCAGAACCTAGGGAGGGGAGCCGTGACAAGGATGGTCCGCGGCCAAGCCGCGAAGCTCTCGCGCCGCACGTTCATCGTCGGCTCCGCCGCCGCCGGCGGCGGGTTCGCACTCGGATTCAACCTCCCGCCCGGCTCGGCACTGGCGCAGAGCGCGGCCGGAGACGGCACCGAGGTCAATATCTGGGTCGCCATCAAGCCGGACGACACCTGCGTGATCCGCATCGCGCGCTCGGAGATGGGACAGGGCACGCTCACCGGGCTCGCCCAGCTCGTCGCGGAAGAGCTCGAATGCGATTGGAGCAAGGTGACAACCGAGCAGATCACTCCCGGCGCCAATCTCGCCCGCAAGCGCGCCTGGGGCGAGATGGGAACCGGCGGCAGCCGCGGCATCCGCACCTCGCAGGATTACGTCCGCCGCGGCGGCGCCGCCGCGCGCATGATGCTGCTGCAGGCCGCCGCCGAGGATTGGAAAGTGCCGGTCGGCGAGCTCACCGTCGCCGACGGCGTCATCAGCCACGCCGCCACCCGGCGCTCGACCAGCTACGGCAAGGTCGCCGGCGCCGCGGCCAAGCTCGACCCCCCGGATGCCAAGAGCATCAAGCTCAAGGATCCGAAAGACTGGAAGATCGCGGGCAAGCCGATGAAGCGGCTCGATACCGCCGACAAGCTCAACGGCAGCAAGCGCTATGCCATCGACGTGCAGCTGCCGGGCATGCTGTGCGCCGCGATCAAGGAGTGCCCGGTGTTCGGCGGCAAGCTCAAGAGCTACGACGAGGCGAAGATCGCGGGCATGCCCGGCTTCCGCAAAGTCGTGAAGGTGAAGGACACCGGCGTCGCGGTCGTTGCCGATACCTGGTGGCGGGCGAAGACCGCGCTCGACGCCCTGCCGATCGTCTGGGACGAGGGCGCCAGCGCATCCCAGTCGAGCGCGACCATCGCCGAGCACCTCAAGGAGGGGCTCACCGCGGCCGCCACCAACGGAGACCGTCGCAACGGCGACGCGCCGAAGGCGATCGAGGGCGCGGCCAAGAAGGTCGAGGCGGTCTACAGCACGCCGTTCCTCGCCCATGCGTGCATGGAGCCGATGAACGCCACGGTCAAGATCTCGGCCGACAAGGCCGAGGTGTGGGTGCCGAGCCAGAACGTGGAGGCGTCGCTTGCCGCCTTGTCGGAGGTCTCCGGCGTTCCGCTCGCCAACTGTGATGTCCACCGCCTCGATCTCGGCGGCGGCTTCGGGCGGCGCGGCGGCACGCAGGACTTCGTCCGCCAGGCGGTGGAGATCGCCAAGAATTTCCCCGGCGTCCCGATCAAGCTGATCTGGAGCCGCGAGGAAGACCAGGCGCACGACTTCTTCCGGCCGATCTCCCAGTGCCGGCTGTCCGCCGGCCTCGACGCCGAGGGCAGTCTGGTCGGACTGCACGTCCGCGTATCCGGGCAATCGATCAACGCCACCTTGAATCCGGCGGGAATCGTCGGCGGCAAGGACCGACGCCAACTGCAAGGACTGTGGGAGGAGCCGGGCGACGCGCAGCTCGGCTACACCGTGCCCAACCTGCTGATCGAATACGTGATGCGCAACACCCACGTGCCGGTCGGGCCCTGGCGCGGGGTCAACACCAACCAGAACGCGCGTGTACATGGAATGCTTCATCGATGAGGTGGCGCGCGCGGCCGGCAAGGACCCGCTCGAATTCCGCCGCGCGCTCATGGGCAAGCATCCCAAGCATCTCGCCGTGCTCAACGCCGCGGCGGAGAAGGGCGACTGGGGCAAGCCGCTTCCGCCCGGCGTGCATCGCGGCATCGCGCAATTCATGGGCTACGGCAGCTACTCGGCTGCCGTCGCCGAAGTCTCGGTGAGCGGCCAGGGCAAGCTCAAGGTTCATCGCATGGTGCTGGCGCTCAATTGCGGGCATGCCGTCAATCCCGGCCAGATCGCGGCCCAGGTCGAAGGCTCGGTCGCCTATGGCCTCACCGCCACGCTCTACGGCGAATGCCGGGTCAAGGACGGCCGCATGGTGGATCTCAACTTCGACAGCTACGAGATCATGCGGCTGGCCGAGATGCCGAAAGTGGAAACGGTGCTGGTGCCCAGCCAGGATTTCTGGGGCGGGGTCGGCGAGCCGACGATCTGCGTGGTGGCGCCCGCCGTGCTCAACGCCATCCATGCCGCGACCGGCAAACCGGTGCGCAGCTTGCCGTTGAAGAACATCAGGCTGGCTTGAGGCGCGGGCTTATGGCCGCTGCATCCCCGGGTCGAGGCCCGGGGATGCATCTTTTTCGCGTCAGGGATACAGTTGCGAGGTAGCCCGCGAGCAACGCCGTCATGCCCAAGACTTTGTTCGACAAGATCTGGGATTCCCACCTGGTCGCACGGCGCGCCGACGGCCGCGACCTCATCTATATCGACCGCCACGTGCTGCACGAGCTGCACGCGCCGCACGCCTTCGAGCAACTGGAGAAGCAGCAGCGGCGGGTGCGCCGTCCGGATCTCACCTTCTCCATGCAGGACCACACCGTCGCCACCAGGCCCGGCCGCGACGACACCACCAATCCGTCGGGTGCGGCCTTTCTCAAGGCCATGCGCGAAGGCAGCCGCCGCAACGGCATCAGGCTTTTCGATATCGACGATCCCGAGCAGGGCATCTCCCACGTGGTCGCGCCGGAACTCGGGATGGTGCTGCCGGGCGCGACCCACGCCGTCCCCGACAGCCATGCCAGCACGGTCGGCGGCCTCGGCGCGCTTGCCTTCGGTTGCGGCACGAGCGAGCTCGCCCACATCCTCGCGACCCAGGTGATGGCGCTCAAGCGGCCCAAGCGCATGTCGATCCGTCTCGAAGGCAGGCTCGCGCAGCACGTCACCGCCAAGGACGTGGCGCTGCGCATCATCGCCGAGTTGGGCGTGGCGGGCGCGCGCGGCTACGTCGTGGAATATGCCGGCGCGGCGGTGGACGCGATGTCGATCGAAAGCCGCATGACGCTGTGCAACCTCAATATCGAGATGGGCGGCCGCTCCGGCTTCGTGGCGCCCGATGAGACCGCCTTCTCATGGCTCGCAGGACGTCCCTTCGCTCCCAAAGGTGCGATGTGGGATCGCGCCCTCGCCCATTGGCGCACGCTGCGAACCGACGACGGCGCCGCCTTCGACCGCGCGGTCGTGCTCGATTGCAGCACGCTCGAGCCGCAGATCACCTGGGGCACCGATCCGAGCCAGGTGCTCGGGATTTCCGGCCGCGTGCCGGATCCAGTCGCGGTCGAAGCGAGCCGGCGCGCCGCGATCGAGAGCGCGCTCGCCTATATGGGATTGCGCCCCGGCATGGCGCTCGCCGGCTTGCCGGTCGACCGCGTCTTCATCGGCTCCTGCACCAACAGCCGTCTGCCGGACCTGCAGGCGGCGGCCGACGTGGTGCGCGGCCGGCGGGTCGCTGCCGGCGTGATCGCGATGGTCGTGCCCGGCTCGACCAGCGTGAAGCGCGCGGCCGAGGCGGCCGGCCTCGATCGCGTGTTCCGCGCGGCCGGATTTTTCTGGGGCGAATCCGGCTGCTCGATGTGCGCCGGCGGCAACGGCGACCGCGGCGAGCCGGGGGAGCGCTGCGTCTCGACCACCAACCGCAACTTCGAGCACCGCCAGGGCCCGAAGGTGCGCACCCACCTCGTTAGCCCGGAAACCGCCGCGGCGACCGCGGTCGCCGGGCGCATCGCCGACGTGCGGCTGTTGTCGGGGCGGACGTGATGCAGCCGTTCACGACCCATACCGGCATCGCCGTCCCGCTGCTCGCGGACGACATCAACACCGACCAGATCGCGCCGGTGCAGGCGATGCGCCAGCTCAAGCCGGACTACAAGGCGCTGCTGTTCATGCGCGCGCGCCGGCGCGACGACGGCAGCGAGGATCCGGATTTCGTGCTCAACCGCCCGCAGTTCAGGAATGCCGGCATCCTCGTCACCGGACACAATTTCGGCGCCGGCTCCTCGCGCGAAGCGGCGGTGTGGGGAATGCTGGCGAACAATATCCGCGTGATCGTGGCTAGGAGCTTTGCCGACATCTATCGCGAGAACTGCCTGCAGAACGGATTGCTTCCGATCGTGCTCGAACCCCAGCAGGCGGAGGCGTTCACGCAACGGGTGCTGGCGGTGAACGGCCAGGCGCCGTTCACCGTCGATCTGCAAACGCAGCGCATCAGCGGCCCCGGCGGTCCCGATATCGGCTTCGACATCCCGGCCGCCGACCGCATGCGCCTGATCGAAGGCCTCGACGATATCGGGCTCACGCTCAAGCATGCGGACGAGATCGCGGCCTGGGAGCAGCGCATGGCCGTCGACGAGCCATGGTTACAGACGGCGGAGGACAGCCGGGCGTGATGGCGGTCCCGGCCTTGGGAGCAACGACATGGACGTGCGCAAAAAACTCAGGGCGATCATGGCGGGGAAACGCCTGGTGCTGATGCCGGGTGCCTACGACGCGCTGTCGGCCCGCATCATCGAGGCCGAAGGCTTCGAGGCGCTGGTGGCGGGCGGCTATGCCGGGGTCGGCAGCATGCTGGCGCAGGCCGACATGGGCCAATCCAACATGCGCGACTATGCCGACCACTACGCGCGCATCTGCGCCGCGGTCGACATTCCGGTCTATGTCGATGCCGACACCGGATTCGGCGGCGTCAACAACGTGCGACAGATGGTGCGCGCCTTCGAGGCTGCGGGCGTCGCCGGCCTGTTCATCAGCGACCAAGTGTTTCCAAACCGCTGCGGCTATCTGCCTGGCAAGCAGATCGTGCCGGTCGAGCAGATGCTCGCCAAGATCAAGGCCGCGCTCGATGCGCGGCGCGACGGCGACCTGTTCATCGCCGCGCGCACCGACGCCGCCGGCGTCGAGGGCGTCGAGGCCGCCATCGGCCGCTGCCAATTGTTCATGGAGGCCGGCGCCGACATGGCCAAGCCCATGGGCGTCGACACCATCGCCGACATCAAGCGGGTGCTGCGCGAAGTCGGCGGGCCGCACATGGCGACGCTCTCGCAGGCCGCGGGTCCGAAGGCCCGCAGCCTCGAGGAGCTCGAAGCAGCCGGCGTCTGTTCCGCGACCTTCCCCTCGATCGCGCTGTTCGCCGCGGCGCAGGCGGTGCGCAACGTGCTGCGCGTGCTCAGGCACGCCAACTCGCTCGCGCCCTGCCAGGAGCACCTCATCCCGCTCGACGACTATTACGACCTTGTCGGCCTCAAACCGCTGCTGGCGCGCGAGGAGAAGTACGACCAGGCGGCGGCGGCGCTGGTGCACAAGCGCGCGGCGGAATAGGCGGTCGGCCGCCGATGGCATGCTCTATGGCCGACATGTGTTGCGTGCTTGGATTCCAGCGGCGGGCGCTACCTGGCACGATGGGTCCCCGCTTTCGCGGGGACGACGGCTGTGTGCTTGGTCGTCTCATTCGGCGCGTTGGCGCAAGCGCCGCAGGACTTCTACCGCAACAAGCAGATCCGAATGATCATCGGCCATCCCGTGGGCAACGACTACGATCTGGCCGGGCGCTTCCTCGCGCGCTACCTCGCGCGGCACATCCCGGGCGAGCCGACCATCATCGTCCAGAACATGCCGGCGGCGGCCAGCATCGCCGCGGCCAATTTTCTATACGCGCAGGCGCCGCGGGACGGCACGGTGTTCGGCTCGTTCTCGCGCAACGTGCCGAGCCAGGCGCTGATGGGCCAGATGAACGTCGAGGCCGATCCCCGGCGCTTCAACTGGCTCGGCGCGACCTCGCTGCCGGCGCGGGTTTGCGTGCGTTGGTTCACCGCGCCGGTCAAGACCCCGGCCGATCTGTTCACCCACGAATTCATCGTGGGCGGAGCCGGCGCCGGCTCCGCGCTCAGCATCCTGCCGACCGTGTTCAATCACGTGCTCGGCACCAAGTTCCGCATCATCCAGGGCTACAAGGGCACAACCGACACCGTCCTCGCCATGGAGCGCGGCGAGGTGCAAGGCGCGTGCGCTTCGTATGGACAATTCCGCATCTACGAGCAGCTCGTGCGCGACGGCAAACTCGTTTTTCTCCTGCGCGCGGAGGAATCACCGATCCCGGAAATTCCCGACGTGCCGTCGATTTTCGACTACGCGAAGACCGTCGAGCAGCGCCAGCTCATGCGGTTTGTTTTTTCCAGCACCGAATTCGGCCGGCCTTACGTCTTGCCGCCCGAGGTGCCGAAGGACCGCGTAGAGACGATGCGGAAGGCATTTGCGGAGACGCTCGCGGATCCGGAACTGCTGGCGGAGGCGGCCAGGATCAAGATGGACATGACCTATCGTCCGCCGGATCACCTGGAGCGGCTCGTCGCCAATCTCTACGAGACGCCGGCGGCGCTGGTCGAAACGGTGAAGAAGCTTGTGCCCAATCTGCAATAGGCTGACAGTCGTGCAGAGTTTCAACGATCCTGCGCCCGACCGCCGACCGACCCATGACCGATCCTGATCGTTTCCTGCTTGCCGGCGTGATGGGATGGCCGGTGATGCATTCGCGCTCGCCCAAGCTGCACAATTACTGGCTCGGCCTTCACGGCCTTGCCGGCACCTATGTCCCGCTCGCCATCGCGGCCGAAGGCCTGCATGCCGCTCTGCGGGCGCTGCCGACGCTCGGTTTTTCCGGCTGCAACCTGACGATTCCGCACAAGGAGGCGGCGCTCGGCATCGTCGACCGGGTCGATGCGGTCGCCCGCCGCATCGGCGCCATCAACTGCGTCGTGGTCGCGCCCGACGGATCGCTCGCCGGACAGAACCACGACGCCTTCGGCTATATCGAGAGCGTGCGCGAGGCGCAGCCCGGCTGGCGCGCCGATGCGGGCCCGATCGTGGTGATCGGCGCGGGCGGAAGCGCGCGGGCGGTGCTGGTCGGCTTGATCGACCAGGGCGCCCGCGAGATTCGTCTCGTCAACCGCACGCTGGCACGAGGCCAAGCGCTGGCGCGGGAATTGGGCGGCCCGATCACGGCACTGCCGTGGGAGCGTCGGCAGGCTGCGCTCGACGGCGCGGCGATGCTGGTCAACACCACCAGTCAGGGCATGATCGGCGCGCCGCCGCTGGACATCGCGCTCGATGCCTTGCCCGCGAGCGCGCTGGTGTCGGACATCATCTACATTCCACGCGAGACGCCACTGCTGGCCGCCGCCCGCAAGCGCGGCAACCCGACGGTGAACGGCCTCGGCATGTTGCTGCATCAGGCGCGGCCGGCGTTCCATGCCTGGTTCGGGATCATGCCGGAGGTCACGCCGGAGTTGCGCGCGCTGATCGAAGCGACGACGTGAGTCTCGATTTACAATGCCCGCGATCCGCACCAACATTCGGCGACTGTAAGGGTTTCGAGGACATGCCATGAATCGACGCGACCTGCTGGCCGCGGGGTCGGCCTGGCTATCGACCGCACTGCTGCCGCGCAGCGCACTCGCCTATCCCGACCGCACCGTCCGGCTGGTCGTGCCGTTCTCGCCCGGCGGCGCCACCGACGTGGTCGGCCGGCTGTGGGCGGAGAAGATGAAACCCCTCCTCGGCACCGTGGTGACGGAGAACCGGGGCGGCGGCGGCGGCGTGACCGGCGCCGCCGAGGTCGCGCGGGCGCAGCCGGACGGCCATACCTTCCTGTTCGGCAATACCAGCACCCAGGTGCTGATTCCCGCGATCATGAGCAATGCGCCCTACGATCCGCTCAAGGATTTCGTCGGGATCTATATTCTCTGCAACGCGCCGACCTCGATCGTGGTCCACGAGTCGGTGCCCGCGCGCAACCTCGTCGAGCTGATCGCCTACGCCAAGGCCAATCCCGGCAAGCTGTCCTACGGCTCGGCCGGCGCCGGGACATTGACCAATCTGGCGGGCGAGCTGTTCAAGCAGCTCATCGGCGCGCCCGACATCGTGCACATTCCCTACAAGGGCTCGGCCCCCGGCGTCGCCGATCTCGCCAGCGGGCACATCCCGATGATGACGCCGAACGTGGGCGCCCCGCTGCTGGCGTTTCATCGCGCCGGCAAAGTGCGCATCCTCGCCGTCAACGCGGACACGCGGATCAAGGCGGCGCCCGACATCCCGACCGCGATCGAAGCCGGACTTGCGGGCATGATCGCCGGCAACCTCAACGGGCTCTTCGCTCCGGCCGGACTACCGCAGGCCATCGTCGACCAGATCGCGGACGCCACCCGCAAGGTCATGGCGGATGCGGATTTGCAGCGCATCCTGGTGGCGTCCGGCTTCGAGCCGATCCTCGACTCCGGGCCTGAGGCGACGCGTGCGTTCATCGCTGCGGAGACGCGGCGCTGGGTACCGATCATGAAAGCCACCGGCTTCAAGATGGAGTGACGTGATGGCTCGCGTTCTCCTGATCCCAGAGGTAGGGTGGGCAAAATCGCCAGCCGTCTCCGTAGCCGCGTGGGCACAGGGCGCGTACGATTTTGCCCACGCGTGAAGACCGAATAACGCGCCTTTGCCCACCCTACCAGGCTCCGGTCGTTCCCTCGCCACCGATAGCAGGACATCCATGGCGCGCGTTCCTCTGATCCAAGAGCAAGACCATCCTGAATTCGCGGACATGATCGAGAAATTCCGCTCCGGCCGGCGCGGCAAGCTGATCAACATCTATCGCATGCTGCTCAACAGTCCCCCGCTCGCCGAGAGCTGGTTCAATCATTCCAACACCGTGCGATGGAAGACCACGCTGGACGGCCGCCTGCGCGAGATCATCATCATCCGCATGGGCCACCTCACCGGATCGCAATACGTGTTGCGCCAACACGTGCCATCGTTGGCGCTCGCGGACGGCATTTCGCTGGCGGAATGCGATGCGCTCGCCGACTGGCGCGCCACGAAATTCTTCAGCGCGAGCGAGCGTGCCGCGCTCGCCTATGCCGATACCATGACCCGCGACATCACCGTGCCGGACGCCGTGTTCACCGAGGTCGAGCGCCATTTCGATGCGCGGGCGATCGTGGAATTGACCGTGCTCATCGGCACCTACAATATGAACGCGCGCGTGCTGCAGGCGCTCGAGCTCGACCTTGAGCCGGTCGCGTCCTGAGCTATCCCGGAGCTTCCCCGCGTGCCGGCAGAGAGCGTCCTGGTGGTCGAAGACGACCGCTTCCTGCGCGTCGTCGGTGTCGTGCTCGATCCCAGCACGTCCGCCGAGCGCTATGCCGCTTATGCCGATTTCTTCGCCCACGACGAGCCCGATTTCACGGGCTACTGCGAGCGCCTGCGCGCGCGCGTGGGGGGACTGTTTCCCAGCACGGTGCGTCTGGTCGAGACGCGGGAGGACATGCGCGCAGCCCTGCCCGGCAGTCGCGCGCTGGTGGTCGAATCGCTCGCGGTGGGGGCGGAGGAGCTCGCGGTCGGCGGCGAACTGCGCGTCGTGCAGAAATACGGCGCCGTCCCGCGCAATATCGACACCGCCGCCTGCGCCGCCAAAGGCGTCAAGGTGCTGACCATCCGTCGGCGCGCCAACATCGCCTGCGCCGAGCACGCGATTGCGCTGATGCTGATGCTGGCCAAAAAACTCCATCGCCTCGCCGGCCGCATCAGCGCCCAGCGGCTGGCCGAGGTCGGCTACGCCTACAAGCCATTCGACCGCCGTCACACGCCGAACTCCAACTGGCCGCGCATCTCCGGGCTGCGTACGCTCAATGCAGCGACCATCGGCATCATCGGGCTCGGCGAGATCGGCCGCGAGGTCGCCGTCCGGGCGGCGGCGTTCGGCATGCGCATCCTCTATTGCCAGCGCACGCGGCTCGCCGAGGCGGAGGAGCGCGAGCTCAAGGCAAGCTATGTGCCGCTCGAACGGCTGCTCGCCGAGAGCGACTGGATCCTGCCGCAACTGCCAGGCGGAGCGGCGACGCGTTCCTTCGTCGGCCGCGCCGAATTTACCCGGATGAAGCCGGGGGCGTGCGTCGTCAATATTTCACGCGCCGAAGTGGTGGATCGCGCGGCGTTGCTCGACGCGTTGAAATCGGGTCGGCTCGGCGGCTTCGCACTCGATCCGCCATACGAGGTGCCCGGCCGCGACGACGACGAGCTCTTGGGCTTCGACAACGTGATCCTGTCGCCGCACATCGCAGCGCAGCCGCGCTTCAATGCGCTCGACGATCTCGCTGACATGATGGAGCGCCTGTCGAAAGAGCTGACGGCATGAGCAAGGCGTTTCGCTTCGATCGACACGGCGGCCCCGAGGTGCTGCGCTTCGGGGAGGTAGAGGTGGGGGCGCCCGGCCCGGGCGAGGTGCGCATCCGCAACCAGGCGGTCGCTGTCAACTATCGCGACGTGCTGATGCGGCGCGGCGTGCATGCGGTCAGATCGCTCCCGTCCGGCATCGGGCTCGAAAGCGCAGGCGTGATCGATGCGGTTGGAGCCGACGTGAACGGATTTTTGGTCGGCGACCGCGTCGTCTATGCCGGCATGCCGGAGGGCTCCTACGCCGAGTTGCGCATCGTGCCGGCCGCGCGCCTCATCGCCTTGCCGGCCGGCATCGACGCGCGCACGGCCGCGTCGATGATGATCCGCGGCATGACGGCGCGCTCGCTGCTGAAGGAAACCTACAAGGTGCGGGCCGGCGACACGATCCTGATCCACGCCGCCGCCGGCGGGGTCGGGCTGATCATGTGCCAATGGGCGAAGCATCTCGGCGCGACCGTGATCGGCACCGTCAGCAGCGACGACAAGGCCGCGGTCGCGCGCGCGCACGGATGCGATCATGCCATCGTCTATACGCGGGACGACTTTGCCGAACGCGTGCGCGAGATCACCGGCGGGGAAGGCGTGCCGGTGGTCTACGATTCGGTCGGCAAGGCGACGTTCGAGGGATCGCTCAAATGTCTTCGCCGGCGCGGTGTGATGGCATCCTTCGGCGAAGCCTCGGGCGATCCCGATCCCGTGCCGCCGCGGCGGCTGGGCGCGCTCGGCTCGATCTACCTGACCCATCCGAGCGTCTCCAACTACACCGTCACCCGCCCCGAATTGCTCGCCGCGGCGAATGATCTGTTCGCGATGGTCTTGAGCGGCAAGATCAGGATCGAGATCAGCAGGACCTATCCGTTGCAAGACGCGCCGCGCGCGCACGCCGACATGGAAGCGCGCAAGACCACGGGGTCGATCGTGCTGGTGGTGTGAAAACGATTTCGCTGCGGCCTGATGTGCCGCGAACTCGGTGCGCTGCCCTCCCCCTTGCGTGCGGGAGGGGTAGCGGGGTCGAAGTTCGCTGACGCATCGCTGGCAACGACCCCTCCCCAGCCCTCGCCCACAGAGCCGCCGTGATCAGCTCATGCGAGCGTCAGCGGGGCGCCGCCCAGGTCCTCCGCCCGCTCCACCTTGATGAGGACCCCAAAACCTTTCTTGTCCGGATCGCTCTTCTTCTCGGGCTCGATCAGACGCTTCCAGATTTCCTCGTAGATCGGACCCGATTTGTAGATTTTCGCGGTGCCGTAGAAACGCGCGATGCCGCCGCGCGGCAGCAGCCCGGCTTCCCGCAGTGGCGGCTTGCGGAAATAGATGGTGACCTTGGTGCCGTCGGCGAGATTGGCATTGGTCGATCCTTTGCCCCGCTCCCATAGCGCGAAATGCTCGTCGTCATAGACCATGGTGCTGCCGCGCGGGGTGATCTGTGCGTATCCGCTCGGCAAGGCGGTCCCGACCAGGCAGACATGCGCCGGATAGGCCGTGTTGATGTGCTCGTGCAGAACTTTCGGAATCGCGGCCAATGCATCCTCCTGCTCTCGACTGGATCGTTCATTGATACGGCATCCCGCGTTCCCTATGCAATCGATGGGCATCCGGCGTGACTGCCCACGCACCGCACCGGTACCGCAAGGTGGGCAGCGGGCAGGCATCGCGCTGCTTCCTGCCGGCTGGCCTTGTGATAGCGTGACGACGCGGCGGAAACCGCCAATCAGCGCGAGCTTGATCGATGCGCCAGCTCGAGGGACGAACCGCCGTGGTGACCGGTGCGGCCTCCGGCATCGGGCTGGGCCTGGCGCGCACCTTTGCACGCCAGGGCATGGCGGTCGTCCTCTGCGACATTCGCGGCGACCGCCTCGACGCCGCGCTCGCCGAAGTGCGCGCGTTGGGCGGCCGCGCGATTGCGGTGGTGACCGACGTGTCCGACCGCGCCGCGGTCGAGCACGCCGCCCGCGAGGCGCAAAAGGCTTTCGGCGCCGTCCATGTCGTCTGCAACAACGCCGGCGTCACCATGCACGGCAAGTCGGTCGCGGAACTCGCCCCGCGGGAGTGGGACTGGATCGTCGGCGTCAATCTCTACGGCGTGATCCACGGCACTCAGATATTCCTGCCGCTGATCCGGTCCCATGGCGACGAGGGCCATGTCGTCAATACCGCTTCGATCGCCGGCTTCCAGGTGCGGCCCGGCCGCCGCAGCGGTGCCTATGCGGCCACGAAATATGCGGTGGTGGCGCTGTCGGAATCGCTCGCGCAGGATCTGGCGGGAACGCCCGTCGGCGTGTCGGTGCTCGCGCCGGCGGCGGTGAACACGCAGATCTACCGGTCGGGAGAAAATCGGCCCGCGCGCTTCGGCGGTCCCTTCGCGCCGCCGGTCGACGATCCGCTCCACCAGCAGCTCAAGAACGGGCTCGATCCCGATACCGTCGGCGAGCGGGTGGTGCGCGCCATCCGGGAGCGGGAATTCTTCGTCTTCACCCATATGGAAACCAAGGCCTGGCTCGAACAGCGCCATCAACGCATCCTGGATGGCTATTCCGAGTGCGAGCGGTGGGAGGCGGAACGCAGGATCAAGTAACGCTCAATCCAACCGAGCAGTCTTCGTCTTGTCGTCCCCACGCAAGCGGGGACCCATATTCCAAGGCCGCGGGGTTCCGCTTTCGTGACAACGACAGCGGGGAATCCTGGCATGACAACGGACAAGGAGCAGAGGTGAAGCAGCAGGACCTGTTCAATGTCACCGGCCACGTCGCGTTCGTCACCGGCGCGGCGAGCGGCCTCGGTCTCGCCTTTGCCGAAGTGATGGCCGAGAACGGCGCGCGCGTCGTGCTCGCCGACGTCGATTCCGCCGGGCTCGAGAAAGCGTCGTCGCGCCTTCGGTCCGCGGGATGCGTGGTCGAGCAAGCCGTCGTGGACATCGCCGACACCGGGACGCTGCAGGGCGCGATCGACCGTACCGCCAAGCAGCACGGCCGCCTCGACGCGGTGTTCGCCAATGCCGGGATCAGCGCCGGGCCGGGTTTCGAATTGGCGCCCGAAGGCACCATCGACGCCACGGATCTCACGTTGTTCCGGCGCGCCATCGATTTGAATCTGACGGCGACGTTCATGACCATCCGGTTTGCCGCCGCCCACATGAAGCGGCAACGCAGCGGCAGCATCGTGGTCACCACCTCGATCGCCGGCATGCGCGCGGAGCCGCTCGTCGGCTATGGGTACGTCGCGGGCAAGGCCGCCGTCGCCAATATCGTCCGCCAAGCCGCCGTCGATCTCGCCGCCTACAACGTGCGGGTCAATGCCATCGCTCCCGGTCCGTTCCTGACCAATATCGCGGGCGGACGCCTCCATCGTGATCCCGATGTGGTCAAGAAATTCACCGGCCCGGTGCCGCTGGGGCGCCTCGGCCATCCCGACGAGATCAAGGGATTGGCGCTGCTGCTGGCTTCGCCGGCCGGCAGCTTCATCACCGGCACGGTCATCCCGATCGACGGCGGCGCGACCGCGAAATAGCGCTTGAGTTCGCCGAAGGAACACCCGCGCCGCAGATGCGGGGCGGGAGCGGACCGAGTGGGCGGAACCGCTGTCAACTCGAAGGACACGCGCGCACTTTATTCAGTGCCCGGTCGCCAGCGCCGCCAATTTTTCCGGCTCGCGGGGGGCCTCGTTGCCGCGCCAGACCACGTGCATGTCCGGCCGCAGCAGCAGGAGATCGTGGCCGTAGACGTCGCGCGGCGCCGCATCCGGAATATCGAGCACCTGCAATGGTGCGCCGAGGTCCGCAAACGCCGCTTGCAAGGCCGTCGTGTCGGCTTGGGTGCCGCCCAGGCGCAGCAGGGCGTAGCCATAGCCGTAGCCGATGCGGTCCTGCATCGCGCTGCCGTCACGCAACCACACATGCGGCAGCCGCGCTCCCGGCCAGGTGCTCGGCACATAGGCCATGAAATTGTGCTCGGGGCCTTCACCCGGCTCCGCCGCGATCAGCGGCGAGCCCACATAGCGGTAGCCCAGCTCAGCGCCGATCATCTCGCTCGCCTTGCGCTGCTCGGCGTCGGCGACGCGCGCAAGCTCCGCGCGCATCGCGGCGCCCGCCGGCGTCTGCTCGCGGATTTCCGGCCGGTAAAGCTTGCGCCACCTCCGGCGCCCCTCCGCGGCAAAGCCGGAAGCCGCGACGTTGCGTGCGCCAACCTGCCGCCGCTCGACCTCGTAGGCGGCGAGCAGATTGGGTCCGCCCCACCCCGCGAGCGTCGCCGCGAGCTTCCACGACAGATCGATGGCGTCGCCGACGCCGGTATTCATGCCGAGCCCTCCCGTCGGAATGACGAGGTGCACGGCGTCACCGGCGAGGAAAACCCGGCCCTCGCCGTAGCGGTCGGCGAGCAGCAGGTTCATCTTCCATTGCCCGACATAGAGCATCTCGTACTTGACCGGCATCGCCACCACGCGCTCGAACATACGCGCCATGTCCGCGTCGGTCTCGACCACGGAATGCAGCGTGAAATGCCGGGTCGAATCCTGCACGATCAGGAAGCTGCCTTCGGCATCGGCGACGTGGTAATGCCGTCCCTTGCCGATCGGGATGCGCTCGTAGAGATCCTCGCAGTGGTAGAGCGCCTGCCGCAGCTGCTGGATGTTGGCCTCGCCGTCGAGCTTGATGCCGAGTTGCCGGCGCACGAGACTGCCGCCGCCATCGCAGCCGACCATGTAGGCGGCGCGCAGGCTGGACGAGCGATCGCCGGTCCTGACCTGCGCCGTGACCGAAACCTCATCCTGCTCGAACGACATGAGCTCGCAGCCGTAGCGGACGGTGACGCTCGGCAGCGTTTCCGCGATCGATTTCAACAGCGGCTCGAGCGTGTATTGCGAGATCAGCTGATAGGGCTCGAGCGGCTCCGTGCCGTCCGTGGATTTCGCGATCATCGCCTTGGCCTCGGCGACCGAGGGATGCACGTGATGCACCAGCGGCGGTTCGACCAGCGACAGCACGATGAAGATGTCCATGGGGCAATGCGCCGGGAGTCCCACGGCGCGAACCTTGTCCGCGATGCCCATGCGCCGGTAAATCTCCATGGTGCGGGCGTTGCAGCGCTCCATCTTCGGGAGGAACTGGGGCGCTTGCTTCTGCTCGATCACCATGCAGCGCACGCCCCGCCGCCCGAGATCGATAGCGAGCGTCAGGCCGGTGGGACCCGCTCCGACGATGAGAACCTGGGTATCCATGTGACTACTTATAAGTGGAGTTACTGACCATCAATTGTCGGTGTCGTCCCCGCGAAAGCGGGGACCCATAACTACCCATTCTGGAATATGGGTCCCCGCCTGCGCGGGAACGACAGTCGCATACACTGATCAATCGGCATCAGTTGCACCCGGCTCGAAATCGGCGAGCTCCATTCCTTCCTGCACGAAGTCGCCGACGGTGCATTTCAGCGCCGTCAGGCGGCCGTTGCTCGGCGCGCGCAACGTGTGCTCCATCTTCATCGCCTCGAGCACGATCAACGGCGCGCCGCGCGGCACATCCACGCCCGGCTTGGCCAGGATGCGCGTCACCGTGCCGGGCATCGGCGCGACAATGCGGCTTGCCGCAGCCGCCTCGGCGACACCCGCCGCGAACGGATCGATCCAGGAAAGCTTGAGTCGTCCGCGCGGCGTGGTCAGGTCGAGATCGCGGCCCGACCAGGCCACCGCCGCGCGCTCGGGCGCATCGCCGAGACACATATCGAACAGGCCGCGCTCGCGCGGCACGAATTGCAGCCGCGCATTGACGCCGCCGAATGCCATGGCCATGCCGTCGCGACCGTAGCGCAGCACCACGTCATACCGTTCGCCGCCGTGCCGAAAGCTCAAGCGACGACTGCGGCCGCCGGCGATCGTCCAACTATCGGTCCGGTTCCAGGGCGAGCCGGCCTGCGCTACGGCTTGCTCGTGTTGTTCGCGCAGCAGGACCGCGATGCAGGCCGCGGCAAGGTCGAGCGCCGCGACCGCGGGCGCGACCCTCGTCAGCGCGGATAGTTCGCGCTCGATGAACCCGGTGTCGATCTCGCCGCGCACAACGTGCGGATGGCTCACCAACGCCTTGAGGAACGCGAGATTGGTGGTGACGCCCGCGATCTCGAACGCCGCCAAGGCCTCGCTCATGCGCGCCAATGCCTGCGGACGATCGGCGCCATGGCAGATGAGCTTCGCCAGCAGGGCATCGTAATAGGGCGTGACGGCGTCACCGGTGCGAAAGCCGGTATCGACGCGGACGCCCTCGCCCGCCGGCTCGCGCCAGCCCAGCACGGTTCCGGTCGCGGGCAGGAAACCCTTGCCGGGATCCTCGGCATAAATCCGCGACTCGACCGCGTGGCCATCGGCCCTGATCTCCTCCTGCGGGAGCGGCAGCGGTTCGCCCATCGCGATGCGCAATTGCCATTCCACGAGATCGAGCCCAGTGATCATCTCGGTGACGGGATGCTCGACCTGCAGGCGAGTATTCATCTCGATGAAATAGAACCCGCTCGCATCGGCGATGAACTCGATGGTGCCGGCGCTCACATAGCCCGCGGCCCGCGCCGCGGCTCGCGCTGCCGCCGACATCGCGGCGCGCCGCTCGGCAGTGATGGCGATGGCGGGCGCCTCCTCGACCACCTTCTGGTGGCGACGCTGCAGCGTGCATTCGCGCTCGAACAGCGATGCCACGTTGCCATGGCTGTCGCCGAACACCTGCACCTCGATATGGCGGGGCGCGGTGAGGTATTTCTCGATCAGGATCCGGTCGTCTCCGAACGACGACGCCGCCTCGCGCTTGGCGCTCGCGATCGCCTCGGCGAGCTCATCGGCGTTGCCGACGCGCCGCATTCCTCTGCCCCCGCCTCCGGCCGACGCCTTGACCAGGACCGGATAGCCGATGCCATCGGCCGCCGCCTGCAGCGTTGCGGCGCTCTGGTCCTCGCCATGATAGCCGGGGACGACTGGCACGCCGGACGCTTCCATCAGCACCTTGGCCGCTGCTTTCGAGCCCATCAGGCGAATGGTCTGCGCGGCGGGTCCGACGAAGACCAGGCCGGCGTCGGCACACGCCTGCACGAAATCGGCGTTCTCGGAGAGAAATCCGTAGCCGGGATGGATTGCCTCGGCGTGGGTCTCGCGCGCGGCGTCGATGATGGCGTCGATGCGAAGGTAACTGTCCTTCGCCGGCGCCGGGCCGATCAGTACCGCCTCGTCGGCGCGTGCGACATGCATGGCATCGCGGTCGACGTCGGAGAACACCGCCACCGTTCGCAGCCCCATGCTTCTCGCGGTGCGCGCGATCCGGCAGGCGATCTCGCCGCGATTGGCGATCAGCAGCTTGTTGAAGCGCCGATACACCATCACATCCTGAAGACGCCGAAGCGGGTGGGCTCGGGCGGCGGGGCATTGAGCCCGGCGGCGAGCGCGAGCCCCAGCACCGTGCGCGTGTCGACGGGATCGATGATGCCGTCGTCCCACAGGCGCGCGGTGGCGTAATAGGGATGCCCCTGGTTTTCGTATTGCTCGCGGATCGGCGCCTTGAAGGCCTCGTCGTCGGCCGCGCTCCAAGTCCCGCCCTTGGCCTCGGTCGCCTCCTGGCGCAGCAGGCCGAGAACGGTGGCAGCCTGCTCGCCGCCCATGACCGAGATGCGGGCATTGGGCCACATCCAAAGAAAGCGCGGGCCATAGGCGCGCCCGCACATGCCGTAATTGCCGGCGCCGTAGCTGCCGCCGATGATGACGGTGTATTTCGGCACGTTGGTGGTCGCGACCGCGGTCACCATCTTGGCGCCGTCCTTGGCGATGCCGCCGGCCTCGTATTTGCGGCCGACCATGAAGCCGGTGATGTTCTGCAGGAACAGCAACGGGATGTTGCGCTGGCTCGCCAGCTCGATGAAGTGCGCGCCCTTGAGCGCGCTCTCGCTGAACAGGATGCCGTTGTTGGCGAGGATGCCGATGGGAAAGCCGTGGACATGGGCGAAGCCGCAGATGAGGGTCTGGCCGTAGAGCGCCTTGAACTCGTCGAACTCGGACGCATCGACGATGCGCGCGATCACGTCGTGCACGTCGTAAGGCGTGCGCGGGTCCGCCGGTACGATGCCGTAGAGGTCTTCCGCCGGAAACAGTGGATCGCGCGACGCGCGCACCTCCAAATATGAACGCTTCACTTGGTTGAGGTTGGCGACGATCCGCCGCGCCATGCCGATGGCGTGGCTGTCATCCGTTGCATAATAGTCGGTCACGCCGGAGTGCCGGCTGTGGACGTCGGCGCCGCCCAGCTCCTCTGCGCTCACCTCCTCGCCGGTCGCCGCCTTCACCAGCGGCGGCCCGCCGAGGAAGATCGTGCCCTGGTTGCGCACGATGATGCTCTGGTCCGACATCGCCGGCACGTAGGCGCCGCCGGCGGTGCATGAGCCCATCACGATCGCGATCTGGGGAATGCCGAGCGCCGACATGCGCGCCTGATTGTAGAAGATGCGGCCGAAGTGGCGCTCGTCCGGGAAGATTTCGTCCTGCAGCGGCAGGAACGCGCCGCCGGAATCGACCAGATAGAGGCAGGGCAAATGGTTCTCGCGCGCGATCTCCTGGGCGCGCAAATGTTTCTTCACCGTCATCGGATAATAGGTGCCGCCCTTGATGGTGGCGTCGTTGGCGACGATGACGCATTCGCGGCCGCTGATGCGGCCGATGCCGGTGACGAGGCTCGCGGAGTGAACGTCGCCGCCGTACATGCCGTGCGCCGCCAGCGCGGACAGCTCGAGGAACGGCGTCCCCGGATCGAGCAACAGATCGATGCGCTCACGCGCCAGCAGCTTGCCGCGCCCCGCGTGCCGCGCGCGCGCGTCCTCGCTGCCGCCCTGCATCGCCGCGTCGAGCTTGGCGCGCAGGTCTGCCACCAGCGCCTTCATCGCGTCGGCATTGGCGGCGAATTCGCGCGAGTCCACATCGGTAGCGGACGAAAGCGCGGTCATCGCGGCGGGCTCCACCTCTCCCCGCTCGCGGGGAGAGGTCGGCGAAGCGCCGAAGCGTAGCGAAGGCGGTGAGCCGGGTGAGGGGGACTGTCCAAGCACCGGAGTGGTGAGTTCCCCTCTCCCCCACCCTCTCCCCGCAAGCGGGGAGGGGGAGCGCACCGAGTCCGCGGCACCTTTGATGCAACCTTCGTCATGAGTTGGCTCAGCGCGTCTTGTCGAACAATTGCCGGCCGATCAGCATGCGCCGGATCTCGCTGGTGCCGGCGCCGATCTCGTAGAGCTTGGCGTCGCGCAGATATCGCCCGGTGGGATAGTCGTTGATGTAGCCGTTGCCGCCGAGCAGCTGAACCGCGTCGAGCGCGACCTTGGTGGCGTTCTCGGCGGCGTAGAGAATGGCGCCGGCAGCGTCTTCGCGCGTGGTCTCGCCGCGGTCGCAGGCCTTCGCGACCGAATAGACATAGGCCTTGCACGCGTTCATCCCGACATACATGTCCGCGACCTTGCCCTGCACCAGTTGGAACTCGCCGATCGGCTGGCCGAACTGCTGGCGCTCGTGGATGTAGGGCATCACCACGTCCATGCACGCCTGCATGATGCCGAGCGGTCCGGCCGCCAGCACCACGCGCTCATAGTCGAGGCCGGACATCAGGATGGTGACCCCGTCGCCGACGCCGCCGAGCACGTTCTCTTCCGGAACTTCGCAATCCTGAAACACCAGCTCGCAGGTATCGGAACCGCGCATGCCGAGCTTGTCGAGTTTTTGGGCGGTGGAAAAACCCTTGAAGCCCTTCTCGATCAGAAAGGCGGTGATCCCGCGCGCGCCCGCGGCCGGATCGGTCTTGGCGTAGACCACCAGGGTCTCGGCCTGCGGGCCGTTGGTGATCCACATCTTGCTGCCGTTGAGAATGTAGCGGTCGCCCTTCTTTTCCGCCCGCGTCTTCATCGCAACGACGTCGGAGCCGGCGCCCGGCTCGGACATGGCAAGCCCGCCCACGTGCTCGCCGGAGATGAGCTTGCCGAGATAGCGCCGCTTCTGCTCGGCGTTGCCGTTGCGGCGGATCTGGTTGACGCAGAGATTGGAATGCGCGCCGTAGGACAGCCCGATCGCGGCCGAGGCGCGCGAGATCTCCTCCATCGCGACGCAATGCTCGAGATAGCCGAGCCCCGCCCCGCCCCATTCCTCTTCCACCGTGATGCCGTGCACGCCCAGCTTGCCCAGCTCCGGCCAGAGGTCGCGCGGAAACGTGTTGCTGCGGTCGATCTCGTCGGCGCGCGGCGCAATCTTGTCGTCGGCAAAATCGCGCACGCTGTTGCGCAGCATGTCGGCGGTCTCGCCGAGGCCGAAATCGAAGCTGCGGGTATCGTTGACGCGCATTTGCACCGGTTTCGAAGGAAACGGGCGTTTTCAGGCCGCAATCGATGGTCGTTGATTGGATTAATGCACGTCCTTGATCGCGCACGCAATATTGTGGCCCGCCGCGCCCTCGGGAGGTTCCACAGGGCCATGCCAATGTGCGATATCAGCGTCGCTGATATCCGGAGAGGGTTGTGGACCTCATTATCATCGGCGGAGGTATTGGCGGCCTGACGCTGGCGCTGGCCGCCCACGCCGCCAAGGCCGCCGGCCGCATCCGCGTGTTCGAAGCGGCGCCGGAGATCCGCCCGCTCGGGGTGGGAATCAATCTCGGGCCGCACGCGGTGAAGGAGCTCAGTTGGCTTGGGCTGCAGGACGCGCTCGCGGCGGTGGCCTGCCAGCCGCAGGACTACGCCTTCTTCACCCGCCACGGCCAGCTGGTCTACCGCGAGCCGTGGGGACTCGCGGCCGGCCATCGGTGGCCGCATTTCTCCATTCATCGCGCCGACCTGCACCAGGTGCTCCTGGATGCCGTGCGCGATCGACTCGGAGCGCGAAACTTCGTCACCGGTCACCGCTGCAGCGGCGTGGAGCAAAGCGATGCGCGCGTCACCGCGCGCTTCGTCGCTCCCGACGGCACGCCGCTCGCGCCGCAGCAGGGCGACGTGCTGATTGCCTGCGACGGCATCCATTCCGCGGTGCGCTCGCAGTTCTATCCGAACGAAGGCCCGTTCGCGTACCGCGGCATCAATATGTGGCGCGGCGTGACCCGGCATAAGCCATATCTCACCGGCCGCAGCATCGCCCGCATCGGCGCGCGGCACTCGACCCTCATCATCTATCCCATTCGCGACAATATCGACGCCGCCGGAAACCAGCTGGTCAACTGGGTGGCCGAGATCGAGCGCGAGGTCGCCGTGCCGGTCGACTGGAACAAGCCGGGGCGGCTCGAAGACTTCTACCCGGTCTACCAGGACTGGCATTTCGACTGGCTCGACGTGCCGGCCATGATGCGCAACGCCGATGCGATCTTTTCCTATCCGATGGTCGACCGCGATCCGCTCGCGCGTTGGAGCTTCGGCCGCGTCACGCTGCTCGGCGACGCCGCCCATCCCATGTATCCCCAGGGCGGCAACGGTGGCGCGCAGGCGATCATCGACGCCGCCACGCTGGCGCGGCTCCTGGCCAGCGAGGGCGACCCGGTCGCGGCGCTCAAGGCCTATGAAGCCGCGCGATTGCCGCCGACCGGCCGCATCGTGCTGCAGAACCGCTCGGCGCCGCCGAACCTCATCGTCGATACCGTGGAGCAGCGGACCGGCGACAAACGCTTCGACAAGCTCGAGGACGTCATCAGTGCGGACGAGCTGCGCGCGATCTTCGAGCGCTATCAGAAGGTCGCCGGCTATCACGTGCAACAGGTCGGACAGTCACAGGGGTGAACCCATGGCGGATACCGTTGCTGCGCTGAAGCTCACGTCGGAGGGCGCCATGAAGCTCCTCAACGCCGCGATCGCCAAGGCGAAGGAGATGCGGGTCCCGCAATGCATTTCCGTCGTCGACGGCGGCGGGCACCTGCTCGCCTTCGCCCGCATGGACGGCGCCTTCACGCAGTCCATCGATACCTCGCTGATGAAGGCGAAGACCGCCGCCTCCTACGGCATCCCGACCGGCGATATCGCGGCCGGCATCGACCTCAAGCTCGCCATCGCCACGCGCGGCAAGCGCATCAACCTGCCGGGCGGCTTGCCGGTCATCGTCGACGGCCATGTCATCGGCGGCATCGGCGTCGGATCCGGCACCGGCGAGCAGGACCGCCAGGTCGCCAACGCCGCGCTCGCCGCGCTGCCCGGCGCGCGCACCTTTGGGTGAATTCGTCATGGCCGGACTTGTTCCGGCCATGACGGGCGTAGGCTGGATACACCCAATCAATCGCCCTTCAGCGCCCGCGCGACCTGCGCCAGCAGCGGCGCGACGTCGTGATCGAGGTAATAGGACGCGCCCATCCGCACCGGATCGCCGGCGTAGTAGCGCTCGTATTGCAGCATGCGCTGGCCGAACTGCGTGCCGGTGGCGTCCCAGGCGAGCTTGTAGAGCCGGATGCGCTGTTCCGCATCCACGCCCGCGCCGCGGTAATAGCGCGCGATGTCGGGTCCGATGTCGGAACGCAAATCCGCCTGCGTGGGATTGATCAAGAGGCCGCCGGCACCGAGGACCTGGGTGACCTGCACCATGCGCTCGTACATCCGCGGCAGGTGGTAGCGCAGCGCCTGCAGCGGGGCATAAGCGGGGCGGAGCGCGCCGCGTCCGGTCGGCTCGGCGTTGCGCTCCGCCATCAGGATCGCCGCCTCGATCAGCTGCAGATAGCCCAGGAGCTCGCCGAGCTGCTCCTGCACGTGCAGGAACACGTCGCTCTTGACCGTTCGCGCCAGGGCGATCGCGATACCGGTCAGCAACCGGCACTTCGCCAGACCGCGGATCGCGGTCTGGTGACCCGTGTGGTTGCGGATGCTCGCCTGCGCGAACAGCGCGTTTCCCATCTTCACGTCGTTGTAGAGGAAGACGCGATCCCAGGGGATGAGCACGTCGTCGAACACGCAGACCGCGTCCGGCTCCTCGAAACGCGCGCCGAGCGGGTGATCCCACTCCGACTGGCCGCCGGCATCGAACGGCTCGCGGCAGATGAAGCGCAGGCCCGGCGTCGAGGTGGGAATGCCGAAGGCGAGGACGTAACGCTCCTCGCCGTCGCGAAGGCCGGGTTGCGGGTAGATCAGAAGCTCGTCGGCCGTCGGCCCATGGGTCGCCAGCATCTTGGCCCCGCGCACGACCAGACCGTCCTTGCTCTCGTCGACGACGCCGAGGTGAGCGAAGGCGTCGTCGTGCTGATGCGAGCCCTTCGAGCGGTCGGTCTGCGGGTTGATGATGGCATGGGTGAGGAACAGGTCGCGCTCGCGGCAGTATTCGTAGTAATTCCTGACATTGCGCGCGAATTGCTCGCCGCGCTGGCCGAAGAAGTCGGCGTTCTCGGCCCAGCTCATCAGCACGGTGTTGAGATAGTCGGGCGAGCGCCCGACCATGCCGAAGGTCGCATCGGCCCAGATCTGCATCGCCTCGCGGCGCTGCACGATGTCGGCCGGCGTGCGCGGGATCATGAACGAGGTGCCGGCACGTCCGTCCTCGCAGGCGTAGGTCATGACATCGCGGTGTTCCGGCCGCGTCTGCAGGTCGTAGAGCTGCGCGATGGATCGAACCGGCCGGCGAAAGACCGGGTCGGTCGTGATGTCCTCCACGCGCCGGCCGGCGACCCAGACCGCTCTGGGACTGCGGCGCAGGCCCTCGATGAATTCGCTTCCGTTGCGCGGCGCCATCAACGGCTCCCCATGCTCGACAGCAGGCTAGCACGTATCGCCCGCGTCGCTTGCACACACGCCAAAATTGCCCTGCGCTTCGTCGGTGGTCGAACGCAACCGAAATGTCGTCAGCAAGGCCGCGGCAACGCGCGCAGGCTCTTGTGCAAAGGAACCCGCGAGACAACAATGCAGCGCCGCCGGCCCCTCCCCGGCGGGCGGGAGAAATGCATGAAGCTCGGCTTTTTCACCATGCCGGTGCATCCGCCGGCAAGGTCCTACGTCGAAACGCTCAAGGAGGATCGCGCCGCCTTCATTCTCGCCGACCAACTCGGATACAGCGAGGGTTATTGCGGCGAGCATCTCACCGACGCAGCCGAGAACATTCCCAACGGCATGATGTTCATCGCCACGCTGCTCGGCGTGACCTCGCGGATGAAGGTCGGCACCGCCGTGGTCAATCTTCCGCACAGCCACCCGGTCGTGGTGGCCTCGAACGCCGCGATGCTCGACAACCTGTTCGAAGGCCGGTTCATCCTCGGCATCGGCGCCGGCGTGCTTCGCTCCGACGCCGAGGCGCTCGGCCTGCTCGATGCCGATCGCAACGCCATGTTCGCGGAGGCGATCGACCATGTCCTCGCGCTGTGGGCCGGGACGGCGCCGATCGACCTTAAGGGAAAATACTGGACCATCTCGACGGTCAAGACGCTCTGGCCCGAGGTCGGCATCGGCGACGTCGTCAAGCCCTATCAGAAACCCCACCCGCCGATCGCGGGCACGGCGACGGATCCGGACTCCAAGGGCCTCATCGCGCTCGGCCGGCGCGGCTGGTGGCCGATCTCATCGCACTTTCTCCACCCCAATTGCCTGCGGAGCCAATGGGCCAACTACGCCAAGGGCTGCGCCGAGGGCGGGCACAAGGCCGACCGCGCCAACTGGCGGGTGGCGCGCTCGATCTTCGTTGCCGAGGACGACAAGGTGGCGAAGGCCTATGGCGGCGATGATCCCCAGAGCCCCTATCGCTTCTACATGAGCCAGCTGACGGCGAAGCTGAAGAAGGCAAGGCGCATGATCTCCTTCAAGCCGCACGCCGACATGCCCGACGAGGACGTCACCTTCGACTACATCTTCAACAACATCGTGATCCGCGGGAGCGTGAACCGCGTCGTCGACCGCATCCTCGAGCTGCACGAGCAGGTCGGCGACTTCGGCACGCTGCTCTACTGCGGCAAGGACTGGGCCGACGCGCGGCTCGGCCGCAAGTCGATGGAGCTGATGGCCGAAAAGGTCATACCCGCCGTCAACGCCGCCTTGGGAAAATCCGTGGCGGCGGAGTAACAGTCACTCGAAAACCCAACGCCGAGAGGTTTCCATGTCGCCCAAGTCTCAAGACGTCAAGCAGTCCGGCCTTTTCGGCTTCCTCGCGCAACCCGATGCGCCGACCAAAAGCGGCGTCGTCATCCTGCCGACGATCTTCGGCGTCAATTCATTCGTCCGCGGCTACGCCGAGACGCTGGCGCGCGCGGGGCTCGCGGCGGCGGTCTGGGATCACTACGAAGGCTTGCCGCTGACGACCGACTACGAGGAATCCAAGGCGCGCGCACGCAAGCTCGGCGATGCCGGCATGCACGCCAAGGTCGGCAAGTGGGTCGACTACATGCTGGGCGACTTGCAGCTCGCGTCCGTCGGCGTGCTCGGCTTCTGCCTCGGCGGCCGCTATGTGCTGATGGCCGCCGCACAGGACAAGCGGATCAAGGCCTGCGCCGCCGCCTATCCCTCGATCGAAAATCCGCGGCCGCCGCACCAGGAGGAGGACGCGGTCGCGCTCGCCGCCGACATCCGTTGCCCCGTGCACGTCGTGCAACCCGGCCACGACCATGTCGCCAGCGTGGAGACCTACGCCGCGCTGAAGGAAACCTTGAGCAAACGCGCCGCGCCCACGATCTGGCAATATTATCCCGACGCCGAGCACGGCTTCATGCATCGCAAGGAGCCGCCGGCCAATCCGGCGGCGACCGTGATCGCCTCGCCGCAACTGGTCGCCTTTCTCTCGGCTTGCCTGTCGTAAATACGGGACCCGGCCGATTGGCCCCGCGTCCCTTCCCCTGTCGTCCCCGCGAACGCGGGGATCCATAACCAACGGCTCTGGAATATGGGTCCCCGCTTACGCGGGGACGACAACCACATTGACCTGATCATGAATGCAGAAGCGTCGTCCTCATTCCGGTTCAAGTTGAGCGACGAGCAGCGCCGCATCGTCGCGACCGTGCGCGAGCTCACCCAAGCCGAGTTCAAGCCGCGCGGCCTGCAATACATGAACGGCGCGTTTCCCTGGGACAACATCCGAAGTCTCGCCAAGCTCGGCATCCTCGGCATGGCCGTGCCGGAGAGCTACGGCGGCTCGCAACTCGGCGTGTTCGAGACCGCGCTGGTGCTCGAGGAAATCGCCAAGGGCTGCTATGTCACGGCGATGGCGGTGCTGGGCGAGGTCGGCGTCCAGACCCGCATCATCGCCACCTACGCCCCGGAAGCGATCAAGCAGCGGCTGTTGCCGGCGGTGTGCACGGGCGATTGCATCCTCGCCATCTGCATGACCGAGCCGCAGGCCGGCACGGACGTGGCGGGCTACGCCACCAACACGGTCGTGCGCGGGGCTACGCTGCGTCTCACCGGAGTAAAGACGCTGGTCAGCCGCGCCGAGGAGGCTGGCGCTTTCGTCGTCTTCACGCGCGTCAACGGCCGGCCGGGACGCGACGGCATCGGCTGCGTCCTGGTTGAAAAGGGCACGCCGGGCCTCGTGCTTGCGGGCAAATTCCACACCATGGGCGGCGAATATCTGCAGGAGGTGCGGTTCGAGGATTGCGAATTGCCGGAGCAAAATCTTCTGCTCGGCGAAGGCGGCTTGAAGCAGCTCCTGTCCGCGTTCAACACCCAGCGCTGCCTCAATCCCGCGATCTCGCTCGGGCTCGCCGAGGGCGCATTCGACGAGGCGTTGCGTTATGCGCGCGACCGCGTGGCGTTCGGGCGGCCGATCGGGGAGTTTCAGGGCATGCGCTGGAAGCTCGCGACCATGTACCACGAGATCGAGGCCGGCCGCGGGCTGCTCTATCGCGCTTGCGCCACCGCCGATCCGTTCCCCGATCCGCTGCTGGCCGCAACGGCGAAGGTCTACTGCAACGAAATGTCGGTGCGCGTCACCAGCGAGGCCCTGCAGGTCTTCGGGGGTTACGGCTTCACCGACGAGTATCTGGTGTCGCGGCTTTATCGCGGCGCACGCTACGGCAGCCTCGGCGGAGGGACATCGGAGACGCTGCGGGATCTGATCGGCAAGCGGTTGATGGAAGGCGACATGACGGACGGGATATTCGGGCTGTCGGACTTTTGACGACGCCGGGCTTCACGCAGGGAACAGAGACGGGGTGCTCATGGACGATGAAACCGCATTGCGCCGCAAGACCGCGACTTTGACGCGGGTGCTCAATCTCCAGGGCACGATCGGATTGTTCGGGCACGTGTCGGTGCGCGTGCCCGGCACGAACCGGGTGTTGCTCAGTCCCGGCGCCGGCACCGACAAGGCGACGGTGCAAGCGGACGACATCTTCGTGTTCGATCTCGACGGCAACATCGTTCATCATCCCGGCGGACTTATTCCGCTCGAATGGCGGATCCACACCCGCATTCACCGCGATCGACCCGAATGCATGTGCATTGCCCATCTGCACGCCCGGCACGCGACCGCGCTGGGCATCGCCGGTCACGATGTGGTTCCGGTGTTCCTGCACGGCTCTTTTCTCCATGGCGGGGTGCCGACCTGGAACAATCCGCGGCTCGTCGTCAACGACGAGCAGGCCGCCGACCTCTCGCGCGCGCTCGGCGACAAGATCGCGGTGCAGATGCGCGGCCACGGCAGCGTCGTGGTCGGAGAAAGCGCCGAGGCCGCCCTGTTCGGCTGCACGTTTCTCGAGGAGAACGCCTGCAAGCAATTGGAAGCCGAGATCATGGGCGGGGCAATCGCGCTGTCCGCCGACGAGGCGCGCGACTGCTCAGCGAGCACGTACAATCCGCGGCTGTTCAACTTGCTGTGGTCGTACTATGAGAGCAAGGTTGCGCTTCCTGCCGCCGCGACCGGCCCTCATAACCGGTCGTAGTGCCAGCAAGGAGATTGTCATGACCGCCCGTGCCGTCTCCGCCTTGCTCGTCGCCGGCTTGTCGGCTGCGCTTGCAATCGCAGCTTCGGCCGCCTGCGCGCAAACCGCACCGCGCGATCCGCGCGTGGCGCTCAAGGTCGGCGCCATCGGCGCGGTGTCCGACGTCGGCATCTTCGTCGCCCAGGACAAGGGCTACTTCCGGTCAAGGACCTCTCCCTGCTCGCCAAGATCGCGCCCACGGGATTCGATCCGAACGGACGAATGGAGCTCAAGAGTCTGGAGGCCGATCAGGACTGGTATCTCAAGCTCGGCCTGCAGCAAGGACGCGCCGACCTCGGCAAGGTCATCGACTATCAATACCTCGATTATGCAATCTCGCGGCTGGGCAAGCGCTGAGCCGGACCGGGACGAGCCCCGCGACGTGGTCGCTCACCGATAGCTCGACCGCACCTTTTCGACCCCTGACGCAGATGGTGAGGAGAGATGGCGAAAAAGCCCGCGAACAAGCGCAATAAGAACGGCCGGCGCTACCACGATATTCTCTACGAGGTCACCGACCAGGTCGCCTGGGTCACCATCAACCGGCCGCGCGTGCTCAACGCCTTTCGCGAACAGACGCTCGATGAGCTCATCGACGCGCTCAAATCGACCCGCGAGGACCCCTCCATCGCCTGCGCGGTGGTGACCGGCGCCGGCGACAAGTCGTTTTCCGCCGGCGGCGACTTCTACGCCATGAAGCGCCTCACCTTCGTCAACGGCGCCATGTGGAACGACCGCATGCAGGGTCTCGCCATGACCATCCGCGGGCTGGCGATCCCGGTCATTGCAATGGTCAACGGCTGGTGCATGGGCGGCGGCCACGAGCTCGCCCTGTGGTGCGACCTGGTCATTGCCTCCGACAACGCCGTGCTTGGCCAGACCGGGGCGCGCGTCGGCGCCTGTCCGACCGTGGGCGCGACGCAGTACCTGCCGCGCATCATCGGCGAGCGGCTGGCGCGCGAGATGATCTTCTGCGCTCGGCGCTTCAGCGCGAAAGAAGCGGTTACGATCGGCCTCATCAACAAATGCGTGCCGCAGAAGGACCTGCGCAAGGAGACGCTGGCCTGGTGCGAGACCATCAAGGGCCACAGCCCGCAGACGCTGCGAATGACCAAGAAGAGCCTGAACTTCGAGTCGGACCTGCTCTATGCCTCGTGGCAGCACGGCATGGAGCTTCTGGCCCATGTCTGGGGCTCGGAGGAGAGCCTCGAAGGCATGAACGCCTTCCTCGCCGGACGCAAACCCGACTTCCAGAAATTCCGCATGCGCAACAAGCGCGAGCTCGAAGACTATCTCGACGGCTGCGCCAAGAATCTCAACGCGCCGCCCGCGATGCGCGCAAGATAATCCGGGACGCGATCCATGAGCGATGCTGTCACTGGCCCGCTCGCCGGGGTTCGCGTGGTCGATCTGACCCGCATCCTGGCCGGCCCCCTCTGCACCATGATGCTCGGCGACATGGGCGCCGATGTCATCAAGGTCGAGCCTCCCGACAAAGGCGACGATACCCGCGGCTGGGGTCCGCCCTTCGTCGCCGGCGAGGCCGCCTATTTCCTCGGCGTCAATCGCAACAAGCGGTCGCTGACGCTCAACATGGCGGTGCCGGCGGGGCAGAGGATTCTCGCCGGCCTGATCGAGAAGGCCGACGTGCTCATCGACAATTTCCGGCTGGGCACGCTGGCGAAATGGGGCTTCACCGACGCCTGGTTCGAGCAACAGGCGCCGCGCCTCGTCCGCTGCGCCATCACCGGTTACGGCTCGAGCGGGCCCAAGGCGGCGCTGCCCGGCTACGACTTCATCCTGCAGGCCGAGTCCGGGCTGATGAGCATTTGCGGCGAGCCGGACGGCGCCCCGACGAAATACGGCGTCGCGATCGTCGACGTCTGCACCGGGATGCTCGCATGCAGCTCCATCCTGGCGGCGCTCAATGCGCGTCAGCGCACCGGCAAGGGCCAGAAGGTCGAGCTCTCGCTGTACGAGACCTCGCTGGCCATGCTCGTCAACGTCGCTTCGAACTACTTCACCGCCGGCCGCAACGGCGGCCGGTTCGGCAATGGCCATCCCAGCATCGTGCCGTACACCACCTATCAGGCGGCGGACGCCATGATCGCGATCGGAATCGGCAACGAGCGCCAGTTCGCGCGCACCGCCGAGGTGCTGGGCCATCCCGAATGGGCGACGGACGCGCGCTTTACCAGCAACCGGGCGCGGGTGGAGAACCGCGCCGCGATCGACGGCCTGATCAACGCCGCCCTGTCGCGCGACGACGCCGATGCCTGGCTCGCCAAGCTCAAGGCGGTGGGCGTTCCCTGCGGCAAGATCAACTCCGTCGCCGACGCGCTCGAAGATCCGCACACGGCCGCGCGCGGCATGATCGAGACGGTCGAGCATTCCACCATCGGCGCCTTGAAGATGCTGGGGATTCCTTTCAAGTTCTCGGACACCGCCTGCTCGGTGCGGCGCCCGCCGCCGACGCTCGGCCAGCACAACGACGAGATCCTGAGCGCGGAGCTGGGGCTCGACGACAAGGCGATCGCCGAACTGCGGCGGGAGAAGGTCATCTAAAGCAGACCGAGCTGGCCTCCCTCTCGATCGTTCTCTTCGAAATTTCGCTCTGGCTCAATGACTGCGGGCAAATCATGATCACCGGCTTGAACCACGTCTCCATCGTTGTGCCGGATATCGACGCGGCGGCCCACCACCTCCAGGAGAAATACGGGCTGGCGGTCGGACCATGCACGGTGAACGCCGAGCAGGGCGTGCGCCTCGCTTATGTCGAGCTCGGCACCGGCAAGATCGAGCTGATCGCGCCGGCGCGGCCGGATTCGCCGGTCGCCAAATTCCTCGAACGCAATCCGCAGGGCGGCATTCATCACCTCTGTCTCAGCGTCGACGACGTCGCGGAAACCGTGCGCGACTTCGGCGCAACCGGCGTACGCGTCCTGGGCGGCGGCAAGCCGCAGCACAACGTCGCGGGCGAGCGCATCGCCTTCATCCACCCCGGCGATTTTCTCGGCGCTCTGGTCGAGCTCGAGGAACATACTGGCTGAGCAATTGGCTTCAAGGAGATTGCGGCCACCGTCGCATGTGGGGCTCTTGCTATCGCTTGCCGGCGGATTCCTCTTTCATCTGCGGCCAATTGCGACGAAGGAATTCGCCCGGAAAGCGCGATGTGCAGGCCATCACGTGGGTGATCGCCTCCCGATCATACTCATCGCCCGATCGATACGCATCGAAGAACCGCCCGAGCCGAGCGACCCGATCGGGGTGGCGCTCGACCGCCTGCAGACCGAGCGAAATCCCGTAGTTAGTGAACGCGAATTTGACCTGCGGCAGCCGCTGGGAACGGCAGAAATAGCCGGGAGGGTCGATCCACATGCGGTCAAGCCTGGCGAGCGAGCGAGGGATCTGCATGCTCGCCCACGGCTCCTCGGGGAAGAAATGTGCCAGCCACAGCATCATCCCGAGGCCGAGGTCCTGATCGATCGACAGATGCTCGTGGTCGCGATCGACGAGTTCGCGCATCTCGCCGATTTCTGCTGCTAATGCGCGCTCGTCGAGCAGGCGGTAGACCACATAGCCGTCGAAGGCATCGAGCGCGCCCAGCCCGTAGCCGGGATAAGGTGCGCTCAGGTCCTCCTTCATCTTCCAAAGGACACCCGTGCCGGGAATGACGAAGGCGCGGTGGATATCGCGTACAAGCGCGATGGCTCGCTCGCGATAGGACGGTTTGAATTGACCCAGCCGGCCGAGCGCGAACAGCCACTTGGCGAGGTAGTGGAAGTACTGTCCGTCCCGGTCGGCAGCCTCGCCGATTCTGATGCCACGCGGCCTGCCGAGTACCCTATCCACCTCCCCGACCAGCCACTCCGCCTCGTCCAGATAGCGTCGCTCGCCCAGCTTGCGGTGCAACGAAACCAGGAGGACGAGGCCGAATGCGTCCGTCCACAAATAGCGCAGCCCGTTGGGCCAGATGTTGTGCCGGCGCATCCAGCCGAGTTTGTCGAGCACGAACGCGATGTCCGGCTGCATCGGGCTGCTACCTCGCATTCATCCAACCGCCGGGCCGTGGATTTGGCTTGCGTCCGCAGCCTAAGCCCGCAGTGCGAGCAAAATCGCTTCAGATCGAAGCGCGATTTTGCTGCGAATGTTCGTTCGCTCGCAAACCTTATGCGAGAGCTTTGCAGCCTTCGGGATCATTAGGCCCTGGCGCGTTGCGCCACATTGGCAATGCGCTCCGGCACGCCGAACTCGCGGCGGCAGACATCCGCGAGCACGGCGACGCCTTGGCGGATCGCCTCATGCGAGGGGCTGGCGAAACAAAGCCGTAGCCGGCTCCGGCTGTAGGCCTTGTGCGTCGACCATTCCGGCCCGGGATTGATGGCGACGCCGGACGCGAGCGCCGCCTGCGCCAGCTTCAGCGTGTCCACCGCGTCGGGCAGCTTGACCCACAGGAAGATGCCGCCCTTGGGCTCGTCGAACTCCGCCGCCGTCCCGAAATGCTCGGCGAGCGATTCCATCAGCGTGTCGAGCTTGGCTCGCAAGCCGCGCGTGAGCTTCGGAACGTGCTCGGCGAAATGGCTCGCGCAGAACTCGCCCAGCACCATCTGTTCCAACGCGCCGGAGCCCGCGTCGGTCTTGAGCGATAGCATGCGGGATAGAATCTCCCAGGGCGCCACGATGTAGCCGACCCGCAGCGCCGGCGCGATCGATTTGGAAAACGAGCCGATGTGGATGACGCCACCGTTTTCGCTCATGGCGTGGAGCGCGGGCGGGCGGCGGCCATCCCAGATCAGGTCGGCGTAGCAGTCGTCCTCGAAGATCGGCACCCCGTATTGTTGCGATAGCTTCAGCAGCTCGCGCCGCCGCTGTTCCGGCAGGATCGTGCCGGTCGGATTCTGCACGGTCGGGATCGTGTAGATGTATTTGGGACGGATGCCGCGGCGCCCGAGGTCGGCGAGCGCGGCAGCGACGGCATCGACGCGCACGCCGTCGCGGTCGAGCGGGATGCCCACGGCGTTCACCGCGAGGCGGGCGAGCCGGGTGAGCGAGCCCTGGTAGCTCTCCTGCTCGATCAGAACGGTGTCCCCCGGCGCCAGCAGCGCGCCGTTGACGAGATCGAGCGCCTGCAGCGAGCCCGACGTGATCAGCACCTCGTCGGCCGTACAGGAAATTCCGGCGGTACGCGCGAGCTTGTCCGCCAGAAACTCGCGCAGCGGGCGGTAGCCGAGCGGGCCGCTCTCGAGCCCGTAGGTCGCGAGCGTCCGGCCCTCGCGCGCGAGCACCGCGGCGGCGGCGGCCATGAGCGCCTCGACCGGCACGTGCTCGGCGTCATTGTTGCCGCCGGTGAAATTGAACCTGGGGGAACCGGTCCATTTCGGCGCCGGCGGCGGGAGCCCGGGCCGCAGCAGCGATGCGAAGTCGAACGATCCGGTACTCATGACGCGGTCGCGAGCGCCGCAGCGGGCTGCGCCTCCTCGCTGTTCATCGCTGCGAGCGTCGGCATGACCTCACGCGTGAACAGATTCAGAGAGCGCATCTCCTGCGCGTGGGTGAGCGAGCCGAAGGCCAAGAGCAGCACGAGATAGTTCTGTCCGATGCGCTCGGCCTGCGCGGCCAGAACGCGCCGCACGGTGTCCGGGCTTCCCACCACAAGGGTGCCGGCGGCCTTGGATTGGTCGTAGTCCGCCGAGATCGAGATCGGCGGGAACGAGCCGCGCTCGACCCACAGCCAGGCGAGGCTGGCGAACCAGCGCTCATACGCCGGCCGCGCGATGCGCTCGGCCTCGGCGTCGGAATCGGCGATGAACATCGCGCGCATGACGCCGCAATGGGGTGTCTCAACCGGCGATCGGTATCGCTTGCGCTCGCCGGCATAGGTCGTCCAGTGCGCGCGGAACGTCGCGAGCATGTTCGCGACTTTCTCGTCCGGTCCGAGCGTGACGCCGTTCATGCCGCGCCGGGCCGCGAATACCGGCCCGTGGTCGCCGCGCAAGCCGTACCAGAACGGCGGGTGCGGACGCTGCAGCGGCCGGATCACCACCGGGACGTCCTTGAAGGTGTAGCGATCGGAGCTGTAGTCGATGCGATCGCGGGTGAAGCCCTGGTACAGCACGTTGAACACGTGCTCGTAGTCGGCGCTCGATTGGTTGAAATCGACGCCGTAGGCGTCGAACTCCATCGGAGAGATGCCGCGGCCCACGCCGATGTCGAGCCGTCCGCCGCTGAGATGATCGAGCATGCACAACTCTTCCAGCAGCCGCAGCGGATGGTAGAGCGGCAGCAGGTAGAGCAGCGTGCCGAGCCGGATGCGCTGGGTCTCGCGCGCGGCGGCGGCGAGGAACACGCTCGGCGAGGGCGTCATCGACAGCGGCGTCGCGTGGTGCTCGGTGAGGTGATAGCCGTAGAAGCCGGCGGCTTCGGCCGCCTGCAGCAGGATCAGACGATCCTCGAAGGTCTTCTGCAGGATCTCGCCGCGGTCGTCGATGTAATCGAAGATGCCGAACTTCATGTGAAATGTTCCGAGACGGATTCTCGGCCGCAACCGAAGCCGGCGAATGGTTCCGGCGCGCGCAACCCTAGCATCGCCTCGGGGCGGCGTCTAAGCCTTCGCGCCGAGACCGCCGCCTGTTGGCTATTGAAAATCGCCATGAAGCCTCGTTGTCTGCGGGCTTCATCGCCGACGGCGCGGTGCCGGGCTGCGACAGCGGCTCGGAGGCCGCGAACGATGACGGGAGAGCAAAACGATGGATACGCGCGAACTCTATGACAAGGGGTTGAAGCTTCGCACCGACATGTTCGGCCGCGACGCCGTTGCGGCGCGCATGAGCGCGTTCGGTGCGTTCGGCGAGCCGCTGCAGAACATCATCAATGCCTATGCCTACGGCGATGTCTGGAGCCGTTCCGCGCTGCCGCTGCCGACGAAATCGCTCGCCATGGTCGCGATGATGGCCGCTGCCGGGCGCGCGAACGAGCTGCGCGTCCACGTCAAGGGAGCGCTCAACAACGGCTGCAGCGCCGAGCAACTTCAGGACATTCTTCTGCTCGTCGCCATGTATTGCGGGATTCCGGCGGCGAACGAGGCCCATCGCGTCGCCGTCGAGGTGCTGCGGGAGAGCGAAGCGACCTAGGCCCCGCGGGGCGATTTTCGGCCGCGGGCCGCGCCTGGCCCGCGGCAGATTTCGGACCCGGATCGCCGAGCCGGAAGCCGCAACGGTCGATCAGGCCGCTTACTGCGGCTTCTTGGCAATCTCGTCGAGCACCGGTTGCCACATCTGCTGCTGGCGGTGGACGAACGCGGTAGCTTCGGCGGCCGACATCGGATTGGTATAACTGCCGAGCGTGGCCAACTTCTTGTCCAATTCCGGTTGGGCGACAACCTTGCGGAGGTCATCGCTCACCTTGCGGATGATTGATTCGGGCGTGGCGAGGGGCGCCACCAGGATGGCCCAGCCGGTGGCTTGAAAACCCGGGATCGTTTCCGCCACGGTGGGGACGTCCGGGAACTCCGTCAGGCGCTTGGCCGATGCGACCGCGATCAACTTCACCGAACCCGATCGAGCGGCTCCCGCGACGCCGGAATATCCTTCGATGATCGAGGCAACACGCCCGGTGGCGACGTCGCTGATCGCATGGGTGGGGCCGCCGGTATAGGGCACCAGCAGCAGCTTGATCCCCGCCTCGTGTTGCAACAATTCCCCGGTCAAATGCGTCAGTCGCCCGACTCCGGTCGTGGCATAGGAGATTTCGCCGGGACGCTTTTTGGCAAGCGCGATCAGCTCCGGCAGGGTTGAGATGCCGAGCGATGGAGAGACCGCGATGAACATCGGGTTCTCCGTCACGAACCCGATCGGCAGAAAATCCTTCGGCACGTGCAGTGGAACATTTGGCGCGGCCGGGCGCAGGGAAACGAAAGTCGACAGCACCGGCTGATAGAGCGTGTATCCATCAGGCTCGGCTTCCGCTGCCGCCCGCGCCGCGACACTGCCGCCGGCACCCGGGCGGTTGACCACCAAGACCTGTTGGCCCCAGGACTGGGTCAGCCGATCGGCGACGAACCGCAACGCCACGTCGGGGGTGCTGCCGGCAGCCGAATCCGCGATGATTTGTACCGGCTTGTTCGGGTAGCCCGCGGTCTGCGCATCAGCTCCAGCGACAGTCGATACCGCCAGCAACACTGCCAGCACGGAACAGTGCCGATATGTTCTCATTTGGCCCTCCGACATGCGGTGCACGCAGACGATGACGGGGATGTCACGAGATCGGTTGCTCGTCGACTTGAACACGAGGCGACAACTCCGGTTCACGTGCGCATGGAATTTATTTGATCACAGATGGACACCCAATAGGTCTCTTTGCCGCCCCAGGGTACTTCGCGTCCGCCAGAAGCCACCTCAAGGCTCGTCCGCACCAGGTTACTGCTGCGCTATGCCCGCAGCCTCGCGTACCGCGTTCCAGCGCGCATACTCGCTCGCCATGTGCTTGCCGAAGGCATCGGCCGTGGAGCCGCGCACCACGACCCCGGCCTTGGTTAGCCGCTCCTGCACCGCGGGCTCGGCGATGATGTCGTTGATGGTCTTGTTGAGCTTGGCGATGATCGCGGGCGGCGTGCCGCGCGGGGCGAAGAAGCCGTACCAGGTGGTGACGTCGTAGCCCGGCAACAGGCCGGATTCGATCGCGGCCGGCACGTCCGGCACCGCCGGAAACCGCTCCTTGCCGGTGACCGCGAGCGCCTTGAGCTGGCCCCCCTGCACCTGCCCCAGCACCGCCGACACCGTATCGAACAGGATGTCCACCTGCTTGCCGAGAACGGCCGCGATCGCCTCTGGCGAGGTGCGGAACGGCACGTGCAGGATATTGATGCCCGCGGTCTGCTTGAAAAGCTCGGCGGTGAAATACTGCGTGGCGCCGAAGCCCGGGCTGGCGAATGAGACCTTGCCGGGAGCGGCCTTGGCGGCGGCGATCAACGCCTTCACGTCGTCGGCCGGGAAGTCCGGACGGGTGACCATGATCAGCCCTGCGGTGGCGACCTGCGTCACCGGATCGAACGCGGTGAGGGTGTCATAGCGCAGCGACTTGCTCATCACCGCGGCGATGATCTGGCCGGCGGTCATGATGCCGAGCGTGTAGCCGTCCTTGTCGGCGCGGGCGACGACTTCATTGCCCAGCGTACCGGCGGCGCCCGGCCGGTTCTCGATCACCACCGACTGGCCGAGCTTTTCCTGCATCGACTGGGCGATGATGCGGCCGACGATGTCGGTGCCGCCGCCGGGTCCGAACGCGACGACGATGCGAATGGTCCGCTGCGGCCATTCCTGCGCCGTCGCATTATCCGCGACGCCCAGCACCAGGGCAGCGGGGCCGGCAAGCAACGCGCGTCGCGTCAACATCGATTGTCCTCCTTCGGTCCAAGGGCAAGCGCCTTTGGACGTGCCGCCGTCATCGGGCCGGCCATTGTCTCGTGCCCCGTTCTACCGAGTTCGGTGCACGGCGGCTACGGTGCGCCACCGAAATCAAGCCCCGTGCGCGACAAAGCGGGCCTTGCTCCGTTCGCTGCGCTGAGCAACCATGGCGCCAACCGGCATATGCCGGACTTGCATGAGCCGGGGCGCAACGAGCCGGGCACGCGCGATCGCTCGCGCCGGCTCCCACCAGAGGGGAAAGTCGCATGATCAGGACTAAAGCTCTCGTCGCCCTCGGATTGGCTGCCGGCTTGGCGTTCGTCCCGCTGCCCGCCGCGGCCAAGGACAAGGTCAAGGTCGCCTTCATCGGTCCGCTCACCGGCGGCACCGCGGCCAACGGCATCGGCGGCCGCAACTCGGCCGAGCTCGCGGTCAAGCTGCGCAACGCCGACCCGAAAGCCAAGTACGAATACGAGCTGGTCGTGCTCGACGACGAGTGCAAGCCGAACGTCGCCGTGCAGGTGGCGACCAAGGCGGGCGCCGACCGCACGGTCGTCGCCTCGGTCTCGCACTATTGCTCGGTCGCGGCGATCGCCGCGGTGGAAACCTACAACCGGCTCGGCCTGCCGATGGTGGTGTGGGGCGCGGTGCTGCCCGACATCACCTACCGCAACAAGTTTCCGGAAGTGCACCGGGTCAACGGCACCATGATCAACCAGAACGAGGTCGCGGCCAAGCTGATGACCAGCCTCGGCTTCAAGCGCTGGGTCAGCATCCACGACACCACCGACTACGGCAAGGCGCACAACCAGTACTTCTCGCAATACGTGAAGGCCGAACGGCGGCGAGATCGTCGGCACCTACGGCGTCACCGCCGATCAGCAGGATTTCACCGCCGAGCTCACCCAGGCGAAGGCGCTCAATCCCGAGGTCATCTATTTCGGCGGCCTCACGCCGATCGGCATCCGCGTCCGCTCGCAGATGGACAAGATCGGCCTCAACGCGGTGTTCCAGGGCACATCCGGCATCAAGTCGGACGCCTACATCCAGGGCCTCGGGCCGCTGGCGGAAGGCTCGCTGAGCTTCATCGAGGGCGCGCCGATCGAGAAGCTGCCGGGCGGCAAATTCTTCCAGGCCGAGTACGACAAGGCCGGCTACAAGGAGCCGCCGGAAGCCTACGGCGCCTTCGGTTTCGCCGCCATGACCCTCGTGCTCGACAAGATCGAGGAGGTCGGCCCGGACCGCAAGAAGATCACCGACGCGCTGGGCAAGGTCGCGAATTACGACTCCATCGTCGGCCCGGTCACGTTCGACGACCACGGGCAGAACACCGTGCCGCTGATCTCCAAATATGTCGCCCAGGACGGCAAGTGGGTGATCTGGGAGGACAGCGAATACGCGTCCGGCAAGCGCAAGCTCAAGAAGTGACGGCGCGGAATTCCGGAATCGTCATGGCCGTGCTCGTCACGGCCATGCACGTCTTCCCGTGCCGAAAACCCAGTCGTGGATGGCCGGAACAAGTCCGGCCATGACGGCCACCGACGGAATTGCGGCATGGACATCGCGCTGCAATACCTGATCAACGGGCTGATGCTCGGGGTCATGTACGCGCTCGTCGCCGTCGGCTTCACGCTGTTCTTCGGCGTGCTCGACGTCATCAAGTTCTCGCACGGCGACGTGCTCACGGTCGGCGTCTTCACCGGCTTTGCCGCCTATCTCGCCTTGAAGGCGGCGCAGATCACCTCGCCGCTCGTCCAACTCGTCGTGATCTCGCTCGTGGCGATGGCGGCGATGGCCGTGCTCGGCGCGGTGATCGCCGCGCACCCTGGTGCTGCCGCTGCGCTCGGCGCCCGCGCTCAATACCCTGCTGATCACGCTCATGCTCGGCACCGTGCTGCGCGAAGGCGTGCGCCTGCTGTTTCCCGACGGCTCCAATCCCAAGCCGTTCCCGGCGCCTGCTCCCAACCAACGCCTTCAGCTGGGGCCATTTCACGCTGCGGCTCGACAGCCTGCTCCTGCTGGCCGCGGGTCTGGCCATGATCGTCGCGGTCCATCTCCTGATCAACAAGACCAAGCTCGGGCTCGCGATCCGCGCGGTCGCCCAGGACGGCGAGACCGCGCGCACCATGGGGATCAATTTCACCTCGGTGGTGCTGACCACGTTCGCGATCGGCTCGGCGGTGGCCGCCTTCGCCGGCGTGATGAACGGCCTCTATTACAACGAGATCAATTTCAGCATGGGCCTCCTGCTCGGCGTCTTCGGCTTCAGCGCCGCCGTGGTCGGCGGGCTCGGCAACATCTACGGCGCGATCCTCGGCGGTTTCCTGTTCGCCGGGCTGCAGACCATCGGCGCGGTCGCACTGCCGTTCGCCAGCGCCTACAAGGACGTGTTCGCGCTCGCCGTCATCATCGCCATCATGACGTGGCGGCCGACCGGCTTGATCGCGGAGAAATCGAGCGAGCGGGTGTGACGGCATGGCGGCATTGCCGAACGCGCGTTCGCCCCTTCCCGCGCTCGCCTGGGCGGCGCTCGCCACGCTCTACGGCATGGTGTTTCTCGGCGCCGAAAGCGAGCGCGCGGTGGGCGCGCTGTTGGCGCTCGCCGCCGCCGTCATCGTGCTGGGCGCGCGCTTGCGCCTCCTCGACGCGGTCAGGTCGAGCATCGGCGCCAACGAGCGGCTCTTCGACGTCGCCGCGGTCGCCGGCGTCCTCGCCGCCGCGCTCTGGTTCCACGAGGAGCATTTCATCATCTTGATGATGACGACGGCGCTGCTGCTGATGGTCGCGGCGCTGGGGCTGACCATCCAGTTCGGCTACGCCGGCGTCGTCAACTTCGCGGGCGCCGCCTTTCTCGGCATCGGCTGCTACAGCGCCGGCGTCGTCACCAAATACACATCGCTGCCCACTTTCGTCACGCTTGCGCTCGGCGGCCTGATGGCGGCGTTGATCGGATCGATCCTGATCCTGCCGGTGCTGCGCACCCGCGGGCATTACGCGGCGCTGGTCACCATCGCCTTCGGCATCCTGTTCAAGGTCTTCCTCGAGGTGAACGACACGCTCGGCGGGCCGCAGGGCATCCAGGTCAAGCCGATCGTGCTGTTCGGCTGGAACTTCAACAGCCCGATCCGCATCGGCGATTTCACCGCCTCGTTCTACTTCTCCTATCTGCTGCTGGCGCTGGTACTGCTGGTCGCGAGCTTCGCGCTGGTGCGCCGCCTCGAGCGCTCGTGGATCGGGCTGAGCATGGACGCGATCCGCCTCGATGAGATCGCCTCGGCCTGCTACGGGCTCGATCTCGCGCGCTGGAAGGTGCTCGCCTTCACGCTCGGCAATTTCCTGGTTGGAACCGCGGGCGCGGCCTATGGGCACGTGCTGGGCTTCATCGCGCCCAACAATTTCACCTTCGGCGATTCGCTGATCCTGGTCTCGATCGTGCTCTTGGGCGGCATCGGCAATCCGTGGGGCGTCGCGGTCGCCGCCGCCTTCGTGGTGATCCTGCCGGAGAAATTCCAGGTCATCCAGGAATATCGCTTCGTGCTGTATGCCGCGCTGGTGATCCTCATTTTGCTGTTTCGTCCGGAGGGACTGCTGCCGCGCCGCCTGCGCGATTATGTCCCGGGCCGCACGGCGCCGAGGGCGCCATGAGCGCCGCGCTGCTCGCCTGCCGGGGGTTGACCTGCCGCTTCGGCGGGCTGGTCGCGCTCGACGGCGTCGATTTCGACGTGAACGAAGGCCAGATCGTCGGCCTCATTGGGCCGAACGGTTCGGGCAAGACCACGTTGTTCAACGTCGTCACCGGCATCTACCGCGCCGACGAGGGCACCGTCAGCTTCGCCGGCGCCGACATGACCGCCGCGCCCGCGCAAGCGGTCTACCGCGCTGGCGTCACCCGCACCTTCCAGCGTTCGCGCATGTGCCTGCCGCTCTCGGTGTTCGACAACATCATGGTCGGAAATCACAAGCGGCTGAACCACGGTCTCGTGTTCAACCTGCTGCGACGCCGCGCCTTCGCCGCCGAGTTCGCCCGCAACTGGGAGGAGGCGCGCGAGCTGGTGATGGTATTCAACCCGGAGCTGGCCGATCGCATCGACGAACCGGCCGCCGGCTTGCCGATGATCGACCGCCGGCGGGTCGAGATCTGCCGCGCGCTCATCAGCCGCCCGCGTCTGGTCCTGCTCGATGAACCTTCCGCCGGCATGACCCACGAGGAAACCCGCCACCTGATGGACGACATCCTCACCGTGCGCGGCCGCATGCCGGGACTGACCATCGTCATCATCGAGCACGAGATGGGCGTGATCGAGCGCATCACCGATCGTTGCGCGGTGCTCAACTACGGCCGCAAGATCAAGGAAGGCACCTTCGCCGAGGTCGCCGACGACCGCCAGGTGCAAGAAGCCTATCTCGGGGTGGCGTGAGATGGCCGGCAGGCTCGAGATCGCGGACGTCTATACCGCCTACGACAAGGCCGACGTGCTGCAGGGCGTTTCGCTCACCGTCGAGAGCGGCAGCATCACCTGCCTGCTGGGTTCGAACGGCTCCGGCAAGACCACGCTCATCCGTTCCATCCTGGGACTGACGCTGCCGCGCGCGGGGCGCATCGCGTTCGACGGCAGCGAGATCACGCGGCTGCCGACCCACAAGGTGATCGCCGCCGGAGTCGCCTGTATTCCGGAAGGCCGCAAGGTGTTTCCGAAGCTGACGGTGGAGGAGAACCTGCGCGTCGGCGCCTACCAGGAAGGCTCGGAGGCGGTGACGCGCGCGCGCATCGAGGAAACCTATCGGCTGTTCCCGCGCCTGGGCGAGCGCCGCGCGCAGCTCGCCGGCACGATGTCGGGCGGCGAGCAGGCCATGATCTCGATCGGACGCGGATTGATGCGCGCGCCGAAGCTGCTGCTGGTGGACGAACCCTCGCTCGGGCTGTCGCCGCTGCTGGTCAAGGAGAACTTCAACATCATCCAGCAGATCAACGCCCGCGGCATCACGGTGTTTCTGGTCGAGCAGAACGTCCATCAGACGCTCGCCATCTCGCATTACGGCTATGTGCTCTCGAAGGGGCGCGTGGTCGCAGCCGGCCGGCCGGACGAGCTCGCGACTCGCGCCGAGGTGCGCGAGGCGTATTTCGGATAGTGCGCCAGCTGACAAGCGTGCGGTCCGGAACTTGCCAGGCCACCAAGGAATTGAGTGACATCCAACCGACCGGACAAGGGCCAAGTAGGCGGTTCGCGGGAGCTGGCGCCGTGCCAATGGAAGCATCGCAAACGCCCGGAGCGAAGGGTTCGTCGGATCTCGCGCGCGCGTGCCCGGCTTGCGGCCGCGCCACCGAGCACAGGCTCCGCTTCCGGGTCAACGGCTGCGACATCCTGCAATGCCGGGGTTGCGGACTCGGCCGCACGGAAACGTCCGGCTTCGATCCCGCCGCCTACTACACCGCGGATTATTTTTCCGGCCGCCATTGCGACGGCTATTCGGACTATCTCGGCGCCGAGCCGGTGCTGCGCCGCGAGTTCAAGCACAGCGTCGATTTCATTCGCAATTATCGCAGCAGCGGGAAACTGTTGGAGCTGGGATGTGCCTATGGCTTCTTCCTGATGGAGGCGCGGCGGTATTTCGAAGTGGCGGGGATCGAGCTGGCGGCCGCGGCGGCCGCGCACGGCCGGCGCGCCGGATTGAACGTGCTGCAGGGCGTGGCTGACGAGGCGAGCCTGCGCCAGCTCGGTCATGCGGATGTCATCGTTCTGTTCGATGTTATCGAGCATCTGCCGCAGCCGCGCGAAACCCTTGCGCTATGCCGCCAGTACCTCAATCCCGGCGGCATCATCGTGATCACGACCGGCGACTTCGGCTCCTGGGCGGCGAGGCGCATGGGCGCCAGATGGCGGCTGATGACCCCGCCCCAACACCTCTGGTTTTTCACGCAAGACAGCATGCGCGGCATGGCCGCCGGCCTGGGACTTTCCGTGGAGCATGTCGACCATCCCTGGAAGGTCGTTCCGGCCTCGCTGATCGCCTTCCAATTGCGGCGCATGCTCGGCCTGGGCGCCGCCGGCGTGGCGACCGCCAGCCGGATCGGCATACCGGTGAACCTGTTCGACGCCATGCGCATCGTGCTGCGAAAAGCATAGCAAGCGACGACGGCCACCCCGCCCGCGGACTGGGCCGGGAACTTTTTCGAGCGGGTGGAATTTCACCTCCGTCCCCAACGCGGAAGGACCGGATGGAACTCGGCTCGCGGGCGCACGTCTACGTGGTCATTCCCGCCTACAACGAAGGGACGGTCCTTTCCCGCGTCGTGACCGAGGTCAGTCGCGCGGGCTATCGCGTCGTCGTGGTGGACGACGGCTCCAGCGACGCGACTGCCCACATGGCGCACGCGGCCGGCGCCACGGTCATCGCGCATCCCTTCAACCTCGGCCAGGGCGCCGCGTTGCAGACCGGGATCGACTACGCGCTGGCGCAAGCGGCCGAGGTCGTCGTCACGTTCGATGCCGACGGCCAGCACCGGGTTGCGGACATTGCCCGCCTGGTCGAGGCGCTCGTTCACGAGCGCGCCGATTTCGCGCTCGGCAGCCGGTTTCTCGGCCAAGCCCCCAACCTTCCGCCGCTGCGTCGCCTCGTGCTCCACGCCGCCACCCTGTTCACGCGGCTGACGACGGGCCTGCAGGTGACCGACACCCACAACGGGCTGCGCGCCATGACCCGCAGGGGCGCCGCCGCGATCCGGCTGCGGCAGAACCGGATGGCGCACGCGTCGGAATGGCTGAGCCAGATCGGCAGCAGTGGACTGCGCTATGTGGAACGGCCGGTAACGATCGAATACACCGCCTATTCCCTCGCCAAAGGGCAGACCATCCGGGATGGCGTCCTCATCCTGGTCGATCTGTTCGCGCACAGGCTCTATCGATGATCGCGCAGCTCATCCTCTCGATTCTGTTGGCCGCGGTCCTGGTTTACGCCTGGACCGAGTACCGGCGGTCGCCTGCGGTCGCCATCGTGACCGTCCTGGTCGCAACCGCCGGCCTCTACTTCATCTGGGTCCCCGAGCACAGCACGCAGCTCGCGGAATTGGTCGGCATCGGCCGCGGCGTCGACCTCATTCTCTATGTCTGGGTCTGCATCAGCCTGATCGTCCTGCTCAATCTGCACTTGAAGCTGCGCACCCAAATGGAATTGATCACGACCCTGGCGCGCAAGAGTGCAATCGCCGACGCGCAGTCCGCCGGCCCGGCCCACGGGCGGGACGCGGACGCGGCGCCCTCCCTCTCCCCTGTCGACGAAACGGTGGGGGTGAGCGGGTTCGCAGTGAGACCCGAGCCCTCACCCTTTCCACACAGCCAGCCTCCGGTTCATTTATCCTCGGGGCGGCGGGCGTAGATCCAGGCAAAGGTGCGGTCGAAGCGCTTGATCTCGTCGATCAGGACGACGGGCTTGTCGTCGGCACAGCGCCAGCGCTGGGTCGCGATGATGAAATCGGCCTTGTCGGGATCGGTTTCGACCAGCCACGGCCGTTGCAACATCGGATGCACCATCCACTCCCGCCAGGGGATGCAGATCAGGATCCGCGGCGGACCTTCGGCCCGCCGAACCGACGGGTCATGATCGAGACGGCGCTCGAGGCGACGCAGCGCCACGGTCGCGGCCACCGACCAATAATCGAGCTCGAACCGGTCGTAGGCTCCGCGCATTCCGCCTGCGAGCGCGTTCATCGCGACATATTCGAGCGGGTGCAACACCGCCAGCGTGGTCACGATGGCGCCGACATAGGCGCCGGCAACGACGGCGGCGATCACGGGAGCCCGGGCGAGGAGCGGCAGCAGTGCGCGTGCCCCCGCGCCGGCCAGCACCGCGAGCATGGGAACGACGAACAGCACGTGTCGTATTCCGTCATAGATGGTCGCGTGCGCGATGATGAGAAATCCAAGCGGCAGCACGATCGCCGCGCAGACCGTGAGAATTGCGCGCGCGCGCGCCAGCGCCAGCGCCGCCGCCCGCAGGCCCGCGCCGCGGTCGAGCCGCCATGCCGCGGCGGTTTCGCGCGCAATGACGACCGCGGCGGCAATGGCGTGAAAGAGCGCAACCACCAGCAACAGGAGGAAAGCTTCCGGCAGCCGGGCCAGCAGCTGAGCCGGGATGTAGGATCGCGGCAACGCGTCGGTCCATGTCGGTTCGCCCCAATGCAGGAACGGAAACGACATCGGAATGGCCGCAAAATGCGCAAGCGCGACCTTGAATTGCGCGAGCGGATTGCCGATCTGCAGCCACGGCCAGAGCGCAATCGCGATCATCCAGGCGAGCACGACGACGGCGGCATAGCGCGCGCCGAGTTGCGCGAGGTAGCGCAGGGTGAGGCGGCCGCGCGTGGCGGCGAATTCCACCGCGCACAAGAGCAGCGCTCCCAGCAGGTAGGCATGGATGATGATGCCGCCGGTGCGCGTGGCGATGGCCAGCCCAGCCAGCAGGCCCGCCGCGATGGTGGCCGGCCAGGACGGCAACACCGGCCGCGTCATCACCAGAATGGCGAGCGTGGCCCAGCTCATGGCCGCCATGAACGGAACGTCGATGGGCGTGAAGAACAGGTTGCCGTAGAAATAACCCGTCATCAGGCAGAGCGCGATCGCGCTCAGGCCGGCCCAGCGCCCGGCCGCAAGCCGCCCGATCGGCAACAGCGCAGCCACGCCGGCGAGGCCGACGAGGAAAGTCATGGCGTGTCGAACGGTGACCCGGTCGGCGAGATCGAACGACTGGACATAGGCCGTGAGCATTTGCAACCACGGCCCGTAGTACCAGAGCGAGAATTCGACCGTCTCGAAATGGGAGCGGTCGCGAAAGCCGCTCGTGTACCAGGCGAGCGCCTTGGGGCCGTAGTCGTCGACGTTGAACTCATCGACGGTAAGTCCGTAGTCGGACGCCGTTGCAAGTCCGACCACCAGCACCGCGGCCAGCAAGGCCGCAGCCGCGACGATTTCGGTATCGACGCCCGACGCCGGTTTCGTCCGCTGGCCGAAGATGGCATGCAATGTCGGCAATTCCTGTTCCTCGGTGACCGCGCTACCAACGTCCATCGCGGCATTTGGTGCCAATGCCGGACACCCGCCAGCGAATGAGCGCCGGCTGAGCGCCAGTACCAAGTGGCCGCGCGGCGCGGCAGGAGGATCGAGCGCCGGCGCCGGACCGCGCCCTGGCTGCTGCCGCGCGCTCCGCGCCGATGTCGCCGGCCGACGTCGGCCCCGCGGTCGCGGCCCGCGGCGGAGACGATTTGCCACCAACGGGGAATTGAAATTGCGCCGGTAATCCCATTCAATTGCAGCGCTCGGCTGCCCGCTGCCGAGGGTCGGGGCGCAAATCGGGGGGTGCGAAGCAGCCCGCGGGCCCACTCGGACGACGGCCCGGAACCGGCTGCGTCACGAGGTATCGGGAGGAGCAGATGGCTTCGGTCGCGATCCGCGACGTCAGAAAGGCCTTCGGGGCGACCGAGGTCATCCACGGCGTCGACGTGCTGATCGGCGACGGCGAGTTCGTCGTGCTGGTGGGCCCGTCCGGATGCGGCAAGTCCACGCTGCTGCGGATGATCGCGGGGCTCGAGAACATCACTTCCGGCGAGATCCGCATCGGCGAGCGCGTGGTCAATCGCGTGCCGCCGAAGGAGCGCGACATCGCCATGGTGTTCCAGAACTACGCGCTCTACCCGCATATGACCGTCGCCGCCAATATGGGCTTCTCGCTGATGCTGCGCGGCGCGCCCAAGACCGAGATCGAACGCCGCGTGACCGCCGCCGCCGATATTCTAGGCCTCGGCCCGTTGCTCGAGCGCTATCCGCGCCAGCTTTCCGGCGGCCAGCGCCAGCGCGTCGCCATGGGCCGCGCCATCGTGCGCGACCCGCAGGTGTTCCTGTTCGACGAGCCGCTGTCGAATCTCGATGCCAAGCTGCGCGTCGCCATGCGCACCGAGATCAAGGAACTGCACCAGCGCCTGAAGACGACGACCGTCTACGTCACCCATGATCAGATCGAGGCCATGACCATGGCCGACCGCATCGTGGTCATGCATGACGGCCTGGTCGAGCAGATCGGCGCTCCGCTCGAGCTTTACGATCGGCCGCAGAACCTGTTCGTCGCGGGCTTCATCGGCTCGCCGGCGATGAATTTCCTCAACGGGACGCTGCGCGCCAACGGCCGCCTGGAATTCGAGGGCGCCCACGGCGTCCGTCTGCCGCTCGTCGCGGCGCCGGGCGGCAGCGACGGACGTCCCGTGGTGTACGGCATCCGGCCGGAGCATTTCGTCATCGCCGATGACGGCGCCGAAGCCGAGGTGCAGGTGGTCGAGCCGACCGGCTCCGAGCTTCAGGTCGTTGCCAAGCTCGGCGGCGACGACATCATCGCGGTCTTCCGCGAACGCCACGACTTCAAACCGGGCGACAAGATCCGGCTCAAACCCGATCCGCGATTGGCGCACTTGTTCGACGAGCCGAGCGGAAAACGCCTCAACGCATGACAACGGAGGAAACAACCATGACCACGTTCACCCGCCGTACTCTGGTCAAGGGCGCGCACCGCGCTGGCCGCGGCCGGCGCGCTCACCGGCGAGGCGCTGCTCGATTGGGCGCGCGCCTGGGCGCAGACGGCGCCATGGAAGCCGGAGAAGGGCGCGCAGCTGTCCATGCTGCGCTGGAAGTATTTCGTGCAGTCCGAGGACGACGCGTTCGTGGCGCTGATCGACGCCTTCACCAAGGCGACCGGCGTCAAGGTCAACATCTCGCGCGAATCCTACGAGGACGTTCAGCCGAAGGCGTCGGTGGCCGCCAATACCGGCGCCGGGCCCGATCTGTTCTGGGGCCTCTACTCGCTGCCGCATCTGTTCCCGCAGAAATGCGTGGACGTCACCGACGTCGCCGACTACCTGGGCAAGAAATATGGCGGCTGGGTGCCGAGCGCGGTGACCTACGGCAAGAGCGGCAACAAGTGGATCGCGATCCCGGTCTGCTACAGCGGCAACATGCAGAACTACCGCATCTCGTCGCTGCAGAAGGCGGGCTTTTCCAAGTTCCCGGCGACCACGGACGAATTCCTCGAATATGCCAAGGCGACCAAGAAGAATAATACCCCCGGCGGCATGGCGCTCGGCCACGCCTCCGGCGACGGCAATGGCTGGGTGCATTGGTGCCTGTGGTCGTTCGGCGGCAATCTCGTCGACAAGAACGACAAGGTGATCATCAACTCGCCGGAGACCGCGAAGGCGCTCGAATACGCCAAGCAGCTCTACGAGAACATGATCCCCGGCGTCGCCTCCTGGAACGACGCTTCCAACAACAAGGCGTTCCTCGCCGGCGAGATCCATTGGACCGACAACGGCATTTCGATCTACGTCGCGGCCACCAAGGACCCGACCAAGAAGCAGATCGCCGAGGACATGGATCACGCCTTCTGGCCGATCGGCCCGATCGGCAAGCCGACCGAGCTGCACCTGATGTACCCGGTGCTGGCGATGAACTACACCAAGTACCCGCAGGCTTGTAAGGCGCTGATGGCGTACATGCTGGAGGCCGATCAGTTCAACAAATGGATCGACGCCGCGCAGGGCTACCTCACGCACTGCCTCAACGCCTATGACGCCAATCCGGTCTGGACGGCGGACCCCAAGCGCACGGTGTTCCGCGATGCTGCCAAGCGCACGCTGACCGCCGGCGGTCTTGGCTCGGTCGGAGAGAAGGCGGCGACCGCGATCGCCGACTTCCTGGTGCTCGACATGTTCGCCAACTACTGCACCGGACGCGAGGACGTCAAAGGCGCGATCGCCGTGGCGGAACGCCAGGCCAAGCGCATCTACCGGTGAAGGCGGCGGTGGACGAGCGTTCGCCGCTTGGTCGTCCTTCGCGGCCGCGCGCGCCGCGAAGGACGACGCTCTTGCCGGGCTCGCCACGCGGAGCATGATCGATGGCCGACGCGCTGCTTGAATCGCCCCTCGCGTCGCGTGTCGCGCGCGAGAGCAGCGCGTGGAACCGGCTGAAGGTCAACCGCCACTGGCTCGGCCTGTGGTTCATGCTGCCGGCGGCGGCGATCCTGATCCTGTTCCTCGCCTATCCGCTCGGGCTCGGCATGTGGCTCTCGCTCACCGACGCGCGCATCGGCCGCACCGGCGTCTTCATCGGCACCGAGAACTATGAATGGCTGTGGGGCGACAGCATCTTCTGGCTCTCGGTGTTCAACACCCTGCTCTATACCGGCGTCGCCAGCGTGATCAAATTCGCGGTCGGGCTCTATCTCGCGGTACTGCTCAACCACAGCCTGCCGTTCAAGGCGATGATTCGCTCGGTGGTGCTGATCCCCTTCATCGTGCCGACGGTGCTCTCGGCGATCGCGTTCTGGTGGCTCTACGACAGCCAGTTTTCCATCATCTCCTGGTCGCTGCGGCAGCTCGGCGTCATAAGCAGCAACATCGACTTCCTCGGCGATCCCTGGAACGCGCGCTGGTCGGTGATCTTCGCCAATATCTGGCGCGGCGTGCCGTTCGTCGCCATCACGCTGCTCGCCGGACTGCAGACCATGCCGCCGTCGCTGTACGAGGCCGCCACCATCGACGGCGCCTCTCCCTGGCAGATGTTCCGCTACATCACCTATCCGCTGCTGACCCCGATCATCGCGGTGGTGATGACCTTCTCGGTGCTGTTCACCTTCACCGACTTCCAGCTGATCTGGGTGATGACGCGCGGCGGTCCGGTCAACGCCACCCATCTGATGGCGACGCTCAGCTACCAGCGGGCGATCCTCGCGGGCTATCTCGGCGAGGGCGCGGCGATCTCGACCGCGATGATTCCGTTCCTGCTCGCGGCCATCCTGATCTCCTGGTTCGGGCTGCAGCGGCGGAAATGGCAGCAGGGGGAGAGCAATGACTGACGCGCTCGCCTCCAAGGTGGCGGACCCGAAAGCGGTGCTGACCGGCGTCACCGCCGACCATTCCGAGGGCATGAGCTATCTCGAGACGCTGCCGCGGCGGCTCGTCACGCTCTATCTGCCGCTGGGCGTGATCATGCTCGTGCTGCTGTTCCCGTTCTATTGGATGGCGCTGACCGCGATCAAGCCCGACGAGCAGCTGCTCGACCTCGATCGCTTCAATCCGTTCTGGACCTGGACGCCGACGCTCAAGCACATCGAGAAGCTGCTGTTCGAGACCTACTATCCGCTCTGGCTGTGGAACACGATCCTGGTCGCGGTGGCTTCGACCGTGCTGTCCATCGTCGCGAGCGTGCTCGCGGCCTACGCGATCGTGCGGCTGCGCTACAAGGGCGCGCAGTGGGTCGGCGGCGCGATCTTCCTCGCCTATCTGGTGCCGCCGTCGATCCTGTTCATCCCGCTTTCCACCGTCGTGTTCCAATACGGCCTGTTCGACACGCCGTTCGCGCTGATCCTCACCTATCCCACCATCTTGATCCCGTTCTCGACCTGGCTGCTGATGGGCTATTTCAAGACCATCCCGTTCGAGCTCGAGGAATGCGCGCTGATCGACGGCGCCAGCCGCTGGCAGATCCTCACCAAGATCGTCCTGCCGCTGGCGGTGCCGGGATTGATCTCCGCCTTCATCTTCTGCTTCACGCTGTGCTGGAACGAATTCATCTACGCGCTCACCTTCATCTCCTCGAGCCAGCACAAGACCGTGCCGGTCGCCATCGTCAACGAGTTCGTCGACGGCGACATCTACCGCTGGGGCTCGCTGATGGCGGGCGCGCTGGTCGGCTCGCTGCCGCTGGTGATCCTCTACGCCTTCTTCGTCGAGCACTACGTCTCGGCGATGACCGGGGCGGTGAAGGAATAGCGGCGCCTTTCAATGGGCATGCAATCGTCAAATCGGCAATGAGCTGGCCGCCGTCATTGCCGGGCTTGACCCGGCAATCCATCATCTTCAATGAAGCGTTTTCCCGATAGGTGCCCGGGTCCACCCGTGGCTTTCCCGTCCGGCGCCATGGCCCGGGCCGGCTTCGGCTGCCTTGCGTCTCACGACATCGTGCAGGCCGCGTGCGCCAATGCCCGTTGTGCCCGGGACAAATTTGTTCTGCAATATCGACGGCTGGAGTCGGAGGGGTCAAGGAGACCCACCATGAAGACGATGCGCGCCGCCTTTGCCTTGCTCGCCCTTTGTCCGCTGACCTTGATCGACGCGGGTCCGAGCCGGGCCGAAACCTATCGGCCCTGGTGCGTGCAATATATGGGCCGCGGTGGGCAGAACTGCGGCTTCACCTCGTACGAACAATGCCGGATGACGGCGACCCCCGGCAGCGGCGGCGTCTGCGTGCAGAACCCGTGGTATCTGTGGTACGGCGAACACGGCGAGCGCGGCAGGAGACGGTAAGGGCTGGCACGACCGCTCGCGCCGCCGCACGCGCGGCGTGCGCGTTATTGCGGAATCGGAAAGGACGTGGGGGCGGGAAAGGATCAAGGAGACTTGCCATGACAACGATCCGAGCCGCGTTTGCCTTGTTCGCGGTCTGCGCGCTGACCGCCATCGATGCGCGTCCGAGCGTCGCCGAAATCTATCGCCCCTGGTGCGTCCAATACCAGGGTGCGCGCGGCGGCAGCACGAGCTGCACCTTCACCTCGTACGACCAATGCATGCTGACGGCGCGTGGCGCCGGCGCCTATTGCGTGCAGAATCCGTGGTACTTGTGGTACGGCCAAGGCGGCCGCGGACCTGCCACCACGGGTCAGGGTAGCCGGGCCCGGGGATATTGAGGTTCTGCTTCGCCGCCGTTCACGCGCGACGCCAAATTCGCTCTCGACGTGGGCCGGGGCGGCCGCCGGGGGCGCCATCGACGCGGCGACCTGCCGCTGCGTTGACGGTTCAAGAGGATATCCCGCCATGGATTTGACGGTGGTGGCCTACGCGACGCTGGGCCTCTCGTTGTTCGTGTCTGCGATCAAGGTGGGCAGCTGGATCCTCAACGCCGATCCCCGCACGATCGTCAACTCGGGACGGTGGGCCGTCGTCGCGCTTGCCGCACTGGCGCTGGGGGTGCTGTTGTGGCTCGTCGTGAACGGCCGCTGGACCTTCGCGATGATGCTCGCGGCCTTCATGCTCCCGGTCTTCGTGCAGGCTGCGCCGCGCTGGCGCGTGCTGTTCGGTCCGCCCAACGCCACGAGCGGCGGCTTCGCGTCCGCCGCCGATCTCGGGGCCGGCATCGTGCCGGGCGGATTCTCGACCGCGCGCACGCCGGTCGACCCCGAGCTGGTGCGGCAGTCGATTGCCGTGTTGCGGGCTTATCTCGAGCAGACCGGCGCGCGGATCGAGCACCGGCCCGCCGACAGCCAGGTCGCCGGCAGGCCGGCGAAAGCAGCCGGCAACGGACGCCTGCACATGTCGACGCAGGAGGCGCTCGACGTCCTCGGGCTTGAGCCCAATTCGAGCGCGCAGGAGATCAGGGAGGCCCATCGCCGCCTCGAGCAATGCCTCGATCCGGAAGTCGGCGGCACCCGCTACCTGATCACCAAGATCAACGCGGCCAGGGACGTTCTCCTCGGAGACTAGGTTGCATTCGCCGCGGGGAGCGAGATGGCGCGACATCATCGTTGGCTGCTGATCCGGTTGGCCGCGCAGAACCTCGGCCGCCGCCGATTGCGGGCGATCTTTCTCGGCGTGGCCGTGATGCTCGGGGTCGGCATCGGCTTCGCCAGCTTCGTCGCCGGCTGGGCGTTGCGCGCGGGGATCGACGCAGAGCTTCTCGCGCATGGGCGCCGACCTCGTCGTGGTCCCGCGCGCGACGCTGGTGAATATCACCGCGAGCCTGCTCACCGTGCAGCCGACCGAGGCGACCTTGCCCGCCGGCCTGGCGGAGCAAATCGGCGCCGTCCGCGGAGTCGCCCAGGTCGCGCCGCAGCGCATCGTCCCGGCGCTGGTCGAGGGTCGCACCGCCAGTCTGATCGCGTTCGATCCGGCGCACGACTTCTCGGTCCTGCCCTGGCTGGAGCAGCATCAGGCGGGAGCGCGCGAGGGCCTGATCGCGGGCGCGCGCCTCGCCGCCCGGCCGGGCGAAACCGTGAGCGTGTGCGGAATGCCGTTGCGCATCGATGGCCGGCTCGGCAAGACCGGCGTCGGCCCGTTCGACGAGTCGTATTTTCTCAGCTTCCGCGCGCTCGCCGACATCGTCTCGTTCTGCCGTACCTCGGACGCGCGTACCGCCGCCAAGACGGCCGCGCCGGCGCAGGCGGAGAGCGCCGCGCCGGTCGCCGGCATGAGCCACGCCGATGTCTGCTCGCCCGATCTGCCGCTCGACCGGGTTTCGGCCTTCCTGCTGCAGCTCTCGCCGGGAGCCAAGGTGGAGGAGGTCAAGTTCGCTCTCGCCCGGCTCCCCGACGTCAAGGTCGTCGAGGGCAACGCCGTCCTCACCTCGTCGCGGCAGGCGCTGAGCACGCTCTTGATCGGCATCGCCGCCTTCACCGCGTTTCAGCTCGCCGCCCTGCTGATCCTGGTCGCGCTGCTGTTCTCGGCGATCGTGCAGGAACGCTACCGCGAAGTCGGTCTGCTGCGCGCGATGGGAGCAAAGCCCAACCAGGTGATGACGATCATTCTCGCCGAGGCGGCCATCATCACCGGCCTGGGCGGTATCGCCGGTCTCGGCTTCGGCGCCGCCGTGCTGCTGACGTTCGCGCGCTCGCTCGGCTTCTATTTCGACCTGCTCGGCGTCCCGTTCTCCTGGCCGCCGCTGGCGGTGCTCGAAGTCGGCGCGATCGTGGCGATCGCGTTCTCGGCGATCCTCGGTCTCGTCGGCGCCTTCCTGCCGGCCTGGCGGGTGCGCCGCATGGCGCCCTACGCGCTCATTGCGGCCGAGGGGCGCTGACGTGGCGCTGTCGGCGCAAATGCTGACCAAGCGCTACGGCGCCGCTCCCGGCTACGAAGCCGTGCGCGACGCCAGTCTCGAGCTGCGGGTCGGCGATTTCGTGTCCATCGTGGGCCGGTCCGGCTCGGGCAAGTCCACGCTGATGGCGATGCTCGGCGCCTTGACGCCGCCGACGCAAGGCCGGCTGGTGCTCGACGGCACCGACGTCTGGACGCTCAAGGAAACGGAGCGGGCAAGCTTCCGCTCCCGCCGCGTCGGCTTCGTCTTCCAGTTCCCGAGCCTGTTGTCGAACCTCACCGCGGTCGACAACGTCGCCGTTCCCGCGCTGCTCGGCCGCACCATGCCGGCGGAAGCGGCGTATGCGCGCGCCTACGACCTGCTCGCACGCGTCGGGCTGGCGGAGCGCGCCGACGCCTATCCCGCCAGCATGTCCGGCGGCGAGCAGCGCCGGGTGGCCATCGCCCGCGCGCTGGTCAATTCGCCGGCGCTGCTGCTGGCCGACGAGCCGACGAGCGACCTCGACGAGGACACCGAGACCGACATCATCGACCTGCTCGAGCAGTTGCAGCGCACGGAGTCCTTCGGCTTCGTCCTCGTCACCCACGATCTGGCGCTCGCCAAGCGGGCGCAGCGCAGCTACGAGATGCGCCAAGGCGTCTTGACGGCGACCGACCTGCCGTCCTCCGTGGTCGAGCCGCCACGCCGGCGGCGCTTCGGTCCGGCCGAGCTCGCGCCCGCGCCGGCGGCGGCCGCGGCGCGCGTGCCCATCCGCCTGGGCGACAGCCTGTGGCGCGGCGTGCAGACCTTCCTGATGGCGACAGCCGTGATCCTCGCCGGCATCCTCGCGGCCAACTTCGCGGTCGAGAAATACCAGGAGCGGGCAGGTTCGCCAGCGCGCGGCGCGGAGCGCGGCCTTGCAGCACATGGCGCTCAACAGCCTGCGCGGCGACGTCCAGTCGGTCAGCGATCTCGGCGACGGCCGCTACGAATTGACGACCTACCTGCAGAACGTCGGCGGCGGCCCGCCGATCTATGTGATGTCGCCGGACATGCGCGCCTATGTGCAGGTCAGAACCACATGGCAGGAGGTGCCGCTGACGCCGATCGACGACAGCGCGAGCGGCGTGGTGAAGATCGAGAGCAAGCAGACCTACCGCTACGTGCTCGATGCCCGGGTCAGGGACTTCGCGCAGTTGCTGCCCAACTACATGCACGTGCGCTTCTCCGGCAGCATGCTGGTGAGCCCGAGCAGCATGCCGAAGGACGACGTGTTCGAGCGCAAGGACAATTATTACGTCTACCTCAAGCCGTTCGACGTCGCCGACGAGGTCGTGCTGCGACGGATGCGGTTTTCGGGCAAGCCGCCGGTGTGGATTCCCATGCCGCCGCACTGAGGCAACGATGCGGGGGATCGCCGAGCGGGCGGTCTCGCCCGTGCGGCATCGGCATGCAATGATGGATGGCTGGACGAGGAAAGTGGAGGAGCTGGGCTATGTCTGACGGGCGCAAGCCAAAGTTAAAAGAGGCCGAGGATGCGCGGCTCGCGAACATGAAGCTGGAGGTTCAGCGCGAGCAGAGCGACGCGCCGGACGGCATGCTCAGTCCTGAACAGATCTACCTCAAGCGCAAGGCGGAGGTGACGCAGCAGGACAACGCGGCCTTTTCCGACTATCTGCAAAAAAAGAGCGCGCGCGACGAACGTCAAAAGCAGGAACCCGTCGATCCGCCGCGACGAGCGCCGACGAAGCTCAATCGGCGCAGCCTGCTGACCTGGGCCGCCGGCACCGCCGTGGTCGGCGAGGCGGTGACGCTGGGCTATCCGCTGGTCACCGGCCAGAACATCCCGCCGCACGGGCTGCAGCACGGCGGCGCCACCTATACCGAACCCCAGCGCCACTCGATCGATCGCGAATTGGTCAATCCCCAGGCGGACATGGGCGGCCGGCGGTTCGGCGAATGGGTGCTGCTGATGCCGACCAAGCTCGGCGGCGGCACCTACGCGGTCAACCTCAATACCGGCCGCGCGCTCGCCTGGATCTCGTACTGGAATTACGGCGACTACAACCCGATCTCGCACCACCTCTGCGCCTTCCCGAGCGCCGACCCGGCGAAGGGCTTCGAATGGATCAACAGCACCCAGGGCGGCAAGAATTCGCTGATCTACGGCATTCCCACCAACATCGAAACGCCGGGCGAAGGCTTCAACATCTACCGCGTCCGGTTCGACGGCGCCCAGATGGAGCTGATGGAGAACGTGGCCGAGACGACGGGGCTGGGCCTGGGCGTGCACGTGACCATCGATCCCAAGACCGCCGAGCGCTATTTCGTGACCGACGGGCAGAAGGACATCGCGGCGTGCTTCGACCGGCGGACGTCGCGGGTCATTGCGGCGCTCAAATACGACTGGGTGCCGAACGTGCGCAACCTGGCCGACGGCTGGCAGAAGGGCGGCACGCTCAAGATCTCCAAGATCTATCCGGACAAGGCGACCGGCAAATACGATTACCTCGGCACCAAGGGCCAGAAGATCGAATGGGAAATGGTGCCCATGGGCGAGTTGTTCGTCGAGGAGGGAACGATCCCCGGCGACGACATCCATTCGCTGTGCGGCGCCGACGGCACCATCTGGCATCCGAGCGGCCGCTGGGCGTCGACCGTGATCAGGCTGTGCGGCGGCCAGGTGATCCTCGACGCCGAGAAGAATTTCGAGCCGGTGGCTTTCCTTCAATTCAACAAGGACGCGCCCAACCAGTACCCGGTCAAGAAGATCGACAATGACCACTGGGAGGTGACGTTCGACAAGATCTTCTCGCCCGGCCACGAGGTCGGTTTCTCCCCCGACGGCCGGTTCCTCTGCATGATGAACAATCTGCGCGAGAACAACTGCTCGGTCTTCGATTCCAGCGACCCCGATCCGCGCAACTGGAAGAAGATCGCGCATATCGAGGACCCGCTGTGGCGCGGGAAGTATCCGAACCCGTTCCACATGGTGTTCTCCATGGACAGTTCCAAGCTCTACCTGTCGATCCTCCACCCCTCTCCGGCCACCAGCGGGGTCATGGTCGTCGACACCAAGACCTGGAAGATCAAGAAGGAGATCCAGAACATCGGGCCGGACATGCAGACCCTGGCGATCACCTACGACGGCAAATACGTGGTCGGCGTGTTCAGCGGCTTCCAGCGGCTGTCGAGCGGCATCGCCTTCATCGACGCCGAGACCGACGAGCTGGTCGGTATCTGGCCGAGCAACGGCGGCCACCACGACTGCGTGATCGTTCCGACCACGCTCGAGCACATGAAGCACACGCGCTCCTGCACCCTCTAGGCGGACGCACCCGGACCGCAGAGCGAGCGCGCGCTTGCGCTGCGTCACGCCCCATCGCGCGAAATGGTAAAGGCCGGCAGCAGGACCCCGTTACCGCCGCCGGAAGCCAGCCATCGACGGGCACTTCTTGGTCGCTGCCACGGTTGGTCGCCTCCCGGCCGCGCTCTGGCGGCCACCGCCGGCCTGCCATTTGAACCAATCCCCCCGCCAACGCGACTAATGCCTTGAGGGCCTTTGCCGGGGATTTGATTGGCAAAGGCGGTTCGATGGATGGGGGGCGTCATGCGCGCAAGACGTGCGCTTTTCCTCGACTACGATCTCGCTTCGCTCACGGTGCTGCTCATCGGGATCAGCGCCGTTTCTGTCCTGGCATTCAGCGGCTTTTGACGCCTCCGGCTCGCTCTCGCGAGCGCGGACGTCCTGCCGCGCGCCAGTTGTGAAACCAAACCTTGGGGAGAACCCTATGTCCAAACTACGTTATGACCGCATCCTGGCGAGCACGGCGCTGGCGCTGATACTTGCCGTCCCGCTCGCCGGCATGGCGAAGAACGACAATCCGCCCGCCGCCGCGCCCACGGCCGCGACCGCTGCCGAGCCGGCTTCGACGCCTGCGGCCCCCGCGACCGCAACGCAGGCGAACGAGCCGCGGACGATTTCCAACAGCGCTTCCCCCGAGCCGGCGACTGCAACGGAGCCGGCGACGGCAACGGAGCAGGCCGCCTCGACGCAGCCGGCTGCCGCGCCCGATCCGCTGGCGGCGCTCGATCCCGCCGACCGCGCCATTGCCGAAAAGATCCGCGACCTCCTGGCCGCCAAGCCGGACAGCTTCTTTGGCGGCAAGAAAGAGCGCGCGGCGATCGAGGCGTTCTACCAGAACCGCAATCTCGCGCCGCTCTGGCTCGACAAGGGCGTCGAGAATGCGCGCGCCCAGTCGGTCGTCGCTCGCCTGAAGGACGCCGATGTCGACGGGCTCGAGCCCGGCGATTACAAGGCGCCGAATTTCGCCGGCCTTGACGGCGATGCGCTGGCCGAGGCCGAGCTCAAGCTCACGCACGCCGTGCTCACCTATGCCCGACACGTGCAGGCTGGGCGTTTCGCTTACACCCGCGTGAGCCGCAACATCGAGCTGCCGCAGGCGGCGCCCGAACCCGCGGACGTGCTGAGCACCGTCGCGGAGGCGGCGGACGCCGGCAAGGCGCTCGACCGTTTCAGCCCGCAGAACGAGCCCTATCGCAAGCTCAAGGCGATGCTCGCGGAGCTGCGCGCCAAGCCGGGCGCCGCCAAGAATGAAGCCAGGCACATCGAGACCCTCGTCGCGAACATGGAGCGCTGGCGCTGGTATCCGCGCGACCTCGGCGACGCCCACGTGCTCGTCAACCAACCCGACTTCACGCTCAAGGTGATGCACAACGGCGGCCAGGTCTGGACCACGCGCATCGTGATCGGCAAGCCCAGCATGCCGACGCCGCTCTTGAGCGAGACGATGAAGACCATCACCGTCAATCCGACCTGGACCGTGCCGCAGTCGATCGTGCGCAACGAATACCTGCCGGCGCTGGCGCAGGATCCGACCGTGCTCGAGCGCATGGGTCTGCGCGTGAGCTACAACGGCGGCGGCGTGACGATCACCCAGCCGCCGGGCGCCGGCAACGCGCTCGGACGCATCCGGTTCAACTTCCGCAACCGCTTCTCGGTCTATCAGCACGATACGCCGGACAAGTACTATTTCGCGCACGAGGTCCGCGCCTACAGCCATGGCTGCATGCGCGTGCAGGATCCGGCCAAGTACGCCGAGGTCCTCCTCAACATCGCGCGCCCGCAGGAGCATTGGACGGCGAACAGGGTCCAGAGCATGTTCGGCCGCGGCGAACAGGACCTCCAGCTGCAGCCGACGCCGATCTGGGTCCACCTGACCTATCAGACGGCGTTCGTCGACAACGCCGGCAAGCTGCAGATCCGGCGCGACGTCTACAATCTCGACAGCCGCACCCTGGCCGCCATCAGGCACGAACGCGGCAACCTCGAGCCCGCGCCGGAGCGCACGCGCGACGAGCAGGTGGCGCGGTCGACCCCCCGCAAGCCGGCCAGCCCCGCGCGCACCGGCGCTCTGTCCCAATCGATGAACGAGGCGCCCGCCTACGCCCGGCCGCTCTCGTGGCAATCGATCTTCCGCTAGGATTTTGGTACCGATCGGGCGTCAGCTGAGCTCGATGTCGACTGGTGAATTCAAGGGCTCCGTCCGAAAGGGCGGGGCCCTTTCGCCGGCGGCTCGGCGTCAGCTGGTTGATCGCTGAACGGCACCGGCCGCGGGCATGTTGCGGTTTGACGCCGGGGCCGGGGTGCCGAGCATTTTCGAATTTGTCGGCGACGCCAATCCGAGGCCCGCAGCCGATCAATCGCCTCGACATGTCGCTAAGGAAACACTGAACGGCGGGATGGTGTGGCTCCTCTACAGGGTGGAGTACGACGCTGCTTCCTCTTAACCTTGCTGGAACGGCTGAGCTCCAACTTATGTCTGGGATCAGCATGATCGCCGAGGACGGCATCGACGCACTAAACGCGTGGCTCGCCAAGGCGGGCCTACGCGGCGAGCCGGAAGCTGCGCTGGTGAGCGGGTTCTGCGAGCGCGCCGTCGCCGCCGGCCTGCCGATCAGCCGCGCGATGCTGCTCATTGATACGCTTCACCCGGTGTACGAAGGCCGCCTGGTCCGTTGGGGGCACGACCCGTCGCAGCCTGTCGTGCTGGAATACGGTCGTACCGGCTTGCCGGGAGGCGACCCCGATCTCCCTCTCCCGTCCGGCGGCGAGCAGGCAGAGATGGTCACGCGCTGGCGCGCCAGTCCGTTCTTCCGCATGTTGCAGACCGGGGAAAGCTTGCTGCGGCGACGCGTCACCGCGGAGAGCGAAGCCGAGTTTCCGGTGCTGCGGGATTACCGGGCGGCGGGCATGACCGACTACGTCGCCATCATCAACCGCTTCGCGCCCGAAGGCGTTATCGGTGAAATGGATTGCGTCTACTCCTCGTGGGTGACCGCGCGCGCTGACGGCTTCGCCGACGCCCATGTAGCGGCGCTCATGCGGGTTGTCCCCACGCTGGCGCTGGCGGTCAAGGCGGCCGCGCTCGCGCGCATGACCGGGACGTTGATGGAGACCTATCTCGGCCGCGACGCCGGACGGCGCGTGCTCAGCGGCCGCATCATGCGCGGCGTCGCCGATCGGATCGACGCCGTCATCTGGTTCAGCGACCTGCGCGGCTTCACGCGCATCACCGATTCCGCGCCCGAGCAGGTGATTCCGCTGCTCAACGATTACGCCGACGTCATCGTCTCGGCGATCCACGCGCAGGGCGGCGACGTGCTCAAGCTGATCGGCGACGGCATCCTCGCCATCTTCGCCGCCGTCGATCGTGCGCGCGCCTGCGCGGCCGCGCTCGCCGCCGCGACGGCCGCGCGCAGCGAAGTGGCGAAGCTCAAGGCAGCGGCGCGCCCGCGACGGCCTGCCGGTGACCGACATGTATCTCGGCCTGCATGTCGGCGAGGTGTTCTACGGCAATATCGGCAGCATCGAGCGGCTCGATTTCACCGTGGTCGGCCCGGCCGTCAACGAGACCAGCCGGATCGCCGCCATGTGCCGGTCGGTCGAGCAGCCGGTGCTGGTCTCGGAGGCTTTCGCCAATGTCGACGACATGCGCGGCCGGCTCGTATCGGTCGGCCGCTACGCGTTGCGCGGGGTCGCGCAGCCGCAAGAGCTTTTCACGCTGGATTCCGCCCAAGCCGGTTAGGATGCGGCAAACCTGCGTGCCGGATTGATCCCGGCATGATTGGTCGCCTGCTGGATGACGACATCGCCTGCCTTTGCGTGCACGACAAATCTTACTGACGCTTCACAACCGAAGTGCTCAACCGGAGAGCTGCGGTTGTGTCAGTTCGGCGAGATTGACCCCCTTAAAATATAGGCTTCGAAGCCAAGCTGGGCGCAACCGGCAATGCTGCGGTTGTGCAAGGTCGTGAGCAAGAAAGTTTGAGCAGGCTATGAAATACGTCACAGGCTGATTGCCCAGGGCGCGAGTACTTATACCCGCGCGGGCACTCTCGTGCCCCACCCTATAAAGGGGGTCAACATGCGGAGCGGCATTACACAATTCATAGCCATCGGAATCGCGCTCGTCAGCGCCACTGCAATCGCCAGCGCCGTTGCGTACTCGGCAGTCGAGCCAACCCGGGTGATCGCGCATGTCACAAAGCCGGTTCCAAAGGCGGAATTTCGGCTCAGTGACCATCAGCGGCTCCGGAAAATCTTCCTGAGCCAAGAGACCGGCGCGCGCCCTTGATGCCGCAGTTCATCGCAATACTCGGCCGCGCGCCGGCGGCATGGCCGCTAGCTGCTTTGGTATTGCTGGCGATCACGGCGAGCTGGCCAGCGCCGATTGAAGCCCATGACATCTATACGACGCTCAAGGACAGATTTGGAGGAAGCTGCTGTAACGAGCATGATTGCCGACCTGCGCATTACCGTATAACTGCGGCCGGGGTGCAGATGCTGGTGAGGGAAAAATGGATCGTTGTGCCGGACGAGACGATCCAGCATCCGGCGGCGGAATTCCCACATTGATGCTCACACGTGAGGTGTCTAACAACAGCGCGGCAAGAAGCTAGGCACATGTATGTGCGTCGCTTCGCACTGTCTGAAGTTCTATTGGTTCTTTGTCTGGCCGCCGTCGCCGGACCGGGCTGGGCGCAGGAGCGGTGCAAAGACTCGCGGCGCATCGTCGGCGGCGAGGATACCGACATCAAGGATCACCCCTGGCAAGTGGCGCTCAGCATCAATGGAGACCTCTGCGGGGGCGCCATCATCGCCCAGAACTGGGTTCTAACGGCGGCCCACTGCTTTGCCCACGCCGAGACGCCCGGCAGCGTCCGCGTCAAGACGGCAGTCACCAACTACAAGAGCGGTGGCGTGTGGGGGGCGGTCGAACAGGTAGTTCTGCACGACAAATACAACGCTAAGACAAGTGAGCACGATCTTGCGCTCGTGAAGCTCAAGTCGCGGCCCGCCGGTCAAAGGATCCCGCTGGCCCCACCCGAACAACGGCTCAGACCTTGCGAGATGCTGGAGGTGACTGGCTGGGGTCACAGGCAGGAGGGTGGCACGCCATCCGAGAAGCTCCGAAAGGCGACGGTGCCTTTTGTCGACAATACTACGTGCAACGAGAAGCGTGCGTACAATGGCCGGATACGGCCCGGCATGATGTGCGCTGGCTTTGATGCCGGTGGGATCGACGCCTGCCAGGGCGACAGCGGGGGCCCTCTCGTGCGGAAGGGCCCGGATAGCATTGTGCTGGTCGGCATCGTGTCGTGGGGCGAGGGCTGCGCGCGCAAGCTAAAGTTCGGCGTCTACACGCGCGTCATGCCCTACCGCGACTGGATCACAAAGGTCATTGGATCGGACGGCAATTAACGGCTTGATTCTATTAGAAGCGCGTCCGCGGTCGCCTGATGGACGGAATCGCCATTGGGAGCTACGTTAGCTGTCCAACAGATCGACTTGAGAATCTGCTTTTATTGCAGGAGGACAGGATGCGTGGGAGGGGGACTGCCGCATCGATCACCGTCGGCCTATTCGTGTTTGGACTCTTTGTTCTGGAAGGACAACGCAATTGGGATGTAGGACTGGTTTCGCCAAGCCACGCAGCCGCAAGGGTAAGGCAAAGCGCAGCAATCCGTGACGCAGCTTGGTACGCTCGCAGGCTCCCGTCCGTCGTCGTACTTGGAGGATATTATTCGGCTGACGATGATCGCGATAATCAGATAAATGAATTTCTTCGGGAAATCGAAGTTGCATCATGGACGGATGTGACTGCGGCGCTGGACAGTGATTTCGGTCGGGCACAAGCCGCCGCACTAAAAGTTCTGGCGAAATTCAAGAGCGGCTTTGTCGAAATTCGCAAGCGACGGGTCACGGTGGACGGTGTCGCGTCTGACTCCGAGACAGAGCGCATACAACAGCAACTCGCTGTCGACCTGCCGAGGGGGTATACGATTGCTCGCCTAGCTGTCTCGCCTCCTGGTGCAGAGCCTTATTCGTTCTCTGCCTATCGCAACGGGAACAACGTCATCGAACTTAGCGGGTTAATTCCGAACGACACCGCACGCCAAAGCCTGATAGCAACAGCGGTGGCTTTCGGCGAAGACTTTCAGATTGTGGACCGCTTGCAGGTCAAAGGGGGCGCACCACCTGGATTTGCTGAAGCCGCGCGCGCCGCGATGCTTCAACTTCGTCAGTTCGATCACGGCGTGGTCAGCCTAACCGGCCGGCGCCTCGATATCGTCGGACGGATCCCAGAGATCAAATGGACCCGCGAGACCACCTGCGAGTTAACCCTCGCCGTCCTGCCCAAAGGCTACTCCTGTGGCTTCGTCTACATCGAGAGCCCGCGCCGGCATTATTACTCGCGGCGCGGCGTTGGCCGAGCGCGAGGCGGTGGCGCAGCAGTCGAAAGAAAGCCGTACGAGCCACTCAAGGCAAAAGAGATTAAGACTGAGCCGCTGAGAGCAGTGGACAACGATCCTCGGCTCGTTGATCTCTATTTTGCAACCAACCGGGAAGTAAAGAAGGTCGCAATATCCGCCGAAGCCACACTATCCGCAGAAGAGCTAACAGGAGAACGTGGAGACAGCCTTCGCTTTGGCGTGGTGCGCGTACATATTCCCGACGACCACAAGATCGGACAGATCAAATTGCCGGGTGGCATTTCAGTCTTTGGATGGAACATCACCACCGATGAGATCGATCCGAAGAAGCATTTCTTCATCCGCAGCCGAGAACTTTTGTCGCGCGAGCAATGGGAATCGTATGTGCGCGAGCTCAAGCCGACGGATGCACTCATCTTCGTCCACGGGTTCAACAATAGCTTCGATGATGCCGCATTTCGGATGGCCCAGATTGTGTGGGACCTAGGTTACCGCGGCCTGCCGGTTCTGTTCTCATGGCCGTCTCGGGGCGGGCCCCTCAACTATCTCTACGATCGCGACAGCGCAATCGGCGCGCGGCGTCATTTCATTGAGCTGTTGCAAATCCTACAAAAGCATCACGGCATCGAGAAAATTCACGTGCTTAGCCACAGTATGGGAAACTTCCTCGTTGTTGATGCTTTGGCAAATCATGCGAGTACCAGCGACCCCATCCGCATCGCCGAATTAATCATGGCGGCACCGGATGTCGATCGCAATCAATTCATAGACGAAATTCCCCTTGTGCAGCAAATCACGAAGGGCCTGACTCTATATGTTTCCTCAAATGACCGAGCGCTTGTCGTCTCACGCACTATTGCCGGTGGAATATCGCGTGCCGGCGACGTTCCAGCCAACGGCCCAGTAGTATTGCCCGGCCTCGACACTATCGATGTCAGTTCAATGGGTGAGGAAATGTTCGGACTAAATCACAACACTTTTGCCGCTGTCCGCTCGCTCATCGATGACATATTCATTCTGCTGACGAAAGGTGATCGAGCGCCGAGGTTGCGCCAGATACGGCCGGTGCCGGAGGGATCGGAAAGGCCCAGCTTTTGGCGATATGCTCAGTAACGACACTTCCGAAGATGATGAGGGGGAAATCTATGATCGGCGCATCATCCGGCCAGCTTCTGCAATAGCGGACGGACGTTCGAAGCGCGGTGTCGAACACGCCTGCTGTTCGCTGACCTCAACGTCTCCCGAAGGTGAGCGACCTGCCTGTCGCCTAGCGGCGAGCGTCGCTCATCCGCCCGCGCCGACGAGGTGATCGTACAAGTCCGCTTCATGCAAGAGGATGGGGCTAGAATCTCCACAGACAGGGTACGATGAAGAACCGAACCCACTTTGCGCACCGCATTGATCTCTGGGACGATGATAGCGAGAACGTCCTCGAGCACCTGCGGGCATAGAGCACTTCGAGCGGGCGATGGCGACCTCTCGTGCCCCTGCCGACGCTGGCCCAATGCAGCCGTTACATTGCGGCAGGGCGCCCGTGTCATCGAGGACAACCGCAGGAACCGGCTTGCCTGATTCGAAAGATGGACGCTCTAGCGGCGCGTACTGGACCTTCGCCATTTCGGACATGATTGCTGAATAGAAAGGTCAACGAATTCCGTAGGGTTTACGGCTGGTTTTGGCAGATCGCGGTGCAGACTGAGTGCCACGTGCGATAGCGCCAACTTCGTGAGGATGGGGATGATGGAAACCAGATCATGGCTATGGACGCTCCGCCGCTTTGCCAATCGAAGAATTTAGCTGCCGTGCTTTGGCGATATCGGCCTCGCCGCTCTTATCGCCCTTTTTTAGCTTTGCAAGTCCTCGGTAATAGAGGGCGGTGTCATAGTTTGGATTCAGTTTGAGCGCTTTGTTAAACTCGCTGATGGCCAAGTCGAACTTCTTCTGTTCGCCATAGATCATTCCACGGTTGTTGAATGCAAATGCATACGTAGGATCCAGACGAATCGCCTCGCTAAAGTCGGTGAAAGCTCGGTCGTAATCCCTTCTACGACCGTAGAGAAGGCCCCGATTGTTAATCGCTTGGACATAATTCGGATCCAACCTTATTGCTTCATTGTAGTCGGCCAGAGCCCTGTCGAGATCATTCTTTCTGAAATATGCATACCCTCGACCGTTCAGTGATCTGCTGTCCTTCGGATCAAACCGGATTGCATTGCTAAAGTCGGCTATAGCTTTGTCCATCTCATTTTTGTGGCCATAGGCGATGCCTCGATTGGTGAGCGCCGTAACATTGTTGGGATCTAGCCTGATCGCCTCGCTATATCCGATGATGGCCCGATCAAAGTCCTTTCTATCAAGTGCCGCTTTCCCTTCTCTGATAGCACGGTCAGCGGCGGCCAGGACGTCACCGGAATTTGTCTGCTGTGTAGTTGGTGCAGCAGGCACGAGCGGATTAGCGGTTGCGTTGAAATAGAACCGTCCTGTTAGCGCCGAATGCTCCCACGGCACCTGCTTGCGCTGGGTCTCTCGCATTACATCGTTGCGCACGTCAATCAGCAGGGCACTCAAGTCATCATTCGAAGCTAAAATACGTTTGACAAGCGCGCCTGCAAACGGCGAATTGCGCCCCGCACCGTCGAGCGCTACGTTGCCGGGCTGGGTCGAAAAGCTGATGAGGGTGCCGACCCCGGATTCGACCGGCGCAAGGCCACGCTCGATTGCTGCGGAACGCGTGCCGAGGGCGCGCGCGAGATTGCGCGCAAGAGGATTATTCCGACAGGCATCAAGAAACATAATGTTGGTTGGAGCTGTGCGCTCCATAATCCTTTGCACCAGCTCAATACGAACCGTCTCAAAGTCGAGCGCCGATGCAGTCATCAGCTCGGCATCGACGGGTACGATGTAATTTTGCCCGGATACTTGCAGACCATGTCCCGCGTAGAAAAACAGGCCGACCTCCGCCCCTTCCAAGGCCGCTGCGAACTCGCGAAGCTTGCGATCGAGCATAGCCTTGTTCAAGTCAAAACCCTCGATGACCTGAAGGCCCTGCATCCTCAGCGCCGCTGCCATGTCGGCCGCGTCGTTCTTGGGGTTGGCCAGCTCACCGGCATACTGGTACGACGAGTTACCGATGACAAGAGCTACGCGCTTCTGGGCGTTGGCGGCCGAGGACAATAAGAACAGAAGCAAGAGGACGATGCCCACCCGTAACATAAACACCTCCCTCGATGCCCGGTCGAACCTGATGCAGTCCAACCGATGCCTTACTCAGGTCTCCGTAATGAGTTGTATGAGATAAAGCTCGTCGTCCATTTCGAACGCCCCGAATAGTTCTGGCGTTTGGATCGGTGATTTGCTGCTTGCCTCGGTGTCATCAGAGCGAGCTTCCGTCCAATCAGCCCAGAGCTCATGTGCATACGACATTCCGGCTTTGGCTTGTGTGAAGCTGATCACATCCCTGAAGGGACGACAAGACTATAAATGATTGCGACTGCAGCCGCAGAGGTAGGTGTCGCGGGGACGACAATATAGTAACGAAATGTCATTTTACCCTGTTTGCGTTAGCGAGACGCGCGAGGTGCTGACAAGCAGCATAAGCTGATGTATCCTATCTAGGGTTGGAGGTCTAAAAATGCGCAGGCATTTTTGGCCAGCGTTACACTCGTCCTTGTCTGGCCGATTCTTGGTCGCGCCGCCGATCCTACGTTTTCCGAAGCGATAGGCCTGCTAAGCCAGGAGCGAAGCTACGCCGGATCTGGGGCGGCGCTGGTGAAGCACTACGCGCCCAACGACATCGAGGCCCGCAGGCTTTACGCGGACGCTGGTCTGCTGTCGACCGAAGGATCTGCCACTGAAGTGAGGCCAGCGGCCCAGTTCGGGGCCATGACCAAATGACGAGACGCGAAGTTCTCTTAGCTGGCAGCGGTGCGCTGGCACTTGATCTACACGCCGAACTCGACGGTGCAGCGCGAGGGCCTCGCAAAGAACGATCATCAGATCATCCACACCGCGGCTGATAACACCGTCGCAATGGTCGAACTCTCGAAGGCGGACGCAATCATAGTCACCGGGGGTGATAACGGATTCAACCGCATCATTAGCCAGCCGGAAATCGATTCGCTTTCCGACCTGCGTGGAAAAACCGTTGTGGTTGACGCGCCCAATACCGCTTATGCGCTCCTGCTGTACAAAGCGCTGAAGGACGCCGGGCTAAACAAGGGCGATTACTCCGTCAATGCGGCCGGAGGAACCACGCAACGCGTCGAGGCCATGCTCAAAGATAAGGCCCGTGCGGCAGCTGCGGTGATCAATGTACCCTTCAATTTTCGGCTGTTGGCGGCAGGAATGAAAGACCTGGGATCGGCCACACAATCAATCGGTGCGTACCAAGCCGGCTCCGTGGTCGTCATGCGCGAATGGGCAAAGGCCAACAGCGATACACTGGTTCGGTACCTCAGGGCCATCATTGAAGGTCGACGCTGGCTGCTTGATCCGGCCAATAAGGCGGAAGCCATCCAACTTTTGGTCGATCGGATCAATCTCCCGCCCGAAATTGCGGCGCGCGCCTATGCTGTTGTCACTGATCCAACCGATGGCTTCAATAAGGACGCACAATTCGATATGGAGGGCTTCAAGAACGTTCTGAAGCTACGCGCCGAAATCGAAGGGCAATGGGGCGGCAAGCCTCCCGCGCCGGATAAGTACTTCGATCTCTCTTATTACAATGAGGCGATCGCTGGATTGTAAAACGGTATCCACGCTGCTCGCCCGCGCCGACGAGGTGATCGAGTGAACGCTTTAGGCTCTTGGTAGGCTGAACCCCTCGGCCCCACTGTGCTGCGTGTGTAGCCATGTCAAAGGTGCTGTTTGTAACCTCGACGTTGATCTGGACTTTGCTGCCCGCGAAAGCAGAGATTCTGACGCTGTCGTGCAATGGCACGATGAAGACTGAGGAAGGGCAACCACATGCCATCACCAAGATGGGATTGATGGTTAACTTTGACGCTCGCATTGTGACTGGTTTCACAGGAATTACCGCACGCATTGATGAGGTCAACGCCAATTCGGTTTCCTTCGTGGGCACCACTACCCATCCTTCTGGGGCGGAATGGTCAGTCCATGGCACCATAGAGCGGATCACAGGCTCGCTTGGTGCGGCCGTGACGTGGTCCAATCCAACAACTAACAAACTTCTGATGAGGATGAACTACGAACTGATTTGCAAACCCCTCTAGCCGAACGTCAGCTAGTCGGATGATCATGAACTTGGCCAACAATCTCTTCGCCTCCTCCTAAGACAACCTGCGTCCGATTATCTCTTTCGGTCTCGGTCTTGCGATCAAGCTCGTGACCTTCCGCCTTCGTCCAACCCGGCAAGGGCAGCATCCCCTAGCTAAGGCCGCCGTTGGCCTCAACGAACAAATCTTTGGCCGCAGATGAACAAGTCCCCGGACGGGCTCCGAGCGACTAAGAGGCGGCACCCGCACTAGGTGCCGTCTTAAACTCTCGCGGGCCGTTATCATGAACAAGTCCATTGATCTGCTGCAGTGTCACTTTGGCTTGGCACCAGCCGAAGCCAGATTAGCATTTCATCTCGTCGCAGGAGAAACGCTTCGGTCCGCTGCGGTCGAACTGAGCATCACTTATGAGACGGCGCGCTCCCAACTTAAGCGTATCTTCAATAAAACCGGAACCTGTCGGCAAGCTGAACTTGTCATAGTCATCCTTGCCGCTCTCCCCGGCTGCGTTGGAGCTCCCCGGAGGTCGGCATAAAGGAACAAATCTCTGGCGTGAACGAACAAATCCCAGGGCCGGCTCAAAGCGACTAAGGGACATCAGCCTGAAGGTGATGTGAGAGAAGCAAAGAACAAGCACCTTCTCCCACCACCGCAGAGTGAAGAGGCTGAGATTAATCCGCTCTGCTAACTGAGGCCCTGGCCATCATGCCCCCGCTGGCCAGGGGCTCTTTCTGTCTGACCTTCGACGATAGTTTCTTGCCGCCGGCCACCATGGCAGCGATGAACAAATCTCTGGCTTGATCGAACAAATCCCACGACCGGGTCAGAGCGACCAATGGGCAGCGGCGCTACTCATGCAGAGCGCTCCGCTCGAGATGCACACCGGAGTTCTGACCCGTGAACAAAAGTCGGCTACTGTCCCGATGCCAGCCGAGACGACTTGAAGGGCGACTCAGAAATGAACCACCATGCCTTGATTACGGCACCGCTGGCAAAATTTAGCTCGCAGGTGCCACCTCGCGGCAGACGAATAAAGTTTACGCCGGAAAGGATTCAGCAGATCAGGAATCTCATCGAGCGAGGGAAAAGCCGAGAGGAGATCGCCGAGCTAATCGAAGTGACCGTTGGTTCCCTGCAAGTCACCTGCTCCAGGCTCGGAATCAGTCTGCGACGACCTAGGTTAGACAACGGAACCCGCTTGCTCCCGCGAGGCAAACCTGTGCCCAGTAATGGGAGGACCACGCCTGATCTTAGCTGCGATGTGAGCATGCCACTCCAACCGATAGCAGAACGGTCTCGGCAAGACTCACAGCCAGGGCCGCCGGAGCAAACCCGGTACACAACGCCGCACCAAGGGCAGCCGAAAGCGAAAGAGGCGGACTTCGCGAACCTCACCCTCACGATGCATTACAAGGGTGAGGAGCGAACGACCAAGTTAGCCCTTACCCAGCTTGCGATCGGGCAACTAGCATTGGAGGCAGGGCTACGAGATATAAGGATTGGTGAGTTAATCGGTGAACTGGTTACAGGGACGATACAGAAGAATCTTTTTCAACGGCTCGATATTTCGTGACGCGGGGTGGAGACACTGCGGCCTGTCGCACGAGACGGGCACAGTTTGGCGCAGAACTCTGCCGACCCGGCGGTCGGTGAGCACGATCCGCTCGGATGCTGGAAGCTCGACCCCGCCCGACTGGGCGTAGATCCGGGTCAGATCGACGAGGGCCGGTTCACGGTCGAAGGTGGCGCCGTGGTGCTGAAGGATCGTGATGGCACCCGCATCGCGTCGCTGCCATTACAACCGGGGCAAGACCCCACGGCGGTAGCGCGGAAGCTGTTGCGGCAGACCAGGCAAACAACAAACTTCTATCGCCCGCTGCGCTATCCCGATCTGGGCGTTGCGTGACATGAGCCGCCCTTCCTGTCAGTCTATGGAGCCGGCGGCCGTTGCATCGGCTTTGCGATGAATGCTGGCCCCAAGGGATGGCTGCCAGTTGATGCTGCTGGCAACAACGTTGCTGATCCCCTCCCTACCATCGACGCCGCCGCTGAGCTGTTGCGTGAGCTGGCGCTGCACGCCCCTGCCGATGGCGATCTTTAGAAGGCGACGATGATTAAGCTAAACGCAGGCATTGGCCGAATGTCCGCTTCTCTAATCGGCCGTTTGGGGTCAAGCGCTTTCAGACTATCCGCCGCTGCAGTGTCGATGTCGCTCGCGGGCTCGCGCTTCTCTTCGGAATCGGCACCAAGGCCCTTCCATCATGGGATCCGAGGACGAGGTGGAACAATCTTTAGGGCGGCCTTGCCGTTAGAAGAACGGTAGGTCCAAGCGGACATGCGAACTCACCTCACCCATCGTCCCGCGAGGGACATCATTCCACCGCTCGGTGGAGACTCGAGTTTCCTCCTATTGATCCTGCACGTCCCTCATGCCACTGCGACCTCCTTGGTCCAGCGGAACTCGGTGCCGTCAACCCAGATGCGGTGCATGATCACCGCCAACCGGCGTGCCAGGGCGACGATTGCCTTTTTCATCCCGCGGCGCCTGGCGATCTGCATCGCCCAGGCCTTGAGCCAGGACCATCTCTTCGAACGCAGCATGCTCTGCGCTGCTTCGTAGAGCATGACCCGCATCATCTCGTCTCCGCAGCGTGATATTCTGCCGCTGTAATCGACCTCGCCCGATTGATACTTGCAGCACGTCAGTCCAAATACCGCCCCGACGGCCTTGGATTTACGGAAGCGAGCGGGCACGTCGACGGTTGCGCGATAGGTCAACGCCACCACGGGGCCGACACCTGGGGTCGTCATCAACCGCCGGCACACCTCGTCGTCTCGGACGATGGCCAGCAAGCGGCGATGCAGAATGACGATCTGTTCGCGTAGCGCCCGCCGGACAATAAGAAGCGGTTCGACCAGGGTGGTCAGATCAGGGATATTCTCGACCAGCTCCTTGATGCGCGCTTCGAATCTCCTCGTTGCCACTACGCCGACCTTAAGACCGAAGTTGCGCAACGTGGCGCGCAGGTCATTCTCGATCGCGATGGCCTTCGACTGCAGCAGCTTGCGGTGGGTCAGCAGCATTCGCAGCTTCTGGCTCCGTAACGTCTTCACGTGCACCGGACGATAAAGCCCCGCCCGCATCATCTGCGCGATCCCGCGAGCGTCGTTGCGGTCCGTCTTGTTGATCTGCGCTTTCAACGCTGCCCGCATTTGCCGCGTCTCAACGCAGATCGCCGGCAAGCCCGCTTCGGCGAGAACGCTGAACAGCCATTGCGATAACGGGCCAGCTTCCAAGCCAATTCGCTTGAAGTGGTAGGCGGGGTTGGTCAGCACCTTCAGCAATGCCTCGGGTTCGCTCGCCACCCTTACTTCCCGAACAATCTTGCCCGTATCATCCACAATGCAGACGCTCGTCTCCTTGACCGAAACGTCTAGTCCAGCAAAATAGTCCATGCTGCGCTTCTCCTTCTGATGCTTGAGGCCGTACACACGGACCTCGTTTCACCATCAGCCTGAAGCGCAGCACCCAAAATCTTCATCTATCCACAAGCCACCGGCCGATTACCCCATCTCTGGGGGCGAACTGGACATGCCGGGATGGCGGTAATGACGTGAATGACCCACTGCGGTCATAAGCCGGGTCGAAATACTGCAGCGCAGCAGTCTCCTGCCGTACGAGGTGTGCTATCCTTTCTGTCGGAAGCACGGGAGGCATCGGGCAGTGAAACGGCGCGAGTTCATCACGCTCATCGGCGGGGGCTGCCATCGCGCCCCCATAGCTCGAAGCCCCTCAGGGGCACTTTACGTCTAGCTGCCTAGCTTTCTCGATATCGGCATTACCGCTCGCTTGCTTGATTTTCAGCTTTACGATCCCCCGCATGCAATAAGCGTCAGCGAAATCTAGGATCGAGTCGGATCGCCTCGTTGAAATCCGCAATCGCTCGTTTCATGTCGCCTTTCCAGTCATAAGCGATGCCGCGATTATTAAAGGCGTTAGCGAATCTAGGATCGAGTCGGATCGCCTCGTTGTAATCGGCAATCGCTCGGTCCGTGTCGCCTTTCCTTTTATAAGCGTTGCCGCGATTACTAAAGGCGATAGCGTACTTAGGATCGAGTCGGATCGCCTCGTTAAAGTCGGCAATCGCTCGGTTCGGGTCGCCTTTGCTGCTATAAGCGTTGCCGCGACCGTTAAAGGCGACAGCGTACGTAGGATCGAGTCGGATCGCCTCGTTGAAGTCGGCAAACGCTCGGTCCGTGTCGCCTTTCCTGCTATAAGCGTGGCCACGATTGATAAAGGCGATAGCGTTCTTAGGATCGAGTCGCATCGCCTCGCTGAGGACGGCGATAGCGCCGTCATAGTCACGGTTGTCGTAATTTGTAATGGCTCGGCTCACCAGGGCGGAATAACGCTCCTCTTCCGCCCTGCTGCTCGTCGGGGCGGGCGCAGCGACGGGCGGCAGGCCCTGAGGCTGCGATGCGACCGGGGCTGGCAGCATCGCTACTTCCTTGAAATAGAACCGTGCTGTCAGCGCCGTATGCTCCCAAGGTATCTGCCGGCGTTGCGTCTCTCGCATCACATCGTTGCGTACGTCCCTCAGAAGACCCATTATTTCCTCATCCGAAGATGAGAGATGTCTGAGCAGGGCGCTTGTAAACGGCGAGTTGCGCCCGCTCCCGTCGAGCGCAACGTTTCCAGGCTGCGTCGAGTAGCTGATGAGGGTGCCATAACCGGATTGGACGGGTGCCAGACCACGCCCAATCGCCGTCGAACGCGTGCCCATCGCCTGCTGAAGATTGCGCGCTAGGGGATTGTCTCGGCACGCGTCAAAAAACAGGATATTGGTTCGATCTTCACTTTCCATAATCCGCTGAACGGCTTCGAAGCGCGTTACTTCCAGCTCAAGCGCCGCCACAGTCGTGAGCTGGGCATCCGTGGGTACGATGTAATTTTGCCCGGATACCTGAAGGCCATGTCCAGCGTAGAAGAACACACCGACCTCGGCCCCCTGCAGGGCGTTGGCGAATTCGCGAATTTTGCGTTCCAACGCGGTCTTGTCCAGGTCCAGACCCTGGACGACCTGAAAGCCGTGCGCCCGTAGGGCTGCCGCAATGTCAGTCGCATCGTTCTTGGGATTGGCCAGTTCACCGGCATACCTGTAGGAGGAGTTACCGATGACAAGCGCTATGCGCTTCTCAGCGTGGACGGTCGAAGCCAGCAGCAATAGGAGCAACAGCGCGATGGCGGCCCGCAACATACCAGTCGCCCAGCATCGGTGATGTCTTTAGGATAATTGTACAACGATAAGCCGCACGTTGCTAGTGATTTCAATTTTTTGATGTACCGGGTACACAGCGTTCGGTGCGGGGTGCAGAGCTGCACCTGCTTTCCAACTGCACACCCGACGGAGCGAGCCGGTCGTTGACCAGTGGATGGGGAACGGCCGGCCGCTTTGACAAAGAAAGCCCCGCCGAAGTGGGGCCTAGTTGCCAGTAGGGTGGCAATGCACCCTGAGTGGGGTGTTTTCCTACGCGCCCTTGGCCGGTGGAGTGCGCGCTCTTATTTGCGACGCCGGACGGCAACAGGCGGCGGTTCTGAAAGACAGGAGGTATTTCATCTCGTTTCATCCACGAGTCGATTTAATATCCTCGATAGGGTTTGCAGAGGCCGTCCTGAACAGTCCAGCCATGCTGGCAACCGTTAAAAGTTCGAAATCGCCCAGGCCGATAGTATCCGCGCTCTCCACGATCCCCATACCGTTCTGGGTACCTGTAACGGGGCTCATCGTAGTCGCGATAGTAGGGACCGGGGCCACGATTGGGGCCTAAATCCAAATAGATTCCCTGGGCCGATGACGGGAGCGCGCTTGCTCCGCTGAGGACACCTAAACCCGCCGCCACAATCACGGTAATAAATATCGCTCGCATTTGTTTCCTCCTCTCTAGTTTCGGCCGAAAAAGTCCGGCTGAGTTTAGGCGAAGTTTAGGCGAACAAGGCCAGACCGAAAAGGGCCGCTGTGCCGAGCGACCTCTAAGCAAGCCGCGTCCGCCGGCTGTCCTCGATCAGCCGCGCTTTGGCCCGCAGCGTTATGTGCCCGCCGGGCCAGCGCTGGCACGCGGCCCGGTAGGTCGCGCCATGGCCAGCTCGAAATCTTCAACGCCGGCGAGGTGTTCGACAATGTTGTCGCCGGTCGAATCCCACAGGTCGATCCTGTGGGTGAAGTACGTCCGCGTCACCGCCATTTTCTCTCCCAATCTTCCTCCGCCTCCCGCTTCACAGCCGGCGCGTTCGGGTTCTTGCTCTTGATCCAATCGCGGGAGCGACCGGATCGACAGCGGGAGCCGAGACGCTTCGAGACGATGCCCTCGAATCCCAGCGCGCAAGCGTGCCGGAAGACGATATCGCCGGGCTCAGCGATGTGCTCGTTCAATTGCAATCCGGGCTTATGGTTGCGCAGCAGTCGCGTCAGCTCGCGTTTGCGGTGCTCCAGCGGCTCGCGGCGCAAGTCCTTTCCGTTGATCTCGATCAGGTCGAAGGCGTAGAGGAAAACGCTGGCGTCGTGGCGACGGTAACGGATTCGGTCGAAGGTCGGGATGCCATCGTCGCCGCAGGCGACCGCCTCGCCGTCGATAATGCAGGAACGTGAGCGCAGACGTGCCAGCGCCTCAACAATCAATGGAAATCGGTAGGTCAGATCGTTACCGGGACGGCTAAAGAGGCTCACCCGGTCGCCGTCCTTGCGGGCGATGACCCGGAAGCCGTCGTGTTTGATTTCGTGAATCCAATTGTTGCCAGCTGGGGGCCGGATGGCGGGGGAAGGCAGGCACGGTTCAATGAAGCCAGGGAGGGCCTGATGGGTACGCAAACGCAACATGGCGCAAAGATAGATCGACGGCGGTAAAATGCGAGTCTGCCGGAACCTGCCGACAACCGCCCGAATTAATTGGTTGCGGACTTCAAGCCCTACACCCCCTCTGCTCGTCGAGCTTGGAGACCACCAGGCCCCGCTCGGCCACTGTGCGCTCGGGCGGGGCTCTGCTTGAAGGCTGTCACAAAAGGAAGATGCGAAGCGCAGCGAGACGAACCATCTTTATTGCTGGTCGTAAGACAAGCCTCAGCCTTGAGGACGCGTTCTGGGACGGACTCAAGGAAATCGCGGTCGCGCGCCATATCAGACTGAGCACCCTCGTGAGCGAAATCGATTCCAAACGACAACAGGCCAATCTGTCGTCGGCCATTCGGCTATTCGTACTGGATTTCTATCAGTCTCAAATCAAATTATTGGCGCAACAACCGCGCTGACCGTCGCCTAGACCAATCGCCGCCGGCTCGGGCCCGGTGAGGATGCGGAGACTATCGCGCGGCGGCTGTTGCGGCATGGAAACTGCGGCGGCTGTCTCTGTGATGTTCCGGCCGAATGGTCGCGTCAGTCGAGGTTCGGCCGCGTGGGTCGATTGCGCCAGTTCTGAAGAAAGTATTTGTTGAGCTGCTGACGGTCACTCAGGCGCTGGACCTCCGTCGCCGAGAGCCATTGTTGCTCCCGGTTGAGAGTTTGAGTGACCGGCGCTGGTCCGACTGCAGCGGCCCCGTGAATTGCGCATACGATAACGCAAGCACTGGCCGCTCCAAAAAATACAGCAATCCCCGCTCCAATGATCGACATGATCGCCTCCATCCACGGCGATGTGATCTCAGGCTCGGACGCTAGGCTTGTGGTGGCACTGCGAATGTGAGTAATCTCACGCTTCGAACAATTTTTTTCTCGGATTCATTTCTGAGCAACAATAGTTGCGGACGTTTGGTGCTTCCTCGGGGATTGGGCTAAGCCGACAACGCGGCTACAATCAAAACGCGAACTCAGTCGGAGCACCGGAGGAAGCCATGGCAAAGACAGCGAAGAAGGCAAAGAAAAAGGCACAGACCTTCACGGCAACCGGCAAAACTTTAGACGAAGCGGTTGAGAAGGCGCACGCCCAGATTCCACCAAACCCAAGAATCGCGGATGAAATAATCAAATCGAAGATTGTTTCAGCCGGCCGACGCACTGGTGGTATTGCCGGATTCAGGGACTTCTTCGCGGAAGTCATGCAGATCGAGAAACAATAGAACGGCGGGGGCAGCATCTCCGCCCCTTCACCGGCCAAACCTCGCTTGCCGCGCTAGGGGGAACGCCAGCCAGTTATCGCGTCCAATGCGATTTAGTTCCGGGGACGTCTAGTTGACCGTTCTGGTTCAATCGCTCGGCTTCGAGCGCCAGCCTTGTCCACGTCCGTGCCATGTCGAGTAGGATGGCTTGCACTCTCGGATTTGGTGCGCTCTTAGCCATCGCCCGACATTCAGCCGAACGTTCTCTACATTCAACATAAGTAATCATCAGCCAGGTCTCCCACCCTTGGAAGGCCGCCCCCATCCCCCACCACGGTTCAAGAGCGCAAGGGCTCGGGATAAGCCAACATCCCGTGAAATTTGTCGTGCTCTTCTATGTTGGGAATCTGGCTGCGATAGAACTCAAGCACAAAGAGCCGAAGGGCCGACGAAAGATTGCCCCGCTGGCGCTGCGCATCGACCGAGCCAACTAGGTCCGAGACGCTCATAAGGCGCTTGCCGGCGATTACTTTTAAGGCGCTCCAGAATTCCTCCTCAAGGCTCACGCTTGTCTTGTGGCCAGCAACCACGATTGAGCGTTTGACGACTGTTGATTTCATCACGAAACACCCCCCGATTTGTACCCCACTTGCGACAGACAACAAAAAATTAGTGTTTCACTAAGGCCGTTTCGGAAAAATTCCGAAGCGTGATAAAAATCACACAGAGGCTTGAGGCCGAGGCGTAGATCGCTGTTCGGCAGCTAGGCCGACTCATTTAATCGCGACCTTCGAGCCGGGGACTAACCGCCCACCGACGGCTCGCGTTCGGATGCGCGCCGACAGGATGCAGGGCGGCAAGCCGTCAGATTTTTGCTAGGATCGTTTTGGTCATTCGCGCCGCCCATCCCAATGCCGGCGTTGGTGACGCTCACTGTCGTCTGCCGTAGCCGCGTATGTCGCGTGTATGTTGCATGGAGCCGCCGAGAGGCGCGGGGGGCCATTGTAATTGCTTGGAAATATTTTGCAACATACGCGACATGAACGGAGGGGTAGATGGGTATAAGTTATTGATTTTATTGGTAGCGGGGGCCAGGATCGAACTGGCGACCTACGGATTATGATTCCGCCGCTCTAACCATCTGAGCTACCCCGCCATCCAGGAAATCAATCACTTAGCCGTTCCGGATTGGTCTTGCCCCCGGTAGGACGCCGCGACGGCGTGCCGGTGGCACGCCCGATATCGCATTTGAAACCGGTTGCTTCAAGGACCGATGTCCCGGCAGCGGCTGGACATGGGAGTTCCAGCACCATTGCAGCCGCTAGGGTCGAACGTACTGCCGGCCATCCCCCTCCGCTCTGCCCTGCCCGTCTCCGCCGGCCGCCAACTTCCCGAACCGGATCAGCGAGAAATGCCCGAGCGGCGGCATCGGGCGGCGTTCGAGCACGCGCACCCCGCCATGGGATTGCGCCCAGCGCGCCAGCCGCTGCCAGCGGAATTCCGGCCGCCAGCCGAGCCGCCGCGCCATCGGCGCAAAGCCCTGCTCGAAGGCGCGCCGCAGTCCGGCCTCGGCGCCGAGATGGTTGACCAGGATGATCTCGCCGCCGGGCCTGGTGACGCGCGCGAACTCGTCGAGCGCCGCCTCCGGGTCGGGCACCGTGGTGATCACGTATTGCGCCACCACCGCGTCGAAGAACGCGTCGGGAAAACCGAGATGCTGCGCGTCCATCACCGCCAGCGCTTCCACATGGGCGAGCTTGTGCTCGACGATGCGTGCGTGCGCCTTGCGCAGCATCGGCTCGGAATAGTCGACCCCGACGATGCGGTGGGCGGCGCCGTAGTCGGTGAGCGAAATGCCGGTGCCGATGCCGACGTCGAGAATGCGTCCGCCGATGCGCTCGGCCGCCGCGATCGAGGCCTTGCGGCCGGCGTCGAACACCGCGCCGAAGACGAGGTCGTAGACCGGCGCCCAGCGCGCATAGGCCCGCGCCACCGTATCGATGTCGATTTCGCCCGCCATTGCCCCCGTCACGCCAACTCGAGCTACGACCGGCCGGCGCCGGACGCCACGCGCGCGTCGCGCGGCAGCGGAACGCGCATCGCCGCCACCGCGCTCGCAATGAAGCCGCCGCCGAGCACGCGCGCCTGGCCGTCGGCGGCGTCGTAGAACGCGCAGGCCTGGCCCGGCGACACGCCGTCCTCGCCGGCGACGAAATCGACCTCGATGCCGCGGCCTCCCCGGCTCAGCCATGCCGGCTGCGGCGGCCGCGTGGAGCGCACCTTGACGAAGACCTCGTGCCAGCCGGCGCACAGCGCGTGATCGATGGTGTCCTCGCCCAGCCAGTTGACCTCGCGCAGGCGCATCCGGCTGGTGCGCAGCGCTTCGCGCGGTCCCACCACCACGCGGCGCGATGGTGCGTCGAGCCGCACCACGTAGAGCGGATGGCCGGCGGCGATGCCGAGCCCGCGCCGCTGGCCGACGGTGAAATGGATGATGCCGGAATGCCGGCCGAGCACGCGGCCGTCGAGATCGACGATCTCGCCGGGCTCGGCCGCGCCCGGCTTGAGCCGCTCGATCACCTCGGTGTAGCGGCCGGACGGCACGAAGCAGATGTCCTGGCTGTCGTGCTTGTCGGCGACCGGGAGGCCGAACCGGCGCGCCAGCTCGCGCGTCTGCGCCTTGGTCTTGTCGCCGAGCGGGAAGCGCAGCAGCTCGAGCTGCTCGCGCGTGGTGGCGAACAGGAAGTAGCTCTGGTCGCGCTCCTCCTCGCGCGCGCGGTAGAGCGCGCGGCCTCCCGCCCGGCAGCCGGCGCGAGGCGACGTAGTGGCCGGTGGCCAGGACCCGGGCGCCGAGCTCGCGCGCGGTCACGAGCAGATCGCGGAACTTGATCGACTGGTTGCACTCGACGCACGGCACCGGCGTCTCGCCCGCGACGTAGCTCTCGGCGAAGCGGTCGATCACCATTTCCTTGAACCGGCTCTCGTAGTCGAGCACGTAGTGGGGAATGCCGATGCGCTCCGCCACCGCGCGCGCGTCGTAGATGTCCTGGCCGGCGCAGCAGGCGCCCTTGCGATGGGTCGCGGCGCCGTGGTCGTAGAGCTGCAAGGTCACGCCGACGACGTCGTAGCCCTCGGCCTTGAGCAGCGCGGCGGTGACCGAGGAATTGACGCCGCCCGACATGGCGACCACCACGCGGGTGTCCTGCGGGGAGCCTTCGACCTCGAGGCTGTTGAGCATCGTCCTTTACCCGGCCCGAACATTCGCGGTCCAGGAAGCCTGTAGACCAAGCCTGTAGACCAAGCCTGTAGACCAAAACCTGTAGACCACCCCGGGCCCGGGTGGCGCCACTTATTATAGGCACGCGCGGCCCCGATCGCACGGGCGCCGAACCGCCGGCGCGAACGTGCGAGCCGGTTGCGGGCCGGGACGGCTGACCGACCCGCCGCGGGATTAGCAAAGACTCCGGGGCCCGACGATCAAGCCCTTGCAGCGGAAGATGTTTTCGCAACGGCCCGGGCCGCCGCATCCGCCGGCCGTTGCTCCCGCGCGCATGCCCCGGCGCGCCCCGCGTCCGGCCCACAGCCTCGCCATGCCGGGAGCGGACCGTTGACGCGATCCGCGCCAGTTCGATCGCGCTGCCACCGTCGGCGGATACGGAATGCGCTGCGCCACCCGACCGGCCCGCCCGGCTCTTGCCGCGCGGCGGTAAGGAATTCGAAACGTTTGCGGGGCCGCCCGGCCGTTGTCTTCGGCAATTCGGCGGTATCGACATGATGGAACTTAGGCAAATCTTAAGTCGCCGCCGGTAGATTCGCCCAAATTGGCAGTGGAGTGCGTGAGTTTATTCATGACGGAGCCCCTTCGACCGAGGGCAAAATACGTCATCGGGCCTGACGGCAGCCCGCTGACGATCGCCGATCTGCCGGCACCGGGCACCAAGCGCTGGGTCATCCGGCGCAAGGCCGAGGTCGTTGCTGCCGTGCGCGGCGGCCTGCTCTCGCTCGAAGAAGCCTGCAGCCGCTACACGCTGACGGTGGAGGAATTCCTCTCCTGGCAGTATTCCATCGACCAGCACGGCCTGGCCGGCCTGCGCACCACGCGCATCCAGCAGTACCGGCAGTAAGCCTTCCAGCCATCGACTCGCGACGCCGTTAATCTCTCGGCAACCACGCGCCTTGCGATTCTCGCCGCGTGGCGATGTTGCCACGCACGAGCGGGCAGCGGGCCCGCGCCAGCAGCTTCCCGCACGCCGGCGCGCGGCGTCACCGGTTCACCAGCCACAGCACCAGGCTGAACAACGCGCTCAGCAGCAGACAGGTGACCAGCGGAAAATAGAAGGTGCCGCCCTCGCGCTCGATGACGATATCGCCGGGCAGGCGCCCGAGACCGAGCCGGCCGAGATACGGCCAAAGCAGGCCGATCACCACAATCGCGAGGCCGAGCACGATCAGAAAGCGTGCCATCGCGGTCGATCCACGTGCTAGTTTTGCGCCGCAACCGTGGACCGGATCTCAGCATGACGGACGTCACATTCAAGACCGCCCTGATCGTGGGCGCGGGCGCGGGGCTCTCCGCCGCGCTGGCGCGCGCACTGGCCAAGGACGGGACCAAGGTCGCGCTCGCCGCGCGCACCACCGGCGACCTCGAGCCGCTCCTCAAGGCGACCGGCGCCAAGGCGTTCGCCTGCGACGCCAGCGAACGCGGCCAGGTCGAAAAACTGTTCGCCGATCTCGACGCCGCCTTCGGCGCACCCGACATCGCGATCTACAACGCGAGCTACCGCACCCGCGGTCCGTTCGTCGATCTCGATCCCGCCGACGTGGAGCGATCGCTCGCGGTCACCGCCTACGGCGCATTCCTGGTGGCGCAGCAGGCGGCGCGGCGAATGCTGCCGCAGCGGCGGGGCGTGATCCTGCTCACCGGCGCGTCGGCGGGGGTGAAGGGCTATGCGCAGTCGGCGCCCTTCGCCATGGGCAAGTTCGCGCTGCGCGGGCTCGCCCAGAGCATGGCGCGCGAGCTTTCGCCGCAGGGCATCCACGTCGCCCACGTCGTGATCGACGGCGGCATCCGGAGCGCGCGTCGAGCAGAGTCGGCCGACAATCCGGACAGCCTGCTCGATCCCGACGCCATCGCCGCGAGCTACATGCATCTCATCCATCAGCCGCGCAGCGCCTGGGCCTGGGAGATCGAGCTGCGGCCCTGGGTGGAGAAGTTCTGATGCAGACCAAGGTCACGCTGCCCGCGCTGCTCGAGATGAAGCGCGCGGGGCGCAAGAGCGTCGGGGTGGTCGCCTGGGACTACCAGATCGCGCGCATCGCCGACCGTGCCGGGGTGGACATCGTGTCGGTGGGAGACTCGGTCGGCGTCAATCTGTGGGGCCATTCCAACCCGCTCGAAGTCACGATGGACGAGATGCTCGTGGTGTGCAAGGCGGTGCGCCGCGGCGTCACGCGCGCGCTGGTGAGCTGCGACTTCCCGTACGGGCCGCTGCAGGAGGGCACCGCGAGCGCGGTCAAGGCGGCGATCCGGCTGGTGAAGGAGGGCGGCGCCGACCTGGTCAAGCTCGACGGCGCGGCCGATTTCCCCGACGCGGTGCGCGCGATCGTGCGCGCGGGCATTCCGGTGTTCGCGCAATTCGGCATCACCCCGCAGACCGCGCTGCAATACGGCATTCCCTACGGCGCCCAATCCGCGCCCGGCGCGCAGGCGCCGGCGGAGATGACGGCAAAGCTGGTGGCGCAGGCGAAGCTCCTGGAGGACGCCGGCGCTTCGCTCATCGATTTCACCAATTCCGGGCCGGTCGCCGGCGCCGCGGTGGTAAGCGCGGTCAAGATCCCGGTGATCGGCGGCTTCGGCGGCGGCCCCTGGCTCGACGGGCGCATGCGGCTCGCCCACACCGCCATCGGCTACGGCGAGAAATGGCTCGACGCCAAGACCGAGACCTACGCCAACGTGGCGAAGATCAGCCTCGACGCCTTCAGCGCGCTGATCGCCGACGTGCGCGCCGGCCGCCAGATCAAGGGCTGATCGACGATGGCGACCGCGATCATCGACGGCATCACCACCCGCTACGAGGTGCTGGGCGCGGGGCCGCCGCTGTTGATGTACGCACCGGGCGGCTTCAACGCGACGGTCGAGGCGTGGACGACGCTGGGCGTCTACGCCAAGATCAAGCTGCTCGATCACCTGCCGAAGACATACACCTGCATCCTGTTCGACCGGCGCGAATGCGGACGCTCGGGCGGCCGCGTGGAGCGCGTGACCTGGGCGCATTACGTGGCGCAGGGCAAGGGACTGCTCGATCACCTCGGCATCGCGCGGGCGCATATCATGGGCGGCTGCATGGGCTGCTGCCCGGTGACCGCGTTCGCCGTCGCTCATCCGCAGGCGGTGCTGAGCATGGTGCTGTATTGGCCGGTCGGCGGCGCGAAGTACCGCATCGCCAGCCACCAGCGCTTCGCCGAGCATCTCGCCTTCGTGCAGCAGCACGGGCTCGCCGCCGTGGTCGCGCTCGTCGCCAAGCGAGGGCAAGCCGTTCGGCGCCGATCCCAGAGGCGGGCCGTGGGCGGCGGTGATCAAGGCCGACCCTGCCTTCGCCGCGGCCTATGCCGAGCAGAACGTCGATAGCTACAAGCTCGCCGTCGGCCGGCATGGCGCGCGCCCTGTTCGACCGCGACACCGCGCCGGGCGCCGAGCCCGAGGATCTGCTGCGCCTCGATATCCCGGCGCTCGTCGTGCCCGGCCGCGACGCCGCGCACGCGACCTCGGCCGCGCGCTATCTGGAGGAATGCCTGCCGCGCTCGGACTACTGGGACGTCCCGGTGGCGGATCAGACCGAGGCGACCGTGCCGGCGCGGGTGCTGGCGTTTCTCGACCAAGCCACGAAATCGTAGCGGTGGCCGACCGCTACGGGCTCGGCACTCCGATCGCCGCCAACGCCGCCTGCGCCACCATCACGTCCTGCTCGATCTTGGCGCCGCCGGCGGCGACCGCGCCGACCACCTCGCCCTTGACCGTGATCGGGAAGCCGCCCGGCACGTTGGTGAAGTCGCCCATGCGCACCGCCATGCTGAGCGCGTTCTCCTCCGACGCGTAGCCGGTCGGCAACCGCTGCGAGGCCGAGGTGATCGCCTTCCTTTGCGTCGTGATGATCGAGAAGTGGCGCGCCCCGTCCATCATCAGGAAGGCGATCAGCCGGCAGCTCTGGTCGACCACCGCGAGGCTGACCTTGCAGCCGAGCTCGTTCGCCTTGGCAACGCCGGCGGCGAGCATCTTGAGGCTTGCTTCCTCGGTGAGCCGGTGGCTCGCAACGAAATTCGCCATGGTGCGTGTCTCCTACGGCTCGTCATTCCGGGGCCGCGCGCGATCAGTGGGTGGGCATTGCCCGCGATCGCTCCATCGCGGGGCGACGCGCGGGGCGCAATGCCCACTGCGATCCGCACGCGCGAGCCCGAAATCGATCCCCGAGGGATGGCGACTATCGCATCTGCTAAGCGATTTTCCCATCGCTGCGGCATCGGCGCCGGGCCATGCGCGCGAAGCGCGCAATTTCTATCCCACCAGATCGCGCGTGCCCGGCGCGAACAGTTCGTCCACCGTCACCGGCTTGGTGATGATGCCCTGGATGCGCGCGTGGCCGATGAGCTCCTCGAGCACTTTCCGGTTCGGCGCGATGCCGTAAGGCAGCGGATCGCCGGTGATCGCCATCACCCGCCGGTGCACGTCGTCGACCGCGGTCGGCTTCTCGATCTTGCCGGCCTTGAGCTCATCGAGGTAGCGGCGCTTGGCCTCGGTGAAGGCGTTGAAGACATCGGCGGCGAGATCGGGGTATTTCGCGATCAGCTCGTCCTTGATCACCACGGTGTGGTTGATGGGATAGTGGCCGCGCGCGCGCAGCGCCGCGAGGCCCGCCTCGAGCGCGTCGGGGATGAGCGGCTGCACGTCGGGCGAACTCGTCTCGACGCCGATGGCGGCGGCGAGCTCGCCGGAGGCGAGCATCTCGCCCATGTTCTTGCCCGGCGCGATCGGCACCACGTTGGCGGGCGGGCGGTACTCCGCCACGTGCTCGTCGCCGGAGAGCACCCAGGTGATCTTGCGCAAGTCGACGCCGTGCTCGTCCTGCAGGATGCTGCGCGCCCACACCCCGGTGGTGACGGTGTAGCCGCGGTTGACGCCGACCTTCCTGCCTTCGAGATCCTTGGGCGTGCGGATGCCGGCCTTGCTGTTGACCAGGATGGCGCCGTGGTGGAAGGCGCGCACCAGGAACACCGGCACCGCGGTCATCGGCTTGCCGTGCGCCTTGGCGCAGATATAGGTGGTGATCGCCATCTCGCAGATGTCGAACTCGTTCCCGCGCACCATGCGGCGGAACGCGGCGATCAGCGGATCGACCTCCTCGAACTCGAATTCGAAGGTCTTCGGCTTCACCGTGCCGTCCTTGAGCGCGCGGTTGTTGCCTTGCGTGCGGGTGACGGTCTTCAGCTTGAGATCGGGCATGGGCAGGTTGTTCGCTTCACTCGTTGTTGTCATCCCCGCGCAAGCGGGGATCCATATTCCAGAAGTCCCGCGGGTGTGGCACGATGGGTCCCCGCTTGCGCGGGGACGACGACGCAGCAAGATGTCTTGCTGCCTCGCAGGTATCGGGTCTGGCGCTTCGTCACACCGTCGTCTGCGCCACGCCGGGACGCGAGGTGAGCGCCTCCTTGGCGGCATCCTTGAACGCCTGGTCCGGCGGCAGCACCACCGAGGCCGAACGCACCTTGTGGTGCGCCGGATCGACGCCGGGCGGCGTGATGCCCTTCTCCGCCAGCGCCTTGGCCGCCCGCATCAGGCGATGGCGCGCCATGATGATGCCGTTGTCGGTGGAAACCAGGTTCTCCTTGGTGCGGTCGCAGATCGGCCCCATGCTCTCCTGCAGCGAGGCATCCTGCATCGCGAAGCCGGCAACCCCGCTGAAGGTCTTGCCGGCCTTCTGCGCCGCGCGGTCGATCAGATAGTCGTTGTCCTTGTTGGCGAGCGGCCGATAGGTGCCGGGCATGTACTTGCAGTGCACGCCGGCGCCGTCGCGCATGGCGTCGACCTCGCGCGTGCGTGAGCGCGCGCACGGGATGGAAGTCGTAGCTCCAGGCCCAGCAGTTCTCGTCGTCGATCGGGATCCAGAAGTGGCCGTGGATCGGATGGTCGCCGCGCGGCGGGATCATGGTGAAGCAGGGCATCACCCAGGGCGTGATGCGCCAGTAGTAGTTGCCGTTCTCGGCGTTGCGCCGCGCGCCGATATAGAGCCCGCCGGGCTGCTCCACGACCTCGAAATACGGCTGCATGTCGGAGAGGTTGTATTCGTTGCCCTTGGCGCCCTTGAACAGCGGGTCGGAGCCGAGGTCGCCGCGATGCAGAAACGAGACGTGGCTGGAATCGATGCCGCCCTCCATGGCCTGCAGCCAGTTGCACTCCTGCAGGCGCTTGGAGATGAAGGTCTGCTCGGCGGGGACGGTGGCGAATTCCCATTCCGGCAGCGGCGGCTGCTGATCGGGCGGGCCCATATAGGTCCACAGCACCGGCCCGCGCTTCACCAGCGGGTAGGACTTGAGCTTGATCTTGCGGCAGAAGCCGCTCTCGACCGGCTCGGAGGGGACGTCGGTGCACTGCCCGGTCACGTCGTATTTCCAGCCGTGATAGGAGCAGCGCAGCCCCCCTTCCTCGTTGCGGCCGAACCAGAGCGACACGCCGCGGTGGGCGCAGAACTCGTCGATCAAACCGTACTTGCCGTCGCTGTCGCGGAAGGCGAGCAGCCGCTCCGACAGGATCTTCACCCGCACCGGCGGGCAATCGTTTTCCGGCAGCTCCTCGACCAGCAGCGCCGGCAGCCAATAGGCGCGGAACAACTGGCCCATCGGCGGTGCCGGGGCCGGTTTGCGTCAGCAGGTCGTTCTGTTCTTTGCGGAGCATCGGCTCAATCCATCATCGCTCGTGCGCTTCAGGCCCGCAGGGTAGGCATTCGGCCGATCCTCGGCAAGCCGCAACGTGTGCGCATTCAGCAGCACTCGTAACCGAACCCGTCGGTTGCGACCAACGCGTTCTTCATCCAGGCCGGAGGAAGGTCGTCGCGCACCACCTCCGCCACCGGCTTGAACAGCTTGAACTGATGTCGCGTGTCGGTCCCGGTCCAGAACACGACCACGGTCTCGCGCGGCGGACAGCCCGGCAGCGAGCAGGACACCTCGGAGACGAAGATCGTCGCGTCCTGCGCCAGCGTGAACCGCTCGCGCGTCCACGCCCGCACCCGGTCGAGGGCGGTGACGTAGTCGGGGCGATTGTCGAACGACAGCAGCATCGTCACTGGAACGCGTGAGTTCGCGCAGCGCGGCCATGCGCTGCTTGTCTTGCGCAGCGCTTGGTTCCGCGTAACCCGACATGCCACCCGCGGCGTGTCGGGTGACGCGCGCAACGCGGACCTCGGCAAGCATAGCAGGATCCGGCCGCGCCGACCCGGACCGGCGGCCGTGCGTGCTGCAAATCGCGCTTGACCGCTCAAGGCCCCCTCCTAGAGTGCCGGGCCACGGCGGCACGACCAGTCAGCGGAGGTTGGTTCGGTGGTGGAAAAAGTCCTGGCGGCGGTGCGGACGGGCCCGAGCAAGACCGAGATGCGCGAATACCCGATGCCCGACATCCCGGAAGACAGCGCCCTGATGAAGATGGAGGTGGCCGGGATCTGCGGGACCGACGTCAAGCTGTACAAGACGCCGCCGACCAAGAGCCCGGTGATCATGGGCCACGAGAACATCGGCATCATCGCCAAGGCCGGCCGCGAGTTCACCCGGCGCAAGGGCTTCAAGGAAGGCGACCTGGTGTTCGTGGAGCACTACGTCATGTGCGGCAAGTGCGAGTGGTGCCATCTCGGCCAGTACCGCCACTGCGAGAACACCGACTGGCGCCATAACCCGGACGGCATCCGCTACGGCTACACCTCGGCCGAGAAGCCACCCCATCTCTGGGGCGGCTTCGCGCAATACGTCTACCTGCCCTGGAACGCGGTCGTGCACCACGTGCCCAAGGGCGTCACGCCGGAATTGGCGGGCTTGGTGACGCCCATGGCCAACGGCGTCGAATGGTCGCTGTTCGACGGCGGCGTGGGCTATAACTCCACCGTGCTCATCCAGGGCCCGGGCCAGCAGGGGCTGTCGCAGACCGTGATCTGCAAGCAGGCGGGCGCCGCGCTCATCATCGTCACCGGCACGCCGAAGGACCGCGCGCGCATGGAGGTCGCCAAGGCGCTCGGCGCCGACTTCATCATCGACGTCGAGAAGGAGGACCCGCTCGCCCGCATCATGGAGATCACCGGCGGCAAGGGCGTCGACGTCGCGCTCGACTGCACCGCGGGCGCGGGCACCATCCCGATCCTGCTCGGGGTCGAGGCGCTCAAGCGCAAGGGCGGCACGATCGTGGTGCAGGGCGAGATGAAGGAGTTTCCGAACTTCCCGCTGGAAAAGGTCACGGTCAAGTTCATCACCATCAAGAGCGCGCGCGGCCACAGCTTCAAGGCCTGCGAGCTCGCGCTTGGCGCAGCTCGCGTCGCACCGCTTCCCGCTGGAGAAGGTGACCACCCACCGGTTCGGGCTGAAAGACGTGGATCTCGCCATCAGGTCGGTCGGCGGCCAGGGCGTGCCGGACGTGATCCACGCCTCGCTGATGCCCTGGCAATAACGGGCTCGCCCGTTCGCCGGACGCCAAGACGAGCGCGGGCATGAACGACAAGACCAAGATCGCCATCGCCGTCGGCGATCCCGCCGGCATCGGGCCGGAGATCAGCCTCAAGGCCGCGCTCGATCCGGCGGTGCGCGCGGTCTGCGACCCGATCGTGGTCGCCGATGCCGGCGTGCTCGCGCGCCATGCGAAGGCCTGCGGCCTTGCGCCGACGGTCCGCGTGCTCGCGCGCGCGGGCGATGCGGATTGGTCGGACGATCGCCTGAACGTGCTCGCCTGCGCGCAGCCGCAAGCGGCCGCGCTCGATTTCGGCACCACCAGCGCGGCGAGCGGGCAGGCCTCGCTCGCCTTCGCCCGCGCGGCGATCGCGGCCGCGCTCGCCGGCGAGGTCGACGCCGTGGTGGCCGCGCCGCAGAACGAGACCTCGATTGCGCTCGCCGGCATCAGCTTCGACGGCTATCCGTCGTTCGTCGCGCGCGCGACCGGCAGCGACGAGAACAACGTCTATCTGATGCTCTGCTTCGACGACATGAAGATCGTCCATGCCACGCTGCACCAGAGCGTCAGGGACGCGATCGCCCTGATCACGCGCGACAAGGTCGTCGGCGTGATCCAGGCCGCCGATCGTGCGCTCAAGCGGCTGGGCACGGCGGCACCGACGATCGCCGTCAGCGGCCTCAATCCGCACGCCGGCGAAGGCGGCCTGTTCGGCCGCGAGGAGATCGAGATCATCAAGCCGGCGATCGATGCCGCCGCCGCGCAAGGCATCCGGGTCGCGGGCCCGTTCGGCGCCGATACCATGTTTCGCATGCCGGGCATCGACGCCTTCGTGGTCATGCTGCACGACCAGGGACACATCGTCGCCAAGCTCTTGGCGCGGGACGCCGCCGCGGCCCTGACGATCGGCACGCCGATCCTGTTCGCCTCGGTCGCGCACGGCAGCGCCCATGACATCGCCGGCAAGGGCGTCGCCAGTCCCAGTGCCATGATCGAGGCGGTGATGCGGCTGTCGAAAGCGAAGCGGCACCTGGGATTGCAGCCGGCGTCATCGGACGGCGTTGCGAAATCGAATGAGGGATAGTCGATGGCGACCAAGATCGAATTATGTAACGTCGAAGTTGGAGCTGTGTTGAAGATGGAGAAGGATGATCTGACGCTGGCCGTCTTCAACCTTGAAGGCGAGTTCTTCGTGATCGACGATCACTGCACCCTTTGCGGGTCCTCCCGCCAAAAAAAGCCGTGCGGGGTGCAACCGCGCGAGAGGGGACCAGCCGCCTAGATCAAAAAGTAAGTTGTCCGCGGCTGCCGTTCCGAGGCAACGTCACGGCTGAACTTTCGGTGCCGCCAACCCTTGCTCGCTTGCGCCGACGAGGTAATCGAGTGACCGGTAGAGGAGGGTCATGCAGGCGGAGCATCTTCTGCAACACTCGGCAAAAAAGCGGATTTTTGTGATCGCCATCACATCGCGAGCGCACGGGCGGCGCTAGTGAATAGTCTACATCGATACCGCATGGGCGGTGCTCGTTCGGTGTTCCTCTGAATTCAGCCCCGCCAACGCGGGGCTTGTTTGCGTGTTACTTCAGCGATTGGGGCCTCCGGAAAACTTGGGCGACCAACCCATGATTGGGGAAGAGTAGGGGAAAATGGGGGTGGTTCATGACTAATGTGCTGAGCCTACAGCTTGCACGTGAACGTGTTTGGCCACGGAGAGACGGTTCGAATGAATACGTCTTCAAAAAACCAGGTCTGCCAATGTTGAATTCTGAAACCGCGGGGGTTGATGAGCGGAGTACGAGCTATCAGAGATTGCTTGAGCGTTTGGAAGCCGAGAATGCACAGCTTCGACGCAGCGTGGTGGAACTCGTGCTCCAGGTTCAAGCATTGCGCGATGGTGCGGGAACACTGAGCGCGTGTCATGCAGGATACGCCCAACGGTCCGCCGCGAGGAAGGTCTGCATCATGAAGCGCGAACCGGCTGCGGACGGTTGATGCACCTGGACTGAATGCGCGTGTTGACCGCTTGCCGGCCACAACAGGCGCCATCAATCCGGGCGGGAGCAAGCAATGACATGCGCAAACGCGCAAGCCAGTTTAGCTCCGCCAATTCGATCATGGGCCGCCCTCCGCCAAGGCCGGCACTTGTCAGTTGCATGCGTCTCAAACAACACCTTGCAAGCAATGCCAGCCGGCAGCAGGAAGTCAGGGTTAGGGAACACCAATCGTACACCGAATTTGCCGCTCGCGGCGTCGAGCACGCGGTCAACCACGGTTTACAATGGTGGGGGGCTCGGCTTCAGCCGTGCTGCCTGTGCGGATCTCATTCTGTCGCTTATACTTGCTACGAAGAAATTCCAACCCGCTTCATGAGACTTCGATACTAAGTCTGCAAACGCAGTCGGCAAGATAACTGCGTTCGAGCTTAACCCTCAAGAAAATCCGGCCTGGTAGCAGAGTGTTATTATTAACAAAACAGTGTTATTATTACCAACTGTTCGGCGAAGGCACGCGCATCGTCATCAGCGAATTGCGGCTCACGAAGAAAGTTCCGTTGGGCGTGCCTTGAAGGGCTACAACCAATCTGGTGCCGAGGGGCTGCACGAGCGTGCCCCGCGAATGACCTTGGTCATCGCTGGAATAAGACTCTCGGTTTCGCAGGCACGGAATGACCCACGGAGCAGGCGGAACATGGAAAGGTGAGACATTGGCCACGCGACTCATGATCTATGAAACTGCGGTACCGGTGTCCCACGCTCGGCACGGCAACTGGTCGCTTCAAGTGGGGACCGATTACGCATTTTGCCGGAACGTGAACTCGGTGCCTCTCATGGCGGCGGAGTTTGCGAGCGCGGCTTTGGAATACGCTGTCGTGTTCGGGGGTACTGGCGCCGCGGTTATGCCAGTCACCGTGCTCGGCGTTCGTACCAATGAGAATCTTTACGTCACCAAGGAAGGCGGATGGCAGGCTAAATACATCCCGGCATTCGTGCGCCGCTATCCCTTCGTCTTTTCCAGCGGCCCCGAGGACAAGAGGTTCACGCTTTGCATTGACGAGGACTTCCCGGGATTCAATCAGAGCGGCCGCGGCGAACGACTGTTCGGCGATAATGGCAAGCCGACCCCCTACGTGGAGAATGTGCTCAAATTCCTGGGGCAATACCAACTCGAATTCCAGCGCACCCAGGCATTTTGCAAGAAGCTGAAGGATCTGAACCTGCTCAAACCGATGCAGGCGCAGCTGAAGCTCGGTTCCGGGGAGCGCATGACGCTAGGGGGGTTCTCGGTCGTGGACCGTGCGCAGCTCAAGACCTTGTCCGGCAACGTGCTCGCGCAGTTGGTGCAGTCGGACGAACTCGAACTGATCTATGCTCACCTCGTGTCGATGCGAAACTTCGCGACGGTGGGAGGGCGGCTCGCCGAGGCGCCGCCAGCGCATAGGGCGGGCGGCGCCCCGCTAATCCACTAGGGCGGCGAGCCCTGGGGACCGCTCGCCTGACTGGCGCTACCAAGCGCCGGAGCGACGCCGAAGGGGAGGACCTTCACTCATGAGGTGCTTATGAAAATGCGCAGTCACTCACGCAAAAATGTGAATGTGGCAACATGTTCCTACCAATAGAAAGCGATAACCGTATCTGACACTAACGACAATCAACCGTGGCTGACACGACGATAGTCAATTGTTATGAGACTGTTATAACGAACTGCTAATAACAAACTGCCCCCTTGTGGCTGGCGAGAAAATATGGCAGGCTACAACCTGTCGTTTGCCACGTCCTTTTCGGCCTCGCCTGAGGTTGGGTCATGGAAAAGCAGGGCGCGGGTACAATGGTCGGGTCGGAGCCGCAAACTCTACCAAGATCAAGCCTCCAGCATTCGGCACCGACGGTCTTCATTGTCAGCGACGTACGCCTACTACGCGACGGGCTCGTCCTGTCGCTTTCACGGCAGCCCTCGCTGGCCGTCGCCGGCTCGGCGGACCTGACGATATCGCCAACGCATATCGCCGCCGCCCGTCCCGATGTGGTGCTGCTCGACGTCGGGGCGCCAGGCGGGCCTGAGACGCTGCTCGTCCTTCGCCAGGCCCTGGCCGACATGAAGATCGTCGCCATTGCGGTCTCCGACATCGAGCAGGAGGTAGTCGCCTGTGCCGAAGCCGGGATATCAGGATTCGTCTCGCGCGATGGTTCGATTCAAGATTTGGTGACGGCGGTACACTGCGCCATGCGCAACGAGCTCGTTTGTTCGCCGCGCGTCGCCGGTATGCTGTTTAGGCGCGTCGCCGCCATCGGTTCCGAACGAAGCCATGGCCCAGACAACGGCGCGCTGACGCGGCGCGAGCACGAGATCGTCTCTCTAATGACGCAAGGTCTTTCCAACAAGGAGATCGCGCGCCAGCTGCGCATCCAGAACGCAACGGTCAAGAATCATATTCACAGCATCCTCGCCAAGCTCCATGTGCGGCGCCGCGGCGAGGTCGCCGCATGCATGCGCGGGAGCGCTTTGCTGTGCCGGAGCGTTCCGTCTCTGCAGCATCATGACCTGCTTGGGTCTCGGCACGACGCGATCGCCGGACTGGACTAGATCCAAAGCACTAGAACTTCCGCGCTCGGTCCCCCCTCGAACTTCGCCGACGAGCCAGTGAAATGCGGCGCCGGACCGGATCTGTCCGCCGGAGTGCCGGATGAGATCTGCATCTTCATGTGGACCTTCATTGGATCGATCGGCTCAGTCGCGCCGACGCGGCGCGTGGCATACTTGCATCAGCAAATTTCCGCGATTTGCGTTCTGATGCGAGGCGCTAGCCCTGCAAACGGGAGGGTATTGTCATGGCACGGCTGAAATTCAGGACTGACGGAACAATCGCCCTGTTTGACCCTTCTGACGACCCCTTCCCGCCCTTTCCGCCCGAGGCGCTGTTGCACTTGCCGCCGACACTGCCATCGCAGGCCGCAGAGCAGGCACAACCTCAGCTACCGACAGAGATCCCGCCAGCTCAAGCGCAGGCAGACCTTCCAGCCGTCCAAAGCGAGGCTGCGGCTGCCGCATCGTCACTCGCACTGGAATTGACACCAGCGTTGACGCAGGCCGAAGAGTTCTGTCCTCGCACCATTACTTTCACGATCCCGGGCGGTTCAGGCAATCCGGGCGTGCAGGTTACCGCGGTCGAGCACCAAGTAAATGGCGTAAAAACTGGCACTATCGACTTCACCGTGGACGTTCTCGGCAACGCGGATCTGCGCGGCCTGTTCTTCCACCTCAACGAGGCACACCTCAACGGCCTTATGGTGAACGGTGGGGATGGGCTGATCACCAAGACCGTGATCCAGGCCAACAGCGTGCTCAATCTCGGACAGGGCGCCGAGATGAACGGCGCGGCCAGTCCGTTCGACGTCGGCATCAGGTGGGGAACACCGGGGCCCAACCCCGACCTCATCAATTTTCCGGTGCACTTCACCCTCTCAAATGCCGCGAACAACCTCACCTTAGACGATATCGCCCATCAGGAATTCGGCGCGCGACTGACCATTGTGGGGGGCCAAGACGCAAAGATTACGACCATCGCCCCGGCCGCGCCGGACGCGGTGAACGACGACGTGCCCCCGCTCTCAATTTTTGAGGACGGCGCCAGCGGGTTCGACAATCCCTCCCACGACCCGTTGGGCAAGACCGGGCTGATCGAGGTTCTCACAAACGACACCGACGCGGATCCTAACGACATACTGACGATCACCGACACTCATGGTGCCCAGCACGGCACGGTACAGATTGTCGACGGACCCGATGCTGACCCTCTGCCCGGGGATGCAGTCTTCTACACGCCAAACACGGATTACAGCGGGCCGGACAGCTTCCTCTATTGCGTCTCCGACGGACATGGCGGCCAGGACAACGCCACCGTGACCTTGAACGTCGAAGCGGTCGCTGACGTCCCTGACCTAAACGTTAGCGTCGCTTTAGGCGCCACGATAAACGAGTATCTCATCAACGTAACCGCGACGCAGACCGATCTGGACAAGTCCGAGTTCATCGACCGCATTACCTGGACTGGGGTACCCGACGGCGTCAACATTACACCCGTCGGCGATCCTAATCCCTTGAACGAACCGGATCAGATCGTGATGCAGTTCGTGGTGACGGTTCCTCTCAAGGAGGACACGGATTTCAATCTCGACATCACGGCGTTCTCGCAAGAGGAGTCCAACTTCGACGAGGAGCAGGCGAACTTCGCCCAGCAGATCAAATTCGACTTCGACGAGCACAACGCCCAGCAGACCTTCTCGACGACGAACCAGAGCATCTGGGATCCCAGCCTTCCGGCGGCGTTTAACGACGACCGATTTCTGGGCTTCCACGACGCCGATAGTGCAAAGGTCGACATCGAACTGGCCTCGGCGGGCGGCAGTTACGACATCACGATTGGGTTCCAGTCCACCCTGCACGCGACGCTGGGAGACATCGAGGCGACCCTGCCGTACAACATCACCATCGACACCTTCTACAACGTAACGACCGACTCGCTGCAGATCGATCCGTCGGCCGTGCTGGATCCCAGCGCCCATTTCACGACCCACGGGCCGGGCGGATCCTACAATCTCGATTTCGTGTTTCTTGCCGAGCTGTCGGCGTTCCTCCACAACCCTATCCATGACTTCGATGAAAGCGTCTCGGTCGACCTCGGTTTCCCCATACTGGACATCGACAGCGCCACTTTCACCAAAACGATCGATCTCCCACCGCTCAATCCCGTTGCCACCCTCACGCTCAACTGGCCCCATAGCCTGGGCGAGTTGACGTTGGAAACGAACGGAGCGCCGAGCGATGCTGACACCTTGCACTCGGACGGCACCAGCGTCGATATCGTCAACCTTGACGTCGACGTGATCGCCTTGGCTTTGGCCGTCCTCGGCATCAGTCCAAATCCGCTCGATCTCGGCTTCGTCGACTTACTGTCGCTCGATGTCAACGGCGGCGTAGACGTGGCGCAACACTTCGACTTGAACTCGGTCCTCAAAGACCAAGACGCATCAATTATGCTCGAGGATGGAACGTTGCTGCCGTTCGCCTTCGGCAGCCCGCTGCCCATCATTCCAAACGCGTCAAGTCACGATGCCAACCATGACGGCCAGATCGGCTTCGCTCTGCACCTCGCACCGGATGCGACGCTGCACAACGAGACCGATCTCGGCTTCCACGTCGGCGCCGACCTCAAGGTGCTTGATTTCGGCGATCCGTTCGGCGCGCTGTTTTCTCTGGGCGGCGATCTGCCCCTCGGCGAAATCCCCCTCTACGATACGACCTTTGGGCTGGCCGGTTTCAACTCGCAGGACTACCAGTTCCAGGTCCAGGACCACCACTTCCCGGTCTAGGCGTGCAGCGCCGGCGGCGACGCATTGTGGTCGAGGCCGGCGGCCCCGGCGAGAAGGCGTTACGTGAGCACAAAAAGCGACATCTCCGGAGGCGGTAAGAAGTCGAACCCTGCGTCCTCGAAATCTGAGCTTGCCGCGGCGCTCAAGTCGTGTCGCGGCAGCTTTATCGGCGTTGGCCTCGTGAGCAGTGTGACGAACATCCTGATGCTCACGGGGCCATTCTTCATGCTCGAGCTCTACGACCGGGTCCTCCCGAGCCGGAGCGTACCCACGCTCATCGGCTTGGGGGCGCTTGCGGCGGTCCTATTCGCGTTTCAAGGGCTGCTGGAGTGGATCCGGGGGCGAATCCTGGTGCGCATCGGCGGCGCGCTAGACGAGACGCTGAGCCTGAGAGTTCATGATGCATTGGTGCGGGCGCCGTTGAAGGGCAAGGTAGCCGGGGATGGTCTTCAGCCGCTGCGTGATCTCGATCAAGTTCGTTCGTTCTTGTCGAGCCCAGGGCCAATGGCGCTCTTCGATTTTCCCTGGATACCCTTCTACCTCGGTATTTGCTTCTTGTTTCATGTCTGGATCGGCTTGGCCGCGACCATGGGCGGCCTGATCTTGGTCTTTCTCACCTACCTGACGGAAGTGCGCACCCGCGGCCCAACCAAGGCCGCGGTGACCTTTGCGGCGACGCGTAACGCGCTAGCGGAGGCGGGCCGGCGCAATGCAGAGGTGTTGCAGGCCATGGGTATGGCCGGCCGCGTAGGCGCCGTATGGGCTCGCAGCAACAGCGAGTACATGGCGAGTCAGCGCCGGGCGACCGATGTGGCGGGCGGCCTCGGGGCTTTGTCGAAGGTGTTGCGGCTCGCCCTGCAATCGGCAGTTCTGGGGCTCGGCGGCTACCTTGCCATCCGTCAGGAGGCCACGGCGGGAATCATCATCGCGAGTTCGATCCTGACGGCGCGGGCGCTGGCACCGGTCGAACTGGCGATCGCCAACTGGAAGGGATTTGTCGCGGCGCGGCAAAGCTGGCGGCGGCTGACGGAGCTATTGATCGTGTTGCCGGCGCGGGAGGAGCCGATGGCGCTGGCGGCACCGAGCGCCGAGCTTTTGGTGGAGGCCGTGAGCCTGGCGGCGCCGGGGGGCCGGACCTTCGTGGTGCGGGATGTCAGCTTTGCGCTCAAGGCGGGAAACGGGCTCGGAATTATCGGGCCGAGCGCAGCGGGGAAGTCGTCATTGGTGCGAGGGTTGGTGGGAGTATGGGCGCCTGTACAGGGCACGATCCGGTTGGACGGAGCGGCGCTCGATCAATGGAGCTGCGAGGATCTCGGCCGGCACATCGGCTACCTGCCCCAGGACGTGGAGCTGTTCGACGGGACGGTGGCGGAGAACATTGCGCGTTTCCATGCGCAGGCGGATCCAACGGTTGTCATCGCGGCGGCGAAGCAGGCCGGCGTGAACGATCTGATCCTGCGGCTACCGCAAGGCTACGAGACGCGGATCGGGGAAGGGGGAATGGCGCTCTCGGCCGGGCAGCGACAGCGTGTTGCGCTAGCGCGCGCCCTCTATGGCGACCCGTTCCTGGTTGTGTTGGATGAACCGAACTCGAATCTCGATCACGAAGGTGAAGAGGCGTTGACCAAGGCGATTTCGGGAGTGCGGACGAGGGGCGGGATCGTGATTGTCGTCTCCCACCGGGCGACCGCGCTGGCGAGCGTCGACCTTATCCTGGTGATGAAAGAGGGCAAGACTCAGGCCTTCGGTCCGCGAGACGAAGTGATGGCCAAAATCATTCGCCGTCCCGCCCCAGTGGCGCCTGCAACGCCGCTCAGGGTGGTTGCCGAGAGTGGACAGGCATCATGACGCAGAAGGTCCAAACGAAGAGCCACGAGTCTCTTCGCCGTCACCTGCTTTCCGCCGCGGCCCTTACCGCCATTCTTGTCTTCGGAATGGGCGGCTGGGCTGCCACGGTGGAGCTTTCGGGCGCGGTGATCACGTCGGGGCAGGTAGTGGTCGATTCAAACGTCAAGAAGGTGCAGCACCCGACGGGAGGCATCGTCGGAGAGCTGAGGGTCCGCGAGGGATCCCGCGTCAAGGAAGGGGATATCGTGGTTCGTCTCGACGAAACGCAGACGAAAGCGAACCTACAAATTGTGACGAAAAACCTAGACGAGCTTGCTGCGCGGCAAGCAAGAGAGGAGGCCGAGCGGGAGGGGGCCGACCAAGTACTCTTTCCGCGCGATCTCCTCGCGCGCATTGACGATCCCGATGTGGCGCGTGTGGTGAGTGAAGAACGCAAATTGTTCGCGATCCGTCGTGAGGCACGGGAAGGGCAGAAGGCGCAGCTCAGGGAGCGCATTGCCCAGCTGAAAGAAGAGATCCGTGGATATGAAGCGCAGCAGGTCTCCAAGGACGAGCAGATCGATTGGATCAAGAAGGAGCTCACGGGGGTAAACGCCCTGTGGCAAAAGAATCTTATCCCCTACACGCGGGTGACGAGCCTGGAAAGGGATAGAGTGCGGCTCGAAGGCGAGCGCGGGCAGCTCATAGCCAACATCGCGCAAGCCAAGGGCAAGACCACGGAGACAGAGCTGCAGATCATCCAGGTCGACCAGGACATGCGTACTGAAGTTGGCAAGGATCTGGCCGAGATCCGTGCCAAGACCTCGGAACTCGTAGAGAAGAAGGTTGCCGCTGAGGACCAGCTAAAGCGGATCGACATCCGCGCCCCCCAGGACGGCGTCGTGCATCAGCTTGCCGTCCACACGGTCGGGGGTGTCATCACTGCCCAGGGCGACCCGATCATGCTCATCGTGCCCGAAAACGAAGCGCTGTCGATCGAGACGAAGGTGCAGCCGCAAGATATCGACCAGCTGCATCTCGGTCAGTCGGCCGTGGTGCGCTTTAGCGCATTTAACCAGCGCACCACGCCCGAACTCAACGGAACACTCAGCCGGATCTCTGCAGACGTGAGCGAGGATCAGAAGACCGCCACCCGATACTATACGATCCGAATTGCCATCCCGGATAACGAGATCGTCCGTCTCGAAGGTCTCAAGCTCGTCCCCGGAATGCCGGTTGAGGCTTTCATTCAAACCACCCCCCGGACTATGATTTCCTATCTCGTCAGACCAATTCACGATCAGGTCATAAGAGCCTTCCGCGAAAAGTGATAGCGGACGCGCGCCGGTCGCTATTTTGGCAGTGGCGCATCCTGCCGATCCTCGCCCGTCCTGCACGCGCCGCCTCGTGGTTAATTTCAGCAACAGAGTCCAGTCCTCGGCGCTTTTCTTGTTAATGCATCTACACATCCAATTGTAATTGCGCATAAATTGTGCCAAGCAGGTAACAAAGAACCTTTGAAACAACGAAGGCCGTTTGGCGACCATTGGTTGAATCGAAGTACTGCGAGCGGACCCCGAATTGCGTGTGTCGTGCCGACACCTCCACTTCGTCATAAATCACCGGGATGGAAGATGCGCCGCCTCACCAATGGCCCACGCACCGCCACCTAAGCCGAAAGATTTGATCATCTTTTCGACCCTAGGCGAAATCTAAAAGCAGGTCGAATAGATGAATGTGGGAGGTTGAATGCAAGCTGCCATGGCTAAACAGAAAAGATACTCGAGGGTGGAAATCGCGGCGAAGCTAGCGCGGGCAAATGATTTGGCGATGCAAGGGAAAGCGCAAAGCGAAATTGCGCGCACGCTTGGTGTGAGTGTCATGACCTTGCACCGGTGGCGCAAAGCGCGGCCTGGGCCTCAGCCTGCACACGAGGCGGGTCAGCCCGGTCGCACGCGCAGCGGGGGCGACCGAATTGCTGAACTCCAGCTCGAAAATTCACGGTTGCGGCGACTGGTGACCGATCTACTCCTTGAGAAGATCAAGCTCGAAGAAGCTGCCCAGAGAACAAAAATTGTCGCCGTGACGGCACGAAGACGGGCATCCCGATAAATCGTGGAAGTTACAACGGCCCAGTAACGCCGACCGCATCCGTGGTCAGCGCGCTGACGGGCTCACCGCACCGGGAAATCGAAATACGTGTCGGGAAACGGTTCATCGACGAGCGTGAAGTGCCACCACTCCCGGTCGTAGGGACGAAAGCCGCCGCGCCGCATCGCCTCGGCGAGCAACGCGCGGTTTTGCTGCGCCTCGGCGCTCACGCTCTGGTCCGACGGCCATGATGTCGGGCTGAAAAAGTCGAACGGCGAGCCCATGTCGAGCTCGCGTCCGTCCGCTCGCCGCACCAGCGTGAGGTCGAGCGTCGAACCGCGCGTGTGGCCGGAGCGCTCGGCAATGTAGCCATCCTTGAACAGGTCGCGCTTGTCCAAGTCGGGATAGAAATCTCGCTTGCGGCGGAGATCGTCGAGGTTCTGCGCCCAGCGCACGAAATGCGCGACCGCTCGTTGCGGCCGGTAGCAATCGAATACTTTGAGCCCAAGCCCGCGCGCCGCGAGATCGCGCTGTACCGCGGCGAGCGCGTGCGCCGCCGGCGTCGACAGCAGGCAACGCGGGCGCTCGTAGCCGTCGATCTTTTCGCCGACGAAATTATCGCTGCCGAAGTAGCGCATGTCGATGACGAGCCCGTCGACCATGGCGGCGGCATCGAGGAAGCCCGCAGGGACTGGCGCCTGCGCGGGCACGGGCCGGGTCAGTAGCAGCAGCGCGAGCGCGGCGATGGCAATGGCGTGCATGGCGACAAGCCTTATGGGATCGACAGGGTGGGTCTGCGCTGATTCGGGTCCTCGGTCTGCCCGCAACGATGTCGCAAAATAATCCCCTCCCCGGCCCATTCCGTGATAATATTACCTATGAATCCAACAAGGAGAGGTGTTCGGCCCCGCCGCGACGGCGGGCTGCGCGTCTTTTCCGCAGCGTGGAGAATGACTTGAGCGACTACAAATTCAAGGTTGGTCAGAGCGTGCTGTATACCTCTGGTCCCTATGGTCGCGGCGGGGCGAGCGTCTACAAAGTCACGCAGCTGCTGCCGTCGGAAGGCGACGACCGGCAATATCGGATCAAGAGCTCCAACGAGCCGCACGAGCGGGTCGCCAAGGAGAGTCAGCTCAATCGCGATTCGTGATCGCGGGGCCGCGCGTGCGCGTGCTTTGAATTATCCCGCCGAACCGCGGTGGTATGGAAGCCCGTCTGCCGGCCATGACTCGAACGCGTGGCGATTCGTGGTGAGAAGGTGCTTAGAGACGTCGATATGTCGGTCGAAGGCAAAACCCTGACGTTCGACTATGGCGCACCCGCCGAGCTGTTCATGGCCAAGCGCAAGGGCGGGTCACGACAGCCGCTGGGCTATCGCCGGTTTGCGACGGCGGCGGAGGCCATTCGCTTCGCGATCGAGGATTTTCCAGCCGTGCGTACCCTGGGCGCCTGGATGCAGGTCGACGACGAACGCTTCGATTGCGACGACATCCAACGCCTGTACGAGAGCGGCGACTATCCTTTGCAACGCCGGCCAACGTAGCAATCCTGACCGGCAGGTTTGACGCCGCGGCCGCGCTCACCTATATAGTCGCGGCAACCAGTTTTCGGTCCGCCTTGCTACGCTCCCGTTTTGAGGGTGCTCGGCTAGCTCCCAAAACTCGGATGACCCGGCGCGCGATGTTCGCGTAACCGGATTCACATGGCGTACAACGCAAGGAGGCCGTGATGGCCACAGGTACCGTGAAGTTCTTCAACAGTCAAAAAGGCTTCGGATTCATCCAGCCGACCGACGGCAGCAAGGACGTGTTCGTGCACATCAGCGCGGTCGAACGCGCCGGCATGGGCACGCTGGTCGAGGGCCAGAAGGTCAGCTACGACGTGGTGAGCGAGCGTGGCAAGCTGGCGGCGGGAAACCTGCAAGCCGCCTGACCGCTCGATTCCGAATCCGACCAGACGAGAACGCCCGGCGTCCGCGACGCCGGGCGTTGCTTTTGCGGATGCCGCCGCCGCGTGCGCTGCAGCAGAGCTGGAACTTTCGCCCGGCCTTCCCCGTTGATCCGGTGCCGCAACAGGCCGGAGGCCGGTCATGCGCGCCTGCACGATTCCCATCCTTGCCGCCGTCGCTTTAGCGCTCGCCGTTCCTTCCGAAGCGAGTGCCCGGCCGAGATTTGGTCCGGCCGCGCTGCTGGGAGCCGTGGCCGGCTCCTTGGGCGCCGTGTTCGGCGCGCGACCGTCGTTCGGGCACCACCGCCGCAGCGCAACGCGTCCGTCGGATGACCAGCGCGGCAAGGACGATGCGCGCGAGGAGCGACGCCCGGCGGCGAGCGCCCCGCCGGCCGCGACGGCGGAATTTTGGCCCGCCGCGTCCGCCGATCTGGTCGAGTACTTGCTGTTCCCGAAAGGCAGGGACGACCGGTTCTGGGCCTACGGTTACGACGCGATCCTCAACGCCGTCTTCACGCCGCCCGCCGCCGACGGTGCACGCGTTTGGCGCAACCCGCAGGTCGCCGAGACGGATGCGCGGTCGACGCCGACGCCGGACGCAGCCGCCGCGACCGACCGCTGCGGCAAGGGTTCGGGCGCCGCCGACGCCGACGCGGTGATCGAGCGCATCGAGCAGGCGCTGCGGGCGAGTGCGTCGCCGCCGCAAGGGCTCGAGCCATTGCGCAGCGCCTTGGCGCGGGCGATCGAACGGATCGACGCCGCTTGTCCGGTCATGCCTGCCACTTTCGCGGGGCGCCTCGACGCGATTCAACATCGCATCGGGGCGATGCGCGATGCGCTGCTCGCCATCCGCCTGCCGTTCGAGAAGTTCTACGGCTCGCTCACGGACGAACAGCGCTGGCGCCTCAATCGCGATCAACCGGATGCCGGCGACCTGGCCGCGAAGCCCGCCGAGCGGCGCGGCCAAATCTGCGGCGAGCCGGCGGCGGCGAGCGCGGGCGGCGCGATGCAGGCGATCGAACGCGCGGTGCGCGCGAACGAGCAGCAGCGCGCGGGCATGCAGCCGTTGCGGCAGGGCTCGGCTGGGATGGCGCAGCTCATCGCCAGTTCCTGCCCGACCTATCCGCTGCTCGGTCCCATGGGCCGATTTGCCGCCGCGACGGACCGGCTCGACGTCATGCAGTTCGCGGTCGTGACCATGGGACCGGCGCTGCAACAATTCTATGAGTCCCTGAGCGACAAGCAGAAGGCCGCACTCGAGCGGGCGATGCGCCGAAGCAGGCGCTCGGACGGCGCCGGCTCCTGACATCAGCAAGCCGATGACCACGCCGGTGACACGGGCTCTGCCCGCCGTCTCAGGCGCGCGCCCGCCGCCGCGTTCCGGGATGACGCCGGGGCCGAGATGTGCGACATCTTGCGGCCAGCGCTGCCGTGGGGAAGGCGCAGAGCGATCGCCACCGAATGGTATTCCGGTAGAGCCGGGGCATCAGAACCGATGGACGCAGACGCCACGCGCAGCCAACTCGCCGCCGCGATCGTGCGCGTGGCCGGCGGCGACCGTAGTGCGCTGCGGATCGTCTACCAAGCCAGTTCCGCGAAGCTTTTCGGCATCTGCCTGCGTATCTTGCAGGACAGAAGCGAGGCCGAGGACGTGCTGCAGGACGTCTACGTGACGGTGTGGCGCAAGGCCGCCACCTTCGACCCCGGCCGGGCCAGTCCGATTACCTGGATGGTGGCGATAGCGCGCAACCGGGCGATCGACCGGCTGCGCGCCAGCGCCGTCAGCCGCCGCAGCGAGCCGATCGAGGCGGCCGACGCGGTCAGCGATCCCACGCCGGTCGCGGTCGAGCGCGTCGAGCTGGCGCAGCAGCAGCAGCGTCTCGCCCGCTGCCTGGAGGAACTGGAAGCGCGACACGCGGCCGCCATCCGCGCGGCGTTCCTCGACGGCGACACTTACGAGCAACTGGCCGTGCGCATGAACGTGCCGCTCGGCACGATGAAGAGCTGGATTCGGCGCGGGCTGTTGAAACTCAGGGCATGTCTCGAGCGATGAGCGCGGACGACACCATGGACCCCGGCGACAGCGGCAACTTCATCGCCGCGGAATACGTGCTGGGCGTGCTCGGCGCCGAGGAGCGGCGCGAGGTCGAGCGCCGCATGGCGCAGGAGCCCGCGCTCGCCCTCGAAGTGGCGTTCTGGGAGGAGCGGCTGGCCGGACTTGCCGACGCGGTTGCGCCGGTCGCGCCGCCGCCGGCCGCGTGGTCGCGCATCGAGACCGCGATCGCCGCGCCCGCCGCCGCGCGTCCCGCATCGGTCTGGCACAGCCTCGCATTCTGGCGCGGTTTCGGCATCGCCTCGGCCGCGCTCGCGGCTGCGAGCCTCGCCGCGCTCGTCTATATCGGCCTGCTCCCGGCCGCGCGCGCGCCGCTGATGGCGACGCTCGCCGGAAGCAGCGGCCAGCCGAACTTCGTCGCCGCCGTGACCGCCACCGGCAACAGCCTGGTCGTGGTGCCGGCCGCGCTGCTGACCAACGATCCGCGCGCCATCGAACTGTGGCTGATCCCGCCCGGACCCGACCAACGCCCGCGTTCGCTCGGGCTGATCCAGCCGGGCCAGCCGATCCGGCTCACCATCCCGCCCGATCTCGCCGGCCGCCTCACCCCCGACGCGGCGCTGGCGGTGTCGCTCGAGCCGCCCGGCGGCTCGCCGACCGGCCAGCCCACCGGCCCGGTCATCGCCAGCGGCAAGCTGACGAGCTTGTGAGCGCGTCGCACCGACGGTCATGCCCACGCGCGCGGCGGTAAAAAATCCGCCGGCCCGCATCCATCCGCCGCCTTCGCCGTATCTCCAACCGCAAGCCGCTGGCGCGGCGCGACTGCAAAGCAGATGGAGCAAACGACATGAAACTCTCCCGTACGATCCTGCCGACGGCGGCTGCCGTCGCGGCGCTCGCCTTCGCCGCCGCGGCGGCGACACCGACGCTGGCGCAGATGAAGGAGCAAACCGTCACGGTCGGCGGCGCTCCCATGTACCCGTCGAAGAACATCATCCAGAACGCGGTCAACTCCAAGGACCACACCACGCTCGTCGCTGCGGTGAAGGCCGCGGGCCTTGTCGAGACGCTGCAAGGCCCCGGTCCCTTCACCGTGTTCGCGCCCACCAACGCCGCGTTCGCGAAGCTGCCGGCGGGCACCGTCGACACGCTGCTCAAGCCGCAGATGAAGGAGAAGCTGGTCGCGGTGCTGACCTATCACGTCCTGCCCGGCCGTCTCTCGGTCAAGGATCTGTGGGACGCGTCCAACAAGGGCGGAGGCAAGGCCAAGTTCAAGACCGTGGAAGGCGAGGAGCTCAGCGTCGAGTTCAAGGCCCAGACGCTGATGATCCGCGACAGCAAAGGCAATGTCTCGCGGGTCACGATCCAGAACGTGTTCCAGTCGAACGGCGTCATCCACGTGATCGACAACGTGCTGATGCCGAGCTGACTCCCGCGGGCCGGCCGGCGCGGCTCGTACCCCACACCGCGTCGATCGGCCCCAGCCCGTCGCGGCAACGCGACGGGCTTCTTCTTTATCCGGTGCTAGCGCCCGGCAGGGCCGGCGGGGGCGGCCGCCACGACCGCAGCGGCGGCGGCCGGGTTTTGGCCTGGGTCCGGCGAGCCGGTGGGGTGGTCCGAGACGGCACCAGCGGTTGCGGCCTCTTTGGCCAGGGTATCGACGGTGGCCATGTATTCCCGCGCCATGACGATCAGCCGGCTGGACACTTCTTCATCGGAGGCGATCAACGAGAGGCGAAGGCAGATGTCGGCTTGGCGGCGGAAATACTCGGCGCTCGGCATGCAAGCCCCCCAGGTTTCTTTTGCAAACGCAGAACTGCAAACGCAGAACCGTCGGTACGGTTCCCGACAAACGAAGGGGCAGTCGATTTATTTTGCGGCGATGGTCGGCGCGCCGGCAAGCGCCCGGCCGATCAAGGGCCGCCCGGGAGGGGGGATGCCCAGCGACCGCGCCCAGCCGAGGCCGGGCACGGTTGCAGGATACCTCCAGGCCGCTATTTCGCGATCCCCATGGCCTGCTCGAACGCCCGCCGCACCTCGGGCGGCTGGCCGTAGCAGTGCCGGAACGCCTTCAGCCGCGCTTTCAGCAGCGGATACTTGTCGTGCTCCGCGAGCGTGATCCCTTCGACGCTCTCCCGTTTCTGGAAATAGGGCAGCTCGACGCACCGCGCGACGTTGGAATTGCGGATCACCCCCTTCGGGTCACGGCCCTGGGCGACGGCGTCGAGCTCCTCGAACAGACGCTTGCGGATCATGGCGATGCCGAGGTCGCTGGGGCCGATGTTTTCCTTGGTGCGGTCGGCGATGCGGCCCTGCCCGACCCAGGCGATGATGTCCTGGTTGATGACGTGGCTCGAGATCCAGCGGCCGTTCTCGTCCTTGATCGGGCTCACCCAGGTCGGAACGCTGTCCTGGACGTAGGGCTCGCGCCCCTTCGGCACCCGCATGAAGAACCAGGCGACGCTGAGCGTGTTCTCGTCGTCGATCGGCACGCGCCATTCGAAGTGGTTGCCGAGATAGAAGCCGTTCGGCCACAGCGCGATGCGGCCTACGGTCCAATACGGATTGCGCTCGTCGGAGTCCTCGCGCACCCGCTTGTAGATGAAGCCGTAGTCGAACTCCTCGAACTTGAGCTTGAGATGCCTTGCGGCATAGGGACCGGTCTTGCCGGCGAGCCGCAGGCTCCAGTTGTCGTGCATCCACTCGAAATGCACGGGGTCGCAGGAGTTCTCCTGGCACTGGAACCAATTGCACGGCACCTCCGAGAGCACGATCTCGCGGAAGCCGTTCTCCCAGGTGAACGGCTCCCACACCGGCAGTTCGGGCGCCGGCTGCGGCCCCATATAGGCCCACAGCAGGCCGGCGCATTCCTTCACCGGATAGGCCTTGGCCGAGCAGCGCTCCTTGGCGCGCGAGCGCGGGTTGACGGTGTCGTCATAGGGCTGCTCGAGGCAGCGGCCGGTCTCGTCCATCAGCCAGCCGTGGTAGTTGCAGCGGATGCCGGTGTCCTCGACGAACCCGTAGGAGAGGTCGGCGCGCCGGTGCGGGCAGTGCCGGTCGAGCAGCCCGAACCGCCCGCCGAGATCCTTGTAGAGCACGAGGTCTTCGCCCATGAGGCGAATGGCCTTGATCGGGCGCTCGTCGAGCTCGCTCGCGCCGCCGATCGGCATCCAGTATCGGCGCAACAGCTCGCCCATCGGGGTTCCCGGGCCGACCTGGGTGAGAAGCCGATTTTTTTCAGGACTCAGCACGCCTGCCTCGCTGGTGTGTTGTCGCGGTTGCCCAATTGTTATTGCAATTCCAAACCTCGGCAACGGCCAATTTGGTGGCCCTCGCCGCCGCGCTGTTACATGCTCGACCGCGCCGCACCCCTAGTCGGCCTTCCGAGCGATCCAGAAAATCGCTACCATTCACGCTGGAAACCCCAGCGGAGAGGACTGTGATGAACAAGCCGAAGACATTCATCGTCGCCACCCTCGCGCTCGCGTCGCTCGGCGTCATGTCCGGCGTCGAAGCACAACAGCCGGCGCAACCGGCGGCGCCGCAGCTGCCGCAAGCGCCGAACATGACGTTCTTTGTCACCGGCGCCGGGCCCGGCAAGGGCGCCGATCTCGGCGGCCTCGAAGGTGCCGACCGGCATTGTCAGCAATTGGCGCAGCGCCACGGCGCCGGAGGAAAAACCTGGCGCGCCTATCTGAGCACTCAGGCTGCCGACGGCAAGCCGGCGGTCAATGCGCGCGACCGCATTGGCAATGGTCCGTGGCAGAATTTCAAGAGCGAAGCCGTCGCTCAGAACGTCGACGATCGTTAGGCGGACGCCCTGATCGAAGAACCCCCCGCCGGGTGACTTGTAGATGAGATACGGAAACCCCGTCGCAGCCTGGACGGGCGTGCGCGGGCTCAGCCGGTATCCGCCGCACGCGAGGCAGCGAGGTGTGCTTTGCATCGGGATGGGATCCTCGCGCGGCGCGCCCGGGTCAATCGCAAAATCACGATCGCCATGGTGGATGGCGGACGAACGCTCTGGGCTTCTGCCGCGGGCGGGCAACGCCCGCCCGTCGGCCAGCGAGCCCTCGTTGGGCAGCGGCTATTCCGGTTTCTCACGCGCCCATTTACGCAGCTCCTGGATGCGCGCAAAGCGAGGCTCGTAGTACCGCCAGTAGAACTGGTCCCGGACAGCATCGGCGAGATCATTGGCGCATTGCTCAATCTCCCACCCGTGACCATATGCGGTCTTTCGGGCATCCATCTCTTCTCGGAGCCGCTCCACCTCGCCAGATCGGTCAACGACCCGGGTGACAGCCCCGGCCTCCACGAAGACCTCGATCACGTCACGAAAATCAAACAGCTCGCTCCGCACGAACGGCAGACGAAGGGAAGTATTTGTCAGGACGATGCCTCCCGAAAAAGAAAGTCTATGATGCAGACCCATGAACGCCAATGGTGGCGACCTATCTCTCCGAGTCGTTGGCGCGACGCCGAAGAGCGTAGCTGGCGTCGGATCAAGGGCGGCGTGGAGCTCCTGAAGTACGAGCACATCGTTGCTCAGATCGTAGACGAGCCGGTGACCGCGCCAACAATGCGTTCCAGCGAAACCGAACTTCAGGACCAAGAGCCTCGACATCGAACAGGGGTGCCGTGGAGGCGTGGAGCGTCCATTCTATGGTCAGATGGCGAACGATATCCTCAATTTGTGTGGTCATGGTCGCCTCTACGCGCCGCTCCTGCGCTTGGCCGGCGCTCCAGGGTCGCGCAATTCGAGAGATCGAGGGTATTCACGAGGAGCGGCTCCTCCCGCATCGAGGTCAATCGGTCGCGGCGAGCCTAGGGGAGCCGGCGTCGGCTTGTCTACCGGGGGACCGACAGACTCACGAGCCGGTTGAGCTCGGCGAGCGCATCGCTCTCTGGCATCTGTAGCTGGCGCTCGTACCATGCGAGAACTCGTTCGGGGGATCGCTGGGACCGACGCCCACCTCGGACGATCCCACACCGGCCGCGGTGGGGTCCCGAGCAGACCAACATCGCAAACCTGCCGCAGCCGTAGTCGATAATCGGCATCCACCCGCGATCGAGGGGCGCCCACGATGCGGTTGTCGAGGGGCTCCGGGTCGTCGACATACCGAGACATCGGTCAAGGGAAATGGCTCGGCCAGCCGGTCGAGCGCTCCCTTCCCCCGAAGTAATCGCCTGTCATACATAGGCCGCGGCCATGATGGGCTGCAAGCGCCAGTATCAGTGCGGAGTTGGTCGCCGTCGTTCGGTCCAGTCCAAGGGACCAAAGAACTTGGTACAAGGCCATTCCTGGCAACGCTATGACCAGTACCGTTCCCCAATCCTGTCTTCGAATCCTGAGGTCTCTTTCCTTAAGAAGAACGACGAAAAGGATCAGAGCCCCGGAGAGGGTAAATCGGAGAGCTGCAAAGTAGAGCGGATGGAAATCCTGATAAGCTGATTTTATGATCCCAATGTTCGCCCCCCAGATGACCACCACGATTCCAAGAAGAATGTGGCTGACCCGCTCTCTCTTCTCCATGATCCCTCTTAGATCCGGTCCTTCCGGAGTATCACTCCGGCGATGATTGTCGCTTCTTGACAGGATACTTTCTGTGGTCTTAGACCTATGGCTAACTTATTTGATCAACTCGATTTTGTCAAATCAAATGGACGAGAATACGGTTGTTATTTTCGACCACTTGAGCTAAAATGGTGGCGTCTTAAACTTACTCACAAGGAGGTATCTATGAAGCCGAGCCTAGGGAAGGCGTGTATTGTGTTGACCATTTTCATCCTCGGAACATTCACCTTGACTCAGGCCAGTGATCAGACAAGGCCGACAATCATGGGCACCAATGGGATGGTGGCTTGCGGGCACTGGCTGGCCGCGGACGCGGGAGAGAGCATCCTCAAGAAGGGCGGAAATGCCTTTGACGCCGGGGTCGCGACGGTCCTTGCCCAGTCTGTCCTCGAATTCAACCTCTTTGGCCTGGGAGGTGAAGCCCCGGTCCTGGCCTATGTGGCCAAGGATGGTAAGGTCTATTCGGTCGACGGGAACATGACCGCCCCGAAGGGCGTCACCATCGAATGGTTTCAGAAGAATAACATTCTCATGATTCCGGGGGATGGTTTTCTGGCCGCGGGCGTATGCGCCGCTGTCGATTCTCTTGTGACGACCCTCGGCAAGTGGGGAACCCTATCCTTCGCGGAGGTGGCTGCCGATGCCATCCGTCTCGCGGATCAGGGATTCCCTATGTATAATTCCTACAGAAACAGCATCATTCAGATGGAGAAGCGATTCCGCGAGCAGTGGCCTTCTTCTGCAGCCCTCTTCCTGCCCAATGGGAAGGTACCCGACTTTGGACAAATCTTTGTGCATAAAGACACTGGCCAACACCTTGAAGAAATTGGTGGCAGCCGAGACGGAAGCGAAGGCGGCCGGCAAAGATAGAAGCGCGGCGCTCCAGGCCGTAAGGGACCGTTTCTATAAGGGGGATATTGCGGAGGCGATCGTCAACTTCCAAAAGACCTTCGAATGCATGGACGATACCGGCCAGAAACATACAGGCCTTCTGAGCATGGAGGATTTCAAGACCTACAGTGCGAAGTTGAGGGAGCCCTGGACCGTCAAATTCATGGGGTATGACGTGTACAAGTGTGGCTCCTGGACCCAGGGACCCGTCTTCCTTCAAACACTAACCATCCTCGAAAACTTCGATCTGAAATCCTTGAAGCAGAACTCGGCAGACTATATCCACGTCTGGATCGAGGCCTCAAAGCTTGCCCATGCGGACAGGCACTGGTATTACGGAGACCCTGATTTCGTTGACGTTCCCCGGGTCGGACTGCTCTCCAAGGAATACGGAAAGGAGAGGGCCAAATTGATCGACATGAAAAGAGCATCCACAGAATTCATCCCTGGAAATGCATGGACCTACAACGATAAACCTTACCCCGGCAAGAAGGTGAGTTTTCGCGTGAGGGATTGGATGGAAGGGACGACGGGTACAAGAGTTGTGGATAAGAACGGAAATATGTTCTCAGCAACGCCTTCGGGAGGCTGGTTTACCACTTCCCCTGTCATCCCCGGCCTGGGATTCGTCCTTGGAACGCGAGCTCAGATGTTCGACGTGGATACTCTGGAATCTCCGAGAGCCTGGATGCCGGGCAAACGGCCCACCACCAGTCTGTCACCCAGCATGGTACTGAAAGACGGGAAACCTTTTGCCATCTTTGGGACCCCCGGGGGGGACGATCAGGATCAATATACCAATCAAACCTTCCTGAACCTGGTCATATTCGGAATGGAAGTTCAGTCTGCGATCGATGCCCCCAAAGTGATTACAAAGCACTTCCCCAGCCTCTTCTATCCGCACAGCTCGGTGAAGGCAGGGATGAATGTGAATCCGGGGATTCCGGCGGAGGTGCTCAAGGAACTGGAGGCACGGGGACACAAGATCACCGTACTCAAAGACCGGTTCACCGATGCGACCACGATGATCATGTACAACGCCGCCTCGGGCGTCATGTCCGGCGGCGCCTCTCCTGCCCGGGACAAACAGTATGTCGTTGGGTGGTAAGGGAGATACCTGATTTTCCCTTGAGATCTTCCGAGACAAAGTGGGTTTGCTCTCTGTTTCAGGCAAACCCACTTTTTTCTCCCCGATCAATCTGTCTGCTCTCCACGCGAGTCTCTCTGTGAGGGTATGACAGACAGGATAAATTAAGGTCTGATGAAGAGAACCTTTCCCATCCACGGCATCATCGGGATTATTTTTCTCGTTTTTTCCGAAATCCTGCATTTCCAGAAGATCGAACCCATCTACAGCTGGTTCTATTGTTTCGCATGGTGGTCTTACATCTTCGTCATGGATGGGATCATCTACTCCCTCAAGGGCAACTCGCTCATTTTCAGTCGAACCAGGGAATTTTTCTTGATGATCCCAGGATCGGTCTTCTTCTGGCTGATCTTTGAGGCCGCCAATCTTTCCCTGCAAAATTGGTATTACATCAATCTACCCTCCTCTACCGTTGAGCGCTGGGCGGGCTACTTCATCGCTTACGGGACCGTCCTTCCGGGTCTCTTCGAAACTACGGAGTTCCTCGAAACGATGGGATTCCTCAGCAATGTGAAGACAAGGAAGGTCTTCTTTTCATCCACGGCGCGTGCTGCCCTGATATTGCTCGGCGTACTCTCACTCACCTTATCCCTTTTGGACCCTCATCATTTCTTCTGCCTCATCTGGGTTGGGCTCATTCTTCTTCTGGAACCCCTCAACTATCGATACGGAGGACGATCGTTGTTGAAGGACCTGGAGGAAGGAAAGCCTCGAAAGTTTTACCTTTTGCTTATCGCGGGCTTGATCTGCGGTTTGCTCTGGGAGTTCTGGAATTTCTGGGCCCGTTCCAAATGGGTTTACACGGTTCCTTTCTTTGAAATCACCAAAGGCTTTGAAATGCCGGTCCCCGGTTTCCTGGGCTTCCCCCCCTTTGCCGTGCAAGTTTACGTCATGTACAATTTTCTTTCTCTGTTTCGGTCCGGAAGAGGATGGGAGGCATCCACGTCTCAGAATGCCACCGAAACAAAAATCGGCCGAGTCACGGTCTTACTGATCGTCGCTTCAATCGCCGTCTTTTCCCTCTTGCTTTTCAGAGAAATCGACCTTTATACGGTTGATTCTTATTACGTGCGCCTGACAGACGCTTACTGGATCCCGCCCAAATGGCGCTCGGAACTTCCCAGGGTCGGGATCGCCAACCTGGATGAGCTCCTGGCGAAAACGAAAAGCAAAAAGGAGCGCGATGAGTTGGCGCTCCGGCTGCTCGTCTCCAAAGAAGAATTCATAGGCTGGATAGAGAAGACGGAACTAGCACAACTTAAAGGGTTGGGCACGAAGAATCTCCGACTGCTGGAAGGAGTCGGCATCCACTCGGTCTCTTCTCTCGCCGCCAAAGATCCTGTGGAGCTTGGACTGAAGATGACCCAGATCTATTCCCCTCATGAGATTCCAAGTCGACGCCAAGATCCGGATCTGGGTTCGCGAAGCCCAGAAGAAAGTTCGGAGTTGAGCGTTCAGCGTTATTAAGTTGCAGAAGAGATTGTTTCCATTCACCACGGAGAACACACCTGCCTGCCGGCAGGGCAGGCAGGTGTGCCTCTGCATGAAACTTCTGTCTTAGTCCACCAACTTCCACTGGCCCTTGGAGATCTGGACCATGACCATGGAGTCCGTTCCAAGCCCATTATGATCCTCAGGCGTGATATTGTAGATACCGCTGACTCCAACATATCCCTTCGTGTTCTCTATCGCCTCCCGCAATTTCTCGCTGTCCGTCCCCAGCCTTCTTCATCGCGTTGGCCACGATGTAGATCGCGTCCCAGGCATACCCGGAGTGAGTATTGATGGGAAACTGGCGATCGTAGTGGAAAACATCTTTGTAGAGCCTGATGAACTCCATGATCACCTTCTTCTGGGGATCCGAATCCGGAAGCTGATTCGCCACCATCAGTTTGGTGGAGGGCATCATGTTTCCCTCGGAAGCTTCTCCCGCCAGCTGGACGTAAATCGGATCCGGCAACCCATGGCACTGGAACAGGGGGGGTTGAATGGCAAGCTGTTTGACGTTCTTCGCCACAATGGCTCCCGCCTTCCCGATCGTCCAGCAAATGATGGCCTCGGGGGAGGCGGCTTTAATCTTGATCAACTGAGCCGTCATATCGTTGTCCGTCGCCTGGAAGGATTCGGCAGCGATGATCTTCACTCCAAACTCGGGGGCCAGCTTCTCCAGGGCATTCTTCCCGTCCCGGCCGAATCCGTCGGCCGCCGTGATGATCGCGACCTTTTGAATCCCTTTCTTCTTCATGTATCCGAGAATCTTTTCAACAGCAATTGACGTCCTCTGGGGGGATTTGAACGTGTATTTCCAGGTAGGGACGACGATGACCGCGTCTCCTCCCACGGTCATTTGCGTGGGAATCTTCATCTGTTCGATGATGGGCTTGGCCGCCATTCCTGTGTCCGTCCGGGTAGGACCGATGATGGCGTTCACCTTGTCGGACTCGATGAACTTCTTGGCGATGATGGCCGCCTTGGTAGGATCTGCCTCATCATCCGCAATCACGAGCTGCAAGGGTCGGCCGTTGATCCCACCCTCATCGTTGATCTTCTTCGTCACCATCTCCGCAACCAGTTTCGTCGGCGTCCCGATCGCAGACGACACACCGGTCAAGTCAAAAAACGCCCCCAGCTTAATGGGCTCTGCCCCCTGGGCCATGCTCGTTGCCAAAAGAACCGTTAGACACAAACCCACCATCCAAGAAATTCTCCCCATGTTCCTTACCTCCTTTGTTGTATTAGTATGTTGCTGAAAAATGCCCATCTGTCCCGCGCTTCGCGGGATTCTCCGGCCCGCTCACCCGCTCGCGGGCGTGGCAAGAAGTCGCTCCTTATTCGTCGCGACGCCCTCCGGCCCGCTCACCCGCTCGCGGGCGTGGCAAGAGTCGCTCCTTATTCGTCGCGACGCCCTCCGGCCCGCTCACCCCTCGCGGGCGTGGCAAAAGTCGCTCCTTATTCGTCGCGACGCCCTCCGGCCCGCTCACCCACTCGCGGGCGTGGCAAAAGTCGCTCCTTATTCGTCGCGACGCCACCCCTTGACCCCTTGAATCCTTGAACCCTGACTTTCTGGCCCTTGACTCACCTTTTATCAAATACTCTCTTCGTCTTCCTTTCCGTTCTGGGAAGGCTCTGAAAATCGACGACCTCGACCTTGCCGCTCACCAGCATCTGATGACTGATCAGGTGTTCCAGATGCGCCGCAAGAGTCTTATCCTTTGAAGGATCTACTCCCTCTGCCCTCTCAACCTTGATCGTCATGTAGTCTTTCCCATCGGCCCCCCGATCCAGCAAGACCTGGAACTCGCTTCCAGCTTCCGAAAGCTGCGAGATCATGTGATCAATGTGACTCGGATAGACATTCACTCCCCTCACGATGAACATATCGTCCGAACGACCGACGATGCGATCATGCCTGGGGAGGATGTTCCCGCACGAACATCGCTCCGGGGAGCAACCGGGTAAGATCCCGCGTCCGGTAACGAATCAGAGGAGCGGCCTCTTTCCGAAGGGTGGTCACCACCATCTCCCCCACTTCTCCGGGAGAAACCGGCTTGAGGGTCTCCGGATTGATGATCTCCAGGATGTAATAGTCGGCCCAGTAATGAATTCCTTCATGGGCTCGACATTCCAGGCCTGTTCCCGGACCATAGAGCTCGGTCAACCCGGGAATATCAAAGGGCTCCTCCACACCCAGGCCTTCCTTCATGTTCCGGCGCATGGCATCGCTGTGTCGCTCTGCCCCGAAGATGACTTTGCGGAGTTTGATCTTATCTCGCAACCCTCGGCGTTTAACCTCCTCTGCCATCAGCAGCCCCATGGAGGCGGTACAGCAGAAGACGGTCGTTTGAAGATCGACCATCATGTCGCAGTGCATATCAAGGTTTCCAGGTCCCACGGGAACGGCCATGGCGCCGAAGCGTTCGCATCCTCGCTGGAAGCCAATCCCCGCTGTCCAGAGCCCATATCCCACCGCGATCTGAACTCTGTCCTCACGGGTCAGCCCTGCCATTTCGTAACAGCGGGCAAACATGTCACTCCAGTCCTCAAGGTCCTTTTCGGTATAGCAGAGAATCTTTCTTTTTCCTGTCGTTCCCGAAGAGGCGTGGATTCGGACCACCTTTTCAAAAGGCACGGACAGGAGAGGAAAAGGATAGCCGTCCCTCAAATCTTCCACCGTGGTGAAAGGGAGCGCTCCAATGTCATCCAAGCTCTTAACACTCCCGGGACGCACCCCCGCCTGGTCAAGCTTCCTGCGGTAAAAGTCCGATCCCTTGTAAGCATGATCCACCGTCCATTTCAGCCCCTTCGATTGAATCTGTCTCAGCTCTTCCTCTGATCTGATCGCCGGCATGAATGTTCTTCTCATCTCATCTATGCTCCCTCAAACAAATGTTCGAGGTTAGAGGATTGAGGTTGGAGGCAACCAATGAGGACAGATCATCTCTCCTCCTCAGACCTCTCACCTTTTACCTCCAACATCTTCTTATTTCTATTCACCTTACGCCTTGGAAATGAATTCAACTTCCACGCTCAACCCGACAGCCCGGCGGAAGGCCAGCTGAATTCTCTCCTTGAGGAGCATCTTTCGATCCTCTGAAGCCTCCAGGATCTCCGGAGAGGCTTCGACGCGAACCGTAAGCTGGTCCTTCATCCCCCGCCTGCCCGTGGGCACAAGCGAGTAGCCCGGCCCCACGCCCTTGAAGTTGTCCAGCACCTCTTCCACCTTTTCGGGAAAGACATTGATCCCCCGGATGCACAACATCGGGTCCGTCCGTTTCAGCACCTTTGTCATTCGGATCATCGTCCTGCCGCAGGTGCAGGGATCCGTGAGAAGGGACGTCACATCGCTAGTCCGGTAACGCAACAACGGATATCCAGATGCCGTCAACGTGGTCAGGACCAATTCCCCTTCCCTGCCCCCCTCCAGAACCTTTCCCGTAACGGGATCAATAATCTCGGGAAGGAAATGGTCTTCAAAGATATGCAATCCGTTCTTTGCCATGCACTCGCCGGCCACGCCGGGTTCAATCAATTCAGTCACCCCGAAGATTTCGTACGCCTGGATATTCAATTTCTCTTCGAGGACCTTCCGGACTTCCTCCGGCCACGATTCTGCTCCGAAGAGACCGATCTTCAAAGACAACGTTCGTGGGTCAATTCCTCTTTTCTCAATCGCCTCCGCGATATAAAGAGCGAAGGAGGGCGCGGAGGTCAACACCGTGCTCCGGAAATCCTGCATGATCCTTAACTGGACCTCTGCCGAAGCGATCGACGTAGGAATGACAGCCGCTCCGATCAACTCCGCGCTCTGATTGAACCGGTTGGCCCCCACGAAGAGCCCATAATTAAAGGCGACCTGGATGATATCGTGTTCGGTGATGCCTACCCCGACCATAATCCGCGCCACGAGCTCCCTCCAGATTTTCAGATCTTCTCGTGTGTACCCGATCACGATGGGATTGCCGTACATCCCCAGGGGGAACTGAAGGCGGACCACATCTCGCAACGGGACGGCGAACATCCCGTAGGGGTAATTGTCCATGAGGTCCTTGCGGGTGGTGAAGGGGATCTTCTTCAAATCATCGAGCGTCTTGATGTCATCAGGATTCAGTCCCGCTTCATCGAACTTCTTTCGATAAAAGTCGACATTCGAGTAGGCTTGATTGACGACGATCTGGAGCCTTTCCAGCTGTAACTCCAGAAGGTTCTTCCGCTCCATGGTCTCGATCTCGGGATTAAATATGGGCATCTTCTCCACCCCCTTACCTCTCCCACTTCTTCTGATAGTCTTTGCCGAGAAAAGCTCTCTTCACCTCTTCATTGGTGAGAAGTTCCTCACCTGTGCCCGTCAACGTAATTCGTCCCGTGTCCAACACATAAGCTCGATGGGATATCCTCAACGTCTCGCGGGCGTTCTGCTCCACGAGAAGGATGGTCGTCCCTCGCGCGTTAAGCGTTTGAATGACTCGGAAAATCTCTGATACCACCTGGGGAGCCAGGCCGAGGGAGGGTTCATCCAGCATCAGGAGCTTGGGATGACTCATCAACGCTTTCCCCAGAGCCAGCATCTGGCGCTCCCCGCCTGAGAGCATCCCGGCCGGCTGGCTCCTGCGCTCCTTCAGGATCGGAAATATCTCAAAGACCTTTTCCATCTCTCGCTCCAGGGTGCCCTTGTCATCGCGCCTGAGGTACGCACCAAGCTCCAGATTCTCGAGCACCGTCAGCGGATTGAACACTTTGTCTGCCTCGGGAACCTGGACCAGTCCCAGGGCAACAATCTTCTCCGGTTTCAGCCTCAGGGTTTCCGTCCCCAGGAAGACCCGGCTTCCGTTCCGCGACGGATGAAGTCCTGAGATAACGTTCAGGAGGGTTGTCTTGCCCGCCCCGTTCGCCCCGATCAGCGAGACAATCTCTTTCGCCTCAACATGGAGGGAGACATTCCTCAGAACCTGGATTTTTCCGAAAAACGCGTCGGTGTTCTTGACTCTCAGCATGAAGCGACTCCAGCCTTTGAAGCCCGTCCTTTCTTCATCTCTGCACTCCGAACTTTCAACTCCGAACTCCGAACTTTTTTAGGTCCCAAGATAGGCATCGATGACCCGCCTGTCCTTCTGAACGTCCTCCGCCCGGCCCTCGCCTATTTTGGAGCCATGATGAAGGACGATCACCCAGTCCGAAATCCCCATCACCAGGTGCATATTATGTTCCACCAGCAAGACCGTCTGTCCCTTCTCCCTTAATCCGACGATCAGGTCTCCCATGCCTTCCGTTTCACGAATGTTCAGTCCCGCCGCAGGTTCATCGAGAAGCAATGCATCGGGTTCGCCGGCCAGAGCCCTGGCAATCTCGAGACGTCTCTGTTCAACGATCGATAGGTGGGAGGCCATCCAGTCTGATCTCGCCTGGAGCCCGAAGGAATTGAGCAGGCCCTCTGCCTTTTCTCTGATTTTCTGTTCCTCCTGTCTCTCCGCGGGCAGATGGAGAATTCCACCGAGGAATCCTGCGCTCGTCCTGGGATGCATCCCGACCATGACATTCTCCGCAACGGTCAGATTCGAAAAGAGCTGAGTCTGTTGAAATGTCCGACTGATGCCCAGGGTTGCAATCTGGTGGGGTTTCAGGCCGGAGATCGCCTTTCCCCTGAAGAGGATTTCACCACTGTCCGGGAAATGGACGCCCGTGATCGTATTGAGCAGCGTCGTTTTCCCCGCCCCATTGGGACCGATGATGGAGACGATCTGCCGCGGTGGAATCGAAAAGGAGAGACCGTTGAGCGCCTCCATTCCTCCAAACCGAAGCGTCACACCTCGTCCTTCCAAGATGGCCCCGTCTCCCAACACAGACGGCTCTTCCTTCATACCCCTCTCCCTGAACCTGATGACTCCGCCTGAATACGGACCTTCCTTTTCTGCCCAAACCTCAAGGATCCCCGGAAAGAGACCCTGCGGGAAGAAGATGAGGACAACCATGAGAATCGTCCCGTAAACCAGGACGTTGTATTCTCTGACGGCATGGAGGAATTCAGGAAGGATGGTCAACAGCAACGCTCCAAAAACCGACCCCCAGAGTGATCCCATGCCGCCGACCAGCACCATCGTGACGACCTGGAGGGAGTAGAAGATGCTGAAACTTCCAGGACTGACAAAAGTGAGATAATGGGCGTAGAGGCTTCCAGCCAGCGAGGCGAGAACGGCACTGAGCACAAAAATGCTGATCTTATACTTCTCGGTATCGATGCCCGAGCATCGGGCCGCTATTTCATTATGACTGAGGGCGGCCATGGCCCGGCCCACACGAGAATGGATCAAGTTGAAAGCCAGAAGAAGGATTCCGACGGAGACCGTCCCAAGAAGGTAATACATTTTTCGATCAGAATTGAATATGAAATTCCCCAGGCGCAAGGGCGGGATGCCCGCGAACCCCGACGGTCCACCTGTCACCCTGTCCAGTTGGATCATCACAATGTACACGATCACATTGAATCCAAGGGTGGCCATCACGAGGTAGTGCCCTTCCAGTTTCAGCGTTGGAATACCGATCAGATAGGCCACCCCTCCCGTCACCAGGATGGCCAGGATCATGGTCGGCCAGACAGGAAACCCGTAGGTTGTTGTGAGGATCCCGGACAAATAGGCTCCAATCCCGAAGAAGGCGGCATGTCCAAGGGAGATCTGCCCTGCATATCCCATGAGAAGGTTCAGGCCGATCACGATGATGATGTTCAGGGCCGCGACATTGAGCACCATCAGGTGATAGTTGTTCTTGAGAAAGAATGGGAGCATGAAAACGCACACGGTATAAGCAGCCAGGGCTTGTTTGTTCTTCTTTCCCATAGACAGCCGTTCCCTGAAAAAAGAGCTCAAACCCTCCTCAGATGGCCTCTCCCGAGGATCCCGCTCGGTTTGCAGAATAGAACGAGAAGGAGGATTAAGAATGCCAGGGCATCTTTGTATTCGGAAGAAATGAGGCCGGCCCCCAGAGACTCCAGCACCCCCAGAAGCAGTCCTCCCACCACAGCCCCTGGCATGGACCCATATCCTCCCAGGATCGCCGCGGAGAAGCCTTTCAAACCCAACATGATTCCCACGTCAAACGAGGTCGTCGTGATGGGGGTCAGAACAATTCCGGCCACAGCCCCCAAGCCCCCGCTCAGGGTGAACGACAAAAAGATCATCCGATCCACCGGAATTCCTGTCAACATGGCAGACCGACGGCTGGCCGCCACCGCTCGCATCGCTTTCCCCGTCAATGTCCTTTTGAAAAAATAATTCAACGCAGCCACGACCGAGACCGTGATCCCGATGATCCAGAGGCTCTGGGGCATGATCGCAGCTCCCAGCAGAATAAAGGGGGTTTCGCCGGAGAAAGGGGGAAGGGTCATGGGGTTCTTTCCCCAGAAGATCATGGACAGCGCTTTGATCACAATGGAAGCTCCCACCGTGATCATGACCAGCACGAGGATCTCCTTGGACTTGGCGTGGCGCAACGGCCCCCGCTCCAGGAGCAATCCTACCGCGGCCACGGAAAAGAGGGTCAGGAAGAAGGCCAGGGCCATGGGGAGCTTCAGAGAATTGAAAAAGGTGACCATCAACATTCCCCCAAGCATCACAAACTCACCCTGGGCGAAGTTGACGATGCCTGTGGCGTTGTGGATGATTGAGAACCCGATCGCAATCAGGGCATAGGTGCTGCCTGTCGTCAACCCCGAGATCATGAATTGTAGAATTTGAACAGGAAGGCTCATGCCCCTGCCTTGTCACCCCTGAATTCGAAACCAGCCTTGAGGGCCTTCACGTTCATCGCTTTGAAACGGCCCGGAGACAATTTCTCCGTCATGGCCTCGACCCGTCCATAATCGCAGAACAGATCGTCCCGTTGGAGGGCGAAACCGAGGAGGACCAGGTTGGCCATCACGGCGTTGCCCATGCCCGCCGCCAGCCCTGTCGCATCAATAGAGGGATGGGTATTCGAAGAGGGAGCGTTCAGAAAGAGCGTTCCCTTCTCAGACAGAAGATACAGGAACGCCTCCATCGACCCCGCATCAAGAACCAGCATCACATCGGCCTGGCCGCTCCCGATCAAAGGGCCTCTAAAGTTTCCAACCTTCAGGGTGGAGATGACGGACCCGCCTCTCATGGCCATCCCGTGGGTCTCTGAGGCGATCACATCCAGACCTAATTCCAGGGCGCATTCACTCAGAATCCGGGTGATGAAAAGAACGCCCTGCCCTCCCCTTCCCGTAATCGCGATCTGCATTTTCGGAGTTCGGAGTTCGGAGTTCGGAGTTCGGAGTTCAGGACCTGCTTTCCCCGCTCGGACTTCTTTTTCATACAGCTCTTTCAACCTCTCCGCTCTTCTGGTTTCTGCTTGGCAACAGATCATCAACACGACATGCTTATCGATCTTTTCCATTTTGCATTTTGCATTTTTCACTTTGCATTTTCATTGATTATTGATTATTGCTTACTGCTTACTGCCTCACTGCTTACTGCTTACTGTCTTTTTAATGGCTCCCTTGCGGACAGACATCGACGCAAACGCCACATCCCGAGCAGAGGTTGCGATCGATTCTTGCCTTGCCGGACTCAGGGTCAGGTTCGATGGCCGGGCATTCAAAATCCCTGTGGCAGACCTTACAGGCGACGCAATCGTCGGTAATCTCCATCGAATAGGACGGCTGTCCTTTTAAAACACCAGGGCTCATGAGACAGGGATGTCTGGCAATAATGACAGAGATCCCGCCATCGTCGGACCGGTTGATCTTATCTCCCTCCTTCAGCGCCTCGACCATTTCCTCGAGGTTATAAGGGTCGATGATTTTGAGGTCTTCCACCCCGCAGGCCTTGACGAGGTCCTCTATCAATACAGCCTTCCCCGGTCGCCCGTCTACAAGCGTCTCCATTCCCGGGGTGGCTTGATTCCCGGTCATGGCTGTTGTGGAGTTGTCCAGGATCACCAGGATGAATCTCGCATTGGTGTGGACGGCATTGATCAATGGCGGCACTCCTGCATGGTAAAAGGTGGAGTCGCCGATGGTGGCCACAATGGGAGGAACCTCACCGGTCATCTTGTGGGCATGATAGAAACCAGCCGCCTGGCTCACGGCAGAGCCCATGCAGAGGCAGGTATCCACGGCCCCAAGGTTCAACCCCAGGGTGTAACAACCGATATCGCTCGGGTAGATCCCCTTGGGCAATGCCCGGCGGATCGCGAAAAATGCCGGCCGATGGCCGCATCCCGAGCACAGGGTCGGTCGTCTGGATTTGTCCGAAGGAACCGTCTTGACCTTTCCAGGCAGTCCGGCAAATTTCCGGATGCTCTCCTCCAGGACATCCGGCACGAGTTCACCTTGAGGGGGAATGGATCCGTCCATTCTCCCCTTGATCCGGTCACGCATGGCCAGCTGCATTTCAATCACCGGGTAAGTCTCCTCGATCACCAGGATGCCTTCGAAGGACTGAAGGGTATGGAGAATGGTCTTCGCGTCCAGAGGATAAGGCATCTTCACCTGATAAAGGGCAATCTGATCTTGGAGGTTCAGCTGGTTGATGATGTCGTACGTGTGAGCGAGGGCGACCCCCGAAGAGATGATACATTGGCGTGCCTGACCGTTTCCCAGCATTTTGGTGAAAAGGGACGGACCGAATTTGTCCCGGATGGCATCGATCTTCTTGTTCAGAGAAAGATGAAGCTGCAATCGGTACTTGGGAGTGGCAGCCCAGCGATGAGGATCCTTCGAAAAACCAGTGGCCATCCGGGGGTCCGAAAGGTCATGGAGGACAACCCCCTGCCTGGCGTGGGAAATACGGGTGGTGGATCGAACCATCACAGGTATCTCAAACTCCTCGGATATCTGGTAAGCAAGAGCGATGATGTCCTTTGCCTCCTGCGGGGTGGCAGGATCGAAGACAGGGATCTTGGCCATCATCGCCATCATTCGGCTATCCTGCTCGGTCTGGGAGCTGTGGGGGCCCGGATCGTCGGCCGGGATGACAAGAAAACCGCCTTTCACTCCAATGTAAGCGGCGCTCATGAGCGGGTCAAAAGCCACATTCAGTCCCACCTGCTTCATGCTCACCGCCGCGCGGCCTCCCGTGTAACTGATGGTGAGAGCGGTCTCGAAGGCCACCTTCTCATTAATCGACCATTCGCCCATGGCCGGACTCTTCTCGGTCTTGGCCATCTGGACAAAGGATGAAAGGATCTCCGAAGCAGGCGTCCCGGGATAAGACCCCAGGAAGGAGCATCCCTGCTCAAGAAGACCTCTGGCGATCGCCTCATTTCCAAGAAGGATGCGTTTCAAAGCTCTCTTCCTCCTCAACGAACGTGATTGAACGTCAACAGAATAAAAAAGCCGTGGACATCTCTGAGGCTGCCCACGGCTTGATAATTCCATAACCGCTATTCTGGCCTAGCTACGGGCAGACCACACCTCCTCTTTTGTTCCACCACCACCAGCTCCAGAATGCAAATCCTTCGTTACTCATATAAGGTCCCAATGAAATTTACCATTCTTTTAACATACTTAGCCTGGGTTGTCAAACGTTTTCTTAAGTATTTGCAATTCAGACACTGCAGAGGGTTGGGAGGGGGCAAAGAGGGGGGGCGGGTGCCTTCGGTGGTTGGTTAGGGAGGATTTTTCGAAGAGGCAGAGGAAGGCGATGATCTGGACGAGCTATTTCCCTGAGCAAGAGAATAGGTGTCCAGCCTCCGTCGACCTGAAGCAGGTCGGAGCATGGAAAGCAGTTCAGGAAACGAGGGCTACCATCAGGGTGGCCGAGCATAATCAAGCGCATGAGCCAAGCTTCGCCGGAGACGGCGGGTTTTGGTTAAGATCTTTTTTCGTGCAGACTCACTGAGGGTGAGAACCAATTCCTGATGTTGAAGCGGTGAGAGAAAGGCCATGTAATTTTGGTAATAGATGACGATGACCGTTAGCGTAGGGCGCAACAGATCGAGGGTTCGAGTCCGAGTTTTGGGGTTGAGCTCCTGGCGACCGATCCGCAAGAGGAACCACTGTAACAGGCTATAGGTCAGCAATACGAAGACGACCTGATGAACGACCAGGGAGAAGACGCGGGAGGGGAAGGACTCCAGGTCACTAAAACACTTCAGTTGCCGGTGCCGTTCTTCAATCGTGGAACGCAACCCATACTCCTGGCGGGTACGGGCGGGTTCGGGGATGGGTGCCGTATCGAGGAGCACCCAGTAATCGAGGTGCCCGTCGGCATGGATCTCTCGGTTGACCAGGACATTGAGCGGGATCGGACAACTGGAGAAGGTCTCCACGCGACTCACCGCCGCTACCTCGGACCGAACTCGCACCTTGGAAGGGTCGGGGGATTCCGGAGCAGGGGCTTGAGCTTTCTTCCGAGCCAGGGTTCTTTGTCGTGCTTCTTCTCGCTTTTGAATCCACTCGGGACGGTGCAAGGGGATCGGCTTCGAAGAGGAAACGGGCGCTACCCAGGGCTCAAAGGACAGTTCTCCCGCTTCGGCCAGGCCGAGGACATCCCGATAGATCTCCATATTGTGACGCGCCGGGATGAGGACATTGATTCCCCACTCTTGTTTGCAACGCCCGATCTGAGCTCCGTCCAAAAAACCCCGGTCCAAAATCAACCGCTTCATCACTGCCCGGCCGTGATACTCGACAAAGGCTTGCACCAGGCGATAAAGAAGAGGAGCTTCGTGGTCCTGACCCGCAGTGACCACCAACCCCGCATAGAGAAAGAACTCGGCGGCCGAGTTGGTATGAATCAGACTGACCAGTTTGTAGCAGCGTTTCCAGGTGCACCGGGCCCGCTCCTTCGCCGTCAAGCTCGACGCATCGACCGGATGGTTGTGCTCATCGAAGAGCATGAGCGAAGAATTCTCGTAGTTCGGGTTGTTGGGTACGAACAGATACGTCGCGTCACCAATGAAGATCCCCTCGGCATCAAAGGCATGATGTTGTTTGAAGATCCCCACCACATCCCGATTAAACCACGTCTCCAGCAGTTCGGGTTCGGTCCGCCGAGCCATCTTGCGCAAATAATCCTGATCGCAGGGCGTCTGACGATCGTAGGTATTCTTTTCGTTGAACCCTTCACAGGCCAACGACACATCCCCCGTTTGGGGATGCACCGCTTTATGTCCCATCTCGGGACCAAAGGCCTGGATCATCCCTCCGGAACGGACCACGTAGGGAAAAGCATGAAAGGGATGGACCCCATGAAACCGCATGGACAGATCACTGGCAATATAGACCCACACCGGAACCTCGTGCTTCTTACAAGGTGAAGGATAGGTATCGGCAAGCTTACGCAAGACGTTTTTCTCCGTGATGGCCCGAAAAAAATCAGCTTCTGAAACTTCTCCTACCCCCTCCAGATAATCAAACTCCCCCTGACGGAACGCCTCGATCACATACGAGTCGTTCCGCTCGTAGAGCATGGGAACGGTTCGATCCGATTCCTTCATCTCAAGGGCTCCTCTCGGCGAAGTTTTTCGATCCGGTCCATTAATGCCAAGATATCTCGATGAATCTCAGTGACCCGCGCCCGGGCGCGACGAAACCGTAAGTATTCCTCGCTCTTTTTCTTAACCTCGACAACGCGCTCCGAGGGAAGCGAAAGCAGCCGACTCTTCCCTTGCTCGCTCCAGGTCAACACCATGCTCCGGTGCCGTTCCCCCCGCGTACAGATACAGTTCGGCTTGCCGCATTTGCGGGCTAACTCATAGACGTTGCCTTTGACCAGTGCCGATCGCCCGAAAACCACCTTCAGGACCCGTCGCAGCTCGGCAAGACGGTCCCCCAGCGTGGATCGCAAACGGCTTAATTCTTCACGCTCTCGATGACTCTGCATCTTGTTACTAATAATTACATACAGATTTGCAGGAATCAAGCCAAAAAAGTCGATGCCTCCGGCAAAATGTGGCGGCTATATCAAGGAAACGCTACGGTGGCGCGGGTAGAAAAGACACAATCCCCAGTGTCTGAA
>CAVQIP010000039.1:0-104756 GCA_963712565.1 uncultured Alphaproteobacteria bacterium | reverse complement strand
CCATCTCGGACATGGGCCACGCCCGAGGCCACAGTCAGCCATTTCGATTCAGAACAATTCAGGCCGGCCCCAGGGACCTGCCGTCGGCTCGGTGGTAGGCTGATGGTGCGGCGGACCGACTGCGGAGGGGAAGCCCGTGTCCGGCATGCGACGGCGGGAATTCGTTACGCTGCTCAGCGGCGCGGCGGCAGCGTGGCCGCTCGCAGCGCGTGCGCAATTGCGCAAGGTGTATCGTATCGGAGTGCTGGAGACGACATCGGTCACACTGAATGCCGCCAACATCGCTGCGTTTCATCAAGGCATGCGCGAACGCGGCTACCAGGAGGGCCGGGACTACGAGATCGAATATCGCTTCGGCAGCGGCGATGCCGGACGTTATCCGGCGCTGGCGGCCGAGCTTGTTGGTCGGCACATCGACCTAATCGTGACCCGCGGGACACCCGCTGTACTAGCGGCCAAGAACGCCACAACAACGATCCCGATAGTCATGGCCGCGATCGGTGACGCTTTCGAAGCAGTCTCATCGCTCGCGCATCCAGGCGGCAATGTCACTGGGCTCAGCGCGTTTGTAACCGAACTGGAAGCGAAACGGCTAGAACTGCTTACCGAGACTATCCCGGGTCTCACCCGAGTTGCTCATCTCGCCAATATGAGCAACCCACTCTCGGCCTCGCAGCGCGCTGAGATCGCGCAGGCCGCTCCAATTTTTAAGATTCTTCCCCAGTTCATCGACGTGCGCACGGCTAACGACTTTGTGCCCGCGTTTGAGGCCGCCAGCCGCGAGCGGGCCGGGGCAGTGCTTGTGGCAATCGACGGGCTCACCCAAGCAAACCGCCATCTGATCGCGGAACTGGCCGCGAAGCATCGCCTCCCGACAGCCTACCCAGCGAGAGAGTTTGCTGAAGCCGGAGGGTTGCTGTCGTACGGCGTAAGCTATCCCGATCTCTATCGTCGCGCGGCGAACTATGTGGACAGGATTTTCAAGGGGGAAGCGCCGGGCAACCTTCCGATCGAGCAGCCCGTAAAGTTCGAACTCGTAATCAATGTCAAGGCCGCTAGAGACCTGCGCTTCAGCATTCCGCCGACAATGCTCACCCGCGCCGACGAGGTGATCGAATGAGGCGCCGCGAGTTCATCACGCTTCTCGGCAGCGCGGCGGCGTGGCCGCTCGTTGCGCGGGCGCAGGAAGCGGGCAGGTTCGCCCGGGTCGGCGTACTGGGCCCGGAACTCGACAATCCGGTTACCGGGCCCGGTTATCAAGCCTTCCTTTCTGAGCTGCGCAAGCTCGGATTCACCGAAGGCCAGAACGTTATTGTGGAATACCGCCGCACCGACGAAGGTCTGCCCAAGGCATTCACAGGAGCCAATGAGCTGGTCGCGGCAAAGTCAGACGTGCTCGTCGCGAACGGCCCGGAAATCGCGCTGCAGGCAGCCACTGCGGCGAGACCCGCAGTCCCTATTGTCATGCTGGCAAACAATTACGACCCGTTCGCGCGCGGTTACGTCAAAAGCCTTGCGCAGCCTGGCGGCAACGTCACCGGTCTGTTCTACCGCCAGCCGGAGCTGGCCGTAAAGCAGCTCGAGCTGATGGTAGAGGCATTCCCGGAGCGGAGGCGGGTGGCCGTACTTTTGGATTCGGCCTCTGCAGACCAGCTCAGTGAGATCGAGCGCGCCGTGCCGTCGATGCGACTGTCGCTACGCTCGCTCAAGCTCGAAAATCCACCATACGATTTCGACACGGCGTTTCGAACGATCGTGCAGGGCGAAGCGCAAATGGTGCATGTCCTGTCGAGCCCTGCGTTCACGCCTCAGCGCGCACACATTGCGGAACTTGCGATCGGGCATCGCCTGCCAACAATGTTCATTTTCAGACACTACGTCGAGGTGGGCGGACTCATGTCTTATGGCGTGGACACTCGCCCCATGTGGCGGCGCGCCGCCTCCTACGTCGCCAAGATTCTGCGGGGAGCGAAGCCGGCCGATCTGCCCGTCGAACAAGCTGCGAATTTCGAATTTGCCGTCAATCTGAAAACCGCCAAGTCGATCGGCATTACATTGCCGACATCAATCCTTCTTCGCGCCGACGAGGTGTTCGAATAGGCGCATTTTGCGCGCATTCGTTTGCTGCATCTGCTCACAGCCGCTTCTGGCACTTTTCGGACCTCCCGCAATGTCCGGTTTTCTGCCGCTGTTGGGGGAATAGCGGACGTTCAGCGACCGGATCAGGTCGATCCGATTTATGAGGGCTGTGTACTAAACCGCAAAAGTACAGATGCTCCGGAGAAAATCGGCTCAGCGGAGAAGGCAGAGGCCAGACCGGCCGTTCGCCAGGTCAAGAGGTCACGTGGAAACCGCGCCACAACTGGCCCAAATCGGCCGCGCCCGCGAACGGAGAAGCGATGTTTGCTAGGGCGCTGGCGGAGGGAGTGGGATTCGAACCCACGATACGGTTTCCCGTATACACGCTTTCCAAGCGTGCGCCTTAAGCCACTCGGCCATCCCTCCGGGAACGTTGCGGCGCAGGCAATATAGCCACGCGGGGTGGAGTGACAACCCGCGCCCGGCGCGCAGCCGCGGCCGGCGCATCGCTCGTAACGACGGCCTCAATTGACCCAGCGCACGTCGCCCGCCTCGGTCACGTCATAGCCGGTGAGCTCGTGCGCGCGTTCGCGGAACATGGCCGTGCGGGCGAATTTGAACAGCGCCTGCAGGCCCGGGCCAAAATAGTCGCGCTGGCGCAGCGCAAGGTCGAAGCGCTCCCATGTCAGCGGCACGAAGTCGAGCCCGGCCGCGTGCGCGACGGCGCGCGTCGCGACGCCGCAATCGGCGCGGCCGGAACGCACCGCCTGCGCGATATCGCTACCGGTCGGGCAGGCCGGCTTCACCACGGCCAAATCATCGAGCGCAAGGCCGGCACGGGCGACGAGCGCCAGCAACAGCAATTGCGCGCCCGCGCCCTGCGGTCGTAGCGCCAGCCGCGCCCGTTTGGCGCCGATGCCGGCGACGTCGCGCAATTGCAGCGGGTTGCCCGCCGCCACCAGCAGCCCCTGCTCGCGGCGCGCAAACGCGATCACGACCGCGTCGTACAGGCCCGGCGCGCTCGCCACGGCGTCGAGATTGGCGCGTTCGTCATCGCCGTCGAGCCGGTGCAGATGGATCGCAGCCGCGGCCACCTCGCCGCGGGCGAGCCGTCGCAATCCAGCCTCGCTTCCCTCCGACAGGCCGGCGAGCTGCGAGGTGCTCTCGCGTAGCGCCCATTCGAGCAGCGGATCGTGGCTGCCTCCAATGATCGGCGGCGGCGGCGCCTGAGCGAGCCCGGGCATGAGCAGACCCGCGGCCAGCCAGCGATCGAGCGCGGCTTTGGGAAACAGCCATTTGCCCGTCACCTTGGTGCAGGGCACGGCGCCGTTGGCCACCAGCTCGTACAGCTTGCGCTCGGACAGCCGGAGATAGGCAGCGGCCTCATCGGTAGTCAGCAGGTCATGCATATGCATTCTTCCGCAAAAACATGAACAGGTTACGGAAATTGACGATTTTTCAGCGAAATGCAACATGACGCATAAGCGAGGTAGTCAATGTCGGACGACGCTTCGGCGCTTCAGCTGCTGCTCTCGGGCGATCCGGCGCTGCTCGCGATCGTGCGCCTGTCGCTCGTGGTCAGCCTGTCGGCCGTCTTCCTGGGCGGGCTCATCGGCGTGCCGTTCGGCGCCGCCGTCGCGCTGACGCGCTTTCCCGGCCGCGAAGGGGTCATCGTCATCCTCAATGCGCTGATGGGGCTGCCCCCCGTCGTCGTGGGGCTCCTGGTCTACCTGCTGCTGTCGCGCTCGGGGCCGCTCGGATCGTGGGGGATCCTGTTCACGCCGCAGGCGATGATCATCGCGCAGACCGTGCTCGTCGCGCCGATCATCGCGGCGCTGGCGCGGCAAACCATCGAGGACCTGTGGACGGAATATCGCGACGAGCTCGCGGCGATGGATGTCGGTCCGCTCGGGCGCATCGCGACGTTGATCTGGGACGGCCGCTTCAGCCTCGTCACCGCGCTGCTCGCGGGCTTCGGCCGCGCCGCGGCGGAGGTCGGCTCGATCCTGATCGTCGGCGGCAATATCGAGGGTTTCACCCGCACCATGACCACCGCGATCGCGCTGGAGACCTCGAAGGGCGACCTGCCGCTCGCCATCGGGCTCGGCATGGTGCTGATCGCCATCGTCATCGCGGTCAACGCCGCCGCCTGGGGCTTGCGGCGCGCCGGCGAACGTTTTGCGGGATGAGCATGCGCGCGCCGCTTTCCGATCTGCCCATTGTGCTCGACGAGGTGAGCTTCGCCGCCGGCGGCGTGACGATCCTCGATCGGATCTCGCTTGCGCTCGCGGCCGGTCCTCCCACGGTGCTGATCGGGCCGAACGGCGCCGGCAAGACCACCCTGCTCCGCCTCGTCATGGGGCTGATCGAGCCCACGCGCGGGCGCGCGACCTGGGGCGGCCGCGAGAACGCCGCCTCCACGCGTCGCGCCGTCGTGTTCCAGCGTCCGGCGATGCTTCGCCGCAGCGCCGCCGGCAACATCCGCTACGCGCTGGCAGCAGCCGGCGTCGCACGCGCCGCGCGCGAGGCTCGCCTCGGCGAACTCTGCGCGCTCGTCGGCCTCGACGGACTGGGCAACCGGCCGGCGCGACGGCTCTCCGGCGGCGAGCAGCAGCGGCTCGCGCTCGCGCGCGCGCTCGCCAAGGAGCCGCAGATTCTCTTGCTCGACGAGCCGACCGCGAGCCTCGATCCGGCCGCCACCAAGGCGATCGAAGACGTGATCCGCGCCGTCGCCGCGCGCGGCATCAAGGTCGTGATGTCCACCCATGATCTCGGCGAGGCCAAACGTCTCGCCGGCGAGATCGTGCTCATGCATCGCGGCCGAGTGATCGAGAGCGATCGTGCCGAAGCGTTCTTTGCCGCGCCCAAGACCGAGGAGGCACGCCGGTTCATCGCCGGCGAATTGCTCGTTTGAGCGTCGGTCCCGACCCAAGAAACCAGAGGAGACCATCATGCCGACCCGCCGCAGCCTGTTCGCCGTCGCCGCCGCCGTTGCCGTGCTCGCCGTCGCGCCCGCGCACGCACAGGACAAGTCGATCGTGGTGGCCTCCACCACGTCGACGCAGGATTCCGGCCTGTTCGGCCACATCCTGCCGCTGTTCAAGGCCAAGACCGGCATCGACGTGAAGGTGGTGGCGCAAGGCACCGGGCAGGCGCTCGATACCGGCCGGCGCGGCGACGCCGACGTGGTGTTCGTTCACGCCAAGGCGCCGGAGGAGAAATTCGTCGCCGAGGGGGCCGGCGTGAAACGCTACCCCGTGATGTACAACGACTTCATCCTGGTCGGCCCCAAGAGCGATCCTGCCGGCATCAAGGGCACGAGCGACGTCGCCGCGGCGCTGAAGGCCATCAAGGCCAAGGGTGCGCCCTTCATTTCACGCGGCGATCGCTCGGGCACGCATATCGCCGAGCTCGATCTCTGGAAGGCCGCGGGCATCGACATCGGCAAGGACAAGGGCCCCTGGTACAAGGAGATCGGCCAGGGCATGGGGGCGGCGCTCAACACCGCCTCGGCCGCCAACGCCTACGTGCTCGCCGATCGCGGCACCTGGCTCTCGTTCAAGAACCGCGGCGACCTCGACATTCTGGTGCAGGGCGACAAGCGCCTGTTCAACCAGTACGGCGTCATCCTGGTCAACCCGGCGAAGCATCCGCACGTGAAGAAGGAGCTCGGCCAAGCCTTCATCGACTGGCTGGTGTCGCCCGAGGGCCAGAAGGCGATCGCCGACTACAAGGTCAATGGGCAGCAGCTCTTCTTTCCCGACGCCACCATGCCCGGGGCGTGATGCAGCGCCTCGACATCGCAGGCCATATGAGAAATATCGATCGCCGCACATTGATTGCCGGACTGTCGGCCGCGATCCTGTCGCCGCATCGCGCGCGCGCGGCCGCCGTCAGCGACGGCGCCGGACGCACGGTAGCGGTCCCGGCGCGGGTCGAGCGCGTGTTCCCGGCAGGACCGCCGGCGGCGATCTTTCTCTACACACTCGCGCCTGACCTTCTGCTCGGCTGGCCGCGCGCCAACCGGCCGCAGGAGCGTGAATTCCTCCTGCCCGATATCGGCAGCCGGCCGGAAGTAGGCCGCATCACCGGTCGCGGCAACACCGCCAATCTCGAGGTCGTGCTCGCGCTCAAGCCCGACCTCATCCTCGACGTCGGCAGCGTGAACGCGACCTATGTGACGCTCGCCGACCGCGTCGAGCAGCAGACCGGCATTCCCTACGCGCTGCTCGACGGTCGCTTCGACGGCATTCCGCTCGGCTACCGCACGCTCGGTGCCTTGATTGGCCGGCGCGAGCCAGGCGAGGCGTTTGCACGCAACGCCGAGCACACCATCGATACGATCACGCAACGCGTGGGCGCGATCCCGCGCGAACGACGACCCCGCGTCTATTACGCCCGCGGGCCGCGCGGGCTGGAGACCGGGCTGGGCGGCTCGATCAACGTGGAGACGATCGAATTGCTGGCCCAGAACGTCGCCGGGCAGACGCGTGGCGGGCTCGCCAATGTCTCCATCGAGCAGGTGCTGCTGTGGAATCCCGACGTGATCATCACCATCGACCAGGAGTTCGCGGCGAACGTCGCGAGCGATCCGGCCTGGGCGTCGGTCGCCGCGGTGCGCGCGCGGCGCGTGCATCTTTCCCCCAAGCTGCCGTTCGGCTGGGTGGATTTTCCGCCGACGGTGAACCGCCTGATCGGGCTGTGGTGGCTCAGCAAAATTCTCTATCCCGAGTTGTTCCCGGAAGATTTGCGGGCGCTGACGCGGGAGTTCTACGCGCGCTTCTATCACGTGACGCCCAGCGACGCGCAGATCGAGCAAGTGCTCGCGGGGCGGGACTAGCGCGCGCCTCTTCGCGCTTGCTGTTACAATAGTGCCGCGGACTCGGTGCGCTCCCCTCCCCCTTGTGGGGAGGGGTCGGGGGTGGGGGTCGAATGGGGTTCACTCTGACGGCGCCACCCCGCAATAACCGGATCACCCCCCTCCCCATCCCTCCCCCACAAGGGGGGAGGGAGCAGACCGAGTTCGCGGCCCGCGCTGAGCGCACTTCGCGGGCAGGCACCCCGGCGCAGCCATGACCCGTCGCTTCCTTCCCGGCCTATTCATCGCGTGCGGCGTGCTCGCGCTCGGCCTCGTCGTCGCCTTCACAGTCGGACGCTATCCGGTCACGCTCGCCGAGCTGGTCGATGTCCTCGTTGCGCGGCTCGGCGGCCGGCCGAGCACGGCGCCGCCGGCGGTCGAAAACGTCGTGCTGCTGGTGCGCGGCCCGCGCGTGGCCGCCGCGGTGCTGGTGGGCGCGGCGCTGGCGGTCGCCGGCACCGCGTTCCAGGGCCTGTTTCGCAATCCGCTGGTCTCGCCCGACATTCTCGGCGCGTCCTCCGGCGCAGCGCTGGGCGCCGTGCTCGGCATCTATTTCTCGCTCGGCATCATCGGCATCGAGAGCCTCGCCTTCGCCGGCGGGCTCGTTGCGGTCGCCGCGGTCTACCTCATCGGCTCGCTGTTGCGCGCGCGCGACCCGATCCTGGTGCTGGTGCTGACCGGCGTCGTCATCGGTTCGCTCCTGGGCGCCGGCGTCGGTCTCGTCAAATATCTCGCCGATCCCTACAACCAGCTGCCCGCCATGACGTTCTGGCTGCTCGGCAGCCTTGCCGCCACCACGGTCTCCGACCTGCTGCCGCTTACCGGCCCGGTGGCGCTCGGCACCCTGGTGCTGATCGCGCTCCGCTGGCGGCTCAACGTGATGTCGCTGCCGGAGGACGAGGCGCGCGCGCTCGGGCTCGCCACCGGTCCCATTCGCATCGCGATCGTCGCCGCGGCGACGCTGGTGACCTCGGCCAGCGTCGCCACTTCCGGCATCATCGGCTGGGTCGGCTTGGTGGTGCCGCACCTCGCCCGCGCCCTGGTGGGTCCCGACTTCCCCCGCCTGATCCCGACCGCGGCGCTGCTCGGCGGCGGCTACCTGCTGTTCATCGACACGCTGGCGCGCACAGCCGCGCCGGTCGAGATCCCGCTCGGCATCCTGACCGCCGTCATCGGCACGCCGTTCTTCATCTGGCTCCTTGCCGGCATGCAGCGGAATTGGTCATGAGCCTCGCCGGTCACGACCTCACCATCGGCTACAGCGACCGCGTGGTCGGCAGCGGGCTCAATGTCGCGCTGGCGCAAGGCGAGGTGCTGGCCCTGCTCGGCCCGAACGGCGGCGGCAAGACCACGCTGCTCAAGACCCTGCTCGGCATCCTCACGCCGCGCGCCGGCGAGGTGGCGATCGGCGGCCGCGCGCTCACCGGCATTTCGATCCGCGAACGCGCAAGGCTCATCGCCTATGTGCCGCAGGTGCACGTGCCGACCTTCGCCTTCACGGTCGAGAGCGTGGTGCTGATGGGCCGCACCGCGCACGGCAATCTCTTCAGCCGGCCGTCGATGCACGACCGGACGGTAGCGGCGCGCGTGCTCGAGCAGTTCGGCATCGCACATCTGGCGCCGCGCCCCTACACGATGATCTCCGGCGGCGAGCGCCAGCTGGTGCTGCTGGCGCGCGCGCTGGCGCAGGAGCCGCAATTCGTCGTGCTCGACGAGCCGACCGCCAGCCTCGATTTCGGCAACCAGGGCAAGGTCATGCGCGAAATCCGCGCCCTCGCCGGCGCCGGCCACGGCATCCTGTTCACCACCCACGATCCGAACCACGCGCTGCGCGCCGCCGACCGGGCCTATCTGCTGCGCGCGGGCGAGCGCATCGCCGAAGGGCGCAGTCGGCGCCGTGCTCACGCGCGCGCAACTCGAGGACCTCTACCGCGCCCCGGTCGAGAAACTCACCGATACGGCAACCGGCGCCAGCGCGTTCTTGCCGGGGTGAAGCCGGCGTCATGCCCGCGAAAGCGGGCATCTGGCAGTCACCGATATTGCCATTTACGAAGGCCGGCGATTGCTGGATCGCCGGCTTTCGCGGGCGATGACAATTACCTACATTATCGGAGTATGACCGCGCCGAAGGACGACTACCTCATCCGGCCCGATCCGCTCGATCCGCGGCTGACCGAGCGCGTTGCCGGCATCGACCAGACCGGGCAGGCGATCGAGACCCGGGTGACGGTCGAGCGCGCGCTCACGATCTTCCTCAATGCGCAGGAAATCGTGACCGCCATGACCATCAACGACTATCCGGAATATCTCGCGCTCGGCTACCTCCTCAACCAGCACATGCTGCTGCCCGACGACGTGGTCACCGGCGTCGACTACGACGAGGAGCTCGCGGTGGTCGTGGTGCGCACCAAGCGCAAGACCGATTACGAGAAGAAGCTGAAGAAGAAGGTGCAGACGTCGGGCTGCGCCCAGGGCACCGTGTTCGGCGACCTGATGGAGGCGCTGGAGAACGTCACGCTGCCGCAGGCGGAACTGCGCACGTCGTGGCTCTATGCGCTCACGCACAAGATCAACACCACGCCCTCGCTCTATCTCGAGGCCGGGGCGATCCACGGCTGCGTGCTCGCGCGGGAAGACAAGCCGCTCATCTACATGGAGGATGTCGGCCGCCACAATGCCGTCGACAAGATCGCCGGTTTCATGTTCAAGCACGCGGTGCCGGCGCATGACAAGATTTTCTACACCACCGGCCGCCTCACCTCCGAAATGGTGATCAAGACCGTGCGCATGGGGATTCCGATCCTGGTCTCGCGCTCCGGCTTCACCGCCTGGGGCGTCGAGCTTGCGCGCAAGGCCAACCTCACGCTGGTCGGGCGCGCGCGCGGCAAGCGCTTCGTCGCGCTCGCGGGCGAGGAGCGCATCGTCTTCGACCAGGATCTGCGCTTCGTCGAGGAGGAGAGCGCGCGGCATCGGCGCAAGGCGGCAATGCACGATGATTAGCACTGCGATGTCATGCCCCGCGAAAGCGGGGCATCCAGTAATCATTGCAGCCCGTTGTGACACGACGGCATGCCAACAACGCGGCGCTGTGATTACTGGATCGCCCAGTCAAGCCGGGCGATGACAACGGAGAGAATTCTCGGCCTCGTGCTCGCCGGCGGACTGGCGCGGCGCATGGGCGGCGGCGACAAGGCGCGCATCCGCATCGGCGGAAGGTCCATCCTCGAGCGCGTGCTGGCGCGCGTCAAACCGCAGTGCACCGCCGTCATCCTCAACGCCAACGGCGATCCCGCGCGTTTCGCCGATACCGGTCTGCCGGTCGTGCCCGACACGGTACCCGATTTCGCCGGCCCGCTCGCCGGCATCCTGGCCGGGCTCGATTGGGCGGCGGCGCATGCTCCCGAGGTCGCCGAGGTCGTGAGCGTTCCCGGCGATTGTCCGTTTCTGCCCCGGGATCTGGTCGCGCGGCTGTCGGCGGCGCGGCGCGCAGCCGGCCTGCCGCTCGCCTGCGCGCGCTCGGGCGAGTGGCGCCATCCCGTGGTCGGTCTGTGGCCGGTGGCGTTGCGCAGCGACTTGCGCGCCGCGCTGGTGGAGGAGAGCCTGCACAAGATCGAGGCCTGGACGGCGCGCCACGGCGTCGCCATCGCCGACTGGCCGGCGGCTCCCATCGATCCCTTCTTCAACGTCAACACGCCCGCCGACGCCGCCGAAGCCGAGCGTATCGCGGCGCAGCAATGCGACCTTTGAGCCCTTGATCTCGGTCGCCCGCGACTCATAATTGTTCTAAAATGACCACAATGAACGGAGAGGGATCGCCATGCCCGCATTCATCATCGCTTGCATTGCCGCCGCCGTGATCGCGGTTTGCGCCGTTGTCGTCCTCAACCGCGTGCAGGAACCGGTCGATGTCGCCTACGCCACCTCGGCTGTGCGGATCTGATCGTTATCCCGCTAGCGCCGCGTAGGAGAGAAATCCGACGGTCGAGCCCGGCTCGACCGTCGTGGTGTTTTCGGACAGCTCTACCAAGCCGTCGGTCTCCGTGAGCGAGGTGATGATGCCGGCGCCCTCCTGCGCGTGCTTCACCGCCTCGACCGCGCCGGAGGCGGTGTGCGTGAGCTTGACCCGCACATATTCCCGCCGACCTGCCTTTTTGCGATAGCCGAACGCCGCGCGCACCGGCAGCGCAACCAGCGGCACCGACTCGGCTCCGGCAAGGCGCAGCAGCAGCGGGCGCACCACCCGCGCGAAGGTGACGTAGACCGCCGCCGGATTGCCGGGCAGGCCGACGAACGCCGCGGCGGCTCCCGGGCTCGCGCCCGGGATGACGCCCATCGCCACCGGGCGGCCCGGCTTGATCGCAACGCGCCAAAATACCAGCCGCCCGACGCTCTCGACCGCGTGCCGCACGTGGTCGGCCTCCCCGGTCGAAACACCGCCAGAGGTGACGACGAGATCATGTCCGGCCGCCGCCGCCGCAATCGCGCGCGCGAGCCGCGCGGGATCATCGGGGAGAATGCCGAGATCGGTGGGTGCGGCGCCGAGGCGCTCGATCAGTCCCGCGAGCAGATAACGATTGGCGTCGAACAAGGCCGGAGCGGGCCGCGGCGCGCCCGGCTCCACGATCTCGTCGCCGGTGGAGAATACGGCGACGCGGACCCGGCGCACCACCTCGAGCTCGGTCAACCCGACGGCGGCGGCAAGCGCGACGTGCTGCGCCGCCAGCCGCCGGCCCGCGGGCAGCAGGAGCGATCCGGCGCGCACGTCCTCGCCCGTGAGCCGGCGATTGGCGCCGAGCTTGAGTCCCGGTGGCACGGTCACCGCCTCGCCGTCGGCGTGCACGTCCTCCTGCATGAAGACGGTATCGGCACCCGCCGGCATGGGGGCACCCGTGAAGATGCGCACCGCCGCCCCCGCCGCGAGCGCGCGCGCGGCGGCGCGGCCGGCGGTCACGCGCTCGACGACGGCGAGCCGGGTGTCGGCGGCGGGGTCGAGATCGGCGTGGCGCACGGCGTAGCCGTCGACCGCCGAATTGTCGAACGGCGGCAGGTCGATGGGCGCCACCACGTCGCTTGCAATCACGCGCCCGCTCGCGGCGCTGAGCGCCACGGTCTCGGTCTCGGCGACCGGCGCGATGCGTTCCCGGATGATGCGCTCGACCTCGTCCACCGGAAGCAGCGGGCCCGAGAACGCGAAGCAGTCGTCGGTGAGTTGCGCCATCACCGCTGTCCCGCATGGGCCGGCACGGCATCGGCGGGCACCGCATGCCGGATCAGGATATCGGCGATGCGCTCGGCGTCATCGAGATCGACCACCGGAACCCGCGCCGCCGGCAACGGCTCGTCCGACGCGATGGCGACGATCGCAGGGTCATCCGGATGAAGCAGCGGCTTGCCGACGCAAGCACGATATACTTCGAGCTTGGGATGCGGCTCGCGCTTGTAGCCTTCGACCAGAACCAGATCGACGCGGCCGAGCTTTGCGAGCAGCGCCGCGAGCGTGGGCTCGGCCTCTCCGCGCAGTTCGTGCACCAGCGCCCAGCGGTTCGCCGAACCGACCAGGACTTCGGTCGCCCCCGCCATGCGATGGGTGTGGGAATCCTTGCCCGGCTGGTCGACGTCGAAGGCGTGATGGGCGTGCTTGACGGTCGATACCTTGAGCCCGCGCGCGACGATGCGGGGAATTACCTTGGCGAGGAGCGTGGTCTTGCCCGAGCCGCTCCAGCCGGCGAGGCCGATGATGCGCATGGCGCCATTATAGCAGTCCGGGCATGTCGCGCGGCGTCCGCTCAAGCAAAGCGCCCGGCGGATGCCGCCGGGCGCTCGGGATCTCGAGCTGTTGCGACCGCTACTCGGCCGGCTGCATTTTTCCTCGCGGCGGCGGCGCGCCCTGCCCCTTGGCCGCTTCCTCCTGGGCCCAGAGGCTGTGGTGCTCCTTCGCCCAGTTGACGTCGACCGTGCCGTCCCACATCCCTTCGAACGCACCCTCCATTCCGATGGTGCCGATATAGATGTGGCCGAGCATGGCGGCGACGAACAGCAGCGCCACCACGCCGTGGACGATCTGGGCCACTTGCATGTCCGCGATGTTGGTCCCGTAGAACGGGAACATGAGAAGATAGCCGCTCACCGCGACCGCGCCGCCGCCGAGCACCACGATCCAATAGATCAGCTTCTGGCCGGCATTGAAGCGACCTGCCGGCGGATGCCTGTGGCCGACGATGCCGCCGCCTTCCTTCAGCCATTCGACATCGACCCGGCTCGGGATATTCCAGGCGACCCACATCAGGAAGATCAGGAACACGCCGATGGTGAACGGGAAGCTCAGGTAGTTGTGCGCGTATTTCCCCCATTGCGACCAGGCCGTGAACGCGTCCGGCCCGAGCAAGGGCAGCAGCAACGGCCTGCCGAACGTGATGTTGAGGCCGGTAATGCCGAGAATGACGAAGCAGGCGGCCGTCATCCAGTGCACCAGGCGCTCGAAGATGGAGAAGCGCACCAACACGCGCCCGGAGCGTCCGGATTCGAGCCGCACCATGCCGCGGGTCAAATAGAAGACGACCAGCAGCACCAGCATGCCCAGGATCGAAATGGCGCCGATCCAGCGCAGCGTCACGTCGTGGAAGTGGCGCCAGTCGCGCCCGGCGGGCTGCTCGATCGTGCAGGCCTTCTGGTCCGGGAGCGTGCAACGGCCGGAAATGCGGTCGAGCTCGTTGAGCAGCTGACTTTCTTTGACCGAGCTGGCCGTGGGATTGACCGAGTTGTCGGGGTTGCGCTGCTGGGCGCTCACGGGAGCCGCGCAAGCGACGATGAATGCGAGCGCTACCGCGCCGATAATGAAACGGATGCGCGCACTAAAGGGCCCCATGTCCTCCTCCTTGTATTTCTTGTTCGCGGCAGTCGAGTTTGTGATGTCGCTATTCCCCTCCCCTAGTCGGCGCTGGCCGACCTCGGGACGGCAGGACCGGAATCCATATCGGCGGAGATATGGACTTCCGGCTCGCGCGTCGGTGCGTTCCGCGATGCAACCTACGAGGCGATCGTCTCGCGATAGGCCGTCTTCCAGCCCCAGGCGCCGGACCCGTAGCCGCGTTTGACGACCCGCTCCTTGTAGATCTGCGCGATGATCTCCCCGTCGCCGGCCAATAGCGACTTGGTCGAGCACATCTCGGCGCACAGCGGCAACTTGCCTTCGGCGAGGCGGTTGGCGCCGTACTTCTCGAACTCCGCCAACGAGCCGTCCGCCTCGGGGCCGCCGGCGCAGTACGTGCACTTGTCCATCTTGCCGCGGGACCCGAAGTTGCCGACCCGCGGATACTGCGGCGCGCCGAACGGGCAGGCGTAGAAGCAATAGCCGCAGCCGATGCAAAGATCCTTGGAGTGCAGCACCACGCCGTCGGCGGTGGTGTAGAAGCAGTTGACCGGACACACGGCCTGGCAGGGCGCATCGGTGCAGTGCATGCACGCCATGGAGACCGAGCGCTCCCCGGGCTTGCCGTCGTTGATGGTGACAACACGCCGGCGGTTGATGCCCCAGGGCACCTCGTTCTCGTTCTTGCAGGCGGTGACGCAAGCGTTGCACTCGATGCAACGGTCGGCGTCACAGAGGAATTTCATCCGAGCCATTGTCGAGCCTCCTTACGCTGCCCTGATCTGACACAGCGTAGCTTTGGGTTCTTGCATGCCGGTCACCGGATCGTAACCGTAGGTCGTGAGCGTGTTCACGCTCTCGCCGAGCACGACCGGATCGGCGCCCTTCGGATACCTGTCGCGTTGATTGACGCCCTGGAACCAGCCGGCGAAGTGGAACGGACACCAGGTCACGCCTTTGCCGACGCGTTCGGTGACCAGCGCCTTCATGCGTGCCTTCGAGTTGTTGGCGGCGCCCGTCACCCAGACCCAGCTGCCGTCCTTGATGCCGCGCTCGGCGGCATCGGCCGGATTGATCTCGATGAACATGTCCTGCTGCAGCTCGGCGAGCCACTTGTTGGAGCGGGTTTCCTCGCCGCCGCCTTCATATTCGACCAGCCGGCCTGAGCTGAGGATGAGCGGAAACTGCTTGGCAATGCCCTTGTCCACCGCCTCCTTCTGCACCGAGAACCCGATATTGGGCACGCGGTACTGCTTGGCGTCGGGCAAGGTCGGATACTTGGCGACGAGATCGGGCCGCGGCGAATAGATCGGCTCGCGGTGTACCGGGATCGGGTCGGGCAAGTTCCAGGCGTTGGCGCGCGCCTTGCCGTTGCCGTAGGGGACGCAGCCGTGCGTGATCGCGACACGCTGGATGCCGCCCGAGAGATCGGTCGACCAGGACACGCCGTCCGGGTTGTTGCCGCCGATTTTCTGGATGACCGCAAGCTCTTCGGGTCTGAGATCCTTGTCCCAACCGAGCTTCTTGAGCACCCCATAGCTGAACTCGGGATAGCCGTCCTTGATCTCGGAATCCTTGGAGTAATAGCCATTGCCGAGCAGGCTGACCTTGCGGGTCGTGCCATCGGGCAACTTCTCCTCGCGCTCGAGGCCGAAGCGGGCGCGGAAGGTGCCGCCGCCGTCCTTGATCGAGAGCGTGGTGTTGTACAGCAGCGGCGTTCCCGGATGCTTGAACTCGGGAGTACCCCAGCATGGCCAAGGCAGACCATAGTAGTCCCCTTGCGCGGGACCGCTCATGGCCTTCTGCGTGCGCATGTCGAAATCTTTCTGATTGGCCATGTGGAGCTTCAACCGCTCCGGTGACTGGCCGCAATAACCGGTGGACCAGCCGCCGCGATTGATCTCGCGGAGCACATCTTCCGGCGACGGAAGATTGTTCTCGACCTTGATGTTCTTGAACATCTTGTCGGCAAACCCGAGCTTCTTCGCCAGGAGGTACATGACCTCGTTGTCGTCCTTGGATTCGAAGATCGGCTTGACGATCTGTTCGCCCCACTGGATCGCGCGGTTGGATGCCGTGCGCGAGCCGTTGGTTTCGTAGCTGGTCGCAATCGGCAATAGGTACGTCCCGTTCTTGCGCTCCGAGAGCACCGCCCAGGTGGTCGGATGCGGATCCGCGACGACGAGCAAATCCAGCTTCTCGATGCCCTTGGCCGCCTCCGGCATGCGGGTCACGGTGTTGCCGCCGTGGCCCATGACGATCATTGCCTTCAGGTTATCGGCCTGGCCGACCTGATCCTTCGGCAGCAGCGTCGCGTCGAACCACCGCGTCGAAGGAATGCCGGGCGTCTCCATCATCTTCTTGTCGGCGAAGCGAGAGACCATCCAGTCGTAGTCAACCTCCCAGACGCGGCACCAGTGCTTCCAGGCGCCTTCGACGAGGCCGTAGTACAGCGGCAGCGTCACGATATCGAGGCCGAGATCGGTGGCGCCCTGCACGTTGGTATGGCCGCGGAAGATGTTGGCGCCGGCGCCGGGCTTGCCGACGTTGCCGGTGGCGAGCAACAGGATGCAGCTGGCGCGAACGTTGGCGGTGCCCATCGTGTGCTGGGTCTGGCCCATCGCCCAGATCAAGCACGCGGGCTTGTCCTTGGCGAACATCTCGGCCACGCGCTTGAGCTGCGCGCCGGGCACGCCGCTGACGCGCTCGACTTCCTCCGGCGTCCACTTCTCGACTTCCTTGCGGATGTCATCCATTCCGTAGACGCGCTGCTCGATGAACTCCTTGTCCTCCCAGCCATTTTGGAAGATGTGCCAGAGCATGCCCCACAGCACCGGGATGTCGGTGCCGGGACGCAACCTCACATATTCGGTGGCATGGGCGGCGGTGCGGGTGAGACGCGGATCGGCGACGATGAAGTTCGCCCGGTTCAATTCCTTGCCTTCGAGCAAATGCTGCAACGATACCGGGTGCGCCTCGGCCGGATTGCCGCCGAGGAAGAACAGCGTCTTGGTATTGCGGATATCGGTATAGCTGTTGGTCATCGCGCCGTAGCCCCAGGTATTGGCTACGCCGGCGACCGTGGTCGAATGGCAGATGCGCGCCTGATGGTCGGAGTTGTTGGTCCCCCAGAAGGCGGCGAACTTGCGATTGAGATAAGCGCCCTCGTTGGTGAACTTCGCCGAGCCCAGCCAGTAGACCGATTCCGGTCCCGACTTCTGGCGGATCTCCATCAGCTTGTCGCCGATCTCGTCGATCGCCTGATCCCAACTGACGCGGGTCCATTGGCCGTTGACGAGCTTCATCGGATAGCGCAGGCGGCGGTCGCCGTGCACGATTTCGCGCGTCGCCGCGCCCTTGGCGCAATGCGAGCCACGGCTGATCGGGCTATCCCATCCTGGCTCCTGGCCGATCCATACGCCGTTGGCAACTTCCGCCACCACGGTGCAGCCGACCGAGCAGTGCGTGCAGATGTTCTTGCGGATGGTCACTTGCGCGCCCGCGGGCGGCGGCGGACCTGCCTCCGCCTTGCGCACGCTGCCGAGCGGCAGCGCGCCGAGCGTAGCGAGACCGCCGGCTACGAGGCCGGAGCGCCGCAGGAAAGCGCGGCGATCGAGACCGACGTCCGATGAACCTTGCAGCGCGCCGGCGAGCGTGCCGCGACGAGCCTGACGTTCTGTTCTCTTGATCAGCACGGATGCCTCCTCAGCTCGGATACCGGTTGACCCGATAGAAGGTCTTCACCTCTTCGGATTCCCTGTAACGAGACTTGCGTTTCTCGTCGTTGCTCTCGGTGTCGGCGTGGGCTTCGCCGGCGAGCGACCCGGCGGCCGCGGCCGCAACGGTCGCGCCCGCACCAAGGGTGCGAAGGAATTCACGACGACCCAGCGTGGCCTTGCGTTCTTTTTTCATCGCCGTCACCTCCTGTGTCCCTGTCTGCCCTTCGCGCCGATCACGACGGCAGCGCGAAGGCATCGGTCTCGATCTCTACAAACACCCGGCCGAGCGTTCCTATTCGCCGGTAGAAGTCGGCGGCCTCGGCTTGCTCCAGATCGGCGAAGAAGCGTCCGATCCAGGGTTCGAGGTGCTGCTCGAACAGTTCGCGATCGGCGCCGGCGGGCGCCGGGAAGCGGCGGCTGGCAAGCCCCGCCATGATCTCGCACAGGATCGCCGGCGTGATCCTCGGGCTCCGCCTGGCCGGCGGTCCGTTCGATTCCGAGCTTGCCGAGATCCGCGCGCAGCCGCGCGAGCGGCCGCTCGTGCAGGAAGCCGGTGAGATAATACGATCCGTAGGGCAGCAGTTCGCCGCGCCCGAGACCGATGAAGAGATCGAAATATTCGCGCTCGACGCGCTCGACATTGGCGCGCTCCGCCGCCTCCGCGAGTGCGGCATGCGCCAGTCCGAGCGGGCTCGCATCGCCGCGCAACGTGGCGAGGCGCGCAAGCAACGCGGCATCCGGCGCGCGCGCCAGCAGCACCGACAGCAGCGCGTATTCCTGCGCGCGCGCGGCATCGACCTCGTCGACATCGCCGGCCGTGCCGGAGTGCTCAGCGTAAAGATCGGGCCGCAGAATCGCCCGGCTCACGCCGGTCGCCGCCTCGACCGAGAGCACGCGCTCGGCGGGAATGCGCGCCCAGTTCGAAACCGAAGGCTGCGATATGCCGATTTTACGGGCAAGCGCGCCGACCCCGCCGGCGACGCGGATCGCTTCGTCCAGGCCTACATCCCTCATCGGCGTTTTTTCTTTTATTATTAAAGTTCGATTGTAGAAAAATACCGCCCGCGCCAAGTGACGGTCAATAGCCCGAGGCTATGGATCACTCATAATTTAGGCAAAGCACGGCCATGCGGCCGCTTCGCGGTCGATTGACCGTTATCGGGTTTCTCTGGATCATATTGCGATGCAATAATCTTCTTTATCGCCCGCGGAAACACCGTCGGAATTGTGTAGTTCATTGTCCCTTTGCGCCCGTTCGTCTTGGGATGTCCCAACATTGCTTTGAGTTCCTGGCGTGGGCGCCGCGGCGGTTGTGGCGACGAATTCGATTGGTGTTTCAACCGAGCGGGGCCCTCCCTGCCCCGCCGCAGTGGGAGCGGGCCTATCGGCCTCATCGCCGGCCGCGCTGCCGCCGACAATTCGCGCCGCCTGGCGGCGAAGTTCGTCGGTCATTTCCAACGATCCAAAACCCGTCATCGCGCCCGGCGTATTGAAGTCCCAGTCGTACTCGGCGAGGCCGACGAAATCCCGGATCTTGGGATCGGCGGCCCAAGCGCGACGAAGGGCCGCACGAGTCAATTCGGCGGGAACGCCGGGAGCGAGGAAGGCGCGGATGTCGCTTGCGGCGGTGATCGATTCGAGCGGCGGCAGGCTCGCGGGATCGAACGGGAGCGCGGGCGGCTCGCCCGCGCGCGATGCCGGAGCATCGCTCCGCTCGCGCTGATGTCCGGGAGCGTGCGCGGATTCGGCCGACGCATCGGGGGCGGCAGAAGCAGGCGGCGCCGCTTCGGCTTCGCCCGCCGCCTCGCGCTTGCGGCGCGACCAGCGCGTGATGAAATTTTCCGGCTCGCTCATTCGCGCTCTTTCTGCAGCGGTCCGCGCCGCGCCAGCGCCTCCGGATCGGCGCGGTCGCGCTTGCGCTTGAGCGCGGGCCGCGCGACGTGATGCTCGGCGACGAAGGCGTCGACGACGGCGCACACGGCCTCCGGCATCGGCACCACGTCCACCAGATCGGTGCCCACTCCGGTCCAGGCTTCGCCTTCCGCCGGATCGGCGGTCACGGCGAAAAGTTCGTACGGCGGCTCGACCCCGGTTGGCCGCAGCGCGACCCAGAGCATCGGAGCGCCGGAACCGAGATTTTCGCGATAATTGGCGGTCTCGGTGCGGTAGAGCTCGATCTCCGCGGCACCTGCGTAGAACGTTACCCTGTCCTCATCCTCGGACAGTACGCTCCAGGGCGACGCATCCGGCACCCCGGCCAGCGCCGTGACCGGTCTCCAGGTGAAATCGATCCAAGGGCTCTGCGCCTTGCAACGCTCGACCACGATGCCGACCGCAATCTTCGCCTGCGCGGGAACGCTCACGACACCGCCTCGAGATGCGCGATCGGCAGGCCGGTCACGAGATTTTGCGGTTTCATGCGCAGCGTCCGGTCGGCGGTCATCGCCAGTATCAGATAGATGGGTTCGCCCTTCGCCTTGTCCAGGACGACCTCCGGGTTGCGGAAGGTGAGCCGGTAAAGACCGATGATGCGCTCGCGCGCGGCCTGCTCGAGCTCTTCGCCGTTCCACAACGCGTCCCCGATCCGGGTCGCCTCGCTATCGAGGCCGACATACCAGGTAAGATCGACGTTGCTCGCCGCGACCAGCGATTCGATTTCGACCTCGACCGACAGCAGATGCGCGATCCACCGCGCAATCACCTGGCCGAGCGCGTCGAGGCCGCGCCGTCCGGCGGTGAGATCGAGCGCCATGTCGAAGAGGTCGCTGCGCTGCCAATAGGTTCCGGCATTGTCGTCGTTGAGCACGTCGATGTCACCCGCGGCCGGCAAGCCGAGCATGGCGACGAGCGGCGAGACCGGCTGGGGACGCACGCCCGCGACCGTCTCCTCGTCGGCGGCGATCAACGAGCCGCCATGCACGGTCAGGCGTTGCGGCCGGAAGAAGAGCTCGGCCGCGCGCAGCATGAGGACGTCTTCGCAGCGGTCGAGGATGTTGCGCAGGATCACGTGCACGAGCTGATTGACGAACAGCGGCGGCGTCTCGCCCATGCCGCGGCGCACGAGGTCGAGATAGGCGGCCTCCACGGTCTTGTGAGCGACGAGGCGATCGCGAAACGCCGTCATCAAGTTCCAATTCTCGCGCGCGTCCACATCGGCGATCGCCGCAATCTCGCGCGCCGGGACCGGCCGGCGGGGATCGCTCAACAGCGCCGCGTGCAAGGTACGCTCGGCGATGCACGCGTCGGGCGGCGGCGCAAGCTCCGGCCGCGCAAGATAGGCCTTGAGGAACTCATCGGTGACGAGAAGCCCGCCGCCGTCGTCGCGGTCGAGCAGATGGTGTCCGCAAGAGAGCCAGAAATCGGTCATGCGATCACGCCTCGACGAGCCTTTGCCCGCCCTCTATACCACAGCATGGCAATCGCGACGGGGCTGACCGAGGCGGCGACACGAGCTCGGCGCCATTCACGGCGGGCGAGGCGCTTCGTTCGCACGGCTGTGCTGGCGGCCGGCCTTGCGTTCGGATGGTGCGCCGCTGCCGCGGCGCAGTCCTATCCCGGCAAGCCGATTCGTATCGTCGTGCCATTCGCGCCCGGCGGCATCACCGACGTGATCGCGCGCGCTCTCGGCCAGCGGCTGGCGGAGAGCTGGGGCCAGCAGGTCGTGATCGAAAACAAGCCGGGCGGCGGCACCGGTCAGGTGGGCACCGAATACGTCGCCAGATCCGCACCCGACGGTTACACCCTGCTGGTCACGGCCGATGCGACGTTCGTGACCTCGCCCCACACCTACAGCAAGCTCCCCTACGATCCGATCAATGATTTCGTCCCGATCACCGGCCTGGGCATCAGCCCGCAGGCCCTGGTCGTGCACCCGTCGCTGCCGGTGCGCACGCTCGGCGACCTCGTCGACTTCGCCAAGAAGAGGCCGGGCGAACTCAACTACGGAACCTTCGGCATCGGGTCGAGCGGCCACCTCAACATCATTTTGCTGGAAGGCATGACCGGGACCAAGTTCACGCCCGTGCATTATCGCGGCGCGGCCCCCGCGATCACCGATCTCATCGGCGGCCACATCCAGATGATGATCGTCAGCATCGGGCTGGTGGCGCAGCCGTGGCAAGCGGGCGCGCTCAAGGTGCTCGGCTTCGGCAGCACGGCGCGGCTCGGGCAATATCCGGAGGTGCCGACCCTCGCCGAGAGCGGTCTGCCGGGCTACGAAGCCGGCTCCTGGTACGGGTTGGCCGCGCCCAGAGGCACGCCGCCCGAGATCGTCGCCAAGCTCAACGCGCAAACTCGCAGCATCTTCGAGGACCCCGCCTTCCGGGAGAAGTTCCTCACGCCGAGCTTCATCTTTCCGATCGTGAGCTCGCCGGAAGCGTTCGCCGAGCGCATCCGGCTCGAGTCGGAGAAGTGGGGCAAAGTGATCCGCGACGCGGGTGTGAAAGTCGAGTGATGCGGAGAGGCCGGAACGTCCGGACGCCGGTATCAAGGTTCATCTCGCGTCTTCTCCGCCAGCGTGACGAGGTTCACCGTCTCGCCCGTCTCCTCCTCGCCTTCGACTTCGAGGAACGAGAAGGCCCGCATCGGCTGGCGCGCACCGCGCGGCCGCAGCGTGCGAAATGCCTCGCGGATGGCACCATCCTCGCAGGTGCGGCGCACGGCGATCAGCGTGTCGTGGGGGTGATCGCAGAGCGAAGCGGCGAACGCCACTTCCTCCTCCGCCGCGGCGCGCGCAGCCGCCGTATCAGGCGCGCCGAGACGGTCCTGCAGCTGCTGCGCCAGCATCTCAACGAGCGCGGCGCGATCCTCCTCGCTCGCCTCGACGATCTGCACCAGGGTCGACCAGCCCAGCGACGGCACGCCCAAGAACCCGCCGCGGAAAGCGGCGCGCGGCTTGCCGTCGAGCGCATCAAGATCGGCATCCGCGAATACGAAAGCGCCCGACACGGCCCACTCGCCTGGATCGGCGGCATGCTCGAACACGAAGGTATCGGAAGGATCGAGCCGGATGGTGCGCAGAAGCTTCACCGCCGCGGCCCTCCCGTTGTGGGATCGAGCCAGGACGGCTGCGCGAGCGCATGGAGGAGGGAGCGGCGCTCGGACTCGCTTTGGCCCTTGACCGTTGCGATCCGGCGCACCAGCAGATCGCCGTTCTCGTCGATGTCGCGGCGCACTCCCGTCACCGGCGCAAGCCGGGCGAGATAGGCCTTCGCGATTTCGCCGAATCCGTGCTCCTGCCAAGCGTCGACGGCGACCATGAGATGGCGGGCGAAGCTCTCCACCAGCCGGCCGGAGCCGAGATCGTCGAAACCCTCGTCCTCCAGCGCCGCCGAGAGTGGCCGCAGGCCCGGTTCCTCCTCGCCCATAGCCACGGTGCGGATCATGGCGCCGAACACGACCCATGCCGGCGGTTCGTTCTCGCCCGCGCCCGGCGGCCAGGCGAGGCGGGCGCCGCCGACGAGCGCGCCATCGACGAGCACCGCATCCGGCCAATCGAAGCTGATGGGACGCTCGGGTGGAGCGCGCGCCGCAAGCGCGTCGGCGAGCGCGACGAGCCCGGCATAGAGCGCGCGCCGCGCGGTCCTCAGCGGCTCCTCGGGCTCCAGCACGACGGCGAATTCCGCGAGATCGAAGCGGCCCACATAGACCAGCGTGCCGGCCCCCTCCGCCGCCGCGACCTTGGTGGCATGGGCGAAGGCGTCGCCGACCTCGCGCAAGGTCACCAGCCGGAACGGCGGCGGCAGGTCGAGCGCCGGCTTCGACGATGTGCGCAGGCGCGTGCGCTGCTCGCGCGGCATTTGGGCTCCCGGACTCGCGACAGTTGTTTGCAATGATTATAACCTGTTATACGCCGTGACCAGTGCCGCCGGCATAGGCGGTGTGCCGTGGTCATTGACCCGGCAATCCATCCGCGTCGCGAAAGCCGCTTTGCGAAGCAGATGGATGCGCGGGTCGAGCCCGCGCACGACGAGATGTGCCGCGCGGGCCTTGCAACGCCGGAGACGAAATGGCCGATCGGCCACCCCATATCTTGATCTGCTCGTGCGAAGACACCATGCCGCTCGACGGCGCAGCGGTGAAGCGCGGCTGTCGCGGCGCCGAGGTCACCACGGCGCACCAGCTTTGCCGGGCAGAACTCGAAAAGTTCCGCACAGCGGCGGCTGCCGGAGCGCCGCTGATCGTGGGCTGCACCCAAGAGGCGCCGCTGTTTTCGGAACTGGCCGAAGGCGCCAGCATCACCTACGCCAACATCCGCGAGACCGCCGGCTGGTCGAAGGACGCGAATGCGGCGGCTCCCAAGATGGCGGCCTTGCTGGCGGCGGCCGCCGAGCCGGTGCCCGACACTCCCTTCATCAGCCTCGCCAGCGAAGGCGTGATCCTCATCTACGGTCGCGACGAGCGCGCGATCGAGGCTGGCAACCTGCTCAAGGACCATCTCGACGTGACGGTGCTGATCACGCCGCCGGCCGACGTGGCGCCGCCGCGCGCGACCGATTTCCCGGTGGTGACGGGGACGATCCGTTCGGCCAAGGGTCATCTCGGCGCCTTCGAACTCACCGTCGACGGCTATGCCCAGCCCGCCCCGTCATCGCGTGCCGCGCTCAGCTTCGCTGCGCCCCGCGACGGCGCGGTGTCACGCTGCGACCTCGTGCTCGACCTCTCCGGCGGCGCACCGCTGTTCACCGCCTCCGATCTGCGCGACGGCTATCTGCGCGCCGATCCAGACGATCAGGCGGCCGTGCTCAGGGCGGTGCTCAAGGCGCGCGACCTCGTCGGCGGTTTCGACAAGCCGCGCTATGTCGCCTTCAGCGAGGACCTGTGCGCCCATTCGCGCTCCAACATCGTCGGCTGCACGCGCTGCCTCGACCTCTGCCCGACCGGCGCGATCACGCCCGCCGGCGATCACGTCGCCATCGATGCCTATGTCTGCGCGGGTTGCGGGCAGTGCGCCGCGGTTTGCCCGACCGGCGCGGCGGCCTACGCGCTGCCGCCGGCGGATGCGCTGATGCGCAAGCTGCGCGCGCTGCTCACCACCTATCGCAATGCCGGCGGCGAGCGAGCGCCGATCGTCCTCGTGCACGACGACGCCCATGGCACGCCGCTGATCGACGCGCTCGCGCGTTTCGGCGACGGCCTGCCGGCGAACGTTCTTCCGATCGCGGTCAACGAGGTGACGCAGGTCGGCCTCGAAGCCCTCGCCGCGGCTTTCGCCTACGGCGCATCGGCGCTGCGCTTGCTGCTGCGCGCAAAGCCCCGTCATGACGTGGCGGGGCTGGCGAAGACGATCGCGCTCGCCGAGCCGATTCTCACCGGGCTCGGTTTCGGCAGTGCCCGCGTGGCGACGATCGAGACCGACGATCCCGAGGCGCTCGGCGACGCACTGCGCGCAATCGAGGGCGGCGAACCCGCGTCGCGGCCGGCGAGCTTCCTCCCGGTCGGGCCGAAGCGCGACGTCATGCGGCTCGCGCTGCGGGAACTGCAGCGCGCGGCACCGGCCCCGGTCGACGTGATCGCGCTGCCGGCCGGCGCGCCGTTCGGCGCGGTCGAGATCAACGTCGAGGGCTGCACGCTCTGCCTGGCCTGCGTCGCGGCCTGCCCGACCGGCGCGCTCGGCGACAATCCGGAGCGGCCGATGCTGCGCTTTGCGGAAGACGCCTGCGTGCAATGCGGGCTGTGCAAGGCGACTTGCCCGGAGAAGGTGATCACTCTGCGGCCGCAACTCGATTTCCGCGCCGCCACCGCCACCGCACGCGTGCTCAAGGAGGAGGAACCGTTCTATTGCATCCGCTGCAACAAGCCGTTCGGGGTCAAGAGCACGATCGAGCGGGTCGCCGCCAAGCTCGAAGGCAAGCACTGGATGTTCCAGAACTCCGCGCAGCGCCTCGACGTGATCAAGATGTGCGAGACTTGCCGGGTGGTGGCGATCACCGAGCAGGAGTTCGATCCCTACGGCGCGCCGCCGCGGCCCAAGGCACGCACGACCGAGGACTATCTGCGCGAGCGCGAGGAGCAGGAGCGCGCCGGCAAGCCGGAGACGTGAGCGCGGAATGGACCGGCCACCCGTTCTCGACCGCGTCCGCACCGGCGCGCTGGAGATCGCCTACGAGCAAAGCGGCGTCTCCGATGGCGTTCCGGTCTTCCTCATGCACGGGTTTCCGTACGACCCGCGTACCTACGACGACGTGGTTCCCGTGCTGGCCGCGGCCGGATGCCGGGTAATCGTGCCTTATCTGCGCGGCTATGGGCCGACCCGCTTTCTCGACGCGGGCACGCTGCGTTCGGGCCAGCAGGCGGCGCTCGGCAACGACCTCAGGGAGCTGATCGACGCGCTCGGCGTGCCGCGCGCGGTGCTGGCCGGGTACGACTGGGGAGGACGCGCCGCCTGCGTCGTCGCTGCGCTCTGGCCGGAGAAGGTGCGCGGCTTGGTCTCGGCCAACGGCTACAACATTCAGGACATCGCCGGATCGGCCACGCCGGCGCCAGCCGAGCAGGAGCATCGGCTCTGGTATCAGTACTATTTTCACACCGCGCGCGGCCGTGCCGGACTGCAAGCCAATCGACGCGAGTTCTGCAGACTGTTGTGGCGGCTGTGGTCGCCGAACTGGCGCTTCGACGACGCGACCTACGACCGTACCGCGGCATCGTTCGACAATCCCGACTTCGTCGACGTGGTGATCCATTCCTATCGTCACCGCTTCGGCTACGTCGCGGGCGACCCGGCTCTCGAAGCGATCGAGCGCCGGCTGGCGGCGAAGCCGCGTATCTCCGTGCCCACGATCGTGCTGCACGGCGACGACAGCGGGCTCTCGCGACCGGCAAGCTCCTTGCAGCACGCCGCTTTTTTCACTGGACCCTATCAGCATCGGGTGATCCCGGGCGCCGGCCACAACCTGCCGCAGGAAGCACCGCAGGCCGTTGCCGACGCCGTGCTCGAACTCGTACGCGCCACGAAGTGAAAGTGGCCGCGAGGCCACAGCCCGCCGAAATCGTCCAGCCATCCCCTGATCGCCGTCGGACCCGCCGGCAAATTGGTATCATGCCCGTCGAATCCGGATGCATCCGGGATTGTCGGACAAATTCGGCTCAGAGCGGGGGCGGCTGGGCGACGATGTTCGGATCCACGCAGCGCCATCGCGCGCGCGCGATTTGCGCGCGGCGCCCTTCGCTTGCCCGCAATCTGCGGAATAGCGGCAGCATCCGGTTCGCAACGAGACGCGCGCGCTGCATCATGGTGCTGCTCGCCGCCGCCGCTGCGACGGTGTTCGGGTCGAGTCATGCCCGCGCCGCCGGAGGCGCTTACGTCGTCGATACCTCCGAGGTGTCCGCGGAAGGCTCGTGCAAAATCGAGTCGTGGCTGTCCTGGGCGAGCAACAACGATTTCGTCGGCGTTGGAAATCCGGCCTGCGTGGTAAATGTCGGCAGGCCGGTCGAATTCAGCGCGCTGACCTTCCGTCAGCGCACGGACGAGGAGTGGACGACCGGTATCGCGCCTAAGGCCAAGACCAAGATCGTACCGACTGCGATCGGCTCCTTCGGCTTGGCCGTTTCCGGGCAGGCGTTCTTTGACCTGATCACACATGAAAACACGGCGCTGTTCCTCAACGTTCCGGCCACGCTGCGGCTCTCGGAGGTCGTACGCATCAACGTCAACGGCGGTTGGCTGTGGGATCGCATCGTCGATCGCCATTACCTCACCTACGGCATCGGGGTGGATTGGCGAACCCCCGACAACGTCTTCACCTTCACCGCGGAGGTGTTCGGCCAGGCCGGCGCCATGCAGGAAGTTTCCACCGTCACGCAACCACGATTTCAGACCGGCCTGCGCTGGCGGCCGATCGATCGGTTCTCCATCGACTTCATCTACGGCCGCAACGTCTATGGCGAAAATGCCAACTGGCTCACCGTCGGGACGATCGTCCGGTTTCCGCCGCCGGGAGGTCGCGTAGGCTCGGAGTGATGCGAGCCGAATGCGCCGTGGACGAAAGCGACTGCCGCATTCTCAGTGCGGCCTCGTCGCTTTTTCCAGAAATCTCATCAACGCCGCGCGGTCCTCGGCCGAGCCGATCTTCTGTTCCGGCATCTTGGTGCCGGGCGTGTAGGTCATGGGCCCGATCTCGAACAGCTTGGATACCGTCTCCGGCGTCCACACGATGTCGAGCTGCTTGAGCGCGTCGGAGAAATTGTAGCCGGGCAGCGTCGCGATCTTGCGCCCGAAAAGGCCGGCGAGCGTGGGACCGGCACGAACACCATCGCCGGCGCTCAGGGTGTGACAGGCGACGCAGGCGCGGAACACCTCGGCGCCGGGATCGCCGGCGAACGGCGCGAGCGGATCCTCGGGCGCGCCCATCACGATGTTGCCGATTGGCTCGCCGGTGACCGCGTCCCAGCGCCGGACCATGCGGTCGGTGCCGCCGGTGAGCAGCCGGCGATTATCCGGGAAGAACACGACCGACCAGACCGGCAGCCCCGGGCCGACCAGCGTGCGTTCGAGCTTGCGCGCCGCGCGCTCGATGATGGCGACCGAGCCGCGGATGCCGGCGGCGGCGATGAGCTTGCCGTCGCCCGACAGCGCCACCGCGATCACGGGCGTCTGCCCCGCCTCGACCTCGCCCCGGAGCTCGCCCCCGGCGGAGAGGAGGTAGACCTTGCCGTCGGCGCCGGCGGTGATGATCTCGCCGTCGGGCGCGACCGCAACCGTGTTGAGCGGCGTCGGCAGCGTAGCGACGATCGGCGCGCTATCGCCGCCGAGCGGCCAGATGCGCAGCGTCGCGTCGTAGCCGGCGGTGACGAGCGCGCGGCCGTCGGGAGCAAACGCCACGCCGTTGACGTTCTGCGCATGGCCTTCGATGACCCGCGGCGCGCCGCCGGCGAGCGGCCACAGCCGCGCGGTGTGGTCCCACGACGCCGAGGCGAGCGTGCTCCCATCCGGCGACACCGCCAGCGCGACCACCGGCCCTTTGTGGCCTTCGAGCACCATCGACGGCCGCGGCTCGCCCGGTCGCCAGATCGCGATGCGCGCATCCTCGCCGCTGGTGGCGATCCGCCCGTCCTTGAGGAAAACCGCCGCGTTGACCGCGCCATCATGAAAGCGCAGCACCTGCATGGCGGCATTGTTCGGCAGCGACCAGCGGATCGCCGAGGTATCGAAGCTGCCGGAGACCGCCTGGGTACCGTCGGACGACATCGCGAGCGCGCGCACCGGCCCGCCATGGCCGCGCAATTGCGCCTGCGCGGTGACCGGCGCGAGCGCCAGAACGAGCGTAACCAGAACGAGGACGCGGTACATCCTCGCGAGTCTCGAGCACGAATCAGGCATCGGCGGGGCGCATGCCGAGGGCACTGATTTTCGCTTGGACATCGCGATCGCGCAGCGCAGCGAGGAAGGCCGCAACCGCCGGGCGGTCGCGGCGGCTTTCGACCAGGAGAAAGTCGTAGTCCTCGGGCACGATGGGAAGGAACCCGAGACCATAGAGCGTGGCGACCGATTCGATCGCGATGCCCCAATCCGCCCGTCCCTGCGCCACCGCGGCGGCGACGGCGTTGTGCGAGCGCGGCTGGTTGCTGTAGCCGGCGGGCCGCGCGCCGGCGAGCAGCCGGTCGATCAGCACGCGCGTTCCGGCGCCGGCATTGCGGTTGACCATCAGGCAGCGGGGATCGGCGAGCGCGGCTTCAAGCGCCGCGGCGGCGCTGCGCCCGGCGAACCGGGCGTCATCCGGCCGGTGCACCAGGCCCTGCATCCGCTGCCAGCCCTTCACCAGCGCAAGGCCTTCCCGCAACAGGTGCGCATTGTAGATGCCGGTGGCGGGATCGACGAGGTGCACCGGGGCGAGGTCGCATTCGCCGCGCTCGGCCGCCGCCACGCCGCCCATGCTGCCGACGGCGATCGTGCGCGCGAGGAGCCCGCGCTCGGCCAGCGCGCCGAGCACGACGTCGAGCGCGATGCAATGACTGCCCATGATCACGAGATCGGGCATCGCGGCGGTCTGGCCGATCAGCGTCACACGCGCGCGCGTGCCGGCATCGAGCGCGCCGGCGAGCGCATCGATCTCCAAGAAACCGTCGGCCTGGGAGAAGCTCGTGACCGCGCCGGAGCCCTTTGCGGTCGGGAACGCGACCGGCCCGTCCGCGCCCGCCACCAGCGCGACCAGGACGAACTCCTGGCGACCGAGCTCGGAGGCGATGCGCACGGGTACGTCGGCCTCGACGCTGCGCGCCGCCTCCGGCGCAAGCCCGGCGCGCGCGCGGATCACCGGCGCGACGAAGGCGTGAAAGGTGAAGATGGCGGAGGTGGGAAATCCCGGCAGCACCGCCACCGGCTTGCCGTCGACCACGGCAAGGCACAGCGGCTTTCCCGGCTTGAGCGCGACACCGTGCACGAGAATGCCGGGATGCGCCCAGCTTCGACACCGTGCGGTGGGACAGATCACCCGCGCCTTTGGACGTCCCGCCGGTGAGCACGACCATGTCGCAGACCGCGAGCGCGCGGCGCATGGCACGCTCGAGCGCCGCCTCGTCGTCCGGGAACGGCGCCGAAGGCAACCGGCTCGCCGCCGGCTTCCGCGACCGCGGCCGCGATGATGGCGCCGTTGCTGTCGTAGACCTTTGCCGGGGCGAGCGCGTGGCCCGGCGCGATCAGCTCGTCGCCGGTCGAAAGCACCGCCACTTTGGGCCGGCGGACCACTTCGATCTCGGCGATGCCGCAGGCCGCGAGCATGCCGAGCTCGCGCGACGAGATGCGGGTGTTGCGCCGCAACGTCGTTTCGCCGCGTGCGATATCGGAGCCCGCATAGGAGACGAATTGTCCGGGCGCGACCGCGCGGCGCACGTCGATTGCCGGCACGCCGCCGTCCTCGATCAGCTCGGTGTGCTCGATCATGACGACGGCGTCGGCGCCGCGTGGCAGCACGCCGCCGGTCGCAATCGTGGTCGCCGAGCCCGGCGTCACCTCGAGCGCCGGCGCGTGCCCACAGACGATCACTTCGCCGTTGAGACGAAAACGGCGCGGCGCGCTGTCGCTCGCGCCCGCGGTGTCGGCGGAGCGCAACGCAAATCCGTCGACATTGGCGCGGTCGAACGGCGGCACGTCGATCGGCGCGCGCACGTCGCGCGCGAGCACGCGGCCGAGCGCCGCCGCCAAAGCCGACGGTCTCGCCCGCGAGCGGCGAGAGATCGATGCGCCGCGTGAAGCGCGCGCGCGCCTCCTCGGCCGAGACCACTTCGAGGAATTGCTCCTGCCGCGCGGCGCGGCGGATCGCCGCGATGAGATCGTGCTCGGCGGATTTCGGTTCGAAACGCGCAGTCATGGCCAAGGTCTTATCACGACCTCGCTGTGCGCCGGATATCCCTCGCTTTCGGATTTTACGAAAACCCATCCGTCGGCCTGCGCGAGTGCGGAGAGCGGTACATAGCCCGAGGCTATGGGGGTGGCGGAGGGCCCCTCGCATCGCACCGGCACGAGTTCCGCAAGGCCCACGGCCGAGGCTACTTTGTGCGTGAGCTTCGCCGTCCGCAGGCGCGGCGGCTCCCGGTTCGCCGCCAGTCGTGCCAGCAGGGCCTGACCCAACATGTGCCAAGCCGCCAGCGCGGCATCGAGCCGCCCCGGCAATGCCAGCACCGGCCGTCCACCCACGGTTCCGAAGGCCGTCGTCTCTGCGGGCACCAGCGCGATTCCGTGCACCGATACCTCGCCCACCGCTGCGAGCGTGCGCACGGTAGCGTCGGTCCGCCCGCTGCCGGTGCCGCCCACGACGATGACCGCATCGACGCCCGCGTCGCGCAGTGCGTCGGCCAAGGCAGTCGGCGCACCGGGAACGACAATGCCGCCCTGCGACCCGATGGCATCGGCGATGCATTCGATCGCGGCGCCGATCAGGACGTCGCTGTTCGGGCCGGCCGAGACGAGGCGCAGCCGCGGCGCGCGGATACGCAGTCCGGTGACCCGCGCCGCCGTCAGCAGGGCGACCTCTACGCAGCCGAGGCGGCGGCCGGCTTGCAGCAGCGTGGCGCCGCGCGCGGCATCGGCGCCTGGGAGCAAGACGCCATCGCCGGGGGTGACCGGTGCGAGCGCCTCTCTGGCGCCGTTGCGGCTCGTGACCGCATCGAGCGGGGCCACCGCGTCGGCATCGGGCGGCAGCAGCTCCCCCACATCCACGCGCACGGCGGACGGCACCGGCGCCGGGGCATAGGCGCCGGCATCCGTGGTCAGGTCCGACGCCACGGCCCAGCCGTCGCGCAACGCGCGCGCGGCCGCAGGGATCGCGGCAGCGATGACGACGTCGTCGGCCAGCGTGCCCCCGAGCGCGGCGGACACGTCGCTCGCGCATGCCGGCACCGGCTCGACCAGCGCATCGATGCGCGCGAGCACATCGCCGAGCGGGGTCAACCGGGCGATCCGTTGCGGGATATCGGGCTCCACCACCATCGCTCGTGTCACTATTATATTGTCGTGCCCCGCGAAAGCGGGCATCCCGCAAACTCGACGAGTTGCAAATGGCCGAGAAGACCATCAATTTGCGCGGGCTCAAATGTCCGCTGCCGGCGCTGCGCGCGCGCAAGGCGCTGACCGGACTGAAAGCCGGCGACATCCTGATCGCCGAGTGCACGGACCCGCTCACGGCCATCGATATCCCGAACCTCTTGAACCAGACCGGCGACCAGCTCGAATCGAGCTCGCGCGAGGGCGATGTGCTGGTGTTTCGTATCCGGAAAGGCTGACGCTCGGGCCGGAGGCAACGCAGCGCCATCCGGGCCGCCGCGGCCGCAGTCCCTCCGCGTAGCCCGTGAGGGCGAGGGTCGACGCCCTTAGGACGAGCAACGATGCTGCTTGCGCGCTAGATCCTGAACTCGTCGCGTTTGCGGCCTTCGGAGACGTTGAGGAACAGGGTGTCGAGCGACAGCGGACGCTTGATCACGCCCTGCTCGTGCGAATAGGTCACCAGGCGCTCGAAATTCCTGGCGTTGCGTTCCGTCAGTCCGTATTCCCAGGGGTCCTTGCCGAGGATGCGCTCCTGCTCCTCCCAGCCCTCGCGGTACCATGCGAGCGGGACGATGCGCGGATTCTCCATCCGCTCCATGGCGAGCGCCTTGGCCGCGTCGAAGGCCTTGTACAAGTTGGTGGCCACCCAGGGATGGCGCTCGACGATCTCCTGCTTGATGCCGACGACGTGCATGATGGGAAAAATGCCGGTCTTGCGGTAGAACGCGATCTCTTCCTCCTTGTAGTTCGGAAACAACCGCCCCACGCGCCGATCTCCCGCAGTGAGCGGCTTGATCAGGTCGGGCGACAGCAGCGCGTCGATTTCGCCTTCGACCAGCATGTCCTCGAGCGACTGGTCCTGCGGCACCTGGGTGATCTTGAGGCCGGGCGGCGGCGTGAAATCGACGTCCTCGTCGAGCTCGCTCAGCCACTCGATCGATTTGTGCGGCACGCCGTAATCGTGCTCGAGGATACCGCGCATCCACAGGCCGGCGGTGAACAGATAGCCCTTGGTGCCGACCTTGCGGCCGATCAGATCGGCAGGCTTGCGGATGCCCTTCGAGGTATTGACGAAGATGAAGCCGTGGCGGAAGCGGCGATGGGGGAACACCGGAATGGCGCGGAACGGAAGGTTCTGATCGCGCGCCGCCACGTAGCCCGAGCCCGACACCTCGGCGAGGTCGAATTCGCGGCCGCGCAGAAACCGCCAGTGCCGCGGCGACGGACCCATGTCGGTCAGCACCGTGAGCTCGATCCCTTCCGGGCGCACGATGCCTTCCTTCAATGCGCGCATGATCTCGTAGTCGCCGCAGGCGAAGCTAAGCGCGAGCTTGCGCGACATGTCAGCCTTTCGCGCGATTGGTGAGATGAATGACTTCGAGCGCGTTGTTGTCGGGGTCGTGGAAATAGGCGCTGCGGCCGGTGAAGATGCCTTCCTTGCGCTCGTCCTCGCGGAACACGTCCACGCCCTTGGCCTTGAGCTCGGCCACGGTGGCGTCGTAAGCGTCGCCATCCACCATGAAGGCATGGTGAATGATGTCGCTGAAGCGACCGCGGCTCAAGTCGCGGCCCAGCACCACGTAGTCGGGGCCGGATTTGAGGAACACGAAATGGGGGTTGTCCTTCGGCACCTGCGCCAGGAATTCGAGCCCGAGAACATCGGTATAGAAGGCCCGGCTGCGGGCGGGGTCGCTGACCGGAATGGTCACGTGCAAAATGCCCTTGGTCCTGATCATGGGAGTGCTCCTCGGGAGCGAGGTGCATTTCGTCGCACCGAAAGTTGATCGCCAGCTTGGAGAAAATCGCGCGCACGATCAACACGCGCCGCGCGCCCGAGGCGAATTCCCGCGAACCGATTTGGCAATTTGGGGTTGAAACCATCTTTTGGCCGCCCTGGCGACCCATGGTGGCGGGCCGGGAAGAAGCGAGGACCGCATGCCCAAAACCACGCCCATGATCGCGCGCCGCTCCTTCCTGATCGGCACCGCGCTTGCGCCATTGGCATCCACGTTCGGCAACGCCCAAGCTGGCCGGCGCACCCGGTGACGCTGATCATTCCGTTCCCGGCCGGGGGTGCGATGGACCTGTTGGGACGCGGCGTGGCCCAGGAGCTCGGCGACAAGCTCGGCCAGCAATTCGTGGTCGACAACCGCGTCGGCGCCGCCGGCAATATCGGCGCGATGGCCGCCGCCAAGGCGCCGCCCGACGGCTACACGATCCTGATGGCGGGCGCCGCCTCGCTCGCGCTCAACAAATTCATGTTCGCCACCATGCCATACGATCCCGAGAAGGAGCTGACCCCGATCGTGATCCTCTCCAAGCTGCCGCATATCTTCGTGGTGAATCCGAAGGTCGAGGCGAAGACGCTGCGGGAGCTCGTCGACTACGCCCGCGCTCACCCGGGCAAGCTCAATGCCGGCGTGCCGGGCGCCGGCACCACCGCGCACATCACCTTGGCGGCGTTCATGGCCGAGACCGGCGCCAAGATGACCGTCGTGACCTATCGCGCCGAGCCGCAGATGCTCACCGATCTCGTCGGCGGCCAGCTCGATTTCGCCTGCACGTTGACGACGAGCCCCGGACCCCATGTGCAGGCCGGCAGGCTGCGCGCGCTCGCCGTGACCAGCGCCACCCGCACGCAACGCTTGCCCGATGTCCCCACGGTGGAGCAAGCAGGCTTCCCGGGCTTCGAGGCCACCGCCTGGTTTGCGCTCGCCGCGCCCACCGGGACGCCCGCGGACATCATCGAGAAGATCAACGCCACGGCGAACGCATTCATCCGCAGCGACAAGGGCAAGCAGGAGCTGTACAAGCTCGATTCGCTGCCGGCCGGCGGCTCGCCGCAGGAAACCAAGGCCTTCATCGCCGCCGAGGTCCGCAAATGGGGACCCATCATCAAGGCGGCGAATATTCAGATGTGACGCAATCCGAGAGCGTACGAGCCGGCTCGCGTAGTCCGGTGGTTACTGGATCGCCCGCTTTCGCGGGCGACGACACCAAAAAAATCACGGACTGTTCAACTGCCGCAGCCGGTCGATCACCGCAGGCGGGCTTTGGTAGGCTTGCTCCATCACCGCCTGAATCTGGTCCCCGGTCCGCGGCGCGTTCAGCCCAAGCCCCATTTTCTCGCCCTCGGCCAGAAATTCCGGATCCGCCATGGTGGCGGCAAACGCCTTGCGCAGCGCGGCCACGCGCTCGGCCAAAACCCCGGGCGGGATCACGAACGGCCGGCCGAGCGCAAGCGGCGCGAACGCCGCCTGCATCACCAGCCGGTCCTCGTCGTCGCTGACGAGGTCGGGCGCGAACGGCACGTCGGGGAGCTCGGCGAGCTTCTCCGGCCCGTATTGCACGATCGCCTTCGCGGTCTTGTCGCGCAGCCAGGTCGGCCGCGTGGACCGCACCGAGCTGAAGAAGGCGCTGGGATGGCCGTCGAGCTCGCGCCGCTCCATCGCGAGCAGCACGTCGTTCTGGCCGGGATAGCCGTTGATGGGCTTCATTTTCGTGCCCAACGTCGCGTTCAACAGCCGGGTGAAAAAGGCCGGCGTCGAGTTGGCGCCGGAGACGCCGACCGCGACCTCGCGCGCCTTGAGCTCGTCGATCGAGCTTACCGGCACGGCGTGCCAGAGCAGCACCATGGCGGTCTCGGAGCTGGGCGAGCCCAGCCAGTTGAACTTGACGGGGTCGTAGCGCGCTTCCTTGGTGCCGAACAGCGGCTCGAACGGCGTGTTGTTCTGAACGAGCCCGATCACGCTGCCGTCCTTGTCGGCGGTGTTGTAGAGGAAATTGGTGGCCGTCATCCCGCCGGCGCCTGGCATGTTGCGGACGATGAAGGCCGGATTGCCCGGCATGTGCTTGCCCATATGGCGCGCGACCGCGCGCGCGATGGTGTCGTAACCGCCCGCCGCGCTCGAGCTCACCACGACCGTGACGGTCCTGCCTCTATAGAAGTCGGCGACGGCGTCGGCCTTCGCCGGCGGCACGCCGGCGCCGACGAGGGAGCAAAGCACGACCAGACGACCATATCGGAATGTCATCCGCACGCTCCCGCGCTCCGAATGCCAGCGTGGTGGCATGCTCCGGCCCAAGCCGAAGAACGATTGGCCGGCGCACAAGCCGGCAGCTATAGTCCTGCATCATATCAGCGGAGGCTCCCGATGTTCACGCGCGGCGTGCCGGCGGTCGTCCTCGGACTTTGCTTGGCTCTCGCGAGCGCCTCACACACCGCGGCTGATGAGCCATTCTACCGAGGCAAGCGGGTCGCGCTCATCATCAATTTTGCCGCCGGCGGGCCGACCGACATCGAGGGCCGGCTCCTCGCCAAGCATCTGGTCAAGCACATCGCGGGCCACCCGAGCATCATCGTCCAGAACATGGACGGCGCGGGCGGCATGATCGGGGCCGGCTATCTCGGCGAAATTGCGCCCAAGGACGGCACCGCGCTCGGCTATTTCACCGGCTCCGCCTGGCGCTACGCCAACAATCCCGAGCGCTTCCGCGTCGATTTCCGCAGCTACGAATTCGTCGCCTACCAGCCCGGCACCAGCATCGCCTATATGCGCACCGACGTGCCGCCCGGCATCAAGGACGCAACCGACATCGTCAAGGCCAAGGGCGTCGTGGCCGGCGGCCTCGGGGCCGAAAATTCCAAGGATTTGTTGCTGCGGCTCGGCCTCGACATGCTCGGCGTGCCGTACAAATACGTCACCTCCTACCGCGGCAGCCAGGCGGCGCGGCTTGCGCTGCAGCAGAACGAGATCAATCTGTTCGCGGAATCGCCGCCGAGCTATCGCGCCGTGGTCGAGCCGAGCTTGGTCAAGGAAGGCACCGCCATCGGTCTCTGGTACGACGCGAATGGCAGCGCCGAGATCGGCCATCCCGCCCGGCAAGTCGAAGGGCTTCCCATCCTGTCGTTCCCCGAACTCTACGCCAAGATCAAGGGCGAGATGCCGTCGGGCCGGCTGTGGGACGCCTATCGCACGGTGCTGACGATCAACGGGGCGATGCAGCGGCAGATCGTTTTGCCGCCCGGCGTGCCGGCGGCGGCGGTCGCCGCCCTGCGCGCGGCCGTGCGCAAGCTCAACGACGACAAGGAGCATGCCGAGGAAGCGGCGCGCACGATCGGCTTCGTGCCGGAATGGGTGGCGGGCCCCGGCACCAACGACGAGGTGCGCGCTGCGATCGCGATCTCACCCGAGATGCGCGCGTTCATCGCCGACTACATCAAGCGTGCGGTGAAGTGAGCGGAGTTCACCGGGTTGGCGCGAACGCGCCGCATTTGCCCTCTCCCCTCGCGGACGCGTGCTGCAACATCTGCACGCGTGGAGAGCGCGTTGCAGCTCACATCGTCAGCACGATCTTTCCGAAATGCTTGTTCGCGCGCATGTACGCGTGCGCGGCGAGCGCCTCGTCGAGCGGGAAGCGGCGGTCGATCGGCAGGCTGAGCTTGCCCGCCGTCACCGCATCCCACAGGTCGGCATGCATGCGACGGCCGATCTCGCGCACCTCCTCGAGCGTGCGGGTGCGGAAGGTCACGCCGATATAGTCGATGCGGCGGAGCGCGTGCAGGTCGAAGTCGAACTCGGCCTTCATGCCGGCGAGGCGGCCGACATTGACGATGCGGCCGAGCAGCGCCGTCGCCTTCATGGTCTGCGCCACCACCGGCCCCGAGAGCATGTCGACGACGAGGTTGACGCCCTTGCCGCCGGTCGCCTCGAGCACCTGCTCGGGCCAAGCCGGATCGCGCGGTGTCGACGGCGAGGTCGGCGCCGAATTCGCGCAGGCGGGCGCGGCGCTCGGCGTTGGTCGACGAGCCGATCACCGGTTTCGCGCCCATGAGCTTGGCGATCTGCAAGCCCATGAGGCCGACGCCCGAGCTGGCGCCTTGGATCATCACGCTCTCGCCCGGCCGCAGCCGGCCGGCGGTGACGAGCGCGTTGTGCAGCGTGATGAGCGAGACCGGCAGCGTCGCGGCGCGTTCGAACTCCATCCCGCTCGGGATCGGATTGACGCGCCCCCAGTCGCTGACGGCGTATTCGGCGTAGCCGCCGGTGCCGGAGCACATCACGCGGTCGCCGGGCTGATAGCCCTCGACCTCGGCGCCGGTCTCCACCACCTCGCCCGCCCATTCGATGCCGACCGGCGCACCGATCCCGCCGTGGCTGCCATGGGGGAGACCGCGCGCGGTGGTGAGATCGGCGCGGTTGAGGGCTGCGGCCCGCACTTTGACCAGCACCTCGTTGGGCTTTGCGTGCGGTTGCGGGATGTCGCGCACCACCAATCCGTTCTCGCTCGCAACGCCGGCCTTCATCGCATGCTTCTCCTGGTTATATGTCCCGTACAGCTTCAGTCGACCGACACGTTCGCCGTCTTGGCGATGTCAGCCCATTTGCGGGTCTCGCCGGCGAGGAACGTCGCAAACTCCTGCGGCGAGCCGATCCGCGGCTGTGATCCGAACTTGGCCAGAATCTCCGTCATCTCGGCGGTCTTCAGGCTCGCGTTGATCGCGCCGTTGAGCTTGCCGACGATGGGGGCCGGCGTGCCCGCTGGCGCCACGATCCCGGTCAACAGCGTCGCCACGAAGCCGGGAACGCCGGCTTCCACCATGGTCGGAAGCTCCGACGCCTCCGGCTTGCGCGTCGCGCTGGTCACGCCGAGCGCCCGCAGCTTGCCTTCGTGAATGAGCGGAAGCAAAACGACGGGGCTCTCGAACAGGAAGTGAACCTGCTCGCCGAGCAAAGCGGTGATGGATTCCGCGCCGCCGCGGTGCGGGACGCCGAGGAAGTCGATCTTGGCCAGCGATCTGAACATTTCGCCGGTCAAGTGGGTGACGTTGCCGGCGCCGGCATGGCCGAAATTCAGCTTGCCGGGATTAGCCTTGGCATAGGCTACCAGCTCCTGCACCGATTTGGCCGGGAACGCGGGGTGCACCACCAGGATCATGTAGCTGTCCGACACGCTCGCGATCGGAGCGAAATTCTTGACCGGATCGTAACCGGGATTCTTGGATACCGCCGGGATCACCGCGAGCGTGCTGGTGTTGCCGTAGAACAGCGAGTAGCCGTCGGGCTCGGCGGCGGCCAGGGCGCGGGCGCCAATCGCGCCGCCGGCGCCGGGGCGGTTGTCGATGATCACGTTCTGCCCGACCGCCGCCTGGATCTTCTGGGCCAGCAGGCGCGCCAGCACATCCGTCTGTCCTCCCGGCGGCGCCGGCACGTACATCTTGATCAGCTTGTCGGGATAGCTCCCCTGGGCGTGCGCCGGCCCGGCGGCCATCGTGGTGATGCCCGCGGCGGCGGCAGACAGCAGGCCTCGTCTGGTGATCATCGGTTCCTCCCGCGCCGCCGCTCGAAGCGACGGCTCCGCTTTGTATCCAAGTCGCCGCCACAGTCTAGCTGAGAGCGGCAACCCGTGTGCTATCGTCGACCAAGCAAGACCAGTGGGCCGCTGCCCCGGAGACCACGCGCATGGAACGCACCAAGCCTCCCTTCCGCGCCGACCACGTCGGCAGCCTGATCCGGCCTGCCGCTCTGATCGAGGCGCGCGAACAGGCGGAGAAAAAGCAGATCGCGGATGCCGAGCTCAGGCGCGTGCAGCAGGCCGCGATCCGCGACGTGGTGCGCATGCAGGAAGAGCTCGGGTTCAAGCTCGTCACCGACGGCGAGTACAACCGTCACTCCTGGCACCGGGATTTCATGTTGAAATTCCAGAACGTGCGGATGATTCCGTCCAAGCTCACGGTGCGCTTTCATTCCGCCGACGGCGACCGCGAGCACAGCCCGCCGACCATGCAGGTGACCGGCAAGCTGGCGCGGCCGAACGGCGGCGGAATCTTCGTCGACGACTTCAAGTTTCTGGCATCGATCGCGCGTGCCATGCCGAAGATCACGCTGCCTTCCCCGACCGTGATGCATTTCCGCGGCGGACGCGAGGCGATCGATGCCGCCGCCTATCCCGATATCGCCGCGTTCTACGACGATCTCGCCCGTCTCTACCGCGAGGAAATCCGCGACCTCGCCCAGGCCGGCTGCCGCTATCTGCAGATCGACGAGGTCAATCTCGCCTACCTCTGCGATCCGGAGCTGCGCAAGCAGGTCGCCAATATCGGCGAGGACCCGGCGACGCTGCCGCGGACCTACGCCAAGCTGCTCAACGACACGATCAAGGATCGTCCGCGCGACATGACGGTCTGCATGCATCTGTGCCGCGGCAACTTCGCCGGCGCCTGGGTGGCGGAAGGCGGCTACGAACCGATCGCCGAGCTCCTGTTCAACGCGATCAACGTCGACGGCTATTTTCTCGAATATGACAGCGCGCGTGCCGGCGGCTTCGAGCCGCTGCGGTTTCTGCCCAAGGGCAAGGTGGCCGTGCTCGGCCTGGTCACGACCAAGAGCGGCCAGCTCGAATCCAAGGACGAGCTCAAGCGCCGCATCGATGCGGCGGGAAAACATGTCCCGCTCGAGCAGCTCGCCTTGAGTCCGCAATGCGGCTTCTCCAGCGGCATCGGCGGCAACACCATGGACGTGGATGGCGAGATCGCCAAGCTGCGCCTGGTCGTCGAGACCGCGCGCGAGGTGTGGGGAGACGCATAGCCGCCGGCCTTTCGCTCTGATAGCCTTTCGCGCGGGACGGAAACGAAGGGGCAAGACGCCGGATGAAACGGTTGCGGGTCGCGGCGTTGTTGCTGTTGGGCGCCCTTCTGGCTTCGCCGACGTGCGCGCCAGCCGCCGACTATCCGGTCAAGCCGATCCGCGTCGTGGTGCCATACGGGCCCGGCGGCGCGACCGACATCGTCGCGCGCATCCTGGGCGAGCAGCTGAAGGAAAAATTTCATCAGCCGGTCGTGGTGGAGAACAAGCCCGGCGGCAACGGCGTGGTGGCGCTGCAGGAAACCGTCCGCGCCAAGCCCGACGGCTACACCTTTCTGATCGGCAACATCACGACCAACCTGCTCACGCCCCTGATCGGCGATCCGCCGATGCCGTTCGATCCGTTCAAGGATCTTGTTCCGGTGGCGCGGCTCGCCGACGTTCCCGGCGTCTTTCTCGCGACCAAGGTGAATTTCCCGCCCAATACGGTGCAGGAGGTCGTCGACTATGCGCGCGCGCGTCCGGGCGAGGTCAACCACAACACCGCCGGCATCCTCGCCTATTCGCACATCGACTTTCTCATGCTGCAGAAGCGCACCGGCATCAAGCTGGTCGCGATCCCGCTGCGCGCCGGCGCCGGCGGGGGGCAGATCGACCTCATGAACGGCGCGGTGCAGATCGCGTTGCAGAATGCGGCGACGGTGACGCCGCTGGTCAAGGCGGGAAAGCTCAAGGCATTGGCGGTGACCAGCGAACAGCGGCTGCCCGCGCTGCCCGACGTGCCCACCTTCAAGGAGGCGGGGTTCGAAGGAATCGGCACCAACGCCTGGAACGCCATGTTCGCCCCGCACGCGGTGCCGAAAGAGATCCTCGACATCATGACGGCGGCGATCGCCGAAATTCTCACCTCGGGACGAGCCGGCAAGCAGCTCGAGGATCTGCAGTTCACCGTGCGGCCCACGCGCTCGTTGGACGAGGCCCGGGCTTGGCTGCAGCAGGAGGTGCGACAGTGGACACCGGTCGTCGCCGACGCCAAGGCGATGGTCGACAAGACGCAGTAACGAGTCTCCGTCGCAGTTGGGAGGTCCCGTGCAAGAGCAAGTCGCGCCTCGTAAAGAGACCCAGCAGTCCGAACCCAAATACAAGATGAAGATCGAGAAGGACGTCGACATCCCGATGCGGGATGGCGCCAGGCTCAAGGCCGACGTCTTCCGGCCCGATGGCGAGGGGCACTTCCCGGTGCTCATCAACATGGGCATCTACCAGAAGGACAAGCTCTGGGTTCCGCCGCCGGATCTGGAAGAGAAGCCCAACCCTCACATGAACTGGGAGACGGTGAACCCGGAATGGTGGGTGCCGCGCGGCTATTGCTGCGTGCGCGTCGATGAGCGCGGCTCCGGCAAGTCGCCCGGACAATCGGTGCTGTATTCGCCGCAGGAGGCGATCGACTTCTACGACGCGATCGAATGGGCGGGCCATCAGCCCTGGAGCAACGGCCGCGTCGCCACCATCGGCATCTCGTTCTTCGCTCGCACTCAGTGGTGGGTGGCCAACCTCAAGCCGCCGTCGCTGAAATGCATCGTGCCGTGGGAAGGCGCCGCCGATCAGTACCGCGACATCCTCTATCACGGCGGCATTTTCGGCTCCGGCTTCATCGTCGGCTGGTTCACCACCCACATGGCGCATCACATGCTCGGCCGCGCCTACCGCGACAATCCGGACACGTTTCAGGACAACGTGCTGTGGCGCTTCATGCGCAACAGCCTCGACAGCGGCGCATTCAAGAGCCAGCAGGCGCAATGGGACCGGATCGACCTGCCGATGTGGGCGGTCGGCAACTGGTCGGGCATGGGGCTGCATCTGCGCGGCGCCACCGAGGGCTATATGCGCGCCGCGTCCAAGCACAAGAAGCTGCGCATCCACTGCGGCACGCATTATCATCCATTCTACAGCGAGGACGGACGGCACGACCAGCTGCGCTTCTTCGACCACTGGCTCAAGGACATCGACAACGGCGTGATGCAGGAGCCGCCGGTGAAGCTCGCGATCCGCACCGGGCACGGCGAATACCATTTCCGCCACGAGAACGAGTGGCCGCTCGCGCGCACGCAGTGGACCAGATTGCACCTCGACCTCTCGAAACCGGACGGCAGCGAGGGCAAGGGCATTGCCGGCACGCTGGCGAAGGAGAAGCCGGCGAGGACGGCGGCGCGCAGCTATTCCGCCAGCGGCGCCTCCCATGCCGGCCACGCCTCGGCCTCGTCCACCTCGCTCGCCGCCAGCGGCGGAGTTGGCATCTCGCTGGTCACGCCGCCGCTCGAGCAGGACACCGAAATCACCGGTCCGCTGGCGGCCCAGCTCTGGGTTTCGAGCACGACCGAAGACATGGATCTGTTCCTCACCCTGCGCAACATCGACTCCGACGGCAAGGACGTGCTGGAGATCGGCCAGCAAGGGCAACCGGTGCCGGTGGCGAAGGGCTGGCTGCGGGTTTCGCACCGGGAGCTCGATCCGGACTTGTCGCGGCCCTACCGGCCCTATCACAAGCATCTGCGCCGGCAGTGGCTCAAGCCCAATGAGATCGTGCAGGTGCAAGTGGAGATTTGGCCGACCTCGATGGTGTTCAAACGCGGCCACCGCATCCGGCTCGACATCCAGCCGCGCGACGGCATCGGCAGCGCGCCCTATACGCACTACCATGCGGACTACAATGTCGGGGAAAACACGATCTATTCCGGCGGCGACAAGGAATCGTTCCTTCTGCTACCGATCATTCCGGCAAAGTGAGCTCGATCGAGGCCGGCTCAGGGAACGGCGCGCCGTGAACGCGGTGCGCCTTCCCTCCGAACTCGGGCTTGCCCCTGGTCCGGGTTTGTTGCTGGCCAACACTGGATAGTCCGGCGGCGACTGCGACAGGGGACGCAATCGCTGCGCCGACGGCCCGAGACGCAACGTGCGCATCCGCATCCGCAATCCGCAGGATCTGCTGGCCGGGCTGTTTTTTCTGGCGATCGCATTGGGCGCGCTATGGGTCGCCTGGGACTATCCGACCGGTAGCGCGGTGCGCATGAGCTCGGGCTACGTTCCCCGCCTCCTGTGCGCGCTGCTCGCCGTCATCGGCCTGTTCGTGGCGCTGCGCTCGTTGATCGTCGAGGGCCGGGCGCTCACTACCGCGCGGCTGCGGCCGGTGCTGCTGATCCCCGCCGCGGTCGTCGTCTTTGCCTATTCCATTCAAACCCTGGGACTGGTGTTGGCGACCATGCTCATCACCGTGATCGGCGGTTTCGCCAGTCCGCAGGTGCGCTTGGTGGAGATGCTCGCGGCGGCGGCGGCGCTCGCGCTGCTGGCCACCGCGATCTTCATCTGGGGCATCGGATTGCCGATCCCGATCTGGCCGGAGTTGTGAGGTGGAGCTCTTCGCCAATCTCGCGCTCGGAATGGCGACCGCGCTCAAGCCCGCCAATCTGGCGTTTGCGCTGGTGGGGAGCCTGATCGGCACGCTCATCGGCGTGCTGCCGGGCATCGGGCCACTCGCCACCTTGTCGATGCTGCTGCCGATAACCTTCTATCTCGAGCCGATCACGGCGCTGATCATGCTCTCCGCGATCTACTATGGCGCGCAATACGGCGGCTCGACCACCGCCATCCTGGTCAACCTGCCCGGTGAAAGCTCGTCCGTCGTCACCTGCATCGACGGCCACGAGATGGCACGGCAGGGACGCGCCGGATCGGCGCTGGCGATCGCGGCGCTCGGCTCGTTCTTTGCCGGCAGCGTCGCTACCGTCGTGATCGCCGCGCTGGTGACGCCGCTCACCGCACTCGCCATCACCTTCAGCGCGGCGGAATATTTCTCGCTGATGGTGCTCGGCCTCGTCGCCGCGGTGGTGATGGCGCGCGGATCGGTGGCCAAGGCGCTGGCGATGATCGTGATCGGGCTTCTGCTCGGTCTCGTCGGCACCGACATTCATACCGGGCTGCAGCGCTTCACCTTCGGCTCGGCCGAGCTGTTCGACGGCATCGACTTCGTCTCGATCGCCGTCGGCATATTCGGCTTCGGCAGCATCATCGTCGGCCTCGAAAAAGGCGAGGACGCGCAAACGGTCTCGGTTCTGCGCGCAAAACTTCAGCGGGTGTGGCCGACGCGCGAAGATTTTCGTCTCGCCTGGCCGGCCTCGCTGCGCGGTACGATTCTGGGCTGCCTGCTCGGCGTGCTGCCGGGCGGCGGCGCGGTGCTGAGCTCCTTTGCCGCCTATTCGCTCGAGCGCAAGCTGGCGAAAGACCCCGCGCGCTTCGGCAACGGCGCCGTCGAGGGCGTCGCCGGCCCGGAATCCGCCAACAATGCGGGCGCGCAGACCGCGTTCATTCCGATGTTGACGCTCGGCATCCCGCCCAACGCCGTGATGGCGGTGATGATCGGCGCCATGATGATCCACGGCATCCGGCCGGGCCCGGAGGTGCTCGAGCAGCGCCCCGATCTGTTCTGGGGCCTCATCGCCAGCATGTGGATCGGCAATGCCATGCTCGTCATCATCAATCTGCCGTTGATCGGAGTGTGGGTGCGGCTGCTGCGCGTCCCGTATCGGCTGCTGTTTCCGGCGATCCTCCTGTTCAGCAGCATCGGCATCTACAGCGTGCACAACAGCAGCTTCGAGGTCGTGCTCGCGGCGGGCTTCGGCGTGTTCGGCTACCTGCTGTTCAAGCTCGGCTGCGAGCCGGCGCCGCTCGCGCTGGGTTTCGTGCTCGGCCCGCTGCTGGAGGAGAAGTTGCGCACCGCCATGCTGCTCGCACGCGGCAATCCGATCACGTTCCTGCAGCGACCGATCAGCGCCGGCCTGTTGCTGACGGCGGCCGTGTTGCTCGCGGCGGTGCTGCTGCCGAAAATCCGCCACAGCCGCGAACAGGCGTTTCAGGAATAGCGGGGGGACGCACAACTAGCCCCGGTCTGGCCGAGGGGGATCGGGTCGCCGGCTTCACTCCGCCTTGATGCCGGTACGCGTCACCACGTCGACCCACCTGGTCCGTTCCTTGGCGATGAATGCCGCGAATTCGTCCGCCGATCCCGTTCGCACTTCGGCGCCGAGCTTGCCCAATGCCGCCACGATCTCGGGCGACTTGAGGCTTTCGTTGATGGCGCCGTTGAGCTTGCCGACGATGCTCGCAGGCGTTCCCGCCGGCGCCACCACCCCGGTGAACGTGAGCGCGACGAAATCGGATAGACCGCCTTCGATCAGCGTCGGCAATTCGGGCGCGAGCGCATTGCGTGCCGCGCTCGATACCCCGAGCGCGCGAATTTTGCCCGCGCGCACGAGCGGCAGCAGGCCGGCGACCTCCCCGAACAGGATATGCACCTGCCCGGCGACGATGCCCGCGACCGCGTCGGCGGAGCCCTTGTAGGGGACGTGGGTGAAGTCGGTGCCGGTGCGCAACTTGAACAACTCGGCGACGAGATGGGTGAGGTTGCCGTAGCCCATGGAGCCGAAGTTGAGCTCGCCGCGATGGGCTTTGGCATAGGCGACGAGCTCCTCGACGTTCTGCGCCGGGAAGTCCGGCGCGACCACGAGCACCTCGTAACCTTCCGTGACCTTCGCGATCGGCGTGAAGTGCTTGACCGGATCGTAATCGCGGAAGCGATAGACCGCCGGGCCCACCACCAGGACGCTCGCATTGCCGAACAACAAGGTGTAGCCGTCGGGCTCGGCGCCGGCGACGGCTTTCGCGCCGAGCGCACCGCCGGCGCCGCCGCGATTCTCGATGATGACGGTCTGCCCGAGGATCGGCCCGAGACGTTGCACCAGCAGCCGTGCGGTGGTGTCGATCGGACCGCCGGCCGGGAACGGCACCACCATCTTGATCAGCCGGTCGGGATAGGCTTGCGCCTCCACGCGGCCGGCCGGGCACAGCGCCGCGCCGATCGCCGCCAGGATGCCGAGAAAAACCATGCGTTGCACGGATCGACTCCGGTCGTTGTGAAGGCCGGTGCCAGCCTATCATCGCGGCAATCTGCGCCCAAGATCGCAGCCGCGATGTGATATCAAGGCCGCGGCAAGGGGACCGAGACGCCATGACGAGACTGGTGAACGTGCTGGCGGTCGCCCTGACCTGCGCGGCGGTGGCGGTCGCGGCCGACCTGTTCCGCAAGTTCGGGCTCTCGCTCTACTCCGAGCAATATCTCGCCGGACTGCTCGCGGTCGCCATGCCGCTGATCTTTCTCCACGTGCCCGCCGACGGCGGCAAGCGCGGCCGCGCGGGCCCCCTTCCCTGGTACGATGCGCTCGCCGCGCTGATCTCGTTCGCGGGTTGCATCTATATCCTGTTGCGCTTCCCCTCGTTGTCGGAGCTGGTCAACGCGCGCCCCTGGGACGGGCTGATCGTCGCCGGCGGCATGATCGTTCTCATCCTCGAGGGATTGCGGCGCACGACCGGCACGGGCCTCCTCTACACCACCGTCTTCTTCTTCGTGCTGGCCTTGGTCGCGGGCCATCTGCCCGGCGAGTTCGCGGCCAAGTCGATCCCGTTCGACCGGCTGACCTACTACTCGGTCTGGGACTCGACCGCCGTCCTCGGCGTCACGCTCAAGATCGTGGCGACCGTGGTGGTGGTCTTCGTGCTGTTCGGCAACGTGCTGCTGAAATCGGGTGGTGCAGGCTTTTTCACCGATGTTTCGATCGCGTTGATGGGCCGCTACCGCGGCGGACCGGCCAAGATCGCGATCCTCGGATCATCCCTGTTCGGTACCGTTTCCGGCAACGTGGTGTCGAACATCATCACCGTCGGCGTCGTCACGATCCCGCTGATGATCCGCGTCGGATTTCGACCCCACCTCGCCGCCGCGATCGAAGCCAATGCCTCGACCGGCGGGCAGATCATGCCGCCGGTGATGGGGATCGCGGCCTTCGTCATGGCCGAATTCCTGCGCGTGCCCTATGCCGAGGTCGCGCTCGCCGCCGCCATCCCGGCGATCCTGTTCTACATCGCGCTTTTCATTCAGGTCGATCTCGAAGCGGCGCGCAGTCATATCCGGCCGATGGAGCCGGAGCAGATACCGCGCCTCAAGGCGGTGCTCAAAGCCGGCTGGCACTTCCCGATTCCGTTCGTGGCGCTGATCTATGCGTTGTTCTGGGGCGGCGAGGAGGCCGAGGGCGCGGGCTTGATCGCCATCGCGGTCGCGCTCGTCCTCGCGCTGGTATTCCCGTTCCAGGGCAAGCGCGTCGGCATCCGCGATCTCTACGAGATGCTGCGCGATACCGGCACGTCCGTGATCGACCTGTTCATGATCGGCGCCGCCGCCGGCATCATGATCGGCGCGCTCAATTATTCCGGCGCGGGCTTCACGCTCAGCCTGGTGCTCATCCACCTCGCCGGCGGGAGCTTGATCGGGCTGCTCGTCCTGGCCGCCGTCGCCAACATCATCCTGGGCGCGGGCCTGCCCACCGTCGGCTGCTACATCCTGCTCGCGACCTTGGTGGCGCCGAGCCTGATCCAGATGGGGATCGAGCCGATGGCGGCGCACATGTTCATTCTCTACTACGGCTGCCTGTCGGTGATCTCCCCGCCCGTCGCGGTCGCGGCCTTCGTCGCCGCCAATCTCGCTGGCGCCGACCCCAACAAGACCGGCTGGATGGCGATGGCGTTCGGCTGGACCATATTCGTCATCCCGTTCCTGTTCGTGTTTTCCGGAACGCTGTTGCTGAAGGGTGACCCCGTCCTCATCGTCATCGACGTCGTCACCGCGATCGCGGGAGTGTGGCTGATCTCGGCGGCGGTGATGGCCTATTCCGTTCGTCCGCTCGGTATCGTCGATCGCCTCGTCTACGGTGCGATCGGCATTGGCCTGCTGCTTCCGGTCGGCGCCTTCGCCGCCGCGCGTTGGCTCAACCTCGCCGGCGCCGTGGCAGGCATCCTGCTGTTGCTGCGGGAGCGAACGCGTCGGCGCGCGCCGGCGGCGGCAGACGCGCCGCCCGCATCCTCCGGACCTACGATCGCAATGCCGACCGACCAACGTGGCGCGCTCGACCGCATGGGCATTCGTGGCAGCGGCGATGCGGAATGACGGCGGCAGCCGGATAGAAAACTGACGGCCGCCGCGGCGGGCCGTCACCCGCATCGACTACGACTTCGGCGCCAATCCGATTTCGCGGTAGTACTTGAGCGCCCCCGGATGGAATTCGACGTCCTGCACCGGCTTTGCCATCTTGTCGGGCACGAACAGATTGAACGGTGGAAACGTCGCCGCCAGCGCAGCCTTGTTCTGGTGCAGCGCCTTGGTCACCTCGTAGACCACGTCCTCCGGGACGGCCATGTTGGTGGAGAGCACCATGTCGAAGGCCACGACCTTGGTCGGCTTGCTGATGCCCTCGAATGCCGGCGAGGGATTGACCTCCATGACATAGGAGCCCGGCAGCACGGCTTGCATGCGTTTGACCGCTTCCGGCGTGTCGTCGATCGGCAGCATCCGCAAACCGCCGACTGTCGCGGATGCCTGCTTCACCGCCGCCGACCCGAGCGCGAAGAACAGCACGTCGGTCTTGCCCGCGCTGAAGTCCTCCGCCGAGCGGCTGACATTCGGCGTCAATACCCCGCTCACGTCCTGGTAGCTCAGCCCGGCTGTCGCCAGATGCGCCGCGATGATGCGGCCGATGGTCTTTTGCGCGTTGAAGCCCGACGACACCCGCCTGCCCTTGAGATCGGCGATGGACTTGATATCGGAGTCCGCGCGCACATGCAGCGCCACCTGATAGGGCAGCAGCGCGGCGACGTTGCGCAGGTTCTTGTGCTCACCCTGGCCCTCGTATTCGCCGGTGCCGTTCACGTAAAAGGTGGTGTCGAACGAATTCCCCATGCCGAACTCGGCGGTGCCGGCGGCAACCGGGATCATGCCCTGCAGCGCCTGCGCCTGCAGGATCGCCCGCACTTTGGTCTTTTCACCGATGATCTTGGCCATCGCCGCACCGGCCGAATTCGTGTACGAGCCGCTCGGCGTGGTTACGATGCTGACGGTCTGCGCCGCCGCAGAGCCGATCGCGAGCAGCGCCATGACGAGGCAGATGCCGAGCGATTTCATCGTCGCTTCCTCCATTCGCAATTATTGCTTGTGGTGCAGCGGGTTTGAGATACCTGCTCCCATTATGATACGGTTAGCGCAGGCCGTTATACCGCGCAATTGGACGCACCTGCGCCCTCATTGTCGCGTTCCAATCGCCAAGTTGCTCAGGTTTTCCCCGTCGCAGTCCCGCCAGCCACAATTCCAGGGTGCTCGTCATGACCAAGTCAGCCAAGAAAAAAATCCAGAACAAGAGTGCGCGCGCCTCCGCCCGATCGTCTGTTGCAAGACCCAAAACGGCCGACCGCAGGGCCGGCAGCAAGCCGGCGGACAAGTCGGCGAAAGCGTCCGGCCACTCCCGAGGTCCCGCACCGAGGCCGGTTGTCATCGACGTGCACGCCCACGTGCTCGTGCCCGAGGTGATGAAGCGTACCTACGGACAGTCGCAATATTCGCGGGCGGTGGCGGGGCCGGGCGGCGTCCCGGAGCCGCTGCTCAAGCGCATGACCGAGTTGCCGCTGCGGCTGGCGGAGATGGACGCGACCGGCGTCGACATTCAGGTCATCAGCCCCAGCATCATGCAGCAATGCACCTACGGGGTGGAGCCGGAGGAGGCGCTCGAGATGGACCGTCTCGGCAATGATCGGGTGGCCGAAGCGGTGGCGCAGAATCCGGACCGGCTGGTCGGTCTCGGCTCGCTGCCGCTGCACGACGTCGCGCTTTCGACGGCGGAACTCGAGCGCTGCGTGCGCGATCTCGATCTCCGCGGCGTCATCATCTCCTCGCACGTGAACGGCATCGAGTTGGGGGATCAGCGCCTGCGGCCGTTCTGGGCCAAGGCGGAAGAACTGGGCGCCGTGATCTTCATCCACCCCGCCGGCAATTCGGACGAGCGCATGCGCCGCAATCGTCTGATGATCACCGTCGGGCAGCCCCTGGAAGAGGCCTACGCAATGTCGTCCTTGATCTATGAGGGCGTCATGGATCAGTTCCCCAAGCTCAAGATCATGGTGGCGCATGGCGGCGGGTATCTGCCGTTCTACACCGGACGGCACGACAATGATTATCGCTACGGCCGCTCGCCGCACCTCAAGGGCGACTTCAGCAGCTACCTGCCGCGCTTCTTCTACGACACCGTGCTGTTCAATCCGGACATGCTGGAATTCCTGGTGACCAAAGTTCCTTCCAGCCACGTCATGCTGGCGTCGGACTATCCGTTTGCGGAGAAGCAGCCAGTCGAATACGTCCGCCGCGCCAAGAAAATCGGCAAGACCGAGCAGAACGCGATCCTCGGCAGCAATGCCGCGCGGCTGTTCGGCATTGCCATTTGATCAGCCTGCGTTGCAACTGAGAGGACGTCAGCGATGTCGGCGGATCGTGCAGCCTCGCCGCGATATCGGCAGTCGGCGCATTCGGACCCGGAGATCGTTCTGCATCCGATCCCGGCGCCGGACAGCAAGCCGTACATCATCGTATTCGGTCCGGACCGGCAGCTGTGGTTCTGCGAAAGCGGAACAGCCAAGATCGGGCGGATGAATCCCGACGATGGCAGTTTCGTCGAGTTCGACACGCCGACCCCGAACAGCCGGCCGATCGGGATCACGCCGGCTGCCGACGGCGCGCTGTGGTTTTGCGAGAACGCCGGCAACCGGGTCGGGCGGATCACCACGTCGGGCGCCGTCAGCGAATTTCCGGTTCCGACGCCCGGCGCCGGACCGGACGGCATCGTCGCGGGTCCGGACGGCAATGTGTGGTTTTCCGAGGCCCACCTCAGCCGGATTGGCCGGATCGCGCCGGGCGGCACCGTGACGGAGTTCTCCGAAGGTCTCACGCCGGGCTGTCGCCCGCTCTCGCTGGTGGTGCGCAACGGCGAGATCTGGTTCAGCGAATACGAGGCTGGTCAGATCGGCCGGATCAGCATGCAAGGCCACGTCACCGAATACAAAATTCCGACCCCGAACAGCGAGCCGCGCGCGATGGTGACGCATCCCGACGGCCACATCTGGTTCGTCGAGACCAAGGCCAACGCGCTCGGGCGCATCGACGCGCATGGCCGCGTCACCGAATGGCCGGTGAAGACGCCGGATGCTTCCTTGCGCGGCGTCACGGTGGCGCCGAACGGCGACCTCTGGTTCACCGAGAACTTTTCCAACAGGATCGGCTGCATGGCGCCGGACGGCACGGTCATCGGCGAATATCCGATTCCGGTCGAGGGCTGCGGCGCGCGCGCCATCATCGCGATTCCCGACGGACGGCTGTTCTTCTCCGCGCACGACGCCGGCGCGATCGGGGAAGTGATCCCGCGGCGGTGAGGCCGCCGGCCTCATCCTGAGAACCTGCCCCCCAGGATGGGGGTTAGGCAAATTGCCATCGATGTGAAATCGGCGTGGGAGTGAAGCATGAGCGCCTCAGCCAATCGCAGCCTGGAAGATCGCATCCGCGCGATCGAGGATCGGCTCGAAATCTACAATCTGATCGCCAGCCATCCGCCGAGCGCCGATACCGGCGGCAAGGACCATATCGCGGCGAGCTGGGTGGAAGACGGCGTGTTCGACCGCGGCGAGAACCTGTCGAGCCCGCGCGGGCGCGACACCATCGCCAATCAGGTGCTGGGCGCCGACCACCAGGCAGCGATCGCGCGCGGGTTGGCGCATTTCACCTCGCTGCCGCACGTCGCGATCGATGGCGACACCGCCGTCGTCACGTCTTATCTGCAGATTCTGGTGCCGCAGACCCAAGGCGAGCCGGTGGAGGTCCCCAACCACGGCAGCTCGAAGGGCTTTCGCGTGCACCGCATGACCGCCAACCGCTGGGAGCTCGTGCGCACGCCGCAGGGCTGGAAGATCAAGCGCCGCACGCTGCGCCAGCTCGACGGCTCGCAGGACGCACGCAATATTTTGCGCCAAGCGATTGCGCCGAGGTGAGGGGGAGCGTCGACTCCACGGTTATAGCGGGATTGGCTTGCCGACGCCGACGGCGAGCGCGCGCTGGTAGACGAGTTCGGCGAAGGCCACGTCCTCGAGCGCGATGCCGAGCGACTTGAACAACGTCAGGTCGGACGGCGAGGTGCGGCCCTTGGCCTTGCCGGTGACGAACTCGCCGAGCTCGCGGATCGTCGGACCAGACGAGCTTGCCGGCCGCGACCAGCTCGCGAAACTCGCCCGCCTCCACCTTGGCCTGCTCCACGTGATCGGTCGCCTTCACGGCGGCGCGCAACACGGTCTCGGCGTCGATCTCGCGGCGGTCGGCGGAATTGGCGCCGGCGGCGTTGACGTGCGCGCCGTGCGCGAGCCAGTCCGCCCGGCACACCGGCTCGGCCGACTTCGTGATGGTGACCACGACGTCGGCGTCGGCAACGCAGGCTTGCGCCGACGGCGCGGGCAGCACCTCGACGCCGAGCTCCTTTTCCATCGCGCGCGCATAGCTCTCGCGATGCTCGGGAGTGCGGGCGAACACCTTGACGCGCTTGATCGGCCGCACCGCGCAGACGGCGATGGCCTGCGTCCGCGATTGCCGCCCGGTGCCGATGACGCCGAGCGTGTGCGCATCCGGATTGGCCAGAAGCTTGGTCGCAAGCCCGCTCGCCGCGCCGGTACGCATCTGGCCGAACAGATCCGCTTCGATCATGGCCTTGAGCCTGCCGTCGAGCGAGGAATACAGCAGCGTGTGGAACTGCGCACCCTTCAGGCCGGCATAGGCCTTGAGGCCATGTACGCCCTTCGCGCCATAGGCCGCGCCCATGAGATTGAAGGCGCCGCCCGCAAGCCGCGCGCGCTGCCGCGGCAGATTGCTGGTCGAGGGCTGGCCCCACGTGGCGAACAGCGCTTCGAGCGTCGCGATCGCATCCTTGACCGTGACGAGACGGCTGACGTCGGCTTCGGTGAGGTAGATCGGGGATGTACTCATTTAGTCTCCAACCGAAAAATCTTGGGTAGCGCCCGCGACTTTCTCCGGCGTCATTGCCGGCCTCGAGCCGGCAATCGATCATTTTCGCGAGAAGATGGATGCGCGGGTCAAGCCCGCGCATGACGACGGAGAGATTACGTCCCCGGCTTCAGCACATCCGCGATCCAATCCCACATGGTGTGCACGCCGATGGTGACGTTGTCGACCTGACAGTGGTGGAAGCCGCCCTCCTCGCGCTGGAAGACCTTGAGGGTCTTCTGCTTCGACCCGACGGCGGCGAAGCATTTTTCCGCGAGCGCCAGCGGAATCTGCTCGTCGCCCGCGCCGTGCAGGAGAAGGAACGGACAGGTCATCTTCTGCACGATGCCGTCGAGCCGGAAACCTTCGAGCTTCTTGAGCGCCGCCTGCTGGTTCGATACGCCGAGCACCCATTGCAGATGCTCCGGCGGCACCGACAGCGACAGCACCTCGCCGGAGGCGAGCTGTTCGAGCCGCTTCGCCCAGATGGCGTGATAGTCCCACTGCGCGCCCCAGGCCACGCAGCAGGCGAAGCGCGGCTCGAGCGCGGCGGCGCGCGGGGCGTAGTAGCCACCGAGGCTGAGCGCCATCACGCCGATACGGCCGGGGTCGAACTCGCGGCGCGCGGCGAGGTACTCGTAAGCGGCCGTGGCGTAGCGCTCGGTCTCGGCGATGAGCGGCAGATTGCGGAAGCGCACGCTCTCGCCGTTGCCGGGACCGTCGACGATGAGGCAGCCGACGCCGCGCGCGGCGAGATCGGGGATGCCGTAGCCGTATTGCAGCTCCTTGGTGACGTCGAAGCCGTCGAAGAACACCATGCATGGCGCCGGTTTCGAGCCGGCCGCTGCAGCATCCGGATGCACCAGGAGCGCCGGCAGGCTGGTGCCGTCATAGGGCACCTCCACCGGTTCGATGCGCGGGCGGCGGATGATCGCGGCCGCGTCCTTGAAGGTTTTCACCGACCTGGCGTAGATGTCCATGCTGCGCTGCGAGCGCGGGTGGATGAAGCGTTCGCCGGTCTGGTAATAGCGCGTCGCGCGCATGAAGCAGGAGGCGGCCGTGAGCTGGTGGCCTTTCTTCTGCTCGTCGCGGCCGCGCGCCTCGATCCGCTCGCCCATGCGGGTCCATTCCTCGAACCAGGCGTCGTCGTCGCCGACACGATCCTCCAGCGCGCGACCGACGCGGTGGACCTCGTCGATCTCGACCCCGGTCCACGGCGCGGCCGAGAGGCAGATGAGCAGCCCCATGGACCAGCGGTAATTGTCGGGAAAGTAAAGGAAGGCGGGGTCGTCTTTGCGGCCGATCACGAGGGATCCTCCAGTGTTGCAATCCACGCGGCGTGCCCACCCGCGCTGGCCGGGCGACATCGTATCGGAGGATCACACCGGCTTTTCGCCCAGGATGGTGACGCGCCGCATCAGGCGCCGTTCGTGCGGGCTGAAATCGGTGCGGGCGTGCAGCGTGCAACGGTTGTCCCACATCAGGAGGTCGCCGGGACGCCAGACGTGCTCGTAGACGAATTCGCGCCGCTCCTGGTGGTCGAACAACAAATCCAGCAATTCCTCGCTCTCGGGCGCGGACAACCCTTCGATACGCACCGTCATCAGGCGGTTGACGTAGAGCGCCTTGCGGCCGGTCGCCGGATGGGTGCGGACCACCGGATGGACGTAGGACGGCACGCCGTCGGCGAGCCGCGTGCCGCGCTTGGTCGCAGCGGTGTCGTAATCGTAGGCGTTGAGCGCCTTGCGGCCGTCGATGCGGCGCTTGATTTCGTCCGGCAGCGTTTCATACGCCTTGTAGCCGTTGGCGAACAGCGTGTTGCCGCCCGCGCTCGGGACCTCGATGGCATAGAGCATCGAGGCCATGGCGGGCCGCTCCTGGTGGCACTGGTCGGTATGAAAATGCATCTCGCCGTCGGGCAAGGCGCCGATCGGCTTGCCGTCCTCGCGGATGTTCGAGATCAACATCACCGCGGGATGATTGCGCACGAATTGCTTGGTGTGGATTACCGCCGGGGGTCCGAATTTTTCCGCGAAGCGGACCTCGTCCTCCTCGCTCAGTTCTTGATCGCGCAGCAGGATCACGAGGTTCTCGTGCCAGGCGTCCCGGATCTGCCCAAAGACATGGTCGTCGATCGGTTTGCTCAAATCGACGCCCATGATCTCGGCGCCCAGCGCCGGCGCCAACGGCCGGCAGGCGAATGTCGGCGGCGGGAGCTTGGTCTCGCGGTGAGCGGGTCTCATTTCCATTTCGATCGCTCCATTCGCATTGGCTCACGTCCGCGCCGAGCCGGCCCGATTCTAAGTCGATCGCTCAAGGTTCCTTGGCGTCGACCAGGATGAAGGCGATGCGGCAGGGCTCCTTGCCGCGATTGACCCAGGCATGATTGGTGCCCTGCTGGACCAGGACGTCGCCGGCCTTGAGATGGATTTCCGAATCGTCGAGCAGCATGTCGATCTCGCCGGCCATGACGATGGCGTAGTCCACGGTGCGGGTGCGGTGCATGGCCGGATGCCGGGGCGGCAGGCCGCGCTTGGGCGCGCCATCGCCCAGGCTCTGATGCATGGTATTGGGATCGAGTTTGCGTGTCTCCGCCGTTTCCGGCGGAAAATCGACGATGCGAAATACCGTACCGCCGCGCGGCGGCATGATGCCGATATCGACCGCGGCGCGGTCGGCGGCGCCGCTGAGATCGGCCGGGGTCTGATCGGTAACCCACAACACCCGCGATACAGTCTGCGTCTGCGGCCGCACTTTCTTATGCGGATTGGCGCCGTCCAGCAGCACCACCGCCTTGTCGTTCTTGTCGATGGTCGTCACCACGCGGCGAACGTCTGCACTCAAAGCCATGATTGCATTTCTCCCGGTTTGGTTCAGGTAGCTTGAAAAGCGCCGAGGCGCCGATCATGCAATAGCGCGCCGCCCTCCACCAGCTTCGATCGTTATCGCCGGCGGGCATTTATACCGCTTCGGCATCGACCAGCACGAAGGCGAGATGGGCCGGCTCCTCGCTGCGATTGCTCCAGGCGTGGTTGGTGCCGCGCTGGATCAGCACGTCGCCGGCCCGGAGCAGCACCTCGCCCTCGTCCATCAACGCATAAATCTCGCCGGATAGCACGATGGCGTAATCGACCGAACTGGTCTTGTGAAAACCGGGATGACGCGGCGAGCCGCGATCGAACGCGGCGGCGTGACCGGAGCCGTCGTCGGCGCTGGCGCGCTGCCACTCGAGCGCGGCGAGGCGCTGCCGGTCCGGCGGATATTCGATGATGCGGAACACCGTGCCGTTCCTGGGCGGTGCGAGCCGAAACGGATGGTCGGTGACTTCGGCATTGCTCCGATTGTCGGCGGGCATCGCGCGCGTCTCCCACAATTCGGTGACGACCGCGCTTCCCGGGCTGCGGCTGTAAACATGCGTCGCCGGCTTGTCCATGATGAACACGGATCGGCCGACGGCGTCGTGGCCGGTCACGACCCGGCGGATCGGCTTGGGCATGGAGCGTCTCCGATGAATGCGGGGTAGGCGCCTGCGGCGAAGCGGAAGCGGTCCGCCGCAGCCGGCTGGTCACTCAATAGGCGAGCACGGTGTTCGAGGCCCGCAGAACGGACGCCATTCTAGTCATGTACGCTGCCGTCGCGGGCTCAATGGCCGCACGCCAACAGCCGCCGCCGCGACGATGGCGAGCAGACGCGCGCGTTTGGATGCGCCGGTCACACCTGCCGCTCGACCATCATCCGCTTGATCTCGGCGATGGCCTTGGCCGGGTTGAGGCTTTTCGGGCAGGCCTTGGTGCAGTTCATGATGGTGTGGCAGCGGTAGAGGCGGAACGGATCCTCGAGATTGTCGAGGCGATGGCCGGTCGCCTCGTCGCGGCTGTCCTGCAGCCAGCGGTCGGCCTGCAGCAGCGCGGCGGGGCCGAGGAAGCGCTCGCTGTTCCACCAATAGCTCGGGCAGGCGGTCGAGCAGCACGCGCACAGGATGCATTCGTAGAGACCGTCGAGCTTCTGCCGGTCTTCGTGGCTCTGCCTCCATTCCTTCTGCGGCGTCGGCGACGTGGTCTGCAGCCACGGCTCGATCGCGGCATGCTGGGCATAGAAGTTGGTGAGATCGGGCACCAGGTCCTTCACCACCGGCTGGTGCGGCAGCGGATAGATCTTCACCGCGCCCTTGATGTCCGCCATGTCCTTGGTGCAGGCCAGCGTATTGGTGGCGTCGATGTTCATTGCGCAAGAGCCGCACACGCCCTCGCGGCAGGACCGGCGGAAGGTGAGCGTGGGGTCGATGTTGTTCTTGATCCAAATCAGCGCGTCCAGAACCATCGGCCCGCAATCGCCGCAGTCGACGTAATAGGTGTCCATGCGCGGATTCTTGCCGTCGTCCGGATTCCAGCGATAGATGCGGTATTCGCGCACGTCATGCGCGCCGGTGGGATAGGCCCAGGTCTTGCCTTCGGTGATCCTGGAGTTTCTCGGCAAGGTGAATTGGGCCATTTTATCTTCCTGTTCGGACCAAGCGCTTCCGAGTCGCGTTGCGTGCTGCCTCTTTGCAACCGAGATGCCAACCGAGGTAGATCGCCGGACTCAAAAGCAACAAAACTAGGGATGCGGCGCGCGCAAATTCCGCGGCTGGTTCAAGCCCACGGCTGACCAAGACCCAAGCCACCGGAATCCCGGTAAGAATCGCAAGGCTCAGGATTGAACCTGAAAACTTTAAGAAAGTTCCTAGCACGAACCCCACTCCGGCCGCCGGCACGGCACAGATCAAAAACAACGCTCCGTACACATAGAGCAGAACTTGAAGCGGGAGATCTTCTCCGCCAGCTGCCACCGCCGGGAGCGGCAGCATGGTCAGGAAGGCACCGACTGCAACCCGCGTCATCAGTACACCCGCGGCCGAGGCTCGATATACGCCACCTCGTTGGTGAGCGTGTAGGTGTGCACCGGCCGGTAGTCGATAGTGACGGCGCCCTTTGGATCCATCCAGGCGAGCGTGTGCTTCATCCAGTTCTTGTCGTCGCGCTCGGGGAAGTCTTCGCGCGCATGCGCGCCGCGGCTTTCGGTGCGGTTGCGGGCGGAGTCCATGGTGACCACCGCCTGCGCGATCAGGTTGTCGAACTCGAGCGTCTCGATCAGGTCCGAGTTCCAGATCAGCGAGCGGTCGGTGACCTTGATGTCGGGAACGCCGGCATAGACCTCGTGGATGAGCTTGTGCCCCTCGTTCAGCACCTCGGCGGTACGGAACACGGCGCAATTGTTCTGCATCACCTTCTGCATCTTCAGCCGCATCTCCGCGGTCGGCGTCTTGCCGGCGGCGTGGCGGAAGCGGTCGAGCCGCGACAGCGCGAGGTCGGCGGAATCCTTGGGCAGATCGGCGTGGCTGTCGCCGGGATGCACGACTTCGGCGCAGCGCAAGGCGGCGGCGCGGCCGAACACCACGAGATCGATCAGCGAGTTCGAGCCGAGACGGTTGGCGCCATGGACGGACACGCAGGCGGCCTCGCCGAGCGCCATCAGGCCGGGCACCACGAAGTCGTCGCTGCCGTTCTTCTTGGTCAGCGCCTCGCCGTGATAATTGGTAGCGATGCCGCCCATGTTGTAATGCACGGTCGGAACGATCGGGATCGGCTCGTGCGCGATGTCGCATCCGCAGAAGATGCGCGCCAGCTCGGCGATTCCCGGCAGGCGCTCGTGCAGCACCGCCGGATCGAGATGGTCGAGATGCAGATGGATGTGGTCCTTGAGCTTGCCGACGCCGCGGCCCTCGCGGATTTCGATGGTCATGGCGCGCGACACCACGTCGCGTGAAGCCAGATCCTTGGCGGAAGGCGCGTAGCGCTCCATGAAGCGCTCGCCCTCGGAATTGACGAGATAGGCGCCTTCCCCGCGGGCGCCCTCGGTGATCAGGCAGCCGGCGCCGTAGATGCCGGTGGGATGGAACTGCACGAACTCCATGTCCTCGCAGCGGCAGGCCGGCGCGCAGCACCATGGCGTTGCCGTCGCCGGTGCAGGTATGCGCCGAGGTGCAGGAGAAATAGGCCCGCCCGTAGCCGCCGGTGGCGAGGATCGTCATATGGGCGCCGAAGCGGTGGATCGAGCCGTCCTCGAGCTTGATGGCGACGACGCCGCGGCAGCGGCCCTCGTCGTCCATGATCAGATCGAGGGCGAAGAATTCGATGAAGAATTCGGCGGAGTGGCGCAGCGCCTGGCCGTACATCGTGTGCAGCATGGCATGGCCGGTGCGGTCGGCGGCGGCGCAGGTGCGCTGAGCCGTGCCCTTGCCGTAGTGCGTGGTCATGCCGCCGAACGGACGCTGATAGATCTTGCCGTCATCCCGGCGCGAGAACGGCAGGCCCCAATGCTCGAGCTCGTAGACCGCCTCGGGCGCGTTGCGGCAGAGATATTCGATCGCGTCCTGGTCGCCGAGCCAGTCCGACCCTTTCACGGTGTCGTACATGTGCCAGCGCCAGTCGTCCTCGCCCATATTGCCGAGCGCGGCGGCGATGCCGCCCTGCGCCGACACCGTGTGCGAGCGGGTCGGGAACACCTTGGTGATGCAGGCGGTCCTGAGCCCCGCCTCGCAGCAGCCGACGACCGCGCGCAGGCCCGACCCGCCGGCGCCGACGACCACCACATCGTAGTTGTGATCCTCGATCGGATAGGCGCGGCCATTGACCGCCGGCGCCTTGCCATTTGATCCGCCATTGGTGGCCACGGTTCACACCTTGAAGCTGAGCATGAGGATGGCGAAGGCAGCGGCCAGTCCGACCGCGACGGTGAAGAACGTGTTCGCCATCAGCAGAAGGAGCTTGGCTCCCTCGTCGTGGACGTAGTCTTCGATGATGACCTGCATGCCGATGCGCATATGCGTGGTGATGGAAAAAATGAACAGCAGCATGATCACCGCGATCAACGGCGAGCCGAGGATCTGCACCACGGCGGCATGATTGCGGCCGAGCAGCGACACCACGATGACGACGAAGGCGATGGTCAGCGGCACGTTCGCGACCGCGGTCAGGCGCTGGCGCCAGAAATGCTCGGGTGCCGGATTTGGCGGAGCCCAGCCCGCGCACGCGCGCCAGCGGGGTGCTCATTTTGCCGACCGCCATCAGCGCGGCCCTCCCATGAACAGGTAGCCGACGACCCAGATGATGACGGTCAGGCTGATCGAGCCGACCAGGCTCGCCAGCGCCAGCCATTCGCGCTCATTGCGGGCCGAATCCGTGGCCGGTGTCCCAGATCAGGTGCCGGATGCCGCCCAGCATGTGATGCATCAGCGCCCAGGTATAGCCGAACAGGATCAGCCGGCCGACGAACGAGCTCATGAACGATCCGATGCCGGCATAGGCGTTGGGGCTCGACGCCGCCGCGATCAGCCACCAGGCCACCAGCAGCGTGCCGAAATAGAGGCCGGCACCGGTGAGGCGATGGACGATGGACATCATCATCGTCAGCATCGGCTTGTAGATGAAGAGATGCGGGGAGAGCGGCCGTTCAACCGGCGCTTTGGTTTCGGCCATTGTTCTGCTCCGGTCCGCCCGCGCGCCGTCCAATAGCGTTCCTAACCCAATGTCGCAACCCGGCGCAATCAGCCGCGGCCAACCCGCGGCCGATCGGGGCTGCTTTCGTCAACCGCGAATATGATGCCGAGGGACTTGGCGGACAATAGGTATTTCGCGTAGCTTTCCTTCGCCAAACTCGAAGGTGAGCCCAAGGCACGCGCCGAGCCTCACGCAGCGATCCCCATGCGTTTCGACCTGACCGATCTCAGCCTGTTCCGTCACGTCGTCGAGGGCGGCAGCATCACCGCGGGTGCCGAGCGCGCGCATCTCGCGCTCGCTGCAGCCTCCACGCGCATCCGCAACATGGAGGAGGCGCTCGGCGCCGCGCTGCTCGTGCGCGGGCGTCAAGGCGTGACTCCGACCCAGGCCGGCCGCACGCTGTTGCAGCACGCGCGCGCGATCCTGCGGCAGGCCGAACGGCTGCGCGAGGACCTCGGCGCCTATGCCGGCGGGCTGGCCGGACAGATCAGGGTGCTCTCCAACACCAATGCGTTGACCGAATTCCTGCCCGAGGCGCTGAGCTCGTTCCTGTTGACCCACCCCAATGTCAGCGTCGACCTCGAGGAACGGCTGAGCGACGAGATCGTAGGCCTCATCGCCGAAGGGGTCGCCGACCTCGGCATCGTCGCCGCCACCGTCGATGCCAGCGCGCTGGAAACCTATCCCTTCCGCAAGGACCGGTTCGTGCTGGTGGTGGCGCGCAATCATCCGCTCGCCAAGCGGTCGAAGATTTCCTTCGCGCAGGTGCTCGACAACGACTTCGTCGGCCTCGACCGGGCGAGCGCGCTGCAGCGCTTCCTCGCGGACAAGGCCGCGCGCATCGGGCATCCGCTGCGGCTGCGCGTGCAATTGCGCAGCTTCGACGCCGTGTGCCGGCTGGTCGAGTGCAATGTCGGGATCGGCATCGTGCCCGAGACCACCGCGCGCCGCGTGGCGCGGACCATGGCGATCGTCCCGGTGGCGCTAACCGATCCATGGGCGGTGCGCGAGCTCACGATCTGCATCCGCAGCTTCAACGAGCTGCCGCCTTACGCCCGCCAGCTGGTCGAGCACCTGCGAACCGCCGCCTAGCGCCGGTGCGGGAGAGTCGGCGTTGCTCGCGCCGACGTAGGGCCCCCTAAACATCCGAGTGTTTCCGCCCCCGGCGTGGGAACCGCGGCCATGGGGAAGCGGTTTCCCCGGGTGATGCCCCCATTTTCGCGCAGCAAAGACGGGCAGAACCGCGCCAAGGAGACCATCATGAATACTTTGAAATGGTTAGGAACCACCGCCAGCGCCGCGCTGCTGGCAACCGCATTGGCATTGCCGGCCGCCGCCCAGGCGGGCAAAGCGACGCTGCACGACAAGAGCGGCAAGGATCTCGGTTCGGTCGATCTCTCCCAGACCCAGGCCGGGGTCCTGCTCAAGCTTTCCCTCAAAGGATTGCCGGCGGGCGAGCACGCGATCCATATCCACGCCGTCGGCAAGTGCGAACCACCGTCCTTCGAGTCGGCGGGCCCGCACTTCAATCCCACCAACGCAAAGCATGGCATGCTGTCGGGCCATGGGCACGCCGGCGACATGCCGAACCTCCACGTCCCGCCAAGCGGCGAGCTGTCGGTCGAAATCTTGAATGCGGCGATCACGCTGGAGAAAGGCAAGCCCAACTCGGTCTTCCATCCGGGCGGCACCGCGGTCGTGGTGCATGAAGGCGTGGACGACTACAAGAGCGACCCCGCCGGCAATGCCGGCGCCCGCCTCGCTTGCGGCGTGATCAGCGAAGCTGCGGCGACGGTGGGCGCGCCCGTGCGTTGAGGCGCGCTCCCTGCGCTAACGCGGCATCAGCGCCCAGTAATCCAGGTCGAGCAGCACGGCCGGGTCGTCCTCGTCGCCCGACTTGAGCGGGAAGTCGTTGCAGGGATGGTCCTTGGCCGCGACCGTGCGCAGCCGCAGCGCGCCGACATCGTCGCGCCCGGGCACGTCGGCCTTGGCCAGCACCTCGGACCAGGCGAACACGGTGGCGCCGGCAAACAGCGGCGACACGTGCCGTCCGCCGTTGATCGCCGCGATATGAAAGGCATTGGCCAGCCCGTTGAATGAGAGCGTGCGCGCGAGCGAGATCACGTGGCCGCCGTAGATCAGGCGGCGGCCGAAACGGCCCTGCCCGGCCGAATACTGGTCGAAATGGATGCGCGCGGTGTTCTGATAGAGCCGCGTCGCGATCTGATGCTCGGCTTCCTCCACCGTCATCCCGTCCACGTGGTCGATCTTCTCGCCGACGTCGTAATCGCCGAAACGATCGGGACTGCCGGCAAGCGTGAAATCGTAGGCCGCGACATCGATCGGCGGGCAGGCGTCGCCGAGCATGCTCGGCAGCACCGCGTCGGGCAGCCGCGGCAGATGGTCCCCGGGCGCGGGCGCCGCCTCGTCGCGCTTTCGCACCATCACCCAGCGCACGTATTCGAGCACCTTGCCGCCGTCCTGCTTGCAACCGATCGTGCGCACGAACACGATGCCGGTCTTGCGGCTCGAATTCTCCTTGAGCCCGATCACCTCGGACACGGCATTGAGCGTGTCGCCGGGATAGACCGGCGCGAGCACCCGGAAGGCGGCATAGCCGAGATTGGCCACCGCGTTGAGCGAGATGTCCGGCACGGTCTTGCCGAACACGACGTGGAACACGAGCAGGTCGTCGACCGGGGCGCAGGGATAGCCGATCGCTCGCGCGAAAACGTCCGACGACTGCACGGCGAAGCGCGGCCCGAACAGGCCGTTGTAGAGCGCCACGTCTCCCGCCGTGATGGTGCGCGGGGTGGCGTGCCTGATCATCTGCCCGATGCGAAAGTCTTCGAAGAAATTGCCGGCGCCGGTCTTCGCCATGGTTTGCGTCGTCACCTCGCTGTTCGCCACACCCGGCCCAGCCCCGCCATAAATCCGGCCATGCCGGCAGAAATGCATCCGCTGCGCCTGTCATCACGTAGCTGTGTTGCGGCGTCAATGGCGCACGCGATGACGCCAGGCGACCGAAACGATAGATTGTCGCTATGGCGGATGCCTGCAAAGCCGAGCCATGACGATCGAAGCCACCCACGACCACCAGCTGATGCCGGCCAGTCCGGCGGGTCCCGCCATCCATCCCGTCTGGGTGCGGGTGACCCATTGGGTCAATGCCGTGGCAGTGGCCATCATGATCGGCTCGGGGTGGGAGATCTACAACGCCTCGCCTTTGTTCGCCTTCGCGTTCCCGCCCGCGATCACGCTCGGGGGCTGGCTCGCGGGCGCCCTGCTTTGGCACTTCGCGGCGATGTGGCTCTTGGCGGTGAACGGTGTCGTCTATCTCGTGCTCGGCATCGTCACCGGCCGGTTCCGGCGCAAGCTCGTTCCCATTCGCCCGGGCGAGGTCCTGGCCGATGCCAAAGCCGCGCTCACGGGACGGCTCGCGCACGACGATCTCTCGGTCTACAACGCCGTGCAGAAGCTCTTGTATCTCGGCGTCATCCTGGCCGGCATCGTCATCGTGCTGTCGGGGCTGGCGATCTGGAAGCCGGTGCAGTTGCAGGAGCTCACCGCCGTGTTCGGCGGCTATGAGGCCGCGCGCTACGTGCACTTCTTCGCCATGGCGACGATCGTCGGCTTTCTGGTCGTGCACGTAATCATGGCCTTGCTGGTGCCGAAGGCGCTGCGCGCCATGATCACCGGCCGCTGACGAGGGACCGATGTCACGCATTCGAAGAAACCCGCCCGGTGTCGATCCCAAGCTCCTGATCAAGGATGCGGCGAAACTGATGCCCGATCCCACCCGGCGGGCGTTCCTGCGCGGCGGCGCGAGCCTGGGCGCGCTCGCCTTCCTCACCGGCTGCGACATCATCGACGGTCCGTCGGCGGAGCACGCGCTGATGAAGATTTCCTATTTCAACGACCGCGCGCAGGCCTGGCTGTTCAACCCGAACAAGCTTGCGCCCACCTATCCCGACAGCGCGGTCACCCGCCCGTTCCGGTTCAACGCCTATTATCCCGAGGACGAAGCGCCCGAGGTCGACGGGCAAGACTACAAGCTCGAAGTCGGCGGCATGGTCGACGACAAGAAATCGTGGACGCTGGACGAGCTCTACGCCCTGCCGCAGGAAACCCAGATCACCCGTCACGTCTGCGTCGAAGGCTGGAGCGCGATCGGCAAATGGACGGGGACGCCGCTGCGCGAATTCCTCCAGCGCGTCGGCGCCGATACCCGGGCGAAATACGTCTGGTTCCGCTGCGCCGAGGGCTACTCCACCTCGATCGACATGCCGACCGCGCTGCATCCGCAGACGCAGATGACGTTCCAGTTCGACGGCGAAATCCTGCCGCGCAAGTTCGGCTTCCCCATGAAGGTGCGCATTCCGACCAAGCTCGGCTTCAAGAATCCCAAGCACGTGATGGAGATGGCCGTCACCGACAAATATCTCGGCGGCTACTGGGAAGACCAGGGCTACAACTGGTTCAGCGGCAATTGATCGGTCAAGTCCGCGGTCCTCCGGTCTCCGCCGGCGGCACCTCGGTGATCAGCCGCGCGCCGCGCTGGAAGGTGACGTAGTCCCACAGCCAGGTGAACGCGACGATGAAACGGTCGCGCACGCCGATCAAGAAATAGATGTGCACCAGGCTCCAGAACAGCCAGCCGAGGAAGCCCGTGAGCTCGAGCCGGCCGAGCTTCACCACCGCGGCGTGGCGACCGATGGTCGCGAGATCGCCGAGATGGTGGTAGCGGAACGGCGGCGGCGAGGAGCGGCCCGCGACCCGCGCGGCGATCAGCCGGCCGACATAAGCCCCCATCTGCTTGGCGGGCGGCGCCGTGCCGGGGATGCCCGGCTGGTCCGGAACGACCGCGGTGTCGCCGATCGCGAACACGTTCGGATGGCCCGGAACCGACAAATCCGGGTTCACCAGCACCCGTCCGGCGCGATCATAGGCGGCATCGAGCCAGCGCGCCGCGGGCGACGCCACGACCCCGGCGGCCCAGATGACGGTGGCGGCGTCGAGCCGCCCGTGCTCGAACTCGACCCCGCGCGCATCGCACGCCGTGACCAGCGTCGAGGTCATCACCTCGACGCCCTTCTTGCCGAGCGTGCGCTTGACGTAGTCCGACAGGTTCTCCGGCAGCGTCGGCATGATGCGCGGCCCGGCCTCGATCAGCACGATGCGCGCCGCGGTGGGATCGATGCGGCGGAAATCCTTCGCCAGGCTCTGCCGCGCAACCTCGGAGATGGCGCCCGCCATCTCGACCCCGGTGGGGCCGCCGCCGACGATCGCGAAGGTGAGCAGGCGCCGGCGTTCGGCCTCGTCGGTCGCGAACTCCGCCCGCTCGAAGGCGATGAGGATGCGCCGGCGGATGCGGGTGGCGTCCTCGATGCGCTTGAGTCCTGGGGCGAGCTCGGCCCATTCGTCGTGCCCGAAATAGGAATGGGTCGCGCCGGTCGCGAGCACGAGATAGTCGTAGGGAATGCTGACCGAGTCGGCGTGGACGACGCGCTTGTCGGTGTCGATGGCGCGAACCTCCGCCATCAGCACGGTCGCGTTCATCTGCTCGCGCAGGATGTGCCGGATCGGCCAGGCCACGTCGGCCGGCGACAGCGCGGCGGTCGCCACCTGGTAGAGCAGCGGCTGGAAGCAATGATGGTTCTGGCGATCGACCACGGTCACGTCAACGGCGGCGCGGTCGAGCGACTTCGCGGCTTCGAGCCCGCCGAAGCCGGCGCCGATGATGACCACCTTGGGCCGCGCTTGCACCATGTGCCTTCCTCTCGCTCTCCCAGCAGACGCTAAATTAGCACACTCGCCAATCGCGCCGGTCGCGCGCGATCTGGATGTCCCGGCCGCGCCGATGCGTGGGGCGCCTTCGCCCGTGGACGCGCTGCTTGCAAAGGCTCGCCGCCGCCTTTAGCAATCCGCACGGCTCTTGACGCGTGATGAGGCACCATGGCGACCCATAAGCTCCTTCTTCTCGCCGGCGACGGCATCGGCCCGGAGGTCATGGCCGAGGTGAAGAAGCTCATTTCCTTCATGAACGCGCACGGCATGGGCCGGTTCGAAACCGACGAGGGGCTGGTCGGCGGCTGCTGCTACGACGCCCACAAGGTCGCGATCACCGACGCGACCATGGCCAAGGCGCACGCCTGCGACGCCGTGATCTTCGGCGCGGTCGGTGGGCCGAAATGGGACAGCGTGCCGTACGACGTGCGGCCGGAGGCGGGGCTGCTGCGCCTGCGCAAGGAGCTCGGCCTGTTCGCCAATATCCGCCCCGCCATCTGCTATCCCGCGCTGGCCGACGCGTCGAGCCTCAAGCGCGAGGTGGTCGACGGGCTCGACATCATCATCTTGCGGGAATTGACCGGCGGCGTCTATTTCGGCGAGCCCAAGACCATCACCGATCTCGGCAACGGCCAGAAGCGCGCGATCGACACCCAGGTCTACGACACCTACGAGATCGACCGCATCAGCCGCGTCGCCTTCGAGCTCGCGCGCAAGCGCCGCAACAAGGTGACCTCGATGGAGAAGCGCAACGTGATGAAGACCGGCGTGCTCTGGCACGAGGTGGTGCAGGCGGTGCATGACCGCGATTTCAAGGATGTGCAACTGGAGCACCAGCTCGCCGATGCCGGCGGCATGCAACTGGTGCGCTGGCCCAAGCAATTCGACGTCATCGTCACCGACAACCTGTTCGGCGACATGCTGTCCGACGTCGCCGCCATGCTCACTGGCTCGCTCGGCATGCTGCCGTCGGCCTCGCTCGGCGAGGTCGATCCCAAAACGAAAAAGCGCAAGGCGATGTACGAGCCGGTGCACGGCTCCGCCCCCGACATCGCGGGCAAAGGCGTGGCCAACCCGATCGCCATGCTCGCCTCCTTCGCCATGGCGCTGCGCTATTCCTTCGACCGGGGCAAGGAGGCCGACCTGATCGACCGGGCGATCGCCGCTGCGCTCGCGCAGGGACTGCGCACCGCCGACATCAAGTCCGACGGCGCCAAGATCGTGAGCACGGCGCAAATGGGCGACGCGATCATCGGCGAGATGGAGAAGGTCGCGGCATGACCTGCGGGCACGACAAGACCGCCGCTGGAGGCGCTGCGGTGCTGGCAGGGTACCGGCGCCCGATGATCTGGCTCTGCGCCTTCGCGCTCCTCGTCGCGGGCGCCTCCGCGCTGCGCGCCGACACCTATCCCAACCGGCCCGTGCGCCTGATCGTGCCGTTCGCGGCGGGCGGCCTTAACGACGTGGTGGCGCGACTGGTCGCCCCCTATCTCGAGCGCGCGCTGGGGCAGCCGTTCATCGTCGACAATCGGCCGGCGGCCAGCGGCATCGTCGGCACCGACGCCACCGCCAAGGCGCCGCCCGACGGCCATACGCTGCTGATGGTGGCCTCGAGCTTGACGGTGGTCCCGGCAACCAAACCCAACCTGCCCTACGACGCCGAGCGCGATCTCGCGCCCATCGTCATGGTGGGAAAGAATCCGCTGCTGTTCCTGGTCAACCCCAAAGTGCCGGCGAAGTCGCTTGCCGAATTCGTCGCGCTCGCCAAGGCCAATCCCGGCAAATTCAACTACGCGTCCCCCGGCGCGGCGACGCAAACCCATCTGGTGGTCGAGCTGTTCAGCCAGCGGGCCGGCATCAAGCTGCAGCACATCCCCTATCGCGGCGGCGCGCCCGCCATGACCGCGATGGTCGCCGGCGACACCCAATTCACCGCGATCTCGACGCTGCTGTCGCTGCCGCAACTTCAGGCCGGCGCGCTGCGCGCGATCGCCAGCGGAAGCCTCACCCGCGACGCGCAGCTGCCCGATCTGCCCACCGTGGCGGAGCAAGGCTTTCCCGGGTTCGAGGCGATCCAATGGATCGGCCTGCTTACCACTGCCGGCACGCCCAAGGAGATCGTCGAGCGCATCAATGGCGAGGTCAACCGCGCGTTGCGCGACCCGGATCTGATCGCCAAATTCGCCCAGCAGGGCATCGCGCCGGCGGGCGGCACGCCGGCGGAATTTCAGCGCACGATTGCAACCGATCTGAGGAACTGGACCGAGACCGCGCGTGCCGCCAACATCAAGGCGGAGTGAAGTCAGCGACTGTCATGCCGGCGAAAGCGGGCATCCCGTGCAACCGCGGCGCGATCAAGCCGCAGCCCGAATCGGACGCGCCGTCACCACCCGAACGGATTGTTGCGGCCCGGAAGGTCGAACGGCCCGGGCAGCGGCGACTGGTGCCAGCCTACGCGCCCGCCGGTATTGGTGACCACGCCGAGCGGCATATAGGTCGGCGGGAACGCGTAATCGGTGAACTTGCGCTCGCCCGGCAGCACTTCGGTCCCGGCATCGAGGAACGAGCGCGGCGCCACCGTCACCCGCGCCCGTGGCCGGTTGGCGGGCGTCGCACGCGCGGTGGTGTAGACATATTGCTTTTTCTTGGTCGCTGCCTCGACCGGAGGAACGGCCATCGCCGTTACCGCGATTGCCGCAACGCAGAGACCGGCCGCGCAAGCCTTCATACCCATGTCGCCCTCATCCGATTCATTTGGAGCAATAGACTAACTGTGTTTGCGTCGCGGTGACAGCCGCCGCGGCGGAATGGGAGCAGCTTTTCCGAAGACTGTGGCCCAATTCCCTCTGCGTCGTCTTGCCCGAGGGGATATCGGTACAACATATTCGCTTTTGATGATATGAATATTCCGGAAAACGTGCTGCGAAAAGAAAAATCAACTGAGGGAGGATCGCCATGCTCACGCGTCGTCATCTCATCGGAGCGGCGGGCGCCGGTGTTGCGCTGGCCGGCTCGGGACTTGGCCTCAAATCGGCCGAGGCCGCGCCCGCCGGCGGCATCGAGCTGCCGGCCGCGCTGCCGGAAGGCGTGCGCAACAACCCGGTCCTGGATGCGCTGCCGGGCAAGAAGCCGTTGATCAAGCTCAGCTATCGGCCTCCCAACTACGAGACGCCGATCCAGTATTTCCGCACCGCGATCACGCCCAACGACGCCTTTTTCGTTCGCTACCATCTCTCCGGCATTCCGGAGGTGGACGCCAAGACCTGGAAGGTCGTGGTCGGCGGCGAGGGCGCCACCGGCCAAGCCGAGTTCACGCTCGAGGATCTCAAACGGCTGCCGGCGGCCGAGGTGGTGGCCGTCAACCAATGCTCGGGCAACCGGCGCGGACTATTCCAGCCGCACGTCCCGGGCGTGGAATGGGGCTACGGCGCCATGGGGTGCGCCCGGTGGAAGGGCGCGCGGCTCAAGGATCTGCTCGACAAGGTCGGGCTCAAGAAGGAGGCGATCGAGATCGTGCTCGACGGCGCCGATTCCGGCGTCACCGACAAGACCCCCGACTTCATCAAGAGCATTCCCACCTGGAAAGCGATCGAGGACACGACGCTGGTGGCCTACGAGATGAACGGGGCGCCGCTGCCGCACCTCAACGGCTTTCCCGCGCGGGTGATCGTGCCGGGCTGGACCGGCACCTATTGGATGAAGCACATCACGTCGATCTCGGCCGTGACCAAGCCGGAAAGCCGATTCTGGATGAACCCGGCCTACCGCATCCCGCTCGGCAAGTTCCCGCTGGTGGCGCGCTTCACCTCGCAGGAGACGGCAGCCAACACGCCGATCACCGAGATGGTGGTGAACTCGCTGATCACCGATCCCACGGAGGGCGCGAGCGTGCGCATGGGCCGCCCGGTCAGCATCGGCGGGATCGCCTGGGACGGCGGCTACGGCATCAACCGGGTCGAGGTGTCGAGCGACGGCGGCAAGACTTGGGTTGCCGCGACATTGGGCGAGGATCTCGGCCGCTACGCGTTCCGCACCTTCAGCTACAGTTATTCGCCCAAGGCGCGCGGCAAGCAGACGGTGATGGCGCGCGCGACCAACAAGATCGGCCAGGGCCAGACCACCGAGCTGATCCTCAATCCGGCGGGCTACCACCACAACGTCATTCATAGCGTCACGTTCAACGTGGCCTGAGGGGAGGAATCCATGCGCGCGTTGATCATTGCGCTCGCCGCCGCCGCAATCGCGCTGCCGGCCGGCGCCGAGGAGAAGCCGGTGCAGCTGAAGAAGGGGCCGGGCCTCGACACGGTCGAAAGCAACTGCTCGGGTTGCCACAGCCTCGACTACATCATCATGAACTCGCCGTTTCCCAACGCGGCCTTGTGGGACGCCGAGGTGACCAAGATGATCAAAGCGTTTGGCGCCCCGATCAGCGACGCCGACGCCAAGACCATCGCGGACTACCTGAAGAAGAATTACGGCAGCTGAGGTCGCCCGTTCCCGGTCGCTGGCCGGCGACTTCGCCGTCGCCCTCGAATTGGCGTTGTCAGCACCTATTTTCTCGCCTAGAAGCGCCTGCGCCGCGGGTGCGGCGCCGGCTCGCTGGCCGAGTGCTTTCGGAGATTTGACAATGGGTTACAGGGTCGCGGTGGTCGGTGCCACCGGCAATGTGGGCCGCGAAATGCTGGCGATCCTCGCCGAGCGGTCGTTTCCCGCCGACGAGGTGGTCGCGCTCGCCTCGCGGCGCAGCCAAGGCAGCGAGGTCAGCTTCGGCGACAAGACGCTCAAGGTCAAAGCGCTCGAGCACTATGATTTCTCGGATATCGACATCTGCCTGATGTCGGCGGGCTCCGCCGTGTCGAAGGAATGGTCGCCGAAGATCGCGGCGGCCGGCGCGGTCGTCATCGATAACTCGTCATGCTGGCGCTACGACCCCGACGTTCCGCTGGTCGTGCCGGAGGTCAACGCTGACGCGGTCGCGGGTTTCCGCAAGAAGGGCATCATCGCCAATCCGAACTGCTCGACCGCGCAGCTCGTGGTCGCGCTCAAGCCGCTGCACGACAAGGCCAAGATCACGCGCGTGGTGGTCGCGACCTACCAATCGGTCTCGGGCGCCGGCAAGGAGGCGATGGACGAGCTGTTCGCGCAGACCAAGTCGGTCTACGTGCTCGACGAGATCACGCCGAAGAAATTTCCCAAGCGTATCGCCTTCAACGTGATCCCCCATATCGACGTGTTCCAGGACGATGGGTTCACCAGGGAAGAGTGGAAGATGGTGGTCGAGACCAAGAAGATCCTCGATCCCAAGATCAAGGTCGTCGCCACCTGCGTACGCGTGCCGGTCTTCGTCGGCCACTCGGAGGCCGTGAACATCGAGTTCGCGAATCCGATCACCGCGGACGAGGCGCGCGACCTGCTCCGCGATGCGCCGGGCGTGATCGTCGTCGACAAGCGCGAGGCGGGCGGCTACGCGACACCCCACGAAGCGGCGGGCGAGGACGCGACCTATATCAGCCGCATCCGCGAGGATCCCACGGTGGAGAACGGCCTCGTGCTGTGGTGCGTGTCAGACAACCTGCGCAAAGGCGCGGCGCTCAACGCCATCCAGATCGCGGAGTGCCTGATCAACCGCAAGCTGATCGAGGCCAAGCGCAAGGCGGCGTAGGCCAGCCGGTCCGCTGGGTCAATTCATGCCCAGATCGCCATATCGAGACCATGCTCGTCGAGGTCGGCGGTCGATGGAAAACGAATGGCTTGATCACTGAAAATGCGCTCTGCGGTCCATGCCGCAGCGCATGCGTCTACGAAGTCATCCGACCCGCATTCTTTGAACGAGCCGAGACGCGTTGCCAGGAACGCGTCGCTGTAGCCGTTTGCCAGCAGTAGTTGACGACGTTCGTTCAATCCGCTCTCGCGGATGCCATCCGGATTTTTTTGGCGCGACACCTTTTTCGGAAGGCTCATCGCGCAACCGCCATTCATGGCCCAAAAGCTCACCTCTGGATGACATTCGAAGATCATGCCCTTGAACAGAGGGGCGATGCCATCCACCTCGCGAATCTTGACCAAGATGTTGAATGTTTGCTGGCTAACTTTCTTTGACGGCATAGAATTCGCTCGCTCGATTTCGCATGCCTCCAAGAAGGATGCTGCTATGAGAGTGCGCCTGCTGGGCGGCGGGAAGATGCTCGATTGCCGACCACGGCCGAGAATCTTGCGACATTCCCTATCAGCGGCGCGGCCACCACGTGGTGAAACTTTCGAAAGCCCGATTGGAATATCAACAGCAACGATTTTTGGTTGCTCCGGTGCTGAAAAGACGTGAGCGAGCGACTCGAAAATTCGTGCCCGATGATCTTGCTTATCGAGAGATCGGAAGACAGCAAGCCATCCCGCGGGACAGCCGTCTGCGCCTGCAACCCACATCGTCGAGTTTTCCAAAGGTATTAATCTGGCACCCATCGTACGTTACGGGTAATTTGTACCGACAGCACCGGGAGACATCGCCATGCCCACCCGTCCGCGCCGGAGCGTGCTGTACATGCCGGGCTCCAACGCCCGCGCGATCGAGAAGGCGCGCACGCTGCCTGCCGACGCCGTCATCCTCGACCTGGAGGATTCGGTCGCCCCCGATGCCAAGGCGGCGGCGCGCCAGCAGGTGATCGACGCGGTGAAGGCGGGCGGCTTCGGACCGCGCGAGGTGATCGTGCGGGTCAACGGCCTCGACACGCCGTGGCACGTCGACGACGTGACCGCTGCCGCGCACGCCGCGCCCGACGCGATCCTGGTACCGAAGATAACCACGGCCCAGCAGCTCGAAGCGATCGGCCAGCGGCTGCTGGACATGCGCGCCGACCTGCGCACGCGCATCTGGGCCATGATCGAGACGCCGCTCGCCATCTTCAACATTCTGGCGCTGGCGGCCGAGGCCGACGACTCGGAATCGCGCCTGGCTGCGTTCGTGATGGGCACCAACGATCTGGCCAAGGAGACCCGCGCCCGCATCGTGCCCGGACGCGCGCCGATGGTGCCCTGGCTGATGCAATGCGTCGCCGCGGTCCGCATCTACGGCATCGACATTCTCGACGGCGTCTACAACGACCTCGGCAACGCCGAAGGCTTCGCGCGCGAATGCCGCGAGGCGCGCGACATGGGGTTCGACGGCAAGACCCTCATCCATCCGAGCCAGATCGCGTCGTGCAACGCCGCCTTCTCGCCCAGCGCGGACGACGTCGCGCAGGCGCAAAAGATCATCGCCGCCTTCGATCTGCCGGAGAACAAGGACAAGGGCGTGGTCCAGATCGACGGCCGCATGGTCGAACGCCTGCACGCCGCGATGGCGCGGCGCACGGTCGCGATCGCGCAGGCGATCGAGCAGCGCAGCCTCGAAGCGCAACCGGCCGGCTGACCAGCGCGTCGCGGCCATGATCGCGGCGCCATGCGGTCGGGCGCGGCTTGGAGACGGCAGAACCCGAGCGTCGGGATGCGCGTTGTCGCATTGGACAATCCCAGGAGAACGCCGATGCCGCAAATCCGCAAGAACGCCGACGTCGTGACCCAGATCACCACCATCAAGGTTCCACGGGACAACCAGTCCGAGGTGCTCGCGCTGATGGCGGAGCGCGCCCGCTTCATGGCGACCCAGCCGGGCTTCGTATCGGTCAGCCTGCACCGCAGCGAGGACGGCAGCCACGTGGTGAACTACGTGCAATGGAAGGACCGCGAGCAGCTCGCGGCGGCTCACCATTCACCCGAGTTCCGCAAGAAGTGGCCGCGCTTCGGCGAGCTCATCAAGGAGGCGGAGCCGTGCCTCTACCAGGTCGCCCACGTCGAGCCGGCGTGATGATGCCGGTCAACTGCCGGGCTTGACCGGGCAATCCATCCTCCGACCAAAAATGCATCTTACGAAGCGGATGGGCCACGCCAACTCGAGGTTCCTCGGGTTCGGGCGCGTCTCAAGTGTGCAAGTCGGATAAATCCGACTTGCGTTGGTCGAGCCCCGCGGGTGACCGACGGAGACGTCCCTCACGCCCAGGCGCGCGCCGCCTTCGATTGCTCCTCGAAACGCTCGATCTTGTCCTGCTTGACCATGGTGAGCCCGATATCGTCGAGGCCCTCGAGCAGGCAGCGCTTGCGGTGCGGATCGATGTCGAACTTCACCACCCCGCCGTCGGGGCCGCGGATCTCCTGCTTCGCGAGGTCGATCGACAGTGTCGCGTTGGCGCCGCGCTCGGCGTCGTCGAACAGCTTCTCCAGATCCTCCGGCGAGACTTTGATCGGCAGCACGCCGTTCTTGAAGCAGTTGTTGTAGAAGATGTCGCCGAACGAGGTCGAGATCACGCAGCGGATGCCGAAATCCATCAGCGCCCAGGGGGCGTGCTCGCGCGAGGAGCCGCAGCCGAAATTGTCGCCGGCGACCAGGATCTTGGCCTTGCGATAGGCAGGCTTGTTGAGCACGAAATCGGGGTTCTCGCTGCCGTCGTCGCGATAGCGCTTCTCGGCGAACAGGCCCGTGCCCAGCCCGGTGCGCTTGATGGTCTTGAGATACTGCTTGGGGATGATCATGTCGGTATCGACGTTGATCATCTTGAGCGGCGCCGCGACGCCTTCGAGCGTGGTGAACTTATCCATTTCCTGTTCCCGGCCACATTGGAATCGTTCTCTTTCATGACGGGTGCGGTGTTTTGTCAAGTATGGGTTTGCGCACGACAGCCAAGAGGTACGCAGATGGCTTTGGGAAACATGCTCGCGACGGGCGTATTGGTGGCTTTCATCCTGCTGGCGCAGCCGGTGCGGGCCGAAACCTGGTGCATCCGCGAGGCCGGCAGCCCGGGCCCCGGCGCCTGCGTCTTCCCCAGCGCGCACGACTGCGGCATGGCCGCGCGTGCCAACCCCTTCGGCGGCATTTGCGAGCGCCAGCCGTTGGGACTGAACGACCGCGCCGAACACAGGAGCGCTACCGGACGGCGCTCGACCCGGCGCAAGTCTTCGAACCGGTGACGGACTCTCGCCGCAGGCACCAACCGCGCGGCGCGCACAATAGCTTCACCGCATCAGCCCGCCTTCGCCTCGATCGACGCCATGTCGTCGTCGGAGAGGCCGAAATGGTGGCCGATCTCGTGCACCAGCACGTGGGTGATGATCGCGCCCAGCGACTCGTCGTGCTCGGCCCAGTAGTCCAGGATCGGCCGGCGGTAGAGCCAGATCATGTTGGGCATTTGTGCGGGCGCGCTTTCGGAGCGAAACGGCAGGCCGACGCCCTGGAACAGACCGAGCAGGTCGAACTCGGTTTGCGCCCCGAGCTCGTCCAACACCTCGTCGGCGGGGAAATCCTCCACCCGGATGACGAGGCCCTCGCACAGCGCGCGGAACTTCTGCGGCAGGCGGTGAAACGCCGTCTCGGCGAGCACTTCAAGCTCTTCGAGCGAGGGCGCCTTGACCGTGCGCCAAGCGAGTGGATCGGCAAATGCGCGATCAGCCATGGGTTTGTTTTAGGCGAGAGCGGACAGGCGGCCAAGCTATCCGCGTCCCGCTATGCCGCCGACGCAACCGTGCAAGCGGGCGTTGACGCCCGCACCGCGATGGGCGAGCGTACGGTGGATCGATGACCTGAAGGCAAAGATGACACGGACAGCACCGGTCTTGATGGCGGCAGCCGTACTCGGCTCGGCCGCGACATCCAGCGCCTTGGCCGAGAGCGCGCAGGGAGCGGCAAGAACCGCTCCGACCGAATTGTCGTCGCAGTCGAGCACGCGGCCCGCGCGCGCCCGCACGCGGATACGGGTCACACCGGCATACCCCTACCGCACGTTCTCAACCACCTATCCGGTACCCTACAGGTACGAGTACCCCGGCCCCGGCTATGTGCGCCAATGCGCCTCATGGCTGGCGACGGAAAACCGCCCGAGCGGCACGGTCATCACCCCGCAGATGCGCTGCTGGTGGCAGCCCGGAGGCTGAGCGCCGCCGGGCTATGCTCGATCGAATGCGCAGCAACGCGAAGATCGGATACTACTGCGCGGCCGGCGCGCTCGCGGTGGCGTCGGCGCTTGCCTACGACGCCATCCCCGACCTGCCGCTCGCGCCGCAGTCGGATGAACCCAAGAAAGCCCATTTCGTCCTCCAGGGCGGACAGGATTTCCTGCAGCCGCTCCTGCTGCTGCAGATGGTCCGCCTCGCCAATCTGTTCGCCCAACGCACCGACCAGGCCGCGGTCGTCGGGCTTGCGCGCACCGTTGCCGCCGTTTTCGGCGGATTGACGGTGTTGGCAACGATCGTGCTCGCGCGCCGGCTGGTGGGACCCGCGCTTGCGCTCGCGACCGGAGTCGTGGCCGCGGTGACGCCGCTCGTCGCGTTCCACGCCCAGCTGTTCAAGGAAGACATCGTCCTGGCGCCATGGCTCTTGTTCGGCCTCGCGGCGCTCGACCGGCTGCGTGAGAGGGTGGAGCTGCGCCGGGCGCTGGTGTTCGGGATCATGGTCGGGCTTGCGGCATCGGCGAAATATGTCGGCGTCATCCTGCTTCCGGTCGCATGCCTGTTGCCGCTCATCGCGCCGCCCGCCGGCGTTTCGCCGCGCCATTTTTACGCCGAGCTGGCGTGGTCGGCGGCAGCGGCGGTTGCAGTATTCGCGCTGGTCAATGCGCCGGCCTTCCTGACGCCGGAGATCTTCCTGCACGGGCTCAGCACGGAGATCGCGCACGCCGCGACCAAACACATCATCATCTGGTACGGCTGGTATTCGTATTTCCTGTTTCATTGGACGACGAGCTTGTGGCCGGGGCTCGGACCGGCACTGGCGACAGCGGGGCTGGCCGGAGCGCTCCTGGTCGTGGCCGATTGGCGAGGAAGCCCGCCGGCGGTCCGCCTCGTGCTCGTGTTCGCGCTGCTCTGGTACCTCATGCACGAGCTGTCGCCGATGAAGCCGTTCATGGCAATCGAGCGTCACATGACGGTGATGGGCGGCTTGTTCGCAATCCTCGCCGTCTTTCTCGTCGACCGCCTTTGCCGGCAGGCGCCAACACGATGGCAGGTCGCAATCGCGACCTGCCTCATCGCCATCGTCGCCGTGCCGGCTGCGATCTCCACGATCGCCATTGCCCGCTCCAGCGATACGCGCAGCGTGGTCGAGCGGGTCAGGGCAACCCTGGATGGACGCGATGCGGTCGACTGGTACGCCACGTTTCCGGCCTATGGACACTATCCGCCGCTGACGGCAATCGAGGATGCGACGCAATACGTCGTGGTGGTGGAGGCGACCGCCGAGCGCTTCGTCGAAGCCGGCTCGTTTCCGAGCCAGCCCGACATCGTTCGGCGCTATGCCAGCGGCTATGGCGAGTTGCTCGCACTCCCCGCCATCGTGCTGGAATCGACCGCAGGCAGCTTTTCCTACCGTAACGTGCCGCTGCGGATCGTTGCGTTGCGCAGCGACAGCGCGCGGCTCGCTGCCGTTCTGGCCAAGCTCGGACCGCTGCCGGACACGCGCCTGACCCTAGTGCCGGGTCGTGCGTCCACGAGCGCGAGGCACCAGCGATAACGGGGAAGCATTTTGGCGCACGGCGCGAGTTGCTTTTTTGCGAAACAGATGGACCCGCGGGTCAAGCCCGCGGGTGACGAGCGTTTGTTGCTGCCGCACGCCGTCATGCCGCACGCCAGACCGTCATTGCCGGGCTTGACCCGGCAATCCATCACTTCGCGACAACGCAATGTTCATTGCGGGTGCGGCGTTCTCGCCGTCAGTGCCACGCCGTACGTCGCCGTCACGAACCACACCGCACGCCAATACCGCTGCGCCCGTATGTCCTTGTGCGGTCCGAAACCAACGCTTAGCCTTGCGCGTTGAGCCAGGGGTGCGACGCCGGAGGATAGTGCCATGTACAAGACACTGGGAGGAGTTGCGGCTGCGGTGATGCTGGCGGTGATTGCAGTGCCGGGAACCGCCGCGGCGCAGCGACAAGATCCCGGCATCCACAAGCAAGTTGCCGGCGAGGAGTTCAGCTCGCAACGCCGCCGCTACTACCGGCGTTACTATGCGCGTCGGTATTATGCGCCGCGCTATCGCTATTACGGCTATGGGGGCTATGGGGGACCCGGCTACTACGGTTACGGCTATCCCTACTACTACCAGCCCTACTACGCGCGGCCCTATGTCGGCTTCGGCGTTGGTCCGTTCGGCTTCTGGTGGTGATTGCTGCCGATCGAAGCAGCCCGGAATTGCGCAGGCCCGCCGCTCGGCGGGCCTGTTTGCATCCGGGCGGCCGTCGACGACAACCCCGCAGCCGCTACCGACTGATGCCGACCAGAATCAATTCCACTCGCGCACGTCCACGAAATGCCCCGCGATCGCGGCCGCCGCGGCCATTGCGGGCGAGACCAGATGGGTGCGGCCCTTGTAGCCCTGGCGGCCCTCGAAATTGCGGTTCGAGGTCGAGGCGCAGCGCTCGCCCGGCGCGAGCTTGTCGGGATTCATGGCGAGGCACATGGAGCAGCCGGGCTCGCGCCATTCGAAGCCGGCTTTGACGAAAATCCTGTGCAGGCCTTCCGCCTCGGCCTGCTCCTTCACCAGCCCGGAGCCCGGCACGATCATCGCCGTGACGCTGGCCTTGACCTGCTTGCCGTCGACCACCTTCGCCACCGCGCGCAAGTCCTCGATGCGCGCATTGGTGCAGGAGCCGATGAACACGCGGTCGAGCGCGATGTCGGTGATCTTCTCGCCGCCCTGAAGGCCCATGTAAGCGAGCGAGGTCACGGCGGCGCGGCGCTTGTTGTCGTCGGCGATGTCCTGCGGCCGCGGCACGCGGCCGGTCACCGCCACGACCTGCTCGGGGCTGGTGCCCCAGGTGACGAGCGGCGGGAGCTTGGCCGCATCGAGCCTGATCTCGCGGTCGAAGTGCGCCCCGTCGTCCGAACGCAGCGTATCCCAGTAGCGCCTGGCCTCGTCCCAGAGCTTGCCTTTCGGCGCGCGCGGCCGGTCCTTGAGATAGGCGAACGCCTTCTCGTCCGGCGCGATGAAGCCGGCTCTGGCGCCGGCCTCCACCGACATGTTGCAGACCGTCATGCGCCCTTCCATCGACAAGGCGCGGATCGCCTCGCCGGCATATTCGAGCGCATAGCCGGTGCCGCCGGCGGTGCCGATTTCGCCGATGATGGCGAGGATGATGTCCTTGGCGGTGACGCCGGCAGGGAGCTTGCCGTCGACCACGACGCGCATGTTCTTCGACTTGGTCTGGATCAGCGTCTGCGTCGCCAGCACATGTTCGACCTCGGAGGTGCCGATACCGTAGGCGAGCGCGCCGAAGGCGCCGTGGGTGGCGGTGTGGCTGTCACCGCACACCAGCGTGGTGCCCGGGAGCGTAAAGCCCTGCTCGGGCCCGATGATGTGGACGATGCCTTGCCGCTTGTCGAACTCGTTGAAATATTCCAGCCCGAACAGCTTGGCGTTCTCCGCCAGATAGGCGATCTGGGCCGCGCTCTCGGGATCGGGATTGGGCAGATTGCGGTCGGTGGTCGGCACGTTGTGGTCGACGACGCACAGCGTCTTTTCCGGCGCGCGCACCTTGCGGCCGGCAAGCCGCAAGCCTTCGAACGCCTGCGGGCTCGTCACCTCGTGCACGAGATGGCGGTCGATGTAGATGAGGCAGGTGCCGTCCGGCTGCTCATCCACCAGATGGTCTTCCCAGATCTTGTCGTAGAGGGTACGCGGCATGCCTGACTGCTCCGGAAATCGCCGTTGGTCGCAAGTTATATAGGGTTCGGGGCGCTCCTTTGGCGCCTGACGTCGCCGATCGGGCGGGGCCGAGGAGGCGGACGGAGGCTTCTGCGCCGTCGATCAGGCGCCGCCGACGGCGCGCCCCGCGGTTACTCGGCGGCCTTGTCCACCGCCTCGGCGCGCTCGTCACCGGCGCGGTGGTCCTGGCGCTCCGAGATACGCGCGGCCTTGCCGCGGCGGCCGCGCAGATAATAGAGCTTGGCCCGGCGCACCTTGCCGCGACGCACCAGCTTGATCGAGTCGATCATCGGCGAATAGAGCGGAAAGACGCGCTCCACGCCCTCGCCGTAGGAAATCTTGCGCACGGTGAAATTCTCGTTGAGGCCGGCGCCCGCGCGGCCGATGCACACGCCCTCATAGGCCTGGATGCGGGTGCGCTCGCCCTCGACCACCTTGACGTTGACGAGCACCGTGTCGCCCGGCCCGAAATCCGGAATTTCCTTGCCGGCGGAAAGCTTTGCGATCTGCTCTCGTTCGAGCTCTTGAATCAGATTCATGGGAATTCTCCGTCGGCAGCGCCAGCATCGGGGGCGCGCAATCTCAATCTTTTGTGCGGGTCGGGCGAGCTTCTACGACACCGGGCCGGGTTTGTCACCCGTCCGGGTCGGGCTTGTTGCGGGGCCGCGGACGGGGCGTCTTGACCTTGCCGGTCCGCGCCGCATGGGCCGCCCACAGGTCCGGCCGGCGTGCCCGCGTGAGCCGCTCGGCCTCGGCGCGGCGCCACGCCGCGACCTTGCCGTGGTCGCCGGAGGTGAGCACGTCCGGGATCGAGCGGCCCTCCCACAGTTGCGGCCGGGTATATTGCGGATATTCGAGCAGGCCTTGGGCGAAGCTCTCCTCGGCGCCGGAGGCTTCCTTGCCCATCACCCCGGGCAGCAGCCGCACGCAAGCATCGAGGAGGACGAAGGCCGCGATCTCCCCGCCCGACAGCACGTAGTCGCCGATCGAAACCTCCTCGAACGCGCGCGCCTCGATCAGGCGTTCGTCCACGCCCTCGAAGCGGCCGCACAGGATGACGGCGCCGGGCCCCTTGGCCAGCGCCTCGACCCGGGCCTGCGTCAGCGGGACCCCGCGCGGGCTCATCGCCAGGCGCGGGCGCGGATCGCCCGCGGGCGCGACCGCGTCGATGGCGCGCGCCAGCACGTCGGCGCGCATGACCATGCCGGGCCCGCCGCCGGCCGGCGTGTCGTCGACCGAGCGGTGCTTGTCGGTCGCGTGGGCGCGGATGTCGACTGGCTCGCACGTCCACACGCCCCGCTGCGAGCGCCTTGCCGGCGAGGCTCGCGCCGAGCGGCCCCGGGAACATGTCGGGAAAGAGCGTGAGAATGGTCGCGCGCCACATGCTGATCGACGTCAGGTCTGGCCGCCGCGCTTGCCCGGCGCGTCCGCGGGCGGCGCCACGACGATACGCCCGCCCGCAATATCGATGCTGGGCACGAAGGCGTCGGTGAACGGCAACATGATGGTCGTTCCACCGGCCAGCGGTTTCAGCTCCAGGATATCGCCGGCGCCGAAATCGTGCATCGCCACCACCGTGCCGATCTCGGCTCCATCGGCCGTCACCGCGCGGAGCCCGATCAGATCGGCGTGGTAGAACTCGTCGGCGGCCGGCGGCGGCAAGCGCTCCCGCGGCACGAACAGCCGGAGATTGGCGAGCCGCTCGGCCGCGTTGCGGTCGGCCACGCCGCGCAGCCGCGCGACCAGATGGCCTTTGGCCGGGCGCAGCGCCTCGATCTCGACGCTCACCGTACCGTCCTCGCTCTGCAGCGGCCCGTAGTCTCGCACCGCCATCGGATCGGCGGTGAACGATTTGAGCTTCACCTCGCCGCGAATGCCGTGCGCCCCGCCGATCTGGGCGACGCAGATGCGGCCGATCACGTCAGGCGATCCGGGCGGCGCGCATCAGCTCGCCGGCGCGGCAGCGGGCTTGGCCGCGGCCGCCGCCTTGGCCGCGGCGGCGGCCTTCTCGGCCTCTTCGGCGCGCGCCTTGCGCTCCTTGCGCGGGACGGCGCGATTGGGATTGTTGCGCTTCGCGCGCGTCATCACGCCGGCCTGGTCGAGGAACCGCAGCACCCGGTCGGTCGGCAGCGCGCCCTTGGCGAGCCAGGCCTTGACCTTGTCGAGGTCGAGCTTGAGGCGCTCGCTCTTGTCCTTCGGCAGCAACGGATTGAAATAGCCGAGCCGCTCGATGAAGCGGCCGTCGCGCGGCGAGCGGCTGTCCGCGATCACGATGTGATAGAACGGCCGCTTCTTGGTGCCGGCGCGCGCGAGACGGATTTTCAGGGACATCTGGTTTCCTTTCTCGTTCAAATGATCCCGTTGATCGTCATTCCGGGTTCGCCGCTTTCGCGGCGCCGCGGAATGACGACGTCGTTGAGTGTCGAGATGCTCACTTCTTCTTCCCCAGTCCGGGAAATCCGCCCAATCCCGGGGGCTTGCCGCCGAGGCCGGGAAGCAGCGCGCCGCCGGGAAATTTCGGCGGCAGGCCGGGCATGGTGGGGGGAAGCCCCGCACCGCCCGGCAACGGCGGCAGTCCGCCCGGCATCTTCTCCGCGAGCTTTTGCATCTGCTCGGGGCTCGGCATGCCGCCCCCGAGGCCGAGCATATTGGCGAGGCCCGCCATCGGTCCGCGCTTGCCCGAGCCCATCGCCTTCATCACGTCGGCCATGGTGCGGTGCATCTTGAGCATGCGGTTGACGTCCTCGACCCTGGTGCCGGAGCCCGCAGCAATGCGCTTCTTGCGGCTCGCCTTGAGCAGGTCGGGACTCCTGCGCTCCTGCGGCGTCATCGAATCGATGATCGCCACCTGGCGCTTGAGCACGCGCTCGTCGAGGTTCGCCGACGCGAGCTGGTTCTTCATTTTCGCGATGCCGGGCAGCATGCCCATCAGCCCGCTCAGGCCGCCCATCTGCTGCATCTGCATGAGCTGCTCGCGCAAGTCGGAGAGATCGAACGCACCCTTGCGCATCTTCTCGGCGACGCGCGACGGCCTTCTCGGCGTCGATCGTCGCCGCCGCCTTCTCGACCAGCGTGATGATGTCGCCCATGCCGAGGATGCGGTCGGCGATGCGCGCGGGATAGAAGTCCTCGAGCGCATCCATCCTCTCGCCGGTGCCGATGAGCTTGATCGGCTTGCCGGTCACCGCGCGCATGGAGAGCGCCGCGCCGCCGCGGCCGTCGCCGTCGACCCGCGTGAGCACGATGCCGGTCAGCCCGACGCGCTCGTCGAAGGCGCGCGCGAGGTTGACCGCATCCTGGCCGGTGAGCGCGTCGGCGACGAGCAGCACCTCGTGCGGATCGGCGGCGCGCTTGACCTCGGCGGCCTCCGCCATCATCGCCTCGTCGAGCGTGGTGCGGCCGGCGGTATCGAGGATGACCGCGTCGTAGCCGCCGAGGCGCCCGGCCTGTAGGGCACGCTGCGCAATCTGCGCCGGCGGCTGGCCGGCGACGATCGGCAGGGTATCGACATTGACCTGCTGCCCGAGCACGGCGAGCTGTTCCATCGCGGCCGGACGGCGCACGTCGAGCGAGGCCATGAGCACCTTGCGCCGGGCCTGCTCGCTCAGGCGCTTGGCGAGCTTGGCGGTGGTCGTGGTCTTGCCCGAGCCCTGCAGGCCGACCATCATGATCGGCACCGGCGCCGGCGCGTTGAGATCGATCGGCTCGCCCTGCGCGCCCAGCGTCGCGATCAGCTGGTCGTGCACGATCTTCACCACCATCTGGCCCGGCGTCACCGATTTGATGACCTCGACGCCGACGGCCTGGCTCTTCACCTGGTCGATGAAGGCGCGCACCACGTCGAGCGCGACATCGGCCTCGAGCAGCGCGCGGCGCACCTCGCGCAACGCCGCGTCGACGTCCTCCTCGGTCAGCGCACCGCGCCGCGTCAGGCGGTCGAGAATGCCGCCGAGCCGTTCCGACAGGGTATCGAACATCTAGACCTGCATTCTCCGCTCTCGTCATTGCCGGGTCGAATCCGGGCATGACGTGGTTAGGACCTCGCGCACGCACAAGCGTCGCCAAACACCTTGCAGTAGCGTTTTCCGGCGAAGTGGGCTTCCGGTTCGCCACCTAAGTCGGCTTTAGCCGACTTAGGCGGTGTAGAAGGCCGATCTCGGGTAAACCCGAGATCGGTGAAAACGCGTCAACCAAACAACTCTTGCGCCCGAGGGCGCATCGCGCTGTCGGGCGGTAGCCTCCGGCCTCCTGGGCCGGTCGGCGGGCTCAATTTTCGGCTCTTGCGAGAGCGCGCGGAACCTATGGACGCGGCGCGGCGAAGTCAAGAACGCCAGCCGGCGGGCATGACCTGCGTCGCAACGACGCTTACGGCGGGGCCGCGGTTCCGTTAGTCTTCGCCAAAAGCCCGCAACGAGCGCCGGGGGAGGACGCGTGCGACTCGTGAACAGCCCGCTGCTGGCCGCGCTGTTGTCGGCGTCGCTCGCCGCGCCGTTCGCGCTGGCCGAGAGCGCGCCGGCGCAGGACTATCCCACCCGAGCGGTGACGCTGGTGGTTCCCTATCCCGCCGGCGGCGGCCTCGACGCGCTTGCGCGCCTGCTCGGGCAAAAGCTGGCGGATCGCCTGGGCAAGCCGGTGGTGATCGAGAACCGCACCGGCGCCGGCACCGTCATCGGCGCGGCGTCGGTGGCCAAGGCGGCGCCCGACGGCTATACCATCATGCTCGGCACCAGCACGCCGTTCGCGATCACGGTGACGCTGAACAAGAACTTGCCCTACGATCCCGCCAAGGACTTCGCGCCGATCGCGCTCACCTCCAACGCGCCGTTCCTGCTGCTGGTGCATCCATCGCAGCCCGTGCACTCGGTGGCCGATCTCGTCAAGCTCGCGAAGTCAAAGCCCGGGCAACTCTCCTACGCATCGGCCGGCCCGGGCTCGCCGCAACATTTGAGCTTCGAGCTGCTCAAGAGCATGACCGGCATCGACGTCGTGCACGTGCCCTATCGCGGCGACGGGCCGGCGCTGACCGACCTGGTCGCCGGTCACATTCCGATGATGTTCGGCGAGCCGACCCCGATCCTGCCGCTGCTCAAGGACGGCCGGGTGCGCGCGCTCGCCGTGTCGGCCGCGACGCGCCTGCCGGTTGCGCCGGATATTCCCACGGTCGCCGAGGCCGGCGTCCCCGGTTTCAACCTCACCTCCTGGCAGATGATCGTCGCGCCGGCCGGCACGCCGACGGAGATCATCGACAAGCTGCACGTTGAGGTGAAGCACGTCCTGCAACTGCCCGAGATCAAGGCGGAGTTCGCCCGCACCGGCCGGATTTCCGTCGACTATCCCGCGGTCGACGAGCTGCAACGCTTCATGCGCTCGGAGATCGTCCGTTTGGGGAAAGTGGTGGAACAGGCCGGCATCGCGAGGTCGCAATAGCCGGCAACGGGAGGATGACCATGCAGATCATGCGGCTGCTACCGATCGCGGCGGGGCTCATCGCCGCTTCCGCCGCGCCGGCTTGGGCGCAGGAGCGGGCAGCGGATTATCCCAGCCGCCAGGTCAACTTCGTCGTGCCGTTTGCGCCCGGCGGCGGCACCGACATTCTCGGGCGCCTGTTCGGACAGAAGCTGTCGGATCGTTTCGGCAAGCCGTTCGTGGTCGAGAACCGGCCCGGGGCCGGCACCGTGACCGCGGCGGTGCAGGTCGCGAAGAGCGCGCCCGACGGCTACACCATCATGATGGCGACCAGCGGCACCATGGCGATGAACCCCACGCTCTACAAGAAGCTGCCTTACGAGCCGGGAAAGGAGCTGGTGCTGGTGGCGCTGATCTGCAACGTGCCGTTCGTGCTGGTGGTCAATCCGGCGCTGCCGGTCAATTCCGTCGCCGACCTCGTCAAGCTCGCGAAGGAAAGGCCGTTGAGCTACGGCTCGGGCGGCGCCGGCGCCTTCCATCACCTCATGGGCGAGTTGTTCAAGACCACGTTGGGAATCCCGATGACCCACGTGCCGTACAAGGGGACGCTGCCCGCGCTCAACGACGTGATCGCCGGTCATATCCAGTTGATGTTCAGCGATCTCGCGCCGGCCTATCCGCTGATCCAGGCCGGCAAGCTGCGCGCGCTCGGGGTGACGACGGCGCAGCGCGTGCCCGCGGCGCCGGAGCTTCCGCCGCTCGCCCAAGTCGGGGTGCCGGGCTTCGACTGGGCGGCCTGGCAGTCGGTCGCAGCGCCGGGCGGCACGCCCAAGGAGATCGTGGCGAAGCTCAACGGCGCGCTGAATGCCGCGATCGCCGAGCCCGAGGTCGCCAAGCAACTGGTCGCGCTGCAATTCATTCCCGTCGGCAAGGGCGCGCCGGCGGAACTCGAGCGCTTCGTGCAGTCCGAGACCACACGCTGGGCGAAGGTGCTGCAGCAAGCCGGCGTGGCGGGGTCGGAGTGAGGCCTGCGGACGTTATCCCTTCGCCGTGCTGTCGTCCCCGCGAAAGCGGGGACCCATCGCGCCACTCACTGCGGCCTCTGGAATATGGATCCCCGCTTACGCGGGGATGACATGCGAGTTATTGGCACGCTTGCGCGCTCCTCGGGATGAGGGGCGCGGAAAAGATCGCTTGTGCCGCTACTTCCCCTGCATCACTCGCTTGGCGACCGGCGTCCATTTCTCGATCTCGCTTGTCACGAAGCGCGTGAACTCTTCCGAGCGTCATGGCGTGGGTCTCGACCGCGTCGCGCTCGAACCGCTTGCGCACCTCGGGCAGCTGCAACATCTTGGCCACCGCGCCGTTGAGCCGTTGCGTGACGTCGCCTGGCAGCCCCGCCGGTCCGGACAGGGCGAACCACGACACCGCGGTGAGCTCGGGATAGCCGAGATCCTTGAACGTCGGCAGGTCCGGGAATTCGGCCAGCCGCGCGCGCGACGTGACCGCGATCGGAATGACCTTGCCGGCGCGGATCTGCGTCAGCGCCGAGGTCCAGGTCATGGTGCCGACATTCACGTTGCCGCTGACGAGATCCATCATCGCCTGCGAGGCGCCCTTGGTCATGATCTGCTGCAGCTTGATGCCGGCCTTCTGCGCGAAGGATTCCGCCAGCAGATGGCCGAGCGTGCCGACGCCGGGCGAGACGTAGTCGATCACCTGGCCGCGCCGGCCGAGCTCGGTGAGTTCTGCGAGCGAGCGCACGCCGAGCGCGGGATTGACCACGAAGACATTGGGCGGCCCGCCGATATAGGCGATGTGGGTGAAGTCCTTGATCGGATCAAAGCCGGGATTCGGGCTGACCGCCGGCGCGATCACGTGGTAGGCGGTGCTCGAGGTCGTGAGCGTATAGCCGTCGGGCGCCGCCTGCGCCGTGGCGGCGGTGCCGATCAGGCCGCCGGCGCCGGCCCGGTTCTCCACGAAGCAGCGCTCGCCGAAGGTTTCGCTGAAGTGCTCGCAAAGCAGCCGCCCGAACATGTCGGCGGCGCCGCCGGGGGTCGACGGCGCGATGATGCGGATCGGACGCGTCGGCCAGTCGGCGGCCGGCGCCGCCACCGGCGCGATCGCGGCGAGCGCGAACACCAGCGCGATTGCGAGACGCCGCATGTTGTCTCCCGGCTGCCCTCCATTGGCGCGACCGTCCCGCGGATGATGCGGGCTTTGCGGCAGCCTCGCAAGCGGCCGCGTCCGCCCGTGGGACGAAGCCCATCGTTTCCGACTTGCGGCTTGCCGCCTATGATGCGGCCGAGCAGCCAGCCACTTTGCGTCAAACGCACGAGCGGGAGGGAAACGACATGCGACTTGCACGCGCCTTGATCCTGCCCGTTGCGGTCGCGCTGGGCGCGGCGGCGCTCGCGGCGGCCCCCGCGCGCAGCCAGGATTATCCCGCCAAGCCGATCAAGATCATCGTGCCGCTCGCGCCCGGCGGCCTTGCCGACATATTGGCGCGCATCGTCGCGCAGCGACTGGGCGAGGCTTCCGGCCAGCCGGTCGTGGTCGAGAACCGCCCGGGCGGCGCCGGCGCGGTCGGCGCCGAGGCGGCGGTGCGCGCGCCGGCCGACGGCTACACCCTGTTCATGGGCGGCCTGGGCGCGAACGCGGTGCTCGCCCACCTGACGCGGCTCGCGTTCGATCCCGCCAAGGACTTCGTCCCGATCATCCACGTCGCCACCTTTCCCAATGTGCTGGTGGTCAATCCCGCCGTACCGGCAAAGTCGGTGCAGGAGCTCGTGGCCTATGCGAAAGCGAACCCGGGCAAGCTGACCTACGGCTCGCAGGGCAACGCCGCGTCGGGCCACCTGGTCGGGGAGCAGTTCAAGCAGCTCGCGGGCATCGCGATGGTGCATGTGCCCTACCGCGGCGCGGCGCCCGCGATTCAGGATCTCATCGCCGGCCACGTCCAGCTGATGTTCGACAGCGTCACCCTGCAGACGCCGCTGATCCACGAGGGCAAGACCCGCGCGCTTGCAGTGCTCACCCCGCAACGAATCGAATCGCTGCGCGACGTTCCGACCATGGCCGAGGCCGGCTTCGGCCGGATGCAGAGCGGCACCTGGTTCGGCCTGTTGGCGCCGGCCGGAACGCCGGGCGCGGCGATCGCCTGGGTCAACGGCGAGACCAAGAAAGCGTTCGCGGTCGAAGCGGTGCGCCAGCGCTACCTCGCGCAGGGCACCTCGCTGCCGCTGGGCAGCCCGGAGGAATTCGCCGCGCACATCGCCGCCGAGCGGGAGAGATGGGGCGCGGTGATCCGCCAGGCGAACATTCGGCTGGAGTGATGCCGGGGCGGGACCACCCAGGCGCATGGTTTTTCGAGTCGATGACGGCGCCGCGATCTCGCGTCTTCTCCCTCTCCCCGCTTGCGGGGAGAGGGTCGGGGTGAGGGGGCGTTTCCAACACCATGGTGGCCGAGAGTCCCCCTCACCCGCGCGCTGCGCGCGCGACCTCTCCCCGCAAGCGGGGAGAGGTGGAGACCTTGTCGCGCGGCACGAATCCCGGATTTCGCTGACGCTCCATCCAGGCTACCGCTGTTGCGGCAATCTTTGATTTCCGCTTAGCTACCGCCGCCGATGCGTCCGCCGCATCGGCGTGTTTTTCGAGGGGACCGCGCATGGATGCGGATTTGGTCGCCGAGTCGGACGACACGATCGAGCTCAAGGGCTCCGGCATCATCGCCGCGATCAAGGCGAGCGGCGTCGAGTTCATCCTGTCGGTGCCCGACATCGTCACCAGCGGCGGCCTGCTGCGGCCGATCGCGCGCGATCCGGAACTCAAGCTCATCCGCGTCTGCAAGGAGGACGAGTGCATCGGCATCGCGTCCGGCCTGTCTTATTGCGACAAGCGCGCGCTGACGCTGATCCAGTACACCGGCTTCCTCGACTCCATCAACGCCATTCGCGGCGTCGCCGTCGAGTACGGCCAGCCGATCTGCATGATGATCGGCCTGCTCGGACACGATCCCGCAACCACCCCGCGCAACTCGCCGCGCTACGGCGTGCGCATCATCGAGCCGATCCTCGACGCCATGGGCATTCCGCACCATCTCATCAACGAAGACGCCGACGTCGCCAAGATCCGGCCGGCGATCGACGACGCCTACGTCAAATCGCATCCGGTCGCGCTCCTGATCGGCCGGAGGCCGTCCGCGGCATGATGAAGCGCGACCAATGTTTCCGCGTGCTGGCGCGGCACGTGACCGACGAGATCGTGGTCGCGACCTACAGCTCCGCGGTCGACTGGCTCGAGCTCGGGGAGCGCACGCTCAATTATTTTTCCGTGGGCGCGATGGGGCTCGATTCCTCGCACGCGCTCGGGCTGGCGCTCGGCCGGCCGGACAGGCGCATCATCTGCCTGCAGGGCGACGGCAGCCTGTTGATGAATCTCGGTTGCCTGGTGACCATCGCCGCGGCGGCGCCGAAGAACCTCGTCCATATCGTGGTGCAGAACGGAACCTACGAGGCCAACGGCAGCCATCCGATCCCCAACACCGAGGTCGAGTTCGCCGCCATGGCGCGCGCCGCCGGCTACCCGCAGGTGCACGATTTTTCCGAGCTCGCCAATTTCGAGCAGCAGGCCGGCCATCTGCTGGCGCAGGACGGCCCGGTGTTCGCGACCTTGCGCGTGGAGCGATCGAAGCCGCTCAGCTACGACTATCCCAAGCTCTACGATCCCGCGCGCCGCGCCGCCATCAAGGCGGCGCTGCGGGCAGACCCCATGATCGCGAATATTGCCGCTGATCGCGCGGCGAATTCGGTCGGCTCCCTCTCCCATGGGAGAGGGGTGGGGTGAGGGGTTAAAGTCTATCGATAGATCCGAACCCCCTCACCCCAACCCTCTCCCCGCTGGGGAGAGGGAGCGCACCGAATGTTCCGCACCGTTGTTGCTCTCCCCGAATGCTCAACCCGCGGCGGCGGCCGGCTCCGGCACCACCAGGCGATATCCGACCCCGAGCTCGGTCAAGAGGATGCGCGGCTGGGTCGGGTCGGCCTCGATCTTCTGCCGCAGCTTGCGCACGAAGATGCGCAGATAATGGGTGTCGTGCAGGTGCGGCGACCCCCACACCTCCTTGAGCAGGAACTGGTGGGTGACGACGTTTCCCGCATGCTGCGCCAGCAGCTGCAGCAGCCGGTATTCCTTCGGCGTCAGCATCACCCGCGCCCCGTTGATGGTCACGATGCGCGCCGCAAGATCGATCGCGAGCGGTCCGATCTTGACGACCGGCTCGCCCGAGGAGACGCGCACGTGTCGCCGCATGGCGGCATGCGCGCGCGCCAGCAGTTCCGCCATGCCGAACGGCTTGACCACGTAGTCGTCGGCGCCGCTCTCCAGGAGGCGCACCTTCTCCGCCTCGTTGGAGCGTACCGACAGCACGATGAGCGGCACGCTCGACCATGCGCGCAGGCGCTCGAGCACCTCGGCGCCGTCCATGTCGGGCAAGCCGAGGTCGAGGATCACCAGATCCGGCGGCTTGAGCGTCGCCCAGCGCAGCGCATCGGCGCCGGTCTCGGCCTCCTGCACGGTGAAGCCGTCGAGCTCGAGGCCGGCGCGCAGAAAGCGGCGGATCTGCACTTCGTCGTCGACGACGAGGACAACGGGATTGGCTTCAGTCATCGGGACCGACCTCGGGTTGGCTCGCGGGCGTGGCGAACGGCAGATGGATGGACACGGTGGCGCCACGATCGGCGCCCGCACTCTCGGCCTGGATCTTGCCGCCGTTGGCGGTGACGAAGGCCTTCGCGATCCACAGGCCGAGACCCGAGCCCGACGTGGTGGCGGCGTTGCGGGCGCCGCGGAAGAACCGCTCGCCGAGTTGCGCGCTCTCCTGCGCCGTCAGGCCGACGCCCTCATCGTGCACGGAAAGCACGACATCGCGGCCGTTGCGCTTGGCGGCGACGGTGATCGGCGAGCCCGTGGGCGAATATTTGGCCGCGTTGTCGACGATCTGCACGAATGCCTGCTCGACCAGGACGGGATCGACATAGATGAACGGCAGATTCGAGTCCATGTCGAGCGAAACGGGATGGCCGGACAGCCGGCGGCGGCGGCGCTCGAGCGCGGAATTGACGATGTCCTGCGGCTCGATCCATTCCTGCCGCGGCCTGATCTGCTCGCGGCTGATGCGCGTCGCATCGAGCAGATTCTGGATATCGTTGTTGAGGCGCTCGGACTCGTCGCGCACGACGCCGGCGAGCGAGGTCAGCCGCTCGTCCTTGGCGATCGCCGGGGATTTGCTCAATACCGTCGCGGCGCCGAGGATCGAGGCCAGCGGCGTGCGCAATTCGTGCGAGACCGAGCCGATCAGCGCCTCGCGCAGCAGCTCGGTCTCGGACCGCATCTTGGCGTCGTTGAGGGCGCGCGCGACGTCGAGCCGCTCGAGCGTCGCGGCGGCATCCGACAGCACGTCGTCGACCCGCTGGCGGATCTCGTCGAGGGCGCCGGCGGGAACGCTGCCGAGATCGATGGCGATGACGCCGAAATCCGCGGTTTTTTCCGACACGCGGCGGACCAGCCAGATGTCGCCGGCGGCGTCGTCCACCGTGGTCGCGAGCGTGCGGCCGGCCTGGACGTCGGCGATCGCGCAATGCACGCGCTGCGTCAACCCGCTCTGGTCGGGATTGGTGCTGCCGCCGGAGCCGGCCCCGAACAGCACCACCTTGCGCTGAACGAGATTGGCGAGATGTTCCTCGATCGCGAGATAGATGTCGGCGGCCGAGGGCGCCGCCGCCAGCCGGCGCGAGAAGGCATAGAGATCGCTCATTTCCTTTTCGCGTTTGCGCGCGATCTCGGTCTGCCGCTTCATCGAGTTCGCGAGGTGGCTCGTCACCACCGCGACCACCATGAACAGCACCAGATTGAGGATCTCGTTCGGCCGCGCGAGATAGAAGCTGTAATAGGGCGAAAAGAAAAAATATCCGGACCACAGCACGCCGGCGACCGCCGCGACCAGCGCCGGCACCAGGCCGAGATGCCAGCCCGCGAGCAGCACCGGCAGCAGATAGATGACCGAGCCGCGGCGCACGTCGAGCGACTGGATCAGCGCATAGGCGACGAGCGTGGTGGCGGCGACCATCACCAGGGCGATGGCGATGCCGCGCAATTCGCGTCGCACCGCTTCCATTCGAACCAAGACGCGTCCCTCCGGCGCCGGCAACGGCGCGACAGAATGACAAGCGCAAACATAGTCCTTGCGCGGCGGTGGGTCATCCCCGTCCCACCTTTGCCGACCGCGGCCGGCTCCCGCTTGCTAGCATGGGCAAGACCGCGGATGCCGGGGACGCCGCATAAATTTTGCGTAACGCGCGGCCGCCGTCGCGCTTCGATGCGTCGGCGCGAGGTCGTGACCGATCGGCCGGCGCGCGCTCCAGCAGCTTCAGCCGCCGCCATGCTTGTCTATTCGCGCCTGCGCAATATGCTTTCCGGCTTGGACACGGACGGCGCAGGGCACACCGGGATCGAACGTCCAGCGTCCGTCGTCGTCCGCACCGGGAGGACGTCATGACCAGCATCGATTGGAACTGCAGCAGTGCCGTCGCAGCCTTGTCGCTGGGCGTGCTGCTGGCAACGGGAGGAAGCGCGATGGCGGGATCGCTCGGCGGACCGTTGGAGCTTGCGGATGAAGGCAGCTTCTTCGTCAACGGCCAGACCATGATGTCGAGCCATCCCGGCACGTCCGCCTTCAGCGCGCCGCAGCCCGGCACCATCACCGTCAACCAGATGTACGTGCAATACCGCATCCCGAAGACCGTCAGCGGACCGGCGATCGTCATGGTGCACGGCTCCGGCCACACCGGCGCCACCTACGAGACCACCCCGGACGGACGCGAGGGCTGGGCGACCTATTTCGCGCGCAAGGGCTTCCCGGTCTATGTCGTCGACCATTCCGGCCGCGGGCGCTCCGGCTTCGATCCGACCGCGATCAACCGCGCCCGCGCCGAATCCAACGCCGCCCTGCTGCCCGATATCCAGATCGCGCCGCGCGAGCGCGCCTGGTATTTCTTCCGCATCGGCGCGACCTATCCGACGCCGTTCCCGGGCTCGCAGTTTCCGGTCGAGGCGTTCGACCAATACACCGCGCAGCTCGTGCCCAATGCGGAGGCGACGCTGCCGGGCGCCGGCGCCAATACCGTGCGCGCGCTCGGCGCGCTGCTCGACAAGATCGGGCCCGCGGTCGTGATGGTGCATTCGCAGTCCGGCACCTACGGCATGGATCTCGTGCGCGCCCGCGCCATCAAGATGCTCGGCTTCATCAACGTCGAGGGCAATTGCGCGCCGGTCACGCCCGACGAGGTGGTGAAGATCTTCGCGCGCGTTCCGCTGCTGTCGGTCTGGGGCGACAACAGCGCCGGCGCGCCCGGACCCAATGGCGACGAGCGCCGCAACGGCTGCGCCGCGACGGTCAACGCCATCAAGTCCGCCGGCGGCTCCGCCAGGTTCCTGCTGCTGCCGGAGGCCGGCCACAAGGGCAACAGCCACATGCTGATGATGGACAAGAACAACATCGCGATCGCCGACCTGATCGTGGACTGGCTGCGCGCGAGCGTGGCCACGCGCTGAGCCGGCGCGATTCTCGCAAAATCGCACCGAATTCTTCGGTCGCGCGTGAAATCGTTCGAACCGGACGTAGTCGGGCCACGGTGACCCGCGCCGACATGGGCTCAGGCCCAAGCTTGGGCGCTGGCGGCATCGTCAGCGATGCCACGCCTGTTCATAACAGGGAAATAACAGGCCGGGGTGGCGGTCTCGGACGAAAGTTGGGCTTACTCCCACGGCGTCGCGACAGCGCGCACGACGGCAGGACCACCGCGCGCGGCGCGGACGCCTTCAGGCCCATTGCGGGAGATTGCGCCTTCTCTACATGATTCGCGTTACGGAGTCGAGCAAAAGCTTGCGGCCGCGACCGGCCCGCGGCCTGCCTCGGCTCGCGTTCGCTTACGCTCCGCGCTCGCGCGCTAGCCGACCAGCTTGCGGACGAGGTCGGCGGCGATCACGAACAGCAGCACGGTGTAGACGCGGCGCAGCCACCGTTCGCCCAGCCACCGGCCGGCGCGCACGCCCACCGGCGCCGCGAGCATGATGGTCGGCGCCATCGCGGCGACGATCGCGAGGTCGACGTAGCCGAGCGCGTAGGCCGGCAGGCCCGCGGCGTGCCAGCCGCTGGCGATCGCGCCGACGGTGGCGACGGTGCCGGTGACGATCCCGGTCGCCGAGGCGGTGGCGATCGCGGCCTCCAGCCGCACGCCGAAAGCCTGCAGCGCCGGGGTGGTGAGCGTGCCCCCGCCGGTGCCGGTCAACGCGGCCACGCAACCGATCGCCGTCGCCAGCAGCAGCTTGACCGCGCCGTGGGGCGGCGCCCGCGCGAGCACCAGGCGATCCCGGAGGAAGCCCTCGTAGATGCCGACCGTCACCATGAAGGCCGCGAATATCGCCTGCAGCATTTCGGTCGAAGCGAGCGGCAGCAGCACGGTTCCGATCAGCGCGCCGGCGAAGATGCCCGGGGCCCAGCTGCGCAAGAACGCGAGATCGAGATTGCCGAGCGCGAGCTGCTTGCGGGTCGAGGCCAGCGCGCTCGGCAGCACCAGCGCGATCGAGGTCCCCACCGCCACGTGCATCAGCACCGGCTGCGCCACGCCGAACAGCGGCAGCAGGTAGACGAACAGGGGAATTCGGACGATGCCGCCGCCGACACCGAACAGGCCGGACACGAAACCGGAGGCGAGGCCGACCAGTGCGAAGGCACCGATGCGCTCCACCATTGCATCCATCGTCCCCCCTCCGGGCTCGCCCGTCGATCGATAGCCGTGGCGGCCGCGGTTGTCGCGCAGGCGCGCGCCGTATGACCGCGCGCGCCTTGAAAGCCTCCCACACGACACAACAGCACGCCGCGCCGCGTCGTGGAAGGCGCGCCCATGCACCCCGCAAAAATGTCAGGCTCAGCTTACGCGACTCAGCGCTTTCCTTAATGCCCCGACCAGCTTGGAGAACTCCGCGTTGGTGTTGTTCTTGCGCAGCTCGCGGGTATTGCAGCCGGGAGCAAACAATGACGCGCGAAAAGTCGTTCCCATTTCTACCTGGACGCCGGCGCCGCTCGTGGTTTTGTTGCAAATGTTGGCGAGATCAGTTCCATCCAATGGAGGCTTGGCAATACGAGCGGGTATCCCTGCCGCCGTCAATTCCGCCAGGACGATACTCTTTAGCTCCGTATCACCTCCACCGATTTGGCTTTTCCCGTCGGCATCGGCATCGCCGAAGCCATGCAATGAAATGCAACGCCTTGCATTTTGAACCAGTTCCAAAGCGATCGGATCATCGTAATGGGTCGAGGTGACGTGTAGATCGCTGTTGCCGGAACTCAGCAGACCTTCAAAAATCCACAAGTCATGGAATCCAAGGGAGTCCGTGGCTTGAGCGAACGTAGCAGGATGATAACCTGCAACCGCCAGAGCGATTTCGCTCGTGCCTCCCTCGATCCCGCCACCATGAATCGCGAGCACCGTTTTCTGGGTCTCGGGATTGTCAGTGGCTTGCGCTTCCACGAGCTGGATCCATTCGTGGCGCTTCCAGCGCTTGCCGTACGTGGTTCCCTCGATATTCATCGGGTCGGCGTAGAGCGCGGTCATCGAAGGGTATTTGTCGGGCATGGCGTTTCTCCCGCGAGAGCGATCGCCAAAATCCTTGTGACGAAGGGATCAGGAGGCAGCGGCTCGAGCTTGCGCTCCGACCACCTCGACTGCGTTGATGAAGCTTACACCGAAGAAGATTTTCAGCAACGGGCGCGGCCATGGCGATGCCAGCCAATCGCCGTTCAAGTATGGTCGACGTAGGCCGCATGGTAGAGAGTTCTGTGTAGCGGCATCTTGCGCCGACTGGCGTGCAGAGTAGAGTAAAAGCACCGGTTCGAAGAGAGCCCGCAGATGACACATACGCGGGACGGATAAGCACCGGGCACTAACTACCTGGCCATGCGCACCCCGCTACCTACGCCGAGGCGGCGGGCGAATTCGCGCGGGATCTGCTTCGTGCGCTCGATACGAGCGAGTAGTTCCGTTCGTCGTACGACGGTATCGCCTTATTGCGGTCAATGAGGCCGACATCAACCGAAGGAGACCGAGATGAACGCCATGAACATGCCGGGGTTCACCGCCGACCAGTCACTGCGCCCAGCGCGCGGCCGCTATCGCAGCGGCCGCTCGTCCTCGTCGCGCGCGAACGTCGTCGTCCCCGCGATTCCGGCGTGCCGGAACTGCGACTGGATCCTCGACCAGTGCGAGCGCCACGGCTGGCGTCCGCGGGCGTTGTGCAGCGCATGCCTGTTCGGGAATTGCTACGAGGATCCGCCGATGCCCGACCCGTTCCCGGATCCGTTCGGTGGGTTGCCCCGCTTCTAGCGCATAGGGGCCGAGCGGCCGACGGCTTCTCCAGGTTGCCCGCCGCCGAACCGGCCGGGAATTTGACGCGGCCTGACCACGTACGTCGCCTGGGCAGGTGCGCGCGGGCTGGTCCCGGTCGACCGGATCAGCGCGTATCGTCGTGCGCGGACCTCGCGCAGCCATTGTCGACGATCGTCACGGCGGGTCGGGCCCGCTTGCCGGAGCAGCTATCCGAGAGTCAGTACCGTACCGCCACCGCCAGAGCCGCCGCCCGTGCCGCCACAGTTGGTGCAATTGCACCCAGACGCGGTTGCGGCGCAGCACTGACCTGGATCGCAGATACAGTTGCCGCAGGTCGCGTTGAGGCTATTCCCCCCTATGCGCAACGCGGCTTGCACCCCAAAGCGTGACCGCGGCGCTTCCGGAGCGTTGCTTATAATGCTCGCTCGCCTGGTAGAGCGATGCATCTGCGGTAAATCCGGGCATGTTCATCTGGATCTCCTTTCAGTCACCGCCTCAGTAAAAAAATCCCGCGCCATTGCTCCGCCGCCTTGGATCGATGGCGCGATCGTGCCCACCGCCGAGATCGTCCGACCAGTCGGCTCACGCCAACGTAAACACCCAATTCCAGCTCCCGAGGCCGCCCACGCCCTCACATTGGCAGGTTTCGGTGGAACACACCGTTTCCGTCCGACAGCCGCCACCGGGCGTACAGACCTGTCTCGGCTGGCAGCAAGCCCGCGCGCACGCGCCAGTGTTGGTCCCGTTTGGCCAGGTCAGTGGACTGCATGAACCGCAGGACTTGAGCTGCTGCACGATGCTATTCGCGCCGGCACTGTTAGCCGGCATCATGGCAGCGCGTCGGTAATGGCGCGCTGACGTGTAAAGTGATGCTTCGGCGGTAAATCCTGCCATTGTCATGACATGCTCCGTTTTCAGTGACAGAGGTTGATGACTGCATTCCTCCGGGTTTTCGCTTTGTCTCGATCTGTCCCGCGACTCGATTACGGGCAGGATTGGCCCGGACCTACGCATACGTCATCGCATCTTCCGCTCGCACAACTGCCGCAGCATCTGCGGCCGCGGGGACAACACCCGCTCCCGCCACCACCGCCGCCGCCGCCGCCGCCGTTACCGGGCACGTCAATGAGGTCCAGACAATCGCCGCAATAGGCGTAAAGGCCGCCCAGGCAAGCGGCGTAGCATCCCAGGATACCAGCGGGACCGATGGGAGAAAGGCTAGGCAAAGGTTACACGCGAAGATCGCCGGATTGCAGACCAGGACTTTCAATCCGCTGCACGCTTGCGGAGATACGCCGATGTCGCCGCCGCCTCGGCGGCCCCCGTGGTGCTTGCCGCGATAGTGCACGCTGGTTCTATAGAGCGACGCTTCCGCCGTATAACCGGGCATATTCATGGATCCACTCCCCGCGAGGTGACGGGCCGCCGGCGTTGGGGCTTTGCGTTCTCCCGGAGCTACCAGAGTTTTCCGGAGAAGCTACGAGAGGAAGTCCGTCGTCAGCACCCCGCCGCCAGCAACGGCGCCACAGAGGTCGCATTTGCATCCAGCGGCGGTGGCCGTGCAGCACATGCCTGCATCACACGTGCAATTGCCGCAGGTCGCGTTGAGGCCGACCCCGCCTATGCGTAACGCAGCCTGGACACCAAATGTCACCGCGGCGCCGGCCGACCGTTGCCGGTAGCGCTCGCTCGCCGGGTAGAGCGATGCGTCCGCGGTGAAACCCGGCATGTTCATGGTGCTCATTTCCGATCTCCTTCGTTCAGTTCGAGTCATCGGTCAAAGTACGGTGACAGCTTGGTGACCAGGAACGGAAACTCCTCGGTCACATCCACGCGCACGAAAAACTTCTCGGTGAAATCGGTGGCGCGGTGGGTATGGGCGAAGATGACGTCGAGGACGCTGCGCGTGCCGCTCAAAGCCGAAGGGAGCACTTCCAGCCCGCTCAGCGAAAAATCCCGCGCGAACTCCTCCGCGGCCTTCGCGTAGATCGTGGGATAGCGCATGGCCAAGTAGTTGAGCGCCCGGTGCTCATCCGTCGCTCCCGCGTTATCGGTCACCTGCAGCACCCTATCGAACACCTCCCCGGCGGCCGACTTGAACTGCTTGTCGCTCATTTTCTCCGGACGCGGGATGGCCTTCATGAGCGCATCGCGGTCGAAGGAGTAAATCTGATCGAACAGAACGATCGGGACCATCAGCCCGTTGCAGAGCTCCGGCGGAGCGAAAGGCCCGCGCGTCCCGATGACGACGTCGATGTCCAGCGGGCTCGGTTGGGGGCGAATGGCCTCGACCAACCGATCGTAATCCCGGGGATCGCGCGGCAGCACGATGTAGGTTTCGAGGCCTTGAATCATCAACACCCAGCACAGCTGGCGGGCGAGATATCGGCTCTCGGGCTTGGACAGAACGTTGTAGAAGACCTGCTGGTCGGTCTGCGCCGCGGTCACGGCACGTCCTGCCGCCTGGGCGAATTCCTTTTCCACCGAGAGGCGCGGAAAGCGCGCCTCGATCCGACCGATCGCGTACACGTAAGGGATCGGCGTGGACGCCGCGGCGCCCGGGTAGCTCGTCTCGCTGCCGGCCGGCGGAGTCCTCACGGCTTCGGCCTGGGAGGGCGTGACCACGGCGACATCGCCTCTCGTCTCATCCTGGCTTGCGGAGCGTGCTTTCGTTTCTTGTGTTGTTTCTTGTTCCATAGTTAGCCTCCCTACATTTGAGTTGACGGACTCGGAGTTACCTCCGCCGGCCAGTGAAGACGGCCCAGCGGTTGAGTGCGGCCGCCCTGCCTTCGCAGCCCCCGCAGGGCTTTATTCCGAGATAGTGGGTCGCGTGCTTGATCACGTCGCCGAGCCCGATCTCCTCGTCGCTGACAAATCCCGGCAGGCGGACTCGGTAAAGCGGCTGTTCACTCTTGTCCGGAGAGCGCTTGCTTTGGCGTGCCTTTGCCATGAAGCTCACATCCTCGCATTCGCCGTCGCCAGGTTTTGATAGGCGGCCGCGGCGTCCAGCAAGGGCGGAACCACCGAGGCGCGCCGCCGTGCGGACACCTGAGAAACGGCGAGCTTGATTTGCGCCGCCGTCGCGGCGGGAAATTCCGACCACAGCAGTGCGATCGTCCCGGTCACGAAAGGCACCGCAACGCTCGTTCCGCCGAGCGTGAGCGGCCGTCCTTCGGGACTCAAACTGGTGATGGCATCACCGGGCGCGGTTAAGCCTCGCCTGCCGATCGAACTGCCCAGATTCGAATCGCTCATCGGTCGGCCGCGACGATCGCAAGCCGCTACCGGGATGACCCAGGGATGACGGGTGATGGCGGAACTGCCGAGCGTGCCTTGATTCCCCGCCGCCGCGACCACGAGCACGCCGCGTCTTGCGCCTCGATCGACGGCCTCTTCCAAGGCCTGTTCGCCTTTGCTGGAAGGCTGCGCCAGCGCAAGGCTCAGGTTGATCACGCGCGCGCCGGCGTCGATACATTCGGTAATCGCCGCGGCAAGCTGTCGAGGCGTCGCGCTCGGCATCTGGTCGCTGCCCGTCGTCGCTTCGGCGAAAATGGGACGGATGAGGAGCGTACAGTCGGGGCAAATGGCGGGTGCGGGAGAATCGCGTCTCGCGGACAGGATGCCGACGACGAAAGTCCCGTGCAGGCACGCCGTGCTGTCGGCCTGCGTGCACGTGGCGCCGTTATCTCCTGGAATCTCGTGGAGGTGTTCGCCTGCCAGATCGGGATGCTGGGTAACGACAGGCCCATCGATGAGCCCGATCTTCACGTCCGGGCTACCGCTACTGCGTTCCATCAACGCGGTGAGCTTCACCAAGTCCAAAGGGTTCATCCGACATTCCTCAGATGACTCCCGAACTGGCGTGAGTATTAGCGCTTTTCCAAACGTTGTCACGTTGACGCGGCGAAAGCGCCGATCATCGCTGGCTCACGCCGTGACGGTGAGCTCGCGCCACCTGTGCATGGCCGACGCTCGCAAGACCGAGCGAGACCGGCGAAGGTGGAGATGAAGCGAACGTCGAAGGTATTCAGTGGCCGCGCGGAAGGATGGGAGTCGTTGGGGCTGATCCGGTATTATTGAACCCCTGTACCTTGCGTGCCGTCGCCGGTCGGGCACAAAGTTCATTTTCTTCGCGCAATTCCGCATCAATTTCAGGACAGGCCGCTCGGCTTCCTCGAGAGACGGACCGAAACGCACGCTGCTGCGCAAAAAATCAAATTCCAAAACTTGCACGCCGGCCGCGCCGTCAGTGACATCCAACAATTGGTTGGTGCACCCACGTCGACCCCGTGACTGCGCAAGAACGTCAAGACCGCTGCCGGGTTTTTCACGAGAGTCATAACGGCAAATAATTGCCCATGCACAACGGACACGCGCGTTATGCTGATACTTCCGGTCAGCCATGCGCTACTGCGCTGAAAGTTTTTGGCGAATGGTTCCGCGCGCAAGCTGCGTCGCGCTCGGCGCAGCACGATTTCGGATGCCGGCATCGTCAACGCCGGCATCGCACCGCAATCTGTTTCCGGGCATTCCGATTTCCCGGGCACGCCCCTTCGGAACGAGATCTATCGCGGCAGGGATTCGTCATACCCGCGAAAGCGCGCGCGTCGATAAACATCACCGACGGTTGGAATGCTGGACCCCGCTTGCGCGGAACGACGAGCGGGCCCGTATCAATCGCCGTCGTTTTCAGAGCGACGCGCCATGTCTTACACCTGGCCGCCAAAGCGGTTCTGGCTTCGACACAGTGGACGCGACGGCCCCGGGAGCTCAAGCTCGTCCGCCGATGCGGCCGCAAGCTCGGTCGCGAACGCCCGCGGCGCGGGCTCGAGCCTGCCCCGTTCGGCTTCCCTCGCCGGCCCTGACCGCAACCCGAGCCCAGCTGCGCACCCCCGTCGGCGGAACAGGAAATGTCCTGGCAAGAACGCAAAAGCTGACATAAGTCATGGCCCCGTTGGAGAGGTGGCTGAGTGGTTGAAAGCACCGCACTCGAAATGCGGCATACGGGTAACCGTATCGGGGGTTCGAATCCCTCCCTCTCCGCCACTAGATCGGATTAAGTCTTTGCTATTAAACGATAACTTAGTCTTTACGGCTCCTTTAGCCCCCAAATCAGTCCCTAAATCGAACGCAGAAAGAGCCGATCTCGGGCGGCAAAGGCCGCTCGGTCACCGGGCCATTGAGAGGCTTCTACAGGGAAGGCCGCAGAAACGGCAGCGGCGCTGGTAGTCAGTGCCTGTACCACAGGAGCAGCGCACCCAGCACCACGGCCGCGACAATCACGAGGTGCCTTATCTCTTTCAATTGCGCTGGATTGCTGGGAGGCCAAGCGGCATGTGGTGGCGCCGTTTGCCATCCCGGAGGATTGGATGCGGTTCCGGTCCATGGACTGGGGCTCGGCTTCGCCCTTCTCCGTAGGGTGGTGGGTGATCGTGCAGGATGACTATCGGTGTGATTCTGGCGTCCTGCCACGCGGGTGCATGGTGCGCTACCGCGAATGGTACGGCATGCGCCCGGGCGAGCCGAATGTGGGCTTAAAACTGCATGCCGAGGAAGTCGGCAAGGGCATCGCCGAGCGCGAGCAGGGCGAGAGCATCGCCTACGGCGTGCTTGATCCGTCCGCGTTCAAGGAAGACGGCGGCCCGTCCATTGCCGAGCGCATCGCCCGTGGTTCGGGCGGCAAGGTGTGGTTCCGGCATGCCGACAACACCCGCGTTCCGGCGCGCGGTGCCATGGGCGGCTGGGACATGATGCGAAGCCGGCTGGTCGGCAACGCCGACGGCCACCCGATGCTTGTCGTGTTCTCGACCTGCATTGACTTCATCCGCACCGTTCCATTTTTGCAGCACGACCCAGATAGGCCCGAGGACGTGATGACGGACAGCGAAGACCATGCGGGGATGAGGCACGATATGCCTGCATGTCGCGACCATGGGTGCCGATGAAAGAGGCGCCGAAGCCGGAGAACATCAGCGGCTACCGGCCCTACCGGATGGACGAGCAGCCGGGGGATTGGCTGACGTATTGAGTTTCTTGAGCGGGCAGATTGGCTTCTCGCTCCAGGGAATGACCTGCTCCCATGCGCTGTCAGTGAAGCCGGTAGGCCCACCAGAGGCCATGCAGTTCAACAAAGCTGCCAAGCGAGCGCCTGAATTGCCGCTTCCAGGCTAGATGCTGCTGGTGCCTTTCCTAGGGCGACAGTGTGATGTGCCTCCGGACTGTACGAATAAACCCCTCGAAATTCTGTTTCCGAAAAGCCCGCAAAACGGGCCTTTTTGGACGCTGGATTTTGCGTGCGAAAAATAGACTGATTATTCGAACCCTACATATGGTAGTCTGCCCTTGTAACCCTGGAAGGGCTAAAGCCATGCGCCGAGCTGTTATCTATCTTCGGGTCTCCACTCTCGATCAAACCACGGCCAATCAGGAGCGCGAGTTGCGCGAGATCGCGGGCCGAATGAGCTGTGAGATCGTCAAGGTTTACAAGGATCATGGCATCAGCGGCACCAGGGGACGCGACAAGCGCCCGGCGTTCGACAAGCTATGCCGTGACGCCGCGCGGCGGGAATTCGACATGGTCATGGCTTGGTCGGTGGACCGGCTGGGCCGCAGCTTGCAGGATTTGGTGGGCTTCCTCTCAGAGCTGCACGCGCTGAAGATCGACCTATTCCTGCGCCAACAGGGGCTCGACACGACCACGCCTGCCGGCAAGGCGATGTTTCAGATGTTGGGTGTGTTTGCCGAATTCGAGCGGACGATGATTGCGGAACGAGTCCGTGCCGGGCTTGCGCGGGCCAGGGATGAAGGCAAGCGCCTCGGGCGCCCCCCAATTGCCCCCGCACTCGAAAAACAAATCCGTGAGGCGCTGGCGACTCCTGGGAGGCCCGGTGTGCGCGTCATTGCAAAACGTTTCGGAGTGGATCCCGGCACGGTGCAGCGCATCAGCCGCCCTTTCGCCGGCGCAAGCGTCGCCGTGGCATAGCCGCTAGAGGCGCGAAATGAGGCACACCACCGAACCGCTATCTGCTATTAGAAGTGCCTGAGGGCACGGCCGCCGCCACCTCGATTTCAGAACAATTCAGGTCGCCGAGAGCTGGCGGACGGGAATTTATTGTTCCGGGCGAATCGGGAGCTGGCGCCAGATCAGTGTACTCGCGCACCTGTAGGGTGGGCAAAGGCGCGCGCCGAACGTCCAGGACTCGCAACACGACCGGAGCAGCGCCGTGCCCACGCGTGAAACTCCCCCAGGAAGCTAACGCGTGGGCAAATCGCGCAAGAGCCAGTCCGTGTGGCAACGATGCGGCAGGCGATT
>CAVQIP010000038.1:0-8200 GCA_963712565.1 uncultured Alphaproteobacteria bacterium | reverse complement strand
ATCCCAAAGCACGACTGAGGGACCCGCGGCGTCGCCGCGATGACGCTGGTGGCGGGCGTGTTCTCTCCCGTCACGTTCCCGCGCGCGCGAGGATGACCGCCTCGCCCGGGGCGAGCGCCACGGGGATGGCGTGGATCGTGCCGTGGGAGATCCCGTTGTCGATCACCGTGGCGTCGGAAATCTGCTCGACGGCGCAAACCCTGCTCGCGCCGACGCTCGAATAGATCGTGGCGAAGCGGGCTCCGGCAGGGTTGAGGATGGCGTCGACCAGCACGGAGATTTCCGCGCTGCCAGCCGCGTCGGTGTTGGCGACGACGACCAACTCGCTCTCGTTCAGGATGCGCGAGAAGGCGAGCACCCCGGGCGTGAAGCTCGACAGGCCGAAGGTCTTGCGGTCGCCCGACAGCGGGCGGAAATATTGCCGTCCATAGCGCAGCGCCGGATTGCTCGCGCGCACGCGCGCGATGTCGCGTAGCGCGCGATAGAACGGATCGCTCTCGTCGAACGCGCCGGGCTTCCCCCACAGCGCCTCCCGCACTGCGGTGTCGGCTGCGCCGCTGCCCGCCAGCCCCTGCTCGGTGCCGTAATAGACGCAAGGAATGCCCTGCAGCGAGAACAGACAGGCGAGCGCCGCGACGACCTGTCCGTCGTAGCGGTCGGGTCGGCCCGGATCGATGTAGCGAAAGCGCGAATGCTGGTCGTGGTTGTCCAGGAACGTGACGAAGAACCGGCTGGCCTCGCCGTGCGAGCTCACGATTCCTTCCTCGAGCCGCCGTCGCAAGGCATAGACGTCCGCGATCTCCGTGGGCGGAACGAATCCCTTGACCATGCCCGGAAGGCGGAAGAACAGCGGGAAGTCGAGCGCGGCGTCCACGCCGATCATGTCGCCGCCGTCGCTGGTCCGCCGCCGGCCGACGAATTGCGCGATCTTGCCCTCGTCGTCGAACACCTCGCCGAAGGTGAAGAAGTTGCGCTTGCCGATCTGGAGCGCGAACTCGCGCATCGCGTTGCCAAACAGGAGGGCGAAATCCGGCTCGATGAATTTGAGGGTGTCGATGCGGAAGCCGTCCACGTCCCACTTCGCGACCGCGTGCTGGTAGCAGCGGATCAGCGCCGAGCGCACCTGCGGCAGTACGGTGACGAACTCCTTCAACGATTCGAAATCGCCGCCGGCCTCGCCGCCCTTGCCCTGGCGTCGGAAGGCCGCGTTGAAGCGAAGCTCGTCCGGCCATACCGCCGCCTGCGGCGTAAGACGCAGGTCCCCGGCTTGCGGCGCTTCGGACCAGTCCGGCACGGGCCGCCCGTCGGCTCCGCGCCAGCGCACCGGATAGCCGGCGGGACGCTGCGGCGCCGAGCTCGCCTGCGAGCCGTCGTCCAGCACGTACGCGAACACGTCGCCGGCGTGATTGAGCACGACGTCCATGATCACGTAGATGCCGCGCGCGTGCGCTTCGTCGACGAGGCGTCGAAGCTCGCCGTCGGGATCGGATTTATCGGCGGCGAAGCGGGGGTCGACGGTCAGGAAGTGCTGGATGCCGTAGCCGTGATAGCTGCCGTCCTGATCCTGGCAGTTCTGCAGCACGGGGCTCAGCCAGATCGCGCCCACACCGAGGTGCTCAAGGTAGTCGAGGCGCCGGCGCACGCCCTCGAGCGTGCCACCCTGGAATCCGCCGAACGGCGCGTTCCAGGTGCCGCGGGGAGGTGCGGCCGGATTGTTGAAGCGATCGACGAGAACAAAGTAGATCCAGCAGTCGCGCCAGTCGGCGGGCGATGGGAACGGGCAGGCGATTTCGACCTCGCGGCCGTCCACGCGGACCATGCGACGGGCCGACCTGCGCGCGTCGGCGAGAACCTCATCGACGTCGGAGCCAAAGACAGAATTCGGCATGGCATCTCCGCCGCACTGTCACGATCACGCTCCTGCCGCGGGCCGCGCGCGGCAGCATGCCACGGCTTCGATCGTCGAGAATGCAGCCGAACTTGCGCGGTCGCAAGTTGCGCGGACGCCATCAGGGATGGCGACGGCCCCGCCGAGGTGATGTCGCGGCGGCCTGAGGACAGCGGCGGCGTGACGACGACGGCCGCGCTTGCTCCCGGCCAATATTGCGTGGCACGGTGGGCGATACCCGACAAAGAGGGCCGCCGTGAGCATCGAATTCCTGGTCACCTCGCTGATCGTCATCGTGTCGCCCGGCACCGGGGTGCTCTACACGCTGGCGACCGGGCTCGCGCGCGGCTCGCGCGCGAGCGTCGTCGCCGCCTTCGGATGCACGCTCGGGATTGTCCCGCACATGGCCGCGGCAATCATGGGCCTGGCGGCGCTCCTGCATACCAGCGCGCTCGCGTTCCAGGTGCTGAAATATCTGGGCGTGGCCTATCTCCTCTACATGGCCTGGAGCGCGCTGCGGCAGCACGGCGCGCTGCGCGTGCAGCAGGAGGTCGGCGCCCGCTCGGCAATGCAGGTGACGGTGACCGCGATCCTGATCAACATCCTCAATCCGAAACTGTCGATCTTCTTTCTCGCGTTCCTGCCGCAGTTCGTCACCGTCGATGAACCGCATCCGCTCGCGCGCATGCTCATGCTGAGCTTCGTCTTCATGCTGCTGACGTTCAGCGTCTTCGTCGGCTACGGGCTGTTTGCGGCCTCGATCCGCAACCACGTCATCTCACGGCCGCGGGTGCTGGCGTGGATGCGCCGCGCCTTTGCCGCCGCGTTCGTCGCGCTCGGTGCCAAGCTCGCCTTCGCCGAGCGCTAGCGCAAATTCCGGAAAAGAGGAAAGCCCCGCGCATCTCCCGGCCATGCCGATTCCGCCTAGCGCGCCGGCGCCGGGATCGCCGCCGGGCGGACGCCTCGATCGCGAAACGGCAGCTTTTACCGGCATTTCGGGCGCGCAATTGAACCAAGCTGGCACCTGGCGCGACTAATGTTCAACTACGCGTTTCTCGTGCGGCCGGGCGCGACCATGCTCATCCTCAAATACTTCCTCGTCGTCGGCATCGCCTTGACCGTCGGTCTGTTTGCGCTGAGCGCGCATCTGACCCCCGTTTCGGTTGCGCCGGCAACGGTACGCGCCGCGCCGACGGTGGCGCCGGTTGCCGTTGCCACCCCGGCGCCGGTGAGCGCGGCCGTGTCGGCGGACCCGGCGCCGCAAGCCCCCGCCAAAGCCGCTTCGTCCTCGCATCGATCGAGCGCCGGCCGCGGCAAGCGCCGCCCGGGTGGCGTTGCCGCCCGCTAGATCCCATCCCGCTCATGACGCTTGCGCTCGGCGTGCTGACGGTCGTCAATATCGCGTTGGCGTGCTTCGGCGTATCGATGGCGATCATGTCGCCGATGATGTTCGACCGTGGCGGCGAGCACGAGACGCTGCTGTGGGGGGTGTTCTGGAGCGTGTGGGCGTTCCCCGCCCTTGCCGTGGTCTGCGTGGTCCTGCCCTGGCTGTTGCTGTGGCTGCGATTGCGCCGTACCGCGCTGGTGACGTCTGCCGTTCCGGGCGTCTATCTCGCCATTCTGATCGCGGTGCTCTTCATCTTTTTCTAGTGCGCGAATTGCACGCCCGGCCTGCAACCGGATCGGTACCGACATGCAGTCGGATTGGTTGCGGTATACCGCTTGTCGTCCGCGCGGCGCGCCTGCTCGCTGCCTCAGACTTCGCCAACGACGGCGGCGGCGCGGCCTGCGCGGTACAGCGGTGCCGCCGTCGGCACCGCGAAGCGGAACCTTGTGAGATTTTTGCAACGCTCCGAATTTTTTCCAATCACGTCACAGTGCCGGACCGATTTGCTGTTGCGATGTCGCCCAAACACAACAACGGGGGCGGCTGCATGCATATGTCGACGTGGGTGGTGATCCTGCTGCTGATGTTAGGAGAGATTGCGGTTCTGGGGTTCGCAGGTCTGTTTCTGTGGTTCGCGGGAGAATTCGGCGACGCCCCCAAGTGGACGAGCTTGCGCGCGCTGCGCAAGAGCCGTCGCATGCCATAGCGTGCGCGTGTCGCTGCCGCGCCGGCGGGGAAGACATCAAATCCCGGCGGACGCGGGCAGGCCGCGTCTCATGGGGTGTGAGCCGAGTGACGGGTGCGCGAGATCCCTGTGCAGGATTGGACGAGATCACGAATGCAACCCCATCGGGGTGCGCCCTAGTCATCGCCGGTCCGGATGGTCAGCGCCAGGGTGATCCAGTTGGCGCCTTCACCCGTGAGGTTGCGGCCGTAGATGACATCGCAGTCGACGTCCTTGGTGGGGCTGTACCGCAGGCCGCTTTGAAAGCGTGGGTTCGATTGGCCGGGGCCGAACAGGGCCCCGCTTTGAAAGCGCGGGTTCGATTGGCCGGGGCCGATCAGCGCAAACACTTCTGAGATGACGGTCCATTCCTTCACCACGTTCCAGGCGACGCTCGCTCCCGCGGTGGCGAACAGCCCGCGCGGATCCTGCCGGATATATTGCGCCCCGGCATTGATGTTGAGCCGGAGCTGCTTGCCGAAATCGAACGTCAGCGGAACGTTGAGGATCAGGCTGTTGATGTTCTTGTCCGTGAGGTCGTAGACGAACGCGCCGGACAGCGCCAACCCGAACCCGCCGCCCCCGATCGGCAGCGGTACGATCTTGGCGGTGAGCGAGGCGGTCGAATCGCCAACGCCTTCGGAGCGAAGGTTGACCAGGTTGGTGCCCAATTCGACCGGCGCACCCAAGTTGAGCACGCAAGCCGGGCTGAAGACGTAGATGTGGTCCTTGTTGGCGGCGAACGACGCCCACAACTCTATCTCGCAGGACCCGACCTTTCCGATCTCGGCGTCGTCGACGTAATACGGGCCGCCGAGCTTGGCCGCCATCGCTTCGGGGACGGCCAGGAGCAAGACGATCACAACCGCGAACGCGCGCGCGCCAGCGCACGGCGGAGCCTGCCGGCATTGGGTCGCGCGCGAAGCGTTCTCCATGGCGCACCGTTGCAGGGCTGATGAACGGCGTCTCTCGCGCCGGACTATGCACGGTGATTCGGTTTTAGGGATTGAAGCGAGATCGCAACACACGATTTTGGTCGGATGGACGCTTTTCGGCCTCGCGTGTCCCTCCAGCCACACCCGCCACGTGCGCCTAGATGAGGGGAGTGCAGCGACCCATCGCGTTGATTGCGATGGGTGAGGGATGGGTTTCGCGAAGCTTGCGCGCCGACTGGATCTTTGATCGGATCGAGCCGTGTCCCTCAATCATCATCGTCGTCGTCCCTCCCGCGCCAGATGCCGACGCGGGTCGACCGCGCCTGCTGCTCCAGCTCGCGCAGTTCCGCCGGCGCGTCCGCCGTGGCCCGGCCGCCGCCGTTGAACAGCACCACGCGCGAGAGGTCCTGATCGTCGATGCGGCAACGGTGCTCGTTCCCGCCGGCGGCCGGCTCGCAGACCACCTCTCGCTGTCCGAGATAGCGTCTGAACTCGCGCGCGGCGCGGCCGCGGGTGCCTTCCACCCCGTACAGGCGAACCACGCGTCCCTGCACCTCGAGCGTGCCGGTGTTCTTCACGACGGCCACGCCGCGAATGGCAGGTGCGCCCGCGCCTGACCTCGCATCGGCTCCTCCCGATGGGCCGAGCGCCACCATTTGGGGTCGGGCGCGCGCGGCCTTGGCCCGCGCGGGGACGGCTTGCGTGACGAATTCGGCCCAGATGCGGGCCGGCAGATCGCCGCCGGTGACATTCCTGGTCGGGCTGTTGTCGTCGTTGCCGATCCAGATGCCGACGACGAGATCGGGCGTAAATCCGATGAACCAGGCATCCTTGTTGTGCTGCGTGGTTCCGGTCTTGCCGGCGCTTGGGATGCCGATGCGGGCGGCTTTGCCGGTGCCTTCGCGCACCACGCTGGCGAGCAGGTCGCGGATGGCAGCGCGCGCGGCTGGATTGGTTGCCGGTTGCAGCGCCGCCTGCGGCCGCGTGAACAGGACCTGATCGCCGTTGCGGACGGCACGGACGGCATACGGCTCGACGCTTTCCGCGTTGGCCGCGATCGCCGCAAAGGCGCGGGTCATCTCCATCAGAGTGACCTCGCCCGAGCCGAGCGCCAGGCTGGGCACCGCGGGCAGTTCGGATTGCACCCCTAGTTTCCGCGCCGTGTCGATGACGGCCGGGATGCCGACGGCATCGGCAAGCTGAACCGCGACCGAGTTGATCGAATTGGCAAAGGCGGCACGCAGCGTGACCTGGCCGCGGAAGCGGCCGCCGTAGTTGTCCGGCCCCCACTCGCCGATCTGGACCGGACGGTCGACCACCGTCATCTGCGGGCTGAGCCCTTTCTGCAGCGCCGCCAGATAGACGAACACCTTGAACAACGAGCCGGGCTGCCGCTTGGCCTGGGTCGCTCGATTGAACTGACTCTCGTTGTAGTCGCGGCCTCCCACAATCGCGAGGATGGCGCCGTCCGGAGCCATCGCAACGAGGGCGGCTTGACCGACTTTCTTGCTTCGGCCTTCCGCCTTGAGGCGGCGCGCAACCACGCTTTCGGCGATGCTCTGCAGATTGAGATCGAGGGTGGTGCGCAGGGTCAAATCCGCGGACACCGAACCGACGAGACGCTGCACATCGGCGCCGAGCAGGTCGACGAAATAATTCGTTCCCGGCGGATTTTCCGGCGGCACCCGCAGGGTGGCCGGCTGTTGGCGCGCGGCATCCGCCTGCGCGCGCGAAATGGCGCCGGTCTCCACCATCGCATCGAGCACCAGCGCGGCCCGCTGCCGTGCCCCCTCGAGATTGCGGTGCGGCGCCAGCGTCGAGGGCGCCCGCACCAGCCCCGCGAGCATCGCCGATTCGCTCAGTGAAAGTTCCTTCGCGGTCCTTCCGAAGTAGCGCTTCGCTGCCGCATCTGCTCCATAGACGCCGGCTCCGAAATAGGCGGTGTTCAAATAGCGCGTCAGGATCTCCGCCTTCGACAGCCGGTGCTCGAGCCAGAGGGTCAGCATCGCTTCCTGGACCTTGCGCTTGATGGTGCGCTCGGGGGACAGGTACGTCATGCGGGCGAGCTGCTGGGTGATCGTGCTGCCGCCCTCGCGCGCGCTGCCGGCAAGAAAATTGCGAAACGCCGCGCGCATCATGGAGGGCAGATAGAAGCCGCCGTGCTGGTAGAAGTTGCGGTCTTCGATGGCGATGATGGCGCGTGACAGGTTGAGCGGCACGTCTTGCGGCGACAGCTTGTCGCCCTTGAACACGCCGCGCGTGGCGAAGACTTGTCCGCCATCCGATTCGACGACGAGCGCGCTGGGGGTCGGTTCGATCACCAGCCCTCCGTCCGTCGGCAAGGTGGCGAGGCACCAGGCGAGATATCCGAGCGGCAGGAGGAAGACCGACGCGACCATGACCGCCACCGGATGCGCCAGCCGCACGCTGCGCGCGCGCGCCCGCGCGCGGCGCCAACCGATTTGAACCTGATCTCCGATCCGAGCGGGATGGACGCTGCTGCGCAGCGCCGCCCAAGAGCGGTATGCGAGGGCGCGAACTTTCGGCAGCAGCAGCAAAGCTGCCTCGCGACCGGCGACGCGGGCGTGGTCAAGGACGCGACTTGAATGCCGGTGGAATGTCCGCAACACCGCGCTTGCGGCTTCGATCCAATTCTGTCCCCACCCGGCCGGCGTGAGCGGGTGGTCATGCTCCGGGCCCTCATGGCCTGCCGAGCCGACGATGAGCCAATCATGTTCGGACTTCGATCCGGCCGGAGCTGCGCCGCCCATCGCAGTGCACCCCTATCGGGCGGGAGGTGGATCTACCCAGCCGCCGCGACGGCGAGGATCGGGGCGGACGCCGTCGGGCAGGCCGAAACGGTTTGCGCCATTGAAACTGAGGTCGAAGCGGTCGTCGCGATCGGCGTCGCGCCGTTCGCTCCAAAAATAACCGCGATGGTGGCGGTGACGCCACCGGATGACTTCGATCTCGCCATGCGATTGCAGGGCAACGCCTGCCCGGGCCGGGATCACGGGGAATGCGGCGGCTCCGCCGGTCACTCCCAACAGCGTGACGGCGGCGAGAGCGAGGTGGCCCGGGCGCATGAGTGTCTCCTTTGCGAAGACGACAATGTCAGAACGCGAAACCGGTTGTGAATGTTCCCAGCCCTCGCTTTGCCCCTGTCATGGCGGCAATCCAGGAGATCAGCGCGCGCATTGGCATTGTGGCCGTGTCGGTAATGACCGTCATGATGCTGATGACTGCACGACGCAAAATCATGGGTC
>CAVQIP010000037.1:0-350996 GCA_963712565.1 uncultured Alphaproteobacteria bacterium | reverse complement strand
GGCTCACTCACGTTGCGACCGCCTCCATCGGCCGCGGCTGCCCGCGCGCCTCCGGCTCGCGCAGGAACGGCATGACCTCCTTGGCGAACAGGCGCAAATTCTTCTCCGTCAGGTCGGCGGGAAGGGTCGCGATCTGCAACATGGCGATGAGATTGCCGACGCCGAGCTCGCGCGCATAGCCGGAAAGCCGCTCGCGCACGGTCGCAGGGCTGCCGGCGACCACCATGCCGAGCTCGATGAGATTCTCCGCCGTCATTTCCATCATGCGGAAGGCGAACTTGCTTTCGATCAGCGACTTGGTCGAGGCGATCGAGGAATAGCCCGGAGGCATCCGCATCTCGAGCGGGTAGTGCAGGAACTTGTTGAAGAACGCCTCGATGTGCGGCTTGAGCTCGCGGCGCGCGATCTCGTCGCTCTCCGCGACATAGGTCGGTATCGCCCAGCCGAGCTGCGACGGCTGCGATTCGTAGCCCTCGCGCTCGGCCACTTGGCGGTAGAGGTCGAACGCCTTCTTCGCCGATTTCACCGGGCTGAAGGTCTGCAGATAAGTGTATTTGCGCTTGGCCGACGCGCACCACTCGACCGTCTCGGAGCTGCCTTGCGAGGGAATCCACACCGGCGGATGCGGCTGCTGCAACGGCCGCGGCCAGAGATTGACATAGTCGAACTGGTAGTGGCGGCCGTGGTAGCGAAACGGCCCGATCTCGGTCCAGGCGCGCAGGATGAGCTCGTGCGCCTCGTAGTAGCGCCCGTGCGAATGGGTGGGATTGGTGCCGCTGGCGAAATACTCCGTGCCGATGCCGCGCACGAAGCCGGTGATGATGCGCCCGCCGCTGAGATGATCGAGCATGGCGAATTCCTCCGCCACCGCCACCGGATTGCTCACCAGCGGCAGCGCGCGGCCCAGAATCGCGATCTTGGCCTGGCGGGTGGAGCGCGCGAGCGCCGCCGCGATCAGATTGGGGGCCGGCATCAGGCCATAGGCGGTCTGATGGTGCTCGTTCACGCAGATGCCGTCGAAGCCGAGTTGATCGGCGAGCTCGAGCTCGCCGATGTAGCGGGCGTAGAGCTTTTCCCCGACCGCGGGATCGAAATAGGAATTGGGCAGCGTGACCCACGCCGAATTGTGCCGCTCGGTATAGCTGAGGTCCAAATCCGCATAGGGCATGAGGTGGAAAAAGAAGGTCTTCATCCCTTTGCTCCTTGGAAGAAGGCCGCGAGCCGGGCGGCGACCTCGCTCGCGCGCTCGATCGGCAGGGCGTGTCCGGAGCGCGGCAGGGCGACGAGCTCGGCCTGCCGGATCTCGCGCTTGAACGGCTCGTGGCACGCGAACGGGACCACCTGATCCTCCTCGCCCCAGAGCAGCAATGTTGGAACATCGATGCGGTGCAGCCAATAGGGCAATTGCGGATTGTGCATGCGCGGGTTCCAGGCGAGGCGCGCCAGCGCCGTCCGATTCTGCAGCACGACGTCGATATCGAGCTTGGCCTGGGCCTGCTGCCATTCCTTGGCCAATGCCGCATCGTGGAAATGCCGGCGCGCGAATTCCTCCGCCGACCACGCGAAGATGTCGTCGAACATGGCATCGCGGGCTTCGACGCCGGCCGGAGCGAGCAGCGCAAGCGAGGCCAGCCGCGACGTGCTGCGGATGGCGATCTCGGCCGCGATCCAGCCGCCGAGGCCGTGTCCGACGAGATGCACCTTGCGCTGATCCAACGCCGGCAATGCGTCGAGATAGAAGAACGCGAGGTCGCCGACGCTCATCATCCAGTCCGGAACTTGCGCGCGTCCGAAGCCCGGATGCTCCGGCACAATGACGCGGCAGCGGGCGCTGAGCTCATCGTGCAGCGGATCCCACGATGCGCCGGCAACGTCGTGCAGGAACAGCACGGTCGCGCCGGCGCCGGCTTCGCGGTAGCCGAGCTTGGTGCCCGCGACTTCGATCACCGCTTCTCGCATTGACCTCCCCGGGCGGGGCACGTTCGGGCGCCCTCTCCTTGGCATCCGGCAATTCAGCGCGCCGGCGCTGCCGCCATTGGATACGCCCGCGCAACCAAAGTCTGCCGACCAGAAGTTGCTTCATGTTGCCGGAGGCGACGGGCAAGCGCTATGGTTTGCTCGATGCAGCCAATCCCCCATTGGGCCGCCGTCATCGGCATGGTTGCGCTTGCCCTGACGGCGCCGCGCGCGCTCGCGGAGGACTATCCCACCCGCACCGTGACCATCGTCGCGCCGTCCGCTCCCGGCGGCATGTACAGCATCCTCGCCCGCCTGATCGGCGGCAAGCTCGAGCAGCTCTACGGCAAGTCCTTCGTCGTCGAGAACCGGCCGGGCGCGACCTCGGTGACCGGCGCGGTCGCAGTAGCGCGCGCGCCGGCCGACGGCTACACGCTGATGGTAGCGACCAGTTCGACCATGGCGACCAACGTCGCCATGCACAAGAACCTGCCCTACGATCCGCTCACCGATTTCATTCCGCTCGTGCTGATCGCGCTGTCGCCCGAGGTGCTGCTGATCAACGCGTCGCTGCCGGTGCGCTCGATCGACGACCTGGTCGCGCTCGCCCGCGCGACCCCCGGCGGCCTGTCGTTCGGCTCGGCCGGGCCGGGAACCGCCCAGCATCTCAACGGCGAGATGCTCAAGGCCACGCTCAACATCGAGCTGCACCACGTGCCCTACAAGGGCATCCAGCCGGCGCTCAACGACCTTGCCGGCGGTCATATCGCGCTGATGACGGCGCCGATCCCGGTCGCGCTGCCGCTGGTGCAAGGAGGCAGGGCACGAATGCTCGGCGTTGACGACGAAGGAGCGCGTCGGGGCCATTCCCGATGTGCCCTCGCTCGCCGAGATCGGCGTTCCCGGCTACAACGCGCCGTCCTGGTTCATGCTGGTGGCGCCGGCGAAGACGCCGCGGGCGATCGTCGACAAACTCCACGCCGACCTGCGCGCGGTCCTCGATGCCGCCGACGTGCGCGAGGAATTCATCCTGCGCCAAGGCTTGATTCCGGTGGACTCGCCGCCGCCCGACCAGCTCAAGGCCTTCGTTCGATCCGAGATCGCCCGGCTGGGCGCCATCGTGAGGAGAGCCGGCTTGACCGGGTCGCAGTAGGATCGGATCGGGACGGGAGCAGCTGATGCGATTTTTTCCGAACAGCGCGATCGTCCCTGCCGCTGCGCTCTCGATCGCGTGCGCGATTGCGCCCGCCCAGATGGCGTCGGCTCAGCTCTGGCCGAGCCGCTTCGTCACGATCGTCGTCTCGTTTCCCGCCGGCGGACCGACGGACGTGCTGGCGCGGGCAGTCGCCGGCGACCTCGCCGACAAGCTCGGCCAGCAGTTCGTGGTGGAGAACCGCAGCGGCGCCGGCGGCAATGTCGGCGCCGCCTCGGTCGCCAAGGCTGCGGCCGACGGCTACACGCTGCTGTTCGCCACCACGAGCGTAGTCAACAACCGATTCATGTATCGCAACGTGCCGTTCGATACCGACCGCGACTTCGTTCCGATCGTGTTGATCTCCAAGACGCCGATCGTCCTGGTGGCCGCGGCCGCGACCGGATTGAACAGTCTCTCCGCGCTGATCGCCCGCGCCAAGGCGGAGCCCGGCAAGCTCAATCTCGGGACTCCGGGACATGGCACCGCCGCCCATATCACCGCCGAGCTGCTGCAGCGGCTCGCCGGCTTCAAGCTGACCCATGTGCCCTATCGCGGCTCGGCGCCGATGATTGCCGATCTCTTGGCAAACCAGATCGACGTGGTCTCCGATCTGTTGCCCACGCAGATTCCCCTGTTGCAGGCGGGCAAGTATCCCGGCATCGCCGTGACCGGCGCCAGGCGCTCCGCCGCGCTGCCGGACCTTCCCACCGTGGCGGAGAGCGGCTTTGCGGGCTTCGAGGCGACGTCGTGGAACGCCCTGCTGGCGCCCGCCGGAACGCCGGCCGATGTCATCGGCAAGGTCAACGGCATCGTCAACGACTACCTCACCAGCGACAAGGGCAGGCAGGACCTCGCCAAATTCGACATGCAGCCGGGTGGGGGCACGCCCGGGGATTTGAAGGCGTTCATGGCGGGCGAAGCGGCGAAATGGGGGCCGATCATCAAGGCCGCGAATATCACGATGGAATAGCGCGGCATCATGCGACGGGGGCTCGGCTTTAATTCCGCTGTAAGCTGCCGCGTCCGAAAGTCCGCCGAGGAGGCCGATCATGCGATTGCTGCGGCGCTGCCTGGTGCTGATCGCGTTGCCGGTTGGGGCGCTGGGCGGCGCAGCCGCCGACCGCGCAGCGGCGCAGCCGGCCGACTACCCGAACCGAGCGGTCACCTTCATCGTGCCGTTCGCGCCCGGTGGAGTCACCAGCCTGTTCGCCCGCATCCTCGGCCAGAAGCTCGAGCAGCGCTTGGGCAAACCGTTCGTGGTGGAGAACCGGCCCGGCGGCGGTGGCGTGACGGCCGCGACCGCCGTCGCGCACGCCACGCCCGACGGCTACACCATCATGATGGCGTCGAGCACGGTGCTGGCGATCAATGTCACCGTGCGCAAGAACCTGCCCTATGATCCGCGCACGCAGCTCACGCCGATCGCGCTCTTAGCGCGCGTACCGTTCGTGCTGGTGGTCAATCCTGCCCTGCCGATCCACTCGGTGGCGGACCTCGTGAAGCTCGCCAGGGAGAAGCCCGGCGAAATCGCGTTCGGCACGCCCGGGCCGGGCACGTTCCACCATCTCAACGCCGAAATGTTCAAGGGCATTTTCGGTTTGAACCTGGTGCATGTTCCCTACAAGGGCTCAGCGCCGGCGCTCAACGATCTGGTCGGCGGTCACATCCAGATGATGTTCTGCGACGTGCCACCGGCGCGTTCGCTGATCGAGGCGGGAAAGATCCGCGCGCTGGGGGTCACCACCAAGGAGCGCGTGCCGGCGGTGGCGGAGATTCCGCCGCTCGCGCAGGCCGGCATCCCCGGCTACGACACCGCGTCCTGGCACACCGTGACCACCACCGGGAACGTGCCGAAGCCGATCGTCGACACGCTTTACGGCAATATCCGCGAGATCATGAGCGACGCTTCGGTCACCGACACGCTGGTCAAGGACGGCACCATCCCGCAGGTGAGCCCGCCGCCCGACGAGATGAAACGCTTCGTCGCGAGCGAGATCACGCGCTGGGGCAAAGTGGTCGAGCAGGCGGGGCTGGCGGGGTCGGAATAGCGCGGGTTGCGGGCAAGCCGGCGAGCGGCGCTTTAGGCGCGGCGCAGGCCTATTGATGCCCCTCGGGCCGGAAGTAGACGTCCACTTTCATCCCGACCGCGAGCGGAGCCGCCTGCGCCAGATCGACCAGAACTTCGACGACATCGACGTCGGTCAGGTTGCGTTGCCCACGCGAGCTGATGCGACCATGCTCCACGATCGGCGCGATGAAGGCGACCTTGCCCGCGAATTCACGCCCGCGAAACGCGGCAGCGCGCACCAGGACCGGTTGCCCGATCTTGATTTCCCCGAAATCGCGCTCATCCAACTCCGCGCGCACGCGCAGCGCGGAGACATCGCCGAGCACCAGCAACGGCTGCGCATTGGACGGAGCGGCCAGTTCACCCGGCTTGGCATTGACCTGCAACACCGTGCCGGCACGGGGCGCGCGGATGGTGAACTTTTCGATTGCCGCCGCGGCGGACGCCAGCTCCGCACGCGCAACATTGACCTGCCCTTCCGCAAAGCTCGGCAGCGGCGTATTGGCGTCGGCCTCGAGACGACGAAGCTCGGCCTTCTGCTGCTTCAGACGATCCTGCGCCCGCGCCAAAGCCGTGCGCGCCGCCTCGAGGTCGGCATCCGATGCCCGCTCCGCGCGCCTGTCGACGGCGGCTCGATCGAGTTGGGCTTGCGCCTCCACCGCCGCCTTGTCGGCATCGGCAACCGCATCCTCGGCCCGGCGCCGCGCGGCCGCCCTGGCCGGCGCGTTCTCTTCATTGCGCGCGCGCTTGCGCAAGGCCACCTGCGCCTCGGCGGCGGCGAGCCGGGTCTGGGCTTCATTGTCGGCGAGCCGGATCAATGGCTCACCGGCGAATACCTTGTCGTTGACCTTGATCAGGACGTCGGCGATCACGCCCATGACGGGAGCCGCGATCTTGATCTCTCCCGAGGCCGGCTCGACCCGGCCGGGGGCCACCGCTTGCCAGCGCTTGTCGTCCGCCGCTTCGGGCCGCGCGCGAGCCGCGCCCTCTTCCGCGCTCGCCCTCGCTGCCAGCGCCGTGAACGCGACCACGATGGCGGCTGCGCCGAGCAGGGCGGTCTTAGGTTTCGACAGCGTCATGACTTTCGACGTGACCACGGATTGCGCGATCGTCTTCGCCTTTTTTGTGCTCCGCACCGGGGCGCTCCTCGCTGACGATGCGTCCATCCTCGATGTGAACCACTCGGTCGGCGAAGCGCAATATACGCGGGTCGTGCGCGACGACCAACACCCCGTGCGCCGCATCGTCGGCGATCTCGGCCAGCAGCTCCATGATCGCCATGCCGTTCTCGCTGTCGAGCGCGGCGGTGGGTTCGTCCGCGAGAATCACCGATGGCTTTCCCACGATCGCTCGGGCCACGGCGACGCGCTGCTGCTCGCCGCCGCTGAGCTCGAGTGGAAATGCATTTGCCTTGTGCGCCAGGCCGACCAGCGCCAAGGCTTCCTCGGTCTTGATCCTGGCGCGGGCCGAGTTGTCACCGCGCACGTCCAGCGCCAGCTGGACGTTGTCCGCAACCGTCAAGGTCGGAAACAGATGATAGGATTGAAAGATGAAACCCACTCGCTCGCGCCGCAGCTTGGCCAGCTCCTCGGGCCCGGCTCCTTCGGTGGAACGGCCGCCGATGCGAACCGTTCCGCGCGTGGGAGTCAGCATGCATCCGAGTATCGACAGCAGCGTGGTCTTGCCGCTGCCTGACGGCCCCATCAGCAGCGTCAATTCCCCTCCCTTGAGCGCCAGGTTTACGCCCCTGAGCGCCTGCACCTGGCCTGCCCCTTGGCCGAGGACCTTCACCACATCGACGGCCTCGACGACGGGTTCTGTCATCGCGTGAAGACCATGGCAGGGTCGATGCGCGTGACCTGCAGGATCGCCGCGATCGCCGATATCACGCACATGGCGACCGTCAGCACGAACAGCCCCAGCGTCAGTCCCGGCGTCATGACGATGGGCAACGCGGTGTCTGCGGTCGCCGCGACGACGAGCAAGCCGATGCCGGCGGCGAGACAAAACCCGATCACGGCATTGATCAGCGCCTGGCAGATGATGACCTTGTGAATATAGGCTCTGGACGACCCCATCGCCCGCAGCGTCGCGAATTCGTTGAGATGATCCTTGGTGCTGGAATACAGCGTTTGCGCGACGACGACAGTACCGACGATCACGCCGAGCAACGCGCCGGCGAACAGGGCGAAGCCGGCGCCGGTGCCGAACAGCCAGAACGACCTGCTGCGGTCGCGAAATTCGGCGGTGGTCAGAACGTCGACCTCGGAGATATTTTCCTTAAGCCGGCGGCGAACTGCTTCCACATCGGCGCCGGGAGAAACGCGCACGAGAAAATACGAGGCCTTGTTCGGTGACACCCCGGTATAGCCCCGCGCCCGATTGGTCGTGGTGAAGGCATAGGGCGTCGTCGTAAAGGAACGGATGCCCTGGGTGACCACCCGCACCTCCACCTTCTGCTGGCGAATCTCGGCGCTGGCACCGATGCCGTCGATCCCGAGCCGCTCGAAATACGCCTGGTCGACCGCTATGGCACCCGGAATCGAGAGATCCTCGATGCTGCCTTTGACCAGATTCCAGGGAAGCAACCCTCCGGCTCGCAGATCCGAACCGACAATGAACACCGGGGTCGTTCCGCCCGCCGGCATGCGCCAGTCCGCGAAGCCGATGACGACGGGGATGGCTTGCGTCACGCCGTTGATCGACAGGGCTTGAAATCGCTTGCGCTCATCCAGCAACGACGGGTCTTCGAAGCACTTCGTTCCGACCGGCATGATCCAAAGATCGGCGGACGCGTGGTCGATCATCGTCGTCACTGTTCGCGCGAACCCCAGATAGAGGCCGAGTTGGACGGTGACAAGCACGATGGAGAAGACGATGCCGACCACCGTCGCGATGAATCGGAGCCGGTCGTGCAGCAGGTTCCGGGATGCGAGCCGATAGATCAACGACATGGCGTATGCGGTCGCTCCGAATTCATGCAACAGCGATATTCGCCCGCGGATACGGCGGCACCGCGGCTTGCGGTCTCGGAGGCCGCGAGGGTTAAGGCGCCCGCGCCAGCAGGCGCCGCTCTGCGCCCAGGATGCGAGCGCCGAGGGGAATGCGGCACATGATCGCAGCCGTCGCCCAGCTCAGCAGCAGCGTCGTGCCGAACACGATCGCCGCCTTGCCGACGGCGAACAGCGCCAGCCCGAGCAGAAGGTATTGCAGCCAGACCACGAAGAAGTAGTGAACCAGATACATGCCGTAGGCATTCTCCGAGAGACTGTCGAACACCCGCCCGCGGCGCGTGGCAAAGCGCAGGAATACCGCCGCGAAGAAGAAGCATCCGGTCGCACACGACAATACGAAGCCCAGGTTGGCGGCGCTTTGCAAGGCCGGCAGGTTCTTGCCCCATGCCGTCATCGTCAGGGCGGTGGCACCGATCCACAGCAGGAACGCCGCGATCGCCGCCGCCGACCACGCGGCCCAACGTCGCGCCAGCATTCCGTCCGAACCAAGCAACCCGCGCTCGAGCCCATAGGCCCCGATACCGACGCCGGCAAAGAAGTAGACGAGGTAGTGCAGCGGTCGGCTGAGCTGGAATCCGAACGGGCCGATTTGGTACCACTCCCAGGGCGTGAACGCTGCCGCCAGCGGGAGATAGGCCAGTGCGGAAGCGGTGACGAGGCCGGCGAAGTAGCGGGCCGGGTGCGCGCCCGCGGAAGCCGAGAGCCAGCCCAGAAGCTCGCCCCAGCGCGGGCCAAACCGGTAAAGTCCGGCGGCGGCGATGTTGAGCACCAAGAGCTGCCACAGGAACCACTGCGGACCGCTCGGCCACAGCGGCAAGGCAAGCCACTGCTGCCAGAACGCGGCCCAACTCGGATCGGCGGCGGTGACACGATAGATCGGGTAGTGCGCCACGGGCATCAATAGATAAACCGCCAGTACGAACGGCGCGCCCAGGCGCAGAAAGCGGTCATACAGGAATCTCCGGCTGCCCTTGCGCACGAGGCTCGGCCACACGAACAAACCGGACAGGAAGAACATGAAGGTCATGAGGTAGACGTCTTGGAACGCGCAGAACAGATCGAAGCCAAGCCAGCGCTGGCTGTCGATGATCGGGATCGCCTGCCACTGGTAGGGAGGAACGCTGAAGGGCGGCTGCGACGCTGGCGAAGAGTCCAAATACGCGAGAAAGGAGTGGAACGCCAAGACGATGAGAATGACGAAGGCCCGCAGATTGTTGAGCGCCAGACTTGACCGAGACATCGAGGAGCCCTTGAGGAGTGGCGCATGATTGCCTCGCACGGGCGCCAAGACAAGGCTTCATCCGCGCCACGGACGAAGGACGCTTCGCCGGCGATCGACCCGGCGGCGGGTCCCCGCGGAGCCGGCGGAGCGCGCAATATTGCGGCGAATTGCAGGCCTGCCAGCACCGATCGGCAACCGGCAGGACGCCGTGGTGCCCTGAAATCGGCATATTGTTGGGCGATCTGCACGCGGCGTCATTCATCCAGGGGGGACCAACCATGAATCCACGATTGTCGACCCTGATCATCTCGAGCTTCACCGCGATCATGATCGCTGCGCTCCCCGTCAAAGCCGCGGAGCCGACCGTCGCGGGTCTGTGGGAGAAGCGGGATGAATCATCCGGCAGGTCGGTGGGATGGTTTCTGTTCGTGGAACGCAACGGCGTCTACGAGGGTGCCTTTGCGAAACTGTTCGCGCGACCTGGCGACGCTCCAAATCCGACTTGTGCCAAATGCACGGACGACCGCAGGAATGCGCCGCTGCTCGGCCTCTCCTTCATCAGGGACATGAAGCGCAACGGATTGCGCTACGAGGACGGCAACATCCTCGATCCGCGCGACGGCACCATCTACCGGGCCGTGATGACGCTCAGCCCCGACAGCCAGGTCTTGACCGTGCGCGGCTATCTCGGCATCCCCCTCCTCGGCATGGACGAGGTGTGGAAGCGCCTGCCCGACAACGCCATCGCGCAGGTCGATCGCTCCGTCGTCGCCAAATATCTGCCGGCGCGCGCGACGGCCCCCGCGGCCATGGTGCGGCCGCCCGCCGGCGCCACGCCCAAGGCCAGCGCTGCCGCCCGCTGAAATCGACGCGATCAACCGTACGAAATTTCCACGTAGCGAGGTCTACGCCGCGGCGGTCTGCTCGCGCAGCGCCGGCAGGACCTCCTGGGCGAGGCGGGTGAGGGATTCGCGCTCCCAGGCCGCGTTCGGGCCCGCCCAATCGACCGCGGTCAACAGCAGCGTACCGAACGGTCCCGCCGCCTTGCGCAGCGCGATCAATTGCGCCAGCACGGTCTTGGGCGACCCGAAGATCGTTCGCTGCTCGATGAAGGTTTCCACCGTCACCTCGTCGTCGCGCATGTCGGGCCGTGCCTTGAGCACGCCGAGCCGACCGAGCTGGCCGTAGACCTTGTGCATGTGGCCGAAGAAATGCCGATAGCCGCTCTCGGCGCTGTAGATGCGTGCGTGTGCCTCCTCGTCGGTGGCGGCGACGTGGATGGAACGGCAGATGCGCCAATCGTCGCCGTTGGCGGCGCGGCCGGCCTCCTGACAACCCTGGCGGTACAGGCTCCAGTGGTTGGCGAGATCGGCGGTCGAGAGCAGCCCGCTCGAGATCACGCTCCAGCCCTTGCGGCCGGCGACCTTCACCGAGGCCGAGTCCGGCGACGACGACGGAATCGCGATCGGCGGCCGCGGCTTCTGGTACGGCTTCGGCAGCCAGCCGAAGTTCAGTCCGGGGTTGATGGTGTCCTTGATGCGGGTGGTCCAATAGCTTCCGCCGATATCGTAAGGCGGGTCGCTCGCCCAGATGCGCTCGATCATCTCGATCGACTCCGCCAGCATCTTGCCGCGCTCGCGGGCGTCATAGGACACGTTCATCATCTCGTTGTCGGTCGGCGTGGAGCCTGAGCCGATGCCGAGAATGAAACGTCCCTTGCTCAGGTGATCGAACTGCGCCGCCTCCGCCGCGATCATGGCGGGGTGGTGCAACGGCGCGTTGATGACGCCGGTGCCGAATACCAGCCGCTCGGTGCGCGGCAACAGGCTCGCCGCGAACATCATCGGCGACGGATACGGCTCGGTCGCCGCCGAATAATGCTCGCCGATGAACAGCTCGTGGAAGCCGAGCTTCTCCAGCAGCAAGGCCTTCTCGGTGTCCTCGGCGAGATAGGCGTGCATCGGCCGGCCCACGGGGTGCAACGGCATCATGAACATTCCGAGGCGCAAGCGATTCTCCGTTGGCTGAATTTCGTCGATGCGCCATCACTGCATGATCGCAGCAGAAAGACAATCGGGCGCAAGCCCAGGGCTCGGCACGAAGCTGATCCGCTCCGTGCCTCGGGCAACGCAGAATCGGCGATTTGCCAGCACGCGACGATTACGGAATCGTCTTCACCGGCTTGGGATCGAGCCCGAACACCTTGGCGGCGGTGCCGCCGAGAATGTTGCGCCGGCCGGTTTCGCTCAGGAACGGCAGGTCGTAGATCACGCTCGGCAGATCGAAGTCCCAGTGCGGGTAGTCCGACGACCACATCAGCTGGGTCTCGGCGTTGATCATCTTGAACGTGGCTTCCAGGATCGAGCGGTCGCGCGGCTTCTCCATCGGCTGCGAGGAGTAGTACATCTCGCGCATGTATTCGCTCGGCTTGCGCTTGAGCGAGGGGCAATCCGAGGTGCGCATCATGTAGGAGTGGTCGAGGCGCTGCATCAGGCAATAGGCCCAGGTCAGCCCGCTCTCGATCCACATCACCTTGAGCTTGGGAAAGCGCTCGGGCAGGCCGTTGATCACCCAATTGGTCATGTGGACCATGTTGAACCACATGAAGCCGAGCGCGTGCACCGAGATGAACCGGTTGGTCAGCGACAGCGACTGGTCGTGCCAATTGTACGCGGCATGGAAAGCGATCGGCTTGCCCATCTCCTCGAGCAGCGCGTAGGTCTTGACGTAGGCATTGTCGTGCACCGGCTTGTAGCGCGGCGACGTCACCATGAACCCGACCACGCCTTTCTTGTCGCCGAAGTCCTTGACGGTCTTGTAGGCGGCATCGGGATCGTTGAACGGAAGATACAGCATCGAGATGATGCGCGGCTCGGCGGCGAGGATGCGCTCGCAGAGCCAGCGATTGTAGGCGCGGCACATGGCCACCTCGACCTCGACTTGCGGATGCAGGCCGAGGAACAGCATCGGGGTCGGGAACAGGCAGGAATAGTCGACGCCCATGGCATCCATCCATTCCAGCGTCATGCCGACGTCGCGGTGGCGGGTGGCGCCGAGCGTGTCGTGCCGGCGGATGTCGTGCCGGCGCAGCTCGTGACGGGTGATGCGCCCGCCGATGTCCTGGTAGCCGATCTGGCCGCCGAGCATCGAGGCGCGGCCGCCGCGCTTGGCCGATTCCACCGCCTGCCGGCGGATCACCGGACTTTCGATGAATTCGAACACGTCCTTGTAGGACTCGCTTTCGTAATGATGCGCGTCCACGTCGACGATCAGGAAATCCTGGTAATTGCGCTCGCGCGCCTGACGCGACGCGTGCTCGAGGTGCTGCACGGTCGAGTAGTCCTCGGCGACAAGCTTGCGGACCTCGCTGCGGGCCATGTCCATGGAAGTTTCTCCTGGTCAGGCGACGACGAAGATGTCGTCGCCGCGGCGGACGACGTCGAACTTCTTCAATCGCAGCCGCCGATCGCCGACGCATTCGCCGGTCTTGAGCTCGTATTCATAGCCGTGCCACGGGCAGACGAAATGAACCTCGTCCGAGAACGTCTGCCCCTGATAGGTGCGGTCGGGCGCGATCACGTCGACCACGCGGTTGATCATGAGGCCTTCGCAGGCCGGCCCGCCCAAATGGACGCATTCGTTGCTGTAGGCGAAGTAGGCACCGTCCTTGTAGAACACGCCGATTTCCTCGGCGCCCGCGACCACGATGCGGCGATCGCCGTCGTGCATCTCGGAAGCCTTGGCAACGAAGCATTCGGGCATGGTTTGCTCCCTCGCGCGCATCCTAGCATGCCGCCGCCGGGACGGGACCCGCGCCGACTGCGCGAATGAACCGCCGCCGAGCGACGTCGAATCGCCTGGCGCCCGGGCTGGGCAGCCGACATGGAAACCACAGGCGCCGGAATATTTCCGCACCGGATCCATGCGCGGCGTAGAGTTCTCTCGACGAACAATTTCGCTATTGCTACACGTTGCTTGTCGCGCCAGCGCTTGATCGCGGCGGCGATGGCGGGGCAGGCGTTCGCCGCGGGTCGGAAGACCGGCCTGCGGGGCGCAGAAAAGCAGTTGATTCAACAACTGGTTAGCCATAAAGATCGGCTGCGAACGGGGCTGGCACGCTCGCCGATGCAATGACGCGAGCCTGCCGAAATCGACGACAATGCGGGCGCACCCAAGGGTATTTCGCAAGCATCATCCGGCCATTTCGCCAGTAGAACGCCCGCAGGATTTTGAATATTTGTTCATTTTGCTGGCCCGGCCGTTCGCCCGTCTCGACATCCGTTGGACGCGATTGGCCGGCTTGCTGCGTGCGATCATGCGTCGCCGCTGCCCCCTGCCAACCGCCCTCGCACCATGGCTGCTGCTGTTCGCGTGCGCTCTGCCGCTCGCGCCGGCGGCCATCGCCCAGCCGCTCGGCGATGAACTGCGGGCGGAGCCGGTGCGGCGCGAAATCCTCGCCGTCTACGACAGCCGCGAGGAACCGAGGCCCGACCAGACACGCATCCACCGCTTCGCCGAGATGCCGCTCAACCATCTCGGCTTCGTCCTCTCCTATTGGGACGTCAACGCCGGCCTCCCGAGCGCGGAGCGCAGCGCGAACGCCCGCGGCATCATCACCTGGTTCCGACGGGCGCCGCCGGCGCTGTTCTATCTCTGGGGACGGGAGCAGGTGCGACGCGGCCTCCGCGCGGTGGTCATCGGTACTAGCGGGCTGCCATCGGCGACGACGTCGCTCGCGGACGCCAATCAGCTGTTCGCCGAGCTCGGCTTCGGCCTGAGCGGGGCCGTGGTCGACCTCACCTACGGCACCGGCATCCTGCATCGTGATGCCCTCATCGGCTTCGAGCGCCCGCTCGATCCAGTCCTGCCGGCCTTTCCTATCGTCGGGACTTTCGGCTCCGACGTGGCCTCCCACCTGATCCTGGAGCATCGCGAAGGCAATCTGGTGCTCGCCAGCAGCGTGGTGCTGACCAGCAGCCGCGGCGGCTACGCCGCGAACGGATATTTCGTCTACGAGGAGCCGGGAACGGGACGCGCCAAATGGATCGTCGATCCGTTCGCGTTCTTCCAGAAGGCGTTCGGCGCAGCGATCATGCCGATCCCGGATGTGACCACGCTGTCGGGCCGGCGCGTCTGGTTCAGCCACATCGACGGCGACGGCTGGAACAACGTTTCCCGGGTCGAAACATATCGCGAAAAACCCACCATCGCGGCGAGTGTCGTCCTGCACGAGCTCATCGCTCCCTATCCTGATCTGCCGGTGGCGATCGGCGTGATCGGCGCCGACATCGACGAAAAATACGGCACGCCGGAAGCCGCCCGTCAAACCGCGCGCGAACTCTATGCCTTGCCGCAAGTCGAGATCGCCACGCACAGCTATACCCACCCCTACCAATGGAGCTTTTTCGAGAATTACGACCGGGCGCTGGAGGAGCGCCTCATCGGTCCCGATGAAACCGAGTGGACGGCGGTGCTCGGCGAGCGCGTGCGCCGCATCGCCCGGCGGCTGTTTCCGGGCTTGGCACGCAAGGGCGGCGAGACCGACAGCAAACCCGTCGAAGACGACCCGCCGCGCGCCTACAGCGATTTTCCATTCGATCTCGATCAGGAGATTCGCGGCGCCATCGCCGCCGCCGAGGAGATGGCGCCGGAGGGCAAGCACGGAACCCTCTACCTCTGGAGCGGCGGCGCCGAGCCGTTCGAGGACGCGATCGCGCGCACGCGCCGACTCGGCCTGCGCAACCTCAACGGCGGCGATTCGCGTTTCGACTCTGACTTTCCATCGATCGGCTATCTCGCGCCGATTTCCAGAACCGCCGGCGCTGAACGACAGATCTACGCCGCCAACGCCAACGACTACATCTACCTCACCGATGGCGATGGCCGCGATCACGGCTTCCTGCATCTCGAAGCCACCGTCAACGCCACGGAAAACCCGCGCCGGCTCAAGCCGATCAACGTCTACTACCACATGTTCGCCGGCGAGCGCGCCGCCCAGCTCGCGGCGGTGCGCCATCACCTCGACGCCGCCCGGCAAGCATCGGTCACGCCGATCGCCGCCTCCCATTACGCCGCCATGGCCGACGGTTTCTTCTCGACGCAGATCGTGGCGCTCGATCAATCGAGCTGGCTGATCCAAAATCGCGGCGCATTGCAGACCGTGCGCTTCGACGACGCCGCCGATCTCGCCGTCGATTTCACGCGCAGCGTCGGCGTGCTCGGCCAGCGCAAGAAGGGCGCGTCGCTGTACGTGGCGCTCGACGAAGCCCACGAGGAGGTGATCGTCGCGCTCGGTCCCGACGGCAGCGACAGCGCGGAGGCGGCGGCGCCGCATCTGATCGACGGCCGCTGGACCTTCCGCGACCTGCGGCGCCGCGACTGCGGGTTCACGGTCATGGCCAAAGGCTATGGAACCGGGCAAATGACCTGGGGCGGACTCAAGCCCGGCATCTATCACGTCTCCGTGCGCGATATCGACGACAAGACGGTGTGGGACGACGTCATGGAAGCGGGCGACGATGGACGGCTCGCGCTCACCGCCGACGGCGACGCCATGTCGCCGCTGCAGATCGACGTCGCGTGCTCGGACACGAATGGTCAGCGCTGATGCTCCGTCACATCGCCCTCATGATCTCGCTGACCGTCGCGGCGCTGGCCGCGGGGCTCGCCATGGTGCCGGGCGAGCGCGAGCAGTGGACCATGCTGGTCCGCGACGGGCGCAACGCAGAGGCCATGAAGACGCTCGAAGCACGCTATCGCGCCGGCCGACGCGAAACCGACGCGATGCTGCACCTCTACAAGCTCTACATGTCGTTCGCCGAAATCGAGCGGGCGACGCGCATCATGCAGGACTTCGTCGGCGATCGTCCCGGCGATCCGGCGGCGCTCGCCCTGTTGGCGAAGCATTACGGCGACATCCAAAACAAGCAGGCCGAAAAGCGTACGCTCGAAGCGCTGTTCCATCTGTCGCCGTCGGCGCCGACCGCGCGCGAGCTGCTGGCGCAGTACCGGCTGGAAGGCGCGTTCGACCGCGAGGAGAGCCTGCTGCGTACGCTGCTTGCGAGCCAGATGATCACCGCCAACGATGCCGAACGGCTCGGCCTGATCCTGGCGGCGCATGGCGACTTTTACGGCGCGCGCGAGGCGCTCACGCGCTTCGACGAGATCGCAAATCCGGAACGCAGCATCGGCCGCCTCGCTTTGTTCGACGTGCTGGTGCAGATCGGCGACAAAGCGACCGCGCTGAACAAGGCGGCGTCATGGATCGGCTATTGGCGCAAGGTCAGCGTTCACCGCGCCACCGGGCCTGAAATCCCCGCGGCTCGTCTCGTTCGCATGATGATGGCGGTAGACGAGGCAGCGGCGCGCACGCTCATTTGCGACCAGCAACGAAACGAAGCAGCCGCGCACACAGGCGACGATTGGTCGCAAGATCCGTGCGAGGCGCCCGCGCCGGCGCTGGCGGCCGCCACGGAAACCGCAGTCAACACCGTCACGCAGGTCGACCTGCGCGGTGAATTCGGCCGCAGGAGACGCCGGTGAGCGACACCGTCGCCGGCGCGACCGATCCCGCCCCCGCGCCGACGGGCCGGTCGCGATGGTCGTCGACGCTGCGTATCGCCGTGGAGTTCGCGCTGCTGTTTGCCGTCGCCGCGGGCGCGCGGCAGCTTCTCATCGCGGCAAGCCCGGGATCGTATCCCAATCCGCTATGGCTGCCGGTGATCGTGCTCAGTCTCCAGCACGGCCTAGCCGCCGGGCTTGCCGCCGCAGTCATCGCGGCCTGCCTGCAATACTGGAACGGACTGCCGCCGCCGCTGATGACCGAGGACATGTACGGCTATATCGGTCGGGTGGCAGCCGAGCCGGTAGGCTGGACCTGTGTCGCGCTGTTGCTCGGCCACATCCGCAGCCGGCAGCTCGCGCACATCGCGGAGCTCGAGGCCGAACTGGCCGAGCGCAACCGACACTGCACGGCGGTCGCCGATCTGTGCGTCGATTTGCGGGCGCGAACGGAGACGCTCGAGCGACAGATCGCCGCCGACGCGCATTCGTCCAGCGCCGACGTCGCCGAAGCCATCACCGAGCTGCAGCACGCGACCTGGGACGATTTCGCGCCGCGGCTGACGCGGTTCGTTGCCGTGATGACCGGGGCTGCGGAATTTTCGGTCTATTTGCTGCGCGACAACGCGCTCAAAGTCGCGTTCCAATCGGACGACGAGCATGTGCGTGCCGCGGATGTGCCATCCGACGATCCACTGTTCGCGGCAATCGTGAATGAGCGACGCATCCTGTCGACGGCACGTCCGGGTGACCTCGCGCTACTCGGCAATCGGGCTATCCTGGCCGGCCCGCTCCTCGACGGTCATGCGTCCGAGCGCGTGATTGGGATGTTCGCCATTGGCGGCGCACTCGACGACCGCTCCGAAGATATCGAACGCAGATTGGCGCTTGCCTGTTCGCAAATATCCCGGCTCGCCGGCCGCGTCGCGTTGATCGACTGCTGGCGCGCCGCGGCGCCGCCCAGTCAAGCGAACGGACACGGGCCTGCTCACGCGGTACCGCCGGAACCAGCTCCGGTAGGCAGGCCGACGTGCCGCCCAGTCGCGAGATCGCCTTGCAATGACCGAGTTGGATCGAGCCATGGCATCGGAGCTTGCCGTCGTGCGCCCGGACCATCCCAGGCTGAACGTGGGTCTCACCGACGTCGTGCTCTCCCTTATCACTTTCGCCGCCAGCTTCGCCGCGCTCGCCTACGCTTCGAGCGCTCTCGCCGGGTTTGCGATGTTCGTGCTCCTGCATCTGGCGGTGCTGATCGTCCCGCTGATCTTCCTGCTCATGCGCGCCCGCGGCAACGGCGAACTCACCATTCCCGTGCTGCTTCTGGTTGCCACCTTCGCTGCCGGGCCGGTCGGGGCGCTGGGTTGCGCCTTGATGGCGTTGGCGCTGCGGCAGCAGCGGCCGTCGCCGCGCCGGCTCCAGCATTGGTACGATTACATCGCCGGCGTCGTCGCCCGCAGCCGGGTGGCGCGCATCCATGGCGAGCTCGCGTCCGGCCGGCTGTCCTCCGACCCCAACGCGACCGTGCCTCGCTTCGGCCCGATCCTGCACGGCGCGTCGGTCGAGGAGCAACAGCGCGTTCTCGGCGTGATCGGCCGCCGCTATCACGCCGATTTTCGCGCTGCGCTGCGCCGGGCCATGCGCAACAAAAACGGATTCATCCGGGCGCAGGCCGCGGCGGTGGCGAGCCGGCTGGACGTCAACGAGAAGAACCGGTTGTGGTCCACCGGCATGGCCCGCGAGGCCGCAGGCGAAGGCGCCAACGCGCTGCCGGACCAAGGCGCGCGCGCCCCCGATCCCGGCCCGCTCGATGTCGAGCCGCGCCGGCCATAGGAACGAGATGCGCGTTGAATCGTATTCTGACCCGGGTCGCCGCGTGACTGTTCCGGCCGCGAGCGAGGCTTCCACGCTGCCTTTGGCCGCAAGCCGAGCAGAGAGCGGCGCCGACGTCTGCTTGATCGTGGAAGGAGCCTACCCTTATGTCTCCGGAGGCGTGTCGGCATGGGTGCACGGCTTGATCCGTCGCCAAAGCGATTTGCGGTTCTGCGTCGTCGCGATTCTCCCGGAGCCGCCGGCGCCGGTCGCGAAATATGGCGAATTGCCCAATCTCGAGGCGCTGCATCATGTCTATCTGAGCGAATCGCACGGCCATGGCGGTTGGCGCCGGCCACGCGCGTTCGACCAGATCGAGTTCGATCGGGTGGTCGACGCATTTCTCAGCGCCGGCGGCCTGGCCGAGCTGGCGAAAATCATCGGGCTTCTTGCACCGCTCATCAAGGCACGACGCACGGCTGACCTGCTCGACTCGACGCTGGCGTGGCGCCTGGTCTGCGATCTCTACGATCGGCAAATGCCGCACGAGTCGTTCCTCCACTTCTTCTGGGCTTGGCGCGCGCTGTTCGGCGGGCTGGTGGCGACGCTTTCGTTTCCGCTGCCGCCGGCCCGCGTGTACCATACGGTTTCGACCGGCTATGCCGGCCTGCTGGCGGCGCGGGCGACGGTCGAGACCGGCCGGCCGGCGATCATCACCGAGCATGGCATCTACACCAACGAGCGGCGGATCGAGATTCTGCAGGCGGACTGGATCGTCGACACCGTCGACAAGGGATTTGCGATTCACGATCCGCGCCGCGACCTGCGCGACTTCTGGTCGGTGGCATTCGAGAGCTATGCGCGAGCCTGCTACCAGGCGTGCGCGGAAGTCATCACGCTCCACGGCGCCAACCAGCCGGCCCAGATCATCCACGGCGCCGCGCCTCGCGCGCATGAAGATCATCCCCAACGGGGTCGACTATCAGGCGCTCAGTCGCCTGCCGCAGGTGAGCCGCGACGATCCCCCGACCGTCGCCCTGGTCGGACGCGTCGTTCCGATCAAGGACATCAAGACCTATCTGCAGGCCATCGACGTGCTGCGCCGCGAGTTCCCCGATCTCATCGCGCTGGTGATGGGGCCGACCGACGAGCAGCCGGACTACTACCTGGATTGCAAGGCGGCGGTGGCGGAACTGGGCTTGTCCGACACCGTGCGTTTCACCGGCCAGGTCGACGTCACGCATTATTTCCCGCGCATCCACGTGAACGTCTTGACCAGCGTGAGCGAGTCGCAGCCGCTGAGCGTGCTCGAGGCGGGCGCCGCCGCCATTCCCACGGTGGCCACGGACGTGGGCGCCTGCCGGGAAATCCTGTTCGGCCGGCCCGACGAGGTTCCGGCCCTGGGGGACGGGGGCATCCTCACCGATGTCGCCGCGCCCGAGCAGACCGCGGCCGCGATCGGCGCCCTGCTGCGCGATCACGACCGACGCCAGCGCCTCGGCCTCGCGATGCAGGAGCGGGTGAAGCGGTACTACGATCTCAACGTCGTGGACGCGGCCTATGCGCAGATCTACCGGCGGCACATGGGCGTGCCGCCGCGGCGGGTGTGGCTTGATGCGTGATACCAGGCCCAATTCGTCATGCCCGATGACCCCGAGCTTGTCCGACGGTGACCGGAACCCGTCCGGGCAACAAACGCGGTGCGCTCCCGGTCGGGGTGAGAGGGTTCGAAGCCTATCGAGAGACCATAACCCCTCACCCCACCCCTCTCCCTATGGGAGAGGGAGCAGACCGTGTTTGCGGCGCAATCACCGGCTGCGAGGTTGACGGATGGCGGGCATCGGCTTTGCGCTCGAACGCTTGTATCGCAGCAGCTCGCTGGCCGATCGCGTGGCGTCGTTCGCGCACGCGTCGGTCGTCGCGGCGGGGCCTTGCCTGCTCTCGGTGCTGTGCATCTGGTTGATCAGCGCCAGCGTCAGCGAACTCGAAGGCAAGACCACGATCGCGGCGTTCCGCGCGCTCATCATCTACAGCTTCGCGCTGTCGTTCGTCATCACCGCTCCGATCGCGCTCGTCAGCGCCCGCCTGATTTCCGACAAGCTGCACGACCGGGACGTCGCCGCCGTTCCCGGGATCATGCTGGCGGCCTTCGGCCTTTCCGCCGTGGTGACCGTCGCCGCGGCAGCGCTGCTGTTCGCCGCGGCACTCGACCTCGACGCCGCCGCGAGCATCGCGGCGATCGCCAATTGCGCTTTGATCGCGCTGGTCTGGGTCGCCTGCCTGTTCTGCAGCGTCACGCGCGACTACACCTCGGTCACGGTCTCCTTTGCCGTCGGCATGGCGCTTGCGGTCGCGGCGGTCACGCTCGGCTACAACGCCCGGCCCGATCTCACGATCATGCTGTGGGGCTTCAATGTCGGCCTCGCCGCCACGTTATTCGGATTGCTCGCCCGCATCATCGCCACCTTTCCGTTCGCGGTGACGGATCTGGCCACGCCCGCCCGCGCGCTCGCTCGCGCCGGCCGCGGCTACTGGCCGATCGCACTCGGCGGACTGTTCGGGGCGACCGGCGTCTGGGTGGACAAATGGGTCGTCTGGCTGTCGCCGTTCGGGACTCAGATTCAAAACGGCCTGCTGCATGCGCCGCTCTACGACAGCGCGATGTTCGTGTCCTATCTGGTCGTGGTTCCGGCTTACGCGGCCTTCGTCATCCACCTCGAGGTGAGGTTCTTCCGCAATTACCGGCTGTTCTATTCCAGCATCCTGGAACACGCCACGCTGGCGCAAATTCGCGCCCATGGCCGGCGATTGCGCGACGAGACGATTGCCTCGCTCTCGGGCATCACGGTGCCGCAGCTGGTGATCTGCGCGCTGGTTGCGGTCTCGGCGCCGGCGGTGGTCGATGTGCTCGACATGCAATTTCGTCAGGTCGGCACGCTCCGGATGGGCGTGATCGGGGCCGCGTTCCAGTTTCTGTTCATCACCTGCTCGTCGCTCATGCTCTATTTCGATCGCCGGGTGGCCTTCCTCGCCCTGCAGACGATTTTCCTCGTGCTCAACGCGGCGTTGACATACGCGTTGCTGCCGCTCGGGCCGAACTATCTCGGCCTCGGCTTCCTCGCCGCGTCCGCAGGCTCGGGATTGATCGCCTACCTTGTGCTGGTCAGAACGCTCTACCGGCTCGACTACCTGACCTTCATCGCGAACAATCCGGCTGTCCGCATCAGAAGACGGGCGGCGAAAGCGTTTTGAGCCCGCGCTCCGCGACATAACCGATGTAGAGCGGCATGAGTTGCGGCGAGCGCCTGGATCGTGAGCGTCGGATTGAAGCCGCTCATCGACGGGAAGGTCGAGCTGCCGATGACGAAGAGATTCGGAATGTCCCAGCTCTGGCCGTAGCGGTTCACCACCGAGGTCTTGGGATCGACGCCCATGCGTGTGCCGCCCTCGTGGTGCGCGCCCGGCGCGCCCGCGGGGCTGACCGGCGCACGCCACACGATCGACGCCCCCATCGCCCGCCCGATCTCCTCCATCTTCTTCTGCATGAACTCGACCCGCGCGCGTTCGTTCGGCCGCCGCCAGTCGTAAGTCATCCTCGGCGCCGGCAATCCCCAGGCGTCGCGCACGTTGGGATCGAGATCGATGGTCTGGTCGGCGTAAGGCAGGTTCTCGGTCTGCGCCACCATCGCCGCGTGGCGCGCGAAATATTTGCGCGAGGAAGTCGCGATAGGCCGCCCCCCATCGCGGCACCCCGGGCGGCGTGGCGACGGTGGTGAGGCTGATCGGGCCGCCCTGCAGGTTGCCGGTGCCGATCGAGATCTGCGCGCCGCGGATGAAGCCCAGGCCGCCGTGGTCGAAATTGTCCGCGTTGAAGTCGTCGAGCGTATGCTTCTGCGCGCTCGGACCCATATAGACGTTGAGGTGGCGGTCGTCGAAGCCGACGAACACGTTGGCCATCATGTGGCCCATCAGGTGCTTGCCCACGTGGCCGCTCGCGTTGGAGAGGCCGTCCGGAAACTTCGCCGTCTTGGACAGCAGCAGCAGGCGCGTGTTGTCGTAGATGAACGGCGTCAGGATGACGAGCTCGGCCTCGATCGTATTGTCGCTGCCGTCGGGGCCGTAATAGGCGACGCCGGTGACCCGGCCGCTGTTGTCGCTGTTCACCCGATAGCACATGGCGCCGGTGACGAGCTTGAAGTTGCCGCTCGCGTCGGCTTCCGGCAGCTTGGTGACGAGGATCGACGACTTCGCGCCGACGTGGCAGCCGAACGCTTGGCAGAACCCGCAATAGGTGCAGCCCGGCCGCCCGTTGTAGGGCTGCGAGATGATCGCGCGCGGGGTCGAGAACGGGTGGTGACCGAGCTTGCGGGCGCCGGCATCGAAAAGGATCTCGGCTTGATCCGCGAGCAGCGGCGGCAGCGGATAATCGCGGCGGCGGGGCGCTTCGAACACGTTGCCGCCGTCGATCTTCTTTCCCTGCAGATTGCCGGCCTTGCCCGACACCCCGAGCTCGTATTCGGCGCGATCGTAGTAGGGCTCGAGATCGGCGTAGCTCAACGGCCAGTCGGCGAGCGAAGAGTCTTCCGGGATCACGGCAGCGCCGTAGCGCTCGATGGTGTGCGAGCGCGCGCGGAAGTCGTCCTCGTGCAGGCGCCACGACACCGCGCCGTAGTGGACGGTGCCGCCGCCGACCTGATTGCCGTAGTTCTGCACCGGGATCGGCGTCGCGCGCGCATTGCCGTTCGGCCGCCAGGTGATGGGCTGGCGCTTGACGTCAGGGCGCAGATCCTGGCGCTGGAAGTAGCCACCGCGCGGTGCAGGCACAGGTTTTCGCCGGCGGATGCGATCGCGTTGCGATCAGCGTTTGGAGTGCTGCATGGCTCCATTGCGCGCATCGCGGATCGCGCTCCAGACCCGCTGCGGCGTCGCCGGCATGTCCATGTGCTCGATGCCCATGCCGGAGAGCGCGTCCATCACGGCGTTCATGAGCACCGCCGAACTCGGCGTGATGCCCGCTTCGCCGCCGCCCTTGACGCGCAGCGCATTGCCCTTGGTCGGATCCTCCGTCAGCTCGACATCGAGATGGGGAAGGTGATCCGCGCGCGGCATGCCGTAGTCGAGAAAGCTCGCGGAGAGGAGCTGGCCCGACCCCGGCTCGTAGACCGCCGCTTCCATTATCGCCTGACCCATGCCTTGCGCCACCCCGCCGTGCACCTGACCGTGCAGAATGAGCGGATTGATCGGCTGCCCGCCGTCATCGATCGAGGTGTAGCGGCGGATTTCGATTGTGCCCGTCTCCGGATCGACCTCGGCCTCGCATACCGCGGCGCCGGTCGGATAGGCCGGGATGCGCCCGGTGAAGGTCGCCTCCGCTCGCAGCGGCCCGCGCAGATCGTCCGGCAGCGCGGGTAGATCGTCGATCGCCCGCGCGATGTCGAACAGGCTCAGCCGCCGGTTGCTGTTCGGCGCGACGAACAATCCATCGGCAAAGGCAATGTCGCTCGCGGGCACGCCGAGCATGACGGCGGCGATCCGGCGTGCTTTGTCGATCACGGTGCGCGAAGTCTCCACCATCAGCGCGCCGGCGAGACGCATGGAGCGGTCGGAATGGGTGCCGCCGCCGGAGGCGAGCGTGGCGCTGTCACCGCTCACGAAATTGATCTCCTCCGGCTCGATGCCGAGCTGGTCCGCCATGACCTGGCGGAAACTGGTCTCATGACCCTGCCCGCTCGATTGCGTCCCGACCATGAGGTCGACGCGGCCTGCGGGCGACACGCCGACAGCGACCCTCTCGTGCGGCATGCCGACCGGGGTCTCGACGTAATTGGCGACGGCAATCCCGAGCAGCCGGCCGCGCTTCTTCGCCTCCCGCCGGCGGGCGGGAAAGCCGTTCCAGTCCGCCGTTGCGAGCGCGCGGGCGAGGTTGCCGGCGAAATCACCGCTGTCGTAGGTCAGTCCCGTCGCCGTGCGGTAGGGCAGCTTGTCGTGCGGGATCATGTTGCGGCGACGCAGTTCCACCCGGTCGATCTTCAGCCGCTTGGCCGCGATGTCGATGAGCCGCTCCATCACAGCGGTGGCCTCCGGCCGTCCCGCCCCGCGGAACGGCGCCGTCGGCACCGTGTTGGTCATCACCCCGCGCAAACGGACGTATGCGAGCGGCACGTCGTAGACGGTCGGTGCGACGCGGTAGCCGTTGCTGAGCGGAACATAGGAGACGGTGTGCGCCCCGATATTGGCCGTGAGTTGCAAGCCGAGCGCGAGCATGCGGCCCTTGCGGTCGAACGCGAGCCGTGCGGCGGCGACGACGTCGCGCGCGGTGTAGTCGGTCAAGAACGCTTCGGTGCGCTCGCCGGTCCATTTCACCGGGCGCCGCAGGCGGCGCGCCGCCCAGACCACCGCGACCTGCTCCGCATACAGATTGGTGCGCGATCCGAAGCCGCCGCCGACATCGGGGCAGATCACGCGCACGCGCTCCTGCGGCACCTTGAGACAGCCCGCCAGCGGATGCCGCACGCGATGGACGCCCTGGCATCCCGAAATCAAGGTATATTGGCCCTCCGCCTCGTCATAGCTGCCGATCGCCGCGCGCGGCTCCATGAACGCGCTGGCGGTGCGCTGGCTGCGGATCGTCTGCTCGATGACGACGTGCGCGCTCTCGATCGCGGCTTCGACGCCGGCGCGGTCTCCGAACTCGTGGTCGAGCGCGAGATTATTCGGTGCGTCCGGAGAGATGGTCGGGGCCCCGGGCGCGAGCGCTTCCGCGACGTCGGAGACCGCCGGCAGCACGTCGTAGGCGACCTCGACCTTTTCGGCGGCGTCGCGCGCGGCCAACGGCGTCTCCGCCACGACCATCGCGACCGCCTCGCCGACATGGCGCACCCGTCCGACCGCGAGCGGCAGTTGCAGCTCGTCGAGAATTTTCCGCCCTGGCAGCGGCGCGAAGCTTGCAACGCGGACGTCCACCGCATCGGCCGGATTCGGGAAATGGGCCATGCCGATGTGACCGTCGGCGACATAATCCTGACCGGTGAAGACCGCGAGGACGCCGGGCCGGCCGCGCGCGGCCGAAGCGTCGATGGACACGATCGACGCGTGCGCGTGGGGAGCGCGCACGAACACCGCGAATGCTTGCTCCGGAAGCGACACGTCGTCGGTGAAGCGCCCGGCGCCGCGGACGAGACGCAGATCCTCGAACCGCGGCATGGGCCGGCCGATGAAGGCGCCGCGCCGGGAGGTAGCCTTGGCTGGAACACCGTCGATTGAATTCATCGCGCTGGAAATCTCCGTCATCATCGCCGGAACGGCACGGTAATCGGACCTGGCCGACTTGCGGCCCTTCATGTTGCAAGAACTCGGGCTTGCCCCGAGCTCTGTTGCAATCCTTTTCTCCGCCTGGACTCTTTTCGCGATGAATGCCCAGGTCAAGCCCGGGCATGACGCGTTCGCAAACGCCGTTGTCAATCGGCCGCCGTCGTCCCTTATGATCGCGGCAAGCTTTGCGCTATAGTTCGCGGCGCCGAGGGCAGGGACAGGGCATCCAGGAATGGGCATCGTCGAGAAGACACCCGCAACGGCGCCGTCGACGGCGACGGATTTCGACCGCTTCCGGCTGCGCCGCTTCGTCGAAGGCTTGGCGAGCGAGAGTGCGGCCGCCGAGCTCGCCATCGTGAGCGGGCCAACCGATCTCGCCGATGTCGCAACACTGCTCGAAGGCAACGCCAAAGCGGTGCTGTTTCGCGCCGTCGGTCCGGAGCGCCAGGAGCTCGTCGGCAACGTGACCGGGAGCCGGGCGCGCATCGCCCGCGCCTTCGCGGTCGAGCCGAGCGAGCTCCTGAGCGAACTGCTGCGGCGGCTACGCAACAAGCCCGACATCGTCGAGGTCTCGCGCGCCGAAGCGCCGGTGCAGGAGGTGGTGCGCACCGGCGAGGATGCCGACCTCACCACGCTTCCGGTCCATCTCGGGCACGGCGCCGACGGCGGGCCATACATCTCCTCTTCGATCGATTTCGTGGTCGATCCCAAGAGCGGCTGGACCAATGTCGGGGTGCGCCGCCTCATGCTGCGCGGCCGCCGCGAAGCCGGCATCGACCTGGTGTCGCCGAGCGATCTGCGCGCGATCTACGAGGCGAGCGCCGCCGCCGGCAAGCCGCTGCCGGTGAGCTTCGTCGTCGGCGCCCATCCGATCGATCACCTCGCCGCCGTGATGCGGCTGCCGGTCGACGAGCTCGGGCTCATCGCGTCGTTGCGCGACGCGCCGCTGCCGGTGGTGAAATGCGTCAGCAACGACATCCGGGTGCCAGCCGATGCCGAATGGGTGCTGGAGGGCTATCTCGACCCGCGCGGCCACGTGGAGCCGGAGGGACCCTACGGCGAGTTTCTCGGCTACTACGGGGCGCTCAAGCGCAATCCGGTCTTCCATCTGACTGCGATCACGCGCCGGCGCGACGCCCTGTTTCAGACCTCGACCATCGGGGGATGGTCGCTTGCGCGCACCGACACCGCGCTGCTCAACGCGCTGCGCACCGAAGTCATGATCTGGCGCGCGCTGGAGACGGCGGTGCGCGAGCCGGTCGCGGTTCACGCCACCGCCTCGAGCGGCGGCATGTTCAACTTGCGCGTGGCGCTGCGCCAGCGCGTGCCCGGCGAGGCGCGCAATGCGATCGCCGCCTGTTTCGGGGCACTGGTCAACGTCAAGAACGTGTTCGTGGTCGATCCGGACGTCGACATCTTCTCCGACGAGCAGATGGACTGGGCGCTGGCGACGCGGTTCCAGCCCGACCGCGACCTCGTGGTGGTGGGCGGAATGCGCACCCTGCCGCTCGACCCTTCGCTCGTCAGCGGCCGGACCGGGGCCAAGGCCGGGTTCGACCTGACCTGGCCGTTCGGCAGCGGCGCGCGGCTGGAGACGCGCGTGCCAGAGCCGCCGCGTTTTCAGGGCCGGCGTTTTCCATCGGTCGAGGCGGCGCTCGCCCATGGCCCCAAATTCTTCGAGGAATTGATGGCGGCGGTGGGCAGCCGCGATGGGCGGGAGATCGTGCTTGCGCTCGAGGCCCTGCGTCAAAATGGCCTCGAACGCGACGACGAGGGACGCTATTGCATTGCTTCGAAATAGCGCACCAATGTCGCAACATAGCGCGCGTGCGCGCATGCAGGGGAGAAAGCCAATGACGCCCGTGTTCCAGCGCATCCTGCTCGCGTGCCTCGCCTTCGGCGGCATCGCCTACGCGCCGGCGGTCGGCGCCGAGGACATCACGGTCAAGGTCGGCACCGTGCGCTCGATCACCACGGTGACGATCCTATGGGCTTCGAGAAAGGCTACTTCAAGGACTACGGCATCAAGGTGGTGAACGAGAACCTCGATACCGCCGCCAATTCCATCGCACTGCTCGCGCAGAACCAGCTGCAGATGGTCGAGGGCGGAATTTCCGCCGGCTACTTCAACGCGCTGGAAAAGAACCTGCCGATCACCATGGTGTTGGACCGGGTCTCGAGTCCGCTCGGGCACAACCTGATGCTGCGCCCCGACCTCAAGGGCCAGATCACGCAGCTGCAGCAGCTCAAGGGCAAGACCATCGCCACCAACGGCCACGGCGCGGTCTCCACCTACGAAGTCGGCAAGATGCTGGCAGACGGCGGGCCTGACCATCCACGACGTCGACATCAAGGTCATTCCGTTCACGCAATACGCGCTCGCGTTCAACAACAAGGCAATCGACGCCGCCATCGATCATTCCGCCGTTCACCGCGCAACTCGTCGACGGCGGTCATCGCCGTGAACTTCGCGGACCCCGACGAGCTCGTCAAGCCGCATCCCGCTCACCATCGCGGTGAACATGATCAACACCGATTTCGCGAAAGCGCACCAGGAGCTCGTGCGCAACTACTACGTCGCCTATCTGCGCGGCATCCGCGACTATTGCCAGGCCTATCACGGCGGCTCGATCCGGCAGGCGATGATCGACCTCTTCAATCCGCACCGGTACCGAGACCCGGCCCGAGCTGCTGCACAAATATCCCTGGCCGGCGCGCAGCCCGAACGGCAAGATCAATGTCGAGAGCATGCTCGACATGCAGTCCTGGTTCGTGCAGCAACAAGATGAGCAATGCCGAGTTCCCGGCCGAGCGGATCGTCGACCACAGCTACGTCGACTACGCGCTGCCAGAAGCTCGGGCCGTTCGTGCTGGAGAACAAGGAGAGCAAGCTCCCCGGCTGCCGCTGACGCGACGCGCACGCGCCGCAGGGAGAAGGTCAATGGCCGTTGAGCGGCGCGGGGCGGCGATCGATATCGTCGGATTGCGCAAGGAGTATCTGAGCGGTCCGGGCCGCGTGCTGGCCCTCGACGGCGTCAGCCTGCGCATCGCGCCGGGCGAGTTCGTCTGCATCGTCGGTCCCTCGGGCTGCGGGAAATCGACGCTGCTGCGCATCCTGGCCGGCCTCGACGCGCAGACCGGCGGCACGCATCAAGGTCGAGGCGCCGGGCTGGGCGGTCGAGAACGCGATGGTGTTCCAGGACAGCGGCCTGTTTCCCTGGATGAGCGTCGAGGCCAATGTCGGCTTCGGTCTCATGACCCGCGGCGTCCCCGCCGACGAGGCGGCCGCGCGGGTCGAGGCCGCCTTGAAGCTCGTGGGGCTGACCAAATTCCGCGGCACTATCCGCACCAGCTCTCCGGCGGCATGCGCCAGAGGAGCGCGATCGCGCGCGCCTTCGTCACCGATCCCGGGCATGCTGCTGATGGACGAGCCGTTCGCCGCGCTCGACGCCCAGAACCGGGTCATCCTGCAGGCCGAGCTGGTGCGCATCTGGGAGCAGACCCGCAAGACCGTGGTCTACATCACCCATTCGATCGAGGAGGCGCTTGCTGCTCGGCGACCGCACCGTGGTGATGACCGCGCAGCCCGGCCGAATCAAACAGGTCATCGACGTGCCGTTCCCGCATCCGCGCAACCTGATGACGTTGTCGGCGTCGCCCGAATTCGGCCGGCTCAAGCTCGACATCTGGCAAGTGCTGGAGGAAGAGGTCACGCGCGCGCGGGCCGAGGAGGAGAAATGAGCGGATTGTCCAACAAGGCGCGCGAGCGGCTGCTCTACCTGATCTCGCCGATCGGGCTCATCGTGGTCTGGCAGGCCTGCTGATGCTGGGGATCGGCGACCGCCGCTTCATCCCCGCGCCGAGCGACATCGCGCAACGCTTCGTCAAGCTCGCTCGCCAGCGGCGAGCTTGAATGGCACGTCGCGATCACGCTCTACCGCGTCTGCCTCGGCTTCGTGCTCGGCACCGTACCCGCGGTCGCCATGGGTCTGCTGATGGCGATGTTCAAGCCGGTGCGCATCTTCTTCGATCCGCTGATCGCCACGCTGTTTCCGATCCCGAAGATCGCGTTGATGCCGCTGCTGCTGCTCGCCTTCGGGTTCGGCGACGCCTCCAAGATCGCGCTGGTCGCGATCGCGGTGTTCTTCCCCGTCATCGTGAACACCTATGTCGGCGCCGCCAACATCGAGAAGATCTATTGGGACGTGGCGAAGAACTACGGTGCCAGCCAGACCGTGATGTTCACCCGCATCGTGTTCTTCGGGGCGCTGCCGACGATCTTCGCGGGGCTGCGCATCGCGCTCGCGGTTTCGTTCATCGTGCTGGTCGCGTCCGAGTTCGTCGCCACCAAGAGCGGCATCGGCTACCTGATCTGGAATTCGTGGGAGCTCCTGCAGGTCGACGTCATGTTCGTGGGGATCGTGACCATCGGCATCCTCGGGCTGATCACCTCGGTGCTGTTTCAGGAAATCGAGCGCAAGGCCATTCCGTGGAAGACGGAGTGAGGGCAAGCAACGTCGATGGAAATCCCGGTGATTGGCGCGATCTCTTCTGGCGTCATCACGTGAATTGACCAGCCAGATTCCGTGCGGTGCCCCCTACAGCCCCGCGAGCGGATAGCGCGAGAAGTCGTAGCCTTCCTTGACGACGATCTCCAACAGGAACGGCGCGCCCGATTCGGTGACGCGCACGGCGTCCTTGATCGCCGGCACGATCTGGGCCGGCTTCTCCACCCGCGCCGAGGCGACGTTGAGCCCCTCGGCCACCTTGGCGTAGTTGCCGCCCACGGTCAGCGCACCGTATTTCTTGGTCGAGAGCTTGAGCACGTCGCGCTCGGCCGCCATGACCCCGTTGTTGAACACCACGGTGAGAATGGCGATGCGGTTGCGCGCCGCGGTCTCGATGTCCATGCCGGTCATGCCGATGGCGGCATCGCCCATGATGTTGACGCAGAGCTTGTCCGGCGCGGCGAGCTTGGCGCCCATGGTGATGCCGAGGCCGTAGCCGAGCTGGGTCGACTTGCCCCAGCCCATATACGAGCCCGGCGCCGTCGTCTCCCAGAACGGGATGAGCTGCTCGCGCGGGCTGCCGGAATCGTGGGTGATGATGACGTTGTCGCGGTCCACGCTGCGCATGAGATCGCGGATCACGCGGTACTGGTTGATCGGCACTTCGTCGGAGTCGAGATGCTTTCCCCACTCCGCGAGCCAAGCCTTCTTGGCGGCGGCGATTTCCTCCTTGAGCGAGGCGAGCGCATTGCCGCCGCCGGCGCCCTTCTGCCGGCCGAGCTCCTTGATCAAGGCATCGAGCACCAGCGCGGCGTCGCCGATCACGGCGTGATCGGCCCGGTACTCCTTGTTGATGTCGTCGCCGTCGTTGGTGGAATGGATGATGATCTTGCCGGCCGGCACGCCCGGGCCGAACGGCGTGCGGGTGAGGCTCGAGCCGATCGCCAGGACCAGGTCGGCCTTGGCCATGAACTCGGTGAACATCTTCGGCCGCGAGCGCGTCGACGCGCCGAGCGCGAGCGGATGGCTGTCGGGGATGGCGCTCTTGCCCGGATTGGTGGTCACCACCGGCGCCGGGATGAGCTCGGCGAGCGCCGCAAGCGCCTCGCTCGCTTCGGCATAGAGCACGCCCTGCCCGGCCCACAGCAGCGGATTTTTCGCCGCCAGCAGCATGCGCACGGCGGTCTTGACCGCGTCGGGATCGGGGGCGGTGCGCTGCACCGGCACCGGCGCGTAGTCGAGCTCGCCCTCGTATTCGGCATCCCACACTTCGGCCGGGATTTCGATGAGGACAGGGCCACCCTTGCCGCTGCGCATCGCCTGATAGGCCCTTCGCATGAGGTCGGGCAGCTCGCCGACCGAATGCGCCAGCGCCGACCACTTGGTGACCGGCCGGTAGACATCGGCGGCGCGAAACACCGGCCGCACGTATTGCCGCGCCAAGGGCAGGCCGGACGGAATGATCAGCAGCGGGACGTTCTCGGAAAAAGCCTGGGCGATGCCGGCAAACGCGTTCTCGATGCCGGGGCCCGCTTGCGCCGCGAACACGCCGTTGCGCTTGCCGCGTTTGATGCGGCTATAGCCGTCCGCCAAGCCGACGCCGACCCGCTCCTGCCGGCACAGGACCGGGCGGATGTCGAGCGCGGCGCAAGCCTCGATCAACGGGTTGCGCGGATAGCACGAGAGGAACTCGGTTCCCTCGCGCTTGAGGATTTCGGCAACGAGTGCGGCGCCGTTCATGGTTCGCTCACCGCCCGGCGGCGTAGGCCTGCATGCCGCGCGGATTGGCGGCGGCGCGGCGGCGACGGCCGTCGCGCGCGGCGGCGGTGAGCCGGCCCTCGCACCAGTCGGCGTCGATCTCGACCTTGTGGCCGCGGCGCTCGAGCTCCTTCACCGTCGCGGCCGGCAGCCGGCGCTCCACCACCAGCACGCCCGGTCGCGCGGTGCGTGGCCAGAACGAGATCGGGAAATGCTCGGAGTGCCAGGCCGGCGCGTCGATCGCCTCCTGCAGATTCATCCCGGCGTGGACGTGGCGCATGAACAGCTGCGTGGTCCATTGATCCTGCTGATCGCCGCCGGGCGAGCCCCAGGCCAGATAGGCTTCGCCGTCGCGCAACGCGAGCGTGGGGGAGAGCGTCGTGCGCGGCCGCTTGCCGGGCGCGAGCGCGGCGGGATGCCCCTCCTCCAGCCAGAACATCTGCGCGCGGGTGCCGAGGCAGAAGCCGAGCTCGGGAATGACCGGCGAAGATTGCAGCCAGCCGCCGGACGGCGTCGCCGACACCATGTTGCCGGCGGCGTCGACGATGTCGAAATGCACGGTGTCCCCGCGCATCTCTCCGATGCGGCCGACGGTCGGCTCGCCCGCGCCCATGCCACCGACGGCGTGCCGCGGTCCCTCCTCCCGCCGCAGCTTCACCACCGCGCCGAAACCCTCGACCGAGCCCGGACGCAATTCGAGCGAGGCTATCTCGCTCACCAGCTTGCGCCGCTCGTCGTTGTAGGCGTCCGAGAGCAGCGTCGCCATCGGCACCTCGGCGAAGTCGGGATCGCCGTAGAACTTCTCGCGATCGGCGTAGGCGAGCTTGGAGCACTCGACCAGCAGATGGACGAAATCCGCGCTCGTCGGGTCGGCACTCTCGAGATCGAAGCCCTTGAGCAGCGCGAGCTGCTGCAGCATCACCGGACCCTGCGCCCAGGGGCCGGGCTTGCACACGGTGTAGCGGCCGTAGTCGTAGGCGAGCGGCGCCTCGACATGGGCATGCCAGCGCGCCATGTCGTCGCCGGTGAGCACGCCGCGATGCGGCTCCCCGCTGGTGTCCATCGCGGCCTGCGTGCGGCAGAAGCGGTCGATCGCCGCGGCGACGAAGCCCTGCGACCAGGTCTTGCGCGCGGTTTCGATCTGCTCGACGCGATCGCTGCCCGCGCTTTCGGCCTCGCGCAACACGCGCGCATAGGTCTCGGCCAGCGTCGTGTTGGTGAACAGCGCACCGGTCTCCGGCACCTTGCCGCCGGGCAGGTAGACCGCGGCCGAGGTCGGCCAGTATTTGCGGAACAGCTCGGCGACGGTCGCAATGGTCGCATGCGCGCGCTCGACCAACGGATGGCCCTGGCTGGCGTAGAAGATCGCGGGCGCGAGCACGTCGGCGATCCGCAAGGTGCCGTAGTCGCGCAGCAGCAGCATCCAGCTGTCGAACATGCCGGGCACGCAGGCGGCGAGCAGGCCGGTGCCCGGCACCATATCGAGGCCGAGGCTGCGGTAATGCGCGATCGTGGCCTTGGCCGGCGCCGGCCCCTGACCGCAGATCACTTCGGTCCTGCCTTTGCGCACGTCGTGGAGAATGATCGGCACATCCCCGCCCGGCCCGTTGAGATGCGGCTCGACCACCTGCAGCGTGAAGGCGGTGGCGACGGCGGCGTCGAAGGCATTGCCGCCGCGTTCCAGCATCGCCATGCCGACGGCGGTGGCGATCCAGTGGGTCGAGGTGACCACGCCGAACGTGCCTTCGATCTCGGGACGCGTGGTGAAGGGATTGGGATTGATGTTCTTCATCGATCGCCTGCGCGGGGACTGGGGCGGCTAATTAATCACAGCCGGCGCGCCCAACCAACCCGATGCGGGGGCTTTTCGGCGACGTTCGATCGGAATTCGGCAATGGCATGAAAACCGCATCGCGCGCCGCGCTGCGGCCAACCCTCGTTGTGCGTGGCGGACGGACTAGGCGCCCGGCGGCGCCGCTGCCGTCAAAGCCGTCGCACCGGCGCTTATGGCGTCGCCGCGTAGCTCAGCTTCTCGTAGCTGCGATCCTTGAGGTACTGGTCGAGCCCCCAGCGCTCGACCTGCGCCAGGGTGTCGTCGAATTCCTCGCGCGGGAGCGTCTTGTAGTAGAACCGTTCGCCGCGGCCGAATTTCGAGAAATCCCAGGGATGGTAGTTCTCGAACTCGGCCGGCACCGCGAGCTTCCACAGCGGCAGGTATTTCGCCATGTCGGCATCCATCGCCTGCTCGGCGCGCTCGAGCGCCCGCAGGTAGGCGCGCACGGCCTCCGGCTCGAAATTGTCCGGCACCCACCACAGCGTCTTGAAGGTGTCGTCGATGATCTTGCGCAATCCGAGCTGCTCGGCCATCGCGATCTGCGGCGGCAGCAGGCTCGCCGCCTCCACCTCGCCCTCAAGCAGGGCTTTGAGGCGCGCGCCGAAGCCGCCGGTATTCACCACCTTGATGTTCTCGAGCGGCAGATACTTCTCCAGCCGGTACGGCACGTTGAAGTGGCTGCCCGCGCGCATGCCGACCGATACCGGCACGTCCTTGAGATCTTGCGGCGCCCGGATGCGGGAGTCGGGCCGCACGAAGATCGCCCACGGCGAGACCCCGTAGGCGTCGGGTACCATCTTCCCCATGCCGGCGCTGGCGTTGCAGATCGTGCCCCAGACGCAGGCGCCCTGGATGACCTCGCGCTTGTCCTCGGTATAGGGCCGGTCCTGCGGGCGCTGGAAATAGTTGAGTTCCTTCCAGCTCGACTGCGTGCCGCGGAACGTCTTCCAGTCGAGCTCGACGTCGAGGCCCTCGGCGGTGAAAAAACCTTCCTGCCGCGCCACGAAGTCGTAGAGTCCCATGCCCTTCGGGGCGACCGTCACTCGTCTCAAGCTGCTGGCCATGGCGCTATCCTCCGGAATTCGCCGGCCAAATGTTCCGATGGCGCGGCGAGCAGACCCGCGCTGGTTTAGCGCATTCCGCAGCGCCGATCACCCACTTTGGGTTATCGGCATCATGACTTTCGGCTATCCGGCGCATGACGTGCCGTGATCCCGGCGACGCCGCGATCGAGCCCACCGACCGTAGCGCCCCACGGCCGACATATTGACATGGTGTTCCTCCTTCGAGGGGCGGCGCGCCGCGGCTGAGCGGGACATTTCCTTGCAGAACCAATTGTTTGAGCCTCGCGCCCGAGGCGGTTCATGACCGCGGCAGCGCCCGCGCCGCCGCGCTTCGACCTCGATCTCAAGCCGACGCCGGGGCTCTACCTCGCGGTTGGCCTCGAAGCCGGCGCCGTGATCGCGCTGCAGATTTGCATCATGCGAATCTTCGCGGTCGGGAGCTGGGCTCATTTCGGCTCGCTGGTGGTGAGCCTCGCCATGCTCGGCTTCGGCCTGACCAGCGCCGTCATGTGCATCGGCAAGAACTGGTTCGAGCGCCACTGGCGCGGCGTGGCGACGGCATCGCTGCTGCTGTTCGGCCCGCTGACGGTCGCATCGAATCTTTTGGCGCAGCAGATTCCGTTCAACGCCATCTTCCTGATCTCCGACCCCATGCAGAAGTGGCGGCTCGCCGGCAACTTCATGCTCTACATGCTGCCGTTCCTCGCCGGGGCGCTCTATCTCGGCACCGTCTTCCTCAAGGCCAACAAGATTTTCGGGCGCGTCTATTTCGCCGATCTCACCGGCGCCGGGCTGTGCGGGCTCGCCTTGCTGGTGGCGATGTATCTTTCGCCGCCGGAGAACCTGATCGTCGTTCCGCTCATGCTGTGGTTCCTAGGCAGCCTGCTCTGGTTCTCTGCCCTCGCCAACCGCCGCGGCGCGCTTGTGCTCTCGGCCGTGGCGGTCGCCGCGGTCGCGGCTCACTTCGCGCTGCCGCCGCTCATCGGCACACCGAAGCTCGCGGTCTCCGATTACAAGGGCGTGGCCTACGCGCGCAAGTTTCCCGACAGCGAGCGCGTCTACGCGCGCGCCTCGCCGTTCGGATATCTGGAAATCTATTCCAGCTCGTATCTGCACTTCGCGCCCGGGCTTTCCGACAACGCGGCGTTCAGCCTGCCGAAGATGCCCGACAACGCCTATCTCGGCATGTATATCGACGGCGAAGGCCCGAGCGGCATCATTCGCGATCTGCCGGCGGAACAGACCGTGTATTACCGCTTCCTGCCGATGTTCTATCCCTATCTGCTCAAGCCGGCGCCCGACACCTTCGTCGTCCAATTCGGCGGCGGCATCTCGACCTCGGTCGCGCTGCGCGGCAACTCCAGGAGCGTGACCGTGGCGGAGGGAAACCCGGCGGTGCTCGACGCCTTCCGCACCGACAAGGGCCTGCGCGATTTCACCGGCGACGTGCTCAACCATCCCAAGGTGCGCGTCATCGACTACGACGGCCGGCTCTACCTCGCGCACACCTCGGAGCGCTACGACGTCATCGACCTGAGCCTCGCGGATTCGGCCGGGCTGTCGAGCCCCGGCGGCTTCGCCATCGTCGAGAAGTTCTCCTACACGCGCGAAGCGATGCAGAACTACATGCGCGCGCTCAAGAACGGCGGCATCCTCTCGGTCACGCTCTGGAACAAGGAGGAGCCGCCGAAATCGGTGCTCAAGCTCTACGCCACCATGGCGGCGGCGGCGCGCGAGGTCGACGACGGCGACATCGCCGATCGCTTCTTCGTCGTGGCGAGCTACCTGTCGACCGCGACGGTGCTCTACAAGCGCGGCGGCTTTGCCGCCGCGGAGATCGCCAAGCTGCGCGAGCATACCCGCGCCATGTCGTTCGACGAGATCTACTATCCCGGCTTCGACTACGATCAGTCGCAGACCGGCAAGGTGCTGGAGGACTACGAGCGCCAAATCTTCTTCGACGCCGGCGCGGAGACCGATTCCCAGGACGAACTCAAGGACGAGCCCAAGGACGCACCGATGGCGGATCGGGCGCCCGCGGAAGCCGCGGCCGGCGAGCCGCAACCGCCACCCGAAACGCAGGGCGCGGCGGTGCCGGCCACGATCATGGGGCAGTTGGCCTGGCACCATCTCGTCCACGGCGGCTGGGACGAGATTGCCGAGCGTTACGTGTTCGACACCCGGCCGCTCACCAACGCGCGGCCGTATTTCGCCGCCTACGTCAAACCCGGCGACCTGCCGCGCGTCGCCGACCGGCTCGAGCTGCTGCAGGACGAGTGGGGCTATCTGCTGTTGTGGGCGACGCTCGTCATCGCGGGCTTTGCCGCGCTGTCGCTGATTCTCATCCCGGTCATTTTCGGCTGGCGCACCATCTTCAGCCACAATCCCGGCAAATTCCGCACCATCGTCTATTTCGCCTGCCTGGGTGCCGGCTACATCATGGTGGAAGTCGGCCTGATTTCCGATTTCATGCTGGCGCTGAGCAACGCCACGGTGTCCGCCTCGGTGCTGATCACCGGCATGCTGGTTTTTTCCGGGCTCGGCGCCTTCGTGTCGGAGCGTTTTCTTTCTCGCGCGCGCAACCTGATGCCGAAGATCTTCATTGCGATCGCCGCGCTGCTCATCGGCTACGGCCTCTTGCTCGACCGCGTGCTCGACCTGATCGGCACTTTGCCTTACGGCTGGCGCCTGATCTTTTGCTTCGCGCTGATCTTCCCGCCCGCCTTCCTGATGGGATTTCCGATGCCGACCGCCATGACGTCGCTGGCGCGGCTCGGCAAGGATCACATGTTCCTGTGGGCCTGGGGCATCAACGGCTGCTTCTCCGTCATCGGCGCGGCCAGCGTTCCCATCATCGCGACGTTGTTCGGCTTGAGCGCGGTGCTGATCATCGCCGGCGGCGCCTATCTGCTGGCGATCCCGGCGTTCTTCGCGGTGCTCCTGCCGCTGCGGCGCGCTCCAGCCATCGGTCGCCGGCGCCGGCGCCCACGCCGGCATGATCGGCGACGTCGTGAACGGCAGCGCCGATGACAATTCCCGGCCGCGCGACGTCGATCACGTTCGCTGTCGCCGGACTGCTGCTGCTGCGACGACGCGCTGTCCGCGCCCGCGCTCAGACGCGAGCTTGCGCCGATGCCGTCGTCGAAAACCGCGTTGGTGCCGTTCGAGATCTCGCCCTTCCCCTATCGCGGCGAGGTGCCGGAGAAGAACCGGCCTTTCCTCGACATGGTGGACGGCGAGCGGCGCGGCCACGCCTCCGAGCGCGGCGGCACCTACTGGGAGGACCAGACCTACAGCGACCAGCGGGTCCTGCTCCACATTCCGAAGGGCTTCGATCCCCGCCGGCCCGCGCTCATGATCGTGTTCTTCCACGGCAACGAGGCGACGCTTGCGCGCGACGTTCGCAACCGCCAAGAGGTGCCGCGGCAGGTCGCCGAATCCGGGCTCAATGCCGTGCTGGTGGCGCCGCAATTCGCGGTGAACGCGCTCGATTCGAGCGCCGGCCGGTTCTGGGAGCCTGGCGTGTTCGCGCAATTTCTCACCGAGGCCGGCGAGCGCCTGACGCAGCTCTACGGCGATGCGCGCGCGCGCGGCGCGTTCCACGGCGCGCCGGTGGTGATCGTCGCCTACAGCGGCGGCTACAATCCGGCCGCGTACGTCCTGCAGTCCGGGCACGTCGACGATCGCCTGCGCGGGGTCGTGCTGTTCGACGCGCTTTACGGCCAGTTCGACAAGTTCGCGGATTGGCTCGCCAAGCGCCCGCCCGCCTTCTTCGTCAGCGCCTTCGGCAAGGCGTCACGCGAGGAGAACGCCACGCTGCAGCGCATGTTGAGCGAGCGCGGCGTGAGCTTTCGAACGGCGCTGCCAGCCAGCCTCGCGCGCGGCAGCGTGACGTTCATCGCCGCCACCGACGACGTCAAGCACGTCGATTTCATGACCGAGGCCTGGGTCAACGATCCCTTGAAGGTGGTGTTGCGCAGGATTCCCGGATTCGCGCGCGCCGCGGGGACCGCGGCCGGGGGGAAGGCGAAGGCGAAATAGCCAGCGCCTGTTGCCCCGCCTAGCGGCGACCGCGCTCGCAGTCTCAACCGCGCCTGCGACGCGGCCGGTTCGACTCTGGAGTGCACCCCTAAAATGAGACACAAAAACAAGGGACAGTTCTTTGAGGAGAGAACGATGTCCACAGGGAAGCGCCGGGTGTTTAGCCGGGAGTTCAAGGTCTCGGCGGTAAAGCGGATGCTGGCTGGGGAGCATGTCGCCAGCTTGGCGAGCGAGCTGCAGATAACGAGTGCTCAGTTGTCCAAGTGGTGCTGGCATTTTCGCCGTGGCGGACCGCAGGCACTGCGACCGGCTTGTCGGCCTCGCAAAGTCTTTGGCGCGCCGGAGCCTGATCCGGTGGCCAAGGCGATGCGGGTGCAGGATCTTGCGACGGCTCGCAAGCGCATCACCGATCTGGAACGCAAGATCGGCCAGCAACAGCTAGAACTCGATTTTTTTCGGCAAGCCTTGCGGCGAGTTGGGGGATCACGCCAGCCGAGCGACGGGCCTGGCGTGAAGACGTCTACGCGATCATCGCGGCGATGACGTCACCGCGCCCGCGAGGCGAGCTCACGGTCGAGCGGATGTGTGTGCTGGCGGAGGTCAGCCGCGCCGGCTACTACCGCCGCTGGCGTGCCTCGGCGCCGCGTCAGGAAGAGACCACGGTGCGCGACGCGATCCAGCAAGTGGCGTTGGCGAACCGTCGCTATGGCTACCGGCGGATTGCGGCACAGCTGCGCCGCGAGGGCTTGGTGGCAAACCACAAGCGGGTATTGAGGCTGATGCGGCAGGATAATCTGCTGTGTCTGCGCAAGCGTCCATTCGTGCCGGTGACGACCGACTCACGGCACGCGTGGCGCCTGGTGCCGAACCTGGCGCGAGGCGTTGTTTTGACCGGTCTCGATCAGCTTTGGGTGGCTGACATCACCTACGTGCGGCTGCGGGAGGAATTTGCGTTCCTTGCCGTACTGCTCGATGCGTTCAGTCGCCGGGTGATCGGCTGGGCTTTGGAGAAGCATCTGCGGGCAAGCCTCGCCGTCGCGGCCCTCGAGATGGCGATCAAGGCGCGTCGGCCGATGCGCGGCAGCCTGATCCATCATTCCGATTGCGGAGTGCAGTACGCCTGCAGCGAGTACACAGAGCTGTTGGAGGCGCATGGCATTGAGCCGAGCATGAGCCGGATTGGGAATCCGTACGACAATGCCCGTGCGGAAAGCTTCATCAAGACACTCAAGTACGAGGAGGTCGACGGCCGAAACTATCGTGATCTCAAGGAGGCGCGCGAGGCGATCGGCGCCTTCATCGAAAACGTCTACAATCGCCAACGGCTCCATTCGGCTCTGGCGTATCAGTCTCCGGCCGAGTTCGAAGCCAACCTCCAGCGGCCCACAACTTATCCACAGGCCGCGCAAGCAACAGTAACTGCAATAAGTCTCTAGTTTCGTGTCTCACCCGAAGGGTGCACTCCACTCGCCGCCATTGTAAACAACAAGGAAAATACAATGGGCCCTTCGCGCTAAGCGCCTGAGGCACGGCCACTTTCGCCCCGCGGCCGCTCGCAAATAACAATGAATAACAATGAACCGCCGCGCAGCCGCCCTCGCACCCATCCTTCATCCTTGACGCATCGAGTCACCCTCTCCCCAGTCGAAGTCGGATTCATCCGACTTCGGCCACCGCAACAGTGCCGGAACTCGGGCAAGCCCGAGTTCCGGTGGGGCGAGGGCGCAACAACGGCGCCCGCGCCCGCGGCCTCAGGGCGCAAGGCGTCGTGGGGCCGTCGTGGTATTCGCATCTCACGATGTCAAACAGCGCAGTTTCTTCGTTCCCGCGGCGCGTTTCTGCGCCCGGGGTCTCGCTTGCTTCCTCTTGGCAACACTCGCCGGAAGCGATGAGCGGGATTTGCGAATCATACCTCAACCACGTTATGTAGTCAACAACGTAGTCGAAGCGTAGTCATCGCCACCTCCCAGGTACCCTGGCACCGGGATCGATACCCCTTTCTACAGCGGTGATGTCCGCCGGCTCCGCCGTGCCGTGCTCCGCCTAAATGCAGCTCGACGCGCAATGCCGCGCGGCCTCATCCCGCTTGGTGCTATCGGAACCAAAACCGCAGCAGCTTGTTCGCCTTTGGATCTTCAACTCGCGCCATCCGACAGGAGCCGACATGACCCCGCAGCTGCAAGATCGTCCCCGCCCGTGGGCCGACTGGAGCCTCTTCCCCATCATCATGGGCAGCGCGTTGCCGCCGCGAGACCCCGACGATGATGAAGATGAAGAGGAAGACGACGAAGACGAGGACACGGACGACGAGCCGCCGGTCGTCAGGGAACCCGACGAATAGAACGGGCAGCGGCGGTTCGCCGCGCCCGCCAGGCACAACGATGTCATAGTTCAAAGCGCAGAAAAGCCTGATTTCCGCGTTCAAAGCGCAGAAAAGCCTGATTTCCGCACGACAAGCTACCATCCACCCACAACCCAGATGGGGAAGAATATGTACCGTATCATTGCCGCTGTGTTTCTCCTGCTCGCATCCGCCACGGCGTCTTCGGCGCAAGGCTTGTTCCCCTCGGTTTGGAAGAGTGAGCGAGGCGCGCTGCTGAAGGTTTTGGCGGTCGACCCCGCTACGGGAAATTTCACCGGCGTTTTCATCAGCAGCCTGGGCGGCTCCTGCCCGGCCGTTCCATATCAGCTGGCCGGCCGCGTTCGAGGCCCTCGGGTCGCGTTCCGGACGTCGCGGGACTGGACGCCGGATTGCAAAGTGACCACGGTCTGGTCCGGACGCTTTGTCGACCCGACGACCGTCGTCGCCAGAGCAGTCGCGACCTACGTCGCCCCGAATGGCCGCCCGGTGAGAGTGCGAGGCACGGAGGTTTTCCGGCGCATCTGAACTAAGCCGGCTGGCGAAGCCGCGAAGTCGCTGGCGAAGAAAAATAATAAGCGCCATGCCTTCTGGTGGCGCGTTGCTGCATGGCGGACAGCAAATGCTGTCCGCTTCCGCCCCGATGCGCAAGTCGACGAGCAGCTATCGGTTTCCGAGTTCACGGCCCGATGGCAGCGACGATTGTTCGCTGTGCGAGCCCGGGGCGATAAATTTTTCCTCGATTTCTTTCTTGATCAGCTGCAAGCCATTTTTGCGCACCGGCATCGCGAGCCTGGTACTGTTTAAGCTCGGCCTCCAATTGATATATGCGAGCCTCGGCGGCTCTGATCTGCATCGCAAGCTTATGCGCCAAGGCCATGGCGCGGTCGCAGTTTTCATTGGCCAGCTCGGCGGCCTTTCGGAGTTTTGCGACGAGGACCGGTCCGGACTCTTCCGACGGATTGCCGACCCCGCCTGGCGCTTCCTGGGGTGCAAATTCAAGGACCTGTTCAGACGTGTCCATGGCTACCGACTCCCCCATCTCACCGAGCGTAACGAGACACGGCGGTCTTGCAGGCCGGAACCACATCGCCAAACCCATCGGCGACGATGAAGACGACTGCGAGCAAGCGCGAATTCAAGGCGGCCGGCTCCGCATGGCCGGGCCATCGTCGATGCAGAATTTGTCGCCATGATCGCGTCCCGCCTGAGGACACGAGATTAGCACGCTTGCATCATCCACCGACAATCCTGCGGCGGTATCTTGATCCGCGCGGCGCCTAGCAAGCCCATCGGCTGCGGAACCATCCGGGCGCGAACACGCGCCGCTCGATAGCCCTCGGGGCTGCGGCTTTGGGGCAGCGACGGGCGAACCCGGCTGGATCGGGAACCGCGCAACAAGGGACTGGGGCGGATGATGTTACCGTCGAATTCGCCTGGGGAGGGATTTTGCCATGATTCAGCCAAAGCCTTTCGCCATATTGTTTAATCGGGGCCAGTAACGGGGGCTCAATGTTTCCAGCACGCCAGCTTGCTGCTGCCGCGACAGCATCGTTGCTGATCGCGGGAGCATTTTTCGTCTGCCTGTTCTCGGCAGGGGACTCGCACGCCCAAGATCGAATCGGCAGCTGCGAAGACGCGGCCGAGCTCGCGGTCCTGCCCTCGCCGCTCGCGCCGTGGAAGGGCGCGCCTTTGCGCGTCATCGTCGCCGCGGAGAAGCCGCTCGAGGGCGAGCTTTCGCTGATCGCGCCCGATGGACGCGTCGTCGCCAAATCGCGTGAGCGGCACGGCGGGCCGCCCTATTTCTGGTTCGCCGAGGTGGCGTCGCCGGCGGCGGGGACCTGGCACGCCAAGCTCGAGCGCGACCGCGCGCCGGCCGAGTGCAGCACGATCACCCACGAAATCGCCGTGCGCGCTGTCGAGCCGCCGCGGCCGAGCGCGACGGAGGGGAGCCTCTGGCCGTTGCGCAATACCTGGAATCGCGCGACCGAAAATCTGTATTCCGCATGGATCGAGAAGCTCTTCGACGCGCCGCTCGACGCGTCGCTGTCGTGGAAGGCGCTGCACGAGGTGCTGCGCGACAAGTCGCGCAATGTCCTGTTCAACCATTTGGGCCTGCGCGAAGACCAGATGGGGCTGATCATTCGCCCCGACTGCGCCGACCTTCCGTACTTCCTGCGCGCGTATTTCGCGTTCAAGATGGGGCTGCCGTTCGGGTACTCGAAGTGCTCGCGCGGGGGCGGCGGCGAGGGGCCGAAGTGCTACGCGTGGTGGAACATTCAAAACCTCGAGCCGGCTCCTGCCCCCCCGCCCGAGCAGGAAATCGCGTCCGCGACCGGATTGGACATATTCCGCCAGCCGGTGACACCTCCGGCCCCGATCGCGGTTGCGCCTAAGCCGCTCTCGCTCGCGACGGCGAAGCGGCTGGGGCTCGCGGCGGCGTTCGGCCAGTATTTGGGTAGGACCGTCGCCGACGGCGTCCATTCCGGATCGGGGCGGACGGCGGCGAACGACGACCACACCGATTATTATCCCGTGTCGCTGAAGGAGGAGACGCTGCGTCCCGGCACCGTGTACGCCGATCCGTACGGGCACCTCCTGGTGCTGGTGCGGCGGGTGCCGCAGGCGGACGGCGAGGCGGGCGTGTTCCTCGCGGTCGACGGGCAGCCCGACGGCACGGTCGCGCGCAAGCGTTTCTGGCGCGGCAATTTCCTGTTCGCGCAGGATCCCGCGCTCGGGGGACCCGGGTTCAAGCGCTTCCGGCCGATCGTGCGCGAGAAGAACGGCGTTTTGCGGCGGCTGACCAACGCCGAGATCGCGAAGGACCCGCAGTACGGCGATTTTTCGCTCGATCAGGCGCGGCTCGGGGTCGAGGACTTCTACGATCGCATGGATGACGTGATGTCGCCGGCGCCGCTCGATCCTGTGCGCGCGATCAAGGAGGTGATCACGTCGCTCGAAGAGCAGGTGAAGACGCGCGTGACGTCGGTCGAGAACGGCCGCAAGTTCCAGACTAGCGGGCGCGGCGACGCCGCCATGCCCGACGGCGCGGCGATCTTCGAGACCACCGGCGCGTGGGAGGATTTCGCGACGCCGTCGCGCGATCTTCGGCTGTTGATCGCGATCGACGTGGTGCGCGGATTTCCGGACCGCGTCACGCGGCGGCCCGAGCGCTACGCGATGCCGGCGGGGAAAAGCGTCGCGGACGTGAAGGCCGAATTGGAGAGCGTGCTCGCATCCGAGCTTTCGGCGCGCACGTTCTCGTATACGCGCAGCGATGGCTCCCCCTGGACGCTTTCGCTCAAGGACGTGATCGACCGCACGGCGGCTCTCGAGATGGCGTACAACCTCAATGACTGCGTCGAGCTGCGGTGGGGCGCGCCGGAGAAGAGCGAGGAGGCGTCGACGTGCAAGCGCCGTGCGCCGGGGGCGCAGCGCGCGAAGATGACGGAGTACCGCGCCTGGTTCCACGAGCGGCGCCGGCCGCCGCGCGGTTAGCTCGCATCCCTGTGAAATGGGATCGACGCGAGCGGCAAAGTCGGTGGCTCCCAGGGTGGCCCTAACGTGCGTCACCGCATAAGGGATACCCTCTAGAGCCTATTTCGCTGAATTGGAATCAACGCGGGCAGCGAACTCGGTCTGCTCCCTCCGCCCTTGTGGGGGAGGGCTGGGGTGGGGGGTGATGCGTTTGGCAAATGTCGGCGCGTCAGTCTCATGACCCCCACCCCCAACCCCTCCCCGCAAGGGGGAGGGGAGCACACGGAGTGCGCGGCGCTGTTCTGCGTCAACCCCAACGGAATTCACTCTAGCGGTCAGTGCATGCCGCGGCGGAAGTCGCGGAGCTTCGGCGCGAGGATAGGCCAGTCGAGCGGCGCGACTTTCGGCGCCGGCTTTCGCGTCCTTTTCCCGTGCGGGCGCGCCGAAGCCGTCGTTCGTGAGGTGGCGAAAGGCGCCCGCCGCGCGGCTGGACAGCGGCCGCGAGAAGCGGCCGCCCGTGCGGAAGAGGGCGGACGCGCCGACCCGGCGGGATGTATCCGCAGCAATCCTTGATCGATATTAGCCCGGTGCTCTCGATCTGCCGCCGGGGGCACTCCGCTTGGAAACCGGCACCGGGGGCTTTTTCTGATCGTCTAAATGATAGACCGTGATACCCCGGTAGAGCCGTTCGTCCCGGCACACACCGTAACCGGTCGGATGCATTGTCGTCGGGATCGGCCATGAAGACCCGCGGACACAATGGGATGACGCCTGCATGACCAGCCGAGCCGTGCCGACCATGCTGGGGCTGTGCACCGCGGTCCTGGTTCTTTCCGGCCTCTACTTCGCGCGCACGATTCTCGCGCCGGTCGCGTTCTCGCTCTTCGTCATTGCCATCGTCTGGCCGTTGCAGCGCGTGCTCGAGAGGAGGCTGCCGAGGCTGCTTGCGCTGGCCGCCACGCTGGTGGTGACGCTGCTCGTCGTCACCGTGCTCGGCTACCTGATCGTGTGGGCGTCCGGGACGGTCGGGCGCTGGTTGATCGAGAACGCGCTGCGATTTCAAGCGCTATACATGCAATGGACCGACTGGCTCGAGGAGCACGGCATCCTGGTCACGAGCCTGCTGGTCGAGAATTTCAACGCGGGCTGGCTCGTCCGCGCGGTCCAGGAGATCGGCGGACGGCTGCACGGTCTGGTGACGTTCGTGGTCATCGCCTTCGTGTTCACGGCGCTGGGCCTGCTCGAGGTCGACATCGCCAGCAAGCACATCGCAAGCCTCGACAATAAGGAGGCGGCGCGAACCCTCCTGCAGGCGAGCACGCAAATCGCGGACAAGTTCCAGAGATACATGCTGGTGCGCAGCGCCATGAGCGTGCTGACCGGCCTGGTGGTGTGGGCCTTCGCGCTGCTGGCGGGTCTCGAGCTGGCGACGGCCTGGGGCGTGATCGCGTTCGTGCTGAACTACATCCCGTTCATCGGCCCGCTGGTCGCGACCGTGTTTCCCACCTTGTTCGCGCTGGCGCAGGTCGGCTCCTGGCAATTGGCCGTCGTCGTGTTCCTGGGCCTCAACCTGATCCAATTCCTGATCGGAAGCTACCTGGAGCCGCGCATCGCCGGCGCCGCGCTGTCCGTCTCGCCGTTCCTGGTGCTGTTCGCGGTGTTCTTCTGGGCCTTCCTCTGGGGCCTGCCAGGAGCCTTCATCGGCGTGCCCATCGTGATCGCGGGGCTCACGCTGTGCGAGCAGCGGGACTCCACGCGATGGGTCGCGACGCTGCTGTCCGGGCGCGAGCGGAAGTCATAAAGCGCGCAGCCGATAGTTCCTCGTCATGGCCAAGCTTGTCACTGCAAGTCGGGCTTGCCTGACTTGCAGCATTTTAGTGCGACGGAGCTCGGGCAAGCCCGAGCTCCGATGCCATCCCCGTCTTGTTTCGCGGAGTGAAAGACGTGGATGGCCGGCACGAAGCCGGCCATGACGAGACGGCATTTTGTGCAGGTGAAGCGTCCGGGGTTGACAGCCTGCCCAGCCCGGCCAATACTTCACCGCATGGTGAACTATCACGAGCGGCTCAACCGGACCTTCGCGGCGCTCGGCGACCCCACGCGGCGCGCGATCCTCGCCCGGCTCGAGCGCGCGGACGGCGCTTCGGTGAGCGAGCTGGCAAGGCCGTTCGCGATCAAGCTGCCGGCGGTGATGAAGCACCTCGACGTGCTCGACGACGCCGAACTCATCACGCGATCGAAGGCGGGCCGCACCGTGACGGTGCGGCTCTCCTCGGGCCCGATGCAGGAAGCGATGAATTGGCTGCGCCGCTACGAGCGTTTCTGGTCGGCCAGCCTCGACCGGCTCGCGGCCTATGCCGAAAGCCAGGAAGCCAAAGCGAGAAGGCGCGGTTCATGACCAGCCTCACCATCGTGCGCCGGATCGCCGCGCGGCCGTCGATCGTCTTCGACGCGCTCACCACGCCGGAGGGCATCGCCTGCTGGTGGGGGCCCGACGCCGGCCCCGTGCTCATCGCCGAGACCGATGTGCGCGTCGGCGGCCGCTTCCGGGTCCGCTTCCGCATGCTCGACGGCAGCGAGCATGAAAGCAGCGGCGAATATCTCGAGGTGGTGAGGCCGCAGCGGCTGGCGATGACCTGGCGTTGGGCGGGCGGCGAGGACCCCGGCGAGTCGCTGGTCGAGATCGATCTTCGCGCCATCGCCGACAGGCACCGAGCTCACCTTTACCCATTCGCGCCTGCACGACGAGGAGACCCGCCGCAGCCACGAGGAGGGCTGGAACGGGGCGCTCGACAAGCTGGAGCGTCATTTTCTCACATCGAGAGGAGATCGCCATGAGCAAGCATGACGTCGTCTCGCAAGAGCAATGGATCGAAGCGCGCCGCGCGCTGCTCGCCGAGGAGAAGGCCTGGACGCGCGAGCGCGACCGGCTGTCGAAGAAGCGGCGGGCGCTGCCCTGGGTCAAGGTCGAGAAGAACTACGTCTTTGAAGGCGCCGACGGCAAGGTGACGCTCGCCGACCTGTTCGACGGACGCAGCCAGCTCGTCGTCTATCACTTCATGTTCGGTCCGGAATGGGAGGAGGGTTGCCCCGGCTGCTCGCTGCTCTCGGATCAGGTCGACGGGGCGCGACAGCATTTCGAGCACAACGACGTCAGCTTCGTCGCGGTCTCGCGCGCTCCGATCGAGAAGCTCCAGGCCTATCGCCAGCGGATGGGCTGGAAATTTCGCTGGGTGTCCTCGGCCGCCAGCGATTTCAACTTCGACTTTCACGTCTCCTTCCCGGAGGGCACGCGCGAGCGCGGCGTGTTCTACAATTTCGAGCAACAGCCCGATCCCGAAGTGGACGAGCTTCCGGGCGTGAGCGTCTTCTACAGGGACGATGACGGCACGATCTACCACACCTATTCCACCTATGGCCGCGGCGGCGAGATGTTCCTGCCGGTCTACGGCTGGCTCGACGTGGTGCCCAAAGGGCGCAACGAGACCAAGAGCGGCAACCTCATGGACTGGGTGAAGCGTCACGACCGCTACGAGGACGACGGACGAACCCGGCCGGCCACCCGGGCGACGGCAAAGACATCCTGAGGCGGTCCATGCGGGCTTGGCGATGCGCTCGCTGTCTGTGCCGGCGCGTCCGGTCTGCACGCGCTCTTGCGGGCGATGCCGGGCGATGGCCGCTCCTAGGGACAGCCCGTGACCTGGCGAGATGCTCGCGATCCGCTCGGTCGCATCACATCCCGTGGACCGCCTCGCCGCCTGCGCGTAGGCTGAGCAACCATGTTGGAGGATGACACCATGGCTGACGCATCATCGCTCGCCGCGCTTGCCTCGCGCTTCATCGCGACCAACTCGATACCGTGGATCGAGACCACGCCTGGGAACAAGATGAAGGTGATCTATCACGATCCGACCACCGGCATGTTGACCATCCTGGCCAAGCTCGAGCCCGGAGCCGGCATTCCGGCGCACGTGCACGAGGATCTGGAGCAGACATTCGTGCTCGAAGGCTCGCTGCTCGATGACGAGGGCGAATGCACCGCCGGCAATTTCGTCATCCGCGCCAAGGGGAGCCGCCATGCGCCGACGGCGCCCAAGGGCTGCACGATGCTCGTATTCTTCCTCAAGCCCACGGCGGCGCTCGAGAAAGCTCTGCTCAAACATGCTCGAGCGTCGTAGCCGCGCGGTCGCCCGACAATCGCGATTTATCAGCACGCGCCTTCGTGTTGCGGCGGCGGCTCACCTTCCACGGTGATGCGCTGCGGGCGCAGCAGGCGCAGCCGCCGGTCGCCTCCGACCGCCAAGGTGTGGATGTAGAAGCACGTGGTCGCATCGTCGGTCGCTTCCATGACCGGCGACGGCGCGGACAGGATGCGCAGGCCGCCGCATTCCCCGATCCAGTCGATGTGGCGGTGACCGTGCAGCACGACGGCGCGGCCGGCGAGCGGCGCCAGGCGGCGAACGAACCAGTTGCCGTTGACGAGCGCCGTACCGATACGCACAGACAGCGCCTTGGCCGGGCGCGGATACTCGACCACGTGATGGTGGAGCGCGACGATCCAGCACGCGCGCGGATACTGCGCGCAGGCGATGTCGAGCGCGCGCGCCTGGTCGGCCGAGATCATCCCGAGCGCATTGGTGAAGGAGAAGTGGGTGTCGGCGTTCGAGTCCAGCAGAATGATGCCCAGGCCGTCGTCGGGCTCCGGCGGCAGCACCATCGGAAACGCCCGCGACCACAATTCGGTCAGAGACTTCGACAGCCACGGCCGGCCGACATCGGCGAATGTCGCCATCTCCTGGAGATGCGGCGCCAGCGCCAGCGCGAGAGTTGGGCCGAGGCATCGGCGTGCGCGATCCACGACGAGGACGCGCTCGCCCTGGAACAGGCTCATGGCCGACAACGCCCGCAACTTGCGCAGCCGCTTGTTCGGGCTGGTCGGCAGATCGAGGCGCGCCGGATTGGCCCGGTCGACGATGTTGAGGTCGTGGTTGCCGGGAATCATCAGCATCCGTTGGGCAAGCCGGGGATGGCGCAATACCGCATCCGAGAATTCGGCCCATTCGGCGGAGGTGCCCGCGTCGGTCATGTCGCCGGTGATGAGGATGGCGTCGAGCGGCTCGCGCGCATGCCGCGTCTCCAGTTGCGCGAGCAACCGCGCGAGACGTTCGTTGCCGCGCGGCCCCGAGCGGCCGCTTTCGAGCCGGAAGCCGTAGCGCTCGCCCACCACGTGGACGTCCGACAGGTGCGCGATGCGCCAGGTGCGCGCGCCTTCGGGGCGGTCGTCGAATTGGTCGAGATCTTGGGGCTGCGCCATGGTCGCGTCGGCGATCCCCCAGGCGAGCGCGGCAACCGCGAGATAGGCGGCGACCAGCACCACGCTGTTGGCGAGCGCCACGATCGCCAGGCGATCGACAGGCCCCACGCCTGCCATGCCGTGCAGCAGGTCCGAGCTCGGCCAGACCGCCAGCAGCACGATGAGCGCGAGGCCGCAGATCATGCCGCCGGACACCAGCGCGGCCGCGGCGCGCAGCTGCGAGCGCCGCAGCTTGCTGGCCCGCGCCGGCAGCAGCCGCTCGGCGAGCTGCCGCAGCGCCTCGCGGCACATCGTGTAGGCGGGCTGCACGGCGAGCGAGTTGAGCGACCAGAAGCTGTTCTCCGCCAGCCGGAACAGCGGACGCCCGCCGAACCAGCCGACGACGATGACGATCACGAGCAGGATCGCCGGCCAGAAGCCTGCGAGCGCCGTTGCAAACTTGCTCGAAAGCTTGCCGAACCAGATCGCGGCGACGATCGGCGCGACCCCGAGCATCAGACCCGGCACCACCATCAGCAGCGTGAAGGCCACCAGCAGCTTCGGCAGGCTGATCTCCGCCAGCAGGCTGCCGGCGAGCGACAGCAGCGAGCGGCGCTTGGTGCTGGAGGCGTCATCCTCGATGTCGCCGCGGCGAGGATCGATGGCCGGCTTCAAGCAGCTCCTCCGGAGGACCTATGGCGGACATGGCATACCGCCCGGCAAACCTAGAGCGGATGCCCGCTGACGTCGAAGCACAGTCGTGCGACTACGACGGGCGGTGCCACATCGTTCCCTCCCCCGCTTGCGGGGGAGGGACAGGGAGGGGGCACGAACATGATAGAGCATTTCCGGCCACCCCCTCCCCTCCCCTCCCCCGCAGGCGGGGGAGGGAGCAGACCGAGTTTGCCGCTCGTCCTGATTCTCACTTCCAGCGCGAACAGGCTCCCGCCCGCACTTTGAAGCGCCCACATTCCGCTGCGATCGCTACGCGTCGAGCGCGCTTGCCCGCCCGGTCCCGAGCCCGCGCATGAAGCGGTTGCGGATGAGCGCGGGGTCGCGCGGGGTCTGCCCGACCCCGGGCTTGTCGTCGATCTTCGCCGCCAGCAACACCGGGCCGCCGGCGTCGAAGCGCCGCGCGATCAGTTGCTCGAAATGCGCCTCGTCGCGCACCCAGTGGCTCTCCGCGATGCCGGCGCCGCGCGCGATCGCCACGATGTCGGCGGTGCGCGCGGTCGCGGCCGCCTGCTTGCCGGTGATCTGATAGAGGCCGTTGTCCATGATCACGATGGTGAGATTGCGCGGCTTGACCGCGCCGATGGTGGCGAGACACCCGAGCGCCATCAGGATCGAGCCGTCGCCTTCGAGCGCAATCACGCCGCGCTCGGGCTGCGCGAGCGCGACCCCGAGCGCGATCGGGCAGGCCAGCCCCATGCTGCCGAGCATGTAGAAATTCTGCGCCCGGTGACCGGCGGCGTAGAGATCGAAATTGGTGTTGCCGATGCCGGCGACCACGGCCTCGTCGCGGGTGAGCTTCGCCACCAGACGCTTGGTCAGGTCGGCGCGGTTGAGCACCTTGACGGCCGCAGCATCGACGGTGGGAGCGGACACGGCTGCGATCCCTCACTTCAACTTGGCCGCCGCCAGCGGATTTCCGCCGGTGAGCAGCGGCGAGAGGATGAACACCACCGGGCTTTGCGTGGTGAACGCCTGCTTGATCGACTTGTCGACGATGGTCGGCATCGTGGCCTCGTCGGTGAGCGTGTGATGGGTGACCGCGATGGAATCGAGCGTCGGCCGCATGGTGCGCGCGACCGTGACCTGGCCGATGTTGAACTCGCCGAGCGTGCCGCGCTCCGAGACCACGATGATCGCCGGGATCTGGTACGGCACGATCAGCGACGCCAGCGCGTTCGCAATGAGCGCGAAGCCGCTGGTCTGCATCATCGCCACGCCGCGCAGGCCGCCCATATAGGCGCCGGCGACGGTGCCGACGGCCTCGTCTTCGCGCGTCGCGCCCACGGACAAGAAATAGTTGTCGGCCGCCGCTCCGCCGATCAGCGGCGTGAGCACGTTGTCGGGCACGTAGGACACGAGCCTGACGTCGTTGTCCTTGAGCGCGTGGAGGAAGCTGTCGGCCCAGGTCATGCGCTCAGCACCGTCCCCGCATCCCTGTCGCGCACCGCGGTCAGCGCACCGCCATGCGGTGTGTGATGAAGCGTCACGCCGGTCGACTGACCCCTAGCCTATCTGCGCCCCGGTTGCAAAGATGGAGCGGAATGCGAGGATGCGCCGCGTCCGCGGCACGCGCGCGGCAGGCCGAGAAGCTCGCGGCGGAAGCTTCAGGCAGGAGACGCGGGACAGGAAAAGGTGGGGCGGAAGACTGGAGGAAATCCATGACCTGCAGGACTGGCGCCCTGCTCGCCGCGCTCGGCCTGTTGGCGGCGCTGGCCGCCGCGGCCCCCGGTCCCGCGGCGGCGCAGGCCTATCCGGCGCGCCCGATCACGCTCGTCGTTCCGTTCGCGCCCGGCGGCAGCGCCAGCACCGCGGCGCGCAGCGTCGCCGACAAGATGAGCGAGACGCTCGGCCAGCAGATCGTCATCGACAACCGCGGCGGCGCCGGCGGGACGATCGCCACGCGCGCGGTCGCCAAGAGCGCGCCCGACGGCTACACCATCCTGGTGACCACCAGCGCGACGGTCGGGACCTCGCCGAGCCTGCTGCAAAATCTCGGCTACGATCCGCGCAAGGACTTCGATCCGATCGGCCTGATCGCGGCAACGCCGAACGTGATCGTGGTGCATCCGAGTTTCCCCGCCCGCTCGCTGCCCGAGCTGATCAAGATCGGCAAGGCGACCGCGACTCCGATCCCCTACGGGTCGCCCGGCACCGGCACGCTCAATCACCTCACGGTCGAGCTTCTGGCCTACCGGACCGGCATGAAGGTCGCGCATGTTCCGTACAAGGGCGCGGGGCCGGCGCTCAACGATTTGCTCGGCGGCCATACCGGCGTGCTGATCAGCGCGATCCCGAACGTGCACAGCCACATCGTCGCCGGCACGATCTTCGGGCTGGCGGTGACCGGCGCCAAGCGCTCGGCGCTGATCCCGGCGGTGCCGACATTCGCGGAAGCCGGACTGACGGGCTACGATGTGCCGCTGCGGTGGGGCCTGGCCGCACCGGCGGGCACCCCGCGCGCCGTGATCGAGACGCTCAATCGCGCGCTCAATGCCGCGCTGACGACCGACGAGGTGCGGCATCGGCTTGCCGTCGAGGGCGCCGAGCCGCAACCGATCACGCCCGAAAACTACGCCGCCATCATCGACCGCGAGCTGACCATGTGGTCGGATCTGGTGAAGGCCGTCGGCATCAAACCCGAATGACCGGTCGAGTGCAGGACCAAGAGCAATCATAATGTCAACGCCGAGGAAGCACCCGAATGCCAAAGGCGAGAACTCTTCGTAACGTCTTGCTCGCGGCGGCCCTGATCGCGGGGCTCGTCACCCCGGGCGTGCCCGCCCGCGCGCAGGACTATCCGAACCGGCCGATCACGCTGATCGTGCCGTTCCCGCCCGGCGGCAGCACGACCATCGTCGGACGCATCGTCGCCGACAAGATGAGCGAGGCGCTCGGCCAATCGATCGTCGTCGACAACCGCGGCGGCGCCGGCGGCACCATCGGCAGCCGCGCGGTCGCGAAAAGCGCGCCCGACGGCTACACCATCCTGCTGGGATATACCGGCACGCTCGCGATCGGGCCCACCCTCTACGGCAATGTCGGCTACGATCCGCGCACGGACTTCGCGCCGATCGGCCGGATCGGGACGGCGCCGAACACCTTGGTGGTGCATCCCTCGATGCCGGCGCATTCGGTCGCCGAGCTGATCGCCTATGCCAAGGCCAATCCGGGCAAAGTCAATTACGGCTCCGCCGGCATCGGCACGGTCAGCCATGTCTGCGGGGAATATTTCGCCACCGCCGCGGGTGTGAAGATCACCCACGTCCCCTACAAGGGGACCGGACCGGCCATCATCGACCTCCTCGGAGGTCATATTCCCATGGCATTCGCGCCGATACCGGCCACGCACGAAAACGCCAAGAGCGGCAAGCTGCGCATGCTCGCGGTGACCAGCACGGTGCGATCGACCCTGCTGCCGGACGTCCCGACCATCGCGGAGGCCGCCTTGCCCGGCTTCGAAGCGGTGCTGCGCTACGGTTTGGTCGCGCCGCCCGGCACGCCGCGCGCGATCATCGAGAGGCTGAACACGGCGCTCAACGCCGCGCTCACCAGCGAAGACGTGCGGGCGCGGCTCGCGGTCGAAGGCGCCGAGCCGCTGCCGTCGACGCCGGCGGAATACGGCGCCGACATCGACCGCGAGGAAACGCAATGGTCCAAGGTCGTCAAGGAGTCGGGCGCCAGCGCGAAGTGAAACTGGTGAACACGAGCGCCCTGAACGGGCAATGAAAGGACGAACGATGACGTCGGGTCGTCGCAGGAATCTTGCAGCCCTGGCGGCGCTGGTCGCGCTCTGCGCCGCGGCGATGCCGGCGGCGGCGCAGACCTATCCCAGCCGGCCGATCACGCTGGTCGTTCCGCTGCCGCCGGGCGGCACCAACGACATCATGGCGCGCGCCGTCGCCGACAAGCTCAGCGCCGCGCTCGGCCAACAGGTGGTGGTCGAGAACCGCGCCGCGGGCGGCAGCGGCACCGTCGGCACCCGCCAGGTCGCGCACGGCACCGCGCCCGACGGCTACACCATCCTGCTGGGCTATACGTCGACGCTCGCGACCGGTCCGAGCCTGTTCCGCAATGTCGGCTACGATCCGCGCAAGGACTTCGCGCCGATCGGCCTGATCGCGTCGGCGCCCGCGCTCCTGCTGGTGCATCCGAGCCTGCCGGTCCGCAACGTCAAGGACCTGATCGCGATGATGCAGGCATCGAGCGAGCCGTTCCAGCTGGGCACGCCCGGCACCGGCACGGTCAATTATCTCGCCGCGGTGCTGTTCGCGCAGCAGGCCGGGGTCAGAGCGCAGATGATCCCCTACAAGGGCTCGAACGCGTTGACGACCGACCTGATCGGCGGCCACGTCAAGGTCGGCTTCAATCCGATCCCGGTCTCGCGCGGTGCGCTCGAGAGCGGCTTGATCCGCGCGCTCGCCGGCACCTCCTGAAGCGCTCGACCGCGTTGCCGAACCTGCCCACGCTCGCGGAATCCGGGCTGCCCGGCTTCGACGCGTCGCTGAACTACGGGCTGGTCGCGCCCGCCGGCACGCCGCGTCCGATCATCGATCGGCTCAGCAAGGAGCTGCGAGCGGCGCTCGCGACCGAGGAGGTGCGCAGGCGCATCATCCAGGAAGGCGCGGAACCGAGCCGACCACGCCCGAGGAGCACGCCGCGGTCATCGATCGCGAGGAAACAAAATGGTCGAAGCTCATCAAGTCGGTCGGCCTGAAGGCGCAATAGGACCATTTGCGATGATCATGATGCAGTCCGCCCTGCGCGCGATCTCCTTGCTTGCTGCGACCACCGTCGCGCTCGCCGCAGCCGCGGCGCAGGACTATCCCAGCCGTCCGATCACGCTGATCGTCCCCTACGCCGCGGGCGGCGGCAACGACGTCATGGCGCGCACCGCCGCCGAGAAGATGAGCAAGACGCTGGGCCAGCAGATCGTCATCGAGAATCGCGGCGGCGCCGGCGGCAGCATTGCCACCCGGGCGATCGCCAAGGCCGAGCCCGACGGCTATACGCTCGGCCTCGGCGGCACCGGCACGCTCGCCATCAACCCGACGCTCTACGGCAATGTCGGCTACGACCCGCGCAAGGATTTTGCGCCGGTCGGCCTCATCGCCACCAGCGCGCTGATCGTCTGCGTGCACCCGTCGCTGCCGGCGCGCTCGATCCCCGATCTCATCGCGCTCGCCAAGAACGAGCCGGGCAAGCTCAACTATGCCTCCGCCGGCGCCGGCAGCGGCATCCATCTCGGCACCGAATATTTCGCGGCCATGGCCGGCATCAAGCTCACGCATATTCCCTACAAAGGGAGCGCGCCGGCGCTGACCGATCTGGTCGGCGGCCATGTCGCGATCTATTTCAGCTCGCTGCCGCCCGCGGTGGGGCTGCTCAAGCAGGGCAAGGTGCGCGCGCTGGCGGTGACCGGCGCCAAGCGCTCGCCGATCTTCCCCGAGCTGCCGACGGTGGCGGAAGCGGCGCTGCCTGGATTCGAGGCCGTGCTGCACTACGGCATCGTGGCGCCGGCGGGCACGCCGCGCCCGATCATCGAGAAGCTCAGCGCCGCGTTGCGGGCGGCCGTCATGTCCGACGACCTGAAGGCGCGGCTGGCCGACGACGGCGCCGAGCCGCTGCCGTCGACCCCCGAGGAATACGCCGCCGACATCGACCGCGAGGAGACCAAATGGTCGGCGATCGTCAGGACGTCGGGCGCGAAGGCACAGTGAAATGGAAGCCGCGGTCGACATGAAGGCGAGGACCGGCTGGCAGCACGATCTCTACGACCTGCTGCGCCGGCACGGCATTACCCAATTCGCCTATGTGCCCGATGCCGGGCACAGCATTCTCATCGACCGCGCGCTCGCCGATCCCGACGTGCATTCGATCCCCCTGACCACCGAGGAGGAAGGCGTCGCGCTGATCGCCGGCGCCGATCTCGGCGGCGCGCGCGCCGTTCTGCTGATGCAATCGAGCGGGGTCGGCAACTGCATCAACATGCTTTCGCTGATCAAGGGCGCGCGTTTCCCGTTCCTGACCCTGGTCAGCATGCGCGGCGATTTCGGCGAGGGAAATCCGTGGCAATTTCCCATGGGCCGGGCTACCCAGCCGGTACTGGAGGCGATGGGCGTCATCTGTCTGCGCATCGAGCGGCCGGACGAGGTTGCCGCCGTCACCGGCGCGGCGCTGACCATGGCGTTCAAGAGCGGCCAGGCGGTGGCGGTGCTGCTGTCGCAGCGGCTGATCGGCGCCAAGCCGTTTTGAGGGCAAGAGCCATGCCGCCCCGCAGCGCAACGTCGAAGTCGGCCGCGGCGCCACGCTTCGTGCTGGAGCGCAGCGCAGCGGTGCCGGCGCTGATCGGCCGCCACGAGGACTTTCTGTTCATCGCCGGGTTGGGCGGCACCGCCTGCGATGTCGGCGCGGTGGCGGGCGACGGCGCCCACGTCTATTCCCTGGGCGGCGCCATGGGCGCCGCCTGCATGATGGGGCTCGGGCTTGCGCTGGCGCGTGCCGGACAAGCGCGTGCTCGTCGTCACCGGCGACGGCGAACTGTTGATGAATCTCGGCGCGCTCGCCACCATCGCGGTGATCAATCCGAAAAACCTGGCCATACTCTGCGTCGACAACGGCCATTACGGCGAAACCGGCTGGCAGAAGAGCCACACCAGCCTCGGCGTCGACCTCGAAAAGATCGCGATCGGCGCCGGCATCGCGCACACCTGCACGGTCGCCGTCGAAGCCGACATCGCCGCCGGCGCGCGGCTCCTGCGCGAGGGCAACGGCACGTCCTTCGTTCTGCTTCGGGTCAAGCCGACCGAACCGGCCGAATTCAAACGCAACTTCGACGCCTCGCTCTGCCGCGACCGCTTCCGCGCGGCGTTGCGCGTCGCCGGAACCTGAGAGAGCCCGCCATGCAGTTCACCTTCACCGAAGAGCAGCAGGCGTTCGCCCAGTCGGTTGGCCGCTTCGCGCGCGCGCAGCTCGCAAAGGATGCGCTCGCCCGCGCGCACGATCCGCGCTTCCCGTTCGAGGTGGCGAAGCTGATGAGCGCCCAGGGGCTGATGGGAATCACCTTGCCCGAGGCCGAGGGCGGCCAGGGCGGGACGCTGATGGACGCCATCATCGCCATCGAGCAGGTGGCGGCGGCCTGCCCGCGCAGCGCCGACGTGGTGCAATTCGGCAATTTCGGCCCGATCCGCACCTTCGCCGAATACGGCACCGCGCAGCAGAAGGCGCGCTGGCTGCCCGACCTGCTGCAGGGCCGCATGGTGATGAGCCTCGGCATCAGCGAGCCCGACGCCGGCTCGGCCGCGACCGAGCTCAAGACCAGCGCCAAGCCGGACGGCGCGCATTACCTCATCAACGGCAGCAAGGTGTTCTCCACCTTCAGCGGCGATGCCGCGATCTTCCTCGTCTATGTGCGCTACGGGCCAGGCGTCGGCGGCATCGGCTCGGTGCTGGTCGAGCGCGACACGCCGGGCTTCACCATCGGCCGGCCGTCGAGCTTCATGAGCGGCGAGGAGTGGTGCGAGCTGCATTTCGACAATTGCCGCATCCCGGCGGAGAATGTTCTGCTCGGGCCGGGCGGTTTCAAGAAGCAGATGGCGGGCTTCAACATCGAGCGCCTCGGCAACACCGCGCGCTCGCTCGCGTTCGGGCGCTACGCCTTCGACAAGGCGCGCGAGCATGCGGCGACCCGCCAGCAGTTCGGCCGGCCGCTGTGCGAGTTCCAGGGCCTGCAATGGAAATTCGCCGAGATGGCGATCAAGCTCGAAGGCGCGCAGCTCCTGCTCTACCGCGCAGCGGCCAATGCCGACCGCGGGCTGCCTTCGGCCTACGAGACCGCGATCGCCAAGGCGGCCTGCAACCAGGCCGGCTTCGAGGTGGCGAGCGAGGCGGTGCAGATCATGGGCGCCATGGGCTACAGCCAGGACAGCCTGGTGGAATGGTGCATGCGGCGCTGCCGCGGCTGGATGATCGCGGGCGGCTCGATCGAGATGATGAAGAACCGCATCGCCGAGCACATCTTCGACCGCCGCTTCGACCAGCGCCGGCCGAAAGCGGCCGAGGCCGCGGAGTGAACCTGCGCGACGCGCTGTTCGCGCCGCGCTCGGTCGCCATCGTCGGGCAATCCGACGACCCGGCCAAGACCGCCGGCCGGCCGCTGAAATTCCTGCGGCAGATGGGCTATGCGCGGCCGCGTCTATCCGATCAATCCCCGGCGCGAGACCGTGTTGGGCGAGCGCGCCTGGCCGGCGCTGGCGGCGCTGCCGGAGGCGCCCGAGCACGCTTATATCGTGACTCCGACGGAAGCGGCGGTGACGGCGGTCGAGGAATGCGGCCGGCGCGGCGTCAAGGTCGCGACCGTGCTCGCCGACGGCTTCGCGGAGGCCGGTAGCGAGGGCCTCGCGCGCGAGGCGCGGCTGCGCGCGGCCTGCGCCGCGAGCGGCATGCGCGTCGTCGGCCCGTCGAGCCTCGGCGTGGTCGACCTGCGCACGAAAACCATGCTCACCGCCAACGCCGCCTTCGACGAGGCGGAGCTGCCGGTCGGGCGCATCTTCGCCGCCTCCCACAGCGGCAGCCTGATCGGCGCGCTGCTGACGCGCGGCAAGGCGCGCGGCATCGGCTTCGCCGGCCTCGTGTCGGTCGGCAACGAGGTCGATCTCTCGCTCGGCGAGATCTGCGCGACGACGCTCGATGATCCCGGCATCGACGGCTACCTGCTGTTTCTCGAGACCATGCGCCACGCCGCGGCCCTGCGGCGCTTTGCGCTCGAGGCAGCCGAACGCAACAAGCCGATCATCGCCTACAAGCTCGGCCGCTCGGCGGCGGCGCGCGAGCTCGCGGTCTCCCACACCGGCGCGCTCGCGGGCGAGGACGACGTCGCCGACGTGTTTCTCAAGTCCTGCGGCATCGCGCGGGTCGATTCGTTCGACGGCCTGATCGAGGGCCTGCCCTCCTCTCGCGGGTGCCATCCACCGCCGGCGGGCGCAAGCGCGTCGGCGTGGTGACGACGACCGCGGGCGGCGCCACCATGGTGATCGATCCGCTCGCGCGCCGCGGCGTCACCATCGAGCCGGCGAGCGCCGAGACCCTGGCGCGGCTCGCCGCCGCCGGCATCGCGGTCACGCCCGCACGGATGATCGATCTCACCATCGCCGGCGCACGCTACGACGACGATGAAAGCCACGCTCGACATCCTGCTGGCGGCGCCGGAATTCGATCTGGTGCTCGCGGTGGTCGGCTCGTCGGCGCGGGCGCAGCCGGAGGCGACGGTGCGGCCGATCATCGACAGCGCGGGCGCGGGCAAGCCGCTGGCGGCGTTCATCGCGCCGGACGCGCCGGCGGCGCTGGCGGCGCTGAGCCGCGCCGGCGTGCCGAATTTCCGCACGCCGGAGGCCTGCGCCGACGCGATCGCGGCCGCGCTGTCGCGGCGCCCGCCGCGATCGTCCAAACAAGACGTGGATGGCCGTGACGAGCACGGCCATGACGGAGCAAGCGGCCGTGTCCTCGACCAACTCGCCGCCGGCGCGTTGCTCGAGCGTCTCGGCATCGCGCACGCGCCGTCGGTCGCGCTCGAGGCCGGCATCGCGCAGGCGCCCGCCCCTGCCCTTTCCCTATCCGGTCGCGGTCAAGGCGCTTTCCGCCGAGATCGCGCACAAGAGCGACGTCGGCGGCGTCGTGCTCGGCGTCGCGGACGGCGAGGCGCTGATCGCCGCCATCCGCCAGATCGGCGCCGATGTCGCCGCACGAAACCCTGGCGCGCGCGTCGCGCGCGTGCTGGTGCAGCCCATGGTGACGGGTCTCGGCGAGGTCCTCGTCGGCTATCGCGTCGACCGCGACGTCGGCCCGTTGATCATGGTGGCGGCCGGCGGCCTGTTCACCGAGATCGCGCGCGATCGCAGCCTGCGGCTGGCGCCGGTCGATCTCGCCGAGGCGCGCGAGATGATCGCCGAGGTGCGCGGGCTTCTTCCGCTCGCCGGCTACCGCGGCAGGCCCAAGGGCGATCTCGACGCGCTCGCGCGCGCCGTCGTCGCGCTGTCGCAGCTCGCCGACGATGCCACCGTCGCCGAGGCAGAAATCAATCCACTGATCGTGCGGCCCGCGGGGGAAGGCGTCGTCGCCGTCGACGCCCTGGTGAAGCTCGCGCGGAACGCATAGCATTCGGGATCGCGCCGCGCGCGCAACCGAGGAAATTCATGTCCCACGCCGAAGCCCTGCCGACGCTCCATCCGGCCGCCGGGGCGACCGAGGCCATCGTCGACTTCGTCAGCGGGTTGCGCTACGCCGCGCTGTCCGACGAGGTCCGCCACTACGCGCGACGCCACCTCCTCGACACCGTGGGCGTGATGATCGCCGGCGCCGGCGGCGAGGTCGCGACCCGCGCCGAGGCCGTGCTCGCGGCGGTGCGCCCGGCCGGCGGCGTGCCGGTGCCCGGCCGCGCGCGACGCGCCGATCTCATCGACGCAACCTTCCTCGGCGGCACCGCCGCGCACGGCATCGAGCTCGACGACGGCTTCCGTCAGGGCTCGGTGCATCCGGGCTGCGTGGTGGTACCGGCGGTGCTCGCGCTCGGCTACGCAGCGCCATGCGATGGCAAAGCGCTGATGGAAGCGATCGTCGCCGGCTACGAGGCCGAGATCGCGATCGGCCGCGCCTGCCATCCGGATTTGCGCCAGCGCGGCTTCCATCCCGCCGCCGCGGTCGGCGTGTTCGGCGCGGTCATGGCCGCCGGCAAGCTGCGCGGGCTCTCGCGCCGCGCAACTCGCCAACGCGCTCGGCATCGCGGCCTCGAGCGCGGCCGGGCTGTTCGCCTTCGTCAACGGCGGCGCCGACATCAAGCGCCTGCACGCCGGCCACGCCGCGCGCGAGGGCCTGCAGGCGGCGCTGCTGGCGGAGCAAGGCGTCGAAGGCCCGCCCGACGTGATCGAGGCGCGCGACGGCTTCATGCAGGCCTTCGCCTTCGGCCGCACCGGCAAGGCGCGCGCCGATCGTGCTGCCGCCCGCCGTGCCGTTCGGCATCACCGATTGCTACATCAAGCCCTATCCCTGCTGCCGGCACATCCAGCCCGCGGTCGAGGCGCTGACCGGCCTGCTCGCGGACGAGAACATCGCGAGCGAGGACGTGCAGCGCATCGAGGTTGCGACCTATCGCATCGCCGCCGAGCACGCCGAGACCGGCTGGGACGATTTCGCCAGCGCGCAGCTCAGCTTCCCCTACCTGATCGGGCTCGCGCTGAAATTCCGCGCCATCAAGTTCGAGCATTTCTCGACAGAGATGCGGCGCGATCCCGCCTTCGCCGCCATCGCGCGCAAGCTCACGGTGACGGCGCCGCCGGAGATCGATCGGCTTTATCCGCAACTGCGGCCGGCGCGGGTCACGGTCACGACCGCGCGCGGCAGTTTCACGCGCCAAGCCGACGAGGCGCTCGGCTCGCGCATCGTGCCGCTCGACGACGCCGGGCTGCAGGCGAAGTTTCTGGATCTCGTCGGTCCCGTGCTCGGCGCCGCGCGGGCGAAGGAACTCATGGAGCGGCTGTGGTCGGTCGACGCGATCGCCGACGTGGCGCCGCTCGTCGAATTGATGGCGAAGCCGGCGTAGCCGGCTGCACCTCCCCCGCTTGCGGGGGAGCATAGGCGGCCTTCGGCCGCCGTTCTTGCGCTCAAGGACGCCGATGCGAAGCATCGGCTATGGCGCGAAGCGCGGCGGGTGGGGGCACTCCGATACAATCATCGTGCTTGCCCCCTCCCCAGCCCTCCCCCGCAAGCGGGGGAGGGAGCGCACCGAGTCTGTGGCCCGTTCATCACGCATATTTCGGAAACAGCGCGAGTGCATTGGCACGGTCGATCGCCGTGTGCCGCGCGTCGGAGAGGAATCCGGACTCGTAGGTCCTGATCATCTCGGCGATCACGCGCGGATTGGCGAAGGGGAAATCGGTCCCGAACACGATGCGCTCCGGCGCCGCGACGTGATCGAGCGAACCGAAGGTCTGCTCGCCCGGCGAGAGCGCGTTGTCGTACCAGAAATGCCGCAGACCGGCATAGACCTGCTCGCGCGAGAGCCGCGGCAGCCGTGCGTCGATCATCGGCGACACCGAGAGCCGCCAGGCGAAATAGGGCGCAAGGCCGCCGGCATGGGGCAGAATGAATTGGATGCGCGGGAAGCGCTCGATCGCGCCGGAGAAGATGAGATTCACCACGGCGCGCGTGGTGTCGAACAGATATTCCATCATGAAAGCCGGCCAGGGCAGCGCCAATCCCTTGCTCGAGGGATGCAGGCCGGGGTGGACGAAGACCACCGCAGCGCGCTCGTCGAGCATCGCCAGGACGGGGTCGAACCTGGGATCGCCGAGGAAATTCTCGCCGTAGCTCGCAAACAGCGAGACGCCGTCGAACGCCAGCTTGTCGAGCGCGTAGGTGATCTCGTCTTGCGCGCCCTCCATGCTCCACATCGGGACGGTGGCGAAGGCGCCGAAGCGCTGGGGCCAGCGCGCGACGAGCTCGGCGGCGTAGTCGTTGCAGCGCCGCGCCAGCGCGCGCGCGCTCGCTTCGTCGCCGAAACCGACGCCGGGCTGCGCCAGCGAGGTGAGCGCGACCGCGACGCCGCTGGCGTCCATCAGTTCGAGCGCGAGCTCCGGGGTCCAGTCCGGATATTTGCCGATGGCCGGGCCCCGACCGGCGGCGTAGACCGCCTCGCGGTAGAACGGCGGAATGAGGTGGAAGTGAACGTCGATGCGGCGCGGCGATGGCATCCTGATTCCCAATCAGCGGTTGTCATGCCCGCGAAGGCGGGCATCCAGTAAACACCGGAACACGTTGCGATGCACGATTGTGCGTCACGTCCGGTTCAGCGACTACTGGATCGCCCGCCCTACGCGGGTGATGACAGCGGGGGCCTGGGCCACGACGGTGGACGCCATGTTGAAGTTTACCAGCATCCATGCCTCTATGCCGCGCAACCACGGAGGACAACCGTGCCCTGGATGGACGCCAACGGCATCAGTATTCATTTCCAGACCGCGGGACACGGACCATCGGTCGTGCTGCTGCACGAAATGGGCGGCACGCTCGACAGCTGGGACGGCATTTTTCCCGCGTTGAGCCAGCGCTGCCGCACCCTGCGCTACGATCAGCGCGGTTCGGGGCTGTCCGAAAAGGTGCGACAGCCGATCACCACCGAACTCCTGGTCGACGACCTCGAAGCCGTGCTGCCGGCGAGCGGTCTCCCGCCGCCCTACCATTTCGTCACCGTCGCCGCCGCCACCATGCAGGCGCTGATCTACATGATGCGCTATCCCGACCGGGTCGCGAGCTTCGTGTTCTGCAATCCCTTCACCGGCGCAGATCCGAGCCGGGTGGCGGCGCTCGAGGAACGCGCGGCGCTCGCCGAGCGCGAGGGCCTGCGCAAGGCCATTCCGGTGACGCTCGACAAGTCGTGGCCGGCCGACATCGGCGACCGCGCCGCCTACGCGACCTATCGCGGGCGCTATCTCGCCCATGACCCCGTGTGCTTCGCCTCCATGAACCGCGCGATCGCGCGGCCCAACGTGACGCAACTCGCCAAGGACATCCGCGTGCCCACCATGGTCGTGGCCGGCCGTTTCGACCAGGTGCGCCCGCCCGCTGCGAGCGAGCAATTTGCGCGCACCATTCCCAATGCGCGCTTCGAGTTGATCGACGCCGTGCACATGATGCCGGCGCAGGCGGCGGGAGAGCTGCTCGCGCTGCTCAAGGATTTCCTGGGCGCGCAATCCGCATCCACGCCGGCCGCACGGCGGGGCAAGGGGTAAATGCAATGAAGCTCAAGGCCAACGGAATTACGATCAACTACCAGGTCGACGGGCCGGAGGGCGCGCCCTGGCTCGTCTTCAGCAATTCGCTCGCGACCAACCTGACGATGTGGGACGAGCAGGCCCGTGCGCTCGAGCAGCCGTATCGCGTGCTGCGGTACGATCAGCGCGGACACGGCGGCACCGACGCGCCCGCCGGCCGCTACAGCTTCGCGACGCTGCTGGCCGACGCCATTGCGCTGCTGGACGCGCTCGGGATCCGGAAGGCGCATTTCGCCGGGCTGTCCATGGGCGGCGCCACCGCGCTCGGCCTGGCGGAGGCCCACCCCGACCGGCTCGACCGGGTCATCGTCTGCGACTCGCCCTGCCAGTCGACGCCGGCGAGCACCCAGCAATGGGAGGAGCGCATCGCCGTCGCCCAGAAGCAGGGCATCGAAGCACTGGTCGAGCCCACCGTGGCACGCTGGTTTCCGCCGGAGACGCTCGCGGCCAATCCGCCGCACATCGACAAGGTCCGTGGGATGATCCGCGCGACGCCGGTGAACGGATTCATCGGCTGCGCCGCGGCGCTCGCCGACCACGACTACGCTTCGGCGGTGGCAACGGTGAAGCGGCCGGTCCTGTTCATGGCGGGAGAGAAGGACGGCGTGACGCCCGTCGCCATGCGCAAGCTCAGCGCCGCGCTGCCCGGCTCCCGTTACGTCGAGCTTCCCGGCGCCGGGCACATCTCCAACATGGACCAGCCGCGGGCCTTCACCGAAGTGCTGCGCGATTTTCTCAAGCCGGCTTGAGGCCGAACGGCTGGCATTGACATGGATCAAGGTCGGCGCTTGCAAACTTGCCGGGACAGCTATACGCCGGCTGAAACCGGCGGCCCTGGATAAAATCGCGTCCGATAGGCATAGTTGCCGCCGACGAATTTGCTGGATCTGCAGGAGAAGACGTCATGGCCGTGACAATGAAGGCCCCCGCCCCCAGTGGGCTCTCGAACAAGGCCCGCGAGCTGATGGAGGAGATCAACGCCGAGGCCGGCAAGCACAACGTCTGGGTCCGCACCCAGGCCAATGCGCCGGCCCAGCGCCCCTGGTTCAGCGCGACTAGCGGTGAGGGCGCGGGCCAACTGGCCTCCGGGCGGGTCGCCGCCGCTCAGCTCAAGACCCAGCCGTATATGTGGCGCTGGAAGGAATACAGCCCCTACCTGCACCAGATCTCCGAGATCGCCCGCAAGGCGGATGTGTCGCCGATCGAGTTCGCCGACCGGCAGAGCATCCTGCTGCTCAATCCCGGGCTGAACGGCCGGCTGCAGGTCACCAACACCATCCGCTGCGCGATCTCGATCTACAATCCGGGCGATGTGGCGCCGGTGCACCTGCACTCGCCCAATGCCAGCCGCACCATTCTCTCCGACAAGGGCGGCTACACCGTGGTCGAAGGCGAGCGCTGCACCGCCACCCGCGGCGACCTCATCCTCACGCCGAACGGCACCTGGCACGACCACGGCAACAATTCCGACGAGCCGGTGATCTGGATCGACACCCTCGACTGGCCGCTGATGGAGTTTCTCGACGCGGCCTGGGTCGATCACGACATGCCGGGCGCGCAGGGCAACACCAACGTCCAGCCGGTCACCGTGAGCGATGGCTATTCACGCAGGCTCTACGCCCAGGGCGGCATCAAGCCGGCCTTCGTCGACCATCAGCGCGGCGTCGGCCATGCGCCGGCGCCGCTGTTCCACTATCGCGGCGCCGACGTGCTCGAGATGCTGCACGGCTTGCGCAAGGAGAAGGGCGATCCGCACGAAGGCATCAAGGTCGACTTCGTCAATCCGGTGAACGGAGAGTCCGTGTTCAAGACCTTGAACTATTCCGCCCAGCTCCTGCGCCCGGGCGAACAGACCGAGCTCAAGCGCGAGACCGCCGGCACCTATTACGTGGTGATCGAAGGCACCGGCGCGACCGAGGTCGGCGGCAAGCGCTTCGAGTGGAGCCACAACGACCTGTTCGTCGTGCCGAATTTCATGTGGCGGCGCCACATCAACACCGGCAAGACCGATGCGGTGATCTATTCCGTATCCGACGCCGCGCTGATGAAGAACATCGGCCAGTACTACGCGCAGGGCCGCGCGAAGGACGGCAAGGTCACCGAGCTGGTGCACTGAGCGCCGCCGCGGCGCGCCGCGAGCTTACGGCCGGAGCGCCCCGCGCTCCGGCCGTTTCCTTTTGCGCATGGGCGCCCGGCAGGTGCCGCAGACCAGAGCCGTCGGCTCCAGCGTCCCCTCCCCCGCCTGCGGGGGAGGGACAGGGAGGGGGAATGCATCAAGATTGGCGCCAGCCTTCCCCCACCCCAGCCCTCCCCCGCAAGCGGGGGAGGGAGCGCACCGAGTGCGCGGCCTAATCAGCGGCCGGCTACGCCTCGTCCACCACGGTGTTGCGCAACACGCCGATCTGCGGCGAGGACACCTCCACCACGTCGCCGGGCTTGAGCCACACCGACGGATTGCGGTGCACGCCGGCGCCGGTCGGGGTTCCGGTCCAGATCAGGTCGCCCGGCTTGAGCGTGGCAAAAGTGCTGATGTAATTGATCAGCCAGGCGAAGCCCCAGGTCAGGCGGTCAGTGGTGTCGTCCTGGCGCAGCTCGCCGTTCACGCGCGTCATCACCCGCAACGGCTTTGCGGGATCGAGCTCGTCCGTGGTCACGATCCACGGTCCGAGACTGCCGGACCGGTCGAAGTTCTTGCCCTGCGTGACGTTGAGCGTGCCGTGGCGGAGCCAGTCGCGCACGCTGCCTTCATTGCCGAGGGTGAAGCCGCCGATCATCGCAAGCGCGTTCTCGCGCGGCACGTGCCGGCCCTCCTTGCCGATCACCAGCACGATCTCGCCTTCGTAGTCGAATTTGTCCGACACCTTCGGGCGCACGATCGGCTGCTCGGTGCCGACCAACGAGGTCGGGAAGCGGCAGAACAGGTTGGGATATTTCGGCGCCTCGCGGGCGTCCTTGTATTCGGCGTTGCGATCGGGGTAATTGATGCCGACACAGATGTTCTTGTCGGGCGCCGGAATCGGCGGCAGCATCTCCACGTCCTTGATCTGATAATCCGCCGCTCCCTGCGCGGCCGTGCGCGCGTCCGCGATCGCCCCTGCGCGCAACACGTCGAGCAGGGTTGCATATTTGGAGAGCCTGCGGCCGAGATCGACGATGCCGTCGTCGGCCACCACGCCGTAGCTGGCGCGGCCGTTCGCCTTGAAGCTTGCAAGTTTCATGTCCGTTGCATCCGTCCGTTATCAGGATATCTCTCCGTCGTCGTTGCCGGGCTTGACCCGCGCACGACGTCCTGCTCAGGCGGCCTGCGGCGCGCCCGGCTGGCGCAGGGGATGGGCGCGGGCGAAGGCGTCGTTCTGCATGCAGGTGTCGACGATCCGGCGCACCGTCGGGAACGGCGCGAGGTCGTATTTGTAGAAGTTCGCCCCCGCCGCCTGGCTCGCCAGGCAGATGTCGGCGATGGTGATGGCGTCGCCCTGGCAGTAGCGTCCGGTCTCCCTGCTGCTGGCGAGGTTGGCCTCCAGCGCCTGCAAGGCCGCACCGATCCAGTGCTGGATCCATTTGAGCCGGGTCGGCTCGTCGAGCTTGAGCTCGCGCTCGAGATATTCGCGCACCCGCGGCACCAGCAGCGGATGGGAATCGCAGGCGATGATCTGCGCCAGGCCGCGCACGCGCGCCCGCGCCCGCGGGTCCTTCGGCAGCAGCGGCGGCTGCGGATGGGTCTCGTCGAGATACTCCAAGATCGCGAGCGACTGGAACAGCACCGGCCCGTTGCCATCGACCAGGGCCGGCAGCACCATTTGCGGGTTGACCTTGCGGAACGCATCCTCGCGCTGCTTGCCCTTGATCAGGTCGACGTCGACGACCTCGTCCGGCACGATACCTTTGAGATTGAGCGCGATCCGCACCCGGAACGTCGCGAGCGAGCGCCAGAACGAAAACAGCTTCACGGGCTTTCCCCCTGCGAAATTGTGATTGGTGTGGTTTCTATCATATTATACTGGCGCACAAGCAACCCTCCGTCGTCATCGCCCGCGAAAGCGGGCGATCCAATATTCACGGACGGACCGGTGTGGCATGGGCGGCAGCTCGTACAATGGGCCGCGAATACTCGATGCCCGCCTTCGCGGGCATGACAGCCGGGGGGCCCTGAACGGGAGGACGGATATGGCATCGGTCGAGGATACGCGCACCCCGGGAACGGCCCGCAAGACGCACCAGCATCGCAGCGAAGTGCGCGACGGCATGCGCATCGAATGGGACGTCCCGATCGAAATGGACGACGGCCTGGTGCTGCGCGCCGACGTGTTTCGCCCGGTGAAGGACGGCCGCTATCCCGTGATCCTGAGCTACGGTCCCTACGCCAAGGGCCTCGCCTTCCAGGACGGCTATCCGAGCGCGTGGCAGCGCATGGCCGAGCAGCACCCCGACGTCACCGCCGGCTCCAGCAATCTCTACCAGAGCTGGGAAGTGGTCGATCCGGAGAAATGGGTGCCGCACGACTATGCCTGCGTGCGCGTCGATTCCCGCGGCTGCGGCTGCTCGCCCGGCTTCATCGACCATTTCTCGCCGCGCGAGACCAAGGATTTTCACGACTGCATCGAATGGGCCGGCGTGCAGCCGTGGTCGAACGGCAAGGTCGGGCTCAACGGCATTTCCTACTACGGCATCAACCAGTGGCAGGTGGCGAGCCTGCAGCCGCCGCATCTCGCCGCCATGTGCATCTGGGAGGGCGCCGCCGACTGGTACCGCGACATGACCCACCACGGCGGCATCGTCTGCACGTTCTGGGAAAACTGGTACGACATGCAGGTGAAGACGGTGCAATACGGGTCGGGCGAGCGCGGCAGGCGCTCGCGCGTGCATGGCGAGCTCGTCTGCGGCCCGGAAACGCTGCCGGAGGCCGCGCTCGCCGGCAACCGCAGCGCGCTGGGCGAGGATATCCGCGCCCATCCGCTCGACGACGACTATCACCGTGCGCGCTCGCCGATCTGGTCGAAGGTCAAGACGCCGTTGCTCTCGGCCGCCAATTGGGGCGGACAGCCGCTGCATCCGCGCGGCAATTTCGAAGGTTTTGTGCGCGCGGCGGCGAAGGACAAATGGCTCGAGGTGCACGGCATCGAGCACTGGACCCATTTCTATACCGACTATGGCCGCAAGCTGCAGCTCGCCTTCTTCGACCATTTCCTCCACGGCAAGAACAACGGCTTCGACAAGCAGCCACGCGTGCTGCTGCAGGTGCGCCACATCGACAAATTCGTGGAGCGCGCCGAGCACGAATGGCCGCTCAAGCGCACCAAATGGACCAAGCTCTACCTCGATCCCGCGAGCGGCGCGCTCACGCGCAAGCGCGCGGCCGCAAAGGCGGAGATCAAATTCGAGGCTTTGGGCGACGGCGTCACCTTCCTGAGCGAGCCGCTCGCGCAGGAAACCGAGATCACCGGGCCTTCGGCGCTGAAGCTCTTCGTCTCGTCCTCCACTCGCGACGCCGATCTGTTCGTCGTGCTGCGCGTGTTCACCGGCGACCTGCGGGAGGTGGTGTTTCAGGGCGCCATCGACCCGCACACTCCGGTCGGCCAGGGCTGGCTGCGCGCCTCGCACCGCAAGCTCGACAAGAAGCTCTCCACGCCCTATCGGCCCTACCATCGCCACGACCAGAAACAGCCGCTCAAGCACGGCGAAGTGGTCGAGCTCGACATCGAAATCTGGCCGACCTCGATCGTGGTGCCGGCGGGTCACCGCATCGGCCTCACCATCCGCGGCAAGGATTACGTCTATGGCGGACCGAGCGGCGGCAAGCTGTCGAACTTCAAGAACGAGCTCACGGGCTGCGGGCCGTTCCTGCACGACGACCCCCGCGACCGGCCCGATGGACATGTTCGGCGGCGTCACTCGCCTGCACTTCGGGCGCGACAAGCAGCCCTATCTGCTGCTGCCGGTCATTCCGCCCAAGAAGGCGGCAGCGCAGCGGCGTGGGGACGATCGCAACTAGAGCGCAACCCGATCGGATATGCCCGTTCGGCCCGGAAAACCGGTTCCTACTTTTCGCAAACTGCGCCGGCGCCAAGCGCATCGGATGGATCGATCCTGCGGCCATCTGGCGAGGTGTCAGATAGACCCATCGTAAGGTAAGCTCGCACAACCTTCGCGATCACAGAGGGGATTGGGGGGAATGAACACGCAATTCTGGCTGATACAGGCCTTCAACGGAATTTCATATGGCGCCCTACTATTTCTGGTGGGCAGCGGCCTCTCGCTGATTTTCGGCGTGATGCGCATCGTCAATCTCTCGCACGGCTCTTACTTCCTCCTCGGCGGATACGTCGCACTGTCGGTGATCTGGACGACCGGCTCGTGGGCACTGGCGATCCCGGTTGCGGCATTGTCGATCGCCGTGGTGGGCCTGCTGATGGAACGGCTTTTCCTGCGGCCGCTGGGATTCGATCCGTTGCGGCAGGTGCTGCTGACGGTCGGCTTTGCCTTCCTGTTCCAGCAGGCGGCGCTGGATATCTGGAGCGGCAACAACTTCGACATCAACCCACCCGACGTTTTGACCAAGAGCGTGGTGGTCGGCGGACTGTATCTGCCGCTGTACCGGGTGTTCATGATCGCCACCGCGGCGGCGATCGGCATCATCCTGTGGCTGGTCATGGAGAAGACGCGGATGGGCGCGGCGGTGCGCGCCACCGTCGACGATGCGCAGATGGCGCGCGGCGTCGGCATCGATACGTCGCGCGTCTCCATGCTGATTTTCTCGCTCGGTGCGTTCCTGGCGGCGTTGGGCGGCGTCATCGGCGGCGCGTTTCTCGGCATCTATCCGGGCCTCGACTTCGAGATGCTACCGCTGGCGTTCGCGGTCGTGATCATCGGCGGAATGGGCAGCCTCGGTGGCGCGGCGATCGGAGCGCTGCTGGTCGGATTGGCGGACAATTTCGGCAAGGCCCTGTTTCCGGAAGTCTCGTATTTCACCCTCTACGCGCCGATGGCGCTGATCCTGGCGGTCAAGCCGACCGGCCTGTTCGGACGGGAATGAGCGGGAAGCGATGCGCAGTCAGCAGGTCAAGATTCTGGTTGTCGTTGCGGCGCTCGTGGCACTCGCGATCATCGTTCCGAACGCCAACTCGTTCGTCATCCTGCTCGCAACGCGGGCCCTGGCCTTTGCGATCCTGGTGATGAGCGTCGACCTTCTGCTCGGCTACACCGGCCTGCCCTCGCTCGGACAGGCGGCCTATCTCGCGGTCGGCGCCTATCTGACCGCGATTCTCGCGACCAGATACCAGTTCGGACTGGGATATGATTTCTGGCTGGTGGTCGCGGGCGGAATTCTGCTCGGCGCGGCGCTGGCAGCTATTTTCGGGCTGCTCGCCATTCGCGCGACCGGCGTCTATTTCCTGATGATCACGCTCGCGCTCGGCCAGTGCGTCTGGGGCCTGGCCTACCGCTGGAACTCGCTCACCAACGGCGACAATGGAATCAATCTGCGGCAACGGCCCAACTTCGGCATCGATCTCGCAAACGAGGTGACTTTCTTTTACCTGGTGTTCGGTTTTTTCGCAGTCTCGCTGTTGCTATTGTACACGCTGGTCCGCTCCCCGTTCGGACGAAGCCTCGCGGGCATTCGCGAGCGCGAGCTGCGCATGAAGATCCTGGGCTACAACACCTGGCTTCACAAATACATCGCGTTCATAATCGCCGGCGCCTTCGGCGGGCTTTCCGGCGTGCTGTGGGCCCATACTGCGGGCATCGTGAGCCCGGTCAATGTCGAGCTCGCTTTCTCGGTCGATGCGCTGCTGATGGCCGTGCTCGGAGGCTCCGGCACGCTGGTCGGCGGCGTGATCGGCGCCTTCATCGTGTTCGGCCTGCGCGAATATCTGAGCACGCTGGTGCCTTGGTGGCAGTACGTACTCGGTGCCGTCTACGTATTGACGATCCTGTACCTGCCGATGGGGCTGATGGGTATCCCCGAGCGAATCCGTCAACGACGGGCCCTTACCGGGAATCGAGAAGAGGGGGAAAAAATGGCGCCTGTGATCCCCTGACTTGCGCGAGAAAAATCACGACAGGCAAAGGAGGAAAGATCATGACAATCACCTTGCTACGACGATTTTGCCCGTTGCTGTTTGGCGGCATTGTCGCCTTCGGCATGACGGCGCCTTCGAACGCCGCCGAGGAACTGCGCATCGGCTATGTGGCGCCGACCACCGGCATCTTTGCCCAAGTCGGCAAGGACATGGTCGATGGCTTCCAGATGTACCTCGACGACGTCAAGAGCGACTTCGGCGGGGCGAAAGTGAAGTTCATCGTCGAGGACGAGCAGGCCAAGCCTGATACCGCCGTCACCCGGGCCAAGAAGCTCATCCTGCAGGACAAGGTGCACATGTTGGTCGGCGGCCTGCTGGCGTCGAGCGGTTACGCCCTGGCGCCGGTCAGCACGGCCGACAAGACGGTCTACGTCGTGCCGGTTTCAGCGGCTGACGACCTGACCCAGCGCGATCTGCCCAAATTTCCGTACATGGTGCGGACCGGCTGGTCGAGCTCACAGCCGAGCCACCCGTTCGGACAGTGGGCCTGCGAGCAAGGCTACAAGAAGATCGTCGCGATCGGCGCCGACTATGCCTTCGGCTACGAGGTCATCGGCGGCTTCCAGCGCGCATTCGAGGCCTGCGGCGGGCAGATCATCCAGAAGATCTGGCCGCCGCTCGGGGCCAAGGACTTCGGACCGTATATCCCGACCATCAAGGCCGAGGCCGACGCGATCTTCTCGCTCATGGTCGGCCCGATGTCGCTGCAGTTCCCCAAGCAGCTGGCGGCCTCCGGCAACAAGAAACCGGTCATCGGCGGCGGGACCAGCTATGACGAATTCGTGCTGCCATCGATGGGCGACGAGGTGATCGGTCACGTGTCGGCGCTGCAATACAGCGCGGCGCTGCAAAATCCGAAGAACGAGGCCTTCGTGAAGAAGTACCGTGCCAAGTACGGCAAGGTGCCCTCGTACTATTCGGAGACCAACTACACGACGGCGCAGATGATCCATGAGGTCATCAAGGCCAACAACGGCAACTTCCCCGGCCAGGAGGCTTTCGTGAAGCAGCTCGCGGCGATCAAGATCGATTCGATCCGCGGGCCGGTCAGCATCGACGAGATGCGCAACCCCGTGCAGAACATCTACATCAAGAAAGTCGAGAAGAAGAAGATGTTCGGGTACGACAAGGACGAGCTCTGGAACACCGTCATCAAGACCTACGCGAACGTCAACCAGTTCGGGCAGTTCAACAAGGACGAGTTCCTCAAGACGCCGGTCTATAACCGCGACTACCCGCCCTGCAAATTCTGTAACTAGCGCGACCGTCGGCCGGGGCTCGGTGTTCAGTGAGCCCCGGTCTCTTTGACTTGCGATCGGCATGGGCATCAGCGTGACCTCGGACACGCCGACAAAGGTCGAGCAACCCGTCCTTGAGCTCAACGGGCTGTCCAAGAGTTTCGGCGGTCTCCACGCCGTGCGCGACGTCACGCTCCAGATCATGCCAGGCGACCGCAAGGCCATCATCGGTCCGAACGGCGCCGGCAAGACGACGTTGTTCAATCTGATAACCGGGATATTCCCTGCGACGTCAGGACAAGTGCTGTTGTTCGGCCACGATGTGACGAGGTGGCCGAGCCACCGGCGCACGGCGTTGGGGATGGCGCGGACCTTCCAGATCACGAGCCTGTTTCCGAGGCTCACCGTTCTCGACAACGTGCTGCTGGCGATCCAGGGCCTGCGCAAGTCGAAATTCGTGATGTGGCGCTTTTTGTCCTCGTATCGCGACGTCTATGCCAAGGCGTACGATCTGCTGGAACGCGCCGCCTTCATGGATCGCAAGGACACCGAGGTTCGCTACCTCTCTCACGGCGAGCAGCGCCAGCTCGAAATCGTGCTCGGTCTCGCCAGCGATCCAAAAATCCTGCTGTTGGATGAGCCCGCGGCCGGGCTGTCGTCGGGCGAGTCCGCGGAGATGGCGCAGTTTCTCATGCGGCTCGATCCGGACCTCGCGATTCTCCTCATCGAGCACGACATGGACGTGGTGTTCGACGTCGCCGAGCATATCTCCGTGCTCCATTTCGGCGAGGTGCTGGAGGCGGGGGCGACCGAGCAGATTCGCCGCAGCGAGAAGGTACAGGAAATCTATCTGGGGACCGGTTGATTCATGGCGATCCTGGAAGTCAGGGACATCCACACCTACTATGGGGACGCCTACGTCCTGCAGGGCTTGTCGTTGCAGCTCAAGCAGGGAGAGATCCTCGGCCTGCTCGGACGCAACGGCGTGGGCAAGACGACGCTGGTGAACTCGATCGTGGGTTTCAATCCTCCGCGCCGCGGCAAAATATTCTTCAAGGGACAGGACATCACCGGGATTTCTTCTTTCGAAACGGTGCGCAGCGGGATGGGCCTCGTGCCCCAGGGCCGGCGCGTCTTTCCCACACTGAGCGTCGAAGAAAATCTCACGGTGGCGGAACGGAGTCTCGAACGTCATGGCTGGAACCTGGAGCGTGTCTACGCGCTTTTCCCGCGCCTGCAGGAAAGGCGTCATCAGCGCGCCAGGACGCTCTCGGGCGGGGAGCAGCAGATGCTGGCCATTGGCCGCGGGCTCATGACCAACCCGGACTGTCTGATCATGGACGAGCCGTCAGAGGGACTCGCGCCCATCATCATCCAGGGGGTGTGGGACGCAATCGGACGGCTGAAGGAAGAAGGCCTTTCCATCCTGCTGGTCGAACAAAACGCCGCCCTGGCGCTCAAGCTGGTCGACTATGTGCACGTAATGAGCAAGGGCCGCGTGGTCTATTCCGCTCGTCCGGAAGAGCTCCGCGCCAACGACGAAATCAAATCCAGCTACTTGGGCATTTGATTGCGTGACCAGCGCAGCCAACGGCTGGCGCCGGCGATATGGCGTCGATCGGTCGTCGCGGTTCGAAGGCGGCGGCCCTCCCCGCGGTCGGCGAAGAAATTCGCAATTCTTACAAGAAATTAATCGCCCTTGGGCCATCAAAGCGGCGACAGGACAAAATTGCTGCGATATGCAAGGATGACGCGGCCCGGCTCAGCACCGATGAGCGATGGAAGAAACTACCCCACTGGGTCGACGCCGACGGGAGGAAGCAAATCATGAACGTCCGACGCCGAACCGTCTTGCAGGGCATGCTGGGCGCGAGCGCGCTCGTTGCCGCGCCCGCGATCCTGCGCGCCCAGAGCGGGCCGATGAAGATCGGTTTCCTCACCGTGAAAACCGGCCCGCTCGCCGCCGGCGGAATCCAAATGGAGCAGGGCCTCACGCTCTATCTCAAGGAGCGCGACAACACGCTGGCCGGGCGACCGGTGCACGTCTTCACCGGCGATTCCGCCGGCGCGCCGGCGGTGGCGCGCACCAAGATGCAGGAGTTCGTGGAGAAGGAAAACATCGCCTGCCTGATCGGGCCGCTGGCAACCGCCGAGGCGCTCGCGATCGACGACTACATCCGCGACAAGCAGATCCCCGACGCTCAGCGTCGCTGCTGCCGAGGACATGACCCAGCGCAAGGCCAATCCCTGGTTCGTGCGCGCAACCTCGTCCTCCGCGCAATGCAGCTATCCGATGGGCGACTACGCGGCCAAGGAGCTCAAGTACAAGCGCGCCGCGATGATCGCCGACGATATCGCTTATGGCCATGAGCTCAACGCCGGCTTCCAGCGCGCGTTCGAAGACGCCGGCGGCAAGGTGGTGCAGAAGCTGTGGTCGCCGCTGGTGACGCCCGACTACGGCACCTATATCGGCCAGCTCAAGGACAATGTCGACGTGATCTTCATCGGCTTTGCCGGCTCGAACGGCTTCAAGTTCTTCAAGCAGTACAAGGAATACGGCAAGACCAAGCCGCTGCTCGGCGGGCAGACCGCCGTGGACGAGGCGCTGTTGCAACAGATGGGCGACGAGGCGATCGGGCTGGTCTCGGCCTGCTGGTACTCGGCGCAGATCGATACGCCGACCAACAAGACGTTCGTCGACGGCATGAACCGCGACTACAAGGTCGATCCCGGCTTCTACGCCGCCGCCACCTACACCAACGCCGCGGTGCTCGAGTCGGCGCTCAAGAAGATCAGCGCCAAGATCGAGGACAAGAACGCGCTGATGGCGGCACTGCGCGCAAGCGACAAGGTCGAGACCGCGCGCGGCCCAGTGAGCTTCGACAAATACGGCAACGTGGTCGGCAACGTCTATATCCGCAAAGTCGAGAAGAAGGGCGGCAAGCTGGTCAACACCGTCATCAAGACCTATCCCAACGTCAGCCAGTTCTGGACCTACAATCCGGACGAATTCCTGAAGCATCCGGTGTACAATCGCGAGAGCTGGCCGGGTGGCAAAAATCTCGAGCCGTAACGCGTGCTCGATCCCCTCGCGCGACGAGGGCCGGCATCCTTGCACAGCCACAGAAATCGATAACAATGCCATCGAGAGGGAGAAAAACCATGACCGTCAACCGCCGTTCCGTGATCAAGGGAGCGCTCGCCGCCGGCGTGGCGACGCAGGTGCTCAAGGTGCCCGCCGCGCCGGCGCAGGCGGGGCCGATCCGCGTCGGTTTCCTGACCATCAAGACCGGTCCGCTCGCCTCGGGCGGGCTGCAGATGGAGCAGGGCCTCACGGTCTTCTTCAAGGAGCGCAACAACATGCTCGCCGGCCGGCAGGTCGAGCTGCACACCGCCGACACCGCCGGCAATCCCGCCCAGGCCCGCACCAAGACCCAGGAGTTGGTCGAACGCCTGAACGTGGCGGTGCTCATCGGCCCGCTTGCCGCCTTCGAAGCCCTGGCGATCGACGACTATATCCGCTCGTCGCGCACGCCGATCCTGTCGGTGGCCGGCGCCGAAGACATGACCCAGCGCAAGCCCAATCCATGGTTCGTGCGGCCGAGCTGCACGTCGGCGCAGACCAGCCATCCGTTGGGCGACTATGCCGCCAAGGAGCTCAAGTACAAGCGCGTGGCGACGATCGGCGATGACTTTGCGTTCGGCCACGAATGCGTCGCCGGTTTCCATCGCGCCTTCGAGGACGCCGGCGGCAAGATCGTGCAAAAGCTGTGGACGCCGCTCAATGCTCCGGACTACGGCACCTACATCTCGCAATTGAAGCCGAACCTGGATGCCGTGTTCACCGCCCATGCCGGCTCGAACGGCTTCAAATTCATCCGCCAGCTGCGCGAATACGGCAACAAGATCCAGATCCTCGGCGGCTTCACCCCGGTGGACGAGTCGCTGCTCCAGCAGATGGGCGATGACGCGCTCGGCGCGATCACCGCCAACTGGTACTCCGCGGAGCTGGATTTCCCGATCAACAAGCGGTTCGTGGAGGCGATCCGTCGCGACTACAAGGTCGATCCCGGCGTCTATGCCGCCGAGACCTATCTGTGCGGCGAGGTCCTCGACCACGCGGTCAAGAGCATCAACGGCAAGGTCGAAGACAAGGATGTCTTCATGAAGGCGCTGCGCGACGCGAAAGTGCCGAACACCCTGCGCGGTCCCGTGCGGTTCGACGAATTCGGCAATGTGGTCGGCAACGCCTACATCCGCAAGGTCGAGAAAAAGGGCGGCAAATACGTGAACGCGGTGATCAAGACCTATCCCGACGTCAGCCAGTTCTGGACCTACAAGCAGGACGAGTTCCTGAAGAATCCCGTCTATTCGCGCGACTATCCGCCGGCGAAGAATCTGGAGTAGTGATCGCACTCTACCTCTCCGCCGCGGCGGAGCCATAGGGTTTCGGTCTCGCGAACGCGCCCTCTCCCGGCCTGGGGAGGGGAGCGCACCGAGTTCGCCGCACATGCTTGACCCAACAAGCATCGGTCGGGGGAAAGCGAACTATCGATGCAGTGGCAGTTCTGGATCATCCAGACGCTGAACAGCGTGGCCTTCGGCGGCCTGTTGTTCCTGTTGTCGTCCGGCTTCTCGCTGATCTTCGGCCTGATGCGAATCCCGAATCTGGCGCACGGCGCGTTCTTCATGCTCGGCGCTTATTTCGGCTACACGCTGCTGCGCATGAACCTCGACTTCTGGCTGGCGGCCGTGCTCGGCGGGATCGGCGTCGGACTGATCGGCGTCCTGCTCGAACGGCTCGTTCTGCGCCGGCTCACCGGCAATGAACAGGGCCAGGTGCTGGTCACGCTCGGGATATCCTTCATCATCGCCGATATCTGCCTGCTGGTCTGGACCGGCGACCCCATGCCGCTGCCGGCGCCGCAGGCGCTACGGCCGCCCCTGCGGGTCGCCGGGTTCGCGTTTCCGACCTATCGGCTGGTGGTGCTGGCGATCGCGCTCGTTGCCGCGCTGGCGCTCTATCTGCTGATGGAGCGCACGCGGCTCGGCGCCATGATCCGCGCCGGCGTCGATGACATGGAGATGGCGCGCGGCGTCGGCATTCCGGTATCGCGACTGTTCACCGCGGTGTTCCTGCTGGGCGTGGCGCTGGCCGGCATCGGCGGCGTGCTCGGCGGGCCCATCCTCAACGCCTATCCCGGCCTCGATACCGACATGCTGCCGCTCGCGCTGATCGTGGTGATCCTGGGAGGCGCAGGAAGCCTGCTCGGCGCCTTCGTCGGCAGCTTCATCGTCGGCTTCATCTACAATTTCGGCATCGCGCTGGTGCCCGACCTCGCCTATTTCGTCCTCTTTCTGCCGATGGTGCTGGTGTTGGTGTTCCTGCCCCAGGGACTGTTCGGGCGGGTGCAGATATGACGCTTCGCACCGTCGTCGCGCTCGCCGTCTGCGCGGTGATCCTGATCGTCTTGCCGTGGATCATCGGCAACGAGTTCTACGTCAACATGGCGACCCAGGTGCTGATCTACGCGCTGTTTGCGCTGTCGATCAACATGATGCTCGGCTACGGCGGCATGGTTTCGCTCGGCCATGCCGGCTATCTCGGCATCGCCGGCTACGCCTGCATTCTCCTCACGGTCGCCGGCTACGGCCAGCTCACGGCGGCGATCCTCGCGATCGCGATCTCGACCGCCGCGGCGGCCTTCTTCGGAGTGCTGTCGCTGCGCGCTCCGGGACTCGGCTTCATCATGATCACGCTGGCGCTCGGCCAGATCGTCTGGGGCGTGGCCTATCGCGCCAACGATCTGACCGGCGGCGACAACGGCATCCGACACCCGGCGCGGCCGATGCCGTTCGGCTTCGACATCCGCGACGCGCCCAGCTTCTATTACTTCACGCTGGTCGTCTTCGTCATCGCGCTGTTCTGCATCTGGCGGTTCTCGCGCTCCCCGTTCGGCGCCAGCCTGATGGGCACGCGCGACCAGCCCCGGCGCATGCGCATGCTCGGCCACAATGTCTGGCTGGTGCGCTGGCTCACCTTCGTGATGGCGGGATTCTGGGCCTCGGTCGCCGGCGTACTCTACGTCTACTACAATCTGTTCCTCAGCCCGCACGCGATCTCGCTGCAGCAGTCCGCCGAAATCCTGCTGATGGCGATCCTCGGCGGGGCGAGCACGCTCGCCGGCCCGATCATCGGCGCTGCCATCATCACGCTCGTGAAGAACGTGATTTCGACCTATGTGGAGCGCTGGAACACGCTGCTCGGCCTCATCTTCGTGGTCGTGATCATGTTCATGCCGTACGGCCTGGTCCCGGGCTGTACGCAGGCGTGGCGGCGGTTGCAAAACCGCATCAAAGGCCGCAAGGCGGCGCGCGGAACCGCATCGGAGCCGGCGCAATGACGACGCCCGCGCTCGAGGTCGCGCATCTCAGCAAGCGCTTCGGCGGCCTGCCGGCCACGAAGGACGTATCGCTGTCCGTCATGCCGGGCGAGCGCCGCCTGATCATCGGCCCGAACGGGGCCGGCAAGACCACGCTGTTCAACCTGGTCACCGGCGACCTCACCGCCGATGCCGGTTCGGTCCGGCTGTTCGGACAGGAACTCTCGGGCATGCCGACGCAGAAACGCGTGCACCTCGGCCTCGCGCGCACCTATCAGATTCTCACGCTGTTTCCGCGCGAGCGGCTCATTCACAACGTGGTGCTGGCGCTGCTCGGGCTCGACCGGCGGCGCTGGAACCCGTGGTCGATCCTGACCGCCAACCGTGATCTCTACCAGCACGCGCGCGAGTCGCTGGAGCGCGTCGGGCTCGGCGACAGTGCCGAGCGGATCGTGGTCGAGACCTCCTATGGCGAGCGGCGACGGCTCGAACTCGCCATGGCGCTGGCGCAGCAGCCGAAAGTGCTGCTGCTCGACGAGCCGCTCGCCGGACTGTCCCAGGCCGAGCGCCAGACCGTCCGCGCGCTGCTCGCCACGATCCCGCGCGAGGTGACCATCGTTATGATCGAGCACGATATGGACACGGCGCTGGGCTTTGCCGAGCGCATCACCGTGCTGCACTACGGCGAGGTGATCGTCGAGGGTACGCGCAGCGAGGTGGTGGCCGATCCGCGCACCCGGGAGGTGTACCTTGGCGACTGAGGCGCTCGCCATTTCCGACATCGACACCTATTACGGCGACAGCCACGTGCTGCACGGCGTCTCTTTCTCGCTGCAGCCGGGTCGCCTGCTCGGCTTGCTCGGGCGCAATGGTGCCGGCAAGACGACCTGCATGTCGACGATCATGGGCTTCCTCAAGCCGCGCCGGGGCTCGATCAGCCTGTACGGCGAGCCGGTTGCCGGTCTCGCGCCCGACGTGATCGCGCGCAAAGGCATTTGTCTCGTTCCGCAGGGCCGGCGCATGTTCCGCACGCTGACCGTGCGCGAGAATCTGATGGTGGCGGCACGATCGCGCAAGAACGCCGGCGGTTCCGACTGGACGATCGATCGCGTGTTCCGGCTTTTTCCGCGACTGTCGGAGCGAAACGCCCAACTCGCGGGCTCGCTGTCCGGCGGCGAGCAGCAGATGCTCGCCATCGCCCGCGCGCTGATGGGCAATCCCCGCGTGCTGCTGATGGACGAGCCTTCCGAGGGCCTCGCACCGCAGTTGGTGACCGAGGTCGGGCGCACCATCGCCCAGCTCAAGGCGGAGGGACAATCGATCGTGCTGGTCGAGCAGAACATCAAGCTCACCCTCAATCTCGCCGACGACGTGGTCATCATCAACACCGGTCGCGTCGTGTTTCGCGGAGCCGCCGATCAGATCAAGCTCGACGACGCCATGGTCTCGCAGCACCTCGGCGTGTTCTAGAGGGCGGACTCGGCCAGCGGACCCCTACCTCAGCGACAGAAGGAACAAAGCTGAAATGGCGACGCAGTGGAACAAGTACGCAGCGACGGCGGCGCGCAAGCACGGCAAACCCGGCCGCGAGGTCAGGCCGAGAAGCATCACCGTCGACATTCATTCCCACGTCGCGATCCCGCAGGCGGCGGCCTACGCCAAGCCCCATCTCGACATGTCGACGATCGCGCTGGCGCATTTCGCCAATGCCGAGACCAAGGCGCTGAGCCAGAAGCAGGAAGAGGACATCCGCTCGCGCATCACCGGCTATGACGATCGCCTCGCCGACCTCGAGGCCATGGGCATCGACCTGCAGGTCGTGATGCCGCCGCCGAACCAGTGCTACTACACGGTGCCGCTCGACATCGCGGTGCAGGCCTCGCGCATGGTGAACGACGGCCTGGCGGAATACGTGGCGCGCAAGCCGGACCGCTTCGTTGCGCTCGGCACGGTGCCGCTGATCCACGGCGGGGAAGCGGCGAGCGAGCTCGAACGCTGCGTGAAGTCGCTCGGCATGAAGGGCGTGGAGATCTTGACGAACGTGGCGGGGCGCGAATTGTCGGAGCCGGATTACGCGCCGTTTTGGCAGAAGGCCGAGGAGCTCCGCGCGCTCGTCGTCATCCACCCCAACGGCTTCACCGACGCCAAGCGGCTGACCCGCTTCTACTTCAACAACGTGATCGGCAACCCGCTCGAAACCACCATCGCGCTGCATTACCTGATCTTCGACGGCGTGCTCGAACGGCACCCCAACCTGAAGATCCTGGCGGTGCACGGCGGCGGCTATCTCCCGGCCTATTCCGGCCGCATCGATCATGCCTGGGGCGCCCGCTCGGATTCGCACGGCGCGCTGCCGCAGCCGCCGACCGCCTATCTCAAGAAGATCTACTTCGACACGGTGGTGTTCACGCCCCATCAACTCGCGGAACTCGTACGTCTTTACGGCGCCGGCCACATCATCATGGGGACGGATTATCCCTTCGACATGGCCGACTACGATCCGATCGGCCACGTCGCCTCGGTCGAAGGTCTCGATCCTGCGACCGTCGCCGCCATCGCCGGCGGCAATGCGCGCAAGTTACTGGGGCTTTAGCGCAAAGTTGCTTGTTGCTGTCGTTCCCGCGCAAGCGGGAACCCATAAGCACCGGCCTCTGGAATATGGGTCCCCGCTTTCGCGGGGACGACAGTCGCCCGACTAATCCAATCGGAGGCGTCGTCACTCCGCCTTAACCTTGGCGTCGTGAATCACCTTGCGCCATTTCGGCTCGTCGGCCTTGATGTACTTCGCGAGTTGCTCCGGCGTACCGGCGATCGATTCGAAATATTGCCGCTCGAGGAAATTCTTCTTGATCTCGGGATCGGCGAAAGTCTTTCGCACCTCGCCGTTGATCTTGGCGACGACGTCGGCCGGCATTCCGGGCGGCCCGAACAGCCCGAACCACGAGACCGCCTCGTAGCCGGGCAGACCGCTTTCCGCCACCGTTGGGACCTCCGGCAGCAACGCCATGCGCTTGCCGGCGCCGACCGCGATCAGCTTGACCTTGTGCGCCTTCCATTGCGGCACCGCGCTGCCCACGCTGATGAACATCATCTGGATGTGCCCGGCCACCACGTCGGTCAGCGCCGGCGTCGCGCCCTTGTAGTGCACGGCCTGGAGCTTCGTGCCCGAGAGCGCCTGGAACAGCTCCATGTTGAGGTGGCCGCTCGAGCCGACGCCGAAGGTGCCGTAATTGATCTCGCCCGGCTTCTGCTTGGCGAGCGCAATGAGCTCCTTCACGTTCTCCACCGGCAGCGCAGGATTGACGATCAGCGCGTGGTTGATGGTGACGAGGCCGGAGATCGGCGTGAAACCCTTCACCGGGTCATAGGGCAATTTGGCGTAAAGGCTCGGATTGACCACGAACGTCACCTCCGGGCCGATGAACAGCGTATAGCCGTCGGGGGCGGCCTTGGTGACGTATTCCGCCGCGATCTGGTTGTTGGCGCCCGGCTTGTTTTCGACGATGGCCTGCTGGCCCCAGGCGTCGGTGAACCGCTGCGCCAGCATCCGGGCGAGCACGTCGGTCACTCCGCCGGGCGCGGCCGGCACGATGATCGTCACCGGTTTGGCCGGATAGGTCGTCCCTTGCGCCGCCGCCACCGCCGGCACCAACGAACTCACCACCACCGCTGCAAGCCACATCCGCATTGACCGCTCCTCCTCGAGGTTCTTTGAAGTCCTTGCCTTTTCGCAAAGTATCGCTGATTTTCTGGCGCCTGCCTATGGTCGGCGCAATGCGGCAATCCCGCACAAGTCGCACGTCATGTCCTGGAAGCGCGCCGTGCGTCGAAGGGCTGGGAGCTGGGTAGCGTGATCGTCGTCGCCATCGATATCGGAGGCACCTTCACCGATCTGATCGGGTTCGACGACGCGGCCGGACGCTTCGTGGAGGCCAAGAGCCTCACCACGCCCGCTGACCTGGGCCAGGGGGTCATCGACTGCATCCACAAGAGCAGGCTCGCGGCGGCCGCCATCGACGAACTGATCCACGGCTCGACCATCGCCATCAACACGCTGATCGAACGAAAGGGCGCCAAGACCGGCCTCCTCGTCACCCGCGGCACGCGCGACGTGTACATCATCGGCCGCGGCAACCGGCCGGAGGCTTACAACCTGCTGTTTCACCGCCACCGGCCGTTGGTGCCGCGTCATCTCACGCGCGAGATCGACGAGCGGCTTTTGAGCTCCGGCGCGGTGCATTTGCCGCTCGACCGCACCAGCCTCGCGGAAGCCTGCCGCGCGCTCGCCGCCGAAGGCGTCGAGGCGGTCGCGGTCTGCTTTCTTCATTCCTACGTCAATCCCGAGCATGAGCGCATCGCCGGCGACATGATCCGTGCCGCCATGCCGGGCACCTATCTTTCGTTGTCGCACCGGATCCTGCGCGAATATCGCGAGTTCGAACGGATGTCGACCACGGTGGTGAACGCCTATATCGGGCCCAAGGTCGGCGGCTACGTGAAAACCCTGAGCTCCGATCTCGGCGACATCGGCTTCCGCGGCGCGCTTTCGATCATGCGCTCGAACGGCGGGGTGATGACGCCGGAGATTGCGACCGAGCGGCCGGCGGCCATGATGGAGTCTGGACCGGTCGGCGGCATCATCGCCTCGGCGCAAGTCGGACGGAAGCTCGGCTGCGCCGACGTCATCTCCTTCGACATGGGCGGCACCACGGCGAAGGCGAGCCTCGTGCGCGACGGCGAGCCGACCATGGCGCCGGGCTACCATGTCGGCGGCTATGCCAGCGGCCATCCCGTGATGCTGCCGATGATCGACGTGGTCGAGGTCGGGGCGGGCGGCGGCTCGATCGCCTGGCTCGACGACGTCGGCGCGCTCAAGGTGGGACCGCAGAGCGCAGGCGCCGATCCCGGCCCGATCTGCTACCGCGGCGGCGGAACCGAGCCGACCATCACCGACGCCAATGTCGTGCTCGGACGGCTCGATCCCGAGCATTTCCTCGGCGGCCAGATGAAGCTCGATGCCGACGGCGCCCGGCGCGGCATCAAGGAGACAATCGCCGACCCATTGAAGCTGGACACCATTGCGGCGGCGCAGGCGATCGTCGATATCGCCATCGCCAAGATGTCGCTCGCGGTGCGCGAAGTGTCGGTTGCGAAGGGCTACGATCCGCGCGATTTCGCGCTCGTGGCGTCGGGCGGGGCCGGCCCGTTGCACGCGGTGGCGATCGCCCGCGAACTCTACATCCCGAAGGTCGTGGTGCCGCTGTTCCCCTCGCATTTCTCCGCGCTCGGCATGCTGCTGGCGGACGAACGACACGATTTCATCCGCACCTTCTATTCCGATCTTGCCACCGTCGACTTTGCAACTTTGCTGAAGATCCATCATGAGATGGTCGCGGAAGCGTCCGCGAGCTTGCGCCACGCCGCCGATGCCGAGCGTCAGATCCACCTCGACCTGCGCTATGTCGGCCAGGAATTCACGCTTCCGGTGCCGACGAGCCTGCGGGCGATCGAGGCGGGCGATCGGGCCGGCATCAGGGCCGCATTCGATGCTCTCTATGAGCATCGCTACGCCCACCATTCGCCCGACGAGCCGGTCGAGATGGTCAACATCCGGCTGGCAATGATCGGCAAACGCCCGAAGCTCGCCGTTCCGAAGCTTGCCGAGACCGCCCGTGCGACGCCGTCGCGGCAGCGCGAGGTCTATCTCAGCGACGCGCGCAAGGCCCTGCCCTGCCCGGTCTACCAGCGCGAAACGCTCGGCGCCGGAAACGAGATCGCCGGCCCGGCGCTCGTCCAGGAGCACGGCACGACCACGGTCCTGTTCGAACGGGATGCCTTGACCGTCGCGCCGTCCGGCGAGCTGATCATCACGGTGGGAGCGGTGTGATGCGGACGCGCGACAATTTCGGTGCGGCGGTCCTTGCGTTCCCTCCCCCGCTTGCGGGGGAGGGACAGGGAGGGGGCGCTCATCAAAACTCGTGCTCCGTCACCCCCTCCCCACCCCTCCCCCGCTTGCGGGGGAGGGAGCCGACCGCGGCGGGTTGCAGCATTGAGCCCATCTTCCAGAGTGAACCCAGATGACCCTCGATCCCGTCACGCTCGAAGTCATCCGCAACGCGCTGCCCGCGGTCGCCAACGAGATGGCGGCCGATCTGCAGCGCACCTCCTACAACATGATGATCTACGAGGTGCGCGACTTCTGCACGGCGCTCGTGAACACCGACGGCGAATTGATCTGCCAGAACGTCGGTGGCGTGTCGCATTTCGTCGCCGATCTCGGGGTCATCATCACCGACGGCATGAAGCGCTACGGCAAGGACGGCTTCGCGCCCGGTGACGTCATCATCACCAATCATCAGGCGGTTGCCGGCCAGCACCTCAACAACATCGTCATCTACATGCCCTATTTTCGCAACGGCGAGCTTTTGATGTTCGCCATGGTGCGCGCGCATTGGATCGACGTCGGCGGCATGAGCACCGGCTTCGGCGCCGGGCCGACCGTCGCCGATCCCTGGCTGGAGGGACTGCAGCTCGACCAGCTCAAGATCTACGAAGGCAGGCAAGCTCAACGAGACGCTCTATCGCGTGCTCAAGGACAACATCCGCTTTCCGGAATCCTCGCTCGGCGACATGAAGTCGCAAATGGCGGCCTGCCGGCTCGCCGCGCGGCGCATGGACGAGCTGTTCGACAAATACGGCCGTGACACCATCCTGCACGCGATCGCGCAGATCTTCGACGAGACCGAGACCAAATGCCGCAACGTGGTGTCGCAGCTCGCCGACGGCGTCTATGAAGCCCGCGCCGCGCTCGACGAGGACGGCGTCACCCGCGGCGAGCCGGTTCCCATCCACGCCAAGGTCACGATCGACAAGGGCGCGATGACCATCGATCTCTCCGGCTGCTCGCAGGAACGCCGCGCCGCGATCAATTCGCGCACCCTCGCCGGCGCGCGCGTCGCCTACAAGGCGCTCACCGGTCCGCTCGACCCAGTCAATGAAGGCTCCTTCCGCGCGCTCGAGGTGATCATCCCGGAAGGCAACATCATGATGGCCCGTTTTCCCGCGCCGATGTCGACCTGGAGCATGATCGTGCCGATGGTGGTCGACACCATCGTCGCCGCGCTCGCGCGGGCCATGCCGGAGCGGGTGCCGGCGGGCCATCACGGTCTGCTCGGCGGCGCGGTGGTGTTCTTCGGCACGCACCCGCAGACCCACCGGCGCTTCGTCGTGCAAAGCATCGAAGGCGGCGGCTGGGGCGGCCGGCCGTTCGAAGACGGCGAATCCGGCACGGTGTCGGTGTGCCAGGGCGACGTGCGCAACGGCTCGATCGAAGGCATCGAGCTCAAATGCCCGGTCCTGGTCGAGGCCCGCAAGCTGCGCACGGACTCCGGCGGCGCGGGAAAATATCGTGGCGGGCTCGGCATCGACATGCACGTGCGCAACCTGGTCGAGGGAAAATGGAATTTCGAGCTGGTGCGGCGGAGCCGATGCCCGCCCTGGGGGTTGTGGGGCGGCAAGCCGGGCGAATACGGGATGTATCTGCTGCGAGAGCCTGGCGAGAGCGAATTCCGCACCATGGGCGGGGCGCACCATCCGGTGCCGGTGAACGCCGAGGTGATCGTGCGCACCGGCGGCGGCGGCGGCTGGGGCGATCCGCTCGAGCGCGACCCCGCGGCGGTGCGCGCGGACGTGGAGGAAGAGTTCGTTTCCACTCGATCGGCGCGCGAGGATTACGGCGTCGTGCTGCGGAATGATCGCAGCATCGACCGGACCGCAACCGAACAAGCGCGAAATGCGGTAAGATCGACACGAGCAATCGCAGAGCAAGGGGCGAAGGGATGATCGTCGCGGTCACGACTGGGCATGGCCCGCATCCGTCCGCTTTGGACCACCTCCCCTCCCGCAAGCTCGGTGTGCTCCCTCTCCCCGCTTGCGGGGAGAGGGTCGGGGTGAGGGGGATTCTCCACCTCGGCTCGCAGAGAGTCCCCCTCACCCGCTCGCAACGCAGTCAAGCTTGCGCAGACGGCGTAAACTTGTCTGCGTGCTCGCGACCTCTCCCCGCAAGCGGGGAGAGGTGGAGCGCGTGGCATCGGTTCGCCGTAATCCTCTTCACCTGCGCCGTCCTCGCGGGAAGCACTATCGCGTCCGCGTCCGCCGAGACGCTGCGCGTCGGCAAAGCCGGACGCGAGGCGTTTTCCTTCGTTCCGGCCGACGTCGGCGCGCGCACCGGAATGTTCAAGCAACACGGGGTCGATATCGAAATCAGCAGCTTCGGCGGCGACGCCCGGCTGCAGCAGGCCATGGCCGCCGACGGCATCGATATCGCGCTCGGCTCCGGACCCGGGCTTGCCTTCATCGTCAAGGGGTCGCCGGTGAAAGGCATCGCCGCCATGGCGGGGCCGCCGCTGCTGTTTGCACTGGTGGTCCGCAACGACGGCTCCGTGACCGGCGCCGACGACCTCAAGGGCCGCAAGGTCGGCGTCTCCACCGTGGGCTCGGTGACGAGCTGGATCATCAGCGAGGTCGCGCGCCAGAAAGGATGGGGCTACGACGGCATGTCGCAGGTTCCGATCGGCGACGACGCCAACCGGATCGCGGCGCTCAAGACCAAGTCCATCGACGCGGCGATCGTCAATCTCGCGCAGGCGCTCAATTTCGTCCAGCGCGGCGACGGCAAGGTCCTGCTGCGGTTCGGCGACCTGGTCAAGGACTTCCATATCCACGTGATCTTCGCGACCGACAAGGCGATCGCGCAGAAGCCCGACGCCCTGAAGGGCTTTCTCGCGGGCTGGTTCGACACGATTGCCTTCATGCGCAGGAACAAGGCCGAGACGATTGCGATCGCCCAGGACGTCATGGGGACGGACGCCCAAACCACGAGCGGCATCTACGACGAGCTGATGCCGATGTTTTCGGACACCGGCCGGTTCGATCCCAAGGCGCTCGCGGTACTGCGCAAGTCCTTCGTCGAGATGAAGACGCTGGCCGAAGAGCCTGACATGGGCAAGCTCTATACGGAAGCATTCCTGCCGACGAACTGACGGAAGATCGCATGACCTCAGACACCATGGCGATCCGAATCAGGGGCGTCTCGCACCAATTCGGCGAAGAAGGCGACGCGCGCCATGTGCGCGCGTTGCGCGACACCTCGCTCGACATCGCGCGCGGCGAGCTAATGTGCCTGATCGGGCCGAGCGGCTGCGGCAAGTCGACGCTGCTCAACGTCATCGGCGGACTCATGGCGCCCACGACCGGGACGGTGGACGTTTCCGGCAAGCGAGTCGCCGGGCCGATGCCGCGCGATATCGCCTTCGTGTTCCAGGAGAGTGCCCTGTTCCCGTGGAATACGGTGTTCGAGAACATCAATCTCGGCATGGTATTTCAGGGCGTGCCGCGAACCGAGCGGGAGGAGCGCGCCCGGCGCTCGCTCGAAGCCGTCGGCCTCGAGGACTTCGCGCAGCACTATCCCGGACAGCTCTCCGGCGGCATGCGCCAGCGCGCGGCGCTGGCGCGCGCGCTCAGTCTCGAAACCGGCATCCTGCTCATGGACGAGCCGTTCGGCGCGCTCGACGAGCAGACGCGCATGATCCTCGGCGAAGACCTCTCGATGCTGCTGTCCCGCACCGACAAGACCATCGTATTCGTGACTCATAGTCTGGGCGAAGCCACGTTTCTCGCCGATCGCGTCGCGGTGTTCTCCGCGCGGCCCGGCACCATCAAAAAGATCATCAAGGTGGAGGAGCCACACCCGCGCAATCCCGATTTCGTCACGTCGAGCAAATTCACCGCCATTCGCAATGAACTCTACGCGCTCCTGCACGACGAGATTCGCAAGACCATGGCGGAAACCGGAATCGGCGCCGCGCCGGGGCCAACGCCATGAGGCCCGCAGGCAAGACGCGTGAAGGTCGTCTCGCCAGCCGCGTCGTTCAGGTCACGTTCCTGGTCGCGCTCATCCTGCTGTGGTACCTCGCCACGACCCGTTGGCGTGTGAGCCCGCTGCTACTCCCGAACCCGGTCACGGTGCTGCGGGATTTTTGGGACATCCTCAGCACCGGCGAGTTCATCGGCGATCTGCGCGTCACCCTGACCGAGCTCGCGGCGGCCTTCGCGATCGCGGCCACGTCCGGGGTCGTCGTCGGCTATGTCATCAGCCGGTCGCAGTATCGCATCCGCGTGTTCGAGCCGCTGTTCGCCGGCGTCTATTCGATCCCGATCATCCTTTTTCTTCCGCTCTATATTCTGTTCTTCGGACTCGGCCCTGCCTCCAAGATCGCGCTCGGGGCGACCATCAGCTTCTTTCCGATCGCGCTCAGCACCATCGCCGGCTTCGGCTATGTCGACAAGGTGCTCGTGGTGGCGGCTCGCTCCATGGGTGCGTCGGACTACCAGCTCTTCCGCCATGTACTGCTGCCGGCGGCCTTGCCGATCATTCTGACCGGCATGCGCATGGGCTTCACCATTGCGCTGCTCTCCATCATCGGCAGCGAGACCATCGCATCGCTCGCCGGGCTCGGCCACCGTATCGTCCATCTCGCCGAAGGGATGGAGATGGCGCGGATGTTCGCCTACATCGCCTTCGTGGTCGCCATTGCCGCCATTCTCAACACTCTGGTGTCCACGCTCGAAGCGCGGGGAAAGCGCCGGTGATGACAGACGCCGCGACGGCCTTGCGGCGGGTGATGCGGCGACCTTGGGTCGCGCGCATCGCGGTCATCGTTCTCCTGTTCTGCCTTTGGGAGATCGCCGCCCGCTGGTGGGTGGACCCGATGTTCCTGAGCCCGCCATCGCGCGTGTTCATGTCGCTCTCGGCGGTGTTCGACACCCGCGGCGTGCCGGCGGCCTTGCGCATCACGTTCTGGGAGCTCGCCGTCGCCTTCGTGCTCTCGGTCGTGATCGGGCTCGTGATCGGACTCGCCGTCGGCCTGCAACCGTTCGCGCGCAACAGCTTCATGCCGATCATCCTGCTGCTCTACGGCACGCCGCAGGTCACCATTCTGCCGCTGTTCATCCTCTATTTCGGCATCGGCCCCGCCTCCAAGATCGCCTTCGGCGTGAGCCACGGTTTCTTTCCGATCATCGTGACCGTCGTCGCCGGTGTGCAGAACATCAAGCCGATCCTGCTGACGAGTGCGCGCTCCATGGGCGCGAGCCGATGGCAGGTCCTGCGTCACGTGATTTTTCCGCACATGATCCCGAGCTTCTTCGCCGGCATGCGGCTCGGCATGACCGGCGTTCTGCTCGGCGTATTGCTGGCCGAGCTTTACGTGTCGACCGCGGGCATCGGCTACTTCACCACGCTGTTCACGCAGAACTTCGATCCGACGAGGCTGCTCGGCCTCATCTCCGTGCTCGCCGCCATGGCCATCGTGCTCAACGAGATTGTGCGGCGGGCGGAGGTGCATTTCGGCCGCTGGCACACCGACTGAGAGGAAATTGCGATGGCGGGAAAGCTGAGATTGACCGTCGCCTGCGGCGACTATGAGATCGTGCGCGCGCTCAAGGAGGGCGCGGTCGAGGTCGACGGCCTCGATCTTGTCATGCTCACCGGCATGGGCCCGCGCGAGCGCCACTGGCGCATGGCGCGCAAGGCCGAATTCGACGTCTGCGAAGCCAATGTCGGCGCCTATTTCATGGAACGCGACCAGGGCGCCGCGCTGGCGAGCGAAGCGAGCGGCCAGCGCGGCAACTCTATAGTGCGCGCGCCGGACACTCGCCCTGAACCGGGCTCGTCGGCGCGCGTCCCACTGACCGCCATACCGGTATTCCTGCATCGGCGCTTCCGGCATGGCTTTCTGTTCGTCAACGCCGCGGCCGGAATTCGCGCGCCCAAGGATTTGATCGGCAAAAAGGTGGGCGGGACGAACTTCCAACCCGCCTCCAACATCTGGATGCGCGGCATCCTGGAGGCGGAATACGCCCTCCCCCACCGGCAAGTGACCTGGGTGGTCGAGCGCAGCGAGGACGTCGCCTTCACGCCGCCGCAGGACCTGCGCATCGAAATGATTGCGCCGGGCAAGAAGCTCGACGTCATGCTGGCTGAGGGCGAGATCCCCGCCATGCTGTCGCCAGAGCTTCCGCACCTGTTCCTCGCCGGCGACAAGCGGATCGTGCGCCTGTTTCCCAACTACAAGGACGTCGAACTCGCCTATTTCCGCAAGACCGGGATATTTCCGATCATGCACGTCACCACCATCAAGCAGGAGATCGTCGACAAATATCCCTGGGTGCCGACCAACCTGGTGAAAGCCTTCGAGCAGGCCAAGAACATCGCCTATCGGCGGATCGCCAATCCGCGCATGGTGCCGATCGCGTGGGTGCGCGCCGCGCTCGAGGAGCAGCAGGAGGTTCTGGGCCCCGACCCCTGGGCCTATGGCCTGACGGCGGCCAACCGCAAGAACCTGGAGACCGTGCTGCGCTATACCTTCGAGCAGGGCATGATCAGCAAGATGGTATCGCTCGATGCGCTGTTCGCCGATACCGATCTCGGCGACGCCGGCGGCCCTGATGGTATTTGATTGGGACATCGCCGCGTGCCCATGACCTTCGACGATCGCCTCTGCGCCATTCGCGCCGGCATGATCGAGCACGAGCTCGACCTCATCGTCGCCGTGCATGACGGTGCGCATTTCATCGAGACGCCCAACCCGGTCTTCGTGCTGAGCGGCTTCAAGTCCCTGGGTCCCGCGGCCGTGGTGCTGCCGCGGGACGGCGATGCGAGCCTGATCGTGACACCGGCATGGGACGCCGAGCGCGCGGCCGAACGCTGCCCCGGACTGCGCGTCATTGCCGCCGATGATGTGGTCGACGCATTGGCACCCACTTCCGCCGGCGATCGCTCGCGCGGCGCGGGCATCGGCATTGCCGGGCTGGCGTTCACGCGTTGGGAGATCGCCGGCCGCCTGGCGCAGATGCTGCCGCGGGCGAGCGCCGCCGACGGCATCGTGTTCGATGCCGCCGCCGCCAAGACCGTCGACGAAATCGCCAATGCGCGCATGGCCACGCGCATCGCCGAGCTCGGTTATGCGCGCTTGCTCGAGATCGCGCGTCCCGGCATGAGCGAGGACGAGCTCGCGGTCGAGCTCAGGTGGTACACCCGGACGCTCGGCGCCGAGGACAATTTCCTCCTGCTCTGCGCCGGGCCGCGCAATGCTGCCGTCGCTCCTTCGAACGGGCGTGTGATGGAGAGAGGCGACATTCTGATAGCCGAGATCACGCCGAGCTATCGCGGGCAACTCGCCCAGATCTGCCGCACTGCCACGCTCGGACCTGCAGGCGCCGAGCTCAGGCGCAAATATGATCTGCTGGTGCGGGCCATGAACGCCGGCATCGGCGCGGCGCGGCCCGGCACAGCCATGGCGGACGTCTGCCGCGCCATCAATGCGGTGCTGGAAGCGCAGGGCTACGGCGAATATTGCCATCCGCCGTACATCCGCCGGCGCGGCCACGGCCTGGGCTTCGGCTCGATTCGGCCCGGCGATGTCAGCCTCGACAACGACACCGTGCTCACGGAAGGCATGGTGTTCATGATCCACCCGAACCAGCACCTGCCGGAGACGGGCTATCTGCTGTGCGGCGAACCAGTGCTGGTGACCGCGCGCGGCGCCGAGCCGCTCACCCAGCGTCGATCCGAGCTCGCCGAGATCGGTCTCTGAAACCCATTGGAGGCCGCTGTGCAGACGATGAACCCGACGCTGCTGGTGGGGCCATCCGACTGGGATCGCGAACGGATGCCGAAGCAGGAATTTTGCGCGCGCGCGGCCGGGCTATGGCGCGACGATCCTTCGCGGGCAGGCGCCATCGTCTACGGCGACCGGGTGAATCACGCCGAGCTCGCCTACCTCACCAATTTCACTCCCAAGCTCGAGGCGGCGCTGGCGCTGATACCGCGCGCGGGCAACCCGCAGCTCCTCGTCGGCGGCGGGGCAAACATGGTGCCGGCAGCGAGGCCGCTCACCTTCGTCGAGGACCTGCGTCCGCTGCGCAATGCCGGCAAGACGGTGGCGCAATGGGCGCGGGAGCAAAGCGGCCGCCCCGTGCTGATCGGCGCTGCGGCCATGCCCTACGCGCTCCATCGGGAGGTCGGCGAGGCATTGGGAGGCGAGATCGAGGACAAGACCGCTGAGCTGCGCACCCTGATGCGCTGCAAGAGCGCGCGCGAGATCGCGGCATTGCGCGAGGCCTGCGCGACGCTGGCCGCCGCGGTGGCGGCTATCGCCAGTGCCCAAGACGCCGGAGTCGGCGCGACTACCGCGGTCCTGGCCGGCGAACGCGCCGCCAACCGCCGCGGCGCCCAGGACGTGCGCACGCTGTTCAGCACCGACCGCGGACGCACGCTGCGGCCATTCGACCTGCCGGTCGAGCACGCCATCGATCCGCTGCAGGTCTATGTCGCGGTCCGGCAGTCCGGCTACTGGGCGGAAGGGTTCGCCGTTCTCGCAACCTCGCCCAACCCGTGGGCGGAGCGGTGCGGCGAGGTTCTGCGATCTGCCGTCGGCCGGCTGCAAGCCGGCACGCGATGCGGCGAAGTTGCGCGCGGCATCATCGAGGCCGTTCGTCCCTTGCGACCGCACGCCGTCACCGCACGCAGCCATGGCAACTCGATCGGATTGGCGCTCGAGGAGCATCCGCTGATCGCGGCCGGATGCCAGGACAGCTTCGAAGCCGGTGGGGTCTACAGCCTGCGGATCGGCCTCTCCGACGAGCCCCATCACGCCATCGTGTCAGCGATGGTCGCGGTCCACGAGCGCGGCAACGACGTGCTCTGGTCATCCCCGCAGGTGGTGAAATGACCGCGCTCGAACAGCTCGCCCGCGCCATCGCAAGTCGCGAGGCTCCCTCCGATGCCGTACGCGAGACCGTCGAGCTTCACCTCATCGACACCGTGGGCGCCTTGGTTGCAAGCACGCAAACCAGCGAAGGCTCGGCGCTGCTGCGCTTGCGCGCGGCAATGCGCGAGGCCGGGCCAACAGATGGCTCATTGTCGCTCGATCTCGCCACCCGCTGCGCGCTGGCACGCCTGAGCGAGATCGATGATATCCATCTTCCCTCGATGACGACGCCGAGCGCGATCGTCATTCCCGGCGCACTCACCGTGGCGGCGGCGATGGCGGCGGCAGCGGACGACGCGATCGCGGCGATCGTCGCCGGCACCGAGGCGATGACCCGGCTCGGCCGCGCCATCAATGGGCCGGCGGCGCTTTATCGCGGCATCTGGCCGACCTATTTCGCCGCCCCCTTCGGCATCGCTGCCGTCGCCGCGCGGCTGTTCAAGCTCGACGAACGGCAGACCGCAAATGCGCTGGCGCTGGCGCTCACCCTGGCGGCGCCCGGCGTCGGGCATCACAACGCGGCCACGACCGCGCGCTGGTTCGCTGTCGGCCATGCCGCGCGCAACGGGCTGATGGCGGCGCTTGCCGCGCAACAGGGGTTCACGTCCGATCTGCACCTGGTCGAAGGTCAATTCCTTCCCGGGATCTATGGCGTGACGCCCGACGTCGCGCCGCTCGCCGACGGCATCGGCGAGCGCATCGCCTTGACCGAGGTTTCGTTCAAGCCGTGGTGCGCGGCGCGGCAAACCATGGCGGCGACCCAGGCGCTCAAGGAGATCATCGAAAGCGGCGTCGCACTCGCAGCCATGGGCGAGATCAGAGTTTCCGTGCTGCCGCCGCACCACAAAATGATCGATCACGGGGTCGTTGCCGGCGATCGGGCCTCCCATCTCACCAGCGTGCAGTACTGCATGGCGGTCGCGGCGCTCGCGCCCGACACGGCATTCGACCTGCAGCAGGCGCCGTCGGCGCTGCCGCCGGCTGTGCGCGGTTTCCTCGACAAGATCAAGGTCGAGCCGGACGACACCTTGCTCGCCGACTACCCCGGCGTTTGGCCGGCGCGCGTGCGCGTTGCCGCCGGCTCGGCGCAACATGAGCACACCGTGACGCATGTCCCGGGCGATCCCGGACGCCCGTTCGATCGGTCGCAGGTGCAGAAGAAGTTTCTGCGCGTCACCGAACCGAGGATCGGGGCGCAAAGGGCCGAACGCTTGCTCGCGCGCTGCAGCGACGCGCTCGCGAGCGGCGAGCTCGCATCGTTGGTGAGCGAGATCGAGCATTTTTGCGAAGAGAAGGCCGCGAACTCGCAGAGCTAGCTGTCTCCGCTGCGGAGGCGGAGCAGACGGAGTTCGCCGCCGATCGAGTGATGCACACCCATCAATTCGGCAAAAACGCCTCGCTATAGAGCTTCTTCATATCCGGCTCCTCCGGCAGAAGCTGCAGCTCCACGTATGATTTGGCGAGCGTGATCAGCGCACCGGGATTGAATTTTCCGTCATCGGAGAACATCGGCATCAATTCGTCATAGACACGCGACGTGATCGCCTCATCTTTGTTGGTGACTTCCTTGGCGATTGCCACCGTCTCTGCCTTGTTCTTGCGCATGAACGCGATGGTTTCAAACCATCCCTTGAGGAAACCGCGCAGAGCCTCCGGACGGTCGGCGATGAGCTTGTCGGTGGCAAAGATCACGTGGATGTGGAAGTCCTTGATATCGACGAAACGCACGAGGATGCGGCCTTCTCCCCGCTTTTCGAGTTCGAAGGCATTGCCGATATCCATGATCGCGCCGTCGATGTCGCCGCGCTTCATCGCCGCGATCTGCCCCGGCATGGCGCCCATGGGCGCGATATCGATGCCCTTGGGACCCCATCCTTGCCGCCGTGATGTCTCGCTCACCAGCCAGTAGGTGAGCGAGCCCGCGGTCGATACGCTGATCTTCTTGCCCTTGAGATCGGCGGCGGTCTTCGGGCCATCGGGCCGCACCACGATGGCCAGCAACAGCGGCGGCCCCGCCATGGCGGCGACCGCCTTGATCGGCGCGCCCTTGACGATGAACGCCATCGCCGGGCCGGAGCCGAGCGCGATGTCGAGGCTGTCCGACGCCATTGCCTGCTGCATGCGGGCGTCGCCGGCAAACGCGATCGACTCGATCTCAAGCCCGTTCTTGGCGAAAAATCCTTTGCGTATGCCGATGTCGAGGGGCACGAACGAGAACGCCTCGGGCACCGCCTTGCCGACCCGAAGCTTCTCGGCGGCGGTCGCCGGCGGCACAAGCATGCCACCGCCCGCGGCAAGCAAGAGCATCGCGGCGGCGGCGAAGCAACGCAACTTCATCGGCATGGCTTGTCTCCCGTTCAGGACAGCTTTCTCTTCAACAGCGTCTCGGCATTTCCGACGAATATCTTGCGCCGGTCCTCCTCCGCGATGTCGAGTCGCCTGATCGTATCGATCGTCGGCGCGATCGGTCCCAGCGGCGTGTCGGTCGCGAACACCACGTGATCCGAGCCGAAGAACTCGAGTCCGCAGCGCACCGCCTGGATGCCGCCGCCGAACAGCGCGGTATCGCCGTAGAAATCGTGCAGATAGTCCGAGGTGCGGCCGCTTGAGCGACGGCAGCACCTTCGAATAGTCCTCGTCGCTGGTGCGGCTGCCCAGCACCTGCAGGCCCGGGCCGATGCGGCCATCATAGTACGGGATCATCCCGCCGAGATGATGGGTGATGATCTTGAGCTTGGGATAGCGGTCGAGCAAGCCGCAGAACACCATCCGCACCATCGCCACCGAGGTGTCGTAAGGCCAGCCGAAACACCACCACATCTCGTACCGCGACTTCTGCTCCGCCGGGTAATCCGGCATGCTCGCGGTGCGCGCCGGATGCAGCCAGATCGGGCAGATCGAGCTCCGCCATGGTCGCGAAAATCGGCTCGAAGGCCGCCTCGTCGAGCGGCCGGCCGGCCACGCTGGTGAAGATCTGGATGCCGCCGGCGCCGAGATCCTTCACCGCGCGCCGAGCCTCCGTGACCGAGCCCTCCACGTCGGTCATCGACACCGCCGCGACGAAGGTGGGAAAGCGTTTGGGATGGCGCGCGCACAGTTCCGCCATGGCATCGTTGCCGATGCGCGCCAGGTCGAGGCCCACCGTGCCCACGGCAAGGTCTTCGATCGGCGGATTCGGCAGCGAGACGATTTGGCGGTATTCGCCGAACTGGTCCATCTCGCGGAAGCGCTCGTCGAGATCGAACAGCTTTTTGACCCCGCGCAGCCGCGCCGCGATGTTGCCCAGCCGCGGCGCGATGCGATTCATCTCCTGGAAGAACTTCTCCGGGATGATGTGACAATAGATGTCGACGATCGTGTCGTTGGGCATCGAGCACCACCTTGTTTCAGCAGCAACAGTGGTCATGCCCGCGTAAGCGGGCATCCAGTAAACACCGATACACGAAGGGGACACGACCGTGCTTTGCACGTCGCCCAGCGATTACCGGATCGCCCGCCTGCGCGGGCGATGACAACCGAGTGGTCATCGCGGCATTCCAACGGCTAGAACTTCGTTCGATCCGGGCCCTTCAGGCCCAACATTTCGCGCGCCTCCTTCGGCGTGGCGACCTGGTAGCCCAGCTCCTCGATCAGGCGCCGCGTCTTCGCGACCTGCTCGGCGTTGCTCTTGGCCAGCTGGCCGCGGCCGATGAACAGGCTGTCCTCGAGCCCGACGCGCACGTTGCCGCCCATCATCACCGCCTGGGTGGCGAACGGCATCTGGTGGCGGCCGGCGCCGAGGACCGACCATTGATAGTCGTCGCCGAACAGCTTGTCGGCGGTGCGTTTCATGAACAGCAGGTTTTCCATGTCGGCCCCGATGCCGCCGAGGATGCCGAAGATCAACTGCAGGAAGATCGGCGGCTTGAACCAGCCTTTGTCGACGCCGTGGGCGAGATTGTAGAGATGCCCGACGTCGTAGCATTCGTGCTCGAACTTGGTGCCGTGCCCCTCGCCCATCAGCTTCGAGATCTTCTCGATATCGGCGAAGGTGTTGCGGAAGATGGTCTGATTGGTCCCGAGCAGATACGGCTCCTCCCAGTCGTGCTTCCAGGTCTTGTAGCGGGCGACCATGGGATAGAGCGCGAAATTCATCGAGCCCATGTTGAGCGAGCACATTTCCGGCGAGAACTTCATCACCCCCGCGAGCCGCTCCTCGACCGGCATCGTCGGCGATCCGCCGGTGGTGATGTTGATGACGGCGTCGGTCGCCTGCTTGATGCGCGGCAGGAACTGCATGAACACCGCGGGATCGCCGGTCGGGCGGCCGTCCTGAGGATTGCGCGCATGCAGGTGCAGGATGGCGGCGCCGGCCTCGGCCGCGGCGATGGCCTGCCCGGCGATCTGGTCGGGGGTAATCGGCAAGGCCTCCGACATGGTCGGCGTGTGAATGGCGCCGGTGACGGCGCAGGTGATGATGACCTTGTCGGATTTGGCAGCCATTTTTCTCTCCAGCTATGCGCGGATCGATCGCTCTCAGGGATTAGGTTGTGCGGGCATCCGCGCTAAAGCGCAAGCGCCGTTCCAGCGGCAAAAGCTGCCAGCCGAAACGCTCGACGACAAAGCCCCAGAGACCCTTCGGCGCCAACAGCATCACCGCGATGGCGACGGCGCCGAGCATCAGGAGATAGAGGCTGCCGAGATCGGCCAGCGTCTGCCGCAGCACGAAGAACACGATGGTGCCGATGATCGGTCCCTCCACCCGCCCGATGCCGCCGATCACCGTGATGAAGATGACGAAGGCGGTCCAGTCGTTGACGCTGAACGCGGTGTCCGGGGAGATCCGCAGCTTCTGCAGAAAGATCAGCGCGCCGATCATCGCCGTCCCGAAGGCGGTCAAGACGTAGACCACGAGCTTGGTGCTTCTGACGTCGACGCCGTTCGAGCGCGCCGCCAGTTCGTTGTCGCGGATCGCGGTGAGCGCAAGGCCGTAACGCGAGCGCAACAACAGCACGATGGCGACGAGCACGACCACGACCAGGGCCAGCGCCACCCAATAGATCAGGAATTCCCGCATTTGCCGGCTCGACGCCATCGCGGTCACGATCCCGGCCGGCAGGCTGATGCCGGAGCCGCCGCCAAGCGCAGAAATCTGCGAGGAGATCAGCCGGAACACCTCGGCCACGACCCAGGTGCCGATGGCAAAGTAGTGGCCGCGCAGCCGAAACATCAGGCCGGCGACCGGCAGCGCGACCACGGCGGCGATCGCGCCCGCCACCGGCACGGCAAGGAAGGGGTGAATGCCGGCCAGAATGGTCGAGGCGAACAGCACGTAGCCGCCGAGCCCGACATAGGCCTGCTGTCCGACCGAGACCAACCCGGCGTAGCCCGCGAGCAGGTTCCACAGGCTCGCGAGCGCGACATAGGCGTAGATTTCCGATAGCAGCCGCAGATCGTCGCGCCCGCCCCAGGCCGGCGCGGCGGCGAGCAGCACGAACGCGACAGCGAACACGGTCGTGCCGATATGGCTCGAGCGGGTGGCATGCTCGACGCGGAAGGACGCGATCATCCCTGCACCTTCGGGAACAGACCTTCCGGCCGCACTGCCAGAATGGCCAGAAATGCGAGATGCCCGGCCAGCAGCTGCCAGCCCGGATCGATCTGCGCGCCGATCGCCTGCGACACGCCAAGAATGATGCCGCCCGCGAGCGTGCCCCACATGCTGCCGAGGCCGCCGATGATGACCGCCTCGAAGCCGAAGATCAGACGGGCCGGTCCGATCGCAGGATCGAAATTGGTGCGCACGGCGAGGAACACACCGGCGATCGCGACGACCGCGAGCGACAGCGCCATGGCGAGCGCAAAAATATGGCGGTTGTCGAGGCCCATCAATTGCGCCACCGACTGATCGTCCGACGTCGCGCGAAAGGCGCGGCCGAGCGCGGTGCGGTAGAACAGAAGCTGCAGGGCGGCGATGACGGCAACGGCGACGACGAATTGCAGCAAAGGCAGAACGCCGATCCACACCCCCTCGAGCAGCGGAAAGCTCGCCACCTCGATCGCGCCGGCGCGGAGCCGGCGGCTGTCGGCGGTGAACACTTCCAGCAGCGCGTTCTGGATGATGACGGAGAGCCCGAAGGTGACGAGCAGCGGCGGCAGGACGTCGTCGCCGAGCGTGCGGTTGAGCAGCCCGCGCTGGAGCGCGTAACCGATCGCCGCCATGATCGGGGCGACGACGACGATGGCGAGCAGCGGGTTGAGCCCGAGCGTATCCGTCGTCAGCAGCGCGATATAGGCGGCGAGCACGATCAGATCGCCGTGCGCGATGTTGACGAGCCGCATCACCCCGAAGATGAGCGCGAGCCCGGCGGCGAACATGGCGTAGAGCCCGCCGATCAACACGCCCTGGATGATGACGTTGACCCATTCCATCGCGGTTAGCTCATGCTCCGAAATAGGCGGCCGAGATCGCCTCGCGCGTCAGCGTGCCGGCGGAGCCGGTGAGCGCAACGCGACCTTCCTGCAGGCAATAGACTTGGTTCGCGACCTTGAGCGCCTGCACGATGTCCTGCTCCACGATGACGAGCGAGCTGCCCTCGGCGACGATCGACGGCAACCGGGCATAGACCTCGTGCACGACGATCGGCGCCAGCCCGAGACTGATTTCGTCGCACAGGAGGAGCTTCGGATTCGACATCAGCGCGCGCCCGATGGCGACCATCTGCTGCTGGCCGCCGGACAGCGCGGTGCTCGGCACGTGGCGACGCTCGGCCAGCACCGGGAACAGCTGGTAAATTCGCGCCAGGTTCCACGGTCCTGGCCGGCCGAGCTGCCCGCCGATGATCAGGTTCTCCTCCACCGACAGCGACGGAAAGAGTCGGCGCCCTTCAGGGACGAGCGCGATGCCGCGCGCCACCACCGCGTGGGCGGGCTGATCGCCGATCGGCTCGCCCGCGAAGCAGATGGCATCGCGGCGGGACTTGATGGCGCCGGCGATGCATGCGAGCAGCGTCGATTTACCGGCGCCGTTCGCGCCGATCACCGCGACGACCTCGCCGGGCGTTCACCTTGAGCGAAACGCCGAACAGCGCCTGGAAGTCGCCGTAGAAGGCATCGAGGGCGCGCACGTCGAGCAGCGGCTCAGGCATCGGCGGGGATTCCCATATAGATTTCGCGCACCGCCGGCGACTTGATCACGGTCTTCGGGTCGCCCTCCCCGATGAAGCCGCCGCCGTGCAGGACGACCAGACGATCGACGATCGCGATCAACGCATGGACGACATGTTCGATCCAGATGATCGAGATTCCGCTGCGGCGAATGTCCCTGATCAGATCGACCAGCGCCGTGCATTCGTGCTCGGTCAGCCCGCCGGCGACCTCGTCGAGGAGGAGCAGGCGCGGCTCCGTGGCCAGCGCGCGGGCGAGCTCGAGCCGCTTGCGGTCGAGGAGCGTCAGGCTGCCGGCCAGCCGGTTGGCCTTGCCGGCGAGGCCGCATTGATCGAGCAGCTCGACGCAGCGCGGATAAACCTCGCGCTCGCCGCGGCCGCCGCCGAACGCCGCCGCCACGACCAGGTTCTCGAACACGGTCATGCCGTTGAACGGCTGCGGGATCTGAAACGACCGGCCGATGCCCATGCGACAACGCCGTTCCGGCGTCAGGCCGGTGATGTCGACGCCAGCGAAAATGACCTGGCCGGCGTCAGGCCGCACGGTGCCGCTGGCGATGCCGAACAGCGTGGTCTTGCCGGCGCCGTTCGGACCGATGATGCCGAGCGCCTCGCCCTCGGCGAGCGTGAGATCGACGGCCTGCGCGATGATCACGGCGCCGAACCGCTTGGAGACCTTCTCGAAGACGAGGATGGGGGACATGCACCGTTCAACCACACGACGACTCTTCGTCCGCCGTGGCGGCCTGCGACCGCAGGCGTCGCTGCATCATCGGTTGTCATCCCCGCGCAAGCGGGGATCCATATTCCAGAGGCCGCGGTTCAGGGCAGCATGGGTCCCCGCTTTCGCGAGGACGACATCTCGGCCCAAATTGCAACATCGTCCACCCAACTCACGACAACAGCTGCAGTTGTCCGCCCGCCGGAATCTCCGGTGCGGTCTTGTTGGTGGTGATGACCAGATCGAACTTGTCGCCTTTGCGCTGCCACTGGCCCGCGACAAGCGGCGTCTTGGTGACGTTCTTGACGGGTTGGCCGCTCCACTTCACCGGGCCGACCATCGACTTGTAGTCGGTCGCAACGATCGCGTCGAGGATGGCTTTCGGCTCCAGCGTCTTCGAGCGCTTGAGCACGTCGATCGCCACCTCGAACAGCGCGTGCTGGAATCCGATCGGCTGCGTCCACGGCCGCTTGGTGGCGCTGACATAGGCGTCGGTGAGTTCTTTCGCGCTCTGCCCGGTGAGGCCGGACTTGAAGGGATGGTTCGGCGTCCACCAGATTTCGCTGGTGAGCCCATTGCCGCGGGCGCCGAGCGAATCGATCACCGACGGGAACAGCAGCGCCTTGCCGATGGTGACGATCTTGGGCCGGAAACCCTGTTGCGCCGCCTGCGACCAGAAGGTCGCGAAGTCGGGCGGGATCATGTTGCCGGTGACGATCTCGGCATTGACCGTCTTGAACGCCGAGATCTGCGAGGTGAAGTCGTTGTTCATGAGCTGATAGCGGCCAGGATCGGTCAGCTTGTAGCCGGCCTTCGCCAGCGCCGGCGGCAAGCCGCGCTGCGGATCGCCCCAGGCATTGCCGTCGGCGTCGTTGGGGAACAGGCCGCCCACCACCTTGTTGGTCGGCGCGCTGTCCCACAACGCCAGAAACGCGCCGATCACGTCTTCGAGCCCCCAGAAGAAGTGATAGGTCCAGGTGAAACCCTTGGCCGGATCACCCTTGCGTCCGAAGAAATACGGCTGCCACGGGCAATTGGTGGTGACGCAGGGGACCTCGTTGACCTCGGCCTGGTCGGCGACCGGATTGGTGGTGTCGGGCGTCGCCGACGCCACGATGAGATCGACCTTGTCGCCGAGAATCAGCTCCGAGGCGACCTCGGCGGCGCGGCTGCCGCTGGATTGACTGTCCTTGCTGATGATCTGCACCGGATAGGTGCGCCCGCCGCTCTGCAATCCTTTGGCGAGGATGCCGCGAACCTGGTCGAGGATGAAGCCGTCGGCCTCGCCGAAGCCGGCGAGCGGACCGGTCCGCGGACTGACGTGACCGATCTTGATCACGCGGCTCTGGGCATTGGCCGGAATCATCCGCAGCATCGCCGGCGCCGCCATGGCGCCGAGGCCGGTCCTGATCAGCGTACGTCGGCTTACGCTCGATGAGGCGAATTCGTACACCCGAGTTGTGCCTTTCGTGGTCATCGGGACCTCCCTGCTTGGTCAGGCGTCGCTCGCACGCGCCTGCTTGAGATGCTGCGATACTTTGGTCCGCAGCGCCGCCTGTTCATCGGCACTCCATTTGCGAAAGCCCTCGCCCGACTTGAATCCGAGCTTGCCTTGGGCGACCAGCGCTTCGAGATAGGGCGACGGGCCAGCCCTGTGCTCGATATCGGGCAGCACCGTCTGGTGAATGGCAAGAGTCAAGTCGGTACCGACGAGATCGGCGTTCTCGAGCGGCCCGAGCACGGCGAGACGCCGGCCGAAGCTCGCCTTGATCACGGTATCGACGGTCTCGGCGTCGCAGATGCCGTGCTCGACCAGCGCAATCGCCTCCCGCCACAAGGCGTGCTGCAGGCGGTTGCCGACGAAGCCCGGCACGTCCTTTTTCACGTGCACCGGCATCTTGCCCGCCGCTTTGTGCAACGCGATGGTCCAGTCGATCACCTCCGGCGACGTCCACTGCGTGCCGATCACCTCGACCAGCGGCACCAGATAGGGTGGATTCCACCAATGGGTGCCGAGGGCGCGCGAACGGTCGCGCAGCCCTTCCATGATCTTGGTGATGGGGATGACGGAGGTATTGCTGGCGAGGATGGTCCCCGGCCGGACCCGGCTTTCGATCTCGATGAACAACTTTCGCTTCAGCGGCAGATCCTCGAGCACGGCCTCGACCACATAGTCGGCATCGCGCACGGCGGCGGCCAGGTCGGCGGTCGGCCGCACGCGCTCGACGGCGGACGGATCCTCGCCGAGATCGCGCAGATTGGTCCTGATCCGATCTTTGACCGTGCTCAGCGTTTGATCGGAGGTGTCATAAATCCATACGTCATGCTTGGCGAGCGCGAACACCTGGGCGACGCCGTGTCCCATCAGGCCGGCACCGATGACGGCGATGCGCGCTTTCGCCATGGTCACCCCGCGGTGTAGCCGCCGTCAGCGTAGAGGATGTGTCCAGTGTAGAAATCCGAAGCCTTGGACGCGAGGAACAACAACGGCCCGGCGAGATCCGACGGCTCGCCGAGCCGGCCCTTCGGCACCCGCGTCAGGAATCCCTTGCGCACGTCTTTCGACCGGTCGGTGTCCTCGAACATCCACTGGGTCAGCGGCGAGCGAAACACGGTCGGCCCGAGCGCGTTGACGGTGATGCCGGTATCGCCCCATTCGCAACCGAGCGCCTTGGTGATGCCGTCGACCGCCGACTTCGAGGCGCAATAGGCGGTGTAGCCGGCGGGATGGCCGAGCAGCCCGCGCGCCGACGACATCAGGATGACCTTGCCGCCTTGCCCCTGCTTGAGCATCTGCCGACCGGCGGCGCGCGCAATCAGCCAGGATTGCGTCACGTTGGCGTCCATGACGTCGAGGAAATCTTCCGGTTTCTGGTCGACGATCTTGGAGACCTTGTTCTGTCCGGACGCGACCACGAGGATGTCGACGCGGCCGAATTTCTTGACCGCCGCTTCCACGATGGCATCGCAATTTGTCTCCGAGCTCGGCCGCTTGGCCAAGATCTCGACCTTGCCGCCGAGCTTTTCGCATTCCGTCGCAACCTTCTTGAGCTCGTCCGCCTTGCTGGCGCAGATCACCACGTTGGCGCCGGCGCCGGCCAGCACCTTCGCCGCCAGCGCGCCGAAGGCGCCGGTGGCGCCGGTGACGATCGCGGTCTTGCCGCGGATGTCGAACAAGGAGAGCGGGTTCTTCAGGAAGTCTTCGGACATGACGGAGCACTCGCAATGACGACGGTTCTCTCCACCGTCATTGCCGGGCTTGACTCGGCAATCCATCGATCGCAAGAAGATGGATGCGCGGGTCAAGCCCGCGCATGACGGAAGATGTTGCCCGGGCTTAACCCCATCGGCGTCACTTCTGCGGCGTCGAGACCGCGACCAGCATGGTCACGACGTCGTTGCCGCGATTGACGATCTCGCGGTTTTCGTTCGGCCCGATGAAGCATGAATCGTTGGCCTTGAGCACGGTCTCCTTGCCGCCGACGATGAGCGTGAGTTCGCCCGAGAGCACGTAGTAGACCTTCTCCGTTGGCGAGGCATCGGGACCGGCGCCGCCGCCCGGCAGGAAATGCGACAGGCCGACGGTGAATTGCTTGGGCCCGCCGGCGTCGAGGCCGAACAGGCGCAGCGAAGAGTAGGCCCGATGATTGGGCGCCTCGTAGGGCTTGGCTTCGCTCAGATGCTTGACCTGCATCAGAACTTCTCCCCCTTCTCGATCCGATAGGACCCCTTGGGGTCGGTGATGGCGACCAGACGAATGATGCAGCCGTCGCCGCGCTCCCAGTTCCACGGGAACAGCGCGAAGGTGCAGCGCTTGCCGGTGACCTTATCGATGTCGCCGCCGACGTTCTCGATGCCGAGAATGCCGTTCTTGAACAGGATGCGGTGGACCGGCTCCCATTCCGGAAAGTCGTCCTTCCAGTCGCGCCCGCCCGACCATTTCTTGTATTCCGCGGCGAGATGCGGATGCAGTGGTCCGTTGCGCTGCGGGCCGATGGCGGTGGCGAGCGGATGATCGTTGGCCTGGGTGTCGTGGCCGACCACCTTCACCTGCTTCTCCACGAACCACTTGCCGGCCGACGGCACGAAGCCGGGGGCGCGGCAGAAATAGTCCTCGCTGTCCTCGTACGCCTTGTGCCAGCCGGTATTGACGATGACGACGTCGCGCGGACGCACCACCTTGCCTGCGGCCTTCTCCAGATCGTCGTAGGTGATCTGCTCCCACTGCTTCTTTGGAATTGAAACCACGATCCCCGAGCCGAAGAAGTGAGGCAGCGGGACTTCGTCGATGAACGGCGTGCCCTGCACGACGTGCGCCGGCGCGTCGATATGCGTGGTGTTGTGCATGCTGGTGGTGATGCGCTGCGACAGCACGCCGGACTTGGCGTGGTAGTGGATGCGCTCGATCTTGACGTCTTCGAAATAAGGCCAGTTCGGAGACTGATAACCGAAGCGATGGGACAGATTGTAGAATTCGAGCCCCATGCTGTTGCTGAGGTTCTCCTCGAACGTGACGCCGCGGATTTTTTTCGTCACGGCCACTCCTCCCTTACCCACATGATGGTACGCCTGTATTGCTCCTCGGTTCAACATGCGAATCCGCCGGGCCGGCGTCCGCCCCCGCCGCGTCATGCCGCCGCGGCGGCGAGATGTTCTTCGAGTGATCGCCGCGTCGCCAGCAGTCGCTCGGCAATCAGTTTCTCCTGGGCGTGGAACCGTTGCGCGGGCACCGGCACGGAAATCGCGAGGTCGTTGCCGACCAAGTCGCGCATGACCACGCCGGCCGCGCAAATTCCCAGCGTGTGCTCTTCGCGGTCGAACGCCACGCCCGATTTGCGCACGGACTTGAGCTCCTTGAGCAGCTCGTCGAGCCGCGTAATCGTGTTCGGCGTTCGACGCTCGAAGCTGGTGCCGAGCAGCCGCGCAACCGCGACCTCGTCGAGCTGGGCGAGATAGGCCTTGCCGTTCGCCGTGCAATACAGCGGAAAGGTCTCGCCGACCGCCGACACGGCGCGTAGCCGGTGCGGCCCGATTACCTGATCGACGAAAATGAGATGATCCTTCTTGACGGTCGCGAGATCGACGGTCTCGTTGAGCTCGTTCGACAGCCGCACCAGGAACGGCCGGGCGAGCGCGACAAAATCGGTACGCGCGGAGGCAGCCAGCCGCAAAATGGTCGGGCCGAGGCGAACGCGCCCGGTGGGGGAAGCCGCGATCAACAGCTTTTCCGCCGCCAGCGCGGCGACGATGCGCTGCACGGTCGAGCGCGCAAGATCGACGCGCTGGGCAATCTGTCCGAGGCTCAAGCCCGCGGGCTGCTCTTCGAGCGCGCGCAGGATCGCCGCGGCGCGGGCGATGACCTGGACTTGGCTCTTATCCTTGTCGCTGGACGCGCGGCTGTTTTCGTTCACGACGCGCGGCCCGCTCTGCCTTTGCAATTCAGTCTCCCCGAACAACTGTGGACGCAGCGCGCAAACGACCGCAGCGAAGCGCAACTTGCCTGCTGGCTCACCCATTGATACGCTTCAACCAGAATACGGTACAGAAAACGGCGGCGGGGAACAACCAAGGACGGCATGGTCAAGAAGATCGCGGTTGAAGAGCACTGCCTGTGTCCCGGGTTCGAGGAGTACTGGGCGCCGACGGTCGCGGATATGCCGGCGAAGAAGCGCGACGGGTTGCTCTCGCGTCTGACCGATTTCGGCGAAATCCGACTCGCCGCCATGGATCGGGCCGGCATCGAGCGCTGCGTCCTCGCGTTGGCCGGCCCGGGCGTGCAGGCCGAGCGCGATACCAGGACCGCGTGCCGCAAGGCGCGCGAGGCGAACGACTTCCTGGCGCGGGAAATCGAAAAGCGCCCGGACCGCTACCTCGGCTTCGCCCATCTTCCCATGCAGGACGCCGTCGCCGCGGCGGACGAGCTCGAACGCTGTATGCGGGAGCTCAAGTTCTGCGGCGCCATGATCAACGGCCATACCAACGGCCAGTATCTGGATCATCCCGCGCTCGATCCTTTCTGGGACCGGGCGCAGGCATTGAGCGCCCTCGTCTACCTGCATCCCGCCGACCCGCTCACGCCTGCTCGCGTGTTGGACGGCTACAACGGATTGCGGCGCGCCACGTGGGAATGGACCTTCGAGACCGGCTCGCATGCCTTGCGCATCGTATTCGGGGGCGTGTTCGATCGCTTCCCGCGGGCCAAGCTCGGGCTCGGCCATTTGGGCGAAACCCTGCCGTTTCTGCTCTGGCGCTTCGACAGTCGCGCCGGGCCGGACTTCTACGCGGTCAAGCTCGCCAAGCGTCCCTCGCAATATGTCAAGGACAACATCGTGGTGGCGACCTCGGGCATGTGCTCGGCGGAGCCGCTGAACTGCACGATCAGCGCGCTCGGCCATGATCACGTGATGTTCGCCACCGACTATCCGTTCGAGTCGGCCGAGGAAGCCGGCAACTTCATCGACGGCGTCGCGCTCGAGGACGGCGTGCGCAGCGACATTTGCCGCAACAATGCCGCGCGACTGCTCGGGCTGCGGAGCGGCTGAAGCGGCGCGGCACGCGCAGGGGGCAGAAAACCATGGATGCCGTCGGTGGACGTTCCCCGGTCGATGACATCGTAGCGCGCCTGGAGCGCCTTCCGACCTCGTGGTGGCAGGTCAAGGCCCGGATCATCGTCGGTGTCGCCACCTTCTTCGACGCCTTCGATGCGCTGGCGATCGCATCGATCCTACCCGTCATCGTCCCGCTGTGGAAGCTGACCCCGCCGCAGATCGGGTTGATGATCTCGGCCGGATTCCTCGGACAATTGCTGGGCGCGCTGTTGTTCGGCTGGATCGCGGAACGCCATGGGCGCATGACCGCGATGGTCTGGTCGATCGCGTTGTTCGCGCTGATGAGCCTCGTCTGCGCGCTGGCCTGGGACTACAACTCACTGTTGCTGTTCCGCACCATCCAGGGCATCGGCCTCGGCGGCGAGGTGCCGGTCGCCGCCGTCTTCATCAGCGAGCTCGCAAAGGCGCGAGGCCGGGGGCGATTCGTGCTGTTGTACGAGCTCGTGTTCCCGATCGGCCTGGTCGCGGCAAGCCTGATCGGATTGTGGGTCGTGCCCCGCCTCGGCTGGCAATACATGTTCGTCATCGGCGCGCTGCCGGCGCTGCTGGCGCTGGCGCTGCGCCGTCTGCTGCCGGAATCCCCGCGGTGGCTCGCGGTGCACGGCCGTTACGGCGAGGCCGAGGCCGCAATGGCGCTGATCGAGACCGAAACCCAGCGGGCGACCGGTCGTCCGCTGCCGCCGCCCGCGCCGGTGGTGTCCAGCTTGGACAAGCCCGCCTCCGCCGCCGATCTGTTCGGCCCGCTCTACTTGCGACGCACGCTGGTGGTCTGGGTGATCTGGTTCTCGGCCTATTTCGTGAACTACGGGCTCTCGATCTGGCTGCCGACCGTGTATCGCACCGTGTTCAAGCTCCCGCTCGATGTTTCGCTCCGCTACGGCTTGATCACGCAGGCCGTCGGCCTGCTCGGCACCCTGATCTGCGCATTGGCCATCGACCATGTCGGTCGGCGGCTATGGTTTGCGCTCTCCTTTGCGGCGGCGGCGCTCGCTTTGGCCGCGCTCGCGCTGTTTCCCGCCCCCACCGCGGAGCAGGTACTGATCTGCATGACCATCGCCTATTTCTTCATCAGCACGATCAATATCGGCGTCTATCTCTACACCCCGGAGCTCTACCCGACGCGCGTGCGAGCGCTGGGCGTAGGCACCGCCACCGCTTGGCTGCGGCTTGCCTCCATGATCGGACCGACCGTGGTGGGAATGATGCTGGCCGGCGGCCTGCCTTCGGTATTCGTCGCGTTTGCCATCGTCGCGGCGGTCGCCGCCGTCATTACCGGCCTGTTTGCGATCGAAACCAAAGGGCGCGTGCTGGAGGAAGCCTCCCCGTAGCTTTCCCGCAACAGAATGCATGATCGCGGCCGCCGAGAGTGCGCCAATTCGACGCTTGCCAAGACCGCCGTCGCTCTGCAACGTGGTTCACAACGCCGGCCGAAGATGTCGTCAAGCCGCTCCCAGGAGGAAGACCCATGCGCATGTTGAAATTGATGATTGCAGGCATCGCCGCGGTCGCGCTGCTCGCGCCCGCGGCGCAAAGCGCCGATCCCGTGAAGATCCGGATCTCCTGGGTCGCCCCGGTCACCAACTGGGCCTCGATCATGCTGGAGAAGAAGGATCTCGCCAAACATCTCGGCAAGTCCTACACGCTCGAGCCGGTCCGGTTCGCCGGTACGCCGCCCATGGTCACCGCGCTCGCCAACGGCGAGCTCGAAGTCGCCAACCTCGCCTATTCCACGCTCGCCATCGCGATCCAGAACGCCGGCATGGACGACCTGCGCATCATCGCCGACGAGTTCCGCGATGGCGTGCCCGGCTACTACTCGCAGGAATACATGGTTCTGGCGGACGGCCCGATCAAGAAGGTCGAAGATCTCAAGGGCAAGGTGGTGATGACCAACGCCGCCGGCAGCGCGGTCGATGTTGCGATGCGCGCCATGCTGCGCAAGTTCGGGCTCGAGGACAAGCGCGACTACACGGTGGTCGAATCTCCCTTCCCGACCATGCGCGCGATGCTGTCGGAAAAGAAGGTGGACATGATCCCCGCGGTCGTTCCGTTCTCCTACGATCCCGAGCTGCGCAAGATCGGCCGCACGCTGTTCGTACAGCGCGACGCCATCGGCGTCACCGACATGATCGTCTGGACCGCGCGCAAGCCTTTCCTCGACAAGAACCGCGCCGCCATGGTCGACTTCATGGAAGACACGCTGCGCATCACACGCTGGTTCCTCGATCCGAAGAACCACAAGGAGGTCACGGAGATCGCCGGCCGTGTCACCAAGCAGCCGCCGGAGCGTTTCGATTGGCTGTTCACCGCGCGCGACGCCTACCATGATCCCAACATGCTGCCGGACCTCGCGGCGCTGCAGAAGAACGTCGACATGACGCGCGACCTCGGCTTCGTGAAATCGGCGCTCGACGTCAAGACGCACGCCGATCTGAGCATCGTGCAAGAGGCGGCGAAGCGGCTGCAATAGTGCGAGGCTCGGATTACGAGGCCGGACGGATCACTCCGGCCGGCCGGCCCGATGCGAAGCGGACACGCGTCGGGATCACTCGTTGACCTGCATGAACGCCACTGGAAATGGCCGCGCTCGTCGCGGCCATGCAGCCTTTTTTTGCCGACGATTTGGCCGCAGGATGATCGACACGCCGGCGTCGGTACGATGAATAGGCGCGATTGATCTGCGCAACCATCAGTTGTATCATCGCTGACCGAGACGCTGGCGGCGGCGGGAAGCGATGCACCCCACCGCGGCAACGCCGGAATAGGTCCCGCGCATTCTCTTGGTGCGTATTCCGGTGCGACCAGTCGAACGAGGAGTTCATCCCATGAGCGATCGTGAGCAGATCAACCGGCGCGACTTTATCGTGACGACGGCGGGAGTCGCGGGCACCGCAGGCGCGCTGGGAGGCACTGCCCTGGCACAGGCGCAGACGCCGCTGCCGCCGGGGTTCGACGCCCAGGATCCGCTGATCCAGAATTGGCAGCAACAATTGAGCGCGGTGGTCGACGTCGACCCCGGCCTCAAAGTCGACGCCCGTGAACTGGAGCAGGAAGCGGTCAGGGAGCGGCATCGGATCTATAGCTATCTGTTGATGAAGCTCATCCACCGCTTCTGGAACGGCAACAAGCGCGGCCCGCTCGGGACCTATCCGCTGCGTGTCGATCAGAAAGACCCGGTCCAGCAGACGCCGCAGCGCTACCGTGGCGACATGATCGAGAACCCGGAAGGAATGCGCATCAATTGGGATCGTTACCTCGGACACAACATTGCGTGCATCGCCGTGGACGGCAATGGCGAAATCATCGACTTCGATTTCAACCACAACGACTTTTTCCGCAGCTCGGCCGAGCACGCCGAGTCGCGCATCGTCCGGCGGCTGTTCAGCCTCACCGATATTTTCGACAGCTGGAGGACCGGACAGCGGATCAGAGACAAGCCGCGCGCCGCCTCGCTCAACGAAGTGACGCTCTACACTTCGCTGGAATCCTGCGCGCAATGCTCGGGCGTGATGTCGCTCGCCGGGATCAAGCAGATCATCTATCTGCAAAACGATTTCACCGCCTACATGATCGGAAACATCATGTACAAGCTGGCCAATCGCATTCCGATCCGGGACGCGCAGGGCACCGTGGTGGGAACACGGCCGGGCGCGCCGGTTCCGATCCCGGGATCGGCGGTCGGTCTCGACGAATTCAAGGTGCTCAACGATGCCAACCTCGAGTTCGTGAAAAACATCAAGGCGGCGGAGGCCGCGAAAAATCCAAACGGCGCATTTTTCGTGTCTGCGGACGGAAAACCCGATTTCGATCCCTCGATCACGTCGTTCTTGTGCACCGATGCGGCCTACAAGATTTTCGAGGCCGGCGGCAAGAAGCTCGACCAGCTGGCGCTCAGCTTCCCCGACTTCCGATTCCCAGACAGCGGCGGGTTGCAGAACCAGCAGTGCCTGAAGGAAGCGCAGGAATTCTACAAATACGCCGATATCGAGGGTTACCGCGGCTCGCCGCACAAGTTATGAGCGCCGACGGGGTGACCGACCCGCTCGCCATCGGCGAAGCCTCAGGCCTTCGCCTCAGGGAATGAAGTAGAACGGGTTCGGCACCTTGAACCTGCACTGGGCGAAGCCGCCGTCGAGATCGCTCTGCTGGTCTCCGACATTCGCGATGATCGTGTAGCCTGCATCCTCGATCTTGCGGCGCTCCTCGGTCTTGAACGGCTGGATCGTGGGGCGCGCGTCGTCGTCCGGCCGGGTGGCGAGCTTCGCCCAGCCTTCGAAGCCGGCGCGGTCGAGATTCCACATCGTTGCCTGGCGCTCCCGGTCCCGCCGCCCGGTGATGAAGAACACCGAGACGCCGTTGGCCTTTGCGGCATTGAACAAATTGAGCGCGGGCATGATCACCGGGGCCACCGCCTGGAGGATCCAGGCTCTGAAGCCGCAGGGACCATTTGGGAGCAGGTCGCAGGCGCCGTCCCGGATGAAGCCGAAATTGTTGGCTTTGATATTCGACCAGTTCGAGAGCGACGTTTCATCGATATCGAGAACGAGCGCGGGCTTGGCGACCTGGCCGGCGCGTTGCTCGACATGGGCGCGCGCGGCGGCGAAAACCGCGGCGACGTCACCGTCATAGTCGGTGGCCTGGTAAGCCAGCAACAAATTCTTGACCGATGTCGATATTCAGCGGCGGCGGCGGCGATGGCGGAATGCGTACCTGGGTTTCGAGGGGGCAACTGCCCTCCTGGGCAAGCGCCGGAATCTCGATGAACGCCGCGATGAGCACCGCAGCAGCGAGCGCGTATTTGCGCCGGGTCGCGAACGGTCGCGCTTTTCTCCGCCGGTCCTGGTCCGCCCCACGAACAGGCATTTCAACTTCTCCGTCGCCGGTATGCGTCTGCAGCGCGGCCGGCGCGCGCTGGGCCCCAGACTTCGGAGCGGTCACCTGAGGTCCTCCCGGAGGATCCTATCCGCGGTCCGCAGCGACAACGCGGCGATCGTCAGCGTCGGGTTGGCGGTTCCGGTCGTCGGGAACACGCCGCTCCCGACCAGAAACAGATTCCTGTGGTCCCAGCAGCGCTGAAAGGAGTCCACGACCGAGTCCTTGGCATTGCTGCCCATCCGATACGTTCCCATGACGTGGCCGGCGCCGATGTAGGTGAGCGGAACCTTGTTGCCGTCGATCTCGCCCACAAACCGGAAGGGATCGTCATTTCCGATCGTGGTGAATTGCTTCGCTCTCATTTTCTCGAAGATCAGGTCGGCGGTGCGTTTTGAGTGGGCGATGCCCTTCCTGGTGTATTCGGAAAGCTTGTAGCTGATCTGAGGGCGGCGTAGGCCGAGTCCGTCCGTAATTGACCTATCCGACAGCGTGACGCTGTTGGAGCTGTCCGGCGATTGCTCGACCAGGAATCCGAGGCGGATCTGGCGCGAGATCAAGTTGTTGAGGGTATTGGCGAGGTCTGGGCCGAACAGAGCTGCGTTGTCCCGATCGAGCTCACTGACATCCTTGCTGTTGAGGCCGCTTGCGTTCGTGCCGTTGATGAAATCGCGCGTGGTGACGTTGGGATCGCCGCCGAAGCCGCCGACCACGAAATTCCAACCTTCGTTGCCGATGTCGACGCGGAAGGCGCCCCGCTCGCGACGGAATTTGCCGTCGCGCAGGTCCTCGATGCCCGACGTGGACAACGGTCCGCGGTAAGGAAAGACCGGCTTGTCCTTCGGCATCAAGGCCCACGCCACGTAATACGGATGGTCCATCAGATTCTTGCCGACCAAGCCCGTGCTGTTGGCGACGGCGCCCTCGCGGTCGTCCGATCTTCGACATCAGCAACAGACGCGGGGTCTCGATGGCATTGGCCGCGATGACGTAGACCGTGGCGGTGACGCAGCCGGTGCTCGTCGTCTGTCCGGCCTCCTTGAGGTCCTTCTCGTATCTGATGTAGTTGATCTGGCTGACGCGCTGGTTCGGCCCGACCACCACTTCGCTCGCCACCGTTCGATCCATGAACTCGACGTTGCCGGTATTGAGGGCGTCGTTGAGCGTGATGGTGGGATCATATTTGGCCTGGATCGGGCAGATCGGAATGCAGTTCGTGTTGCCCGCGCAGGTGCGTCGATTGTTGATACGGTTGCGAATTGCGCGCCGCCGGCGTGCTTCTCACGTTCAAGGAATGCCATCTATCGCCAACCCCGCGATCTTGCTGCCGACGGCGTTGTCGACCTTCGACAGCGGGATTTGTGGCATCGGATAGGAATAGTCTCGGGGAACTTGATGCCGAGATAGTCCTGCTCGGCCACATCGGCGGAGACGCCGATCTCGGGTTCGGCCTTGCCGTACCAGGAGTTGTCGAGGTCTTGTCCAAGTCTTCGTAGCTGATCGGCCAGTCGACGAAGTGCTTATAAAGCGTCTTCATCTTGAAGTCGCTTGGCAGAAGCGCAGGCTGGTGCCGAGCCAGTGGAGCGACGTACCGCCGCCGATGCGCTCATACGTACTACCGAAGGGCAGCGGGCCATTCTGGACCAGATAGCTCTGTGTCGGGTCTTTCCAACTCTTCGGTCCCAACATCACCAAGGTGGCCCGGCCCGCATTCACTTTGCCGGGGTCGGTGAAGAGCTCGGCGGATAGGGACTCTCCGGCACCTTGGCAGCGGCGAGAAAGAACCGCTGCATATAACCGTTGATGTTCGAGGGGATTTCCGCGCCAGCTTCGAGAATCACCACCCTCTTGCCGGCAAGGCCCAGTTGCTTGGCGATCAACGCGCCGGCGACGCCCGAGCCGACGATGACGACGTCGAAGGACGAACACTTGTCCGCGCACATGATCCGCCCCCCTATTTGATGAATGTATCGAGGCTAACGATCGGATCATCTTGCCAGTAGCCGAAGGCATTCGCTGTATCCCATGGGATGAGTCTGAGCCACGCGCCACACCCATCCCTGGGTGTAGGCGGTAGACGAAATGACCTTGAATAAGGATCGGTGGGGGCGGCGGATTGCGCAGCACCGATGGTTCGTACCAGGCGCCCAGATACCAAGCAGCATGATGCTTCGCGCCAAATAGCGGAGATCGGATTGGTCCAGGATGATCTTGGCGATTTCATCCCGGTTGGGATTGGACTGGTTGTCTGCGTAAAACGTCAACAGTCGATCGAATTCAGGATAAGCCTTCGCGTGGTCGTAATAGGCTTGCTTGACGTTGAGCGGATCCCTATCCGGCGCCAGCTTCTTTTCGGCAATTCCGGTTAGAGCCGACGATAGGCCAACGAACAGTCTTCATCGGTGTTGCCGTGTCGGCCGCGTTCGCTGGCAAGGTGGCGTTGACCGAGCCGACCGCGGTCACCGCGGTGGTCGCGGCCGCGCCGGTGAGCACGGTTCGGCGGGTGAATGCGGTCATGACGTTCTCCTGGCTTGAAGCGCGATCCTGTGCTGCCCTGTCGATGGCAGATCGCTCATTGTCCCAACGTCTCCGCTGACGAGGGGCCATGCGGTTGCACGAACCTCACGCCAGCAGCGTGAACTAGTGCGCCTTTTCCAGAATGAATGTGAAGTCGGACGAAGCTGCATCTTTTTGAGGCGTCGTAGCAGCGGGATGCGTCGTCGCATTGAGATGACACGCAATGCAGCTCGACGACGCCAACGGAATTTCTCCCTGACTGAAGGTTTCGAGCGTCGTGTTCGCGAGATAGGTTGGAGCGGGTACGCCCGTCAGATCGACCTTGTTTTGAAAGTCGGTCGGCCACTGCGTGCTAACCAACATGTAATTCTCCCATACGGTGCCCTTGATGCCGGCAACTGATTGGGACAGGGCGTTGATCTTGACGACGTCGTTTGTCACCGGAATCACTCTCGTGATCTGGCTTTTAAAGCCGTTGGGGAACGGCTGCACGCGCGGATCCCACGGCCGCGCGGGCGTCTGGTTGACCGGACATTTCGTCGTATCGCACGCCGGATCGTAGAAGTTGTAGCGGGCCAGCAAATTTCGGTGGGCGGCGGCGTCCGCTTGATCGGGGACGTTGCCGACGTGCTCGAAGGTGGTCCAGACCCATTGCGGGGCAAACTGCGTCTTGTGTCCGACGTGAAAACCAATCATCCCCAGCTTCTTGGGGACGCAGGTCGCGTCGCTCTTCGGGTTATCGCTCTTGGGCGTGTAAACCAGCGCGTCGATGGTATGGAATTTCTCAGGCTTGTCGTCGCCTGCGAGAACTTTCCACGATGCCTTGATCATGATCGCGCCGACCGCGGGAGGCGGGGTCGGGCCGTTGAAGCCTCTCGGAAAATCGACGATCTGAGAAAAGTCCGCCTGGCCTTTCCTACCGTATAATTTGTTGTCCACGATATACTCGAACATTTGCTTGTTCATCAAAATGACGAACATCGCGTAGTTGCCGTTCTGGTCGATCAGCGGTCCGCTCTTGAACGGCTGATCGAAGGTCTCCTCCTCCATATGCACGACCATCGTGCCGGGCTTGACCATGCCGCCCCCGCACTCGGCCGGGATGGGCGCCGCCTCGCCCCATTTGCTCGGCTCGCTGCCACCCTCCAGCATGACGTCCGGCAATTGTTTGTAGCTTTCCCAAACCGCCGGCGCATCGCCGCCGGGCCTGGGCCCCTTGCCGATCGGCGTTGTGTCGTCCGCCGGCGAATTCAGCGCGACGAACGTCAGCCAGGAATAGAGGTCGAAGCCGTGTTGGAGATTGTCCACGGGGTCCAGGAAGTCGCCTTTATCCGAGATTCGCGGGGCACACGGCACCAGCATGCCGGGCACGAGCAGTTCGCTCGCGAGCGCCGTGTTCGTCTCATAAACCTTGCAGTCAGTGGCCGCCGGTGTCTGCGCCGGAGATGACGGCGGCCAGCCGACGAACGCAACGAGCCCAAGACGCCCATGATGCCGGCGCCCAGCAAGGGGCTATCGCGCATGACCGTCCTCCTCCATGCGATCTGATATTGTGAGCTTCGCACCGCAGCAGCGGCGGCTATCGGCGATAGCAACCGATCCGGCGATGGCGGTGTGACGGTTCGCCTGAAAATTGGAGATTTCGCAGCGCGCCGCGATCGAGGGCGCGGGCGAGCGGTTGTGTAGGAAAGCATCACCAGCCGCTGCGCGCGAAAGCCGCGACCAAAGCTCTACCCCGCGCGCGCCACCACGACTCCACGCCGATGACGTCGCCCACACCGTGGCCTCCATTCAACCGATCGAAGCCAACTCCGCTGCGTGTCAAAGTTGATTACTGCAACCATCAATTGTCAAGCTGAAATTCCGCCGCCGCCGTATTCGCAAATTGCATTGCGCCCCGCTGCGGTGAGTCCGATCGACGAATCCGCATGGGCGGCACGGTGCGCTTCACGCTATCATCACGCGTCAACCGAGACGTGACCGCGGCTGAGCCCCCACGGCGCGATCACGCCGCGATGGGATTACGGCGCGATTGAACCTAAGATGTCGCAGCCGCAGGCGGCGAGGAAACGGTGATGACGAACTACTGGGTGAGCAAGTTGTTCTTCGACCTGCAGCACGACCCGAAGCTTGCGGGCGAATACCGCAACAACATGTCTGCCGTCATCGACCGCTACGAGATCGAGCCGAACGTGCGCAAAGCGCTGCTGGCAGACGACGTGGCCACGATCGCTCCGCTCGTCAATCCCTACTTGCTGCGATTCTACTTCCAGATCCGCGGCATGCCGGAGCGCGACTTCATCGCGCGCCTGCACTCGCTCAAGCAATCGAAAGAGAGCGCCCATGGCTGACCTCGTCGGCGCGTTCGCGGCCAGCCACGGGCCGATCATCGCGCGGGATTGGGAGACGATGCCGCGTGACCATCGTGACCGGCTGGCGGCCGGCTTCGACGAGATCGGACGGCGGCTGAAGGCGTGCCGGCCGGATCTGCTCGTCGTCGTCTCGCCCGATCACTGGGTCAACTTCTTCATCAACAACTTGCCGGCCGTCTGCATCGGCATCGGCGATGAGCACGACGGCCCGCCCGAGCCGTTCATGCAAAAGGTGTTTCCCCGCCAGCGGCTCAAGGGCCACACCGCCTTCGGACGCCATCTGCTGCAGACCGCGCTGGACAGCGATTTCGAGCCGGCGCTGTCGCACCGCCTCAAGCTCGACCACGGCACTTGCATCCCGCTCTGGCGCATCGGCGTCGATCCCGCGTTGCCCATCGTGCCTGTGATCGTCAACGACCTCGAGGAACCGATGCCGAGCATCCGGCGCTGCCTCGCCTGGGGCCGGCTGCTGCGGCAGGCGATCGAGAGCTATCCCGAACCGTTGCGGATCGCGATCCTCGGCACCGGCGGCCTGAGTCATTCGATCGGCGAGCCGACGATGGGATGGATCGACGAGGAGTTCGATCACGCCTGCATCAAGCATTTCGCGGACGGCGAGGATACCCGCCTGGCGGCGTTCCTCACCGAGGCGCTTCCGCGCACCGGCAACGGCGCGCACGAAATCCGCGACTGGGTGATCGCGCACGCCGCGGCCGGCAGCCGCGGCTTCGAGCTGATCGACTATTTCCCGAGCCCGCAGACCTTGGTCGGCGCGGGCTTTGCATCGTGGAAGGTGGCGGGGGCGGGACGGGCGTGAGCTCGGCGGCTCAAATGCCGATGTTCACACCGTGCTCGGTGCCACTGCCTCCTGATGCCACAGCAGCAACCGCCGGCGGATGAGCGCCATGCCCTTGACCAGCGCGTAGCCGATCACCGCGATCTCGACGATGCCGGCGAAGACGCCGCGGGAATCGGCAAAGCGCGAGGCGGTATTCATGGCGCCACCCAATCCGTAGCCGCCCATGAACATCTCGGTCACGATCGCCACGATCAGCGCGATCGGCAAGGCGACCTGCAGCCCGGTGATGATCTGCGGCAGCGCCGCCGGCAACGCGATCTGCCAGAGGAGTTCCCGCTCCCCGGCTCCCATGTTGCGCGCCGACCAGATAAGCTCGCGCTCGACGCCGCGGATGCCGACAATGGTCGCGGTGACCACCGGGAAGACCGCTTCCACCGCGATCATGGTGATCTTCGAAATGTCGTAGACGCCGAGCCACAGGATGACCACCGGCAGGAAGGCGATTTTGGGCATCGGAAAGCCGACCGAGATGATCGGATCGAAGAACCAGTTGGTGACCCGGTTGCGAGAAATGCCCATGCCGAGCGCGATGCCGGCGACCGCCCCGATCAGAAAGCCGGCCAGGGCGCGGTAGAGCGTCACCGCCGTGTTGAGCACGAGGTCGCCGGCGATCAGATCATGCCAGATGCGCTCCAGCACGGCGCTCAGCGCCGGCAGCATATAGGGCGTGAACGCACCCGAGCGCGCTGCGACCTCCCAAGCGACCGCGAGCGCAACGAGGGAAAACACCCGTGCAAATCCCCAGCCCGCAGCTCTGAGCCAACGCGCGGCGACCGGCGGTGAAGGCTCGCGCGCGAGCTCGGCGAGCGGGCCACCCGGGGTGTCGTCGGCTACTCTTGCCACCGCAGCATCCTTTGCATGAGAACAAGATATATCCGGTCGGCGATGAACCCGAGCAGCGCGACCGTGAGCACGACGGCGAACATCGCATCATAGGTGCCGCTCGCGCCGAGGAAGCCGATCAGATAGCCGAGCCCCTCGCGCGCGGCGATCAGTTCGGAGCTGACCAGCAGGATGAAGGACAGCGCCAGCGCGGTGCGGATGCCGTTGAGCAGCTCGGGCATCGCGCTCGGCACCACCACGTCCCACAGCATGCGCAAGCGGGTTGCGCCCATGCTGCGGGCGGACCAGACCAGCACCTGTTCGCTTGAGCGCGCGCCGTTGAACGCGCCGATGGTGACCGGCAGCATGCAGCCGAGAAAGATCAGCAAAATCTTGGAGCCGTTGCCGAAGCCGAGCCAGAGCACCGTCACCGGGATCAGCGCCGATTTCGGCATCGGGTAGAACATCTCCACGAGCGGAGACAGCAATACGTTCACCGGCCGCCACCAGGCCATGAAGATGCCGAGCGCGGCCCCGACCACGATCGACAGAAACAGTCCGGCACCCGCCCGCCACAGCGAAGCCGCGCCGTTGGTGACGAGTTCGCCGTCCTTGAGCAGCTCGATCCAGGCAGTCGCGACCGCGCTCAAGGGCGGCAGGGCGAGTGTGGAGACGATACCGGTGCGGGCCCCGATCTCCCAGGCGAGCGCGAGCAGAACCAGCGGCAAATAGCGCAGCGCGGTTTTCATGACGCCCGCCCGCCCTGGGCCTTGATCGCTTCGATGCGCACCAGGTTCCAGATCTCGTCCACCTTGTCGACGAAGCCCTTGTTCTTGAAGACCGCGGGATCGCTCTTGTCGAACCTGGTCTCGACGATCGTCTTGACGCGGCCGGGCCGCGCCGACATCACCGCCACGCGGTCGGCGAGGTAGACCGCCTCCTGCACGTCATGGGTCACGAAGATCACGGTCTTGGGCGTGCGCTGCCAGATGCTCAACAACTCCGACTGCATGAGGCTGCGGGTCTGGGCATCGAGCGCGCCGAAGGGTTCGTCCATCAGCAGGATCTTCGGATCGAACGCGAGCGTGCGCGCAAGCGCGGTGCGCTGCCGCATCCCGCCCGAAAGCTGCGAGGGATAGCTGTCCTCGAAGCCGTTGAGGCCGACCAGATCGATGAAGGACTGCGCCCGCTGCTCGCGCTCGTCGCGCGCGAGCCTCATCCGCTCCAAGCCGTAGAGAATATTGGCGCGCACCGTCTTCCAGGGAAACAGCGCGAAATGCTGAAACACGATGCCACGGTCGGGGCCCGGCGCGCCGACCGGCTTGCCCTCGATGAGGATCTTGCCGGTTTCCGTCGGAAGAAAGCCGCCGATGAGATACAGCAGCGTCGACTTGCCGCAGCCCGAGGGTCCCAGCAGTGCGACGAATTCGCGCGTGCGCACGTCGAGCGCGACGTCCTCGAGCGCGAGCACCGGCCGCCCGCTCGGGGGACGATAAAGGTGGCTCACGCCTTCGATGACGATCTGCGCCTGCGCCAATGGCCCCTCCCCGCCCGCCGCCGTCGACGGGTCGGCAAGCTAGCGAAATCCGCAAGGCGCGGCAAAGCCTCGATCGTCGCGCGCCCGCGATGCCGCGTCGGTCATGACCTGTTGGCCTACCGCACCGGCGTGAGCAGCGGCCGTCCGGCGAAGTGGGCGCTGAGATTGTCGATCATGAGTTGGCCGATCGCGACGCGGGTCTCCACGGTGGCGCTGCCGTGGTGCGGCTGCACGATCACATTGCGCAGCTTGAGCAGGGCGGGCGACGGGTCGGGTTCGCTCTCGAACACGTCGAGGGCGGCGTGGCCGAGACGACCTTCGGTTAGCGCCTTGATGAGCGCGGATTCGTCGACGACCGAGCCGCGCGCGACATTGACGAGCGTTCCGTTCGGCCCCAGCGCATCGAGCACGGCGGAAGAGACGAGGTGCCGGGTCTCCGGACCGCCCTTGCAGGCAACCATCAGATAATCGCTCCGCCGCGCCAGCTCGACGATGTCCGCGACGTATTCGTAGGGCGCGTCGGGTTTGCGCCGCGGCCCGCTGTAGACGACCCGCATGCGGAAGGCGGCGGCGCGGTCGGCGATGGCGCGGCCGATGCCGCCAAGGCCGATGATGCCAATGGTCTTGCCGCCGACGCCGCGCCCGAGCGGGATCGGACCCTTGCGGGCCCAACTGCCGTCGCGCACGTAGCGATCCGCGAACAGGATTTGACGCGCGGAGGCGAGCATCAGCCCGATGGCGAGGTCGGCCACTTCGTCGGTCAAGACACCCGGGGTGTTGGTCACCGGGACGTTGCGCTCGTGTGCGGCAGCGAGATCGACGGAATCGGTTCCGACGCCGAAGATGGAGATCACCTCGAGCTTCGGCAACGCCGCGATCAGCGCGCGGCCGGCGCCGCGATTGGCTTCGGTCGCAATCGCGCGGATGCGGGTCTTGAGCTCGGCGCTCAATGCGTCCGGCTCCGGCGGGCGGAAGTGATGCGTGACCGCAAACCGGTTCGCGAGCTCGGCGTTCGTCGCCTCGGGGAACGCGCCGATGCTGAGCACATCGATCTTCATGCGCCATCGCCTCCTGCCCTTCCCGCACCCCCAGGAGCGAGCGCGGCAGAGGGCGAGCGCATGCCGCGAGACGCCGCGAACCGCATCCCTGCGCTGCGTGGCTGCTCAACACCAAGCCGAGCGAGACCGGTCATCGGCAGGTCACCGTCAGACCTCGAACACCTGTTTCGGGGTCTTGTGCAGGCACGCACTCGGGCCGCCGGCCTCGATGAAATAGTTGTCGCAGATCACGGCGAAGATCGAGGGCGTCTCGTAGCCGGGATGGACCGCGAGGTTCATGTGCTCCTCGAATGGTCATCGTCTCATCGGTGCGGACCAACGGCCGCTCCACCAGGTCGTAGCCCTGGCCGTGGCAATAGAGCCGCAGCTCCGGCGGCAAGGCGCGTGCGCGCATGTAGTCGTCGTGGCTTCTGGCGATGTCGGCGCAGGACGCGCCCGGCTTGAGCAGGCGCAAGGTATGGGCCTGCGCCTCCTTCATCGCCTCGAAGCCGTCGATCAGTTCGTTCGAGGCCTTGCCGAGCACGATGGTGCGGGCGATCTCGGTATAAAACCCGCCGGGGCCGTTGTTCTCGATCAGCAGGGTGAAGTGCTCGCCGGGCTTGAGCGTGCGCGCCTGCAGGTGGCGATCGACGAAGCGCGAGGCCTGCCCGAGCGGCGCCGAGGAGCCGAGGAAGAGTCCCTGCTCGCTGCCCAGCAGCCGGCCCTCGTACTGCGCCAGCGCGGTTATCTCGTTGTCGGTCATGCCGGGCCGGATTTTCTTCAGCACGCGGTTGAAAACCTCGTCCTGCATCTCCGCGGCCTTGCGGATGAGGTCCTTCTCCTCCTCGCTCTTGATCGCCTTGAGGTGATCGATGAATTCGGTCGCGTCCACGAACTTGGCCTTGCCGGCAAGCTCGCGCTCGACGCGCACCACGAATTTGTGCGGCATGGCGCCGCTTCCGACCCAGCCGATGGTGCGGTAGCCGCGCCGCCCGAGCTCTTCGGCGACGAGCTCGGCCTGGTATTCGTCGGTGTAGACGACGCTGGTGAAGGCCGGCGTGAAGATCATCTCGCCGATCCCGCGGTCGACCTCATTGCCGCCGTCGAGCTTGCGGCGTCCGCCGCGCGCGCCCATGTCGACCACGGTCATCGGGTCGGACGGCGGGGAAGATGACGCTGCGGGGATAGCCGTTGCTCAGCGGCGTATCCGTGAACCACCGGACATAGCCGCCGAGCCAGTCATTGTTGTTCTGCATCACCAGCGCGTCGATCTTGCGCTCCGCCATGGCGTTGCGGGCCGCGGCCCAGCGGCGCTCGAGCTCGCGCGTGGAAATGGGATTGAGTAGCCGTTCGTCCATGTCACCTGTCCATTGGAGGCATGATTCAGGGCCCTAGCGCGGATGGAGTGAAGCGAAATCCGGGATCAGTTCCCCCCGCGCTCCGCTCCGCGTCGCTTCATGCGGGCTACGAATTCGCTACGCCAAGCCGAGCAGGGCCGCTGCGTTCGTTCCCACGATGCTGGCTTTCTGCGCCTCCGACAGCATGTCGGTCGCGGTCACGAATTCGATCGGCCGCGGCTCGCCCACGGGATAGTCCGAGCCGAGCAGAACCCGCTCGGCGCCGACCTTGTCCACGAGATGCTGCAGCACCGGACGCTCGTAGACACAAGAGTTGAAATAGAGCATGCGCAGATAGTCGATCGGCGGCTTGCTCATGTTGACGCGGGTGTTGGCCTTTTCGAGGTAATTCCGGTCGATGCGGCCCATATAATAAGGCATGTAGCCGCCGCCGTGCGAGATGCAGATCTTGAGCTTCGGGAACGACTCCAGCACGCCGTCGTACATCAGCGAGGAGATCGCCATCGCCTCCTCGAACGCCTGGCCGACGCTGTTCCAGAGGTGGAAGCGCTTGAAGCGGCGGTCGCGGTTGCCGCCGGGATGGATGTAAATGACGGCGCCGAGCTCCTCCGCCTTGGCCCAGAACGGCCGGAGCTCGGCATCGCCCAGCTCCATCGGCCCGGCGGTGGTGGAGATCGCCGCGCCCTTGAGTCCCAAGTCGCGCATGCACCGCTCGAGCTCGCTGACCGCGAGCGGCGGCACGTGCAGCGGCAACGTGCCGAGCGCGATCAACCGCGCGGGATGCGCGGCGACGGCTTTGGCGATCCAGTCGTTGGTCGTGCGCGCGAGCCGCAGGCTGGTTTGCGCGTCGGCCCATTCGAGCCCCTGATGGACCAGGCTTGCGCTCAGCACCTGGACGTCGACGCCCATGGCATCCATCGTGGCGATGCGCTCGGTGATGTCGCTCATGCGCGCCAGCACGGTCCGCGCGCGGTCCTTGATTGCGCTTCGCATCTCGTCGGTGACGCCGGGATCGGTGGGCAGCTCGGAAAAAATGTTGTGCTCCGCCGCCACCGCGTAGACTTCCGGCACGATGACGTGGGCGTGGAAATCGATCGCGCGCGGGCGCGCATTGCCTGACGAATTGCCGCTCATCCCCTGATCCTACCCCCGCAGGCGCGCGCTCGCGCCGGAGACGCCGTGTCTACCACTCGGTACGATCGTATCGTATCATGAGCCGCCTTTGTGGGCAGAAAATGCAGGGCGCGCAAGGCCGCCGATCGGGGGGACCGCCGAAAATGTCGTCGTACAAGCTCGTCAGCTATCAGTCGCCGCAAGGACCGCGCGCCGGACTGGTCGTCGGCGAGACGATTTTCGACGTCGCGGCGGCGACCGGACGGGCGTCCTACGCGACCATGCTCGACGTGCTGCGCGATTGGGCGGCGGCGCGCGGCCGCCTGCAAGGCGCCGCCATGGCGGCCGGCGAAAGGACCGACGGCCGTCCGCTGCGCGGCACCGAGCTGTTGGCGCCGGTGCCGGCCCCGGCCGGGATTTTCTGCGCCGGCGCCAACTTCACCGACCACATGATGGAAATGGCGCAAGTGCAGAATCTCAAGCCCGAGCCCGATCCGCACAGCGTGGGACTCAAGCCCTGGCATTTCATCAAGGCCACGCATTGCCTCGCCGCGCCGGACAGCACCGTGAAGCTCCCGGCCTATTCGAAGATGGTGGATTGGGAGGCGGAATTGACGGCGGTGATCGGCCGTCCCGCGCGCGACGTCGCGATCGAGCGCGCGCTCGACCACGTCGCCGGCTATACGGTCGCCAACGACCTCTCGGCGCGCGATTTCACCAAGCGGCCGCATATCGCCGACAATTCGCCGTTCAAATACGATTGGCTCAGTCAAAAATGCTTCGAGGGCGCCTGCCCGGCTCGGCCCCTGGATCGTTCCGGCGGAGGACATTCCGGATCCGCAGAACGTCGCCATCAAGCTGTGGGTCAACGACGTGATCAAGCAGGATTCCCACACCAGCAAGATGATCTTCACCCTCGCCGAGCAGATCGCGCATCTGTCGACGCGCGTGACCCTGCAGCCCGGAGATCTGATCCTCACCGGCACGCCCGCCGGCGTCGGGCTCGCGCGCAAGGAGTTCCTGCGGCCGGGCGACGTGGTGAAGGTGTGGATCGAAGGTGTCGGGACGCTTACCAACACGTGTGCGTAGTGGGAATGGCCAAGCGCAAAAAGAGCGGCAAGAGCAGACGCGCGGCGGCGACGGCGGATCGAGTATCGGCCGCTGCCGATTCCGATGCCGCGCCCGACGATCCGGTTTCCTACAGCTCGCTGTCGCTGCACCAGCTGTTCGAACAGCAGGCGCGGCAGATGCTCGATCGCAGCGACCTCGACGAGGAGCAGAAGCAGAGTATCCTCGTCGCTATGAGCTGCCCCTGCTGCGGCGCCGGCGCAATGTCGTACACCGCAAAGCTCAAGCGGTGACACGCGCAGCGCGAGGTCGACACCGGCACGTCGACAAACACGGCCGCCCCGCGATGCGTCTCGAAGCATGGGGCCGGCCTATCCTTCGAGACGCCGCGCGAAGACCGCGGTAGCCGGCGATTTGAAGTGGGGCGCGCGGCTCCTCAGGATGAGGGCGGCATTGGCCGCGTCACAGGCGACAAGAGCTCACGCCGACTTTGCGTCTCCTGCGCCGTCCGCGGCCGAATGCATGGTCGCCCGTAGCCGTTCGGTCGCAGCGATATCGACCTCGAAGCTTTCGGGATCGAGCACGACGCCGTAGAGCGCGGCGGCGGCCTCGACCGTGACGTAGCCCTGCCGGACGTCGCCCTGAACCTGCTCGATCGGCCGCTCCAGCGGGCTGCCGTAGCCGCCGCCGCCGCCCGAGCGGATCTTGAAGGCGTCGCCGGGCTTGAGCTGCGCCACCAGCACCTTGGCATTGGGGAAATCGGTCTTCCATTGCCCGCCGATGCGCAGCTCGACGGCGTTGCCGGTGCCGTCGAGACCGCCGTTCAAGCCCCAAGGCCGGCAATGGGCGCGGTCGCTCTGATTGTTGACCATCATGTTCGCGCGCGCGCGCACCACGCGCTCGACCCCGAGCCCGCCGCGGTGGCGGCCGGCGCCGCCGGAATCCGGCACCAGCGCATAGCGTTCGACCACGATGGGAAACTTGAACTCGGCCTGCTCGTTCGGGCTGTTGTGGGTGTCGCCGTCGTTGATGCAGACCGTGCCGGAGACGCCGTCCTCGGTCATCTTGGCGCCCCAGCCGCCGCCCAGCGGCCCGAAGCTGCCGATGAAGAACTCCGACGTCCGGGTGTTGATGCCGTGGAACGAGGAGGCGAGCAGATCGGCGTGGTGGCCGGCGATGACGCGACCCGGAATGGCCGGCGCCAGCGCCTTGAAGATGGTGTCGACGATGGTCATCGGATAGGTCATCCACCAGCGCATGGGCGCCGGCCGCACCGCGCTGATGACGCGGCCCGGCGGAACGACGGTCTTGAGGCTGCGGAACGAGCCGTCGTTGATGGGATAGTCGGTGGGCGAGGTCAGGCACTTGTAGGCGACCTGCGCGCAGGCGTAGCCGGTGGTGATGCCGGAATTGTAGAAGCCGCGCACCTGCTTCGACACCTCGCTCAGGTCGACGGTCATCTCGTCACCATCGACCACGACGCGCACGCGGATCGGCACTTTCTTGCCGACCTCGATGCCGTCGTCGTCCATGTAGGATTCGGCCTCGTAGACGCCGTCGGGGATCGTGCGCGTGCGCGCCCGCGCCATCGCCTCGGCGTGATCCATGATCGCCCCCACGGCATCGAGCACCGGGGCACGGCCGTAGCGGGCGATGAGCTCGAGGAAACGCCGTTCGCCGGTCTTCACCGCGGTGACCTGTGCACGCAGATCGCCCATGGCGCGGCTCGGCAGGCGCACGTTCTGCCGGATGATGTCGACCACGGTTTGGTTGACCACGCCTCGGTCCTGATATTTGAGGATCGGAATCTGCAGTCCTTCCGAAAAGATGTCGGTGCTCATGCCGCCGAGAATGCCGCCGATATCGAGCCAATGCGCCATGCAGCAGGAGAACGCCACCAGCTTGCGCTGGTGAAAGATCGGCAGCGTGAGCGTGACGTGGTTGAGGTGGCTGCCGGTGAGATAGGAATCGTTGGTGACGTAGATGTCGCCGGGATGGATGTTGTCCGCGCCGAAATGCTTGATCTTGGCCTTCACCGTTTCCGCCATCCCGCGGATGAACATCGGCAGCCCGATGCCGATCGAGATCGTCTCGCCCTGCGGCGTGAACAAGCCGGTGGTGAAATCGAGCGCCTCGTAGATGATGATGTTGTAGGCGGTGCGCATGAGGTTGGTTTTCATCTCCTCAGTGACCGCGATGACGCCGTTGCGCACGATCTCGGTGACGACCGGATCGACCTTGCGCTCCTGCGGCTTGCGCCGGGCGCGCGGCTTACGGACGAGGGTGTTCGTCTTCTTCGCCATGGCTGTCAGCGGCCTCCCGCCACCTTGATCGTCAGATTTCCGTAGGGATCGACTTCGAGCCTGTCGCCGGGCAGCAGCACCGTGGTCGCCGCATGCTCCTCGATCAGCGCCGGTCCTTCAATCCGGTTGCCGGCGGCGAGCGCCGCGCGGGCATAGGTCGGGGTCGGCCTGAACCTGCCGCTGAGATAGACCGGCCGCCGGCCGGTGAAGGCGGCCTTGTCGGGCAAGCGCGTGCCGCGCCTGATCTTCGCCTGCGGCGGCTTGCGCATGACGCCGGTGACGGTGCTGCGCAAGCTCACGATCTCGGCGGGCTCCTCCGGCGCCGACGTGCCGTATCGTTGCTCGTGCATGGCGTCGAAATGGCGCTTGATCGCGCGGCGGTCCTGCCGCTCGAACACCGCGCGCGGCAGGTCCACGGTCACCGCGTGCTCCTGGCCCACATAGCGCATGTCGGCCGCCCGCCGTAGCAGGATCTTCTGCGGTTTGACCGAGGTGACGCCGATCGCCGCGCGACCCTCCTGCTCGAGCCCGCGATAGACCCGTTCGATCCGGTCGAACGGCGCGTCCTCGAGCCGCGTGAACCAGGTGCGCACGAAATCGTAACGCAGATCCGAGAACAGCATGCCGAAGGCCGAGAATACCCCGGGCGCGGTCGGCACGATCACGGTCCTGATGCCGATTTCGCGCGCGACTTCGACCGCATGCAGCGGTCCGGCGCCGCCATAGGCCACCAGCGCGAAGTCGCCGGCATCGAGGCCGCGCTCGGTGGTGACGCCCTTCACCGCATAGGACATCGCGGTCGAGGCGATGCGCAAGATGCCGTCCGCCGCCGTCGTCGTGTCCATGCCGAGCGGCTTCGCCACGCGCTCGGCGAGCGCGCGCTCGGCGGCCGCGACGTCGAGCCGCATTTCGCCGCCGAGGAACCGGTCGGCCCCGAGCCGGCCGAGAATGAGATTCGCATCCGTCACCGTCGGCTCGCGGCCTCCGAGCCCGTAGCAGGCCGGGCCCGGCGCCGCGCCCGCGCTCTGCGGGCCGACCCGCAGCGCGCCCTCCTCCACCCGCGCGATCGAGCCGCCGCCGGTGCCGACCTCGAAAATGTCCATCATCGCGAGCTGCACCGGCAGCGCCTTGTCGTAGCCGCCGATCAAGGCGGCGCCGGTGGTGAGCGCTTCGCCGTCGTGGATGACGCCGGCCTTCGCCGTGGTGCCGCCCATGTCGAAGGCGATCGCGTTCTTGCGGCCGAGCGCGCGGCAAAGTGCCTGCGTGCCGATGACGCCGGCCGCCGGCCCCGATTCCAGCATGTGCACGCAGTGGGTCTTGGCCTGGTCCGCTTCGTAGAGGCCGCCGGTCGACTGCACGATCAGGAACGAACCGGAAAAGCCCTCGCCCCGGATGTGGTCGGCGATCTCGCCGATATATCCTCGGACGATCGGCCCGATATAGGCATTGGCGACCACCGTCGAGCAGCGCTCGAACTCGCGATATTCCTCGGACAGCTCGTGCGAGGCGGAAACGAACATGGCAGGGTGGTTTCTCTCCAGGATCGCCTTGGCGCGCGCCTCGTGGTCATGCCTGGCGTAGCAGTTGAGGAAGAGGATCGCGGTCGCCTCGACGCCGAGCCGCTCCAGCCTGCGGCCCAACGCCTCGATCTCGCGCTCGTCGAGTGGTGTCTCGATCTCGCCATCGGACAGCACGCGCTCCTTGACCTCGAAGCGCAGCGCCCGCTCGACCAGCGGCACGTGCTTCTGGAAGAACAGATTGTAGGCGTCCGGACGGTTGATACGGCCGATCTCGTAGATGTCGCGGAAGCCGTCGGTGATGAGGAGCGCGGTCTTGGCGCCGGTGCGCTCCAGGATGGTATTGATGGCGATGGTGGAGCCGTGGAGGAACAGCCCGGCGGACTTGTAATCGCTCCCCGCCTTCTCCACCCCGGCGTTGATGCCATCGACCAGGCGTTGCGGCGTCGAGAGCGTCTTGCCGAAGGTCAGCTTGCCGGTCCTGTCGTCGAAGACCGCGATGTCGGTGAAGGTGCCGCCGATGTCGGCGGCGAGACGAAGATTGGAGCCGTTGGCCATCAGCGAGATCAGCGACGCATGGCGAGACAATGCTCGACGGGAAGGTGCAGGGAAACATCGGCGCCGCGAACGAGAGCGACGGAGGGGTGAAGTTGCACGCGAATGCGTTCGGACGCAACCGCGACCACGCATTCCAGCATGTTGCCGAGATAGACGATCGTCTCGACCCGGCCGCTCACCCCGTTCACGCCGGCTGCGCCGTCGAGGCCGAGCGCAATGCTTTCCGGCCGCACCGTCAGCGTCACCTCGTCGCCGACGCCGGTCTCGGAATCGACGAAGCAGGCCAGGGTACCGATCGCCGTGGCGACGTCGGCCCGTCGCGGCCCCGCGGCGCCGGCAACCGCCACAACCCTGCCGCTGAGGATATTGGTCTTGCCGATGAAGTCGGCGACGAACAGCCCGGCGGGCTTGCGATAAATCTCGGCCGGACTGCCCTCCTGCACGATGCGGCCGTCCTTCATCACTCCGATCACGTCCGACATGGTGAGCGCCTCGATCTGCTCGTGGGTCACGAACAGCGTGGTCACGCGCAAGCGCTCGACCACCTCCTTGAGCTCGAGCCGCATCTCTTCGCGCAACTTGGCGTCGAGGTTCGAGAGCGGCTCGTCGAGCAGCAGCACACGCGGCTCGGCGACCAGCGCCCGCGCGAGCGCAAGTCGCTGCTGCTGGCCGCCGGAAAGATAAGGTGCCGGCCGGTTCTCCAGCCCGTCCAAATGAACCAGCGCCAACACCTGCATGGTCCGTTCGCGTATCTCGCTGCGCGGCGGCTTGGGATGCTTGTGCCGCAGCGGAAAGGCCACGTTGTCGAATACGCTCATATGCGGCCAGATCGCGTAGGATTGGAACACCATGCCGATATGGCGATCGTGCGGCTCGACCCACATGTTGCGCTGCGACGAATACACGGTCTCGCCGCCGATCATGATTTCGCCCGCGTCCGGCTGCTCGAGGCCGGCGACGCAGCGCAGCGTCGTGGTCTTGCCGCAACCCGAGGGGCCGAGCAGCGTGTAGAATTGCCCCTCCGCGACGTCGAGCGAGATGGCTTTGAGCGCGCGCTCGACGGCCTGCGCCGTGCGGTAGGTCATGCTGAGGTTGCGCAGACGGATCATGGGCGGGTCTCGATCTCGCTAGCGCGGCGCGAGCGCGCCGACCCGGCGCGCCACCAGCCAGTACAACGCGAGAAACGGAATCATCAGGACGAGCATGATCAGCGCCGCCGCCGAGGCCCGGCCATAGGACGACGACTGCACATAGCTCCAGACCAGGATGGAAAACGGGAGATTGCGGCCGGACGAGAGCACGACCGGGAGCGTGAGCTCGCGGTAGGTCAGAAGCGCAATCCAGATCCAGGCATAGAGCATCGAAGGTGCCAGCAACGGGATCAGCACCGAGCGCAACACGCCCGCGGTGCCGGCACCGCTGACTCGCGCCGCTTCGTCGAGCTCATGATGGATCTGGATCATGGCGCTGTTGGTCATGCGCGTGCCGTAGCTCAGCCGCGCAATGACATAGACCAGGATCAGAATCCAGATCGTGCCATAGATCGGCACGATGCGCCCGAGCACGAACAGCGTCAACAGCAGCGCCGCGATGCTGAATACGATCGGCGGCACCGTCACCGGCAGGAACGCGAAGAAATCAAACAGCGCGCGGCCATGGGCTTTCGACCGCAGCACCACCCAGGACACCGCAACGCTGAGCGCGACCGTGATGGTCGGGACGACAACCATGAGGATGGCGGTATTCTCGATGCTGCGGACGAGCAGCTCGGCCGGGATGCTGCGGAAATTGTTGAGCGAGAGGTCGGCGAAGGCGGCAGCCGACGGCAACTGCAGGAATGGCAGACCCGAGACCCAGCAGAGCATCAGGATCGGAAGCAGCTGGCTCACGACGAAGAACGCCGCCACGAAACCCACCGCCGGCCACTTGGCGCGTCCGAGCGGGCTCATGCGCGGCCGATAGGCCTTGCCGGTGATGACGGCGTAACGTGGCGCCTGGCGCTGCACCATTCGGTAGCACCAGCTGAGCGCTACCGCGAGCGCGACCATGATCACGCTCAGCGTCGCGACCCCGCCGTATTCCGGCAATCCCTCGGTCGGCGTGAGCTGGCGGAAGACGTAGGTGGAAAAGGTGTAGATGCGGTTGGTCAGCCCGAGTATCGCCGGCACGTCGAAGGCCGCGAAGCAAACTGCCGACACGTAAATGGCGGCCGCGAGCAGCCCCGGCCACAGCACGCGCAGCGTGACCTTGGCGACCGCCTGCAGCGGCTTGGCGCCGCTCACCGCCGCGGCCTCCTCCAGCGCCGGGTCCATGGAGCGCAGCACCACCGCGGTCATGATGAAGGCGAGCGGGGTGAGGCTCAGGCCTTCGACCACCCCCATGGCGAAAATGGAAGCGACGTCGAACGGCGGCTCGGCGAGGCCGAACAGGCCCATCACGGCTTGATTGACCGCGCCGATGCGCGGATGCAGCAGAAACACCCAGCCCAGCGCGACCGCGAAGCCGGGAATCAGGAGCGCGACGGTCATTAGGGTGAAGACCGCCGTCTTGCCGGGGAAATCGGTTCGCTCCACCAGCCAGGCGATCGGCAACGCGAGCGCGAAAGCGACGATCAGCGTCACGACCTGGAACTGAAACGTGTTCCACAGGACTTCGTAGGTGAAGGGGTCGAAAAAGACCTCGGCATAATGCCGCAACGAATAGCCGAGCTTCGGGTCGCCCGGCGTACCCTCGGTGAAGCTCAGCCACAGCACCGTCAGCAGCAGCACGAGCACCATCGCGCTCGCCAGAACGACGAGCGCGATCATGGCCGCCCGCGCCAAGTCCGGGCGGCGCCGGGTCGACGCGTACTGGGCTGCGGTCACGCGCGGTTCGGCCAACGACGGCGTTGCGGCGAGGGTGGCCGCGGGCCGCGACAGCCCGGCTCTTGCGAAACCGAGATCGCGGCGTGGCCGGTGCTCATAATCATTGCGTTCTAACGGCGAATGATCTTGGTCAGCTCGAGATGATCCTTCTCGACGCCCTGGTTGGTCTTCCACCAATCGATGTTGACGTCGGTGAACTTGACGCCCTGGGCCAGAAGCTCTTGCACCCTCTTCGCCGATCGCGATCCGGCATAGAGATCGAGATCCTGGCCATAGAGATCCCACACCACCTTTTCCTGCCCCTCGGGCGAGGAGATGTAGAGGGTATAGAGAGCAGCGGCGTTCGGATGGGCGGTGTGCGCCGGGACGGTCAAATAGGCATAGCGCCGCTGTGCCATGTCGCTCACGATATGGGTATCGAGGATCCCCTTGCCGCGGTAGCGCAGCCGGTTCTGCGAGCCGCCGCTGCAATCGATGGCGAGCGCCGGCGTTTCACCGGACGCGATGCGATCCTCGCCTTCGCAGCCGAGCAGGCCCGCGATCTGCGTCGACAGCTTGCGCACGAACTCCTCGGTCTTCTTCGCGCCCCATTTCGGATCGGCCAGCAGCACGTCGAAGCCGGCGAGGAAGGGCGTGGTGACGAACTTGCCCTTGTATTCGGGCCTGAGCAGATCATCCACGACTTTGATCTGCGGCACCCAGGTCGCGACCTTCACGTTGTAATTGACGCCCGGCAGGAAGGTCATGAAGCGGAGCGCCCTGCTGTCGCCTTCGACCAGTTCGGGCGCAATGCGACCCGGCATCAGCCTGACCCAATCGACGGCCTGGAACAGGCCGCGCTCGAGATAGGGCACGATCTGGATCGGGGTGCCGACATAGACGTCGCCGGACGCGGCTTGTCCGGCCTGCTTCTCCTGGTAGAGCGCGGCGGCGAGCGGTGCGAAGGCGGGGCCGGGCACCCATTCGACCGACAGGTCGACCCCGAACATCCGCTTCATGCCGGCCTGCGCAACTTTCGCTCCATCCGCGGCGCCGTTGACGCTGGTCGTGGAGCGCAAGAGCAACTTGCCCTCCTTCTTGGCGCCCTCGATGATTCCGGCGAGTTCCGGCGTGATCTGCACCTGTTGAGCCTGCGCGCCCGCGGTTGCGAGCAAGCCCGCGAGCGCGAGCCACGCCGTCCATGCCGGTCGAACAGCCATCCCATCCTCCCCCCTGATGACATTGTGCGGATAAGCCCGCTTATGGCGGCGAGCGTAGCATAACGCTCGCCCCGTCCTGGAAGCGGGCCGCGGTGACCGACGTGTCCATGGGGTCGCATGGCGGGGGAGCCCGGACGGCCGAGCCAGTATCGACGTTTCGCCTGCCGGGGGAGGCCGGCCGCCCGGGCCGCGCTTGACCTTGTCCGGGCTGGCTCCACCCCATACCGCCCCGCGCTCTATCCAATTGAAATCGTTATATCTTTCATCCGGCAAAAAATACCTCCGGGGGCGGAACCATCGCATTGCTGCGGCGTTTGGCGTCAGGTGGTGGTCCGATCTGGATCGCCAAGGGGTATGGTTCATGGCCGGATCCAGCCGGTCGCCGGAAGCGTGTCCGCCCACGACCTGTAGATCGCCCGCGGCGCTCCGCGCGCGGACGCGATCGTGTGCGCGACCGCGGCGTCGGACCACCAGCATCCCGGCGAATTTACACTCCGACTTTTCATCCGCGACTTTTTTGGCTTACGAGTCGAAGATCGCAGAGCAGTCATGCTGCGGCCATGACACGGCCTCCGCGCTCGTGGCATCGTGCCGCTTCATCCGCCCCGGAGGAAACTATGCAACGGAACCGTGAACCGGTTGGCGACCTTAAGGCCAACGGCGCACCTCCAGGCGCGGTGTCCGCTGAAATGCCCGCCGCGGTGGCGGCCGGCGGCTCGTTGACCGAACTGCAGGATCTGCTGAACGCCATGCAGGCCATGCGCGTCGGCGACTTCTCCGTCCGCATGCCGGGGAACCAACTCGGCCTGTTCGGCAAGATCGCCGACACCTTCAACGAGATCGTGGCCGCCAACGAACGTATGGCCCAGCAGCTGGAACGCGTCGGGCACGTCGTGGGCCGCGAGGGCAAGACTCGCCAGCGCGTGAAGTTCGGCCTCTCGAACGGCGCATGGGGCGAGATGGAAACCTCGGTCAACACGCTGATCGACGACTTGCTGTGGCCGACCACCGAAGTCACGCGCGCCGTTTCCGCCGTCGCGCAGGGTGATCTGTTGCAGACCATGCGGCTCGAGGTCGACGGCCGGCCGCTCGAGGGCGAATTCCTGCGCTCGGCGACCATCGTCAACACCATGATCAAGCAGCTCAGCGTGTTCACCTCCGAAGTGACGCGTGTCGCCCGTGAAGTCGGCACCGAAGGCAAGCTCGGTGGCCAAGCGCAGGTGAGCGAGGTGACGGGGGTCTGGAAGGACCTGACCGAGAACGTCAACTCGATGGCGTCGAACCTCACCGCGCAGGTCCGCAACATCGCCGAAGTGACCATCGCGGTCGCCATGGGCGACCTGTCGAAGAAGATCACGGTCGACGTCCGCGGCGAGATTTTGCAGCTCAAGGAAGCCATCAACACGATGGTCGATCAGTTGCGGTCGTTCGCCTCGGAGGTGACCCGCGTCGCGCGCGAGGTCGGCACCGACGGCAAGCTCGGCGGCCAAGCCATCGTGCCCGGCGTCGCCGGCACCTGGAAGGACCTGACCGATTCGGTGAACGCCATGTGCGGCAACCTCACCGATCAGGTGCGCAACATCGCCCAAGTGACGACGGCGGTGGCGCGCGGCGATCTTTCGCGCAAGATCACGGTCGACGTGCGCGGCGAAATTTTGGAGCTCAAGGACACCATCAACACCATGGTGGACCAGCTCAACGCGTTCGCGTCGGAGGTGACGCGCGTGGCGCGCGAGGTCGGCACCGAGGGCAAGCTCGGCGGCCAGGCGCAGGTGCCCGGCGTCGCCGGCACCTGGAAGGACTTGACCGACAGCGTCAATTTCATGGCGTCCAACTTGACCGCCCAGGTCCGCAACATTGCCGACGTCGCCACCGCGATCGCCGGCGGCGATCTTTCCAAGAAGATCACGGTGAACGTGAGCGGTGAAATCCTGCAGCTCAAGGAGACCATCAATACGATGGTCGATCAGCTCAACGCGTTCGCCGGCGAGGTGACGCGCGTCGCGCGCGAGGTCGGCACCGAAGGACGCCTCGGCGGTCAGGCCAACGTGCTCGGCGTCGCCGGCACCTGGAAGGACTTGACCGACAGCGTCAACTCGATGGCGTCCAACCTGACCGCGCAGGTCCGCAACATCGCCGAAGTGTCGACCGCCATCGCCAGCGGCGATCTGTCGAAGAAGATCACGGTCGACGTCCGCGGCGAAATTCTCGAGCTCAAGGACACCATCAATACGATGGTGGACCAGCTCAACGCCTTTGCCGGCGAGGTGACGCGCGTCGCGCGCGAGGTCGGCACCGAGGGCAAGCTCGGCGGCCAGGCCATGGTTCGCGGCGTCGCCGGCACCTGGAAGGACCTGACCGACAGCGTCAACTCGATGGCGTCGAACTTGACCGGACAGGTCCGCAACATCGCCGAGGTCGCGACCGCGGTCGCGCAGGGCGACCTGTCGAAGAAGATCACCGTCAACGTGAGCGGCGAAATCCTGCAGCTCAAGGAGACGCTGAACACGATGGTGGATCAGCTCAACGCCTTCGCCGCGGAGGTGACCCGCGTCGCGCGCGAAGTCGGCACCGAAGGCAAGCTCGGCGGCCAGGCGGAGGTGCCCGGCGTGGCCGGCACATGGAAGGACTTGACCGACAGCGTGAACTCGATGGCGGGCAACCTCACCGCCCAGGTCCGCAACATCGCCGAGGTCGCCACCGCCATCGCCGGCGGCGACCTCTCCCGCAAGATCACGGTGGACGTGCGCGGCGAAATCCTTCAGCTCAAGGAAACGCTCAACACGATGGTGGACCAGCTCAACCGCTTCGCCGGCGAGGTGACCCGCGTCGCGCGCGAAGTCGGCACCGAAGGCCGGCTCGGCGGCCAAGCGAACGTGCCGGGGGTCGCCGGCACCTGGAAGGACCTGACCGACAGCGTGAACTCAATGGCGGGCAACCTCACCGCCCAGGTCCGCAACATCGCCGAGGTGACGACCGCGGTCGCCCGCGGCGACCTCTCGCGCAAGATCACGGTCGACGTGAAGGGCGAGATCCTGGAGCTCAAGAACACCATCAACACGATGGTGGACCAGCTCAATTCGTTCGCGTCGGAAGTCACGCGCGTGGCGCGCGAGGTCGGCACCGAAGGCAAGCTCGGCGGCCAGGCGCAGGTGCCGGGCGTCGCCGGTACTTGGAAGGACCTCACCGACAACGTCAACTTCATGGCGTCGAACCTCACGGCGCAGGTCCGCAATATCGCCGAGGTGGCGACCGCCATCGCCGGCGGCGACCTCTCCAAGAAGATCACCGTGGACGTGCGCGGCGAGATCCTGCTGCTCAAGGACACGCTCAACACCATGGTCGAGCAGCTGCGGTCGTTCGCCGCCGAAGTGACGCGCGTCGCGCGCGAGGTCGGTACCGACGGACGCCTCGGCGGCCAGGCGGTGGTGCCGGGCGTCGCCGGCACCTGGAAGGATCTCACCGACAACGTCAACCTGCTCGCTGCCAACCTCACCACTCAGGTCCGCAACATCGCCGAGGTGACCACGGCGGTGGCGCGCGGCGACCTCTCGCGCAAGATCACCGTCGACGTGAAGGGCGAAATCCTGGAGCTCAAGAACACCATCAACACCATGGTGGACCAGCTCAACGCCTTCGCCTCGGAAGTGACGCGCGTGGCACGCGAGGTCGGCACCGAGGGCAAGCTCGGCGGCCAGGCCGCGGTGCCGGGCGTCGCCGGGACCTGGAAGGATCTGACCGACACCGTCAACGTGATGGCGGCCAATTTGACCGAGCAGGTGCGCGGCATCGTGAAGGTGGTGACCGCGGTTGCCAACGGCGACCTGAAGCAGAATCTGACTGTGAAGTCGAAGGGCGAGGTGGCGGCGCTCGCCGAGACCATCAACAACATGACAGACACGCTCGCGATCTTCGCCGACCAGGTGACCAGCGTCGCGCGCGAGGTCGGCGTCGAAGGGCGCCTCGGCGGCCAGGCCAATGTGCCCGGCGCCGCTGGCACCTGGAAGGACCTGACCGGCAACGTCAACTTGCTGGCCGCCAACCTGACCACGCAGGTGCGCGCGATCGCCGAGGTCGCGACCGCCGTGACCAAGGGCGACCTCACTCGTTCGATTCAAGTGGACGCACGCGGCGAGGTGGCCGAGCTCAAGGACAACATCAATACCATGATCGGCAATTTGCGGCTCACCACCGACCGCAACACCGAACAAGACTGGCTCAAGACCAACCTTGCCAAGTTCACCAACATGCTGCAGGGCCAGCGCGACCTGGCCGCCGTCGGCGGCCTGCTGCTGTCCGAGCTCACTCCGCTGGTCAACGCGCAGCTCGGCGTCATCTATCAAGTTACGAGCGAGGACGTACCGAGCCTGCACCTGCTCTCGGCTTACGCCGACGATGGCCTCAACGGTCATCCCCAGCACCTGCGGGTCGGGGAAGGGCTGATCGGCCAATGCGCCGCCGACAAGCGGCGAATGCTGATCAGCGAAATGCCCAAACACGCCGTCCCAATCGGGTCGGGGCTGTTCAAGGCGGTGCCGCGCAACGTCGTCGTGCTACCGGTGCTGTTCGAGAACCAGGTCAAGGCGGTGATCGAACTCGCCTCGCTCAGCGAATTCACCGAATTGCAAATGACGTTCCTCGAGCAGCTCACGACCAACATCGGCATCGTGGTCAACAGCATCGAGGCCACGATGCAGACTGAAGGGCTGCTCAAGCAATCGCAGCAACTCGCCGGCGAATTGCAGGCGCAGCAGCGAGAGCTGCAACAGACCAACGAGCAGCTCGAGCAGAAGGCCCAGCAGCTCGCCGAGCGTAACGTCGAGGTGGAGCGCAAGAACCAGGAAATCGAGCAGGCGCGCCGCGCCCTGGAGGAGAAGGCGACCGAGCTCTCGCTGACCTCGAAGTACAAGTCGGAATTCCTCGCCAACATGTCGCACGAGCTGCGCACGCCGCTCAACAGCATCCTGATCCTGGGCCAGCAGCTCAGCGACAACCCGGACGGCAACCTGCTGCCCAAGCAGGTCGAGTTCGCCCGCACGATCCACGGCGCCGGCACCGACCTGTTGAACCTGATCAGCGACATTCTCGACCTGTCCAAGATCGAATCGGGCACCGTGACGGTGGATGCCGAGGAGCTCGCGTTCAGCGCGCTTCTCGACATGATCGCACGACCCTTCCGTCACGAGGCGGAGAGCCGGCAGCTGTCGTTCGAGGTCAATCTCGACCCCAATCTCGGACGCAGCATCACCACGGATTCGAAGCGCTTGCAGCAGGTGCTCAAGAACCTGCTCTCGAACGCGTTCAAGTTCACCGCGCAAGGCGGGGTGCGCCTGAACGTTTCGGCGGTCCAGGGCGGCTGGAGCGCCGGGCATGCGGTGCTCGACCAGGCGCCCACGGTCGCGGCCTTCGAAGTCTCCGACAGCGGCATCGGCATTCCGCAGGAAAAGCAGAAGGTCATTTTCGAAGCGTTCATGCAGGCCGACGCCAGCACCAGCCGCAAATACGGCGGCACGGGGCTGGGGCTCGCCATCAGCCGCGAGCTCTCGAACCTGCTGGGCGGCGAAATTCACTTGCGCAGCGCGTCCAACGTGGGCAGCACCTTCACGCTCTATCTGCCGCTGCGATACGTTGGACCGACCGTGACACACAAGCCGTCGGCCACCGCGTCGGCGGCGCCGCAGCATGCGCCCGGCGCCCACGCGGCACCTGAACGTCCGATCGAGCAGATTTCCGATGATCGGCTCGAGATCCAACCCGGCGATTCAATCCTGCTCATCGTCGAGGACGATGCGCATTACGCCCGGATCATGGTGGACCTGGCGCGCGAGCGCGGCTTCAAGGTGTTGGTCGCGATGCGGGGCGCCGATGCGCTCGACCTCGCCAAGCAGTACCAGCCGACTGCGGTCTCGCTCGACGTGTTCCTGCCCGACATGCTGGGCTGGACCGTGCTCAGCCAGCTCAAGCAGAACCCGCTGACGCGGCACATTCCGGTGCAGATCATCACATTGGACGAGGATCGCCAGCACGGCCTGGCGCGAGGCGCGTTCTCCTTCGTCACCAAGCCGACCTCGACCGAGGGCGTGGAGGCGGCCTTGGCGCGGATCCAGGAATACGCCAAGCCGCGGCGCAAGCGCCTGCTGGTCGTCGAGGACGACCGCGCCGAGCAGATGAGCATTGCGGAACTGCTCGGCCACGACGACATCGAAATCGTTACCGCCGGCACCGGCTCCGAGGCCCTGGACGTTCTCAGGCAGGACTCCTGCGATTGCGTCGTGCTCGATCTCCGGCTGCCGGACATGTCGGGCTTCGAGGTATTGGAGGAGCTACGTGCCGACGCCGACTTGTCCAATGTGCCGGTGGTCGTGTTCACGGGCCGGGAACTGTCGGCGGACGAAGACGCCCAGCTGCACACCATGGCGCGCAGCATCGTGGTCAAGGGGGTCGAGTTCTCCCGAGCGCTTGCTCGACGAAACCGCGTTGTTCCTGCACCGCATCGTCACCGACCTGCCGCCCGAGAAGCAACGCATGCTCGAGCGGCTCAACAGTTCCGACGAGGATATTATCGGTCGCACCGTGCTGCTGGTCGATGATGACGCTCGCAATATTTTCGCCTTGTCGAGCGTGCTGGAGCGACGCGGCATGCATGTGCTCACGGCCACCACCGGCAACGAGGCGATCGCCTTGGCCGAATCGACGCCCGACCTGGCAATCGTGCTGATGGACGTCATGATGCCGGAGATGGATGGATATCAGACCATTCGGGGCATCCGGGAGAACCCGGCCTTCCGGCGGCTGCCGATCATCGCGCTCACGGCCAAGGCCATGAAAGGCGATCGCGAAAAATGCATGGAAGCGGGTGCCTCCGACTATCTGGCCAAACCCGTCAACACCGAGCAACTGCTGTCGGCGCTGCGCATGTGGCTGCATCGTTGACCGCGACCTACGGCGAAGCGGAACCGGTCGGGCGAAAGACGCGTCAAAAATGAGCTAGAGCTTTCCGATTCCGCAGGACCGGAAATCGCTCTAGCAGCGGAGACAAGCGAATGGCTTCGGGCGACAAGGTCAACATCCTGCTGGTCGACGACCAGCCGGCCAAGCTCTTGAGCTACGAGACGATCCTCGAAGGACTGGGCGAGAAGCTCATCAAGGCCACATCGGCCAGGGAAGCACTCGAACAACTCCTCAAGCAGGACATTGCCGTCATTCTCGTGGACGTCTGCATGCCGGAGCTCGATGGCTTCCAGCTGGCCGCGATGATCCGCGAGCATCCCCGCTTTCAGCGCACCGCGATCATCTTCATTTCCGCCATCCACTTGACCGACGTCGACCGCCTGCGCGCCTATGAAATGGGAGCAGTCGACTACGTCCCGGTACCGGTCATTCCGGAGGTGCTGCGCGCCAAGGTCAGGATCTTCTCCGAGCTCTATCGCAAGACCAGACAGCTCGAGCAGCTCAATCAGGAGCTCGAGCGGCGCGTGGCGGAGCGGACCGCGGAGCTGGAGGCCTCGACCGCGCGCCTGATGCGCAGCGAAGAGCGCCGCAGCCTGGCGCTGGCCGCCGGTCAGATGGGATCGTGGGAATGGGATCCGGTCAACGGCGATTTTGTCTGGGACGACGGGCAATATCGAATTTTCGGCGTCGATCCTGCCAGCTTCGATCTCACCGTCGACAACATCAGGGCGCTGATCCACCCCGAGGACTGGAAGCATCTGCAGAACGCGATCAAGCCCGCGGCGCACAACACGCCGAGCTTCCAGACCGAATTTCGCGTGTGCCGTCCGAACGGCGAGCTGCGCTGGTGCATCGGAACAGCGGTGGCGAGCGTGGACGCCACCGACAATATCGTGCGCATCAGCGGCGTGACCGTCGACATCACCGACCGCAAGGAAGCCGAAGAACGGCAGGTGCTGCTGGCACGCGAGGTTGACCACCGCGCGAGAAACGCCCTGGCGCTCGTGCAATCGATCGTGCGCCTGACCCGCTCGGATACAATCAATTCCTACATTGCCGCGGTCGATGGCCGCATCGGCGCGCTGTCGCGCGCGCACACCCTGCTCGCCCAGAGCCGCTGGCAGGGCGCCGACTTGGCCCGCCTGGTCGAGGAGGAACTCGCCCCCTATCGCACCAACGACGCCGAACAGATCAAGGCCAGCGGACCCGACGTATCGCTCGAGCCGCGCACCGCGCAGACGCTCGCACTCGCGCTGCACGAGCTGTCCACCAACGCCGCCAAATATGGCGCGCTGTCGGTGATGTCGGGCCGCGTCGCGGTGAACTGGGAATTGCGGCCGGACAGCCTCGTCCTGCGCTGGACCGAGAACGGCGGACCGCTCACCCAGCCGCCCGAGGCGCCGGGCTTCGGCATCCGGGTGATCAGCGCCAGCATCGAACGCCAGCTCGAGGGCAAGGCGGAGTTCGACTGGCGTCCCGAAGGCCTGGAGTGCAGCCTGTGCGTGCCCCGCAGCGACAAGATCGAACCGATGCTGCGTCAGCCCGGCGCGCATCGCACGGCCGGTGAGGACAAGCTCGCGCTGCCGCTGCGGCTTGCGACCGGCAACCGCATCCTGCTCGTCGAAGACGAGATCTTGGTCGCCATGATGATGAAGGACATCCTTACCGAGCTCGGATTTTCGGTCATCGGACCATTCAGCCGGCTCGCCGAGGCCATGGTCGCGGCCGTGCACGATGACATCGACGCCGGCATCATCGACGTCAACCTGGGGGGCGAATTCGTCTACCCGGTCGCCGATGTGTTGGCGGCGCGCAATCTGCCGTTCGTGTTCGTCACCGGCTACGGGGTCGAGAGCATCGACGGCCGGTTTGGATATGTGCCGATCATCAAGAAGCCGGTGCAACGGCAGGTGCTGCAGAAGATCTTCGCTGCGGCCGAGAACCCGCAGGCTGCGACGCTTTCAAAGCGGCGATACGGCGCCGCCCGCCTCGATCGCGCGGCAGCCGGCGGTCAACAATGACGGCACCAGCAGCCTGATCCGGCCGGCGCGGGCCCGACCGGGAGTGCCGCTCGCCACCGCTGCATAGATTTTCAACCTGAATTCCGGCGAGTGCCCAGGACGGCGGCGCGGGCACGCCCCGGACTCGAATTTCCTTAACAAAAACAATGTCGGGTGCCTTGGCACGGTCTTTGCTGCTTTGCAGCAAACCGGGCCAGCGACGGCCGTTCGCCTGGTGCTTTGGCGTGAGCAGCGCACAAAAAGGAAGCCAAGAACGGAACCAATGTCCGGCGATTTCGACCCCGAACAAAAGCGCTATCTCGAAGGTTTCGTGGCCGGCCTGCAGATCGCCAAGGCGGCGCGGCCGCCCGGTGCGCCTGCGCCGACGCCGGCGCCGGCCGAGCCGGTCGGCCCGGATGCCGAGCATGCGCGCGCGCAGGATCGCGTCATCAAAGCCGGCGGCAAACTCTCCGAGCAGGAAAAATTCAAGCGCGAGCTGCATCCGTTCGACGGTTACCAACGCCTGAAGGCGCAGGCGGCGCGCAACGAATATCCCAAACCGGCGGACAATTTCCGCTGGCGCTTCTTCGGCCTGTTCTATGTGGCGCCCAACCAGAACTCCTACATGTGCCGGCTGCGGATGCCGAATGGCATCCTCGCGCATTGGCAATTCGCCGGCGTCGCCGATCTGGCCGAGCGCTTCGGCGGCGGCTATGCCCACGTCACCACCCGCGCCAACCTGCAGGTGCGCGAGATCGAAGCCAAGAACGCCGTCGCCATGGTCGAGGCGGTCCAGGACCTCGGGCTGTGCTCGCGCGGCTCAGGCGCCGACAACATTCGCAATGTCACCGGTTCGCCGACCGCTGGCATCGATCCGCAAGAGCTGATCGACACCCGCCCCTACGCGCGCGAATGGCATTTTCACATTCTCAACGAGCGCGCGCTCTATGGTCTGCCGCGCAAATTCAACGTCGGGTTCGACGGCGCGGGCATCGTTCCCGTACTGGAAGACACCAACGACATCGGTTTCCAGGCGGTCGAGGTCAGGGACGGCTTCGCGGTCGCGCCCGGGGTGTGGTTTCGCCTCATGATCGGCGGCATCACCGGCCACGGGGACTTCGCGCGCGCGACCGGCGTCGTGGTCAGGCCGGCGGACGCTACCAAGGTGGCGGACGCCATCGTGCGCGTGTTCATCGACCATGGCGATCGCACCGACCGCAACAAGGCACGGCTCAAATACATCATCGACCGTCTGGGAATAGACCAGGTGCTCGCGCTCGCCGAGGAAAAACTCGGCCGCAAGCTCGACCGCGTTCCCGCCGACGCGCTGAGTCCTCGCCCGCCGTTCGACCGCAGCGCCCATGTCGGCGTGCACGCGCAGAAGCAGCCCGACCGTCATTGGATCGGCGTCGCGCTTCCCGTCGGCAAGCTGACCGCCGCGCAGATGCGGGGGCTGGCCGAGGTCGCACGCGACCTCGGCGACGGCGACGTCCGCCTCACCGTCTGGCAGAACTTGATCATCTCGGGCGTGCCGTCGGACAAAATCGCGGCAGCGCAAGCGAAGATCGAAACACTGGGCCTTTCCACCAGCGCCAATTCCATACGCGCCGGGCTCGTCGCCTGCACCGGCAATGTCGGCTGCAAGTTTGCAGCCTCGGATACCAAGCGGCATGCCGAGGAGATCGCCCGCTGGTGCGAAAGCCGGGTCGCGCTCGACCGCCCCGTCAACATCCATCTCACCGGATGTCATCACTCGTGCGCGCAGCACTACATCGGCGACATCGGGCTGCTTGGCGTGCAAGGTGCAAACGTCGGAAGACGGCGACACCGTCGAGGGCTACCACATTCACGTCGGCGGCGGCTTCGGACCGGACGCGGCGATTGCGCCGGAACTCTATCACGACGTCAGAGCCGAGGACGCGCCGAGGACCGTCGAGCGCTTGCTCAAGGCATATCTGGCGCACCGCGCGTCGCCGCAGGAAAGCTTTCTCGCCTTCACCCGGCGGCACCAGATCGATGCGCTGCGCTCGCTCGTTGCCAGCGAGGCGGCCGAATGAGCCTGCCGGCGCGGACGCTTTCGCTCATCCCGGAGAGCGCGCCGTTCTCCGCGGAGCAGCGCGTATGGCTCGATGGCCTGTTCGCCGGGCTGCTTTCGCTCGAGCACGGGGTGACTCCGCTCTCGTTGGAGCAGGCGGCGGCGCTGTTGCCGGGTGGCCTCGATCTCGCGTCGCCGCCCAGCCCGGAGGACGACGACGGCGCGCCCTGGCACGACCCCGCCATGGCGCTCCACGATCGCATGAAGCTCGCCGAAGGCCGTCCGCTGCGGCGGCGGATGATGGCGGCGATGGGACAGCAGGACTGCGGACAATGCGGATACACCTGTCAGGACTATTCCGACGCCATCGTCCTGCAGCAAGGAAGAGCGGCTCAATCTCTGCGTGCCCGGTGGCAAAGAAACCGCCCGCATGCTCAAGGCCCTGCACCGGGAGCTCGGCGAGGCGCCGGCGACGCCGGTGTCCGCCAAGAGTTCGACCACGACACCGATGGCTGCCGATGCTACGGCTGCACCGGCCGTCGCGCCGGGATGTTCGCGCGCGTCCCCGGCCGCAGGCGCGTTTTCTGTCGCGCACACGGCTCAACAAGCCGGGCTCGGCGAAGGAGACCTGGCACGTTGAGTTCGATCTGGCCGCGACCGGCATCGACTATGCCGTCGGCGACGCCTTCGGCGTGTTCCCGACCAATGATCCCGTGCTTGCCGACGCCGTGATCGCGGCGCTCGGAGCGCCGCCGGATTTCCCGATCGGCAACCGCGCCCTGCGCGACGTGTTGATCGACGGCGTGTCGCTCGGCACCGCCCCCGACATGCTGTTTCAGCTGTTCTCCTACATTACCGGCGGCGAGCGTCGACAGAAGGCGAAGGCGCTCGCCGCCGGCGAGGACCCGGATGGCGACGCCGCCAGTCTCGACGTGCTGGCCGCGGTGCAGAAATTTCCCGGCGTGCGGCCGGATCCGGAAGCCTTCGTCGAGGCGCTCGATCCGCTGCAGCCGCGGCTCTATTCCATTGCGTCTTCGCCCAGAATCGACAGCAAGCGCATGGCGCTGTGCGTCGATGCCGTGCGGTTTGCCATCGACGGCCGCAGGCGGCTCGGAGTTGCATCCACCTTTCTCGCCGAGCGCGTGCGGCCCGGCGACCTGGTCAAGGTCTATGTGCAGAAGGCCCAGAGCTTCGGCCTGCCGGCCGATCCCTCCCTGCCGATCATCATGATCGGTCCCGGCACCGGCATCGCGCCGTTCCGCGCCTTTCTGTACGAGCGCATGGCGGAGAAAGCCCCCGGCCGCAACTGGCTGTTCTTCGGCCACCAGCACAGCAACTACGATTTCTTCTACGAAGACGAGCTCACCGGCATGAAGGCTGCGGGGGCGCTCAGCAGGCTCTCGCTCGCATGGTCGCGCGACGGCTCCGAAAAGTTCTACGTGCAGGACCGCATGCGCGAGGTCGGTCGCGATCTGTGGGCCTGGCTCGCCGAGGGCGCCCATGTCTATGTCTGCGGCGACGCCAAGCGCATGGCCAAGGACGTCGAGGGCGCCTTGGTCGAGATCGTTGCCCAGCATGGCGCGCGCACGACCGACGAAGCCATCGCATTCGTCGCCAAGCTGAAGAAGTGCGGGCGCTATCAGCAGGACGTGTATTGATGCCAGGTGGCACGGGCGAACGCCATCGCTTGCCGGCGCGTCCGCCGCGCATGGCAGCGCTCGCGCAGTTGCCGATCTTCCTGGCGCTCGAGGGCAAACGCGCGGTCATCGCCGGCGACGCGCCGGCAGTGGCCTGGAAAGCGGAGCTGCTGTCGGCGGCCGGCGCCGATGTCGACGTCTTTGCCGAGCACCCCTGCGGGGAGCTGCGCGTCGTGGCGGCGCAACCACCGCGCGGAGCGGTGGCACTGCGACATCGGGCGTGGCGGGCTGGGGATTTCGGAAACGCTGTCGTTGCCGTAGGCGGCTTCGACGACGACCGGGAGGCAGAGCGCTTCGCCGGCGCCGCGCGCGCGGCCGGCGTTGCGGTCAACGTGATCGACAAGCCCGCCTATTGTGATTTTTCCTTCGGCGCCATCGTCAACCGCTCCCCGCTGATCATCGGCATTTCGACCGATGGCGCGGCGCCGGTGTTCGCTCAGGCCATCCGCGCCAGGCTCGAAGCCATGATCCCGGACGGTTTTGCACACTGGGTCGATGCCGCCCGACGCTGGCGGCCAGCGGTGCGCTCATCCGGGCTTGCATTTGCCGCGCGGCGGCGGTTCTGGCAGGAGTTCACGGCTTTCGCCCTCGCCCATTCGGAGCGCGAACCCGCGCCATCGGATTTCGACGCCTGCATGCACGAGGGCAGGCACGACGCCGGCGCCGGTAGCGTCACACTGGTGGATGCCGGCCCGGGCGATCCGGAACTGTTGACACTGCGTGCGTTGCGCGCGCTGCAATCGGCCGACGTCATCTTGATGGACGGTCCCGTTTCGCCTGCCATCCTCGACTTCGCCCGGCGCGAGGCGGAGAAGATGCTGGTCGACCCGGCAAGCGATCCCCGCAAGCAGAATGAAAGCACGGCGCTGATCATCGCGCTGGCCAAGGCCGGCAAGCGAGTGGTGCGGCTCCGGAGTGGCGATCCGTTGATCCTCGGCCGCGCCAGCGACGAGATCGCCGCCTGCCGCGCTGCCGGAATTGCGCTCGAGGTCGTTCCAGGCATCAATCCATCCGCCGTGATCCGAATGGAGCGCAGCGAGATCCGGGATTCCGGCCGCGCGGACAGATCGCGCCGTACGCCGGTCCGCGGCATGCGGACTACGCAGGGCGATGACGTCAATTCTCCTGGAACGCCTCTTCCCGCTTGCTGCGGATCGCCGGCAGCGCCACCAGGAGGCAGAGCGCGAGCGCGGCGATCAACAAGCCGAGGCTGATCGGCCGCTGCACGAAAATCATCGGGTCGCCGCTGGAAATGCGCATGGCGCGGCGCAGGTTCTCCTCCATCAGCGGACCCAGCACGAAGCCGAGGATCATCGGCGCCGGCTCGCATTCCAGCCGGGTGAAGACGTAACCGACGACGCCGAAGAACGCCGCCAGCAGCACGGCCGCCGGACTGTTGCTCACGGTGTAGACGCCGATCCCGCAGAACAACAGGATTGCGAGATAGAGGAAGCGGTACGGCAGCTTCAGGAGCTGAACCCACATCCCGATGAGCGGCAGGTTGATGATCACCAGCATCATATTGCCGATCCACATGCTGGCGATCATGCCCCAGAACATGGTGGGGCGTTCGGTCATGATCTGCGGGCCGGGCTGGATGCCGTGAATGGTCAGTGCGCCGATCATCAGCGCCATGACCGCGTTGCCCGGTATCCCCAAGGTCAGCATGGGGATGAACGAGGTCTGGGCGCCGGCATTGTTGGCGGATTCGGGTCCGGCCACCCCTTCGACCGCGCCGCGGCCGAACTGCCCGGGGTTCTTCGATGTCTTCTTCTCGAGCGCGTAGGCGGCGAACGAGCTCAGCGTGGCGCCGCCGCCGGGAAGCACGCCGAGCACGGAGCCGAGAAAGGTGCCACGCAGCACCGCCGGCCAAGCGCGCCGGAAATCCTCGCCCGTCGGCCACAGCCGGGTGATCTTCTCTGAGATCAGCGCACGCGTCTCCTGCGGCTTCGTCAGGTTGGTGATGATTTCGCCGATGCCGAATACGCCGATCGCGAGCGTGGCGACGTCGATCCCGTCGGTCAGTTCGGTAATGCCGAAGGTAAAGCGCGTCCCGCCGGTGTTGCCGTCTGTGCCGACGAGACCGATCAGCAACCCCAGGATGATCATCGCGATCGCCTTGATCACCGAGCCGTGCGCGAGCACGACCGCGGCAATCAGTCCCAGCACCATCAACGAGAAGTATTCCGGCGCTCCGAACGATTGCCCGACCTTGGCGAGCGGCGGCGCAAAGGTGGCGATCAGCGTGGTCGACACGCAGCCGGCGAAGAACGAGGCGAGCGCCGCCACCGCCAGCGCCGCGCCGGCCCGCCCCTGCCGCGCCATCTGGTGGCCGTCGATGCAGGTCACCACCGAAGACGTCTCGCCCGGCAGATTCACCAGGATGGCGGTGGTGGAGCCGCCGTATTGCGCGCCATAGAAGATGCCGGCGAGCATGATCAGGCCCGATGTCGGCTCGAGATGGAAGGTCAGCGGCAACAGCATCGCGATGGTCGCGATCGGGCCGATGCCGGGCAGCACGCCGATCAACGTCCCGATCAGCGCGCCGGCGAGCGCGAAGAACAGGTTCGCCGGCGTCAGCGCCACGCCGAATCCCACCGCCAAGTGATCGAGAAGCTCCATCTACCACTCCGGCCAGACCGGAATGGTGAGGCCCAGTCCGAGAATGAAAATGCCCCAGGAGAGGGCGATCAGCACCAGCGCGGCTGCGAGCGTCTCGAACAGCCGCAGTCCGCGCGCCGCGACCGCGCCGACGCCGATCAGCAGCAGGATGGAAACGACGAGCCCGAGCCGCTCGATGCTGAGGCCGAAAATCACCAAGCTGGCGGTGACGAAGACGACCGGCCGCCATGCCGAGATATCGCCCGATGACAGGGGTCGCGCGTCTTGCGCTTCGCGCAGCCCTTGGACCAGAACAACGCCGCCGAGACCGAGCAAGATCCAGCACAACAGCCGCGGCACGTAGCCGGTGCCCATGCGCAACGCGGTGCCGATGGGATAACTGCGCGAAAGCCAAAGGCCGAACAGCGCGACGCCGATGAAGAGCAGTCCCGCCAGCACGTCCCTGCGCGCGAACACCTGAAGAACCGCGGCGCCCGACACTTTGCTTTGCTCGCCGAACGACATGACCATCCCATCAACCGCGTCGTCATGCCCGCGAATGCGGGCATCCAGTAAACACCGCGCGTGCAATCCGATGCTGCGGTGCCATTCAACAAGTCCGGTGACTACTGGATCATCCGCTTTCGCGGATGATGACACCGAGCAGTTTGACCGACTTCCCCCAATCGATTCTAGACAGAGGGAATGACCGGCAGCAGGAGATACGACGGCTTGTCACCGCCGGAATAAATCGTGTTGGTCCCGGCATTGTAGTCGGCGTGGTAGTGCATGTAGGAGGCGCTGCCGACGCCGTCGCGCGGCTGAATGTCGAGCCGGATGCGGTGGCCCTTTTTGAACACCATCGAGGTCGGCCAGATCTCGACCTCAACCTGCACGATCTCCCCGGGTGTGAGGTAAAGCCGCCTGACGTGGCGGTGATACGGCCGATACGGCAGCGACAGCTCCGCATCGAGCTCGCGGTGTGACACCCGCAGCCAGCCTTTCGCCACCGGTACTGGGGTGCCCTGCTGGCCGGTCTCCAGCACCTCCTTGCCATCGGGGTCGATGTTGCGGATGGTGAGAAACAGATCCATGTCCTCGGTGGAGCTCGACACCCAGAACACCGCGGCGACCGGGCCGGTGACTTCGACATCGTGCGCGAGTGGGGCTGTCTCGAGCGCGATCCCCATGCCGGGCTGAATGCCGCCGCCCATCACCTGCGACGACGCCGCCGAAGTCGAGCCCATCGATCCCAGACTGGTTGCGGGGTAGCTGCGCGAATTCGAGGTCGCGGGATTGGCCGGGACGAGCCCGCCGGGCTTCGGCGGCGCCGGCGACAGATCGAAGTAAAATCTGGTCCATTGCGTGCGCTCGAGCGGCCATTCGTGCTCGCAGCGCCACTCCACCTCGTCGCGGCCCTTGCGGATCGCCAGCTTCACAGGCGGCTCATCCATGACGCCGTTGTCGATGCCCTTGAGCCAGTAGTCGAAGAAGCGCAGCTGATCGGCGCGTCCCTCCTCGCTGTAGAAGGGGTGCACGTGCGTGCCGGCATGGATGCGGAGCTTCTTATGCGGCGTGGCGGCGCGCATGAAGGCCTCGGTATTGCCGCGCAGATGCAGTCCCATGCCCGACCAATTGCCGACGCTCAACATCGGCACGGTGATCTTGTCCCACTGCGCCTGGGCGCCCCGAAAGGCGCCGCTGTCCAGACTGTTGCTGAGCCAGAAATGCAAGGTGTTGCTCTGCCAGGCGTTCGGTTGGTGCCGCGACGCCCGCCCCACGAGATGATGCATCAGATGCGCGACGTACCAGTTGGGCATGAACAGGCTGAGCAGCCCGCCGTGGAACAGCGCGTCGCGGTAAAGATCCGCGAAGCCTTCCCAGGGAATGATCGCTTTCAGCGACGGCGGCTGATGATTGGCGACGAACCACTGGTTGATGGCGTAATAGGAGATGCCGGAGAGTCCGACGCTGCCGTTACACCAGGGTTGCCCCGCCGCCCACTCGATCGCGTCATAGAAATCGATCGATTCCGCGAGCGACCAGGGCTCGCACTGCCCGGGCGATTTCCCGCTGCCGCGCCCGTCGATCCGCACGGCGGCATAGCCCTTCGGCACCCACCATTCCGGGTTGACGGTTTCCCAGTTCATCAGCGGGTTCGGCTTTTCCTCCAGATTGTCCGGCGGAATCCAAAGCTTGTCTTTCTGATAGGGGCCCAAATTCAGGATGGCGGGAAAGGTGCCGGCGTCACCCGGCCGAAATACGTCGGCTTTGAGCCGGGCGCCGTCCCGCATCGGGATGTCGACGTCGTTGTCTACGGTGATGCCGTAGACCGGCACGGCCGGAGCCGGCTCCATCTTCATCGCTCGTTTCCCCCCGGCCTCGCCTTGCCCGTCCGGCGTCCCACACCGCACTCAATCCGGCAGTTCGACCTTCACCTCCTCGGTGAGCTTTTTCCAATACGCCGTCTCGGTCCTGTTCCACTCCTGCGCCTCGGCGATCGACGCATTCGGGACGGACTTGATCATCTGCTTCTTAAAAGCGGCCTGCACCGGTTCGGAGTTGAGCGCCTGCACGGTGGCCTTGTGCAGCGTTTCGAGTGCTTCACGCGGCGTGGCGGCCGGCGCGTACAAGGCCGACCATAGGCCTTTGCCGGTGGAATAACCGAGCTCCTTGAGAGTCGGCACGTCCGGATACTCCGGCAACCTTGCGTCGGACATGACGGCGAGCGCCCTTACCTGTCCGCCTTTGATCACGCCGCCGGAACTCGCGGCGTTGACCAGCGCGACATGGGCGTCGCCGGTGACGAGATCGTTGGTGATGGCGGCGCCACCCCCCTTGTTGGGCAAATGGGTGAGCTGGATGCCCGCCCATTTGGCGAACGCTTCCATGTCGTAATGATTGTTGCTGCCGACGCCGACGCTGGCATAGCGGACCTTTCCTGGATTGGCCTTCGCATAGGCGATGAACTCGGCGTAGGTCTTGGGTGGAAAGTCCTTGGTGGTGGCGGCGAGCACGAGCGGGATCTCGCCCAGCCGCGTCACCATCAGCACATCCTTGTCGTAGTCGATCTTGAACTTCTTCTTGTAGATGATAGGCGTGAGCACGTTGGTTCCGGGGTTGCCGACTTGCAGCGTATAGCCGTCCGGCCGCGAACGCGCCATCTCCTCGATTGCGATGATGCCGAAGGCACCCGGCTTGTTTTCGATCAGGACCGGCTGGCCGAGAATCGGCCGCATGTGCTCGCCGACCACACGCATGACGATATCGGTGGCGCTGCCCGGCCCGAACGGCACGACCGCCTTGATCGGTTTGGATGGATATTTGTCCTGCGCCGTGACCTCCGTGCCGCCGACGACGAAGAAAATGACCGACCAGAAGAGAATGTCCGGGCGCTTCATGCAATCCTCCCACGACATGCGGCCGCGCTCTCCTGACCGCTGTCACGATTGCCGCTGTGATCCGTTTTTTTCAGGTCATGCCGAGCCGTAGTGCCGTTCGGTGCGTACCGGCTCGATGGCATGCTCTAATCGCTCAATTCGATCTTCACCTCGGCGACGGTCTTTCGCCAGGCCGCCAGCTCGCTCTGCAGCCACGATTGCGCCTCGTCCAGGGACGCGTTGGGCTTGACGCTGACCAGTTGCTTCTTGAAGGCTTCCTGCAACTGCGGTGCGGCGGCGGCGTCGACGATGGCCTTATAGAGCGTCGCCAGGACCTCTTTCGGCGTATTGGCGGGCGCCAGCATGCTCTGCCAGTGCAAGGTGCCCACCCCGGGATAGCCGGCCTCGGCCAGCGTCGGAATGTCGGGATAGTCCGCCAGCCGCGTCTCCGCCAGCACCGCGATCGGCCGCAGCTTGCCGGCTTTGATCATCGACGCCGAGCTGGCAGCGTTGAGGAACGCGGTTTGCGCGTCGCCGACGACGAGATCATTGATCATGCCCGCAGCGCCGGTCTTGTTCGGGATATGGAGCATCTCGACCCCGGCGCGCCTGGAAAATACCTCCATGTCGAAATGCGGGAAGCTGCCGATTCCAGCGCTGGTGTAGCGTACCTTGCCGGGATTCTTCTTGGCATAGGCGATCAATTCCGCCACGGACTTGGGTTCGAAATTCTGCGTCGTCGTCAACAGGAAAGATGGATAGATTGCCAGGCGCGAAACCGACACCACGTCCTTCTCGAAGTTGATGGAAAACTTCTTCTGGAACAGGACCGGTGTGATGGCATTGGTCGAAACGTTGCCCACCATCAGGGTGTAGCCATCCGGCTTGGAGCGGGCCATTTCTTCAATGGCGAGAATGCCGAATGCGCCCGGCTTGCTCTCGACCACGAACTGCTGGCCGAGGCTGTGGCGCATCTGCTCGCCGAACAACCGTGCCGTGATGTCGGTCGCGCCGCCGGGGGCGTAGGGGACGACGATCTTCACCGGCTTCGACGGATATTTGTCCTGCGCCCAAGCCGTGACGGTGCCGAATGCGAGACACACCAGTGCCAGGCCCAAACCGACTCGTTTCATCACGTTCCTCCCTGTGAATACGCCACGGCGGCCCCTCGCAGCACGGATGGGCCGGGTCCCACCGATTGTAGCCCAGGCGCGCAGGCCGAAACAGGCAATCGGCCGCGCGATGTTGTCGCCCCTGCGCCAGCAGGGTCAGGCCGCCTTGATGCCGTGCAGGCTGTGGGACGCATCCTTGCAGGTGAAGAACACGACGTCCGCCTCGGGCGTGGCCTTGCCGGAATGGACGACGTTCGAGGGAATGTAGAGCACCGAGCCAGGCTTGGCATCGACCTCCTTGTCACCGACCTTGGCCCGGAACGTGCCTTGCAGAATGTAAATCCACTGCTCGTTCGGATGCGAATGCGGCTCGGCGCCGGTGCCCGCGGGCATCCGCATCAGCCCCACGATCATGCGATCGCCTTCGACACAAGCGCCGTTGGCAGTCGAATAGTCGGGACCGCCGAGAATGTGGTTCACCTGGGTGAGATCGAACAGATATTCGCCGTCGCCCGCGCGCTTGGCACCGGGGGTGCGTGCAACGGGAGTGTGTTGAGCCATGTTGTCTCCTCCGCTTGTCCGACCGCCTGTCGAGCTGCCGCGGCGTCAGGCAAACGCCCGCGCCGGCCTCTTGTCACCCGCCGCGCCGAGCAACGCCCGCGCCCGCCCTCCGAGAATCGCCGACTGTTCGGCCGCGGGAATCGACAGACCGCGAACCTGCGACACGCCCTCCGGCATGCCCATGTCGAAGGGATAGTCGCTGCCGAGCAACACGCGCTCGGCGCCCGCGTTGCCGACCAGGAATTCCAGCACCTCTTTCGAATGCACGATGGTATCGAAATAGAAGCGCTTGAGCGAATCCGTCGGCGACTTCGCCAGCCTGCGCTTGGGCTCCGCGCGCACATGCCAGCCGTGCACGAAGCGTCCGGCCTGGTAGGGAACGAACCCGCCGCCATGCGCGAGACAGATTTTCAGCAACGGATGGCGCTCGAGCACGCCGCTGAACACCAGGCACGCGGCGGCGATGGTGGTGTCGAGCGGATTGCCGATCAGATTGCCGAGATAGTACGACGACAACCGGTCGGCCCCCGCCACGTTGATGGGATGGAGCAGAATGAAAGCATCGAGCTCGGCGGCCGTGGCCCAGACCGGCTCGAGCTCCGGATCGTCGAGATTCTTTCCCGCCACGTTGGAGCCGATCTGCATTCCGCGCAAGCCGAGCACGCGCATGGCGTGGCGAAGCTCGTCGGCGGCGAGCTTGGGCGCCTGCATCGGCAGCGTGGCGATGGCGAGGAAGCGATCGGGATGCGCCTTGACGAGCTTGGCGAGCTGCTCGTTCTGAATGCGGGCGAACGCCGCCACCAGCGCGGGAGGTTGCGCATAGAGGAAGGTCTGCGGGCAGACCGAGAGCACCTGCAGATCGACCTTGGATGCTGCCATGTCCTGCAGGCGGCGCTCCAAATCCCAACCGCCGCGCGGGAAATGCCGATAGATGTTGCCGGCGACGTCGAGCGTGCCGAACTGATCGTCGACCTCGGACAGCTTCGGTGCCACCTTGGGCGCTTCGCCCTGCAACAGCCGGATCGTCTCTTCTGTGAGGATGTGAGCGTGAACGTCGATTGTTTGCGTGACCATGGAACCATAGCTCATGAGGGGTGGGAGGCGGCGAAATCGCGGTAACGACAATAAAGCATCCCTCCGGGCAGATCGAGTAGTCGATGGCGGACCGGTCGGATCGTGATAGGGTCGCCGGCACAACTCCGGCGCAACGAAAGCCTCCGATGCTCGATCAGCCGACCAGCTCGCGTCGCGTCCGCTTGGCGGACCGCCCGCGCCTCGATTTTCAGGATCATCTGGCCGATCTCGAGGCGAACGGCCTGCTCGTGCGCATCGACCGTCCCATCAACAAGGATACCGAACTGCATCCATTGGTGCGCTGGCAATTCTTGGGCGGCGTGCCGGAGGACAAGCGGCGAGCCTTCCTGTTCACCAATGTCACGGATTCGAAAGGCCGTCGTTACGATATTCCAGTCGTGGTCGGCGCGCTCGCGGCCTCACCCGAGATCTACGCCATCGGCATGGGACGGCCGGTCAAGGATATCGGCGAGGCCTGGATGCGGGCGATCGCCAGTCCGATCGCGCCGGTTGCCGTCAGCGCACCGCGTTGCCACGAGGTCGTGCTCACCGGCGACGATCTCAAGGCACCGGGCGGGCTGGCGCGGCTGCCGGTGCCGGTGTCGACCCCCGGATTCGATTCGGCGCCCTACCTCACGGCGACGCTCTGCGTCACCCGTGATCCCGACAGCGGCATCCAAAACATGGGCACTTATCGTGCCGCGCTCAAGGCAGCCGATCGGCTGGTGGTGCGCATGGTGGCACGGGAGGCGAGCGGTGCCGGCGGCTATCTGCATTGGCTCAAATACCGCAAGCGGCGCGAACCCATGCCGATCGCGATCGTGATCGGCTGCGCCCCCGTGGTCATGTTCACCGGACCGCAGAAGCTCGCCATCGACATGGACGAGCTCGGCGTCGCCGGCGCGCTCGCGGGCGCGCCGATCGAGATGGCGAAAGCGGCAACGATCGACCTCGACGTGCCGGCGTCGGCGGAAATCGTGATCGAGGGCCTGATCGATCCCGAGAAGCTCGAGCCCGAGGCGCCGTTCGGGGAGAGCAACGGCTATGTCGCGCTCGAAGCCTACAACATGCCGATGCGGGTGACCGCCATCACCCACAAGCGCGCGCCGGTCTTCACCTCCATCATCAGCCAGGTGACGCCGAGCGAATCCAGCGTCATCAAGAAAGTGGCCTACGAGCCGCTGTTTCTGGACCACCTGCGCGAACGCCTCGGGATCAAGGGCGTTCGCCGCGTCGTGATGCACGAGCGGCTGACCAATCTGCGCCCCGTAATCTTCGTGCAGATCGCCGAAGGAACGCCGCGCAGCGAAGTCTGGCGCGCGCTTCACGGTGCCGCGACGCTGCAGTCCAATTGCGGGAAGATCGTGATCGCGGTCAGCGAGGACATCGACCCCGCGAGCATGGATGCGGTGCTGTGGTCGCTCGCCTATCGCACCAACCCGATCGAGGACGTGCATCTCGTTCCGCATCGCGGCGGCGTGCAAGGCGCGCAGTACGGACCCAAGACGGCCGACTCCGGCATGCTGATCGACGCCACGCGCAAATATCCGATGGCGCCGCTGGCGTTGCCGACACGCGAATACATGGAGCATGCGCGCGCGCTGTGGGAGGAGCTCGACCTCTATCCGCTCAACGTCCAGTCGCCCTGGCACGGCTACGGCCTGGGCGATTGGACCGACCGCTGGGAAACTTTCGCGCGCCGCGCCGCCGCCGGCGATTGGGAACTGACCGGCAGCGACACGCTCGCCCGCCAGCGCGGCGGGCTGTCGCCGGAAACGCCGGCCCGCTTCGACGAGGGGCCGAAGAAGGCACGCCCGTAGACGGTCGTCACTGCGCCTGCACACCGGCGGTCTTCACCACCGCCGACCACTTCTCCCGTTCCCTGGCGAGAAAGGCGGCGAACTCCTGCGGCGAGGAGACTTTGGCATCGACGTTGAGCCGCACCAGCGTGCTCGCCACCTCGGGCGATGTCAGGCTTTCGTTGATGGCGGCGTTGAGCTTGCCAACGATGGCCGCGGGCGTGCCGGCGGGCGCCACCACGGCCGTGAAAGAGACGGATGTGAAGTCGGGGACGCCGGCCTCGATCATGGTGGGCAGTTCCGGCGTCTGCGGACTGCGGGTCTCGCTGGTGGACGCCAGCGCCCTGACCTGGCCGCCTTGGACCAGCGGCAGCGACGACGCCGGATTTTCAAAGGAGTACTGCGTTTCTCCTGCTACCACGGCGGCAACGGACGGACCCCCACCCTTGTACGGAACGTGCACGACGTCGAGATTGAGCCTCTGCTTGAACATCTCGCCGATCAGGTGCGGCGGCGTTCCGATCCCGGCCGACGAGTAGTTGAGCTTCCCCGGGCTCCTGCGGGCGAGCGCGATGAGTTCCTTGACCGATGTCACCGGCAACGCCGGATTGACGATCAGGAGATTGGAGGTGGTCCCGAGCGCGGCAATCGGCGCGAAGCCTTTGACCGGATCGTAGTTCACATTCTTGTAGATCAGCGGGCTGATCACCAGCGTGCTGGTGTTGCCGAGGAGCAGGGTATAGCCGTCCGCGTCCGACTCGGCGACGGCACGCGCCCCGATCGTGCCGCCCGCTCCCGGCCGGTTATCGACGACGATGCTTTGGCCGAGGATCGCCGCCATGCGCTGTCCGATCAGCCGCGCCATGACGTCGGCGGGACCGCCCGGCGCAAAGCCGACGACGATCTTGATCGGTTTGTTTGGGAAGTTCTGCGCCCATGCGGTCCCGGTGGGCACGCCGGCGGCCGCTACGATAGCGCACAGCAAAGCACGTTTGGTCAGCACGGCGATAGCTCCCTGCCAGATGTGGTCGCTCGGACTATCGGCCGCCCCCCAGCATGGTCTCATCCAGATATCTGCGGACGTCGCCCTTCGGTTTTGCCGGTAACTCCTCGCCTTCCACCATGATGTCGATCATCGCCCGCAGCACGTCCAGGTCCACCTTTCCATCGCGTGGATAAGTGTCCTTGTTCTTGACGATCAGCTCCTCGTAGCTCGCCGCCGCAATGTCCGGCGTGAGCTTGAGCGCCTCGGCCAGAAGCTTTTCCGCCTCCGCGCGGTTGTTGGGATCGTAGAGCCAGGCAACGGCCGTGAGCCACGCCTTGGCGAAGCCTTGCGCCGCCGCCGTGTTGCCCTTCACCCAGCTATCGTTGGTCACGAAGCAGACGAACGGGAATTTCGGCGCGACCTCCTGGAAGCTCCCGATCACCGGGTAACCCGCCCTGACCGCGGTCAGAGATTGCGGCGGCACCAGCCAGACCGCGTCGAGCGCACCCGCTTGCAGCCCGCTGAAAATTTGCGCGCTGCCTTGGCCCGCGACGAGATCGTAGTCGGACGGCGCAAGCCCACGCGCCTTCAACAGCCGGCGCAACAGAATGGTCGAGCCGGACTTGATCGAGGAGGTGCCGACCACCTTGCCCTTCAACTCGCTTGCGGTCCTAAGGCCCTTCCTTCCCACCACGACGCCGGGATGAATCCCCATCGAGACCAGCGACAGATGCACGCCGCTGCCGCCCATCTCCAGAAAGCTGACCACCGCATTGCAGGTATTGTGCATGATATTGAGCGATCCCGCCGCCACCGCCTGCATGCCGGGCGAGACACCGATCGAAACGGTATCCATCTCCACGTCGTTCGCTGCAAAGAATCCCTTCTTGGTGGCGACGATGCCGGGCCAGACCGTGGCGGTCGGAGAGACTTGACCGAAAGAGACTTTGCTGGCGGATAAAGCGGGGTCTGCGCCGAACGCGATCGCCTGCAACGCAAACGCAGCCGGCAACCCGACTTTCAGCCCGAGGCGCATGCATTTTTCTCCATGGTGCCAAAATCGGACTTGTGGGCTCGCCATCCCCGCAGGTGGCGACCCATATTCCTGAGCTTGGCATGGGTGGCACGATGGGTCCCCGCCTGCGCGGGGACGACAGCGGAGAATCCAGACGTGTCGCGCACCCCCCAAACATTAGGTGAGTTGACCATGCGCGCTCAAGTCCAATTGCGGATTCCGACCGCAGCCCGCATGATCGCTATGCGCTCATTGGTCGTAGGAACAGTGCCATGCCCGCATATGGGTTCAGCCGTCTTGCCGCGGTCGCGGCCGCCATCGCTCTGACCATCCCCGTTCATGCTCAGCAGCGCGGCGGGGCCGAGGACGTCGTGCTGGCAGTGCCGAATGTCGCGCTGACATTCGCTCCCGGCTATCTCGCGGAAGATTTGGGCCTGTTCGCCAAGCACGGGCTGAACGTCAAGAGCGTGATGATCGCGGGCATCGGCTCCGCCAATGCGGTGATTTCCGGCAGCGCGGATTTTGCCGAAATCTCGGGGGCGACGCTCACGCGCGCCGCCGCACGCGGGCAGCGCCTGCTCGGCATCGTGAGCACGCTCAACCGGCCCACCATCCAGATCGTCGTGCGCAAGGAGATCGCCTCGGCTGCGGGCTTCGATCCCAAGGCGCCACTCGAGCAGCGTGTGCAGCTCATGCGCGGGCACACCATCGCGGTCGATTCGATCAACTCCGTCATCCATGCCTATGTCCTGCTGCTGGCGCGGCGAGCCGGATACAATCCGGACGAAATCCGCATCGCGCCGATGGCGCCGAACAGCGCAATCGCGGCCTTCCAGACGCGGCAGGTCGACGGCTTCGCCATGTCGATGCCGTGGCCGTTGCAGCCCGTGCTCGAAGGCAGCGCCGTCGTGATCGCCAGCGGTTCCGACGGCGACCCGCCCGACATGTATCCGTTCGGTCATAACGTCTTCGTCACCAAGCCGGAGACCTGCGAGCGGCGCAAGTCCGCCTGCACGAAGCTCGGCAAGGCGATGGTGGAGGCGATCAACACCATGCTGGATCGCCCAGCGGAGGCGCTGGCGGTTCTCGAGAAGCGCTTCGCGGCGTTCGACGCCAAATTGCTCGCGGCCGGCTTTGCGGAAATCCGCAAAGGCGCCCCGCGCCCGCCGGCCATTACCAAAGCGGACCTGGAGAATGCCGAGCTGTACAATATCGGCGCCGGCCTGCTGAAGCCGGAGGAAAAGCTCAAGTCCTACGATGGACTTTATACCGATGAATATGTTCGTTGAGCCATAGCGTGTGAACTACTTCTCGTCGACGACGCGGTTGCGCAGCGTCCCGATGCCGGAGATCTCCACCTCCAGCATGTCGCCGGGCTTCATCCATAACGGCGGGCTGCGGCGATGCCCCACGCCCTCCGGCGTGCCGGTCGCGATCACGTCGCCGGCCGCGAGCGGCGTGAAGTCCGAGCAGAACGCGATGATCTGCGGCACGGAATAGATCAGGAGATCGGTGCCGGACTTCTGCACCTCCCGCCCGTTGAGGCGCGTCGTGAGCGTGAGGCGCGTCGGGTCCGCGATCTCGTCGGTGGTGACGATCCAGGGCCCGAGCGGGCCGGTGGCGGGGAAATTCTTTCCCGAAGTCACGGAGAATTTCTGGTAGTCGCGCACGCTGCCGTCGATGAAGCAAGTATAGCCGGCGACGTGATCGAGCGCGCGTTCGACCGGGATATGGCGCCCGCCGCGACCAACGACGACCGCAAGCTCGCCCTCGAAGTCGAACTGCTGCGACACCGAGGGGCGAACCATCTCGCCGTCGTGGCCGGTGAGGGTATTGGCGAGACGGATGAACATGCTCGGCTGCTTCGGCAGTTCGCGCCCGGTTTCGGCGGCATGGGAGCGGTAGTTGATGCCAGCACAGAGGATTTTTTCCGGGTTCGGGATAACCGGCAGCCAGTCGACGTCGGCGAGCTTGTGGTCGGCCCTGGCGCCATCGGCGGCCTTCTTGATTTCGGGAAGCGCGCCCGCCGTCAACGCCTCGCGCAGGCCCGCATAGCGCCCGCCGAGACGCCCGTTCAAGGTGGTCACGCCATCGGGGGTCACCACGCCGAAGCACGCCGTCCCGTCGGCAACATAGCTGGCAAGCTTCATTCATAGCTCCATTTCGCGTTCGACTGGCCGCCAGCTTAGCGCTCGACGTTCGATGGCATTGACCGCGGCGTTGATCGACAGGACCAGTACGATCGCGACCGCGATGCCGGCGAAAACGCCCACCGTATCGGATGTTTGGCGGGAATGCTCGATGTAATGCCCAACCCCTTCGGTAGCGACCAGAAACTCGCCCACGATGGTGGCGCTGACCGCGCGCGGCAAGGCCACTTTCAAGCCGGTGAAGAAGAACGGCAGCAGCGATTTCCAGATGATCTCGCGCGCGATCGCCGTCTCGCCGGCGCCGGCGATGCGCGCCATGTTGATGAGCCGCTGATCGACGGCGCGGATGCCGGCGAAGGTCGTGATGAAGATGATGTAGAACACCACCAGGGTCACGACCACCAGTTTCGGCAGGTCGCCGATGCCGAACCAGAGAATGAGCCAGGGCGCCAGCGCGTATTTGGGAATCCCCATCGACGCCATGATGTAAGGCTCGACCGCCTCGGTCAGACGCGGGGAGCGGCGCAGCAGGAACGGCAGCAACACGCCGGCGACGCAGGCGATGGCGAAACCGAGCGCCGATACCCGCAGCGTCGCCAGGATGTCGGCCGCGAGCTTTCCGCTCTCGGCGAGGTCAGCGATGCGAACCGCAACGTCGAGCGGGGCGGCGAAGAACACCGAGCCGAGCGTGCGCGCGCCCAACTCCCATCCCAGCACCAGCAGCACGGCGAGCAGGATCCGGCCGCCGAACACCGCCCACTGGCGCGTTGCGATCGGCGCATCGGACGTCAGCGGGGCGGTCAGATCGGCGTTCGTCATTGGATGGCGGCGCGGATGCGTTCGTAGGCGGCGGCGAAGCCCTCGAGCGAAAAAATGTCCTGCACGTTGCGCGGCCGCGGAATCGGGATCATGTGCTCGGCGGCGATGCGCGTCGGCTGGCGGCTGAGCACCAAGGCGCGGTCGCCGAGGGCGATCGCCTCGGTGATGTCGTGGGTGACGAAGATGATGGTCTTGCGCCCGAGGTTCCAGAGCCGGAGCAGATCGGCCTGCAGCTGCGTGCGCGTTTGCGCGTCCACCGCCGCGAACGGCTCGTCCATCAGGATGATGGGCGGATCGTAGGCCAGCGTGCGGATCAAGGCCGCGCGCTTGCGCATGCCGCCCGACAGCTCATGGGGGTAATAATGCTCGAAGCCGGCAAGCCCCACGGCGCGGATCAGCATTTCGGCATGCGCGCGCGTCTGCGCGTTCAAGCGGCCCTGGACCTCGATCGGAAACAATACGTTGTCGACGGTCGTGCGCCACGGCAGCAAGTTGTCGTCCTGGGTGACATAGCCGATCCGCCGGTCGAAGCCGGGACGCAGGCTGCGCGCATCGTCAGATTTCACCAGCTCGCCATCGAACACGATCTCGCCGGCGCTCACCGTGTCGATCTGGGCGATCATGTTGAGCAAGGTCGACTTGCCCGCACCCGAGGGACCGATGATGGTCAAGAACTCGCCCGGACGGACCGAAAACGAGAGGCCCTGGATCACCCAGGGCGACGGCTCGCGACCCTGGCGCCTGGGGAAGCGCTTGCCGAGACTCCTGATCTCGAGGAGCGGCGTCTCGGCCATGCTCAGTTCCCCGTGTCGAGCAGGGCTTGCGCCGGCGGCCGCCAGCGCAGGAGGGCGCGCTCGGCGGCATTGAGCAGCCCGTTGGCGGCGAGCACGATCAGCGTGGCGGCGAGAATGGCGGAGAACACCGAGGTGGTGTCGAAATTCATGGCGCCAGTCTGCACCAGATAGCCCAGCCCGCGGTTCGACGAGATCAGCTCGGCGATGATCGCGCCGCCGATGGCGTAGGGCACGCCGATGCGAAAGCCGGCGAGGATGTGCGGCACCGCGGCGGGAAAGACGATGTGGCGTGCAACGTGTCGTTCGCCTGCGCCCGCAACCTGCGCCATCTGCACCAGTCTCGGATCAAGCGCGCGCACGCCGGACAGCGTGTTGAAATAGACGATGAAGAACACGACGCTCGCCACCAGCGCGATCTTGGATTCGATGCCGATGCCGAACCAGAGAATGAACAGCGGGGCGAAGGCGAGCTTGGGCGCGCCGTAGCCGCCGACCATGAACGGATCGAGAATGGCGACGATCAGCGGGTGACGCCGCAACAGGAACGGCAGCAGCACCGCCGGCACGCCGCCGACGAGCGTACCGATCAGCGATTCCTCGATGGTGTAGCCGCCGTGGCGAATCAATTCGCCGTTCAATATCTGCGCCGTGAAGCGTGCAACCACGGCCCACGGCGAGCTCAGCCAATACGGGCCGACGATGAAGCTGCCGACCTGCCACGCCGCCAGAATGACGACGAGCACGATCAGCCGGTCCGTGTAGGTGCGCCAGCGCGTCATGTTGGCTCGAGGCTCGATGCTATTGCCCGTAGATTGGCACAAACAGCTGTTCGACCGGAATGGGCGCCTTGATCAACGACTGCTCGGCCATGTAGCGAACCAGCGCCTCCAGCGTGGGCCGGTTGGCCTCGACGCCGTAGGGCCAGGGATCGCCGCCGAACGTCGCGTCGATCTCGTCGAGTTCGGCGGTCATGCCGGGCAGCATGTAGCGCAGCGTGCCGACGTCGCGCATTTTGGCGAGCGCGAGGTCCTTGGCTTCGCTCATCGCCTTATAGAGGCTGGTGGCGACGAAGGGATGTTTTTCGTAGACATCGCGGCGCATGGCGACGAGGTGCATGATCGGGAAGATGCGCGTGCGCCGAAAGTAATCGAGCTCGACGGCGTGGAAGTCCGGAAACAGCCGCTGCACGTCGGGATTGGTGCGCAACGCCGCCGGCAAGCCGCTGCCGAGAATGGCCTGGATGTCGCCGGTTTCGAGCAGCTCGCTGAGCGAGCGGCCGGACGTGTTCTGCTCGATCGACACCTGCCGGAGCAGCGGCGGCGGCGACGGATTGCCGTGCGACTCCGGACTGTTGGTGGCACCCTGCACCCAATGCACCCCCGACAGGTCGACGCCGTACTCGTCCTGCAGCAAACCACGGATGAAGAGCGCCGCCGTCTGGGTGTACAGCGGCACCCCGATGCGTTTGCCCTCGAGGTCCTTCGGCGTCTTGACCGCCCTGCGGTTGACCGTGATGAAGCCGTGACGGAAGACGCGGGAGGGGAAGACCGGCAGCGCAACCATCTCGTCGCGGCCGGCGGCGAGCCGGCTGACGACCTCGGAGCTCGACATTTCGCAGGCGTCGAAATCCAGGTTTTTCCCCATGCGGTCGAAAATCTGCCGCGGATTGTCGATGGCGAGGAAATTGAGATCGATACCTTCGGGTTGCACCTCGCCGGTATAGAGCGCCAGCATGCGATCATAGAGACCGCAGGCGAACGTGATCGGAACCTTGGGCATGCTCGGCTCCCGCGCGTCGAATCGGGCTCCTCAGGAGCACATGTCGATGGGATCGACATGCCGCGGGCCTGGCAGCGCAATGCTCGATGGGTCCCCGCGTCGACTATAATGGGCCATCGTGCAATTGCTGAAAAGGACTTGTCTCCAACGGGGTCGAGCAGAGCTGATGCCGGAGCCGGAGAGCGCAGATATGTCGCGAAATCCTGAATGCCCGCGCGGCGGTCGCCGGGGGACGTAGGCGTGACCGAACGCACGCCCGTCCTCATCGCCGGCGCCGGTCCCGTGGGGCTGGCGCTCGCGGGCGAGCTCGGCTGGCGCGGCGTGCCCTGCATGCTGATCGAGAAGACCGACGGCGCCATCGAGCAACCGAAGATGGATATCGTCGGTCCGCGCACCATGGAATTCTGCCGGCGCTGGGGCATCGCCGATTGGGTGCGCGACGCGCCCTATCCCGGCGACTATCCACAGGACTGCATCTACGTCACCGGCCTCGACGGCTATGAGCTCGGACGCGAGCCGTTTCCGGGACGCGCGCACGAGAAATGTCCCCCGCAGAGCCCGCAGAAGCGCGAGCGCGTACCGCAGGACATGTTCGACCCGATCCTGCAGCGCTTCGTACGAAGCTTTCCCCACGTGCGGCTGCGCTACCGCAGCGAGCTGGTGTCGTTTCACGAAGCCGCGAGCGGAGTCATCGCGCAAGTGCGCGACACCGTGACCGGCGAGGCCGAGGACATCGCGGCCGACTATCTCGTCGGCACCGACGGTGGCGCCAGCCTGGTCCGCGAACGTGCCGGCATCACCATGAGCGGCAATCCGGCACTGACCTACACCACCAATGTGATGTTCCGCTGCGCGGATTTTCCCTCGCTGCATGACAAGGGAAAGGGCTACCGCTTCATCTTCATTGGGCCGGAGGGCACCTGGCTCACCATCGTCGCGATCAACGGCGGTGACCGCTTCCGCATGTCGATCGTAGGCTCCGCCGACAAGGTGACCCACAGCGATGCCGACATCCGCGCCGCGCTGCGGCGCGCCGTCGGCCGCGATTTCGACTACGAGATTCTCTCGGTCATGCGCTGGGTGCGCCGTGAGCTCGTCGCCGACAGCTACGGGACGGATCGCGTCTTCATCGCCGGCGATGCCGCCCACCTGATGTCTCCGACCGGCGGCTTCGGGATGAACACCGGCATCCAGGATGCCGTCGATCTCGGCTGGAAGCTCGCGGCCGGCGTGGCTGGCTGGGCCGGGAGCGAGCTGCTGCGCTCATACGAGGCCGAGCGCCGGCCGGTGGCCGTTCGCAACGTGACGGAAGCGAGCTCGAATCTCGGCCGCATGCTCTCCACGCGGGCGCGCCTGCCGCCGCCCGAAATCTTTGAAGCCGGCGCTGCCGGCGACGCCGCGCGCGCCGAGTACGGCCGCTGGTTCACCGAAACGATGCGGCACGAATGGTTCACCATCGGCTTCCATCTCGGCTATCGCTACGACGGCTCGCCCATCATCTCGCCGGACGGCACGCCGCCACCGCCGCTGCCGACATCGACCTACGTCCAGACCGCGCGTCCCGGCGCCCGCGCCCCCCATGCCTGGCTGCCGGACGGCCGCTCGACGCTCGACCTGTTCGGCCGCGGGTTCACGCTTCTGCGCCTGGGGCCCGACCCGCCGAGCGGCGGGACCATACGGTCGGCAGCGGCGGATGCCGGCGTGCCGCTCGATGTGGTCCACCTCGACCTGCCCGAGGTGACCGAGCTTTATCAACGCCGGCTCGTTCTCGTACGCCCCGATGGACACGTGGCATGGCGCGCGGACGCCCCGCCCGCGGACGCACGCGCGCTGATCGAGATCGTGCGCGGCGCGCGCACCGGCTATCAGAAGCCAGTGAGCAGTAATCAGTCGTCTGACACCCCGACGAATGGTAGTCTTGTCTCTGACTACTGATGACTGCTTGCTGCCAGGAGGAGGCCCATGAACCAGGACATCCGCGCTCCCTATTACGGGGACCTTGGCCGCTTGAGCTTCTCGCCGGGCTGGGCGCGGCCGGAACCCGCGATGTGGCCGGCGCCGAAGCCGAAATTCAAGCCGGCGGTGTGGCGCTTCGCGGCGGCGAAGGCGGCGCTTGACCAGGCCGGCGAGTTCGTCCCGGTCGAGCAGGCCGAGCGCCGCAACCTGATCATGGTCAACCCGATCGCGGGCAACGTCTACGCCACCAGCCGCAATATCGTCGCCGCCTACCAGATGGTGAAGGCGGGCGAGAAGGCGCGCTCGCACCGCCACACCGCGGCGGCCCTGCGCCTCGTGGTGCAGGCGAAGCCCGGTACCTACACCGTGGTCGACGGCGCCCGCGTCGACATGGCGCCGGGCGACGTGGTGTTGACGCCGTCCTGGTGCTGGCACGGCCATGCCAACGAGAGCGACGAGACCAGCTACTGGATCGACTTCCTCGACGTGCCGTTCGTGCAGCATTCGGAAGCCATGTTCTTCGAGCCCAATCCGAAAGGTTTCGAAACCATCACCAGCACCGGTCCTTCGCGCCACCGCATCCCGGCGCGCGAGGCCTTGGGGCCGGGCAACGACGCCAAGGTCGTGGAGATCGCCAAAGACGCGCTGCCCACCATCGGCCTTCGCCTGTTGCGGCTGCCGTCCGGGACCCGCCGCGACGTCGCCAAGACCACGATCAATCATCTCTATTCCGTCATCAGCGGCAAAGCGCGCGTCAAGACCGAAGGCGGATCGAATGAAAGCCTCGCGGTCGGCGACGTGATCGTGGTGCCATGCTGGCACGCGCATTCGATCGAGGCCGAGGAGGATGCGATCGTGTTCGCGGTGAGCGACGAGCCCCTGCTCGCCAAGACCGGATTGGTGAGGACGGCCTGACGCGGAAATATCGGCGATGGGCTTGGAACAGGTGACGGCAGGCGTCGCGACCGCGGTCGATTTCGAGCGCTATCGGCTGCGGGCTTTTGTCGACCGGCTGGGACCGCAAGAGCTCGAACGCAGAGCCGGAACGACCAGGCTCGGCGAGATCGCGCGCGCGCTCGAAGCCAATTCGAAGGCGGTGCTGTTCGAGCACGCCGGCGGCCATCCGCTCGTCGGCAACGTGCTGGCGAGCCGAACCCGGCTCGCGCAAGCCTTCGGCGTCTCCCCGCAACAGCTGTTGCCCGAAATCCTGCGGCGGCTGCGTCTCAAGCCGGAATTCATCGAGGTCGGACGCGGCGAGGCGCCGGTGCAGCAGGTCGTGCTCACCGGCGCAGACGTGGATCTCAGCAAGCTTCCGGTCCACCTCCAGCATGGCAAGGATGGGGGTCCCTTCATTTCCGCCGCCATGGATTTCGCGCGCGACCCCGCGACCGGCTGGACCAATGTCGGACTGCGCCGGCTGATGCTGCGCGGCCGTGCGTCCACCGGCATCGATCTGGTCGCGCCGAGCGATCTGCGCACGATCTATCTGGCGACGCTCGCGCGCGGCGAGCGGCTGCCGCTCAGCGTCGTGGTCGGCGGGCACCCCATCGATTATTTCGGCGCCACCATGCGCCTGCCGGTCGACGAGCTCGGCTTGCTCGCATCGCTGCGCGCCGCGCCGATGCCGGTGGTCAAGAGCATCACCAACGACATCAGGATCCCCGCCGACGCCGAGTGGGTGCTGGAAGGCTATCTCGGCGAGGAAGGATATCGGGAGCCGGAAGGACCCTACGGCGAATTCCTGGGCTATTACGGCGGCGTGAAAACCAATCCGGTCTTTCACGTGACTGCCGTCACGCGCCGCCGCGACGCGCTGTTCCAGACCCTAACCATCGGCGGGGCCACCATGAGCCGCACCGACACCGCGCAGCTCGCATGCCTGCGGACGGAGGTGCTGATCTGGCGGGCGCTCGAAACCGCGGTCCGCGAGCCGGTTGCCGTCTACGCGCCGGCCGCAACCGGCGGCACCATGAACGTGCGCATCGCGCTGCGCCAGCGCGTCCCCGGCGAGGCGCGCAACGCCATCATGGCCGCGTTCGGCTCGCAGGCGAATGTCAAGAACGTGTTCGTGGTCGATCCCGACATCGACATATTCTCCGACGAGCAGATGGAATGGGCGCTGGCCACGCGCTTCCAGCCGCACCGCGATCTCGTGGTCGAAAGCGGTTTTCGCACGCTGCCGCTCGATCCGTCGCTGGGCGAGACTACCACCGGCGCCAAGGCCGGCTACGATCTCACGTCGCCGTTCGGCCGCCAGCACGCGCTGGAATCCGAGATCCCGCAGCCGCCGCGCTTCGAAGGCCGCAGATTCGAATCGGTCGAGGCGGCGCTACGGGACGGCCCGAAATTCTTCGAGAATCTCATGGCCGCGCTCGGCAGCGACGACGGACGCGAGATCGTGCTCGCGCTGGAAGAGCTGCATCGACAAGGCCGGCTCCGGCGCGATCCAGCGGAGGGACGCTATAGCCTCGCCGATTGAACCGCGATCTCACACGCACCACCGTCATGCCCGGTCTTGTCCCGGGCATGACGGCGGAACTCTGGACGTCTAGCATGCGCAAACCTCCCAGCCTCGTCCGCAGTGTTCAGTTCGCCGCGACCAGCGTGCTATGGCTTTGGAGCGGCGCGGCGTTCGCCACCTATCCGGAGCGGCCGGTGACCATCGTCGTGCCGTTCGCAGCGGGCGGCGCCAACGACGTAGTCGTGCGGATCATCCAGCACCCGCTCAGCGAGGCGCTCGGCCAGCCTGTGATCGTGGAGAACCGCGGCGGCGCCGGCGGCAATATCGGCTTTGGGTTCGTGGCGCGCGCTCGCGCGGACGGCTACACGCTGCTGCTGGCGCCGAACTCGTTCGCCGTCAATCCGAGCCTCTACGACAAGGTGCCCTACGATCCGTTCAAGGATTTCGAGCCGGTCGCCGAGATCAGCTTTTTCCCCGTTACCTTCGTGGTGCGGCCGGACCTCGGCGTGAACACGCTCGCACAGCTGATCACGCGCGCGAAGGAGACGCCGGGAAGCCTCAACTATTCGACGCCCGGCGCCGGCACGCTTCCCCATCTCGCCACCGAGCTGCTCAAGCTGCGCACCGGCATCGACATGGTCCACATTCCTTATTCCGGCGCGGCGCCCGCGGCGCAGGCGCTCATCTCGAAGACCGTCGATGTCGGCACCATGTCGATCGCCGTCGCCATTCCGTTGATCCAGGCCGGGACTCTGAAGGGTCTCGCCGTGACCGGCGCGGAACGCTGGCCGGATCTGCCGGATATCCCGACGGTCGAGGAGGCCGGCGTCCCGTCCTCGGTGTCGGAGACTTGGCAAGGCGTGCTGGCGCCAGCCGGCACGCCGAGGAATGTCATCGAGCGCCTGGCCGCGGCGCTGATCGAAATCGCGCAACGGCCCGATGTGCGCGAGAAGCTGCGCCACGCCGGCTTCGCCTCGACCGGGCGCGGACCGCAGGCCTTTGCCAAGCGCATCGCCGAGGACGTGCCGAAGTGGAAAGAGGTGATCGAGAAGGCTCGCATCAGCGCGAAGTGATTCGGCCGCGGTGATTGGAGCGCTGACAGCGCAGCGATCGGGGCACTCCCCTGCCCCTTGCGGGGTTGGGGTGGGTCGAGCGATTCGCAAGGGGAGCAGACCGAGCAAGCGACAAGAGGATCCACTACATGCGCTGGCCACAGCCGGCAGATCTCAATGCATCGCCTTGCCGCCGTCGACGTTGATGGTCTGTCCGGTCATGAAGTCGCTCGCGGCGGATGACAGAAACATCACCGCTCCGACAAGGTCGGCGGGAACCTCCACGCGTTCGATCGCGCGGCCGGCGATGCGCGCGGCGAGATAGTTCCCCGACGACGACTGCACCTGCGTTTCGCTCTGGGTCATTCCGGGGGTGACGGCGTTCACGGTGATGCCGAACTCGCCAACCTCGCGCGCCAGGGCGCGGGTGAAGCCGATGACGCCGGCTTTCGAAGTCGTGTAGTGCAGCCGGTTGGGCGTCCCCTCCCACACCCGCGACGACGAAATGTTGACGATCTTGCCGCGGCCTTGCGCCTTCATCGCCGGAAACACCGCGCGGCAGGCGAGGAACATGCCGCGCAGGTTCACCGCCATCACCCGGTCCCATTCCTCGACTGGGATTTCCAGCCACGACCGCCGCGGCAGCACGCTCATCAGCGAGGCATTGTTGATGAGCACGTCGATCGCGCCGAAGCGGTCGAACGCGGCTTGCGCCATGGCGGCGGTGGACTCTTCGCTGGCGATATCGGTGGCGAGAGCGAGGGTCTCCAAGCCCTGGGCGGCGAGCGCGTCGGCCACGGATTTTGCGGCCGCGCCATCGATGTCCGCGGCGACCACGCGGGCGCCCGCCTTGGCGAATTCCTCGGCATAGACCTTGCCGATCCCTTTCCCGCCGCCGGTGATGATGACGCTGCGGCCGGTCAAATCGAAGCGTTGGTTCATGCTGCTGTCCCCGACCGAATGAATAGCGCGACGCTACACGGCGAGCGGCGCGCCCGCCAAGCCTTGTCGCCGGCGGATCGCACGAAACGCGTTGCCCCGCGGCTGCGACCTTGACCTATAATGCGGCTTGCATCCACGGACATGACCAGCTGAGAACGCGTCAGTGAACGCCATCGACCTCGAAGTCATCTATCAATCCACGCTGCAGATCGCCCGCGAGCTCACGCTCAACATGCTGCGCACGGGCTATTCCACCATCATCAAGGAGAGCCAGGATTTCACCTTCGCGGTGTTCGACGACGCCGGCCGCATGGTGGCGCAGGGCATTCCGCAGCCTCTGCATATCGGACCGCTGGCGGCGCAGGTGAACGAGATCCGCCGGCGCTTTCGCGACGCGACCGAGCCGGGCGACGCCTTCATCGTCAACCATCCCTACCAGGCCTGCCAGAACCACGCGACCGACATCACCGTCATCTCGCCGATATTCGTGGGCGAGCGGATCGTCGGCTTCATCGGCAACATCGCGCACAAGCCCGACCTCGGCGGCAAGGTTCCTGGAACCAACAGCGGCGATGCCACCGATCTCTTTCAGGAGGGCCTGCTGATTCCGCCGCTCAAAATCCTGCGTCGCGGCGAGGTCAACGCCGACGTGGAGGCGCTCGTCTGCGCCAACACCCGCACGCCGGAAGTCACCTGGGGGGACATCAAGGCGCAGGTCAACACCAACACCTACGGCCTCGGCAAATTCGCCGAGCTGTTCGGCAAGTACGGCGTCGATACCGTGCTCGCCTGCTGGCGGCGCTGGATGGACATTTGCGAGACCGAGCTGCGCAGAGAGATTGCCGCGGTGCCGGACGGGCGGTACGGACCGCAGACCGACTATCTCGACGACGATGGCGTCGAGCTCTCGAAGCCGCACCGCATCTCGGCGTCGCTCGAGGTCAAGGGCGATACCTTGCATTTCATTCTCGACAGCGACGCGCAGGCGCGCGGCCCCATCAATCTGCGGCCCTGCGTCTCCCGCAACTTCATCGAGTGCCTGGTGAAGATGATCTTCATCCCGGAGCTGCCGGTGAACGACGGCTTGTCGCGACCGGTTCGCGTGAGCTATCCGCCGGAGGGCGCGCTGCTCAATCCGCGCTTTCCCGCGCCGGTGAACATGTACGTACGCCCGAGCCAAGTCACCACTTCGGTGATCATGCGCCTGCTGGCGCAGGCGCTGCCGGGCCGTGCGCCCGCGCCGGGCAGCGCGGCGGGCGGGTCATTGTCGAGCGCGGGCCGCCAGCCGGGGTCGGGCCGCTGGTACTCGCAATATGAGATCTTGAACGGCGGCACCGGTGCGCGTCCCGACGGCGACGGCGTGAGCGCCATGGACGAACTCGTCGTCAACGTCATGAACACGCCGGTGGAGGCGATCGAAACCGAGTTCCCCGTCCGCGTCGAGCGCTACGAGCTCGCGTGCGACTCGGGCGGGCCCGGGACATTTCGCGGCGGCCTCGGCGTGCGTCGTCAGTGGCGCATTCTGGCGGACGAGACGAGCGTCAATCTCAGGATGGATCGTTTCAAGTTTTCCTCCCCCGGAGTGTTCGGTGCCAAGCCCGCGCGCGCCTCGCAGGCGCTGTTGAACCCCGGCAGCGCCTCCGAACGCGCGCTGACCTCCAAGGTCGCCGGCCTGCGCCTGACGCGCGGCGATCTGTTGTCCGTGGAGTTCGCCGGCGGCGGCGGCTGGGGCGATCCCTACCGGCGCGACGTCGCGCGCGTGCGCGAGGATGTCGTGCGCGGTTACGTTTCGCTGGCGTGCGCGCAAGAGGATTATGGCGTCGTGCTCAAGCCCGACCTCGCCGTCGACGCCGACGCGACCCTCCGCCTGCGCGGGGAAAAGACCGCCCGATGAAATTGCGGGTCGGCATCGATGTCGGCGGGACCTTCACCGACGTCACCGCCTTCGACGAAGACGCGGGCGAGCTTGTCGCCATTCGCAAATATCTCTCCGATCCGGCGCAGCCGGCCGCCGTCATGGAGAACATCACGACGGACTTGGCCCGCGACTTCGGCGCGCACGCGGTCTCGCTGATCCTGCACGGCTCGACCGCCGCGCTCAACACCCTGCTCGAAGGCAAGGGTGTTCGCGCGGGATTGCTGACGACGCGCGGGTTCCGCGATGTCTACGAGATCGGCCGGCAATGGCGCGGCGAAGACGTGTTCAACATCTTCGCGCCGGCGCCGAAGATGCTGCTGACGCGCGACCGGATTTTCGAGATCCGCGAACGGCTCGACTGCCGGGGCGAGGTGGTCGAACCGTTGCAAGCGGAAGATGTCGCCGGCGCTGTCGCCGCGCTGGTGGCCGACGGCGCCGAGGCGATCGCCGTGTGCTTCCTGTTCGCCTATGCCAATCCGGCGCACGAGCAAGCGGCGGCCGCGATCATCCGCGCCACCGCGCCCGGCCTCTACGTATCGCTGTCGCACGAGGTCAATCCGGAGTGGCGCGAATACGAGCGCACCGCTTCGACCGTGGCCAACGCCTATATCGGCCCGCCGGTCTCGCGCTACCTGCACTCGCTGGAGCAGCTCTCGCTGCGGCGGTTTCCGCAATCCCGCGTGCTGATGATGAAATCCGACGGCGGAGCGGCGAGCGCAAGCATGCTGGCGCGCACGCCGATCCAGACGGTGATGTCCGGGCCGGTCGCCGGCGTCATCGGCGGCCGCCATCTCGGCGACGTGAAGGGGATCGAGCATCTCATCACCTTCGACACCGGCGGAACCAGCTCCGACATGGCGGTGCTTCCGGGCGCGCCCCTGTTCAAGTCGCAGGTGACGGTCGCGCGGCATCCCTTGCGCACCCACACGGTCGACATCGAGACCATTGGGGCCGGCGGCGGCAGCATCGCCTCGGTGCAGTTGGGGGGCGTCCTCAAGGTCGGCCCGCAGAGCGCCGGCGCCGACCCTGGTCCGGCGTGCTACGGCCGCGGCGGTAGCGAGCCGACGCTGACCGATGCGCTCGTGCTGCTCGGCCACCTCAATCCCGCGGCGCTGCTCGACGGCGCCATGCCGATCGCCAACGCGAAGGCGCACGAGGCGGTGAGCGCACGCGTGGCCGAGCCGCTCGGGATATCTCCGGTCGAGGCGGCGTGGGGCATTCTGCGCGTGCTCGCCACCAACGTGATGGTGGCGATGCGCACGATTACGGTCGAGCGCGGCTACGATCCGCGCGCATTCACGCTGGTGCCGTTCGGCGGCATGGGTCCGACCATCGCCGGGCTGATCGCGGCCGAGCTCGGCATCGGCCGCATTCTCATTCCGCGCGATCCCGGCACCTTCAGCGCCCACGGCATGCTGGTGACCGATGTGCACCAGGAGCGCAGCCTCACGCGGATCACGCCGGTCGACGAAGCGACGCCGGCCGAGCTCGACGCGATCTTTGCCGGGATGGAGGCCGCCGCGCTGGAGGACCTGATGCGAGAGCAGTTCCCGCGCGCGCGCCTGCAGACCCGGCGTCACGCCGGTATGCGCTATCGCGGCCAGTCCTATGAGGTCGCGGTGCCGGTGCCGAGCCTGCGCGGACCAGCGGATCTAACCGATCTGGTGACGCGGTTTCACGCCGCCCACCAGCGGCGCTATGGCCACATGGCGCAGGCGGAAGCCGTCGAAATCGTGAATTTCCAGGTGACGGCCATTGGATTGATACCGAAGCCCGCTCCGAAAACGTTCGAACCGCCGGCCGCCGAGGCGACGCCGCAACGAGCGGCGAAGATGAGGCGAGCCTATTTCAATGCGGCCGATGCCTGCGACGTGCCGGTGTGGCAGCGTAGTGTCCTATCCCCGGGGGCGCGGATCGAGGGGCCGGCCATCATCGAAGAAAAAACGTCGACCACGGTGCTCTATCCGGGCCAGCGCGCGCAGGTCGACCCGTATCTGAACATCGAGGTCGAGCTGCTTGGTCGGTCGTAGCCGGCCAAGGCACCCCGCCGGACCCGTAGGCGCCGCACCTCAGGATGACGGTCGCGGATCGGTGCCGTAGGCTTAATCCGCCCGCAGGCCGCCCTTGTCCACGACGAAACCGGCGATCTCGTCGACGCCCTGTCCGGTGCGCAAATTGGAGAACACGACCGGACGCGTGCCGCGCATGCGCTTGGCGTCGCGCTCCATGACCTCGAGCGATGCGCCGACATGCGGCGCGAGATCGATCTTGTTGATCACGAGGAGGTCGGAACGCGTGATGCCGGGACCGCCCTTCGACGGAATCTTGTCGCCGGCGGCGACATCGATGACATAGAGCGTCAAGTCCGCGAGCTCCGGCGAGAAGGTCGCGGCCAGGTTGTCGCCGCCCAACTCGATCAGAACGAGATCGAGGGCGGGAAATTTCTTCTGCATCTCCGCCACCGCCGCGAGGTTGATCGAGGCGTCCTCGCGGATCGCCGTGTGCGGACAACCGCCGGTCTCGACCCCGGCGATGCGCTCGGGGGCGAGCGCGCCGGAGCGCACGAGATATTCGGCGTCCCACTTGGTGTAGATGTCGTTGGTGATCGCCGCGATCTCGTAGCGCCCGCGCAGCCGCTTGCACAAGGCGTCCATCAGCGCGGTCTTGCCGGAGCCGACCGGGCCGCCGACCCCGACGCGGAGCGGGCCGTGGGGATTGGTCATGTCTCAGCTCCTGAACAGCCGCGTGTATTGCGTCTCGTGGCGCATGCTGGCGATATCGGCGCGGAAAACAGCACCGCCGACGTCGGCGAGCGCGACGACGAGCGCGCGCTCGGCGGTCGCCGCCACCACCGGTTCGAGCGCGGCGAGGATACGCTGCCCGTCGGTCTGGCCGAGCGGGACGAGCCGCACGCCGGCCGAAATCAGGTTCGCCGTCAGCGCGTGAAGATAAGCGTGCAGCGCGGGCGCCAGCGCAACGCCGTGTCCTGCGCTCGCGAGGCCGACCGCAACCGGCAAGGCGACGGCTCCGTCCCAGACCGCCAGCAATTGGTCGAGCGCCGGCGTGGGCCAAGCCGCGCGCGTCGTGTCGAGGAAAGCGCGGCCCTGGCCCGTCGTTTCCAATTGCCGCTCCCGCGATGGCGCGAACACCGCCGCAAGCTCGGCGACCGCGCGCAGCGCCGCGCCGTCGCCGGCCGCCGCCGCGCGGTGGGCATGGGCGAGAAAAACCGCATCGCAAAATCCACCGCCGTCGGCGATCATCGCCGCGAGCCAGCGCTCGAGCGTCGCCGCATCGCTGATGTCGCCGGCCTCGACCGCCCATTCGATGCCGCTGGAATAGGAGAAGGCGCCGATGGGATAGGCCGGCGACAGCCACGCCATCAGCCGGTAAAGCGCAGGCGCAGCGAGGCCCTCTGCTGCACGCTTATCCTGCGCCGACCGAGCGAAGCGAGGCCCTCGCCGGATGACGGGCACGGGCGGGCCCGCGGCCTTCGATGCCGGCTTTAGCCGATTTGCGGTGGCTCGCTTTGCTCGCACCTCGGGGTGACGGGAAGACAGCGAGCGGCGGGGGGATCGCTTACGAGCCATGGTCATGGTCGTGGTGAGGGTGCCCATAGGCACCGGGCTCCGGCTCGAACGGCGCCTCGATCGGACTCACGCGCGCGCCGAGGCGGCGCAGCATATCCTCGAGCACGTGATCGCGGCGGATGCGCAGCTTGTCGCCGACCACTTGCACGTCGGTGTGGCGATTGCCGATGTGCCAGGCGAGCCGGGCGAGCTCGTGCGGCGCCGCGGCGGCGATCTCGACCAGCGCCTCGGGCTTGCCGGCGACGTGCACGATGCCGCCGTCCTCGAGCACGAGGCCGTCGCCGTCGCGCAGCGCGGTCGCGTGCGGCAGGTCGAGCAGGAACCGGGTGCCGCGCTCGCCGGTGAGCGTGATCCTGCGGCGATGGCGCTCGTCGGCATCGAGCACGACGCGGTCGATCGCGGTGGCGGCGTTCCAGCTGCCGGCGGTTCTGATTTCGGATGCACGCCGCATCGCACCTACACCGTCAGAACAGAAAATACCGCTGCGCCATGGGCAGCACCTCGGCCGGCGCGCAGGTGAGCAACTCGCCGTCGGCGGTCACCTCGTAGGTCTCCGGATCGACCTCGATCCGCGGCGTGGCGCCGTTGTGCACCATGCTCTTCTTGGAGATGCCGCCGCGGGTATTTTCGACCGCCACCAACCGCTTCTCGACGCCCAGCCTGTTGCGCAGTCCCCCCTTGAGCGCGGCGCTTCGACACGAACACCACCGATGATGCCGTGAGCGCCTTGCCGAAAGCGCCGAACATCGGACGATAGTGCACCGGCTGCGGCGTCGGGATCGAGGCGTTGGGATCGCCCATCGGCGCGGCGATGATCGTGCCGCCCTTGATGATGCAGTCGGGCTTCACCCCGAAGAAGGCCGGCGACCACAGCACGAGATCGGCGAGCTTGCCCTTCTCCACCGAACCGATGTGCTTGGCAACCCCGTGCGCGATCGCCGGGTTGATGGTGTATTTGGCGATGTAGCGCTTGGCGCGCACGTTGTCGTTGTCGCCTCTCTCCTGGCTGAGCCGTCCGCGCTGCTTCTTCATCTTGTCGGCGGTCTGCCAGGTGCGGATGATGACCTCGCCGAGCCGGCCCATGGCCTGACTGTCCGACGACATCATGGAGAGCGCGCCGATGTCGTGCAGGATGTCCTCGGCGGCGATGGTCTCCTTCCTGATGCGGCTCTCGGCGAACGCCAGATCCTCGGCGATCGAGGGATCCAGATGGTGGCATACCATCAGCATGTCGAGATGCTCGTCGATGGTGTTGCGGGTGAACGGCCGGGTCGGGTTGGTTGACGACGGCAGCACGTTCCTGAGCCCGGCGACCTTGATGATGTCGGGGGCATGGCCGCCGCCCGCGCCCTCGGTGTGGAAGGCGTGGATGGTGCGGCCCTTGAACGCCTTGATGGTGTCCTCGACGAAGCCGAACTCGTTGAGCGTGTCGGTGTGGATCATCACCTGCACGTCGTAATCGTCGGCAACCGAGAGGCAGCAGTCGATCGCCGCCGGCGTCGTACCCCAGTCCTCGTGCAGCTTGAGCGCGCAGGCGCCGCCCTTGACCATCTCCTCCAGCGCCGCCGGCCGTGACGCATTGCCCTTGCCGGCGAAGCCGAGATTCATCGGCAGACCATCGGCGGCCTGGATCATGCGGCCGATGTGCCACGGCCCCGGCGTACAGGTGGTGGCGAAGGTACCGTGCGCCGGCCCGGTGCCGCCGCCGAGCATGGAAGTCACGCCCGACATCAGCGCCTCTTCCACCTGTTGCGGGCAGATGTAGTGGATGTGGGTGTCGAAGCCGCCGGCGGTGAGGATTTTGCCTTCGCCGGCGATCACCTCGGTGCCGGGGCCGATGACGATGGTGACGTTGGGCTGGATGTCGGGATTGCCGGCCTTGCCGATGGCGGCGATGCGGTCGCCCTTCAAGCCCACGTCGGCTTTGACGATGCCCCAGTGGTCGAGGATCAGCGCGTTGGTGATGACGGTGTCAACCGCGCCCTGCTTGTTGGCGAGCTGGCTCTGGCCCATGCCGTCGCGGATCACCTTGCCGCCGCCGAATTTCACCTCGTCGCCGTAGCTGCAAAAATCCTTCTCCACCTCGATGATGATGTCGGTATCGGCGAGCCGCACGCGGTCGCCGGTGGTGGGGCCGAACATCTCGGCGTAGACGGAACGTGAGATCTTGGTGGCCATAGTAATTCCCGCTTTCCACAGTCGATCCGAACGCGTGCCGATTGATTTAGGGCCTGCAACGATTATGATGCTCGTCAGCTCGTAGCGCTTCACTTTGGAAACAGGAAGCTGTTTCGAGACGCTCGGCTCAGTCGATTGTGCAAACGATCGACGCTGGCTGAGTTCATGAAAGCTTTGTGTGTCCAACGCGGACCTTGAGCTCGGCGGGCAAGCTTCGGCTTGCCCGCTGCTATTTTGTGGCCGCCCCTCACCCTAGCCATCCCAGCGATTCTCGAATGCGGGCCGCAGGATGTCGTGCGCGAATCTGAACCCGTCCCGGCGCCGGCGGCGCACGGTGTCCGGGGAGAAATCGCGCATTCCGTCCTTGTCGTCGGCGGCGCTCTGCGCGGCGGGAACGAGGGTGGCGGCGGGATCCTGCATGTCGATGTTGATGATCGCTTCGATGATCTTGTAGCGCCGCGCCTCGTCCAGGCGGGCGCGCAGCCGGTCGTCGAGCGCATCGGGCGGAACCAAGGCGGCAAGATCGTCGATGGTCTCCACCAGGGCGTTGACGCGCCGAGCCGTATCGTGATCCTGGCGCAGGCGATTGCCGAAGCTCAGCTCATGCATGCGATCCTCGACCGCGGCCAGGTTGCGCGGAAGCCTGGCGCGGAGCGGATACAAATTCATGACCACGAGCATGCGGTCGACGGCCGGATCGGCGCTGAACGCGTCGATGGCCAGGCCAAGCGGGGTGTTGTCGACGAGGCCGCCATCCCAGTGCGGCATGCCGTCGATTTCGATCCACGGGAACCCCGGCGGCAGGCTGCCGCTCGCCAATACGTGGCGCGGCTCGATCTTCGACGCGGCCACGTGTCCGAGCGGCCTGTTGGCGAACGGTCGCAGCGTCCCGGTTACCACCTCGACCGTAGTCACCACGAACACGGTCGGGCTGGCGTTGAGTGCCGCGAAGTCGACGTGGCGTCCGAGCGTCGCGAGCAGCGGACGTGTATCGTAGACATAGGTCCAGGTCGGAGCGGTCCAGAAATCCGGCCGCGGCGCGTAGAAGCCCGGCAACCCGAAAAAGGCGAGGTCGCGCTGCGCCGCCTCGAGCCAGAACGGCGGCGCTTCCAGCATCAGATCGTCCCACAGCGCGTTGAGCCGCGCCCGCGCGTCGGCGTGGGTGTTCGCGCCGACCACGCAGGCCGCGTTGATCGAACCGATCGACACTCCGCTCACGACCTTGAGCACGATCGACCGGCCGTGGGCAGCGAATTCGTCCATAAGCTCGAGCAGTGCGTTCAGGGCACCGCACTCATAAGCCCCGAGCGCACCGCCGCCCTGCAGGACCACGCCGACTTCAACCAGCTTGCTCGATGCCTCGGACACGGGCTGTCCTCGCTCAGGTCGCGGTTATCGGGGTCAGAGCTTTCCCATCACGTCCTGACGGAAGCCATAAATCGTGCGTTTGCCGGCGAGCGCGACCAGGGTGACCTCGCGCGTCTGCCCCGGTTCGAAGCGCACCGCCGTGCCGGCGGCGATGTTGAGCCGCATGCCGCGCGCTTTCTTGCGATCGAACTTCAGCGCCGGATTGGTCTCGAAGAAATGATAATGCGAGCCGACCTGGATCGGCCGGTCGCCGGTATTGGTGACCGCGAGCGTCACCGTCTTGCGGCCGGCATTGAGCTCAATCTCGCCGTCCTTGATGAACATCTCGCCGGGGATCATGTCGATGCCTCGCTCGGTCGTTGCCGTCATGGCCGGACTTGCTGCGGCCATCCAGGTCTTGTCCCTCGACCAGGAAGGCGGGGATGCCCGCAACAAGCGCAGGCAGGACGAAGGAGAGTGTATCCTGCTTCACCGGATCGGTTCATGCACCGTCACCAGCTTGGTTCCATCGGGAAACGTCGCCTCGACCTGGATGTCGTGGATCATTTCGGGGATGCCGTCCATCACCTGTGCCCGCGTGAGCACGTGCGCACCCGCTTCCATCAGCTCGGCGACGGTCTTGCCGTCGCGCGCTCCTTCGACGATGAAATCGGTGATCAGCGCCACCGCTTCAGGATGATTGAGCTTGACGCCACGCTCGAGCCGCCGGCGCGCCACCAGTGCAGCCATGGAGATCAGTAGCTTGTCCTTCTCGCGCGGGGTCAGATTCATGGCTCGCTTTCAATCTCGCCTTCAGTTCAGCCAGAGCCGCGGCAACGGCATGCCGCGCAAAGCCGTGAGAACCGCGATGAGATCGCGGCGCAGCGCGGCGCCGTCGGCGGCGCACAGCCGCGCAACGGCAAACCCGTTCCAGGCGGACACGCCGACCTCGCCGTGCAAGCGATCGCCGAGAGCACGCACGCTCGCCGCCGTCCCTTCATCCGCAGGCACGGCCAGCACGGTAGCGAGCGCGATGCCGCCGTTGGCGACCGCGGGCTGCGCCAGCTTCGCCGTCACCGCGCCGTCGAGCCGCATGGCTTCGGCGTGGATGAGGCGCCCGTCCCGCCGCAGCCGCCAGCGATCGAACAGCGCGCCGTCGTCTACCGCTTCGCCCATGCCGGAGCGGCCGAACACGATCGCCTCCGCCAGCAACAGCCGGGCATCCGCAGCAAGTTCGATGTCGATCCTGCGGTCGAACCGCGCGCGGTCGAACAGGATCGTCTCCTGCGGCAGCCAGGCGAGCGCCGCGGCGGCGCCCACCTCGAGCTTCACGTCCATCGTCGCGGCCGGAGCGAGCGTGCGGTAGACCTTTTCCGCCGCGGCGGTGGTGACGATGAGCCGCGCGCCGGGCTCGACGGTCACGTCGAGCGTCAAGCGGTCGCCGCCAGCGACGCCGCCGGCGGTGTTGACGATGACGGCCTGAAGCTCGGCGGATGCCGGCCCCGGACAGCGCACGCGCAGCGAGCCTTCCTCGCGCAGGCGCGCGCGCCGCGTCACGCCGGCACCGGCGCGAACCGCCAGCGCGATGCGGCCCACGGCGCGGTTGGCCGCGAAGGTGCGAGCTGCCTCGGCTACCGCGTTTCTCACGCTTGATCCTTCGTCATCGCTGTCTACGCCGGCGATCCAAGCCTAATCCCCGCTCGCTGTGGGGTTCAATGCACGCCGCGACCGAACCCAGGCCGCACAAGCGAAGGACGCATGCGTTCAAATCGCCATCGCACGCTTGAGCGCCGCCTCGTCCATCGTGTCACGCGTGCAGGAATAGACGATCGCGCCACGGTCCATCACCGCGAAACGGTCCCCCAACTCGCGTGCGAAGTCGAGATATTGCTCGACCAGCACGACCGCGATCTGACCGAGATTGCGCAAATAGGCGATGGCGCGGCCGATGTCCTTGATGATCGAGGGCTGGATGCCCTCGGTCGGTTCATCCAGCAAAAGCAAGCGCGGCCGCATGACGAGCGCCCGGCCGATCGCGAGCTGCTGCTGCTGGCCGCCGGAAAGGTCGCCGCCGCGCCGTCCCAGCATGTCGCCCAGCACCGGAAACAGCGCGAAGACATCGTCGGGGATCGAGCGGTCCTCGCGCTTTAGCGGCGCAAAGCCGGTCTTGAGGTTCTCCTCGACGGTGAGCAGCGGAAAGATTTCACGGCCCTGCGGGACGTACGCGATGCCGCGCCGCGCGCGCTCGCTCGGCTTGAGCCGCGTAATGTCCGCCCCGTCGAAGCTGATCGCGCCCTTGCTGATCGGATGCTGTCCGGCGAGCGCGTCGAGCAGGCTGGTCTTGCCGACGCCGTTGCGTCCCAGCACACAGGTCACCTTGCCCGGCTCGGCGGAGAGCGACACCGCGCGCAGCGCCTGCGCCGCGCCGTAATGGAGGTCGATTGCGTTGACTTCGAGCATATCGGTCTCGCTAGCGCCCCAGATAGACTTCGACCACGCGCTCGTTCTCGGAAACCTGATCGATCGTGCCCTCCGCCAGCACCGAGCCTTCGTGCAGACAGGTGACCTTGACTGCGAGCTCGCGCACGAAGGTCATGTCATGCTCAACCACGACCACCGTGCGGTCGCGATTGATCTCCTTGAGTAGCTCGGCGGTTTGCCGGGTCTCGGCATCGGTCATGCCGGCGACCGGCTCGTCGACCAGAAGCAGCTTGGGCTCCTGCGCCAGCAGCATGCCGATTTCGAGCCACTGCTTTTGACCATGCGCCAGCGAGCCGGCGACGCGTCGGCGCAGGCCCGACAGGCGGATGGTCTCGAGGATGCGGTCGAGACGCTGCGCCTCTTCGCTGGTCTCGCGCCAGAACAGGTTCTTGCGGGCGCGCCGGTCGCCCTTCAGCGCAAGGCCGATGTTGTCCTCGACGGTGTGCATGTCGAACACCGTCGGCTTTTGGAACTTGCGGCCGATGCCGAGCAGCGCGATCTCGGTCTCGTCGAGGCGCGAGAGGTCGTAGGAGCCGTCGAAGTAGACGTCGCCGGTGTCGGGCCTGGTCTTGCCGGTGACCACGTCCATCATCGTCGTCTTGCCGGCGCCGTTGGGGCCGATGATGGCGCGCATCTCGCCGGGCTCGATCGTGAAGGAGAGATTGTCGAGCGCGCGGAAGCCGTCGAACGACACGCTCACGCCGTCGAGGTAGAGGAGCGCCGTCGTGGTGCGAGGATCCATCGCTCACTCCGCCGGCCGCGCTGCCGCATCCGGCACCCGGACGCCGTCGTGCGCGGAGCGCGTGACCTGCCGCCGCTCCCGCCATTGCCCCTGCCAATGATGGATCGTGCCCACGATGCCGCGCGGCAGCAGCAGCGTCACCGCGATGAACAGCCCGCCGAGCACGAACAACCAGTAGGGCGCGAGGAAGCCGCTGGTGAAATAGGTCTTGCCGTAGTTCACGAGCACGGCACCCAGCACCGCCCCGGTGAGCGTGCCCCGCCCGCCGACCGCGACCCAGATCACCGCCTCGATGGAGTTTCCTGGTGAGAATTCGCTCGGATTGATGATGCCGACCTGCGGCACGTAAAGCGCGCCGGCGACTCCGGCCATGCAAGCGGAGAGCGTGAAGACGAACAGCTTGTAGGCCTCGACGCGGTAACCGAGAAAGCGGGTTCGCGCCTCGGCATCACGGATGGCGACCAGCACCTTGCCGAATTTGGAGCTCACCACCACCCGGCAGATGACGAAGCCGAGCATTAGCGCGAGCGTCGAGGCGATGAACAGCGCCGCCCGCGTCCCCGGCGCCTGCACGTTGAAGCCGAGGATGTCCTTGAAGTCGGTGAGTCCGTTGTTGCCGCCAAAGCCGAAATTGTTGCGGAAGAAGCCGAGCATCAGCGCGAAGGTCAGTGCCTGGGTGATGATCGACAGATAGACCCCGGTGACGCGGCTGCGGAACGCGAACCAGCCGAACACGAAGGCGAGCAGGCCCGGCACGAACAGGACCATGAAGGCAGCGTAGGCGAAATGCTGGAAGCCGTACCAATAGATCGGCAATTCCGGCCAGTTCAGGAACACCATGAAGTCCGGCAGGACCGGATGCGCGTAGACCCCGCGCGTGCCGATCTGCCGCATCAGATACATGCCCATGGCATAGCCGCCGAGCGCGAAGAAGGCGCCATGGCCGAGCGATAGGATGCCGCAATAGCCCCAGATCAGGTCGATCGACAGCGCCAGGATCGCAAAGCAAAGATATTTGCCGAACAGCGCGACGAAATACGAGGAGAGGTGAAACGGCGACGACGCCGGCACCGCAAGATTGAGCACCGGCACGAGAACCGCGATCGCGGCGAGCGTGGCGAGGAAAGCGAGGGCGCCGCGATCGAGCGCGCGCAGGAGCGGGCCCGTGATCATGCCTCCACCGCCCGGCCCTTCAAGGCGAACAGGCCTCGCGGACGCTTCTGGATGAACAGGATGATCAGCACCAGGATCGCGATCTTGCCGAGCACCGCGCCGGCATAAGGCTCGAGGAACTTGTTGGCGATGCCGAGCGTGAAGGCGCCGACCAGCGTGCCCCACAAATTGCCGACGCCGCCGAACACCACCACCATGAAGGAATCGATGATGTAGCCCTGGCCGAGATTGGGGCTGACGTTGTCGATCTGCGACAGGGCGACGCCGGCGAGCCCGGCGATGCCCGAGCCGAGCCCGAAGGTGAGCGCGTCGATGCGGCTCGTGCGGATTCCCATCGAGGCCGCCATCGCCCGGTTCTGCGTCACCGCGCGCATCTCGAGGCCGAAACGGGTGAAGCGCAGCAGGCCGAGCAGGCCGACGAAGATGAGCAGGGTGAAGACGATGATCCAAAGCCGATTGTAGGTGATGGTGATCTGCCCGAGGTCGAACGAGCCGCTCATCCAGGACGGATTGCCGACGTCCTTGTTGGTCGGACCGAAGGCGGTGCGCACCGCCTGCTGCAGGATCAGCGAGAGGCCCCAGGTGGCGAGCAGCGTCTCCAGCGGCCGGCCGTAGAGAAAGCGGATGATGCCGCGCTCGATCAGGATGCCGACGAAGCCGGCGACCAGGAACGCAAGCGGGATGGCGAAGGCCAGGGAATAGTCGAACAGCGCCGGGTTGTGCGCGCGGATCAACTCCTGCACCACGAACGTGGTATAGGCCCCGAGCATGACCATTTCGCCGTGCGCCATGTTGATCACGCCCATCACCCCGAAAGTGATGGCGAGCCCGATCGCGGCCAGCAGCAGGACCGAGCCGAGCGAGAGCCCGTACCAGGCATTTTGCACGGCAGTCCAAATCGCGAGACTGTTCTGGATCGAGGCGATGGCGTCGGCCGCGGCCTTCTTCACCGCCGGCGAGGCGCTCGCCGGTACTCCTCCGAGCAGGGCGAGCGCGTCCTGGTCCCCGCGCTGGCGGATCACCGCGATGGCCTCGATCTTGTCGGCATCGGATGCGTTGTCGAGATAGAGCACGACCGCGGCGCGCGCCTCGATCAGCGCCTGTTTCACCGTCGCGTCGGTCTCCTTGGCAATGGCCTGGTCGAGCGCCGGGAGCGCGTTCGCATCCTTGGATTTGAGCACCGCCTGCGCGGCGGCGAGGCGCTTGCCCGGATCGGGCGCCATCAGCGTCAGGCCGCCGAGCGCAGCCTCCACGATCCGGCGCAGCCGGTTGTTGAGGCGCACCGGCGCAAGATCGGCCGGCGCCTCGCCGGCAACGGGTTCACCCGTTGCCGCGTCGATCAGCCGGTCCGATGGCTCGCGAATGAAGACGCGCCTGCCCTCCGCGCTGAAGAACAGCCGCCCCTCCTGCAAGGCGGCGATGACCAGCGCAGCGCGCGCATTGCCGCTCGCCGCAACCCCGTTGATACCCTCGATCGTCTCGTCGAAGCTGTCGGCGGTGAAATGAGCGAGCGCATCCTCGTAGGGTCCGGCGCGCGCACCCGTGACCGAGGCAGCGAGCACGCCAAGCGCGAGCACGAGCGCGATGAAGCGATCGCCGAAGCCACGCATCGTGATAATCCCGGCAGTTCGGAGCGAGGCGGCCCAAATTCGCAATTCGGGCCGCCTCCGTTCTTGATCGCCAACGCGACGCTACACACTCGTTACGAGCACGACGTTACGACGCACCACCGCACTTCTTGGTCGTGGTGTTATAGTTGCCGCACTTGAGGGTAACCCAGTCGGCCTCAAGTTCCTTCGAGCCCGGCAAGTACTTCGACCAGGCGTCGCCCGGAACCAGTCCCGGCGTCTTCCATACCACGTCGAACTGGCCATCCGCACGCACTTCGCCGATGAAGACCGGCTTGGTGATGTGATGGTTGGGCAGCATCTTGGACGTGCCGCCCGTGAGGTTGGGGGCCTCGATGCCGGGGAGTGCGTCGATCACCTTGTCGGGATCGGTCGACTTCACCTTCTCGACCGCTTTCACCCACATGGCGAATCCGATGACATGGGCTTCCATCGGATCGTTGGTTACGCGCTTCGGGTTCTTGATGAAGGTTTTCCAGTCGGCGATGAACTTGGCGTTGATCGGCGTCTTGATCGACTGGAAGTAATTCCAGGCGGCAAGGTGGCCGAGCAGCGGCTTGGTGTCGATGCCGGCAAGCTCTTCCTCGCCGACGGAGAAGGCGACCACCGGGATGTCGGTCGCCTTGACGCCTTGGTTGCCGAGCTCCTTGTAGAACGGCACGTTGGCGTCGCCGTTGATGGTCGACACGACCGCGGTCTTCTTGCCGGCCGAGCCGAACTTCTTGATGTCGGAAACGATGGTCTGCCAGTCGGAGTGCCCGAACGGGGTGTAGTTGATCATGATATCGGCATCCGCGACGCCCTTCTGCTTGAGATAGGCTTCGAGGATCTTGTTGGTGGTACGCGGATAGACGTAATCGGTGCCGGCAAGCACCCAACGCTTGGCCTCGCCGCCGTCCTTCGACATCAGGTAATCGACCGCGGGTATCGCCTGCTGGTTGGGGGCGGCGCCGGTGTAGAACACGTTGCGCTCGCTCTCCTCGCCTTCGTACTGCACCGGGTAGAACAGGATGCTGTTGAGCTCCTTGAATACCGGCAGGACCGACTTGCGCGACACCGAGGTCCAGCAGCCGAACACGACCGACACCTTGTCCTTGGTGATGAGCTCGCGCGCCTTCTCCGCGAACAGCGGCCAGTTCGAGGCCGGATCGACCACCACCGCTTCGAGCTTCTTGCCGAGCACTCCGCCTTTCTTGTTCTGCTCCTCGATCAGCATGAGCATGACATCTTTCAGCGTGGTCTCGCTGATCGCCATGGTGCCGGAGAGCGAATGCAGGATGCCGACCTTGATCGTGTCTTGGGCCCGGGCGGGTAATGCCGCCGCAAGGCCGAGTGCCAATCCCGCCGTGGCGGCGAGCAAGCGGCGGCCGAACGGTCGCTTGGCGACCGCGCCAATAGATGTGTGCATCGCGATGTCCTTCTGTTGACGCGCAGCAAACGGCCGAAAGCCGCCTGCGGCGACGGAATCGCAAGCCGCATGCCAAGCCGGCTCTCGGCAGTAAACTATTGCACTATCTCGGTGATCCGGGGCGGACGGGCTGTGCCCGGCAACCGGAGACGCCGTCCCTGGCGCGGAAATAGACACCTGCCCAAATCATGGGCAACTGGCTCAGTTGGGGGGCGGCGTTTGAAAAAAGAAACCCGCAAGGCCGCGGCCCCCCTAACGCGCTGGTGCAATCGCTGGCGGCGCGGTCCGACGACGGAGCGTGAGCCAGCCTTTTGGCCGAGACAATTGTGGCTACAGACAATGGGCCGCAGCCCAAGCATGCGGGACAACTTTAGGACAAGTCGCGCGCGAGAAATTTGCATGATAGGATTGCGCCCGAAGCAAAGCGGGGGCGACATCCGCACGCCATCGGCTCGCCAATGAGCCTCACTGAAGGGAGAAGCGCATGGACAACCCAAACACAGTCGATCGCCGAAAATTTCTCGGCGCGCTCGGCGTCACGGTCGGCGGGACCGGCCTCGCGGGGGCCGGCTTGGTCGCCGGGCCGCGATTGGTCAAGGCCGCCGCCGAGCCGCCCAAAGGCAAGATTCCCGATACGCCGTACAAGACCGGCCACATGACCTTTCTGACCGGCCCGGCCGCCGTGCTCGGTGAGCCGTCGTTGAAGGGCCACATCCTCGCCGCCGAGGAGATCAACGCCCAGGGCGGCTTCCTCGGCAAGCGCAAGATCGAGACCATCACCGCCGACGAAGCCGCCGGCACCGATGCCAACGTCAAAGAGCTCCGGCGGATGAAGCTCGAAGGCAAGATCGATCTGTTCACCGGCGTGATTTCGAGCGGCAATACGCCGGCGCTCGGCCCGGTGGCCGAGGAAATGAGCCTGCTGACGATCTTCGTCGACGGTTGCACCGACTTCCTGTTCGACAAGGCCGTTCCGCAACCAAAATACACCTTCCGCATCACCAACATCCAATCGGCGGACGGCATCACGTCGGCGATCGGCACCGCGCAGGCGTGGCCGCAGGTGCGCCGCATCGCGCACATCCACCCGGACTACAGTTACGGCCGCAACGCCGCCGAGCACTACACGCTGGCGCTCGAGCGGCTCTTGCCGGGCACCGAGGTCGTGTCGGAAAGCTGGCCCAAGCTCGGCACCACCGACTTCACCTCGCACATCACCAAGGCCATGTCGTCGAACCCGGACATTCTCTACACCTCGGTCTGGGGCGGCGACTATATCGCCTTCTACAAGCAGGCCCTGCGTTACGGCCTGTTCGACAAGATGAAGGTCGCCACCACGCTCGCGCTCGGCGTTGCGCCCCATGCCATCGGCAAGGATCATCCCGAGGGCGTGCTCGCCGGCGTCCACTCCAACTACTACTTCACTTATCCGAGCGGCGACCGCTGGCCCATCAACAAAGAGTTCGTGCAGCGCTACTACAAGCGCTGGAACGAATATCCGAACTTCCAATCCGATGGGGCCTACGTCACGCTCTACATGTTGAAGAAGGCCATCGAGCGGGCCAACCAGCTGATGGGCGGCTGGCCCGACGACGAGGTGATCATCAGCCAGCTCGAAGGAATGGGTTACGACGCGCCATCGGGCTATCTCTACATCCGGCCGGACAACCACCAGGGCTACAAGGACGCGGTGATCGGGTTCAGCAAGAATCTCCCCGAGTACCAGTTCTCGACCTGGGACCCCAACCGGGTGATCACGATTCCGATCCGCAACATTACGGCGCCGCCGAACTGGCCGAAGCCAGGCCAGGGCCACAACGAGTTGACCGCGGCAGCCAACTGGATCAAGACCACCTGGCCGAAGGCCATAGGCTAGATCCGCTTGACCCCGTGACGATCAGGACTGCGCCCGCTCCGGCGGGCGCAGTTTGGTCGTTGGAGCGACCCCGGATACCGTATCGGCGGGGGATGATCGTGCTCACGGCCGCGCGCTGAATTGCTGCGGAGCGATCGAGGAAGTACCAGAGGGCGGGTCGGTGTCGATACTCATCATCCAGATACTGAACTCATTGTTCTATGCCTCCGTTCTTTTTCTGATCGCTGCCGGCCTGAGCCTCATCTTCGGCGTCATGCGGATCGTCAACATGGCGCACGGCACCTTCTACGCTGTCGGCGCCTTCGTCACGGCGTGGCTGGTCGGGCGCGCCGTGGCGCTCGGTGTGCCCGCCGTATGGACATTTCCTGCTGATCCCGGTCGGAGCCGCCGCGGTCGCGCTGCTCGGAGTGGTGATCGAGCCCCTGCTGCGGCCGTTCTATCGCCGCTCGGAGGAATATCAGCTTCTCGTCACCTTCGGCCTGCTGCTGATCCTCGAGGACGTCATACGCCTGCTGTGGGGCGGACTGCCGCTGTCCGCCGACACGCTCATGGACGTCTTTCCGAGCATGAGCATCGGTGGCCTGCGCTATCCAGCCTATAATCTCGTGGTGATCGGTATCGGCGTCGCCGCCGCGGTGGCGCTGTGGGCGGTGATCTACCGCACCAAGTTCGGCGTGATGCTGCGCGCGACCTCGCAGGATCGGCGCATGGCCTCGGCGCTCGGACTCAATGTCGGGCTGGTCTACGTCTCGGCCTTCGCCATCGGCTGCTTCATGGCCGGGCTCGGCGGCGCCATCATCGTGCCGACCCAGACCGCGGTGCTGGGCATGGGCATCGACGCGCTCGTGCTGGCCTTCGTCGTGGTGGTGATCGGCGGGCTCGGCAGTCTGCAGGGGGCGCTGGTCGGCGCGCTGATCGTGAGCTTCGTGCGCACCGCGGGAATTCAGTTCTTCCCCGAGATCGAGCTCGCGGTGCTCTATCTGATCGCGGCCATCGTGCTGCTGGTCAAGCCGACCGGACTGTTCGGAAGCGCGTGATGAAAGCCGGCATGAGCGAGGTCTCGTATCGTTCCAAGCTGGTGCTGGCGGCCGCGGCGGCCGTCGTCCTCGTCGCACTGGGGCTGCTTCCGCTCTATGTCGGCCTCTATCAGATCCAGCTCCTGACCTATGGACTGATCGCGGCGATCGCCGCGCTCGGCTTCAATCTCCTGTTGGGATACACCGGGCTGTTGTCCTTCGGTCATTCCGCGTTCTTCGGCATCGGCGCCTATGCGGTCGCGTTCCTGCTGCGCGATGCCGGCATCCACTCGATGGAGCTCTACATCCTGATCGGGGTTCCGATCGCAGCCGTCACGTCGGCGCTGTTCGGCTACATCTGCGTCCGCCACACGCGCATCTTCTTCGGTATCCTGACGCTGGCGCTGTCGCAGGTCCTCTACAGCCTCGCGCTCAAGCTGTTCTGGATCACCGGCGGCACCGACGGGCTGCGCGTGCCGCGGCCGACCCTGCTCGCCGGCATGCTCACCTTTACCGGCGGCGGGGCGTTCCAGCGCTTCATCCACGGCTATTACTATTACGTCCTCGGCGTGTTCGCGATTTGCGTCGTGGTGATGTGGGTGATCGTCCACTCTCCCTTCGGCAAGGCGCTGCAGGCGATCCGCGACAACGAGACCCGCGCCGCGTTCCTGGGGATGAGGATCCGCCGTTTCCGCTGGATGTCTTTTCTGATCTCGGGAACCTTCACCGGGCTTGCCGGCATTCTCTGGGCACCGCTCAACGGGCTGACCACGCCCGAGGTGCTGTATTGGCCGTTCTCGGGCGAGATCGTGTTCACCACCCTGCTCGGCGGCTTCCGCAACTTCACCGGCCCGATCGTCGGCGGGATCGTCTTCACCTATCTCAAGACCTATGCGGTCGCCACCACCGAATATTGGCAGCTTCTGCTCGGCGTCGTCCTCGTGCTGCTGGTGATGCTGTTGCCGACCGGAATCGTGGGTGCAATCTCCGCGCTCGCCGGCAAGCTCCGGCCGAAGGAGAAGTCCTCGTGATCCTTCTCAAGACGATCGATCTGCGCAAGCAATTCGGCGACACCCGCGCCTGCGACAGCGTGAATTTCGTCGTCAACAAGGGCGAATTCCTCTCGCTCGTGGGCTCGAACGGCGCCGGCAAGACCTCGCTCGTCAATCTGATCAGCGGACATCTCACGCCGGACAGCGGGCAGATCCTGTTCGAGGACAAGGACATCACGCTCACGACGGTGTACGAACGGATCAAGGCGGGCATCGCCCGCAGCTTCCAGATCGTCAATCTGTTCGACGGGCTTTCCGTTTTCGACAACGTCGCGTTGTCGATCTTCTCGCGCGAGGGCAAGATCGTGAAGATCGCGGCGCTCGCGGACCATGACCAGGATGTCCGTCGCGAGACCTTCGACGTGCTCGGCCAGTTCGGTCTCGAGGGCAAGAGCGGCGTGCCGGCGGGAGGCTTGGCGCAGGGCGAGCGCAAGCTGCTCGACGTCGCAGTGGCCTATGCGCTGCGCCCGAAGCTGCTTTTTCTCGACGAGCCGACGAGCGGAGTGAGCACGCGCGACAAGACGCAAATCATGGATACCGTGTCCTCGGTCGTGCGCGCCGGGGCCGTGACCGCGGTCGTCATCGAGCACGACATGGACGTGGTGTTCCGCTATTCGGACCGCATCGTGATGATGCACGAGGGCAGATTTCTCGCCGACGGCACGCCGGAGGAGATCAAGGTGAACAAGGACGTCGCCAACATCCTTCTCGGCATGCCGTTGTCGGCTTGAGACGGCGAAGGACGAACAGGTGCTGCTCGAGGTCGAAGCCATAAACACCTATCGCGGGCCGGCGCAGATCCTGCGCGGCGTGTCGCTGACGGTCGACGATGGCGAGGTCGTTTCGCTGGTCGGCCGCAACGGCGCCGGGCGCACGACCATCATCGAGAGCGTCACCGGCCTGCTGCCGGTGCGCTCCGGCCGGATCAGATTCCGCGGCGAGGACATCACCGGACTTCCGCCGCACAAGCGCGCCAAGCGCGGCATCGGCTACGCGCCCGAGAATTCCGGCATCTTTCCCGAGCTGACGGTGGCGGAGAACCTGATGATCAGCCGTTGGCTCTCCGACAAGACCCCGCGCGGCGCCGCCGGCGGGGGCGATGCCGAGGCCCGGGCGCTCACCGTGTTCCCCGAGGTCGGCAAGTTCCTGAGCCGGCCCGGGCTCAATCTCAGCGGCGGTCAGAAGAAGATGGTGTCGATTGCACGCGCCATGGCGCTCGCGCCATCGCTCATGATCCTCGACGAGGCGTTCGAGGGGCTGGCGCCGGTGGTGGTGAAGCGGTTTCGCGACGCGGTCATGATGATCAAGAGCTTCGGCATCTCGCTCCTGCTCGCGGAATTGAATCTGACCAGCGCGGCCGCCATCGCCGATCGGCTGTACGTGATCGATCGCGGCGAAATCATCTTCCACGGCACCCCGAAAGAGGCGCTGGCGAATGAAACCGTCATTCGGACGCTACGCGGGTGAGCCGCCAAAAATGCCGCGGTCTCGGTGGACTTTCTCTCCCACCTCTCCCAATGGGAGAGGGAGCATACCGAGCGAGCCGCGAGAGTATCGATCAACATGAAAATTGGCACCCGCACCATCGTGTTCATCCTCGGCGCCGCCGCTATTGCCACGGTGGCGCGGGGCGGGCACGAGCTGCCGATCTATCCGTCGTTCTATCCCCACGAGATCGAGATCAAATCGCTTGCTCCCGAGCCGGCGGCGCAGGCGCTGCGCGCCGGCAAGATCCAGGCCTATGTCGGTCCCGGTTTGGGCTTTGCAGGCGCGCCGCCGCCCGAAATCGGCACCATCGAATTGCTCGGGTCGTTCGTGGTCGTGCGCGTCAATCCGGCCTCCGCGCGCGCGACGGATGAAGCATCGGCCTGCGCCGTCGTAAAGGCGGTCATGCGCGAGCTCGCGGCGCAAGGCGATGTCGTCCTGCACCCCTATCCGGTCACGCCGTTCCACGGCGACTACCTTCATCACGCCGATCTCGCCGCCGCGGCCAAGACGCGGTTTTCCGACGGCGATGGGCCGGTCGGCGACCTCAAGGTGCAGGCGCGCGGCCGGCTCGCACAACGCCATCCGCGCTGGTCCGCGGGCGATCCCGACTGGGATGCCGAGGTCGCCGAGGTCGACGCGGCCGAACTCGCGGCCTCCGCGACATTCGCGGTGAACGGTTGGTTCGCGCCGCCCTGGGTGAGGACCGGCTGGTTCCATGCCGAGCGTCTGCTCGCCGATGCCGTGAGCGAACCCGGCCGCGAACAACGCGTCTCGACCGATCTGCGGCGCCTCGAGAGCGGCGATTTCACCGGGCTCGAGGAGCGTATCAATCTGGAGCGCGACCTGGTCGCCGCGCTCACCGCCGGCTGCCGCAAGATCGTCGCCGGCTACACGGTGAAACGGGAATACGTCAACGTCGAGTTCTCGGCCGGGATCGAGAACATCGGCTTCGATTCGATCGCGGGCCTGCATTCGCCGATCTTCATCCGCACGGTGAAGCTCAAGGACTTTCCCTGGAACGGCTGGCTGACGCTCGGCACCGGCGCCGCGCCCGCCGCCGCCTGGAACCCGATCGGCGGCCTGACCGATCCGTTCGGGCGGCTGTTGGGCTTCACCGCCGGCGACCCGGCCCTGCTGCCGTCACCCTATGAAACCGGCTGGATGCTCAACCGCATCGCCGATCTTCCATCCAATGCGGGGCGATGAATGACGCGGAGCGCATCACCATGGCCTTCCTTCGACTGCTGCGGGCATTCGTGCTGGCGCTATCCTCGAGCGCCGCGATGAGCGTCGCCGCCGGCGCCGCCGAGGTCAGCTATGCCCTCGCCATCGCGAACGGCCGCGTGCCCGAGAACATGCGACTCATTCGCGTCAAGCAGAACGACGTCGTGAAGCTCGAATGGAGCACGGACAAGCCCATCAGCGTGCACCTCCACGGCTATGACATCGAGAAGGACGTCAAGCCGGGCACCGTCACGCCGATGACCTTCACGGCGCGCGCGACCGGACGATTCACGGTCGAACCCCACGTCGGAAGAGCGTCCGGCGGACATACGCACGGGGACGTCCTTGTTACGATCGAGGTCTATCCGTAGCTGCGCCGTGCTGCGCGCGCTGGCGGCTGCCGCCGCCACCGCATGCCTGGCGACGCCGGCGCACGCCCACGGCTTCGGCCAACGCTATGATCTGCCGATCCCGCTCTCGTTCTACCTGGTCGGAACGGCGGCAGCGGTGGTGGTGTCGTTCGTCATCGTCGCGCTGTTCGTCCGGGAGGTATCGCGCGCGCAGCCGTATCCGCGCCTCGACCTCCTCGCGGCGCCGCCGGGGCGGTGGATCGCGAGCCCGACGCTCGCGCTGGCGCTCAAGCTTCTCGCGCTCGCCGCTTTCATCGTCACGATAATCGCCGGGTTCCGCGGCGACCCGAATCCCTACAAGAACATCGCGCCCACCATGGTGTGGATCATCGGCTGGGTCGGTCTCGCCTATGTGTCGGCCTTCGTCGGCGATGTCTGGGCGGTGATCAATCCCTGGCGCACCATCTTCGAATTGATCGAGACCATCTACCGGGGGATCACCGGGCGGCCCGCGCTCTCGCTGCGGCTGCCCTATCCGCCGGCGCTCGGCGTCTGGCCCGCGTTTCTCCTGCTGCTGGCGTTCTCCTGGATCGAACTGGTCTATCCCAACCCGGCGGTGCCGCGGTTCATCGCTGCTCTCGCCGTCGCCTATTCCGTTCTGACCTTCGCCGGCATGTTCCTGTTCGGCAGCGAGCGCTGGCTGCGGCGGGGCGAGGTTTTCACGCTGGTCTTCGGCACCTTCGCGCGCTTTGCGCCGATCGAGATCCACACCGGATCCCGCCCCGGCCTGTGGCTGCGGCCATACGGTGCCGGGCTGCTCGCGGGCACCTCGGTTTCGACCTCGATGATGGCGTTCGTGCTGCTGCTGCTGGCGACCGTTCTCTACGACGGCGCACTTGCCACGCCGGAATGGGGCAAGCTCGAAGGCGCCATCGCCGCGCACGTGTCCGCGTTCGGCGACTTCAAGCTCATGGCGATCAGAACCGCCGGGCTTTTCGCCTTCTGGCTCGCGTTCTTCGGCGCCTATGTCGGGGTCAGCGCCGTCATGAGCGCGGTGGCGGGGCAACGGCTGTCGCCGCTCGTCATGGCGCGCAGCTTCGCCTTCACGCTGGTGCCGATCGCAATCGGCTATCACCTCGCGCATTATCTCACGTTCCTGCTGATCCAGGGCCAGTACATCATTCCGCTCGCGTCTGACCCCTTCGGTTTCGGCTGGAATCTGTTCGGTACCGCCGGCTACCGCGTCGACATCGCCATCGTCGACGCCCGTTTCGCTTGGGTGACCGCGGTGGCGGCGATCCTCCTCGGGCACATCGCGGCGGTCTATCTCGCGCACGTGAAAGCGTTGCAGGCGCTCGACGTCCGCAGCATCGCGTTGCGCTCCCAGGTCCCGCTGACCGCGCTGATGGTGGTGTATACCTTCGTGAGCCTGTCCATTCTCGCCGAGCCCATCGTTGAGCGCCGCGCGCCGGCGCAACCGTCGGAGGTCGCAGCCGAGATCGGCATTCCCGCCGACGCGGTGCTGCCGGAGCCCGCAAACGGCCGGCTGCGGCCGGTGGGCGCGGGCAAGATCGCCAAGCAGCGGCTGATCTACCGCGTGATGGGCTCGGCGTTCCATGATGGCACCCGCACCAATGCAGTCGATCTGCTCTATTCGTACATGTTCGCCTACCGCTGGGGGGCACGCGCCGAAGACGGCGATGCGCGCTCCGATCCGCTGGTGGCGGCCGCCACCGCCGTCATGCGCGCACGCCTTCTGGGCGTGCGGGTCGTCGGCACCGACACGACGTCGAAATCCTTTCGGTTCGGCGATTTCGAATATGTCCGCGAGCTGTTCGTGATCGAAACCTACACTGCGGACCCGCCGCTCGATCCGGAGCAAGCGGCGGTCATCGCGCCGCCCTGGAGCACGCTGCCCTGGCATCTCGTGGTCCTGATGGAGGAGGCCGTCGACCGCGGCTGGGCCGCGTTTTCGCAAGCCGAGGCGCAGCGTCGCGGGGTGGATTGGCTCGATCTCGTGCGCTCCGACGCCATGAACAAGCGGCTTGCCGCGCTGGTCGAAACCTTCGAGCGTGACGGATACCGCCCGGATCGGTTGCAATCGCTGGTCGGCGCGGAGGATGCGCGCAAGCGTTGGGCCGCGCTCAAGGCCTTCTACCGGGAGCACGGGCACTTCCTGGTCACCAACGGTCCGTACCGGCTCAAACGCTGGTCGCCCGACAGCGTCACGCTCGAAGCGTTCCGCGATCTCAGCTATCCGCTGGGCGTGGGATCGTACGACGCCTACGCCGTTCCGCGCCGGGGCTACATCACCAAGGTCGAGCGCGACGGTGATCGGGTCCGGATCTTCGGCGACATCGAACTCATGCAAAAGCACATGCGCAGCTACGATATCGTGCGCAAGCCGCTGCCATCGATCGCCCCCGACCTGCTCAAGCGTTCGGCGCCGGAATGCCGCTATCTCGTGACCGACGGCGACGGCCGCGTCGTGTTGGCGGGTCAGGTCGCGCTCGCCGCCGATGCAAGCTTCACCGTCGACCTCGCCGGTCGGCTACCGGCGGGCCGGTTCACGCTGGCCGCGCAGATCATCGTCAACGGCAACGCGATGAACGCCGAGATCAGACGCATTCCAGTCGAGATCGGAGCGAAGCCGTGACGGTCCCTGAGCGCGCTCACTCTGGACCGTCACCCTGAGGTGCCCGAGCGAGCGAGGGCCTCGAAGGGCGACGGCCCGTATCCGTCTGCGAGTCAGGGGCCGTTCATCCTTCGAGGCTCGCTGCGCTCGCGCCTCAGGATGACGGTCACTGAATTGTGCCTTCGGACGTCATCGGCGCGGCGGCTTGGCGGCAAATTCTGAGCCGCGCAAGCACATTCGGCCGCGCGCGTCCTGCCACAGCTTCTCGGTCGCATGCAGGTGGCCGAGCGCGCGCGCCACCGTGCGGAAGTCATAGGCCGAGAAGCGCTCCGCGACATCGGTATAGTAGAGCGGCTCCTTGCCGATGGCCTCCAGTATCTTCTTCGCCAGCGCGGCGACCTCGAGGTCGTCGCCGGCGAGGCCCGCCTGGTCCGATTTGCCGTCGACATAGTCCTTGATCTTGGCGCGATCGGCATAGGCGTAGGTGATGCGCTCGTAGTATTCGTGCGGGATGCCTTCCGGGATGGTGGCGTCGATGCCGACCTTGGCGCCCGTCGGCACCACCCCGTAGCCCTGCGGCAGGCTGGGATCGAGCGGCTTGGCGCGCGCATTGGAGACGATCATCACGTCCTTGTCCCCTTGCACGCGGGTGGCGATCGCCCATTCCACTTCGGTCGGGTCGTTGACGTCGATGTCGTCGTCGACCACGACCACGTGCTTGAGGTCCATGACCGAGAGCGCCGCCAGCAGCGCGTTCTTGCCTTCGCCCGGCTGCTTCTTGATCGAGATCACCGCGTGCCAGAACGCGCAGCCGCCGAGCGTGACATTGATGTCCTTCACCTGCACGCCCGCGGTCTTGAGCGCCTGGCGGATCGCGGCATAGCGCGTGGGCGCCGCGAGCCAGGTATTCTCCCACGGCATGTGCAGATTGTAGTAGATCGCGTCCTTGCGCATGGAGATCGCCTTGATGCGCACCAGCGGGTTCCAGTGCAGCCCGCCCATCAGCCGCGTGAACTCGCCGAAGCGCCCTTCCGGCCAGGTCCAGCCCGTGGGCAGGATTTCCGCCTCCAGCACGATCTCGGCATCGGCGATGTAGGGCAGATCGATGGTCTCGCATGGCGCCAGCTCGACCGGCGCGCCGCGCAATCCGCCCGCGATCGCCATCTCGTCGACGCCGAGCGGCGCGCGATAGCCCGAGCCGGTGATCTCGATCGGATGCGTGCCGATGCTGATCGAGATCGGCAAGGGCCGGCCCTGCTCGTAGGCGCGCTGGGCGAACAATCGCATGTTGTTCGGCGTGACGATGTCGATGCCGGTGAGGCTCTTTTCCTTCACGATGAAGCGGTAGATGCCGCTGTTGATGCCCAGCTCGGGGTCGCGGGCGATCACCACGCCGGCGGTGATCATCGGACCGCCGTCGAAGATCGAGGACATCGGGATCGGCAGCTTGTAGAGATCGACGTCGTCGCCGGTGAGGATCACCTCGCGCGTGGGCGAGGTCTTCACGTATTTCGGCGGAATCGGGTGGTCGATCGCCTGCTTGAGCTTGTCCTCGATCTCCCGGTAGGTGTCGCAGCCGAGCGCCATCATGGCGCGCTCCCGCGACCGGATGATGCCGGAGACCATCGGCAGTTCGTAGCCGATCACCTTGTGGAAATAGAGCGCGGTCTCGGCCTGGTCGACTAAGGTCGCGACGTGGCGGATGTCCACGGGCTGGTGCAGGTCGACGAGCTCGCCGTTCTGCCGCAGGCGGTCGAGGAACTGGCGAAAATTCTCCTGCATCGAGGCGCTCCGGAGGGCGGCGGGTGGGTGTTGCGGAGGTTGTTGTCGATCCTGGCCTAAGCTACTTAGACCGGCGTCGGACGACAATCCAGATGGCAAGGACGGAACGGTGAACGCCAACAAGACCATGAGAGCGCTTGTTCTGCGCAAGCACGGCGGGCTCGAGGAGCTCGAGGTCGTCAACGATCATCCCATGCCCGCGGCGGTCGAGGGGCACGTGGTGATCCGGGTGCGGGCGTCGTCGTTCAACTATCACGACGTGTTCACGGTGCGCGGCATGCCGGGCATCAAGGTGCCGTTGCCGGTCGTGGTCGGCCTCGACATGGCGGGGGAGATCGCCGAGATCGGAGGCGGCGTCGCCGGCTGGAAAATGGGCGACCGCGTGTTGGTCAACCCGCTCAACAAGAAGAAGGGCCTGATGGGCGAAATGCTCGACGGCGGCATGGCGCAATATTGCCTGGTAGCCGCCGACCAGCTGGTCGCCATGCCGGCGGGGGTGAGCTTCGAGGACGCCGCGGCGCTCCCGGTCGCCTACGGCACCGCGCACCGCATGCTGATCACCCACGATACCGTCAGGAAGGGCGACCGCGTGCTCGTTCTCGGCGCCAGCGGTGGCGTCGGCACCGGCTGCGTCATTCTAGCCAAGCACCTCGGCGCGGAGGTTATCGCCTGCACTTCGAGCACGGAGAAGATGAAGAAGCTCAGGGAACTGGGCGCCGACGAGGTGATCAACGTCAAGGAGACCGATTTCTCGAAATGGGCGGTGGAAAAATACGGCAAGCCGCAACGGCGCAGCTACGACGGCGGCGTCGACGTGGTGATCAACTTCACCGGTGGCGACACCTGGCACCCCTCGCTGCGCTGCCTCAAACGCGGCGGCCGGCTGCTGGTCTGCGGCGCCACCGCCGGCTACGACCCGAAGGAGGACCTGCGCTACATCTGGAGCTTCGAGCTCAAGGTCATCGGCTCGAACAGCTTTTACGACGACGACCTGCAGGCGCTGATGAAGCTCGTCGCCGCGGGCAACATGCGGCCGGTGATCGACAAGGTGCTGCCGCTCGAACAGGCGCGCGAGGGACTGCGCCTGATCCAGGACCGCGAGGTCATCGGCAAGGTCGTGGTCGCGCCATGATGACCTTCGCGTGCCCCACGCACCGCTGTCATCATCCGCGAAAGCGGACGACGCAATATTCCGAGGGGGGAGCCTTGCGGTGCGCAGGCGCATCGGCGATGTCTTTGTGTGAACCGGATGCTCGCTTGCGCGGGCATGACCGTTCCGGCGGGGGGCGCTGATGGCGGACGAACTCACCCTGGAGCGCGTGCAGCAACTCGTCACCCGCGCGCCCTACCATCAATGGCTCGGCCTCAAGGTCGTGGCGGTCAGCGACGACGGCATCGAATTGACGGCAACGTGGCGGGAAGAATGGGTGGTGAACCCGGAGCGGCGCTACACCCACGGCGGCGTGCTGGCCGCACTGGTCGATCTCGGCGCCGACTGGGCCATGGTGAAAAAGACCGGGCGCGGCGTCCCCACCATCGACCTGCGCATCGATTATCACGCCGTCGCGATGCCGGGGGACCTCACCATCCGCGGCAAGGTCGTACGTATGGGCAGCCAGTTCGCAACCGCCGAGGCGCACGTCTTCGACGCCCAGGGCAAGCTCGTCGCCAGCGGCCGCGGCACTTATTACACGGCGCCGCCGAAGGGGTGACATGCCCCGCTTCAGCAACCTCGGCGATCTCGTCCGCCGCGATCGCGACCTCGGCAAGACCGCCATCATCGATCTCGGCGGTGAAGCGGTCCCGCGCGAGGTGAGCTACGGCAGGCTCGACGCCATGGCGAACGGCGTCGCCCGCGCGCTGGCGCGGCGTTCCTTCGCGCGCGGAGATCGCATCGCCATCCTCGCCGCCAATCGCGCCGAATATCTCGCGGCCTATTACGGCATCATGCGCGCCGGCCTGGTCGCGGTGCCGGTCAATTTCAAATTCCCGCGGCAGACGATTCATTTCATCCTGCGGGATGCCGGGGCCAGGCTCGTGTTCTGCGATCTGCCGCGCTGCTCCGACGTTCCCGCGAACATTCCCTCGGTGCATTTCGGCGGCGACGGAGCGGACGGTTTCGATCGTTTCCTCGACCCCGGGACGTTCACGCCCATCGTGCCGGGTCCGCGCGAGCCCGCGATGTTCCTCTACACCTCGGGCTCGACCGGCACGCCCAAGGGCGTCGTGCTCTCGCACCAGAGTCACCTCTGGGTGGTGGAGACGCGGCTCGCCGCCGGCCTCGAGCGCCACCGCTATCTCATCGCCGCGCCGCTCTATCACATGAATGCGCTGGCGCTGGCCAAGCTCGCCTGCGCCGCCCATGCCACCATCGTGCTGCTCCCGCAATTTTCTGCCCGCGCCTACATCGAGGCGACCGGACGCTACCGCTGCACCTGGCTCACCGCGGTGCCGCCGATGATCGCCATGATGCTGCGCGAGAGCGACCTCATCGCGCGCACGGATCTCTCGAGCGTAGAGTTCATCCGCATGGGCTCGGCGCCGGTCAGCCACAGCCTGATGGAAGCGATCCGGCACGCCTTGCCGCAGGCCTCGGTGACCAACGCCTACGGCACCACCGAAGCGGGTCCGGTCGTCTTCGGCCCGCATCCGCGGGGTCTGCCACAGCCGGAAATGTCGGTCGGCTATCCGCACGCGAAAGTCGAGCTGCGCCTCGTCGACGGCGACAATCGCGACGCCGATCAGGGCATGCTCGAAATGAAATGTCCGGCGCTCATGAACGGCTACCACAACCGGCCGGACGTGACGCCGCCCTTCACCGCGGATGGTTTCTACGTCACCGGCGACGTGTTCCGGCGCGACGCCGACGGCTTCCATTATTTCGTCGGCCGCACCGACGACATGTTCGTCTCGGGCGGCGAGAACATCTATCCGGCCGACGTCGAGCGCATGCTGGAGCGCCACCCCGACGTGGCGCAGGCCGCCGTCGTGCCGGTCGACGACGAGATCAAGGGGCAGAAGCCGGTCGCCTTCGTGGTGCCGAAGTCCGGACGCAGCCCGAGCGCCGACGACATCAAGCGCTTCGCGCTGGCCAACGCGCCGGCCTATGCGCATCCGCGCTTCGTGTGGTTCACCGACGAGCTGCCGCTGGCGTCGACCAACAAGGTCGACCGGGCCGCGTTGCGCCGATTGGCGCAGGAGCGGCTGGCGGGTACCGTAAGCTGATTGCGGCCGGCCTGCCGTCGATCTCGGTACTCACTCCACCTTGAAGCCCGCGGCTTTGACCACCGGGCCCCAGCGCGCGATTTCCTCCGCGATGAAGCGCTTCGCCTGCTCGGAGTTGGAATCCGGGATCGCTTCCAGCCCCGAAGCGACCAACACCTTCTGAAAATCCGCGTCCGCCATCGCCGCATGCGTGGCTTCGGCGATACGATCGACGATCGGCTTGGGGGTGGCGGCCGGCGCGAACAAGCCGAGGAAGAGCAGACCGATCATGCCCGGAACCCCTTCCTCGATCGCGGTCGGAATGTCGGGCGCCGCCGTGAGCCGCTGTGCTCCATTCACCGCCAGGATGCGGATCTTGCCGGCGCGGTGAAACGCCAGCACCTGTCCGGTCACGTTCGGCGTCATCATCGGGATGTGGCCGCTGACCAGATCGGTGATGCCGGGACCGGCGCCCTTGTACGGAACATGCACGAGGTCGTTGAGGCCGGTCAGCTGCTTGAACAACTCGCCGGAGAGGTTGCTCATGGTGCCGCTTCCGGCGGAACCATAGGAGAGCTTGCCGGGATTGGCCTTGGCGTAGGCGATAAGCTCCTTCAACGTTCTCGCCGGCACCGATTCGTGCACCACGATGGAGGTGGTGGAAACCGCCAGAATGGCAATCGGGACGAAGTCCTTGGCGGCATCGTACGGCACCTTGGGCATGGTCATCGGGTTGAGCACCATCGTGCTGGTGCTGCCGAGCAGGATGGTGTAGCCGTCGGCCGGCGCACGCGCGACTTCGCCGGTGGCAATCGTGCCGGTGCCGCCGCCTTGATTCTCGACATAGACGGTGCCGAGCCGCGTCTTCACCCGCTCGGCCCACTGGCGTGCGACCACGTCGTTCACGCCGCCCGCCGAGAACGCCACCATCAGCTTGATCGGCCGCTCCGGATATTTGCCCTGGGCAACCGCGGACAACGGCCTCAGCGCCGTTGCCGAGAGAGACGCCAATCCAAGGGCCAGCACGTCGCGTCGCTTCATCATCATCCTCACGGTTCGAAACAAAGCCTCGCCGCGAGCTTATGGCAGCTGCGCCGGCGAGGGCCAGCCCGTTCGTTGGGCGAAGCTGATCCTTACTGTCGCAGCAGCGTGGCGGATTCGGCGACGGCGCCCTCCCAACGCCGATATCCGCTTGCGCGGGCACGACATCGTGCAAATACTCGATCGACCGATGAACCCTGGGGAAAGCCGGTGACTCGACAAGGGCGACTGCCGGCGAACCGCCAACTTCCCGTCGCCGACGAGATTTTCCTCGACCATGTCGGCCATTTCGTGCGCGATCCGCAGGCCGCGGCCCGCGCGCTCGTGCGCGCCGGCTTCGCCCCGACGCCGGTGTCCGTTCAGGTCAATCCCGATGCGGACGGTGCGGCACGTCCCACCGGCACCGGCAACGTGACGGCGATGTTCGCGCGCGGCTATATCGAGGTGTTGTTCAAGACCGCCGACACGCCGCTCGGCCGCGAGTTGGAGGCAGCGCTGGCGCGCCATGACGGCGTGCATCTCGCGGCCTTCGCGGTGGCCGACGCCGCGAGCGCGCATCGGCGGCTCGCCGAGCAAGGCTTCCGCGTGCAGCCTCTCGTCCAGATGCAGCGGCCGGTCGACACCGGCGGACCGCCGGGAACGGCGGCCTTCACGCTGGCACGCGTCGAGCGCGGGGAAATGCCGGAAGGCCGCATCCAGATCCTCACCCACCGGACGGAGTCCATGGTCTGGCAGCCGCGCTGGCTTTCGCATCCGAACGGCGCGCACGCGCTCACCAGCATCATGATCGCGGTCGCCGAACCGTCGGAGGCGGCGGCGCGCTTCATCCGCTTTACCGGCCGCCAGGCGACCCGTTCGGCGTGCGGATGGAGCATCGAGCTCGACCGCGGCCGCGTCCATCTGCTCACCGCCGCTGCGTTTGCCCAAGAGCTTCCGGAGATCCCGATCCCCTCGCTGCCCTTCGCCGGCGCCTACGGGATCAAGGTGACGTCGCTGACGCGGCTCGACGAGCTTCTGCAGCGCGCAGGACTGCCGGTGCGGCGGAGCGAGCGAGGCCTCGTCGCCATCTTTCCCGCCGAGCTCGGCCGCGGCGCCTGGCTGTTTACGGAGTGACCTTGCGAGAAACGGTGCTTCGGCTCTGTGACCGTACGCGCGGCGAACTCGGTCGGCTCCCTCTCCCATGGGGAGAGGGAGCGCACTGAGTTCGCTGGAGTTCCTCAGCCTATCGCCGCCCCGCGCACGCGATCGACCACGGCCAGCGGGTCGTCGGGCATGGCGTCGCCGCGCCATGCCACGTGGCCGTCCGGCCGCACCAGCACGAGGCGGCGCTCATAAAGCTCGCCAATGCGGGCATCGGCGATCGGCACGACCGCGAGCGGGACGCCGCGGCGGGTGAAGGCGGATGCCAGCGCGGCCGGATCCGGCGCGTCGTCGCCGAGCCGCAGCAGCACGAAACCGCGGCCGAAGAAATCGAGCGTCGAGCGCCCGTCCGGCATCAAGGCATGTGGCGCCCGCGCACCGGGACGGGTGGTCGGGCGATATTCCATGATGGAATCGGTTCCGGCGGGCGCGCCCTCGCTGCAACAGATCGGCGATGGATCGTAGACATAGCCGAGCGCGGTGCCGTCGGTGAGATAGACCGATGTTTGCGAGGCGATGATGGCCGCCCCCAGCTCGCGGCGCGCGCGCTCCCCCTCCGGGCTGTCCTCGGCGATCTTCGGATGCGACGGGCGCTGCCGGTCGCGCATGAAATTTCCCGTGGCTTGCTTGACGATCCGCTCCGCCACCGGCCGGCGTTCGGCCTCGTAGGCGGCGAGCAGGCCGCTGCCGCCCCAGCCCGCGATCACGGCGGCGAGCTTCCAGCCGAGATCGGCGGCATCGCCCATCCCGGTATTGAGGCCGAAGCCGCCGGATGGCGTGTTCTGATGCGCGGCGTCGCCGGCAAGGAACACGCGGCCGACCCGGTACTTGTCCGCCACCAGGTCGCGCGCGACCCAACGCAGCACCGACACCACGTCGTGCGGCACCGGCTTGCCCACCACGCCGGCGATCAGCGCCGAGGCATCCACGCTCTCGGCGTGATCGAAATAATATTTGCCCCTCACGCCGAGACGCCACAACTCGCGACCGTCGAGTTGGACCAGCGTGCGCCAGATTCCCTGCGCATCGGCGAAGAAATGCAGCGCGGCCTTGCCCTTGTCGTGGTGCGACCACAGCTCCGGCGCGCGGAAGAAGATGTTGAGATTGTATTCGAGCGTCGGATTGCCCCGCATCTCGATGCCCAGGGCCTTGGGGATCGAGCTGTGTCCGCCGCAGCAGGCGACGAGATAGTCGGCACGGATGCGCTGGCGCTCGCCGGTCGCGAGATCGTGCACGGTGGCAATCACGCCGTCATCGTCCTGCTCGAACGTCTCGAACCGGCAGCGCAGCCGCAGCGTGACGGTCGGAAAACCGGCGGCCCGATCGCGCAGGATCGGATCGAGCCAGAGCTGATTGCAGCGCTGCGGTCGTTCCGGGCTGATCGCGCTCGGCGCCCGCCCGCCATGGCCCGGCCGCTCGATGCGCGCGATCTCGAAGCCGGTCAGCGCGGTGAGATAGAGGACGATGTGCGGATAATCCTCGGGCGTGCCGGCCGCGCGCACCTGATCGGCGATCCCCCAGCGCCGGAAGAACTCCATGGTGCGGGCGTTTTCGGCATTGGCGCGGGGGTGCGCGATGGTGCCATCGCCTTGCTCGACCAGGAGGCATTCGATGCCGCGCCAGCCGAGATCGGTGGCGAGGCCGAGGCCGACCGGCCCGCCGCCCACGATCAGCACCGGGACATGCGATTCACGCGCCATTGTTGCTAATCACTTCGACCTGCAGGGTGGGCATTGCGCGTTCTCCGCCCTATGATCCGCACCTGTTGCGCGAGCGCAATGCCCACGCGTTCCGGTCGCGCGGGCAAAATCGCTCGCGGCACCGGTGCAACCTGTCGTTCACGGCAAGCGATTTTGCCCACCCTGCGCATCCATAAGATACTCGGCATGAACGCTCACGACGTCACGCATTGCCTCCTGCGGGCAGCCATCGCGGCTTTCGCGCTGGCGCTGTTCGCGTTCTCGCCCTCCATGGTTGCTGCGCAGGTGGCGGGCCGCCCGATCACGATCATCGTGCCCTACACCCCCGGCACCGGCATCGACATCCTGGCGCGTGCGCTCGGCAGCGAGCTCGCCAAGCACCAGGGTCAGCCGGTCGTCGTCGACAACAAGCCCGGCGCCAGCGGCAATATCGGCACGCAGCTCGCGGCGCGCGCGGCGCCCGACGGGCAGACGCTGCTGATGATCGCCAAGACCTTCGTGACTAATGTCAGCCTGTTCAAGAACGTCCCCTACGATCCGGTGAAAAGCTTTGTACCGGTGATCAAGCTCGCCACCGGCTCCATCGTGCTCGCGGTCCATCCGTCGGTGCCAGCGGACTCGGTCGCGGCCTTCATCCGCTACGTCAAGGCGCGCCCGGGCGAGATCAATTACGGCTCGCCCGGATTTGCCACGCCCCATCACCTCGCCATGGAACTATTCAAGCACGCGACCGAAACCGAGCTCATGCATATTCCCTACAAGGGCACGTCCGGGGTCATGTCCGATCTCGTCGGCAACCATGTCAGCGCCATGTTCGTCCCCACCCACGTCGCGCTGCCGTTGGCCGCGGACAACCAGATCCGCATCCTCGGCGTCGCCAGCGCCGAACGGGTTGCCGCCGCACCCGACGTACCGACGCTCGCCGAGCAGGGCGTGACCGGCTTCGAGGTCGATCTGTGGTTCGGACTGTTGGCGCCCGCCGGGACGCCGGCCGATCTGGTCGCGCGCTACAACGCCGTCGTCAACGAGTTCCTGCGCTCGCCCGCGGTCGCTGCGACATTGGCCAAACAAGGACTGATAACCGCCGGCGGGTCGCCCGCGGTCTTGAGCGAGTTGATCGCGAGCGACATGGCGAAATGGCACAGGGTCATCCAGGGGGCCGGAATCACGGCCGAATGAGCATCATCTCCCGATATTGTTCCGGGGACTGGCGCGCCGTCCGCGCTATAGTCCTCCTCGAACCAACAGTCCCCCTCGATCTCATCCGGGGAAGCCGACCGGTCGACGTCCTGATCATGCCGCCATCAAGTTCATCGTCGCGTCATGGCGCCAATGCTTGAAGACCATCTTAAGCGCCGGCCCTACAACGCCGTTACCGATTTCGTCGACGCCAATATCGCGCGCGGCCTTGGCGACAAGATCGCATTCACGGATTCCGGGCGCACGCTGACCTACGCGCAGCTGCACGAGGGCTCTTGCCGGTTCGCCTCGGCACTGCGGGCCTCGGGTCTGCGCGAGGAAAATCGCGCCATCCTCGTGCTGCACGATACCGTCGATCACCCCGTGGCGTTCTGGGGGGCGATCCGCGCCGGCATCATTCCCATCCCCATCAATACGCTGCTCAGCGCCGAGCAATACGCCTATCTGCTTGCCGACAGCCGGGCGGCGGCGGCCATCGTCGCGCTTCCGCTCGCGCGCATGCTGCTCTCGATCCGCCCGCGTCTGCCGCATTTGCGCGCGGTGATCGTGGTCGGCGCGCACGCCGAGGAGCGGGCGGAGTTGCAGGACGTGCTGTTCTTCGAAGACCTGCTGGCGCAGGGCGAGCCCACGCCGTTCACCGCGCCGACGATGTCGGACGAGGTTGCGCTGTGGATGTACACGTCGGGCTCGACCGGCGATCCCAAGGCGGTCAAGCACGTCCATACCAGCCTGATGGCCGTGGCGAGACTCATGGGTCAGGGCATCATCGGCATCGGCGCCGACGACGTCGCGTTCTCGGCCGCGAAGCTCTCGTTCTCCTATGGGCTCGGCAACGCCATGGCGTTCCCGCTGTCGGTCGGGGCGAGCGCGGTATTGCTGCCGGAGCGGCCGACTCCGGCGGCGGTGCTGGCCACCATTCGCCGGCATCGGCCCACCATTTTTTATGCCGTGCCGTCGCTCTACGCCGCGCTGCTGGCGCAGCCCGACATCGGTCCCGGCGCCGGCTCCGACCGCTTGCGGCTGTGCATCTCGGCTGGGGAGGCGCTGCCGGCCCATCTCGGCGAGCGTTGGCGGGCGGTCGTGGGCGTCGACGTCCTCGACGGCATCGGCTCGACCGAGATGCTGCAGACCTTCCTGAGCAACCGTCCCGGCGACGTCCGCTACGGATCGACCGGCAAGCCGGTGCCCGGCTACGACGTGAAGATCGTCGACGAGAGCGGCCGCGAGCTGCCGCCGGGCGAGATCGGCGAGCTGGTGGTGCGCGGCCCCTCGGCCGGCGAAGGCTACTGGAACCAGCGGGCGAAGAGCCGCCGCACCTTTGCCGGCGAGTGGACCTATACCGGCGACAAATACCTGCGCGATGCCGAGGGCTATTATTACTACTGCGGGCGCACCGACGACATGTTCAAGGTCAACGGCATGTGGGTGTCGCCATTTGAAGTCGAAGCTGCCTTGGTCTCGCACGAAGCCGTGCTCGAGGCCGCCGTCGTCGGCAAGGAGGACGGTGACGGGCTCATCAAGCCGAAAGCCTTCATCGTGCTCAAGACCGGCTACGCCGCCGACGACGAACTGGTCGAAACGCTGCGGGTGCACGTGAAGGAGCGCGCCGGCCCGTGGAAATATCCGCGCTGGATCGACATCCGGCCGGATCTGCCGCGCACGGCGACCGGCAAGATCCAGCGCTTCAAGCTGCGGGATTGATCGGGCGGCCGTGCGAAGGTAGTGGTCAACGCTGCCGGCATGACCGGGTCGCATCGGGAGCTGCTGCTGCGATGGGTAACGTCGCGACCAAGCCACGCACGAAAGTGCGATTGAAGACGGAACGACCGCGCCTGCACAAGGTCATTCTGGTCAACGACGACTACACGCCCCGGGAGTTCGTCGTCGCGGTCCTGAAGGCGGAATTCCGCATGAACGAGGATCAGGCCTATCGGGTGATGATCACCGCGCACCGGCGCGGTGTCTGCGTCGTCGCCGTATTCACGCGGGACGTCGCCGAGACCAAGGCGACGCGGGCGACGGAAGCGGGTCGCAGCAAGGGCTATCCGCTGCTATTTACCACCGAGCCGGAGGAATAGAGCATCCCTCCAGCATGTTTTCGCCCGACGCAGTGAAACAGCGAAGGGGGATGTCATGGCCGGACCGGGCGACCAAAGCAATATCGTAGGGACGTTGCCGCAGACGGTGCGTCGCGATTTCTCCGCCGTCGGCTACGACGAGGCGGTGCAGCGCGCGCGCGAGGTCGTGCCCGTCCTGCGCGAGCGCGCCCGGCAGGCCGAGGACGCCCGCATGCTCATCCGCGAGAACGAGCAGCTCCTGCATGAGAGCGGGCTGTTCCGATTTCACCAGCCGAAGGCCTTCGGCGGGATGGAGCTCGACTTCGTGGCGGTCGTGGACATCCCGGCGGAGCTGGCGCGCGGCTGCCCGTCCACGGCCTGGAACGTGGGCAACGTCGCCTGTCATCACTGGATCCTCGGATACTACGATCCCGAGACCCAGCGCGAAGTGTGGGATGCCAACCCGGACGCGCTGATCGCCTCCTCCATCGCGCTGGCCGCCGGCCGTGCACGCAAAGCGGAAGGCGGCTTTATCGTCAACGGCCGTTGGCCGTTCTCCCCGGCGGTGGACAATTCCGAATGGAACATGCTCGCCGTCTCGGTGTACGACGGGGACGGCAAGACGCCCATCGATTGGCGGCTGTGCCTGGTGCCCAAGTCCGACTACGAGATCATCGACACCTGGTACGCCATGGGCATGGCGGCGACCGGCAGCAAGGACGTCGCGGTCAGCGAGCTGTTCGTGCCCGAGCGCCGGGCCCTTCCGCTCCTCGCCTGCCGCGGCGGTTCCGAGCATCCGGGCGCCGCGCTCAACCCCGGGCCCCTCTTCCGCATCCCGCTGGTGGCCGCCTCCAGCCACCCGCTGGCGCCGGCGGCGCTCGGTGCAGCCGAAGGCGCGTGCGAGCTGTTCGTTGAGACCATGGCCCAGCGGGCAGGCACCTATACCGGCGCGCGGGTGGCGGATTTCCAGGCGGTGCAGATCAAGGTGGGGCGTGCCCGCTGCCTGATCGACTCGGCGCGCTACTTCCTGCGCCAGTCCGCCATTGCGTTCCAGGATGCCGCGCAGCGCAACGAGGTCCCGGATCTCGAAACCAAGCTGCGCTTCCGGGCGCACTCGGCCTTCGCCGTCAACCAGTCGCGCGAGGCGGTGGAGACCTTGTGGTCGTGCTATGGAGCGCAGGGCCTCTACACGCGCGACCCGCTGCAGCGGCACCTGCGCGACGTGCTCGCCATCAGCCAGCACTTCTCGTTCAACTTCGACATCGCCGGGGCCGCCTACGGCCTGGCCGCGCTCGGCGGCCGCTACGCCAATCCGACCATGTGAGCCGGCCCGGCGACCCGACGCTGGATCTCGCGGGAGGCAAACGGCTTTGATCAATCCCAGGGCCAGACCGTGTGATGAGCAGGCCATCCGGTCCGTGCGCGGCGGCGTTGAGTGCGCCGCGCGCCAACGGCGCTGGGTATTGGTCGCAACCGTTCTCGCATCTGTCATCGCCTATATCGACGAGTCGGTCGTCAACGTCGCCCTGCCCGCGATCGCGAAGGACCTCGCGACGTCGGTCGCAGCGATCCAGTGGGTGATCAACGCCTATACCCTGTGTCTGGCCGCGTTCCTGTTGGTCGGCGGCGCGACCGGCGATCGGTTCGGCCGCCGCCGGGTGTTCGTCGTCGGCGTCGCGATCTTCGCTGTCGCCTCCATCTGGTGCGGGTTTGCTCCGAGCCTGGGGCAGTTGATTGTCGCGCGGGCGATTCAGGGCGTGGGCGCCGCGTTTCTGATTCCCTGTTCGCTCGCCATCATCGGCGCATCGTTTCCGGAGGCCGAGCGCGGCAGGGCGATCGGGACCTGGGCCGGATTCTCGGCCATCGCGGCTGCGGTCGGCCCGCTGCTGGGCGGCTCGATCGTCGACCACTTGAGCTGGCACTTCATCTTTCTGATCAATCCATTCCTCGCCGCGCCGGTGATCTGGATTGCCTGGCGGCATCTGCCGGAGAGCTACGATCCGCAAGCGCCGCCGGGCGTCGACTGGCTGGGTTCGCTGCTGGCCTTCGCAGGTCTCGGCGGCGTGGCATTCGGACTGATTGCGCTATCCGACCGAGCAATGGGAGATGTACCGGTTGTCGCGTCCTTGGCCGTCGGTCTGCTCTTGCTCATCGCGTTCGTGTGGCACGAAGGGCGAACGCGCTCGCCGATGATGCCGCTGGAATTGTTTCGCTCCCGCACTTTCAGCGGCATCAATGCGATGACGCTGCTGCTCTACGCCGCGCTGGGCGGCGCCTTCTTCCTGCTGCCGTTCGACCTCATCCAGGTGCGAGGAAATTCCGCAACGCTCGCGGGCGCGGTGTTTCTGCCGTTCACCGTCATCATGGGAGTGCTGTCGCGCTCGTCGGGCGGACTGCTCGACCGCATCGGCGCGCGGTTGCCGTTGATCGTCGGACCAGCGATCGCGGCGGTCGGGTTCGTGCTGCTTGCCTTCTCGGGCCCGACGACCTCGTACTGGATCGGATTTCTGCTGCCGATGGCGGTAATCGGGCTGGGAATGGCAGTCACCGTGGCGCCGCTGACGACGACGGTGATCAACGCCGTCCCCCGGCATCAAACCGGCGTGGCGGCTGGGATGAACAACGCGGTCGCCTCGGTAGCGAGCCTTTTGGCCGTCGCGGTTTTCGGCGCCGTCGCCTTGAGCGGCCTCGACCGCGCGCTCGATCGCCAACTCGAGAACCCCGCCCTGTCGTCAGCCGTGCGGGACACCATCGAACGCGCGCACGGCACCTTCGTCATCGAACCCTCGCTCACGAATGGACTGGGCGACGATCGCCTGCTGGCGGAAGCCACCGTCAAGAACGCGCTCGCGGAAGGCATTCGTCTCGCGCTGCTGCTTGCGGCCGCGCTTTCGCTCGCGGGGGCGGCGTGCGCGGCGCTCACGATCCGCGCGGCTGAAGAGCCCGCCAGCGCTACTTGATCGCCTCGCATTCGTAGGAATCGCCTTGAAACACGCTGAAGCGCGGAGCTTTGTTGTAGAACGAGCCCGCGTCGGTCCCATCGGGTTTTGGATTTGCGTTGTCCAAGAAGAAGACCGAGTCTCCCGAAAGGTCTCCGCGAATCCAGCACGATTCCCGTTGTCGAGTGATGGTGGCGAAATATTTTCCTTGTTCCAGTCGACGTGCCTGCTCCCTGTCCAGCCAAATGCGAAAAACGTCCTTCGAAGGATCTTGTTTGGCATTGCCTCTGTTCCCCTCGAGCGGCACGAGGCTTAGCAGGCGACGACCCTTGTCGTCGGCCGTTCCAAGAGTGACCTTGAAGGCGCCGGAATAATGCGACCAGCATAAGAAGAGCGGCTTTTCTTTACTCACGTCATTCCATTCTTTGGGAAATAAGGCGCGCTGCTGCTCGCATTCATCCGCTGGAACGGCCTCTGCGGGACCTGCTATTAGCAGGCAGAGCGCTGCTGCAGATATTGCCGCTCGCATCGTGTTCTCCCCAACTCGCCGGTTAGCGCAGGACCATCACCCCACGGCTCGCGGCGCCGCTTCCACTTGCTGGGTTTTTCGAACGCCGCGCGCTGCAATAGACGGCTGTGAGACATCTGCTGTTGGTCGACGTTTCTCAAGCGCTTGCAGAGCGCACCTGATCTCCTCGGCGAGCACGGATGGTAGCCGCCTGTCCATCACCCCTCGAACAGCTTTGCCACCAACCGCCGCGCCAGCACCCCGGCCACGCGCCGGCGATAATGGCCGGGGGTGAACGTCGTCTTCATCGACATGACCTGGTCGCGCACGAGCGCATCGAGCCCCTTGAACGCGCGCGCGTCGAGCGCACCCCCGCACAGCGCGGCGGTGCCTTCGAGCAGCACCGGCCGCGGATTGGTGCCGGTGAAGGCGACGCGCAGGTCGGCGAGCGCGTCGCCCTCGCGGCGCAGCGCCACCGCCACCCCCGTCACGGGATACTCGATCGAGCGGCGGATGCGGATCTTGTCGTAGGCCGAGCGCAGGCCCGGCGTGTTCTTCGCCCGCACCGCCGCGACGAACTCGCCCGGCCGCAGCGCGAGATAGTATTTGCCGTCGCCCAGCGTCTCGGTGATCGGCTGATCCTGCCGCGCGTAGCCGATATAGAGGTGCCTGAGTGGAAGCGTGCGTTTGCCTGCCGGCCCGGCAAGATCGACCTCGGCGCCGAGCGTGAGCAGCGCCGGCGCGAGATCGCCGCTGAACGTCGCGAAGCATATTCCTCGGCTCTTGGGCGCGACGTGACAGACGTCGCCCGTGGTTTTGAGGCAATGGTTATTGGCGGCGCGCCACCATTCGCTTTGGTTGTAGAACAGGCAGCGGGTGTCGAGGCAGAGATTGCCGCCCACCGTGCCCATGTTGCGATGGGTCGGCCCGGCGATGAAGGCCGCGGCCTGCGCCACCACCGGATAGTGCCGCATCACGTCCGGATGCGCGGCGAGCTCGGCCAGCGTGACCGCGGCGCCGATCTCGATCGTCTTGGCATCGGCCTTGACGGCGCGCAGTTCTTCGACGTGGTTCACGTCGATCAGCAGCGGCGGCGCGACGATGCCGCGCCGGATATTGACCACGAGATCGGTGCCGCCGCCGAGCAGCTGACTGCCGGGATGATTGGCGCGTGCCGCGATGAGATCGTCCAACGTCGATGGCCGGACGAGATCGAATTCCGGCAGCGCATCCATCACTCGTCCCCGTGGGCGGCGCGCCCGTTGCCCGCCCGCCGGCGCTTCTCCAGCGCCGCGAACACGCGATCGGGGGTCACCGGCAGGTCGTTGAACCGCACCCCGATGGCGTCGGCGATGGCGTTGGTCAGCGCCGGCAGGAACGCCGCCAGCGAGCCCTCCCCCGCTTCCTTGGCGCCGAACGGCCCGTGCGGATCGTTGCTCTCGACGATGCCGACCTCGATCGGCGGGGAATCCTGGATGGTGGGCACGCGGTAGTCGAGCATGTTGCCGGTGATGAGCAGGCCCTCGTGGTAGGCGGTCTCCTCGCTCATGGCCTGGCCCAGGCCCATCCATACCGAGCCTTGCACCTGGCCTTCGACCGTGAGGCGGTTGAGCGCCTTGCCGCAGTCGTGCGCGACCCACACTTTGTCGACGGTGACGACGCCGGTCTCCTCGTCGACGCTGACTTCCACCACCTGCGCCGAATAGCTGTAGCCCATGGTGCCGCCGATCGCGGCGCCCCGGTATTTCTTGCCGCCGTGCGATTCCGGAATGGTGGAGTAGTTGCCGGTCACCGTGATCGTGCCGCTGTCCTTGAGCGCCTCGCTCACCACCTCGTTGAAGCTGAGGCCCTTATCCTGCGCGCCGGCGCGATAGAGCTCGCCCAGGCATTCGATCTCGTCCGGCTTGGCGTCGAGCTTGCGCGCGGCCGCGGCCACCAGCACGCGCTTGAGGTTCTGCGCCGCGTCGATGGCGGCGTTCCCGACCATGAAGGTCACGCGCGAGGAATAGGAGCCGTTGTCCTTCGGCACCACCTCGCTGTCGCCGGTGACCACGCGGATGCGCGATAGATCGAGCCCGAGCACCTCGCCGACGGTCTGCACCAAGATGGTCGACGAGCCCTGGCCGATATCGGCGGCGCCCGAGAGCACGACGATAGAGCCGTCGAAATCGAGCTTGATCTTGACGGTCGCATGCGGCTCGCCGGTCCAGTTCACGGGCTTGGAGGCGCCGCTGATGTAATGCGAGCAGGCAAAGCCCAGACCCTTGCCCTTGGTGAGCTTGCCCCTGCGCGCTTTCCAGCCGCTCGTCTGCTCGACCCAGTCGACGCATTCCGGCAGGCCGTAGCTGTTCACCATCAGGTCGTTGTCGGTGAAGGTCGGCGCCGTGAGATAGTTCGCGCGCCGCACCGCGAGCGGATCGAGCCCGAGCTCGCTCGCCATCTCGTCGAGCAGGCTCTCGAAGGCGAAGCGGATGTCGACGGTGCCGTGCCCGCGGAAGGCGCCGCAGGGCGGCGTGTTGGTGAGCACGCGCTTGCCGATATATTTGACGTTGTGCAGGTCGTAGATGGCATAGAGCATCGAGCCGGCGTAGAGGATGGTCACCACGCCGTAGCCGGAATGGGCGCCGCCGCGCTGATGGCATTCGCATTCCACGGCGGTGATTTTTCCATCCTTGCGCATGCCGAGCTTGAGGCGGATATCGGTCTGCGGCCGGCCGCGATGGGTGATGAAGGTCTCCTCGCGGCTGATCACCAGCCGCACGCTGCCGCCGGCGCGGCGCGCCAGCAATGCGGCGATCAGCTCGACGTTGAGCGCCTCGGTGCGGCAGCCGAAGCCGCCCCCGACATGCGGCTTGATCACGCGGATGCGCGACATGTCCATGTCGAGGATCTGCGCCAGCATCAGGTGGACGTAGTAGGGGACCTGGGTGCTGGCGTGCACCGTCATGCGCTCGCGGCCGGGATCGTATTCCGCGACCGCGGCGTGCATCTCCATCTGGTTCTGGCAGACCTCGGCGCAATCATAGACGCCCTCGCGCACGAGGTCGGCGTCCTGGAAGCCCTGCTCCACGTGGCCCAGCTCGAACAGCACGTCGCGCTCGAGATTGTTGGGCTTGTGGGGATGGATATTGGCCGCGCCCTCGGCCATCGCCTCCCGCGAGGAGTAATAGGCCGGCAATTCGCGCACCTTGAGCCTGATCAGGCCGACCGCCTTTTTTGCGGTGGCGTCGTCGACGGCGGCGACCGCGGCCACCGGCTCGCCGCGGTAGCGCACCTTGTCGCGCGCCAAGGGATGCTCGCTGCGCGCGATCGGCAGCACTCCGAAGGTCCTGTCGCAGTCCGCGCCGGTGACGATCGCCTTCACGCCGGGAAGCCGCAGCGCCGCGGAAATATCGACTTCGAGGATCTCGGCGTGCGAATAGGGGCTGCGATAGATGCGACCCGCCAGCATGCCCGGCGCGATCAGATCGGCGGTGTATTTCGCCCGCCCCGAGACCTTCTCGGGACCATCGACCATCGGCACATAGGCGCCGATTGTGTGCGCCGGCACGATCTCATTCACGGCGCCACTCCGGCGGCGTGGAGCTCGGCGGCGTATTTCACCGCCTCGATGATTTTGACGTAGCCGGTGCAGCGGCAGATGTTGCTGCCGAGCGCGGCACGAATCTCGTCCTCGCTCGGACGCGGGTTGCGCCGCAACAGGCCGGCCGACGCCATGATGAATCCAGGCGTGCAGTAGCCGCATTGGGAGCCGAGCTTCTCGTGGAACCCGCGTTGCACCGCGGAAAGCCGGCCGTCCCGGCCGAGCGATTCGACAGTGTCCACGCGCTGGCCGTTCACGCTGGCCGCGAGCGTCAGACATGATAGCCGTGGACGGTCATCGATCAGCACGGTGCAGGCGCCGCATTCCCCGCCGTCGCAGCCCGTTTTTGTTCCAGTGAGACCGACAAACTCCCGCAAATAGTCCAGCAGCAACAGATTGTCGGGCACCGCGTCCGCGCGCGGGCGACCGTTGAGCGTGAGTTCGAGAATGCGCATCATGTGCCGTTCCAATATCAATATTCGGCACCCCGTTCAAATCGGGTGTCGGGCATCTCGGCGCAAGCCCTATTCGGTCCGAAGGCCGGATGGAGCGTGAGCGAAATCCGAGTGGTGGGCGCGCGCGAACGGCGCCTGCCATGCGCGACCCCGCAAATGCTGGCGCGAAATCGCGATTCAATCGGGAGCGATTTCGCTCTAAGCTCGACGGCAGGTAAGCGCGGCGAGGCTTGGTGGTGACAAACGAGCGCAGGTGGACGGCGTGATCCGGCGGCTGCGGTTGGCTTCGGGCCTCGTCATGTTCGCCTACGTGACGACCCACTTCATCAACCACAGCCTGGGCCTGGTCTCGGTCCAGACCATGGACTACGCGCTCGAGCACATCTACGAGTATTGGGCGAGTCCGGTCGGCGGCGTCATCCTCTACGGCGCGTTCGCCATCCATTACAGCCTGGCGCTTTGGGCGCTCTGGCTGCGCCGCTCGCTCAAGATGCCGGTCGACGAAGCGACCCAGCTCGTGCTGGGATTCTCGATCCCGTTCTTCCTCACCGAGCACGTCCTGCAGACGCGCGTCGCCGACACCTTCTATGGCGCCAACTACGGCTATTACTCGACCGTGCTGTACACGTTCTTCGTGACCAGCCCGCTGCGCGGCGGGCTGCAGCTCACGGTGCTGGTCATCGCTTGGGTCCACGCCATGATCGGCCTGCGGTTCTGGCTGCGCCTGAAGCCATGGTACGAACGCTGGCAGCCGATCCTCTACGCCTTCGCGCTGTTGATGCCGACCCTGGCGATTCTCGGCTTTGTCGAAGGCGGCCGCCAGGTGATGGCGATGGCCCAGGATCCGGCTTGGGTCGCCGAGCTCGCGAAGTCGCATCCGCGGGCGGCACCGGCGGATGCCGCATTCATCGATCAGATGGTGGTGTGGGTGCGCTGGGGATTCCTGGCGGCGTTGCTCGCCGTGCTGGCGGCGCGGCTCGCGCGTTGGTACTGGGAACGCCGGCATGGCGTCATCCGCCTGACCTATCCCAGCGGCCGCGTGGTCACGATCCTGCGCGGCGTGTCGGTATTGGAGGCGAGCCGGCTCGCCGGCATCCCCCATGCCTCCGTGTGCGGCGGCCGCGGGCGCTGCTCCACCTGCCGCATCAAGGTGGAGGGACCGAAGGAGGCAATCCCGCCGCCGGCGCCCGAGGAGGTCAAGGTGTTGCATCGCGTGGCGGCGGCGCCCGACGTGCGGCTCGCGTGTCAGCTGCGCGCGCGCGACGATCTGCGCGTGACGCCGCTGCTGCCGGCCACCGCCCAGGCCCGCGACGGGTTTCGCCGTCCCGGTTATCTCAGCGGCGTCGAGCGCGAGATCGTGATCCTGTTCGGCGATCTCAGGGCCTTCACCCAGCTGTCCGAGAAGAAGCTCCCCTACGATCTGGTGTTCCTGCTCAACCGGTACTTCGCCGAGATGGGCCATGCGGTGGAGGCGGCGGGGGGGCGCATCGACAAGTTCATCGGCGACGGCGTGATGGCGCTGTTCGGTCTCGACAGCGGCGTCGAGGCGGGCTGCCGTGAGGCGCTCGCCGCGGCCAAGGACATGGCCGAGCGGATGCAGAATCTCAATCGCGCGCTCGCTCACGACATCCCGGAGCCGCTGCGGATCGGCATCGGCATCCATACCGGCCCCGCCATCGTGGGCGAAATGGGTTACGGCAAGGCGGTCTCGGTCACCGCGGTCGGCGATTCCGTCAACACGGCGAGCCGCCTCGAAAGCCTCACCAAGACCTATGCCTGCGAGCTGGTGATTTCCGAGGCCGTGGCGCTGCGCGCCGGCATCGATCTCGGCGCCGCGCCCCGCCACGAGATCGAGATCCGCGGCCGGGTCGAGCGGCTGGTGGTGCGCACCTTGGCGAGCGCCCGGGATCTGCCCGCGCTGGAACGGGGAGGTCCGAAGAAGGTCGAGCGCGTGGCCGCCGATTAGAACAGCGTGCGGTTGACAGGCGCCGATCGCTTCGTCGGCACTGCTCCGCGCGCGCAGCGAACCAGTCTCGGCGCGCGCGCCCGGCATTTCTATTATTTGTAACCGAATAGAGGGCGCCGCCTACGCCGTTTCGCGCAGGCCCAATTGCCGCAGCGAGCGGTCGATCCACAGCCGCGTGAGCTTTTCCTGCACGCCGTTCTGCGCCAGCCGCGCGCGCAGATTGTCGAAGTCGACGCGGTCGAGGTCCTGGTCCTGGTTGAAGCAGGAGAACACCACGCTTTCGACGCCGCTTACGGGATCGCGATGGACCTGCAGGCATTGCGCGCAGATCTCCTTCATCATGCATTGCATCGGCGAGTTGATCGAGGCGATCGCCTTGTGGCCGGGCTTGAAGTGCTGCGCCAGCATGCCCTCGCGCGCGCGCTTGACCGCCGCCATCATGCCCTCCGATCCGATCGCGATCACGCGGTCGACGTCGCCAAGCGCAATCGGCGCGGTCCCGAGCGCGCCCGAGCCATAGGCGTCGAGTGCGGCGACGATGTTGCCGACGAACGCCTTGTCCTGCGCGCGCTCGGGGCGGAAGCCCGGCGCCTCGTCGCAGCACCATACGATGACGTCGGCGGCGCGCTCGATGTCCTCGACCTTGTAGCGGTCGATCACGCGCTTGTAGCCGGCGAAATAGATCACGCGGCTGCCGTTTCTGCGCAGCGCCTGCCCGATCGAGAACAGCACCGCGTTGCCGAGCCCGCCGCCGATCAGCAGCACGGTTTCACCCGCCGGAGTCTCGGTCGGATGCCCGGTCGGACCCATGAGCACGACCGGCTCTCCCGGCACAAGCTGCGCGCACAGGTCGGACGAACCGCCCATTTCGAGCACGATGGTCGACAGCAATCCCTGCTCGCGGTCGACTGCGGCGCCGGTGAGCGCGAGCCCCTCCTTGGCCAGCCGGGTCCCGTCGGCGGCGCGCGACAGCGTCTCGTAGTTCTGCAGCCGGTAGAATTGGCCGGGCTCGAAGGCGCGCGCGGCCATCGGCGCGCGGACCACCACCTCGACGATGGTGGGCGTGAGCCGGTTGACCGCCTGCACGGTCGCGCGCAATTCGTCGTTGAGGCGCCCGATCAACGTCGCCGGCGCGATGGCGGACGGAGCCAGCCGCGCCAGCATCCGGCTGACCACGGGATAGCCCTGCTTGGCGCTCGCCATCGCCTTCACGACATTGCCGGCAAAGGACGGATGCAGATCGCCGAAGAAGCTGATGGCACGGCCGTCCGCACGCACGTTCATCAGCACATGGGCAGCCGACGGCTTGGTGATGCGCTCGGGCGTCACGTTCTGGCCGCTTTCGTCCAAGGCCTGGAAATACTTGCCGTCGATCCGCACGTGCTGCGGCTCCTCGCGGCCGAGCACGGTATTGGGCTGGGTGCCGGCCGCCACCAGGATGGTGCGCGCCGGCAGCACGATCTCGAGCGGCGGCGCGCCGGGATCGCTGTCGGCTTCGGCATTGGAGGACACCCGCAGCGCGCGGACGCAGCCGAAGCGGTCGAGCAGGACCTCTTGCGGGGTCAGCCGCTCGGCGAAGCCGATCCCCTCCTCCAGCGCCTTCGCCACCTCCTCGTGGTTGAGCGTGTAGCTCGGGGAATCGATCAGCCGCCGCCGGTAGACGATGGTTGCGCCGCCCCATTGGCGAACGAGCTCCGCGAGCCGCGGCTTGCGGCCCTCGCGCGCCGCCAGTTCGCGCTCGGCGCGGATTTTGCGCGCATGCTCCAGGAACTCGGCGGCGGTTTCCGCTTCCTGCGGGGTCCAGCCTGCGCGCACGGCCGCCTCGCCGCGCTCGCGCACCAGCGTTTCGTAGCGGCTCAGGAACTTTTCCACTTGCAGCGGATAATAGGCGAGCGACTCGGTCGCGGTATCGATGGCCGTGAGCCCGCCGCCGATGATGACCACCGGCAGACGCACCTGCAGATTGGCGAGGCTGTCGGTCTTGGCGGCGCCGGTGAGCTGGAGCGCCATCAGGAAATCGGAGGCCTGGCGCACGCCGGCGGCAAGCCCGTTCTTCATCGGCACGATGGTCGGACGGCCGGCGCCGGCGCAGAGCGCAATATGGTCGAAGCCGAGCGCGAACGCGCTGTCGATGCCGAGCGTGCCGCCGAAGCGCACGCCGCCGAACATCGCAAACTCGTCGCGCCGCTCCAGCAGCAGGCGGATCAGCTTGAGGAAATTCTTGTCCCAGCGCACGGTGATGCCGTATTCGGCCACCCCGCCGAAGCCGGCCATGACGCGGGCATCGAGCGGCTCGCGCAGCTCGGCGGCATCGCGGATCGGTCGGAACGGTGTCCGCCGGCCGCTGGCATCGAGGCCGGAAATATCGGGGTCGAGCGGCTCGATCTTGAGCCCATCGATCGCGACCACAGTGTGGCCGTCGTTGATGAGATGGTGGGCGAGCGTGAAACCCGCCGGCCCGAGCCCGACGACGAGAACCTTGCGGCCGGTTGCCGACTTCGGCAACGGCCGGCGCAGATCGAGCGGATTCCACCGCGTCAGCAGCGCGTAGATTTCGAAGCCCCAGGGTAGCGCCAAGACCTCCTTGAGGACGCGGGTCTCGACCTGGGGAATATCGACCGGCTCCTGCTTCTGATAGATGCAGGCCTTCATGCAATCGTTGCAGATGCGGTGGCCGGTGGCCGCGCACATCGGGTTGTCGACCACGACGATGGCGAGCGCGCCGACCGCGTGGCCGCCGGCCTCGACCAGATTCATCTCGGAGATCTTCTCGTCGAGCGGGCACCCCGCGAGCACGACCCCGAACGGGGTCTTCTTGAACTCGCCGCTCTTCTCCTTGAGCCCCTTCGAGCAGGAATCCTTGTCCTGGTTGTGGCACCAGATGCAGTAGTTGGCGTGATCGAGGGCACCGGTGAGATCGGTGCCGGGATCGGTCAGCGCGAAGCCGTCGCGGGCGCGGCGATGCGCGGGCGGCAGCTTGAGCATGGTGACGCCGTCGACGACTTCGGTCTCGACCGGGATGAGGTGGTAGGGGTCGACCTTGTGCGGCACCTTGAACAGCACGCCGGACTTGTGCAGGCGCTGTCCTTCGGGCGTGTGCACCGCCCAGGCGGCATAGCGCGCGGCAAGGTCGAGTGGCGCGGCGTGCGCCGACGAGCCCGGTTCAGGGCGAGTGTCCGGCGCACGCACTGTAGAGTGGCCGCGCTGGCCGCTCGCTTCGCTCGCCAGCGCGGCGTGCGCCGACGAGCCCGGTTCAGGGCGAGCGTCATCAGCGCGTTCACGCGCGTCTTCCGACGCGCTATGCGCACGCACTGTAGAGTGGCCGCGCTGGCCGCTCGCTTCGCTCGCCAGCGCGGCGTGCGCCGACGAGCCCGGTTCAGGGCGAGTGTCATCAGCGTGTTCACGCGCGTCTTCCGACGCGCTATGCGCGCGCACTGTAGAGTTGCCGCGCTGGCCGCTCGCTTCGCTCGCCAGCGCGACGTGCTCTGCCTCGGCCTTCATCCAGGCTTCGACGCGCTCGGCGAAGCGCAACTCCGTGAGCTCGCCGCCGAGCAGTAGCTCGAGTTCCCGGCGCAATGCTTGGCCGTCGAAAGTCGCGGCCTGGTCGAGACTGTATTTCTTGGCCGCGCGGCGCTGCACGAACAACCGCTTTACCGCGTAGAGCGGCGCCAGCGCGTCATGGCGCAAGCGCAACGCGCGCACCTCGCCGGCAATGCCGAACAGCTCGGCGATGAAGTCTTCGAGCTCGGGCGCGAGCTCGACGATGAGATCGGATTCCGGTTTGCCCGCCATCCCGTCCGGCGCCGCGCGCGCCGCCATCAGCCTGCCGTGCAGATCTGGATGGCGGCGTTGGAGGAAATCGACGAAGCAGCGGTCGAGGCGCAGCAAGCCGTCGCGGCGGTATAGGTCCTCGAACCGCAGATCAAACCCGAGCGTCAGGCTTTCGGTCGTCAATTGGATATCCTCAGCGTCGGGACATGCGCCCAATGGCAAGCGGCCTGCCAGACCCGCAATCGGGAAATTGCTGCACGATCGCAGCCCCTAAGCTCGCGCCCGGAACCGTTCGATGACCGCGGCCGGGATCGGGGTGCCCTTCAATTTGACCGGATCGTTCGGGTCGCGCGCGGCCCACACCCGCGTCTCGCTGCCTTCGACCGCAAGCTCGCCATCGATCGAGATACGGTGCGCCACCTCGAAGCTTGAACGCCGAAACTCGCTGATCTCGGAGGCGATATCGGCCACGTCGTTGAACCTGGCGGGTTTGAGAAAGCGCGCCCTGGCGTCGACCAGCGGAATCCCGACGATGCCGAAGGTCGTCCCCAGCTCGCAGGGACGCACGCCCAGCGCGGTTTCGAACAGCATCCAGGCGCTCCAATCGAAGAATTCGAAGAAACGGCTGTTGAACACGATGCCGGCCGGATCGCAATGGCCCCATTCGACGGTGAGTTTTCGGCGGTAGACGAGGTTGCCCATGCCCGGTTCCGGCCTCCTTTCGGCGGCGGCAGAGAAACGCGCCTCGGCGGCGGATGTCAATCCGCGGAGCGCTCGCCGCCGGCCCGGATACGCGCTGTTTTCCAGGGCGATTTCAAGGGATTATTCGCCTCGTGCGAGCCGCCATGAAATCGACTGGCGGCGGGTGGAAGAACCTGCAATTGTTCCCCCCGGGGCGTTTAAGCTGACTGGTCGAAGTTCGGGTCGTGTCGATGCGCGTAGCGGTAGGCGTATTGAGTGCGAACGGCCAGCCGTGCCTCCGCGCCGCACTGGCCGCGCTCCATTGCATCCTCCGCCCCGGCCGTTGGGCCGCCGTTTTTGCCATTCTGGCCGTCGTGCCCGTGGCTCCGGGGAACGCCGAAACGCTGCCGGATGCCCTGGTGCGCACTTATCAGGGCAATCCCGTGCTCAACGCCGAGCGCGCGCGGCTGCGCGGCACCGACGAAAACATTCCGCAGGCGCTGGCGGGATACCGGCCCCAGATCATCGCCAGCCTGACCGGGGGGCTGCAGCAGGTCCGGGTGCTGTTTCCCGACAACACCATCCAGACCGCCACGCTGCACACCTGGACCATCGGCCTCACCGTCACCCAGACCCTGTTCAACGGCTTCAAGACCGCCAACAGCGTGCGTCAATCGGAGGCGCAGGTGCGCTCGGGCCGCGAGGCATTGCGCAATACCGGGCAGGGCGTGCTGCTCGACGCGGTCATCGCCTATACCAACGTGTTCGCCAATCAGAGCCTGGTCGAGGCGCAGCGTATCAACGTCACGTTCCTGCGCGAGACGCTCGGCACCACCAGGAAGCGGCTCGATGCCGGCGACGTCACGCCGACCGACGTGGCGCAGTCGGAAGCGCGGCTCAGCCGCGGGCTCGCCGATCTCAATGCCGCGGAAGTCAACTTCGCCATCAGCCAGGCGATCTACGCGCAGGTGACCGGCGCGCCGCCCGGCCGGCTGGCGGCGGCCGACGCCATCGACCGGCTGCTGCCGCGCAGTCGCGAGGAGGCGCTGGCAATGAGCCGCAAGGAGCATCCCGCCATTCTCGCTGCCATGTACGACATCGACGTGGCCCAGCTCGGCACCAAGATCGCGGAGAGCAGCCTGTGGCCCACCCTTTCCGTGCAGGGCAACGTCCAGCGCCAATGGGAGAACGACCCGACGCTCAGCGCGAAGGCGAACGACATCGCCTCGATCCTGGGGCAGGCCAACGTGCCGATCTACGACGGCGGGCTCGCGGCGTCGCAGATCCGCCAGGCCAAGGAAATCGCGATGCAGGCCCGCATCGTGCTGGAGCTCATCCGCAACCAGGCCCAGACCGCGGTGATCGGCGCCTGGGTCAGCCACGAGGGGGCGAAGATCGCGCTCGCGGCCGCGGAATCGGAGGTGCGCGCCGCCAATGTGGCGCTCTCCGGCGTGCAGAAGGAAGCGCAGGGCGGCCAGCGCACGACGCTCGACGTGCTCAACGCACAGCAGGACCTCATGGCCGCGCGCGCGCGCTTGATCGGAGCGCAGCGCGACCGGGTGATCGCGGCCTATACCCTGCTCGCCGCCGCCGGCCACCTCGACGTCAAGACGCTCGGCCTCAAGACCCCGGACTATTCACCCGACGTACACTACCACCAGGTCCGCGACGCCTGGGGCGGCCTGCGCACGCCTTCGGGGCAATGACATCGGTTGGCGTGATTCAGCTCGGTACACACATCACCGGCGGGCTTGACCCGCGGGCCCGGCTATTTCGCATTGAAATTGTTGCAACGAAAATGGCTTGCCGGGTCAAGCCCGGCAATGACGACGCGCCCCTGTGTTACGCTGGATAGAAAATGCGCTAGACCCGCCGAACGCGTGGTCCGATGTGAGCCGAAACGCGCTAGCCGGCCGCCGCCGCCACCCGGTCGATGAAGAGGCTGCCCTTGGTGATCACGCGGTCGCTGGGCGCGAGACCCTCCAGCACCTCGACCATGGTGCCGTTGGTCAGCCCGACCTTGATTCGCCGCAGCTCGATCGCCCTGTCGTCACGCACCACCCAGACGCGGGCGGCGCCACCCTCGTAGATGATGGCATCGCCCGGCACAGCGACCGCGGTGTCGCCTTCGCCGGTGAGGATCTTCACGCTTGCGAACATCTCCGGCTTGAGCAGCCCTTCGGCGTTGTTCACGGTCGCACGCACGGGCAAGCGGCGCGTGGTCGGATCGAGCGCCGTTGCGACATAGGAGATGTTGGCGGGGAAGGTTCGATCGGGATAGGCGAGAACGGTGAAATAGATCGCCTGACCGATATGCACCATCGGGGCCTCGATCTCGCGGATGTAGGCCGCGACCCAGACCGTGGACAAATCACCGATGACGAAGACCGGCTCGCTCGCACCGCTGCCGACATATTGCCCCGGTCCGACCTTGCGTTGCACGATCGTGCCAGCGATTGGGGCATAGATCGCCGTAGCCGGATTGATGGTGCCGCGTTCCTGGAACTCGGCGATCTCCTGGTCGGTCTTGCCGAGAATGCGCAGCCGGTTGCGCGCCGCTTCGAGCGCGACGTCGGCGGAGCGGACATCGTTCTGGGCGGCATCGAGCGCACCTTGCGCCTGCTGCACCTCCTTGAGCGGCACCGCCTTTCCCTCATAGAGCAGGCGCTGACGCTTGTCATTGATCTGCGCCAAGTTGAGCGCCGAGCGGGCCTTGTTGAGCGCGGTAGAGGCGGTAATGAAATCGTTCTGCGCCTGCACCATGTCGGCGGCTTCGACCGTGAACAGCGGCTGGCCGATGCTGACGGTATCGCCGGGCTTGACGAAGAGCCTCGTGACCCTGCCCGCATAAGGAGAGAAGATCGGCGTCGAGCGGTCTTCGTCGACCGCGATCTTGCCTTCGGTGGCCCGCTCGGAACGAAAGACCCGCTGCTGCGCCGGCTCGACCGTCAGCGTCGCCCACTGGGCGGCGCTGGGGTAAAACAAGCCGCGCGGCCGCTTCGACTGGCTTGAGACCGCATCGGCATCCGCCGCTTTGCTGGTGTGGGTGTGCGACTTGACCGCCCAAGCGCCGGCGCCCAAGCCTGCGACCAGTGCCAGAACGATCAGCGCCTGCAGCCGCGCCGGCAATCGGCGCACCCGCAGCCGGGGGCGATCAGGATCGTTGGGCACGTCTATGTCTACCCTCGGGAGCGCGTCTCGTCGCCTATCGCAGCGATTATAACTCGCCTTTATGATGGTTATATACGCAGCATTGTTCCAAAAACAATCGGAGAGGGCGTTGCGGCTGGTGAAACGCCCGTTTCGCATCGTGGAACGCGCGGGTGTTCTATCAGGAGTAGATATTTTCTCCAGCTACAACAACGCCCTACCGGGCATCCGCCGCCGCTCAGAACTCGGCATGCACCCGTGCGGAAAAGACCGAAACTGGCCCTCGGTCGGTGTTGTGCGCGGGATTGACCAAGAACTGATAATCGAAGGTCAGCATCATGCCCTTGCTCACGTTCATGGCGTAGAAGGTTTCGAGAATTGTCTCGGGGCGGTAGTTGAGCCGACCGTCGCCGATCAGGATGCCGAGCCCCCCCGCCGCGATGTAGTCGCGGTGATCGCGCGACAGGCTGTTGATGGCGCCCGCGAGACCGATCCTGTCCTCCGGCCGTCCCCACGCCGTGCCCTTGATCGAGGTGCCCAGGGAGAGGCTGGCATCGATATCGGTGAAGGCCGCGATCTCGTCCTTGCCGTTGTTCCAGCTCCAGCGGCCGAATATCCCGATGTCGTCGGTCACCGACTGCTCGAAATTCAGGTAGTAGCCGTACTTGGTTCGCCCCTTGCGCGTCAGGACGATCGCGTCGGTCGGGTCCAGGCCGGGATTCATCGCGGTCAAATCGAGAGCCCCGCTGTAGCTGCCGGAAAGATAGGTGTCGGCCCAGATCCCCAGGCGAAACTTGCCCGGCCGGAAGAACAACGCGTAGCGCGTCTCGAGTTCGGTGACGTAGGCGCCGCGCGTGAACACTTTCATGTCGAAATTGTTCGCGTTCGGCTCGTTCCCGACCAGAAAATAGCCGACGCGCACCGCCCAGTATTTCTGATTGAGCTCGGCGACCGCGCCGTAGCCGAGCCCGACCTTGTCGGAGGGATAATCAAACGCGCCGGCCGCCCAGATCGACCAGTTCATGAAATCCGCGCGCGAGTCCATGGCGTAGGTGTTGTTGTCGAAGACGTCGTGCACCGCGAATCTCCCGACCTGGACGGTGAGCCGCGAGATGTCGCGCTTTCCCGCCATCTGGCCGTAGCTGCTCTCGACGGTCTCCTGCTCGCCGCCGAACCCCAGCGTCTGCCGCATGAACAGGCGCGACGTGCTGTAGCGCGGATAGGGAAAATTCGACTTCTGCGCCTCGCCGTTTGGGAAGCCGGCCGCGCCCGTCGTGTCGTGCAGGCCAAAACCCTGCAGCAGCTCCGGATTGTAGTAGAGCTCGCCGCCATCCCAGAGCCGCAGGCCGAGAAACACGCTGGCGGTCCAAGTCGCCCGTGTCTGCGGCCAGGGCGTGAAACTGTTCTCGCCGACATACGGCGACCGGAATGCCGGGTAGCCTTGCTGGATATAGGTGGTCTGACCGTGGATTTCCCAGTTGTCGAATTGGGTCTGCGATCCGTTGCCGGCTTCGCCGACACGTGCAGCCGGCGATGTGAGCTTGTAGTTGAGTCCGGCGCGGATCATATGCACGTCGAACGAGGATGCGGCGGTCGCGCCCGAGGGAAAATCGGCGTCAACGCCCCCGAAATTCGCATAGAGATATTCGAGCTTCGCCGTCCAGCTCGGCGCAATCGCGACTTCGGCACCCGCGCCGAGCGACCAGCCCGTGTGCAGGCGCAGAACCTTGTCTTGGTCGTCGGCCAAGCCGGGGGTCTGCAGGAAGCGTCCCAGCGACCAGGCCGGCTCCGCCGGTCGCATAGACCATCCAGTGGTCGAAAGCGTAGCCGAAACGGCCGCGCAGCGTCGCCATGAACTCGATCTTCTCGGCGATATCGGTGTCGGTCGTGGTGCGGAACCAGGCAACGTCATCCGCCGACAGATAGTTCAGGAACGACGCATCGGCTTCGACGCCGAGCAGAAAGCGCGAGGGCAAGACGTAGTTGTAACCGATCTGCACGCCGCCGATGAGGCTCCCGAACGGGCTGCCGAAATTGATCGGATCGGGGTTGGCCAGGGTCACCTGCGCATTCCCGCGGGCGTAGCCGACGTGGCCGCCGACGTAGAGGCCGGTCCAGTCGAAGACCGAATTGATCGTCGCCGCGAGCGGCATTTGCTGCGCGCGGTCCGCGCCCAGCGCCGAAACCGCGGCAGGTATCGGCGCGGCGCAGACGGCGGCAAGCAACATTCCGATTGGCTTCGTCCTTCGCGCGCACACGGCTTTGCCCCCGCTCCGACGGAGCATCCCCCATACGCTTAAATTACGGTCGCGAAATGCACTTGCGAATGAATCGCAGCGAACTAATTCGGTCTGTGGCGAAGGAGCAACAGACAGAAACGGGCGGCGACGACACCCGCGGCATAGCGCGAATGCGCGCGCCGGAGGGAGAGCGTGCGCGGCGCGGACGGCCCTAAGCCGGACCTAGCGCCAATACGCGAACGCCATTCCGCTGCCAGTACCGGCGGACGAGCGATAGAGCGGCTGATAGTCGATCACGGTCATCTCGAGCCCCACCGCGTTCATGGCGCCGGCCACGGGAATCCAATTCTTCAGCTCGGAGGTGCCGGAGCGGAAGTTGTAAGCGGGAATGGAGATCAGGGCGTCGGTGTCCTTGCGCTTCATCGCGTCGAGAAAACCGCGGTCGAGTTCCTCATCCACCACGAAATGCGACATCCCGCCGGAGCCGATGACCGCGACCCGCAGATTGGCGTCCCATGCGGCGATCGCGTCGGCCAAGGCCTCGCCGAGCGCGAAACAGCGCCGCGTGCTCGGCTGGTTGGGCGGATAGAACGTGTTGATGAAGAACGGAACCGCGGGGACGAAATTCTCCTGCATGACGCGGCGGTAGATGAAGCCATAGGCGTGCGGAAGCCCCGAGATGTTGGACGAGGACGATTGCGGCAGCCGCGCCCCCGCCGCCACGTCGAAATCGCGCTGCACCAGCGCCTCGATCAGGTAACGGCCGAGCTTGGGATGGCCGGGATAGGTTTGCGCGCTCTTGCCGTGATGATTCGGCTCGGCGATCTCGATGCCGGGCGGCAGTCGTTTTTTCTGCACCTCCGAGAACGGAATATTGTCGAGGTTCTCGCCGAAGCACACCATGAAGGCTGGAATGTTGGCGTCCTCGAACACCTCCATCTGATCGTTGCCGACGAGGATGGCGACGTCCGGCTTCACCTGTTTGAACACCCGCGCCATTTCCGCCATCGCGCGCTGGCAGGCGTCGTATCGCTTCTGCTTGACGGGAAGTCTGATCTGGTCCTCGAGGTTTTCCTTGGCGCGCAGCTTCGCCAGGTCCTCGAACTTGAACGTGCCGTCGCGATAGACCAATGCCGGATTGCGGCGATCGGCCTCGACACGCTGATCCCATTGCTCCGGCGGCGTCGCCAATAACGGGCCGTGCGATGCCGCCATGCCGAGCACGATCTTTGCCATGATTGAGGTCTCCTCTTGTTCTGTACGGCGTGAGCTCGGTCATCATCGCCGGCACCATCGCGAATCATGCGCCGGTGTGAGCGGCTTCGAGCCAATCGAGGATGATGCCCGCGATCTCGTCGCTGTTTTGCTCCAACATCAGCATGTGGCCGTTGCCGACAATACCGCGGTCGGCGAGGAAGCAGAAGTCGGCCTTGGCGCCGTTGGAGTTAAGCCAGGTGACGATGGCGCCGTCGACCTCGCGGGCATGGTCGAGATCGGCGGTGCCGGTGATGACGAGGATGCGCTTGCCGGCGAGCTTGCCCGGATCCTGCACCCGCACTTGCCGGCCGTGCACGTTCTGGCGCTCGAGCATGATGTTGGGCGGAATCGGGCGCAGGCTCGCGGCATAGCCGGCGAGCCGGTCGCGCGGGAAATACCGGCTCTCGCCGACCAACTTTCGCTCCACGAAATCACGGCTGGCAACGACCGGCGCGGTCTTGTCGATGCGCACGCGCCGCCCGGAGGCTTCGGTCTCGATCTCGCTTTCGGTTTCCGCGTAGACCGGCGCGGGCTTCTGGATATTGCCGGGCGGTCCGGGCGCGACGCCGACGACCGCGTCGATGACGTCGCCGTGCAGCTCCAACAGCCGCCAACCGTAGCAGCCCGACATGGAATGGGTGAGCAGCACCACCGGCGCGCCGAGCGCGCGGATCAGCGCGCCGAGGCCCTCGACCACGATCGCGCCGTCGAGGCGATCGAGCGGAATATAGCCGCTGCGGCCGGTGCCCGGCCAATCCGGCACCACGGTGCGGTAGCCGCGCTCGGCGAAGCGATAGGCCCAGCCTGGGCGGTCATCGGCCGTGCGTTGATAGCAGGCGCCGGAATGAGCGCCGCCGTGCACCATCACCACCGTCGGTCGTCCGCCCGCGGCCGCGGGCGCGAAAGTCTCGAAATAGACCGGCACCGGCGCCGTGATCAGACCGGTCTCGTGCGTCAGCGCCATGCTGCGACACGCGGCCAGGCTAAGCGACCACGCGCGCGGTTGCGCTCTCCTGGCGTATGCCCGAGACCGCGCTATCGGGAAACTCCTGCTTGAGCCGCGGATAGACCTCGCGCGCGAAGGTCTTGATGCCGTGCACCGTCTCGTCGTGCTCGAGAAATCCAGCCTGCCCCATGATCAGCAGGTGCCCGAAACCACCGACGTGGTCGTACATCTTCTTGATCTGCTTGAAGACCTGATCGGGCGTGCCGGCGAACATGATGCCGGCCTCGATCGCCTTGTCCACGGTCGCGTTGGCCCGATTGGCGGCGTGCTGGTCGATGGCCGCGCCGCGCAGGATTTGCGCGTGCACCGGAGTGGGCACATAGCCGGGCGGATAGCAGAAATGCAGCGGCACCTTGTTCGCCGTCATGTACCAAAGGAGCTTTTCGGCGCCCGCGCGCGCTTCCTTTTCGCTCTCGCCGGCGTAGACCAGCGCCGCATAGGCCAATCGGTTGACCGGAATGTCGTCTCCGCGGCCGGCCTCGCGCCAGCCCTTGCGGTAGGACTCGTAGATCGCGGGCGTGCCGCCGTATCCGGTGAGGAACGTCGCCTGCACGTAACCGCGCGCGCCGACGCGGCCGGCGCCGCCCGGCGTGGTGGTCGACACCCAGATCGGCGGATGCGGCTGCTGGTAGGGACGCGGCCAGATGTTGATGTTGCGGTGGTGGAAGAACCGGCCCTCGTGGCTCACCGGCCCGTCGTGATTGGTCCAGGCCTTGACGATGAGATCCATGGCTTCCCACTGACGCTCGTTCATGCGCACCGGGTTGCTGTTCGCGGGCAGCACCTCATAGGGCACGCCGCGCACGAAGCCGCATTCGAGCCGGCCCTTTGAGAGCACGTCGACCATCGCCATCTCTTCGGCCACGCGCACGGGCTGGCGGCGGTTGGCGACCGGGTTTCCCAGGATCAGCAGCCGCGCCGTCTTGGTCAGCCGCGCCAGGGCAGCGAGCACCAGCGGCGCCGCAGGATCGACGCAGGTCGCGGTCTGGTGATGCTCATTGAGCATGATCTCCATGCCCTCGTCTTCGGCCACCAGCCATTCGTCGATGTAGCGGTCGTAGAGCGCGGCGCCCTTTTTCGGATCGTAGATGCGATTGGGCAGCGAGACCCGGATCGATTCGTATTCGTCCGCGGGCGGCAGATAGGGATAGGCGTTCTCACTGAAGTGCCACGCTTTCATGACCTTGCTCCGGATGTCGCGGCCGCGTGCTGGCTCTGCAAGAATTGCAAGACTTTCGCAGCCGTTGCCGTGGGCTGCTCGAGCTGCGGCAGGTGTCCTGCCTCGGCGACGGTCTCGATCCGCGACTGAGGAACGAGCGCCGCGTAGCGTTCGAGATATTCGGCCGAGACGATGCCGTCGCTTGCGCCGCGCAGAAACAGCGCCGGGACATTCACCCGGTGGAGCCGATGCTTGAGCTTGGGATTGTGCATGTACGGCTCCCAGGTCAGCAGCGCCAACGTCTCGCGGTTGCGGGCGACGATGTGAAGCTCGTCCTCGGGCATCGATGCCAGGTCGGCCGCGTTCTTGGCGGGGTCGTGGAAGCGCAGCCGATCGAGCTTGTCGCGCGGCATCGCGAACACGTCCGGGATGTCGAGCTTGTCGGGTTTGCCGGTCTTGACGCCGACTGGGCCGATGAGCACAAGGCGGTCGACTCGCTCCGGCACCTTGGTCGCAATTTCGGCGGCGATCCATCCGCCGATCGAGCAGCCCACCAGATCGGTCCGGGTCAGGCCGAGGCGATCCATCAATTCGAGATAGATGTGGGCGATATCGTCCACGTTGTCGAGCCAATCCGGCAACGACGATTTGCCAAAGCCGGGATGCGAGGGGGCGATGACGCGCCGCTCTTTCGCCAGCAGATCGATGAAGGCCATATCGGATGCGATGCCGGCGCCGCCGTGCAGGTAGAGGATCGGCGCCCCGCGGCCGCGCTCGAACATCTCAAGCTCGACGCCCGCGATCGAGATCATGTCACCGGACTTTCAAACCGCCCGCTGCCCGCGGGCGGGGAGACGAGCACGCCGAGTGCTCGGCGTCCTCCACGGCCTTGCTGCGTCGACATTCGGATGGTCACTGCGACTTCCGCTGATAGGGGCCGAGCCCGGCGCTGGCCTTCTGCGCAAACGACATGTCGATCACGTCGCTGGCTTTGATCTGACCCGTGACCCAGCCCTGCTTGAGGAAGAAGTCGAGGTCCTTCTGGATGCCGGCGGCATTGACGGCGCCGGTGACGTTGACGGCCTGCGAATACATCTCGCGCACCAGGGTCGGGTTCATATTGAAGCTCTTCGCCATGGTCGCGACCACCTCGTCGGCGCCGACGCCGGCGATCTTTCCGCCCTTGATCGAATCGTTGTAGGTGCGCACGCCGCGCAGCCAGGCACGCATGAATTTTTCCGCGATGTCCTTGCGCTGGATCGCAAACTTTTCGCTGTAGAAGATCGTGGAGATCTGCTGGTGCGGGTAGAACTCGTTGGTATCCATGAAGCGCACGCCGTATCCGGCATTGACGGCGACCGTCGCCTGCGGCTCGATCAGGAACGTGCCGTCGAGCGCCTTGTTCTGCAGCGCGGCGATTTGCTGCGGAAACGAGAGGTAAACCGGGATCACGTCCTCGAACTTGATGCCGGCGAATTTCGCCGCCTCGTTGAGCAACGACAGCGAGGTCACACCCTGGGCCGCGAAGCCCATGCGCATGCCTTTGAGGTCCTTGAGGCTCTTGAACTGGCCGCTGTCGATCAGATCCTTGCGCATGAACACGGTCTGATAGAGGTAACCTGGCTCCGTGTGCCCGCGGTCGGCAACGATGCGAAACTTCACCCCGCGGATGAGCGCGTTCCAGAACCCGACCGAAAGCGCGCCGCTGCCGACGTCGAGCTCGCCGGTGCCGAGCGGCGCGATGACTTTCGCGCCGGAGTCGAGCACGATCAGGTCGACGTCCAGGCCTTCGTCCTTGAAGAAGCCCCTGTCATACGCGATGTAAAACGGCGCGTCGCTGGCCGATCCCCCGGTCCCGACCGCGACCTTGTCGGCCGCCTGTGCCGGGCTCGCAATCGCCGCCGCCAGCGCACCCGCCAGCGCGGCGCGCAGCCAGCATCGCGGGGTCGGCAGCATCGGCGTTCTCCCTTTTCTTATCTTGACAAATCACCTTAGCCGATCCCGCGAAGACCGGTAAAGCCGCGCACATGCATGGCTCAGGCTAGTTTGAACAGCAGCTGCGCGTTCCGGTAGCAAATCTTCTCCTTGTCGGCCTTCGCGATATCGAGGGAGTCGATGACCTTCATCGTTTCGCGGATGTAGCTCGCGCCACCCTCCGCGCCGAACGGCGCGTCGGAGGCGAACAGCACGTGATCGGCGCCGTAGAATTCGAGCCCGCAGACCGTGCCGATGCGGCCGCCACACAGCGCGGTATCGGCGTAGAAATCCCTGAAGCAATCCATCAGCGGCTTTCCCAGCATCTTGAGCACGCCGCTGTAGTCCTCGTCGGAGGTGCGGCTGCCGAGCGTGGCCCAGCCGGTGTCGAGGCGCGCGTCGAAGAAGGGGATCATCGCGCCGAGGTGATGGATGAGGAATTTCAGATTTGGCAGCCGGGTCGTCACGCCCGAGAAGATCAGCCGGGCCATGGTGCAGCTGGTCTCGTACGGCCAGCCCAGGATCGCCCAGATCTCGTATTTCGATTTGCTCTCGGCCGGAAAGTCCGGGACGTTGGGCGTGCGCGCCGGGTGCAACAGGACCGGCTTGCCCGACCTGGCCGCGATCTCGAAGATGGGAAAGAAGCGTGGTTCGTCGAGACAGGCGCCGTTGACGTTGGTGTGCAGCTGGAGCCCGTTGGCGTTGCCGTGGATGAGGATGCGCTCGGCCTCCTTCGCGGCCGCATCGGGCGCGCTCATGGGGAGCGCGCCCACATAACCGGCGAAACGGTCGGGATGTTTTGCGCACAGCTCGGCAAGGCCGTCGTTGGCGACGCGGGCGAATTCCGGCGCACGATCCGGGCCCGCCATGGCTTCAATCGGCGGAAGCCCAAGCGAAAGGATTTCCGTGTAGTCGGCGAACTCGTCCATCATCTTGAGCCGCGCATCGAGGTCGTAGATGGTGCGAACACCCTGCATGCGCTTGCCGATGTCCTTAGTGCCGCCCGCCGTCTGCGACATCTTCTCGAACAGGCCGCGCGGGAAGAAATGGCAGAAGGCATCGATGTGGCGCATGGGTATACTCCCTATCGGACTGCGTCTTGTCGGCCTACGTCATGCGCGGGCTTGACCCGCGCATCCATCTTCTTGCGAAAAGGGATGGATTGCCGGGTCAAGCCCGGCACTGACAACGGAACCGCTCGCCGTGCTTCGCGCACTAAGGAAAAGGCGTGGGTTACGCGAGTTAATTCCACAGCTGCTTGCTCGCCAGCCGGGCGCCCTCCGCCAGCGCCTCGAACTTGGCCCACATCACGCTGGGATGCACGCGGCGGTAGAAGGTGCCCTGCGCGAAGCCGCAATCGGTGCCGGCCATGACATTCTCGCGCCCAAGCAGACCGGCGAAGCGCAGGATGCGCTCGGCGATCAGTTCCGGATGCTCGACCACGTTGGTGGCGTGGCTGATGACCCCGGGGATCAGCACCTTGCCCTCCGGCAGTTTGACGTTCTTCCACACCTGCCATTCGTGCTCGTGGCGCGGATTAGCGGACTCGATCACGTAGGCCCCGGCCCGCACCTTGAGGATGAGATCCACGATGTCCTTGAGCGGCACGTCGCTCACATGCGGGCCTGGCCAGCTTCCCCAGCAGACGTGGTAGCGCACGCGCTCCTCGGGAATGCCTGCGAGCGCCTGGTTGAGCGATTCCACGAATTTGGCGAGCCAGCGGCGGTAGTCCGCGAAACTGGCGGGCGGGACCATGCGGTCGTAGGCGGTGGCCGCGCGCGCGTCGTCGATCTGCAGGATAAAGCCGGCATCGACGATCATCCGGTATTCCGTGCGCATCGCCGCGGTGACGGCATCGAGCCAATCCTCTTCGCGCTTGTAGTATTCGTCCTTGCGGTCGGGCAGCACGCTCGACGGCGCCACAACCGGCATGAAGGCTTCCTGCACCGGCAGGCCCTCGAGCGCCGCGCGCGCCGACGAGCCCGGTTCAGGGCGAGTATCCGGCGCGCGCACTATAGAGTTGCCGCGCTGGCCGCTCGCTACGCTCGCCAGCGCGGCTTTGAAATTGGCGATGTCGCGCCGCACGATCTCCTGCCCGACATATTTCACCGGGCCGATGCAGGCGACCATCTTGGCATTGGCCATCGGCTCGCGCGCATCGAGCTCGGCATAGAAATCCTTAAAGCGGGTGCGGTCGGCGCCCGGGACGCCGGGCCGAAAGCCCGCCGGGATGGCGCGCTGCTCGAAACCGCTCAAGCGCTCGACCACGTACTGGTTCCAACTGATCGCCTTCCCGAACTCGCCGTCGCTGATCACGTCGATGCCGACCTCGGCCTGGCGGCGAACCACGTCGGCGACCGCAGCCTTGAGGCAAGCCGCGTAGGCCGCGTGATCGTAGGGTTGCCCGCCCTGCTTGGCGCGCATGAAGTCCTGCAGCGCCTGGGGACGGATCAAGCTTCCGACATGGGTGGTCAGGATTCTATCAGTGCTTCGTTTCATGATTACTCTTCATCCGAGCGGTCGTTGCCGGTCCGAGCTAGATCACCGACGCCGTCCGCAGCTTGGCGATTTGATCCTCGTCATAGCCGAGCTCGACGAGCACCTCGTCGGTGTGCTCTCCCAGCGTGGGCGCCGGCCGCGCGCGCTGTTCACGCCCGCCGTCGATCAGCACCGGTCGATGAATGGCGGTGATCTCGCCTTCGGTCGGATGGTGCTGCTTGTAGAAGGTGTCGAGATGGCGCACCTGCGGATCGTCGAGCACGTCTTGGAGGCTCTGCACCGGCGCGAACGGCACATCGTTGCGCTCGAGCACGCTCATCCAATGGCTGCGCGGCTTCGTTGCCACGATCCCGGCGAACACCCGCGTGAGCTCGCCGTAGTTCGCAATCCGCAGGTCGCGCGTGGCGAAGCGTTCGTCCTGCACGAGATCCCGGCGTTCGAGCGCCGCCGCCATCGCTTCGAAGAACTTCGGCTGCGACGACAGGTGGACGGCGAGCAGCTTGCCGTCGCCGCAGCGGAAGGCGAAGGATTGCGAAGCGGCGACCCGGGTGAGCCGGTCGCTCTTTATTCCCGCCCGCGTGTAGTTGGCGAACGGATCGGGAATGAAGGCGATGCCGGCTTCCAGCATATTGACGTCGACGCGATGCCCGCGCCCGCTGCGCTCGCGCTCGTACAAGGCGCCGAGAATGCCGTAGCAGGCGAACATCCCGGTGGCATTGTCCGCGATCGTCGGCCCGCTCGATTGCGGGTGCTCGGGATCGAGTTGCAGGCTCAGGATTCCGCTCAGCGCCACCGCGACATTGTCGTAGGCCGGCCGCGCGCTGTAGGGCCCCGACGCGCCGAATCCCGTGATCGAACAATGGATCAGCCTGGCGTTGGCGGCGCGCAAAGCGTCTTCTCCCAGGCCGAGCTTGTCCAAGACGCCCGGCCGATAATTCTCCAGCAGGACGTCGGCGCGCGCGATGAGCTCGAGCAGAACCGATCGCCCCGCTGCGCTGCGCAGGTCGAGTTGGATGCTGCGCTTGCCGCGGTTGTAGGCGACGAAATTCGGGCTGTAGTGCCCGCCGCGAAAATTGCGGAACGGATCGCCGCCCTGCGGATGCTCGACCTTGATCACCTCGGCGCCGAGGTCGGCGAGCATCAGCCCGGTGAGCGGCGCGGTGATCACCGTGCTCAGCTCGACCACGCGCACGCCCTTGAGAACGTCGGTCACTGGAAGAAGCTCCGGCCCTCGACTGCGTCGCCGCGTTGCAATTATTCCGCCGCCTCGGTCTGCAACCCGGCATATTCCTTGTCGCTCAGCGTCTGCAGGGCCGGCAGCACCTCGCTGGCGAACAACCTGATGTTGTTCTCCGTGAGATCGCGCGGCAGCGTGGCGAACTGGAGCAGCGCCAGGAAATTCTGGAAGCCGAGCAGCCGGTGAGCGTCCATCAGCCGCTGGCGCACCGTATCGGGACTACCGCACAGAATGATGCCCTGCTCGATCAGGCTGTCCACGGTATGCTCCTGGCCCGAGACCGACCGCTTGTGGCTCAGCATGTTCTTCAGCGACTTGGCGCTGAGATAGCCGGGCGGAAACAGCATCTGGAACGGCAGGCGCAAAAGCTTGTTGAACAGCGTCTCGATGTGGCGGCCGGCCTGCTCGCGCGCCTTGGCGTCGGTGTCGGAGACGTAGACCGGCGCCGCCCAGCCGATCTGCTCGGAGCTTGCGGTATAGCCGTGGACGCGCTGCGACGCCTCGCGATAGTAGTTGAGAAAGCGCGCGACCGATTGGATCGGGCTGTAGGTCTGCAGGTAAACGTATTTGCGCGACGGATGCGCCGCCCATTCGATCGTCTCGGTGGAGCCGGTGGAGGGCGCCCAGATCGGCGGATGCGGCTGCTGATAGGGCCGCGGCCACACGTTCACGTACTCGAAATGATAAAACCTGCCCTCGAAGGCGAACGGGCCGGGTCGCGTCCAGCTTTGCACGACGAGATCGTGCGCCTCCTGGAAGCGCGCATGCGAGAACGCCGGGTTGGAAGCCCATTGAATAATATTCGGCGCCGATGCCGCGCACCATGCCGGAGATCAGCCGCCCGCCGGTGATGCAGTCGAGCATGGCGTGCTCCTCGGCGAGCGTGAGCGGATGCTCGCGCAGGCAGAAGGCATTGCCGAGGATCGCGATCTTGGCGTTCTTGGTCCGGCGCGAGAGCGCGGCGGCCATCACCACCGGCGACGGCATCAGCCCATAGGCGTTCTGATGGTGCTCGTTGACCGACACGCCGTCGAAGCCGAGCTCGGCGGCGAGCTCGAGCTCGTCGAGATAGCGGTTGTACAGCTCGTGCCCCTTTTTCGGATCGAAATAGCTGTTCGGCAACACCACCCAGGCGGCGCGATGCTTGTCGCTATAGCCCATGTCCAGATAGGCATAGGGCATGAGATGAAACATGAAAATTTTCACCGCGCTGCCTCCGCGTCCGTTTCCTTGTTGTTGGCGATTGTACGTCGCCCGCCGTCTTTTTCCAGCCGCGCTCGCGCGACGATCTCCGCTTTGTCGTCCCCGCGCACCCCATCTCGGGTATACCCGAGATCGGCTTCTTAGGTGCGCATGTCGGCTATAGCCGACATGCAGCGGGGGACCCATTCCAGAGGCCGGCGGCTGTGGGTTCCCGCTTTCGCGGGAACGACAGAGGAGAGACCCGAAAGCAGGAACTCACAATCCCAGGTAGGAACGTGCCACCGCGCTATCGCGCGCGAGCAATCTTGCCTCGCCCTCGCCGACGATGCGGCCGAGTGCGAGAAGATAGGCGCGGTTCGCCATTGCCAGCGCGCGGCGGGCATTCTGCTCGACCATGAGGATGCTGACCTCGTCGGCGATGCGTGCGAGCACGGCGAACAGCTCGGCCGCGAGCCGCGGCGAAAGCCCGAGCGACGGCTCGTCGAGCAGCAGCAGCTTGGGTTGCGTCATCAGCGCGCGGCCGATCGCCACCATCTGCCGCTCGCCCCCGCTCATGGTGCGCACGGCCTGCCGGCGACGCTCGGCCAGCCGAGGAAAAAGCTCGAACACGCGATCGAGCGCCGTGGCCGCGCCGGCGCGGGCGCGACCGACATAGGCGCCGAGATTGAGATTCTCGATCACCGACATCGGCTCGAACAAGCGCCGGTTCTCCGGCACTGCGGCAATCCCCAATTCGACGATGCGGTGCGGCGACAGGCCCACGAGCTCGCAGCCCTCGAACCGGATCGACCCGTTCACGGGGCGCACAAGCCCCGCGATCGCGTTGAGCAGCGTGGTCTTGCCCGCGCCGTTGGCGCCGAGAATCGCAACCGCCTCGCCGGCCTGCAGCCGGATGCTCACCCCGTCGAGCGCCTTGTGCCGGCCGTAAGCGTGGCTCAGGCCATGAACTTCAAGCATGGCACGCTTCACCCGTCATGAGCCGCGGGCATCGTCGTCACCGAGATAGGCACGGATCACCTCCGCGTCGCGCAACACCGCGTCCGGCGGCCCCTCGGCGATCTTGAGGCCGGCGTTCATCACCACCACGCGCGAACACAACGCCCGCACCGCGGTCATCACGTGCTCGACCAGAATGACGGCGATGCCTTGGGCGGCGAGGCTCCAGACCACCGACATGCCGCCATCGAGCTCGCCGGGGCTCAGCCCCGACAGCCACTCGTCGAGCAGCAGCACGCGCGGCTTGGTGGCGAGCGCGCGCGCCAGCTCCACCCGCTTCTGCTCGATATAGGTGAGCTGATCGAGCCGGTGGCCGGCTTTGAGCAGGAGATTGAGCTCGCCGAGGATGCCGGCGGCCTCGTATTCCGCCTCCTTGTATCGCTTGGGCTCGGCGCCGTACAGCACGCCCGCCATCACCCCGACGATCGCCGGCAGATTTGGCGGCATGCGCACCAGCTGGAACGTGCGGTTGATGCGTTTGCGCACGCGCAGGTGATTGGGCAGGCGGGTGACGTCCTCGCCGTCGATGCGGATCGTCCCGGCGTCGGCACGCAGCGTGCCGGCGATCAGGTTGAGCAAGGTGGTCTTGCCCGAGCCGTTCGGGCCGATCAGGCCCAACACCTCGCCGGGCGAAACCTGCAGCGACATGTCGCTCACGGCAACGAGACCGCCGAAAGCCTTCGTCAGCCCGTCGACGGCGAGCAGCATCAGCGCGCTCCCGTGGGTTGACGGCGGACGAGTCGCGCCCAGCCGGCGCCGCGCGGCAGCGCGATCGCCCGGCGCAACGCCTCCCAGGCATCCTCCACCAAGCCGGTGACGCCGCGCGGAAGAAAGTAGACGATGACCATGAATACGAGGCCGAGGAGAACGCTGTACCAGAACGGAAACCGCACCTGCAGCAGCTCGGACAACACCACCAGCGGGATCACCCCGAGCACCGGTCCCCACAACCGCTGCATTCCGCCCAGCAGCGCCATGATCACCACCTGGAACGAGATCAGCGGATTGAACGCGAAGTTGGGCGTGAGATAACCGAAGCGCGGCGCCATCACCGCGCCCACCACCGTCATGAACACCGAGGACAGGACGAAGATGGCCACCTTCGCGAGCGGCACGTTGATGCCGGCCTGGCGCGCCATGGTCTCATCGTCGCCGATCACCAAGAGCGCCACGCCGAGCCGCGACCGCCGGAGAAGCCAACCGACCAGGAACACCAGCACCGCGAGACCCAAGAGGTGCTCGTAGATCAGCGTGGTATTGAACGGCACGAAGACGTAGCGGCCCATGGTATGGGTCTTGTTGATCTCCCACCACACCAGCAGCTCGCGCATGAGCTCCGAGAGGCCGAAGCCGAAGATGACGAAGAACATTCCGGAGATGCGCAAGGTCACCAGTCCGACCAGCAGCGCCATCAGCGTTCCGACGACGAGCGCGACGCCGAAGGTGGCGTAGATCGGCATCTCCTTGACCAGCATGGCGACGGTGTAGGCGCCCAGCCCGAAGAAGGCGGCGGTGGCGAGCGAGACGTAGCGGGTGGTGCCGGAGAAAAGCGCCCAGGCCACGGTCAGCACCAGGTAGCACATCAGATTGACCATGAAGCCGAGGCCGTAGTCGGAGACGAGCCACGGCACGGCCGCCAGCGCGGCGACCAGGACCGTGAGCGTGATGACGGCGAGCGACAGGCGCATCATGGCGTCCCGAACAGCCCGCGCGGCCGCACCAGGAGGACGATGAGAAACAGCAAATAGGCGACCGCCAGCGTCAGACCGGAATCGACCAAATAAGAGCAGAGCGATTCCGCCACCCCCAGCAGCACGCCGGCCACCAGGCTGCCGACCATGTTGCCGACGCCGCCCATCATCACCACCACCAGCGCCTTCATCGTGAATTCGACGCCGATGGCGGGATTGAAGGTGAGGAACGTGCTGATCAGCGTGCCAGCCACCGCCACCAGCGCGCCGCCGGCGGCAAACGCCAGTGCCGACATCGCGGTCGCGTCGACGCCGACGAGGCGGGCGCCGGTGGGATCGATGGCGAGCGCGCGCATCGCCGTGCCGAAGCGCGTGCGCGTCAGCACGAGCCAGATGGCAAGCCCGCACGCGCAGGCGACGCCGAAGGCGAGCACGCGGTTGGCGGCGAAGGTGAAGCCGACGATGTCAACCGGCGTATTGAGATAGTTGTAGAAGCGGTTGTCGGGGCTGAAGGCGAGCTGCGCCGCGCCTTTGAGCACGAACAAGAGGCCGAAGGTGGCGAGAATGGTGTCGCCCTCGAGGTCGTCGCGGGTGCGCGCGCGACGCACCAGCGGCAGCATCAGCACGCGATAGACCAGCCAATTGGCGGCGAAGGTCACCGGGACGGACAGCGCCATCCCGAGGATGGGATCGATGTGGCCGAGCGTGAACATCCAGAAGGCGGCGAACGCCGCCGCCATCAGGAACTCGCCATAGGCCAGATTGAAGATGCGGGCGACGCCGTATTGCAGATTGAAGCCGATGGCGATCAAGGCGTAAACGCCGCCGGTGATCACGCCGCCCAGAACGACTTCGATCAGTGACATGCTGACACTCGGTGACATGCCCCGCGCGAGCGGGGCATCCAGTAATCACCGACGTTTGGACTGCAGGGTCCGGCATAGGCCGGTGACTACTGGATCGCCCCGCTGGAGCTTGTGATCGGGCCGGCCTTCAGCCGGACCCGTTGGCGGGCGACGACGATTATGGAGTCACCACGCCGGCTTGGGGAAGACGATGGGCTTGGCGCCCGGCAGATCGCTCGGAGCGACACCGACGAACTGGCCGCCCTGCCACTGCCCGACGCCCCACTGCTTGCCGCGGATGTGGGTCTTGAGATCGATCGGCCCGACGATGGTCTGCTACGGGACCGTCGTTGTCGATGGTGTCGAGCACCTTCTTGCGGTCGAGCGTGCCGGCCTTCTCGATCGCCTGTTCCAGCACCTGCAGGCTCGCATAGGTGACCGGCGCGGCCCAGCCGTCGGCGGCGCGTTTGAGCAGCGCCATCTGACGCTGCACATAATCCTGCGCGCCCGGCAGCGTCGGATCCCAGCCGCCGATGCCGAGCACGCCTTGCGCCTTGTCCTTGAAATTGGCGCCATAGGCGGCGAAGGCGGTGCCCACGCGCGGTGTAGAACACCTTCGGATTGTAGCCCTGCGTGATCGCGGTGTTGGTCAGCATGAAGGTGTCGGGCGGATAGCTGTAGGCGACGAAGGTGTCCGCGCCCGAGGCCTTGGCCTCCTTGATCTCGTTGGTGAGGTCGGCGGAGCCGAGCGGATAGCTCTTGCGCAGCACGATGTCGAAGCCTGCATTCTTGCAGCACGGGGCTGACGCCGGAGGAAGCCTCGGCGCCGAACTGGTCGGCGACGCTGAGCATCACGATCTTGTTGTTGATCTTGTTCTCGCTCTTGAGCTTGCTCAGCACCTCGACCAGCGCGGCGCCGAAATTGCGCGGCTCGTTGAGGAAGAAGAACAGCGTCGGCATCTGCTTGACGAGATTGGCGGCGTCGTTGGAATTGGCGGTCACCGCCAAGCTGCGGATAGCCGTTGCGCGCGAAGACCGGCGCGATCGCGAGATTGAAGCCGGTGCTCCAGGGCGGCAGCACGAAATCGACCTTGTCCTGGGTCATCAGCCGTTCGATGAGGCGCACCGCAGTCTCGGCATTGCTGGTGTCGTCGTACTCGATCGACCTCGATCGGAATCCGCTTGTTGAATTCCTTGACCATGAGGCCGCCCTTCTTGTTGACGTCGTCCACCCACAGCTTGTAGGCGGGCAACGTCGTCACGGCGGCGCCTTGCGCGTTCACGCCGCTGAGCGAAACGGCATAGCCGATGCGGATGCTCTTGGGCGGGTCGGCGGCAAACGCCACGGCCGTCGTCGCGGCGATCCCGATTGCCGTGGCCAATGCCAGACGGCTCAATTGAACCTTCATCGCTTCCTCCCTCGTAAGATTTTCTGTCCGTGACCAAGCCGCATCCATCGCGCCGTCAGAACGGATACGGATTCGGCTTGTCCTTGATCGTCACCCATTGCCAGCTCGTGAATTCCTCCCAATTCGCCGGACCGCCGATGCGCGTGCCGTTGCCGGACGCGCCGGTGCCGCCGAACGGAATGTGCGGCTCGTCGGCCACGGTCTGGTCGTTGATGTGGAGCAGACCCGTGCGCAGCCGGTTGCCGAGCGCGAGCGCGCGACCGACCGAGGTCGAGAACACGCCGGCCGAGAGGCCGTATTCGTTGTGGTTGGCGAGCTTAACCGCTTCGTCCTCGGTGGCGAAGGTGGCGATCGCCGCGACCGGTCCGAACACCTCCTCGTCGAAGGCGCGCATGCCGGGCTTCACGCCGGACAGCACGGTCGGCCGATAGAACGGACCATCGAAGGTGCCGCCGGCGCACAGCTTGGCGCCGGCCGCGACCGTGTCCTTGACGATGCCGTGGATGCGATCGACCTGGGCACGGCTGATCACCGGGCCGAGCGCCACCTGCCCGGAGGTCGGATCGCCCACCGGCAGATGCTTGGCCTTGGCGACGAGCTTGTCGGTGAGCGCGTCGACGATCTTCTCGTGCGCGATGACGAGGCCGGTGGTCATGCAGATCTGGCCCTGATGGAACCAGGCGCCGAAGGCGATGGCGGAGGCGACCGCATCGAGATCGGCGTCCTCGAGCACGATCACCGCGTTCTTGCCGCCGAGCTCGAGCTGCACCTTCTTGAGATGCTTGCCGGCAAGCTCGCCGATGCGACGGCCGACCGCGCTCGATCCGGTGAACGAAACCATCGCGATGTCGGGATCGGTGCAGATCGCCTCGCCGGCCTCGGCGCCGCCGGGCAGGACCTGCAGCACGCCCTTGGGCAGGCCCGCCTCCTCGAACAGCCGCGCGATGATGAAGCCGCCGGTGAGCGCGGTGCGCGGATCGGGCTTGAGCACGACGGCGTTGCCGGTGGCGAGCGCGGGCGCGACCGCGCGGCTACTGAGAATGAGCGGGAAGTTGAACGGCGAGATCACGCCGATGACGCCGCGCGGCACGCGCCGGGCGAGTGAGAGGCGGCCGCCGTCGCTCGGCAGCACCAGGCCCTGCGGCTCCGTGCACATCGCCGCCGAACGGTGCAGGATGTTGACCACCATCTGCACCTCGAAGCCGGCCTTGGGCTCGATCCCGCCGGTCTCGCGCATGATCCAATAGACCAGTTCGGCCTGGTTCTCCGCCATCAGGGCGGCGACCTTGCGCAGGATCGCGGCGCGCTCGTCGTAAGGCGTGGCCGCCCAAGCGGGCTGCGCGGCGCGCGCTTCGGCGGCGGCGTGGCGCACGTCCGCGGCGGTGGCATTGCCGACGCGCGTGATCACCGCGCCGGTCGCGGGCTCCAGCACGTCGAGCGAGCCGCCGATCGCGGGCCGCCATTGCGCGCCGAACAGCCGGCCCCGCCACATCGATTCGATGAGGATCCTCGGTATCGGCGCGTTCATTCCGCATCCCCTCCCGGCGGCGCTCGCGTCCAACTTGCCGCTGTGTCTTGAATCCGCTACCTGCCCGCGGCCGACCAACAAAAATCGGGTCATCCCCGCGTTTTGCGGAAGCATGATCGTATACAGCCCATCACCGGTGGGCAAGATTGCACGCCCTTGCCGACAGGCAGGACTGCGCCCGCGCTGTGCGGCCGAATCTGTGGCCAAAGGTCGCTGGCGGCGAGCGGACAAGCCGCGCCGCGCGGCAGCGCCGTCCACCGCCGCTCGATCCTGCACATGGCCGGTCAGCGGCTCGTCGGCCCCGTGTGCGCTTGCTGATGCATTCGGTCGCCCGCTAGTATCCAACCGGTTACTTCCGCTCCTCATGCGCGCTGCCGTTTCAAGGACGAAACGCCGGATGACTCAATCTCCCGCGCTGCCGGATCGCTTCCGCGACGTCGAGCACCTCGAGGAGGTGATGACCACGCCGTCGGCGGCGTTGCGCGCCGCAGTGGAAACGCTTCCCGGCGACGTCATCATTCTCGGCGTGGGCGGCAAGATCGGCCCGACACTGGCCCGCCTCGCCAAGCGCGCGGCGCCGGGCAAGCGCGTGGTCGGCGTCGCCCGCTTCAGCGAGCAGGGCCTTCGCGAGCAGCTCGCCGCTGCCGGCATCGAATGCATCGCGGCCGATCTGCTCGACCGCAAACAGATCGACGCGCTGCCGAAACTTGCCAACGTGGTGTTCATGGCCGGCCGCAAGTTCGGCTCCGCCGGCCATGAAGATCTGACCTGGGCGATGAATGCTTACGTGCCGGCCTTGGTCGCCGAGGCCTTCGCGGGGTCGCGCATCGTGGCCTATTCGACGGGCTGCGTTTACCCCTATGTCAACGTGCACCACGGCGGCGCCACCGAAGCGACGCCGGCGACGCCCCCGCCCGGCGCCTATGCCAATTCCTGCGTCGCGCGCGAGGCCATGTTCCAATATTTCTCGCGCACGCGCGGCACGCCGGGACGCATCATCCGCCTCAACTACGCGATCGACATGCGCTACGGCGTGCTGCACGACGTCGCCACGCGCGTGCTCGCCGGCCAGCCGATCAACCTCGCGGTCGGCCACGTCAACGTGATCTGGCAGGGCGACGCCAACGATATGGTGCTGCGCGCGTTCGGGCATTGCACGGTGCCGTCGAGCCCGCTCAATGTCAGCGGCCCGGAGACCGTGAGCGTGCGCTGGCTGGCGGAAGCCTTCGGGCAGCGCCTGGGCAAGCGGCCGGTCTTCACCGGCGTCGAGGCCGCCGACGGCTGGCTCGTCAACACCGCCGAGGCGATGCGGCTGTTCGGTTATCCCGGCGTGCCGCTGATGCGGCTCATCGATTGGACCGCGGACTGGGTCGGCCGCGGCATGCCGAGCCTCGGCAAGGACACCCATTACGACACGCGCGATGGCAATTTCTGAACCGCGGGTCGCGGTCAAGACCGCGCTGTCGCCGTCGGAACTCGACGACGTCGGCGCGCTCGTGCGCGAGGCGCGTTGGAACCAGCTGGCCGCCGATTGGCGCGTGTTCCTCGCGCTCGGCCGCGTCTATGCCGCGCACACCGCGGAGGGTCGCATCGTCGCCACGACGGCGACGCTGCCCTATGGCGGCCGCTTCGCCTGGATCAGCATGGTGCTGGTCGCGGGCGAATATCGCCGCCGCGGCCTGGCGACGCGGCTGATGCGCCGGGCGCTCGACGACCTCGCCACCGCCGGCTTGGTCCCCGTCCTCGACGCCACCCCCGACGGCCGCGCGGTCTATCGCCGGCTCGGCTTCGAAGACTGCTGGGGCTTTCACCGTCTGCTCCGCCGCGAGCGGCAACCCGCGGCCGCGCCATTGCCGGCGGCCGCGGGCGTCGCCATCCGGCCGGTGACCGACGCCGAGTGGCCGGCGCTGTGCGCCTACGATGCCGCGGCCTTCGGCGCCGAGCGCACGGCCGTGCTCGCCGGCCTGCGCGGACGGCTGCCCGCGGCCGAGCTCATCGCCGAGCGGGCGGGCCGCATCGCCGGCTTCGCGCTCGGCCGCGACGGCGCGCTGGCGGGGCAGATCGGCCCGCTGATCGCCGACGATGACGCCGTCGCCTGCGCGCTCTTTTCGCGCGCGCTCGATGGCGTCGAAGGTCCGCTGTTCGTCGACCTCGCCGACGGCAAGACCGGGCTGCGCGGCTTTCTCGACGCGCGCGGCTTCGCCGCGGTGCGTCCGTTCACGCGCATGCGCCACGGATCATCGGCGCGCTTCGACGACGCGGCGCGCACCTTCGCCGTGATCGGGCCGGAGTTCGGCTGACCCGCCCGCCAGCCGCATCAATACAGCTTGGGCGGATGGATCGGCGGCATCTTCACGTTCTTGTCGAGGAACTCGTTGGTGTAGGCGGTCTTGATGTCGTAGGGCTTTTCCATCTTCAGATATTCGTCGACCAGCTTGTAGTCGTCGGCCATGCGCTTGTCGTCCTGCCAGCCGAGCGCCACCGTGCGCGAGATGTCGTCGCTCATCAGGATGGTGACGAGGTGCCAGTTGTCGAGCTCGTTCTGGTAGAGCAGCGCGCCGTTTGCCTCGACCAGCGCCTTGATGCAGGGATCCGGCGTCTTGACGCATTCGGCGAACGCCTTCTGCGTGACCTTGACGAACTTGTCGGCCTTGTCGCGGTTGGCCTTGAGCCACGGACCATTGGCGATGATGGAGTTGCCGTAGGGGTTCACGCCGGCATCCTTCCACGCCAGGAAGCCCATGTCGCCGCCGAGCTCGCGCGCGAACACGTGGTGAAGGTTGAAGAACGACGTGGTGGCGTCGATGGTCTTGGCCTTGAGCGCGCTGAGCTTGGCGTTGGCGTCGATGTTGACCCAGGTCACCGAGTTCGGATCGATGCCGACCTTCCTGGCCAGCGCCGGCCACATGGTGCGCGCGCCGTCGCCGGCAGGATTGCCGATCTTCTTGCCGGCGAGATCCTTGACGCTCTGGATGCCGGAGCTCTTGAGCCAATAGAGGCCCTGCGGCGAATTGGCGTAGACGTTCATCACGCCCACGGCGTCGAGACCCTTGCCGCGGAACAGCAGCACGCCCGCCATGTCGGAGAGGCCGAGCTGCGATTGGCCGGCGCCCACCTTCTGCGCCGAAGCAGCGGAGCCGCGGCCGGTCTCGAAGTCGACGTCGAGCCCGGCCTGTTTGTACCAGCCCATCTTCTGGGCATAGAAATAGGGCGCGTGGTCCCCGCCCGCGACCCAGTTGAGCGTGAAGGTGATCTTTTGCGCCGCCGCCGGAGACGCGCCGAGCGCAATGCCGGCGAGCGTCGCGAGCGCGACTTTCGCGATGGTCTTCATACCGAGCTCCAAAAGTTGCCGCCAAGATTGGCGCATCGTTCTCGACGCGCGACGAAGGTTCGTGGTAACTGCGTGGTTACCGGGGACGATAGGAGCGCCTCCCCGACCCTGTCAATATTGGCGCCCTGCGGCACTTGATGGCGAACTCGAAACCGCGTGCGCACCGGCGCGACCCCGACCGCACGCGGGCAGCGATCCTTTCCGCCGCGCAGCACGAATTCGCGGCCAAGGGTCTCTCGGGCGGTCGCGTCGATGCGATCGCGCGGCGCGCGCGCGCCAACAAGCGCATGATCTATCACTATTTCGGCAACAAGGCCGGGCTCTATCTGGCCGCGCTCGAACGCGTCTACGAGGATCTGCGCGGAACCGAAAAAACGCTCGACCTCGGGCATCTCGCGCCCGAGGCCGCCATCCGCCGGCTGGTCGAGTTCACCTTCGACTATTCCCGCCGGCATCCCGAACTGATCAGCCTGATCAACAACGAGAACCTGCACGGCGCGCGCCATCTGCGCAAATCGAAGAAGGTGCGCGAGCTGCACAGTCCGTTCGTGGCGCTGCTCGACGACATCCTGCGGCGCGGCGTGGCGCAAGGCGTGTTCCGGCCCGGCCTCGATCCGGTCGATCTCTACATCACCATCGCCGCGGTCGGCTATTTCTATCTCTCCAACAATCCGACCCTCTCCACCATCTTCGGGCGCGACCTCGGCAGCGCGGCAGCATGCCGCAGACGCAAGCGGCACAATGTCGAGGTCATTCTCAACGCGATCCGGGCGTGACGGCGCTCTATCTTCGGCCCGTCATGCGAGAGGATTCGAGTGTTTTCACTGTGCTGTCGTCCCCGCGCAAGCGGGGACCCATCGCGCCCCAAACTGCGGCCTCTGGAATACGGATCCCCGCTTTCGCGGGGATGACATGCGCGGCGAGTTCGAGAGTGTTCGCGTTGACGCCCGCGCTGCTTTAAGCACAATGTAACCGGCCGGTTACTTGAGGACGCCGCATGCCCTTGCGCTGGCAGGATTGGGACCCGCAGGTGCTCGCCAACTTGCGCAGGGGCGTGGTGATCCCGGCGCATCCGCTCGCGCTCGATGCCGACCGCAAGCTCGACCCTCGCCGCCAGCGCGCGCTCACCCGCTATTATCTCGACGCCGGCGCGGGCGGGCTCGCGGTCGGCGTTCACACCACCCAGTTCGCCATTCGCGCGGCCGGGCTGTTCGAACCGGTGCTGGAGCTCGCCATGCGCAGCGCAAGCGAGTGGGCGCGCGAACCTGCGATCATGATCGCCGGGCTCGTCGGCCGCACGGCGCAGGCGGTGAACGAGGCGCGGATCGCGCGCGGCCTCGGCTATCACGCCGGGCTCTTGTCGCTCGCTGCGCTTGCAGGGCGCGAGCGAAGACGAGCTGATCGCGCATGCGCAAGCCGTCGCAAGCGAGATTCCGCTCGTCGGCTTCTATCTGCAGCCCGCCGTGGGCGGGCGCGTGCTGCCGGTCTCGTTCTGGCGGCGCTTCGCGACAATCGAGAACGTCGTCGCCGTCAAGATCGCGCCGTTCAACCGCTACCGCACGCTCGACGTCGTGCGCGGGGTGGTGGAGGCGGGCGCCGCCGAGCGCGTCACGCTCTATACCGGCAACGACGACCATATCGTGCTCGACCTCGTCACCCCGTTCACCGTGGCGGCCGACGGCCGCGCCACCACGGTGCGCATCAAGGGCGGACTGCTCGGCCATTGGAGCGTGTGGGTCAAGAAAGCGGTCGAGCTGCTCGACCGCATCCACGCCGCGGTCGCTGCCGGCAACGTGCCCGCCGAGCTGCTGGCGCTCGACTCCCAGATCACCGACTGCAACGCCGCGATCTTCGACGCGGCCAACGATTTCCACGGCGTCATCGCCGGCTGCCACGAGATCCTGCGCCGGCAGGGACTGCTCGCGGGCATCTGGTGCCTCGACCCGAACGAGACGCTGGGACCGGGACAGAAGCAGGAGATCGACCGCGTCTGCGCCGCCTATCCGCAGCTCAACGACGACGCCTTCGTGCGCGCCAATCTCGAGCGGTGGCTGTCGTGAGTCGGATGCCATCGCCACAGGCTCGGTGCGCTCCCTCCCCCGCTTGCGGGGGAGGGTTGGGGAGGGGGAACGCTCGCACCGATTTTGATGCATGCCCCCTCCCTGTCCCTCCAGCCGAAGTCGGATGTTTCCGACTTCGGCCAGTCAATAAGTTGCCGAACTCGGGTGAACCCGAGTTCGGTTGCAAGCGGGGGAGGGGACGCTGGAGCCGGTCGTCCTCTGTTTGTGGCAACGCATGAGCGTGAGCATTGCCTCATCGGAGAGCGGCGTATGCGCGTCAACTGGCTCGAGTGCGATGCTTGCCGTACGATGCATCTTTCGTATCTGACCCGAGGGAGGTGGCGTTGGGAGCAAATCCGCAGGCGCTGCAGCGCTATGGGCTGGCCGTACTGAGCCATCTCGGGCTGATCGTGGCGTGGTATCTGTTCGTCAAGCTCGGCGAGGTGCCGAAATTCGTCATGCCGTCGCCCTACGAGACGGTGCAGGCCCTGCTCGTCCCGAACTATCGCTGGCTCGAAAACATCGCGGTGACCACGACCGAGATTTTCGGCGGCTATCTTCTGGCCGTGATCTTCGGCATCGGCGCCGCGCTGCTGTTCTCCTGGTTCCGCTGGCTGGAAATGGCGGTCATGCCGCTCCTGGTCAGCCTGAACATGATCCCCAAGGTGGCGCTCGGACCGTTGATCATCGTGTGGTTCAAATACGGCATCGGACCGAACGCGATGATGGCGTTCGCGATCTGCTTCTTTCCGATCGTGCTCACCACCGCGCGCGGGCTGCGCGAAGTGGAGCCGGATCTGCTCGACCTGGTGCACACGCTCAAGGGCTCGCGCTGGCAGCTGTTCACCAAGATCCAGCTGCCCGGCGCGCTGCCCTACATCTTTTCCGGCATGAAGGTGGCCGCGATCCTGGCGGTCGCCGGCGCCATCGTCGGCGAGTTCCTCGGCTCCGACCGCGGGCTCGGCTACCTCATGCTGCAGGTGCAGGTCACGCTCGACACCGCCGCCATGTTCATGGCGGTGATCCTGATCACGCTGATCGGCGTGGTGCTCTACGGCATGGTGCTGGCGCTCGAGCGGGCGCTGGTCGTGCGCGACGCCCGCATCGCATAGCGCCCGGACCGCGGAAGGACAGATGGGCGAACCGTTCATTCATCTCGCCGGCGTGCAGAAGGTGTACCGCACGCGCGGAGCGGATTTTCTCGCCATCTCCGAGGCGACCTTCGACGTGGAGGCGGGCGAGCTCGTCTCGCTGGTCGGGCCCTCGGGCTGCGGCAAGACCACGCTGCTCAAGATTCTCGCGGGCCTTCACCCCATCGATTCCGGCGAGGTGACGATCGGCTCGCCGACGCAGCCGTTCGACCCTTCGCGCGACATCGGCATGGTGTTCCAGCAGCCGCTGCTGCTGAAATGGCGGCGCGTGATCGACAACGTGCTGCTGCCGGCCGAAATCCTCGGCCTGCCCATGGCCGCGAGCCGCGAGCCGCGCCCGCGACCTGCTCGCGCTGGTCGGGCTCAAGGGCAACGAAGACAAATATCCTTATGAGCTCTCCGGCGGCATGCAGCAGCGCGCCGCCATCGCGCGCGCGCTCATCCACGACCCCAAGCTCATTCTGATGGACGAGCCGTTCGGCGCGCTCGACGCGCTCACGCGCGAGAAGATGAACCTCGAGCTGTTGCACATCTGGGAGGAGGCGAAGAAGACCATCGTCTTCGTCACCCACGGCATCACCGAGGCGGTGTTTCTCGGCACCCGCGTGATCGTGCTCAGCGCCGGACCGGCGCGGATGGCGGACAATTTCCGCGTCGAGCTGCCGCATCCGCGCACGCTCGAGATGAAGACCGGCGACAAATTCGGCGAATACACCCGGCGCATCTATCGGCTGCTGGGCATGGAGTAGCGGCGCAAGCAAACTCTCGATCCGTCATCCTGAGGTGGCCGAGCGAAGCGAGGCCCTCGAAGGATGAACGGCCCCGAGATCCGGGCCGTCGCCCTTCGAGGCTCGCTTCGCTCGCACCTCAGGGTGACGGTCAAAGTGAGGAGCAAGTATTAAGAGGAAAGAGAAGAATGGCGCAGCAACGGCTCGGCATCATCATGAACGGCGTCACCGGCCGCATGGGCATGAACCAGCACCTGATCCGCTCGATCGTCGCGATCCGCGACGCAGGGCGGCGTCGCGCTCAAGAACGGCGACCGGGTGATGCCCGACCCGATCCTGGTCGGCCGCAACGCCGACAAGCTCGCCGCAGCTCGCCAAGGCGCACGGCATCGCGCGCTGGACCACCGACCTCGACGCCGCGCTCAAGAATCCCGAAGGACACGCTGTTCTTCGACGCCGCCACCACGCAGCTGCGCGCCGAGCTGCTGCAGCAAGGCGATCGCGGCCGGCAAGCACATCTATTGCGAGAAGCCGATCGCCGACAACCTCGAGGACGCGCTCGACCGTGGCGCGCGCCGCGAAGAAGGCCGGCATCAAGCACGGCGTGGTGCAGGACAAGCTGTTCCTGCCCGGCCTGCTCAAGCTCAAGATGCTGATCGACTCCGGCTTCTTCGGCCGCATCCTCGTCGGTGCGCGGCGAGTTCGGCTACTGGGTGTTCGAGGGCGACTGGCAGCCGGCGCAGCGGCCGTCGTGGAACTACCGCAAGAAGGACGGCGGCGGCATCATCCTCGACATGCTCTGCCACTGGCGCTACGTGCTCGACAATCTGTTCGGCGAGGTCGAGAGCGTCTCCTGCCTCGGCGCGACGCACATTCCCAAGCGCTGGGACGAGAACGGCAAGCCCTACAAGGCCGACGTGGACGACGCCGCCTACGCCACCTTCCAGCTCGAGGGCGGCGTCGATCGCCCACATCAACATGTCCTGGTGCACGCGGGTGCGGCGCGACGACCTCGTCACCTTCCACGTCGACGGCACGCACGGCTCGGCGGTCGCCGGCCTGCAGAAGTGCTGGAGCCAGGCGCGGGTCAACACGCCGCGGCCGGTGTGGAATCCGGACGTGCCGCAGCCGATCAACTTCTTCGAGACCTGGAGCGAGGTGCCGGACAGCGCCGCCTACGACAACGGCTTCAAGATCGAGTGGGAGATGTTCATCCGCCATCTGTACGAGGACGCGCCGTTCAAATGGACGCTGCTGGAAGGCGCCAAGGGCGTGCAGCTCGCCGAGGCCGCGCTCAAGAGCTGGAAGGAGCGGCGCTGGATCGACGTCCCGGCGCTGAAGGTGTGAGGGAAGCGAATAGCGAATGGCGAATAGCGAGTAGTGATCTGCGTTTGGGTTCTATTCGCTATTCGCTACTCGCTATTCGCTCTTCGGAACGGCAAAGAGGTCGGTGAATTGCCCACATTGAATCTCCCCGCCGCCGGCGGCAGGCTCGCGCCCTACCCGATGCAGCCGCCGCGGAATTTTCCGGCGGCGAAGCCGCCGTTCAACCGCATCGCCTATGCGGCGGCGCATGTGGTGGCCGATCCGCTGGCCGACCGCGATCCCTGGCTCGACGCCGCCATCGACTGGGACGCGCACCATCGCGTTCCGCCGCCATCTGTGGTCGCTCGGCCTCGGCGTCGCCGAGGCGATGGACACCGCGCAGCGCGGCATGGGCTGGACTGGCCGACCTCGCTGGAACTGATCCGCCGAGCCTCGACGCCGCCAAGGATTTTCCCGGCGCGCTGATCGGCTCGCGGCGCCGGCACCGACCATCTCGAGCCGGCGCGCCGACGTCACCATCGACGACGTCATCCGCGCCTACGAGGAGCAATGCGCGGCGATCGAGAAGCTCGGCGGCCGCATCGTCCTGATGGCGAGCCGCGCGCTGGTGCAGGCGGCGCGCTCGCCCGACGACTACGCCAAGGTCTACGGCCGCATCCTCGAGCAGGTGAAGGAGCCGGTGATCATCCACTGGCTCGGCGAGATGTTCGATCCGGCGCTCGACGGCTACTGGGGCCACAAGGACCACATGCAGGCGATGGACGTCGCCGTCGACGTCATCGCCGCCAATGCCGGCCAAGGTCGACGGCATGAAGATCTCGCTGCTCGACAAGGACAAGGAGATCGCCATGCGCCGCCGCCTGCCGCAGGGCGTGCGCATGTACACCGGCGACGACTTCAACTACGCCGAGCTGATCGCCGGCGACGCGCAGGGCTATTCCGACGCGCTGCTCGGCATCTTCGACGCCATCGCGCCGGCGGCCTCGGCCGCGCTCGGCGCGCTTCACGCGCGGCGACGCAGCGACGTTCCACGACATCCTGGCGCCGACGGTGCCGCTGTCGCGCCACATCTTCAAGGCGCCGACCCGCTTCTACAAGACCGGCGTGGTGTTCATGGCCTATCTCAACGGCCTGCAGGATCATTTCACCATGGTCGGCGGCCAGGAGAGCGCGCGCTCGACGCTGCATCTCGCCGAGCTGTTCCGCCTCGCCGACGCCGCCGGGCTGCTTGCCGATCCGGAGCTGCGCCGCCGCGCGCATGCGCGCTGCGTGCATGGCGCGTGCGCGGGCGTCGATCGCCTGATGCGCGACCTCGTCGAACGATCGCGCGCTGGCTTGCGATCAACTCGGCGACGGTGAAGGCGTGGTCGCTGCGAGCAGCTGGTCGAAGGCTGCGCGCGCGCCGGCATCTCCGCGATCGCGCCGTGGCGCGACATCGTGCAGGCGCTGCGGGCGTCGAGCGCGCCGGCAAGCTCATCCGCGCGCACGGCCTGACCGTGACCTGCCTGTGCCGCGGCGGCATGTTTCCGGCCGCCGACGAGGCCGGCCGGCGCGCCGCGCTCGACGACAACCGCCGCGCGGTCGACGAGGCGGCCGCGCATCGGCGCGCACTGCCTGGTCCTGGTCGCGGGCGGGCTGCCGAAGGGCTCGCAAGGACCTCGCCGGCGCGCGCGCGCAGGTGCGCGACGGCGTTGGCGGCGCTGCTGCCCTATGCGCGCGCAGGCCGGCGTGCCGCTCGCGATCGAGCCGCTGCATCCGATGTATGCCGCCGACCGCGCCTGCGTGAACACGCTCGGCGCAGGCGCACGATCTCTGCGACGAGCTCGGCGACGGCGTCGGCGTCGCGGTCGACGTCTATCACGTCTGGTGGGATCCCGATCTGCGCGCGCGCAGATCGCGCGCGCCGGGCGAGCGCATCCTCGCCTATCACGTCTGCGACTGGCTGGTGCCGACCACCGACCTGCTGCTCGACCGCGGCATGATGGGCGACGGCGTGATCGACCTGCGCGCGATCCGCGCCATGGTCGAGGCGGCCGGCTACGCCGGCCACTGCGAGGTCGAGATCTTCTCCGCGCAGCAATTGGTGGAAGCGCGATCCCGACGAGGTGCTGCGCATCTGCATCGAGCGGCACCGGACGGTGGTGTGATGACGCAGCGACTACGCCTTATGATCCGTCACCCTGAGGTGCTCGCCCTTTTGGGCGAGCCTCGAAGGGCGACGGCCCCGACATTGTGGCCGTTCATCCTTCGAGGCCCTCGCTTCGCTCGGGCACCTCAGGATGACGGATCAAAATAGTCCCCGTGTCGTGACGAAAACAACCTACGACGGCATCATCCTCGGCGCCGGGCACAACGGGCTCATCCTGCAGGCCTATCTCGGCAAGGCCGGCCTCAAGACGGTGGCGGTCGAGCGCCGCCCGGTCGCCGGCGGCGGCTTGAGCACGCTCGCCGACCCGCGCCATCCCGGCTTCCTGCACAACACCCACGCCTTCTTCCTGCGCGCGATCACCGCGATGCCGTGGTACCGCGACCTCGAACTCGAGCGTCACGGCGCGCGCATGATCGAGCCCGAGCTCAACGTCGCGCTGCTCACCGGCGACGGGCGCGCGCTCGCCTGGTGGACCGATATCGCAAAAACCATCGAGTCGTTCGCCGCCTTCAGCGCCCGCGACGCCGCGACCTTGCGCCGCTGGCACGACGAGTTCGTGCCGATCGTGGAAGAAATCCTCGCGCCGGAGGGCCGCGCGCCGCCGCTGCCACCCGACGAGCGGCGGGCGCTGCTCGCGCGCACCAGCGCCGGCCGGCGGCTGCTGGAGGTGAGCGCGCTCTCCCCGCTGCAATTCGTCGAGCAGGAATTCGAGCATCCCGCCATCAAGGCCGGGCTCCTGTTCTTCAACGGCCTGCGCGAGGTCGATCTGCGGCTGCCCGGCTTCGGCCACCACATCGCCGCGCTGCTGGCGAGCCCGGCCAAGGCGCAGATGTCGCGCGGCGGCTCGGCGGCGCTGGCGCGCGCGCTCGAAGCCGCGGTGCGCGAAGCGGGCGGCGAGATCCGGCTAATGACCGAGCCCGCGCGCATCCTGGTCGAAGGCGGCCGCGCCGCCGGGATCGAGACCGCCGAAGGCGAAGTGATCCGCGCCCGGCATGTCGTCGCCTCCTCGCTCAATCCGCAGCAGACCTTTCTCGATCTCGTCGACGACGCGTTGCTCCCGCGCGAAATCCGCGACCGGGCGCGAGCGCTTCCAATACAACCTGCTGGCGCCGCTGTTCGCCCTGAACCTCGATCTCACCGAGCCGCCGCGCTACCGCGCCAGCGCCGAGCACCCCGAGCTGGCGCAGGCGTTCATGGTGATCATGGGGCTCGACCACGTCGACCAGTTCGGCGACATCGTGCGCCATCACGAGGCCGGCACCATCCCGCCGACGGTGATGTGGGGCGCCTGCCCGACCCTGTTCGACCCGAGCCAGGCGCCGCCCGGCCGCCACACCGCGTTCATGTGGGAGAAGCTGCCTTATCGCGTCGGCGGCGATCCCGACAACTGGGACCGCCTGCGCGACGGGCACGGCGGCGCGATGCTGCGCCTGTGGCAACGCCACGCGCCCAACCTCGCCGAGGCGGTGATCGATTCGTTCACGCGCACGCCGCTCGACGTCGAGCGCGAGCTTCCCAACATGCGCGAGGGCGATCTGCTGGTCGGCGCCTTCGGCAACGACCAGGTCGGCTACCACCGGCCGTTCGCGGGCGCGGGCAGCTACCGCACCCATCTGCCCGGGCTCTATCTCTGCGGCTCGAGCAGCCATCCCGGCGGCAACATCACCGGGCTTCCCGCCTACAACGCCGCGCAGGTGATCCTGTCCGATCTCGGCGTTGCGGCCGACTGGATGCCGGCGCCGATCGCCGTGCGGCTGGCGGCGTTCACGTGATTGTCGTCCCCGCGCGGGGACCACAGCGTCGGGACGACAGTCGACGCAACAAGTCTCTAGTTTCGTGTCTCACGCGAAGGGTGCAGTCCAAAGCCCCACCCATTGTAAACAACAACGAAAATACAAGGGCCGGTCGCAGCCAAGTGCCGCAGCGCGGGCCTTTCGTCCGCGGCCTCGCAAATAACAATGAAGAACAATGGAGCCGCGCATCGCGCTCTCGCCTCTCGTGCCCTCTCGCCTCTCGTGCCCTCTCCCCTTCGGGGGAGAGGGCTCAATGCTGCGTCCACGAATTCGAGCGGGTGAGGGGGATTTGACGCAACGCCCCCTCACCCTTTCTTCGGCGCTGACGCAGCGAGCTGCCCTCTCCCTCGCTGGGGAGAGGGCGCAACAACAACGACCGCGCTCGCGGCCTCAACGCGTCGCTGGGGCCGTTGCCGTATTCGCATCTCACGATGTCAAACAGCGCATTCTTCTGCGTTCCCGCGGCGCGTTTCTGCGTCGGGGCTGAATGCGCGACTCTGTAGCATAACTACGATTTGTAGTCAATATTTAAATGCGTATCGTAGTCGCAATCCCACGACGCGCGCCTGCCGTGGGGTAGTGATCGCGGCGCCGTCAGTGGCAACGATTGGGCCGAAATCGCCCGCGCTACTCCCGCTTCGCCGCCGCCGACTTCACCACCTTCCCCCACTTGTCGGTGTCGCGCAGCCAGACCTTGCCGAATTGCTCGGGCGTCATGAGGATCGGCCGGCCGCCGACGTCGGCGAGGCGCGCCGCGATGCGCGGGTCGGAAAGCCCGGCATTGATCTCGCGGTTGAGCGTCGCGACGATTTCTTTCGGCGTGCCGGCGGGAACGCCGATGCCGGTCCAGCCGCTGACCTCGTAGCCCGGCACGGTCTCGCCCACGGTCGGCACGTCGGGGATGGCGGCGGAGCGCGCCGGGCCGGTGACGGCGAGCGCGCGCAGCGCGCCCGACTGGATGTGCGGCAGCGAGTTCGGCAGGGCGTCGATCCCGGCCTGCACGCGGGAGCCGATCAGGTCGGTCACCATCGGCGCGCCGCCGTGGTAGGGCACGTGCACCACGTCGACGCCGGCCGTGGACTTGAACAGCTCCCACGCCAGATGGCTGATCGTGCCGGTGCCGAACGAGGCGACGTTGATCTTGCCGGGATTGGCCTTGGCGTGGGCGATGAACTCGGCGACGGTCTTCACCGGCAGCGAGGGGCCCACCTCCATGACGAAGGGCAGCTCGACCAGGCCGGCGACCGGCGCCATGTCGCGCAGGAAGTTGAACGGCAGCGTGGCGTGGAAGGTCGCGTTGATGGCGTTGGTGGTGGTCGCGAACAGCAGCGTGTAGCCGTCGGGCGGCGAGCCGATCACCGCCTGCGCCGCCAGGTTGGTGCCGGCGCCCGGCTTGTTCTCGATGACGACGGACTGGCCGAGGCGCTCGGTGAGCCACGCGCCCATGATCCGCGCCACCAAGTCGGTCGAGCCGCCGGCCGGATAGCCGAGGATCAGGCGCACCGGCCGCGTGGGATAGCTCTGCGCGCTCGCGCCGCGCACGACGGCGGGGAGCGCGGCGGCGCCGGCCGCGAGCTGCAGGAATTTTCGGCGGGGAAGCGTCATGGCGGTCCTCCCTCCAAATATCGCGACGGCGCGCATGCCGTCTCCGCGCGGCAGTGAACGCGCGGCTCTAGCGTCCCCTCCCCCGCTTGCATCCGAACTCGGATTTATCCGAGTTCGGCATTTTATGAACTTGGCCGAAGTCGGAAACATCCGACTTCTTCTGGAGGGACAGGGTGGGGGCAGGCATCACGATTCGTGCAATCTTGCCCCCTCCCCACCCCTCCCCCGCAAGCGGGAGAGGGAGCAGACCGAGCTTGCCGCTCGCACTGATTCAGCAATGGCTGTAACGCGCGCAACTCATGCAGAGCGTACAACTTCGGTGCGGGTTGCGGAAGCGCCGGGCGCGGATCGTCATTGCCGGGCTCGACCCGGCAATCCATCTTCTTTCGCAAAGAATGTTACGAAGCAGATGGACCCTCGACAGGGAGTGACCGGACATGACCTCCAGCAGCACTGCCAAGCTCCTGCTGACCCGATTCGAGACCTATCTTGCGGGCGTCTTCCATCCCATTCCGGAGGAGCGGGTCGTCACCGGGGCCATACAGTCGTTCTACGGCTGGTTCTTTCCATTTCTTCGCAACGCGTTCATTTGCGGTGTTCTGCAGTATCTGGCGGACGCGAGCGGCAGCGTGACGCTGCAGATTTTCGCCATCGTCGCCTATGTCGCGCTCGCGGCCTATTGCCTGTCGTACATCAACGTGTGGGCGGTGACGCCGTTTCACTTCGTGAAGCACAAGCGTCTCGCACTCGTCCTCGACGGACTGGTCACGCTGGCCGTCCTCCTGGCGCTGGGATACGCGATCTTCGCCGGAACGCTGTACGGCATCAACGAAATCGCCAAGGGGCACGCTGCGTCTCGCGGCAATGCTCCGCGCGATGCCCCCGGCCCGTCTGCCAACCCGTAGCCGCGGGCGGCGCGCGCGCGACGAGACACAAAGCAATACCGCGGACTCGGTGCGCTCCCCTCCCCGCGCAACCCGGGCTTGCCCGGGTTGCGCATTAATAGTGCGCAAGTCGGGCAGGCCCGACTTGCGGCCGGGGAGGGGTTGGGGGTGGGGGTCGCGCGATTGAGGCGACGACGTTGCCACACGCACCACCCCCCTCCCCCACCCCTCCCCCGCAAGGGGGGAGGGAGCAGACCCAGTCTGCGACTGCACTGATTTCCATTTCACGAACGAGCCTGCTCGAAACTTCGGCGATTGCCCAACAAACAGGCGAACGCGGGCGGCGGCGGCGCGCGGCGGTGCCGGCGCAAGGCGAAATCGCAGGCGATCCGACGCCGCGGGGTTGGCACGGCCATTGCTAATTCGCGAGCGGACGCCGGTATGCCGCTGCCGGCACAACGATGGAGCGCGCCACCGATGTCGACCTTCGACGATCCCTTCGATCCCCGGCGCCGGCTCGACCGGTCGGGATGCGCCTGCGGGCGCCACCGCAGCGCGGCCGAGCACGACGCCGACGCGCGGGCGCAGCTCACCTGCACGCCGGTCGCGAGCCGGGTGGACAGCGAGGACAAGCGTTACGAGGGCGTGGTCGCCGGGGCGGTGATGCGCGCGGTGTTCCCCAAGGACTCCGCGCGCCGCGCCTTCCTCAAGGCGGTCGGCGCCTCGACCGCGCTCGCCGCGCTGTCGCAATTCTTCCCGCTGCGGACCGCGACCGAGGTGTTCGCGCAAGGCGGCGCCCAAGGGGGCGCAATCGAGAAGAAGGACCTCAAGGTCGGCTTCATCCCGATCACCTGCGCCACGCCGATCATCATGGCGCATCCCATGGGGTTCTATTCCAAGCACGGACTGAACGTGGAGGTGATCAAGACCGCGGGCTGGGCGGTCATCCGCGACAAGACGCTGAACAAGGAATACGACGCCGCGCACATGCTCTCGCCGATGCCGCTCGCGATCACGCTCGGCGTCGGCTCCAATCCGATTCCCTACACCATGCCGGCGGTGGAGAACATCAACGGCCAGGCCATCACACTCGCGGTCAAGCACAAGGACAGACGCGACCCGAAATCGTGGAAGGGCTTCAAGTTCGCGGTGCCGTTCGACTACTCCATGCACAATTATCTCTTGCGCTACTACGTCGCCGAGGCCGGGCTCGATCCCGATCAGGACATCCAGATCCGCGCGGTGCCGCCGCCGGAGATGGTCGCCAACCTGCGCGCCGACAACATCGACGGGTTCCTGGCGCCCGACCCGGTCAACCAGCGCGCGGTCTACGACGGCGTCGGCTTCATCCACATCCTGTCGAAGGAGATCTGGGACCGGCATCCCTGCTGCGCTTTCGCGGCGTCGAAGGAATTCGTCACCGGCTCGCCCAATACCTATGCCGCCCTGCTCAAGGCGATCATCGACGCCACCGCGTTCGCGACCAACACCGAGAACCGCAAGCAGATCGCCGAGGCGATCGCGCCGGCGAACTACCTCAACCAGCCGGTGACGGTGGTCGAGCAGGTGCTCACCGGCACCTTCGCCGACGGGCTGGGCAACGTGCGGCGGGTGCCCGACCGCATCGACTTCGATCCGTTCCCGTGGGAGTCGTTCGCGGTGTGGATCCTGACGCAGATGAAGCGCTGGGGGCAGATCAAGGGCGACATCGACTATGCCGGCGTCGCCAAGCAGGTGTTCCTCGCCACCGATACCGCCAAGCTGATGAAGGAGGTCGGGCTCACCCCGCCGACGAGCAATTCGAAGCGCTTCAAGGTCATGGGCAAGGAGTTCGATCCCGCCAAGCCCGAGGATTACGTCAAGAGCTTCGCGATCAAGCGGGTGTAGCCACGTCGTCATGCCCGGGCTTGTCACCATGGGCACGAGCGGCGCCACAACGTCCCCTCCCCCGCTTGCGGGGGAGGGACAGGGAGGGGGCACGCAACATGATAGCGCTTTTGCATCCACCCCCACCCCACCCTCCCCCGCAAGCGGGGGAGGGAGCAGACCGCGTGCGCGGCGCTGTTATGCATCCAGCCCAAAGGAACGCGCTCCAACTGCTCCGTCATGCGCGGGCTTGACCCGCGCATCCACGTCTTTCTGCGTTGGTGTCGAGCAAGACGTGGATGGCCGGCACAAGGCCGGCCATGACGGCTAGAGAACCAATGTCGCCGGGAGACGCACGATGGCAATGAGGTGGCGCGCGGCGCTGGTGTCGCTGCTGCTGTTCGGGCTGTTCGTCGGCCTTTGGCACCTCGGCACCCGCGGCGCCGGGCCGGTGGCGCAGATGGATCCGGAATACGCCAAGCTCATGGGCGCGACCGCGACGCAGGGCAAGTCGGCGATGCCGGGGCCGCTCGACGTCGGCGCCAAGCTGTGGGAGCACCTCGAGCGCCCGTTCTACGACAACGGGCCGAACGACAAGGGCGTCGGCATCCAGCTCGCCTATTCGATCGCGCGCGTCGGCATCGGCTACCTGCTGGCGGTGCTGGTGGCAGTGCCGATCGGCTTCCTCATCGGCATGTCGCCGCTCGTCAGCCGGGCGCTCGATCCCTTCATCCAGGTGCTCAAGCCGATCTCGCCGCTCGCCTGGATGCCGCTCGCGCTCTACACCATCAAGGATTCGAGCCTGTCCTCGATCTTCGTGATCTTCATCTGCTCGCTGTGGCCGATGCTGATCAACACCGCGTTCGGGGTCGCGGCGGTGCGCAAGGAATGGCTCAACGTCGCGCGCACGCTGGAAGTCGGGCCGCTGCGCCGCGCCTTCACCATCATCCTGCCGGCGGCGGCGCCGACCATCCTCACCGGCATGCGCATCTCCATCGGCATCGCCTGGCTGGTGATCGTGGCGGCGGAAATGCTCGTGGGCGGCACCGGCATCGGCTACTTCGTGTGGAACGAGTGGAACAACCTGTCGATCACCAACGTGATCATCGCGATCCTGGTAATCGGTCTCGTCGGCATGGTGCTCGACCAGCTGCTCGCGCGCGCGACCAAGCTGGTGACGTTTCCGGAGTGAGGCTCGTGCAACCGGCAACGCTTTTGATCCGTCACCCTGAGGTGCGAGCGAAGCGAGCCTCGAAGGGCGACGGCCCGTGTCGGGGCCGTTCATCCTTCGAGGCTCGCCCAAGCGGGCGAGCACCTCAGGATGACGGATCACGGTTTGCGTTCGTGGACCCATCAGGATGACCGAGAAGTTCATCTCGATCGAAGGCATCACCAAGCGCTTTCCGGCGCCGGGGGGCGGCGAGACCACGGTGTTCGAGGACCTGTGGCTGGCGATGGCGCGCGGCGAGTTCGTCTGCATCATCGGCCATTCCGGCTGCGGCAAGACCACGGTGCTCAACATCCTGGCCGGGCTCGACCTGCCGTCCGACGGCGCCGTGATCGTGGACAACCAGGCGATCGACGGCCCGAGCCTCGACCGCGCCGTGATCTTCCAGAGCCACGCGCTGCTGCCCTGGCTCACGGTCATGGGCAACGTCGCCTACGCGGTGGCGTCGAAATGGCGCTTCATGAAGAAGGACATCCTGCACGCCCAGGCGCAGAAATTCATCGATCTGGTGGGACTGACCGGGGCCGAGCACAAGCGCCCGGCGGAGCTCTCCGGCGGCATGAAGCAGCGCGTCGGCATCGCGCGCGCGCTCTCGATCGAGCCCAAGATCATGCTGATGGACGAGCCGTTCTCCGCGCTCGACGCGCTCACCCGCGGCACCTTGCAGGACGAGGTGCGGCGCATCTGCGCGGAGACCGGGCAGACCGTGTTCATGATCACCCACGACGTCGACGAGGCGATCTACCTCGCCGACCGCGTGGTGCTGATGACCAACGGCCCCGACGCCGTGCTGGCCGAGATCGTGGAAAACCCGCTGCCGAAGCAGCGCCGGCGCGCCGACGTTCACAAGCATCCGCTCTATTACGGCGTGCGCAACCACATCATCGATTTCCTGGTGAGCCGGAGCAAGAATTTCGCCGCGGAGATGAAGGCAAGCCACTACGACCGCCGCCACGTTCCGGTGACGCGGCCGGGGGCGCCCGAGCCGATCGTCGCCGCCGCGACGGCGCCGTCATGGCCGGACCTGGCGCGCAGTCGCGCCTAGAGCATTGTTGGAGCAGTGCCACGCACTCGGTGTGCTCCCCTCCGCCTTGTGGGAGGGAGCAGACCGAGTTTGCCGCACCCCGATTCGATTTGAACGACCAAGGAGGCAGCCATGACACGCGCCGATCTCACGGAGAAAATTCTCGACATCAAGCGCGAGAAGGGATGGAGCTGGAAACACATCCACGACAAGATCGGCGGCACCTCGCCGGTGCTGCTGGTGGGCGCGCTGCTCGGCCAGATGAAGCTGACCAAGCCGCAGGCGGCCAACGCCGCCGAGCTGTTCGGCCTGTCGAAGGCGGAAGCGACGCTGCTCAACGAGGTGCCGATGCGCGGGCAAGGCGTGCCGATGCCGCCGACCGACCCGCTGATCTACCGCTTCTACGAGCTGGTGATGGTGAACGGGCCGGCGTGGAAGGCGCTGATCGAGGAGGAGTTCGGCGACGGCATCATGTCGGCGATCGACTTCGACATGCAGATCGAGCGGCTGCCGAACCCGAAGGGCGACCGGGTCAAGATCACCATGTCGGGCAAGTTCCTGCCGTACAAGTATTACGGCAATTCCGGCAACGTGCCGGAGTACGGCTTCAAGGAGGAGTGAGGCCTTTTTGGCCGCGCGTGAGCTCGGCGTGTCGCCGCGTATTGCGCTGGCGCCGGATGTGCCCTCTCCCCGGCGGGGAGAGGGCAAATCCTGCACGAGCGCACAGATAGCCGCTCACGCCGCCTCGATGAAGCGGTGGCGCTCGTAGAGGAATTCCAGCACGCGCTGGCGGCATTTGAGATAGGCCGGGCTCGACGCCACTTCGAGCCGCCGGCGCGGCCGCGCCAGCGGCACGTCGAGCACCTCGCCGATGCGCGCGGCCGGACCATTGGTCATCATGGCGATGCGGTCGGACAACAGCACCGCCTCGTCGACGTCGTGGGTGATCATCAGCACGGTGTTGCCGAGCGCCTGATGGATCGCCATGACCGAATCCTGCAGGTGCGCGCGCGTGAGCGCGTCGAGCGCGCCGAACGGCTCGTCGAGCAGCAGCACCTTCGGCTCCATGGCCAGCGCGCGGGCGAGCCCGACGCGCTGCTTCATGCCGCCGGAAATCTCCGCCGGCCGCTTGTCGCGGGCGTGCGCCATCTGCACCAGCTCGAGATTGTGCAAGGTCCAGGCGCGGCGCTCGGCGCGCGACTTCTTGGCGGCAAACACCTTGTCGACCGCGAGCCGGACGTTGTCGTAGACGGTGAGCCAGGGCAGCAGCGAGTGGTTCTGGAACACGACGGCGCGGTCGGGGCCCGGCTCGTCGACCTCGCGCTCCTGCAGCAGCACGCCGCCGACGGTCGCGCGCGTGAGCCCGGCGACGATGTTGAGCAGCGTGGTCTTGCCGCAGCCGGAATGGCCGATGATGGAGACGAATTCGCCCTTGGCGATGCCGAGCGTGATGTCTTTGAGCACCTCCGTCTCGACCGCGCCGCGGGTGAAGGTCTTGTCGATGTGATCGAGCTTGAGATAGGCGGCCATGGCGCAAGCTCTCAGTTGGCGGCGGTGCCGCGGGTGACGACGGTGGCGACGGCGGCCACGATGCGATCGAGCAGGAAGCCGATCAGGCCGACATAGACCAGCGCCAGGATGATCTCGCTGATGTGCGAGGAATTCCACGCGTCCCAGATGAAGAAGCCGATGCCGACGCCGCCGATCAGCATCTCGGCCGCGACGATGGCGAGCCAGGACAGGCCGATGCCGATGCGCAGCCCGGTGAAGATGTAGGGCGCCGCCGCCGGCACCATGATCTTGTAGAAGAACTCGAGGTGATTGAGGCGCAGCACCCGCGCCACGTTGCGGTAGTCCTGCGGGATGTTGCGGATGCCGACCGCGGTGTTGATGATGATCGGCCAGATCGCGGTGATGAAGATGACGAAGATCGCCGAGGGCTGGCCATTGCGGAAGGCTGCGAGCGAGAGCGGCAGCCAGGCGAGCGGCGGCACCGTGCGCAGCACCTGGAAGATCGGATCGAGCCCGCGCATGGCCCAGGTCGATTGTCCCACCAGGGTGCCGAGCGCGACACCGGCGAGCGAGGCCAGCGCGTAGCCCAGCGCCACCCGCTGCAGGCTCGCCGACATGTGCCAGAACAGCCCCTTGTCGAGGCCGCCGCGATCGAAGAACGGATCGACGATCAGCTCCCAGGTGTCGTCGAGCACGCGCGACGGCGGCGGCAAGGTCGAGCCCGCGCCGCGGCAGAGGAGCTCCCAGACCAGCAGCGCGAGCGCGATGACCACGACCGGCGGCACGACGCGCACCGCGAGCTCGCCGAGCCTGCCCGCGACGCGCGCCGCCAGCGCCGGCCGCTTGGGCGCGAGCGGCAATATCTTTGCCGTCGCCGGCGGCATCATCGCCGTCGGCTCGGCCTTCACCAGCGGCATGTTCATCGCGGAGCTCTCCCGGTCCGGTGCATGCGCCTTGCGCACGCTCAGCTGACGTCGGCGCGCTTGATCGCCAGGCTCTTGAGATAGGCGCGCGGATCCTCGGGATCGAACACCTTGCCGTCGAAGAACGTCTCCTTGCCGCGCGAGGTCGAGGCCGGGATCTGATCGGCGGGCACGCCGAGCTCCTTGGCGGCTGCGCGCCAGATGTCCTCGCGGTTGACCTTGGCGATCAGCGCCTTGGCGTCGACGTCGGGCTCGAACTTGCCCCAGCGGATGTCCTCGGTGATGAACCAGAGCTCGTGGCTCTGGAACGGATAGGAGGCGAAGTCGCGCCAGTACTTCATGATGTGGGGGCTGTTCTCGACCACCTTGCCGGGGATGCCGTAGTCGAACTTGCCTTGCATGCGGTCGGTCACGTCGTCGACCGGGCAGTTGATCCATTGGCGCTTGGCGCAGATGGCCGCCACTTCCGCGCGGTTCTCCATTTTTTCGCACCACATCTGCGCTTCCATCACCGCCATCACCAGCGCCTTGGCGGCGTTGGGATATTTGTCGACCCACGCCGCGCGCAGGCCGAGCGACTTCTCCGGATGTCTGTTCCAGAGCTCGCCGGTGGTGATGGCGGTGTAGCCGATGTTCTGGTGAATGAGCTGCAAGTTCCACGGCTCGCACACGCAGAAGCAGTCCATGGTGCCGACCTTCATGTTCGCCACCATCTGCGGCGGCGGCACCACGATGGTCTCGATGTCCTTGTCGGGGTCGATGCCGCCGGCGGCGAGCCAGTAGCGGATCCAGAGATCGTGCGTGCCGCCGGGGAACGTCATCGCCGCCTTCACGGACTTGCCGGACGCCTTCTTCTTCTCGAGCGCTTGCTTGAACGGCGCAGTGTCGAGGCCGATCTTGAGATCGGCGTATTCCTTCGCCACCGAGATGCACTGGCTGTCGAGGTTGAGCCGCGCCAGGATGTACATCGGCGTCGGCACGTTGTTCTGCGTCACCTTGCCGGCGGAGATGAGATACGGCATCGGCGTGAGGATATGCGCGCCGTCGATGCCGTTGCCTTCGGAGCCGAGCACGAGGTTGTCGCGGGTGGCGCCCCACGACGCCTGCTTCTGCACCTCGACATCGGGCATGCCGTGGCGGGCGAAGATTCCTTTTTCCTTGGCGACGAACAGCGGCGCAGCATCGGTGAGCGCGATGAAGCCGAGATTGGCTTTTTTCACTTCCGGGCCGGCGGCTTGCGCGACGTGCACGCCGGCGGGAAATTTCGCCTGCACGGCGGCGAGGAGGGCGGCGGTGCCGGCGCTCGCCCGGAGAAAGCCGCGGCGGCTGACGCCCCGGCGCGCGGTCGTTCCGGAGTGCTTGATGGTGATGCCTCTGCTCATTTCGGTTGGTTGTCCTTTCGACATTGTCTCGGCTGCTCGCGACCGTCCCAAAAACAGAACGCCGCCCCGGGCGCTCGCAAGCGTCTCCCTCCGGGGCGGCGGCGTTGCCTGTCCGGTCCGCGACCATTCTGCCGTCGGCGCTGACGGCGTCGCTCGGCGCTTGCTTTACAAGCTTCGTGCCAAGTCGCGGCGGCGCTCAAAATTACCGCTACATCAACAAGATAGAGGGTCGGCAACGAGTTGGCGTCGAGCCCGCGCGTCCTGACTGCGCTCGCCGCGGCGGCGGCGTGCAAAAATTTTGTGCAGCGCAAAAACCAGGCGCGCGGATGCGTCCGTTGGCATCACTCACTTCAACAGCTCGGCGCCGGTGACCACGGACTGCGCGACCTCGGCGATCTTCTTCTTCTCGTTCATCGCGGTCTTGCGCAGCAGCGCATAGGCCGCGTGCTCGCTCAGCGTCTTCGCCTCCATCAGGATGCCCTTGGCGCGATCGATCACCTTGCGCTCGTCGAGCGCGGTGCGCGCCTGCTCGAGCTCGTCGCGCAGGCGGGCCACGGCGTTGAAGCGCGCGATGCAGAGATCGAGGATGCCTGCGAGCCGCTCCTGCTGCAGGCCGCCGACCACGTAGGCGGAGACGCCGGCATCGACCGCGGCCTCGATCGCGGCCTTGTCGCTCGCATCGACGAAGACGGCGACCGGCCGCTTGACCGCCCGGCTGAACTCGAACATGCGCGCGAGCGCGGCGCGGCTCGGCGTCGCGAGGTCGATCAGGATGGCGTCGGGGTCGATGGCGCCGACGCGGGCGACGAGCTGCGCGCCGTCGTCGAGACGCACCACCTGGCCGGCCGCGCGCAGGCCATCCTCCAGGATCGCCGCCCGGACCGGATTGCTGGCGACGATGACGATGGTGCGCGCCGGCGACATGGCCCGGCGCAAGCTTCAAGCCCCGTGCCAAGCCGCGGCCGGCGAAAACTCGCCCGCGAAATCAATCGGATGGGCGCTGCGGCGCGGAGCGCCGGACGCTCGGCGGCGCCGGCCTGGTGCAATCTTGGGCAGGCGCGCCCAGCGCCGATGCAGCCGTCGCTACGGCGGCCAGCCTGACTGTCCACAGGGGCGCTTTCCGCTTGTCCCCGAATCGCGCCCTTATGGCGGTGCGCCGCGATCGCGGCCGCGCGGCGCGGACAAGAAGGCGCGGCGCGGATGCGCTTCCACGCGGACCTGCACGTCCACTCGAAATATTCGCGTGCGACCAGCCGGGATCTCGATCTCGAGCATCTCGCCGCCTGGGCCGCCCGCAAGGGCATCGGCGTGGTCGCCACCGGCGACTTCACCCATCCGGCCTGGTGCGCCGAGCTCAAGCAGAAGCTCGTGCCGGCCGAGCCCGGCCTCTACCGCCTGCGCGACGAGATCGAGCGCGCCGTGATGGCGACGCTGCCGGCGGCGTGCCGCGCGCCGGTGCGCTTCATGCTCGAGGTCGAAATCTCCACCATCTACAAGAAGGCCGACCGCACCCGCAAAATCCACCACCTGATCTACGCGCCCGACTTCGCGACCGTCGACCGCATGTCGGCGCGGCTCGCGCGCATCGGCAACATCGCCTCCGACGGCCGGCCGATCCTCGGCCTCGATTCCCGCGACCTGCTGGAGATCGCGCTCGAGTCCGGTCCCGCACGCCTATCTCGTGCCCGCGCATATCTGGACGCCGTGGTTCGCGGCGCTGGGATCGCAGTCCGGCTTCGACTCGATCGAGGACTGCTACGGCGACCTCGCCGACCGCATCTTCGCGGTCGAGACCGGGCTCTCCTCCGATCCGCCGATGAACTGGCGGGTCTCGTTCCTCGACCGCTACCGCCTCACCTCCAATTCCGACGCGCATTCGCCCGGCAAGCTCGGCCGCGAGGCGACCACGTTCGACTGCGAGCTCGACTACTTCGCCATCAGGCACGCGCTCGAGAGCGGCCACGGCTATGCCGGCACGGTCGAGTTCTTTCCGGACGAGGGCAAGTATCACCTCGACGGCCACCGCAAATGCGAGGTGCGGTTCACCCCGCAGGAAACGCTCGCCCATGGCGGGCGCTGCCCGGTCTGCGGTCAGCCGCTGACCATCGGGGTCGAGCACCGCGTCGAGGTGCTCGCCGACCGCAGCGAGGCGCAGGCGCTGCCGCCGCCGACCGCCGGCGCGGTCGCGAACCTGGTGCCGCTGCCGGAAATTCTCTCCGAGCTCACGGGCGAGCGGCGCGGGATCGCGCACGGTCGAGCGCAGCTACGAGCAGGCGATCGGCAAGCTCGGGGCCGAGCTCGCCATCCTGCAGGCGGTGCCGGCCGAGGACATCGCGCGCGCGGGCTCGGCGCTGCTGGCGGAGGCGATCACGCGGCTGCGCGCCGGACAAGTGATCCGCGACCCCGGCTACGACGGCGAATACGGCGTGATCCGCCTGTTCGAGGAGAACGAGCTCAAGCGGCTGACCGCGGGCGGATTGCTGTTCGACGCTCCGGTGTCGCGGCGAAAGCCGCCGCTCGAGCCGAAGGCGGCGCCCGCGCCGGCAGCGGATGGGGGCGAAAGCGCGCCGGCGCGGCCGCGGCTGCAAATTGTCCGCCAATCGGCGAGCGGCGCTGCGGCCGGCGTCCTCGCCGCGCTCGACGACGACCAGCGCGCGGCGGCTGCAACCGTCGCGGGGCCGCTGCTGATCGTCGCCGGTCCCGGCGCCGGCAAGACCCGCACGCTCACCCACCGCATCGCCCATCTCGTCGCCGAGCGCGGCGCGGCGGCGGAGCACTGCCTCGCCATCACCTTTACCCGCCGCGCCGCCGCCGAGATGCGCGAGCGCCTGGCGCGGTTGCTGCCGGCGGAGGCGGGCGAGGTCGCGATCCACACCTTCCATTCGCTCGGCCTCGCGCTGCTGCGCGAGCACCCGGGCGCCGCCGGGCTGCATCGCGGCTTCCGCGTCGCGGGCGAAGCGGAGCGCGCCGCGCTGCTCGCCGAGACGCTCGATCTCAGCGCGCCGCGGGCGGAGCGGCTCCTGCGCGCCATCTCCAAGGAGAAGCGCACCGGCGGCTCGGCCGGCGGCGAGGCGGCGGAGGCGACGGCGGCCTACGCCCGCGCGCTCGCGCGGCGCAACTGGATCGACTTCGACGATCTCATCGCGCTGGCGGTCGCCGCCTTGACGGCGGATGCCGCTCTCGTCGCGCGCTATCGCGACCGCTTCCGATGGATTTCGGTCGACGAATTCCAGGACGTCGACGAGCAGCAATATCGCCTGCTGACATTGCTGGCGCCGCCCGACGGCAATCTCTGCGTCATCGGCGACCCCGATCAGGCGATCTACGGCTTTCGCGGCGCCGACGCGTCGTGCTTCGACCGCTTCCGCCAGGATTATCCCGCCGCCAGGGTCGTGCGGCTCGCGCGCAACTATCGCTCCAGCGGCACGATCGTCACCGCCGCCGCCCAGGTCATCGCCGCGCGCGGACGCGAGCCGATCGCCGAGATGGTGCGCGGCATGCACGAGCGCATCGCCATCCATGTCGCGCCGACGGAACGCGCCGAAGCCGAGACCGTGGTGAAGACGATCGAAGGCATGATCGGCGGGCACAGCTTTTTCTCGATCGACAGCGGCCGCGCCACGCCGGCGTCGCCGAGCAACCGGTCGTTCGCCGACTTCGCCGTGCTCTACCGCACCGATTCGCAGTCCACGGCGATATGCCAGGCGTTCGACCGCTCCGGCATGCCCTACCAGAAGCACTCCCACGCCCCGCTCGCGGACGACCCGGCGGTGCGGGCGCTGTTGCAGGAGCTCGGCGACGAGGGCGACGACGCGACGCTGCCCGACGCGCTACGCGCCGCCGCACAGCGGCTGGCGCAGCGCGGCGACGCGCCGGCCGCCGTGACCATGGCGCTGCCGCGCCTCATCGCGCTCGCCGACCGCTGCGGCAACGATCGCGCGCGCCTCGCGGACGCCGCCGCGCTCGCCACCGACGCCGAGTTCCGCGAGGCGCGGGCCGACCGCGTGTCGCTGCTCACCCTGCACGCCGCCAAGGGACTCGAATTTCCGGTCGTGTTCATCACCGGGCTCGAGGACGGCGTGCTGCCGCTTTATTGGAACGAGCGCGACGAGCGCACGGTGGCGGAAGAGCGCCGGCTGTTCTACGTGGGGATGACGCGGGCCAAGGACGCGCTCATTCTCACCCGCGCGCGGCAACGGTTTTGGCGCGGCCGGACGCAGGCGCTCGCGCCGTCGCCGTTCCTGCGCGACATCGAGAACGAGCTGGTGCGGCACCAAGCAGACGGTGGCCGGCGCAAGCCCCAGGACCGGCAACTCACGCTGCTGTAGCGGCCGGTACCTCTGCTCTGTCGTCCCCGCGCAAGCGGGGACCCATGGTCCTCCAAACTGCGGTCTCTGGAATATGGATCCCCGCTTTCGCGGGGATGACATGCCATGTTTGCGGCGCGGCTCTGCCGCTCGCTGCTCACGAGCAGGTCGCCGGGCTGACCTCGGCCCATAGCCGGCCGGGGCCCGCGCGCGTGGCCAGCACGCGCACGCAGGCGCCGGTGCGCACGCGGCTCTGCAATTTGCTCTGATCGTTGGTGCCGACTTGCGGCTCCGACCACACCGGCAGCGCCTTCTGCGCCACCAGCACCGTGCCGGGCGGCGGCAGCGCGGTTTCGGAGATGGCGTAACCGCTGAAATGCACCACCCAGGCGCCAGACTGCTTGTGACTGAGCGCGACCCAGCCGCGCGCGTCGGCCGCGCCGGCCGCGCCAAACACGCCGACCGGCGCGGCCTGCGGGTGTGGCGGCGCCGGCGGCGCGGCGAGCGCAGTCGCGGCAGGGCCGGCGGCGACGGTCGCGGCATGTTCGGCGTCCCTGATCGCGGCCTGGAAAATGGCGTGGGCATCGGGATCGCCGTCGCCGCAGAGCCGGTCGAACTCCGCCACGTCCTTGCGCAGCAGCGCGCGCTTGGTCTCGGGCGCGACGTTGCGCTCCATGGTGACGATAATGGTGTCCCTGAGCTTGTGGCACGCCATGTCGGTCGAGAAATAATTCTGGTAGGCGGAATAGGTGCCGGCGACGGCGGCGGGAATCCCGACCGCCGCCCCGGCAATCTGCACTACCCTGACCAAGCCTTCCCCGGCCATCGGCGTCTCCGATCGCCCGCCTACGACCATGCCGCGATGGCACGAAGATGGCAATCGACGGCCGCCCGCCCGGATGGCCCCGGCGGCGGGCCTGCGATCGGGTGGCGCAGCGCCCGATTGCGGGGCCGCTTCATCTTTCGTCGCCCCTCGTCGGCCGGGCGCGTGGCCTCACGCGTGGTCTCAGTGGTGGGCGGCGACGCTCTTGACGCATTCGGACAAGAGCTCGCCGGACGCCGAATAGCTGATGTCGCCCAGACTGAGGATGCCGACCATCCGCTTGCTCTTGTTGATCACCGGCAGCCTGCGGATCTTCAGCGCCTCCATGTGCCGCACCGCCTTGGCGAGGTCATCGTCATCCCGGCAGCAATGGATGCCCGGGGTCATCACATCGCGAGCGATCGCGCGGCCGGCATCGAAGCTGTCCTGCGCCAAGCCTTTGCAGACGATGTCGCGGTCGGTCACCATTCCGATCAGCCGATCGTTCTCGCCAATCGGAATGGCGCCGATGTCATGCTCGCGCATCAGTTTCGCGACTTCGGTGACGGGGGTGTCCGGACTGACCCAGTCGACGCCCTTGTGCATTGCGTCCTTGACTTTCATGGCGGACCTCCTGCTGGAGTTCGGGTGCACTCGATGAAGCCCCCCAATCGCTTCAACTATACCGCGGATCGGATCCGCTGGCACGAGGGCCTTGCGGTCTCGCCGCGGCGACTGTTGCAACGAAATCTGCCAGCGACAGACGTGGAAATGAGGTGTCGCGAACCGGGCAAGCGCGGGCATGACGGCGAACATGATGATTCGATCAGAACAAAACGTGCGCTAGCGCGGCGGCTGCAACGACAGCGGCGCGCCGTCATCGCGTCCGTCCGGCGCGCGCGCATCCGGCGGATCGGACGGCGCGGCGCCGACCGATTCCTCCTGGAATGCGATGCCGTAACTCAACACCACCGGGTTCGAGTACCAATGCGCGGACCGGCTTCTCGCCTCCTGCTCGGCCGCCTTCATGACCGCGATGGTGTGCGCCGCCTGCTGCAGCGCCAGCCTGAGCTCGCGCACGTCGCTCTCGAGCGCGTCGACCTGGGCCAGCAGGCGAGCGGTCTCCTCGACCGAGACCGGGTGGCCGGCGCGTGGCGGGGAGGTCGCCGCCGCTTGCGGACGCCGTCCGCCGGCGCTCGACCAGGCCAGCACGAGCGCGCCGATGATCGCCGCGACCAGCGCCGCGGCGATCAGGATCGAGAGCCGCAGCCAGGTCTTGCGCCGCGGTCCGCGCCGAGCCGGATGCGGTTCGAACTCCTGGTCGAACGCATCGAGCCCCGGCATGTCGGCGGCGTCCCATCTGTCCGGCATCGCCGATTTTCCGCTTTCCTCGTCGCCCCGCCGCCCGCGCAACGGGCCAGACCCCGGCGGAGCACCGCATATGATGCGCCCGTGCGAGCGGCACCTCAAGCGCGTCGCGCGCAGACCGAAGCCGAGCGAGTCCGCCGCGCGGCCGCCGCCCCGGATCAATTCATCAGGCTGGGCAGGAACAGCGAGATCTGCGGAAACGCGATCAGCAAGGTCATGACCACGACCTCGCAGGCGAGGAACCAGTAGCAACCGCGGAATATGGTCTGCAGCGGGATCGCATTGTCGGTCGCGCTGGCGACCACGTAGATGTTGAACCCGACCGGCGGCGTCAGTAGGCCGATACCGACATATTTCACCACCAGGACGCCGAACCAGACGAGATCGAGATTGAGCTTGGCGAACATCGGCACGAACACCGGGATGGTGAGCAGGATCATGCCGAGCGGGTCGAGGAAGCAGCCGAGGATGAGGTAGACCACGGATACCGCGATAACCAGCAGCAGTGGGTCGAGCGCCCATTCTCCGATCAGCGCGGTGAACATGTCGGCGGTGCCGGCGAGCGCGAGAAAGCGCGTGAACAACACCGCGCCGATGCCGACGAAGAACAGCTGGGCGGTGGTCGCAATCGCGTCCTTGAGAGCTGTCGAGGAACCCGGCGAGGTTCAGCTTGCCGCTGCAGGAGGCCGATGATGGTTGCGAGGAACGCGCCGACGGCGCCGCCCTCGGTCGGCGTCACCGCCCCGGCGTAGAGGCCGCCGATCACACCGATGATCAGAATGAGGATCGGCCAGATGCCCGCGAGCGAATCCCAGCGCTCGCGCCAGAGCGCGGCGCGGTCGGGAAACGCGATCGGCGGCGCCAGCGACGGATCGAGCGAGCAGCGCACCATGATCATGATCATGTAGACCGTCGCGGTCAGCAGGCCGGGAATGATCCCGGCGATCAGGAGCTTGGCGACCGAGACCTCGGCGAACACGCCGTAGATGACGAACAAGATGCTGGGCGGGATCAGCGCGTCGAGCGTGCCGCCGCTGGCAACCACGCCGGTGGCCAGCCCCTTGTCGTATTTGTGCTTGAGCATTTCCGGGACCGCGAGCCGCGCCATGGTCGCCGCCGCCGCTATGCTCGAGCCGGAGGCGGCGCCGAAACCGGCGCAGGCCCAGTTGGTGGCGACCGCGAGGCCGCCGGGCAAGCCGCCGAACCAGGCGTGCGCCGCCCGGAAGAGGGCGGAGCCGATGCCGGAATTGCCGGCGATCGCCCCCATCAGCAGGAACATCGGGATCGCCGAGAGCTCCCAGTTGGCGGCGAACACGAACGGCGTATCGCTGAGCGCGCTCAGCGCAACGTTGAGGTTGCGCAGATAGCAGAAGCCGAGGACGGCGACCGCTGCCCATCGCGACGCCGATTGGCACGCGCAACCCGATCAACAGCAGGATGCCGGCGAGGCTGAGCAGCGAGAGCGTCAGCGTGCTCACGTCGGCTCCGCAGCGGATGGCCGCGCGCGCGCGGCGATGTCGGCGAGCACGCGCAGCACCAGATAGGCCGCCATCGCCGCGCCCGCGAGCGGCAGCATCCAGCGGCTCGGCCAGACCGGAAGGTACATGGTCCCGGCCAGCCACACTTCGCCCGACCGCGTGCGCTGGAGCGCGGCGAGAAAGGTCTGGTAGGTGAATACGGACACATAGACCGCGGTGAGAATCTTGACCGCGATCGCGAGCCAGAAGTCGAAGCGCGGCGTGCCGATGCGCTGGAACACGCCCGCCACGATGTGGCGGTCGTGGCGCGCGACCCAGGCCCAGGGACACATAGGCCACCACGACCATGTAGTAGGCGGCGACGATCTCGGTGGTGCCTTCGAGCGGATGGCGGAAGAAGTAGCGGCCGATCACGTCGCTGGTGACGTGCAGCATCATCAGGATGCCGGCGAGCAGGCCGAGCCAAAACAGGAGGTCGATCGGTATCCGCAGCCACCCGAGCAGGCGATCCATCCCGGTTTCCTCGCGCCCCTGGCTGCGATCGTTGTGTTGCGGCGCCGCGAACCCGGCAGCCAATGCTTGCGGCCGAGCCGTCAGCGCGCGATTTCAGCCGCTCACAATTTGTCCGGATCGAGCTTGGAGAACACCTCGCCGATCGAGCACGTCGGTGAACTTGTCGATGTCGCGTCCGATCTGTTTCGACCGCGGCCGCCAACGCTCGACCGCCTGCTCGTAATAGTCGATGATCGCCGCGGGATCCTTGACGCCGAAGTTCTTGGCGGTCGCGATATTGGCATCGCGCTGCACCTTCTTGTAGTTGGCCGGGATGGCGTCGAAGTCGACCTTGATCCGCTGCACCCCCTTGTCCTTGATCACAGTCGCCAGCGCGTCCTCGTTGGAAATGACGAAATTCCCGATCGCCATCTTGGCGCTCAGCCAGGCGGCGTATTTGACGTGGATCCGCTTCTGCTCGAGGGTGAAGCTCTTCCAGCTGTCGCGGTTGAGAAACATGCCGATCGCCGGCCCCGATATGCCGAGCGGATAGTCCATGACGTATTTGGCGACGTCGGCGTAGCCGAAGGTCCGCAGCCAATCGTAGATGCCGTATTGGCAATCGAGACCGCCGCGCTGCAACAGTCCGACCGCCTCGACCAGGGTGGCGCCGACCGGGACGGCGCCCGCGAGCTTGAACATTTCGGCAGCGCCGCCGGTGGCGCGGATGCGCTTGCCCTTGAGCTCGGCCACGGTGCGGATCGGCTCGCGACAGGTCAGCACGTAGGCCGAGCTGGTCCAGCCGCTGAGCCCGACCGCGTTGAAGGCCTTGAACTCCTCCAGGCAGGACGGGCAATGCAGGTACATCGTCTCCAGCGCGGCGCCGGACGCCGCCACCGGATCGTTCTCGCCGAAGATAAGCGTGCTGTAGATCGCGTACACCGACGGGATGGCGTTGGGGACATAGGTGACGATGGCGAGCCCGGCCTGCATCAAACCGTCCTTGACCGCGGTGAACGTGGTCTTGCCGTCGGCGATCTGGCCGCCCGCGATCAATTTCCATTTGATCGCGCCGTCCGTGTCCTTCTCGATGTTCCGGAACAGCTCCGGCATCACCACCCGGTTCTGGTATTCCTGCGCCGGCGTCCAGCTGCCGTAAACGAGTTCGGCGGCGGCGGCCGGACGGCTTGCCGGCAGCGCGATGGCGGACGCCATCAGCATGAGCGATATGAGACGGTTGATCGTCATCGACGTTCCTCCCGATGATGCCTTATTGTTGTTGGGGCGGCCGATCGCGGGCGCCGGCGCGCGAACCGCGCGACGACGCGGCCGTCCGCCGTTTCGCAGGCGATCAAGGCTATCAGCTTGCCGCGCCTTTTCAACGGCGCGACGGGCCGTGGGCAGGCTCCCATGTCCTGGCCGCGGTGAACGCGCGAGAGGAAGCGATCGTGGCAGTGTTCGTGGTCGCCCATGGCGCCTGGTCGGCGGCCTGGGCCTGGAAGAAGATGCGCCCGCTCATGCGCGCCGCCGGGCACGAGCTGTGGACGCCGACCTATAGCGGGCTGGGCGAGCGGGCGCATCTTGCAAGCCCGGCGATCGATCTCGACACCCATATCCGCGACGTCGCCGGCGTGCTCGAGATGGAAGATCTGCGCGACGTCGTGCTGATCGGCCACAGCTACGGCGGCATGGTGGCGACCGGCGTCGCCGATCGCGCGCGCGCGCGCATCGCGCAGCTCGTCTATCTCGACGCGTTCGTGCCCGAGGACGGGCAAAGCCTGTTCGATCTGCAGTCGGCCGAGACGCGCGAGCGGATGCGCGCGCTGGCGCGCGACGCCGGCGGCTGGCGCGTGCCGCCCAACCCGATGCCGGCGGACACGCCCGCGAGCGACGTCGCCTGGGCGGCCGGCCGCCGGCTGCCGCAACCGATCAAGACCTTCGAGCAGCCGTTGCGCCTGGCCGGGAAAGGCTTACCGCCGCCGCGCAGCTACATCTATTGCCGGCGCCTCGGTCCGGCGGACGTGTTCGGCCAATTCGCCGAGCGCGCCCGGCGCGAGCGTGGCTGGCGCTATTTCGAGCTCGACGCCAGCCACAACCCGCACATCACCGCGCCGGAGGCGCTCATGGCGCTCCTGCAGACGATCGTGGCGGCATAGCGCCGCGAACTCAGTGTGCTCCCCTCCCCCGCCGCGCCTGCGCGGCGCGGGGAGGGGTTGGGGTGGGGGGCGCTTCATAAATCGCTTCACGAATGTAAAGCCTCAATGTTGGCACACCGCACGACCCCCACCCCCGGCCCCTCCCCGCAAGGGGGAGGGGAGCACACCGAGCCTGCGGCGCACGCCCACGGAGACATCAGACGTTCGTGCTAGATTGCGGCCAAGCGAGACGACGCAACGAGGGAGAGACGGACATGGATATCGGCTTCATCGGGCTCGGCCAGATGGGCTTCCACATGGCGCGCCGGCTGGTCGAGGCCGGCCACCGCGTCAGCGTGTTCGACACCCGGCGCGAAGCGATCGACCGTCTCACCGCGCTCGGGGCGCAGGCCGCCTCCTCGCCGCGCGCGCTGGCCGACGAGGTCGAGACCGTGATGGCGAGCCTGCCCACGCCCGACATCGTGCTCGCGGTGGCGACCGGACCGGGCGGCGTGATCGAGGGCAAGCGCGTGCGCCGCTTCGTCGACCTCTCCACCACCGGCGCGGTGATGGCCAAGCGCATCTTCGCGGCGCTCAAGGCCAAGAACATCGTGCAGATCGACTGCCCCGTCAGCGGCGGCGTCAGCGGCGCGGCCAAGGGCACGCTCGCCCTGATGGTCTCCGGCCCGCGCGCCGAGGTCGACGCGATCGCGCCGGCGCTGCCGGCGATCGGCAAGACCTTCTTCATCAGCGAGCGGCCGGGCGCCGGGCAGACCATGAAGCTGTGCAACAATTTCCTCTCCGCCGCCGCCATGACCGCGACCTCGGAGGCGATGGTCATGGGCGTCAAGGCCGGGCTCGATCCCCGCATCATGCTCGACGTGATCAATTCCGGCACCGGCCGCAATACGGCGACCGAAGACAAATTCGGCCGCGTGGTGCTGCCGCGCACCTTCAACCTCGGCTTCACCGTGGGATTGATGACCAAGGACCTCAAGCTGTGCCTGGGCGAGGGCAAGGCGCTCGGCGTGCCGATGGAGGTGGCCGAGGCCGTCACCCGGCTGCTGCAGACCGCCTGCGACGAGAACGGGCCGGACAAGGACCTCACCACCGTGGTGCAGCCGGTCGAGCGCCGCGCCGGCGTCGAAGTGCGCGCGCCGCGCGAGAGCGGGTCGATCGGGAAGTGAGGCCGGCGTCCCGGGCGCAGCATCACCGAAGGGGGAAACAGGCATGAGCGACGACGTCCACGAAGTCTACGCGATCCGCTACGGGCACCATCGGCGCAAGGCGGCGGAGAATTTCATCGGCGGCGATCCGCACGACGTGCTGCAGCCGCTCGACTTCTACGTCTGGGCGATCGTCGGCCAGAAAGGCGCCATCATCCTCGACACCGGCTTCGACGCGGCGATGGGGCAGAAGCGCCAGCGCGAGCTGATCAAGCCGGTGGGCGAGGGATTGCAGGCGATCGGCATCGATCCCGCCGGGGTCGAGACCGTCATCGTCAGCCACATGCATTACGACCACATCGGCAACTACGATCTGTTTCCGCGCGCACGCTATCACCTGCAGGATCGCGAGATGGCCTACGCCACCGGGCGCTGCATGTGCCACGCGGCGCTGCGGCTGCCGTTCGAGGCCGACGACGTGGTGGCGATGGTGCGCAAGAACTTTGCCGGCCGCGTCGCCTTCCACGACGGCGAGGACGAGATCGTGCCCGGCGTCACCGTCCACCATATCGGCGGCCACTCCAAGGGGCTGCAGTGCGTGCGGGTGAAGACCCGGCGCGGCGAGGTCGTGCTGGCGGCGGACGCCGCGCACCTCTACGCACATCTCGAGTCCGGCCGAATTTTTCCGATCACCTACAGCGTGGCGGAAGTGGTCGAGGGCTACGCCACGCTGCAGAAGCTCGCGCGCTCGCGCGCCCACGTGGTGCCCGGCCACGATCCCCTCGTGCTCGCGCGCTATCCGGCGGCGAAGGCGGGCCTCGAGGGCTGGGTGGTGCGGCTCGACGTCGAGCCGAAGGGTTGAGCTTGCGCGACGACGGCCGGTGCGCGACGCGCCGTCACCCCGGGCTGCCCGCGCATCGATTGACGGCCACAGACGGAGCGGGAAGAGATCGTTGCCGCGCCTCTCGTTTGGATTCCGCGACCCGATGAATCCGCAACCGGACATCGCCGCCGATAGCGCAGAAGGCAGCTTGCTGGCGCTCGCCGCGCTGGCGCTGGTGGTGGGAGCGCTGTCCGGCCTGATCGGCGCGCTGTTTCGCCTGGCGCTGGCGCAGGCCGACGCCTGGCGCGACGCGCTGATCGCATGGGCGCATGGCGCAGGGCCTGCGGGCATTTTGCTGGTGATGGCCGTCTGTGCCGCAGCCGCGGCGGGGGCCGCCTGGCTGGTTCGCCGCTACGAACGGCGCGCGTTGGGCAGCGGCATCCCCGACGTCGAGGCGGTGCTGCACCAGGAACTGCAGCCGGCGCCGTTTCGCCTGATCCCGGTGAAATTCTTCGGCGGCCTCCTGGCGATCGGCGGCGGGCTCGCGCTCGGCCGCGAGGGGCCGAGCGTGCAGATGGCGGCCATCATCGGCCGCTTCACCGGATTGGTGTTTCGCCGCAGCTGGCCGGATTGCCGGGTGCTGCTCGCGGCCGGGGCGGGCGCCGGGCTCGCCACCGCCTTCAACGCGCCCATCGCCGGGGCGATCTTCGTGCTCGAGGAGCTGGTGCGAAAATTCGAGCTGCGCATCGCGATCGCGGCGCTCGGCGCCTCGGCGACCGCGATCTCGGTGGCGCACGTGCTGCTCGGCGACGCGCCGGATTTCCAGGTCCCGGCGCTGGCTCCCGCCCGCATCGAGACCATGCCGCTCTATTTCGCGCTCGGCGCGGCGACCGGACTGGCGGCGGTCGCCTACAACCGCACCCTGCTCGCGGCGTTGGCGGCCGCCGACCGGCTCCGGCACTGGCCGGTGGAGCTGCGCGCGGGCCTGATCGGCGCGGCGGTCGGATTGCTGGCATGGTTCTTCCCCGGGCTGGTCGGCGGCGGCGACGCGATCACCCAGCGCACGCTCGTCGGCGCCGAAACGCTGCTGTTCCTGCCGTTCGCGTTCCTGCTGCGCTTCGGGCTCGGCGCGGTCTCCTACGCCGCCGGCACCCCCGGCGGGCTGTTCGCGCCGATGCTCGCGCTCGGCGCGCAATTCGGCCTGCTGTTCGGGCTCCTCTGCAGCCTGGCATTCCCGGGCTCTGGAGATCGAGCCGGCCGCCTTCGCCGTCGTCGGCATGGCCGGCTTCTTCACCGGCGTGGTGCGCGCGCCGCTCACCGGCATCGTGCTGGTCACCGAAATGACCGCGAGCGTCGCCGCGCTGCTGTCGATGCTGGGGGCGTGCTTCGCGGCCATGCTGGTGCCCACGCTGCTGCGCGATCCGCCGATCTACGACTCGCTGCGCGCGCGCACGGCGCAGCGCAAGCCGGCCGCGGATGATGCCCGAGCACAGAAATGATCCCGCCGAGCGACGATTCCGATCCATTGAACGTGCTCTGGAGCGGCGGCTATTCGATCGCCGAACTCTGGGGCCATGGCGCGCCGGTGTCGCGCGCGACCTCCGCGCTCGCAGCCGAGCCGCTGCTGCTGTGGGGCATCTTGAGCATCGTCGAATATCAAGTCAGCAAGGGCGCCGGTCACCGCTATCTGCGCGAGCGGCTGTGGTCGCGCGACTGGATCGCCGTCGGCATGCGCGCGCCGGAGACTGCGGAATCACGCCTGGTCTGCGTTCCGCCGCTCAAGGATGCAAAGTTCGGCCGCAAGATTTCGGCCATCGGCGACGGGACGACCAAGTACACCGATGTGCGGGTCGTCAGTTCGCAATTCTACCGCGCCGTAATGGCGGACATCGCCCGGCAATGACGGCGGATAGGTCAGCGCCGACGGCGGCCGCCATCACATGATCGCGAACTCGCTATTGCGGCGATCCGTCACCAGCATGCTGCCGGGATAGTGGGTGATGCAGAATTCCGGCTTCGCCGTCGCCACCACCGATTGCGGCGTCACCCCGCAGGCCCAGAACACCGGGAGCTCGTCGGCGTGCACCGGCACCGCCTCGCCGTAGTCCGGCCGCATCAGGTCGGCGATGCCGATCAGCTCGGGCTTGCCGATGTGCACCGGCGCGCCATGCACGGCGGGAAAGCGGGTGGTGATCTGGATGGCGCGGATGGCATCGGCCGGCTTCATCGGCCGCATGGAGACGACCATGGGTCCGTGGAACGGCCCCGCCGGCGCGGTCGCGATCGAGGTGCGGTACATCGGCACGGTGGCGTTGCAGGTGATGTGGCGCAACTCGATGCCGTCGTCGGCGAGCGCCTCCTCGAACGAGAACGAGCAGCCCAGCACGAAGGCGACGAGATCATCGCGCCAATGGGCGCGGATGTCGGCGGGCTCGTCGATCAATTCGCCGCGGCGGAAGACCCGGTAGCGCGGCACGTCGGTGCGGATGTCGAGGTCCGCGGCGAGCGTCGGCAGCCGAAAGTCGCCGGGCGCGGAGGCCGCCAGCAGCGGGCAGGGTTTCGGATTGAGCTGGCAGAAGCGCAGGAAATCGCCGGCGAGATCGCCCGGCAGAATCGCGAGGTTGCCCTGCACGTAGCCGGGCGCCACGCCGGCGGTGGGGCCGGTGAAGCGGCCGGCGCGGGCCGCGAGCCGCGCCTCGTGGCCGGTCTGCGGAATGCCGGCGCGGGAGATGGTGGCAACCGTCATGGCACGCCCTGCACTTGGCGTCGAACCGACGACGTCTGCGACCATCTTATCATCGCGCCGCGCGGGGAAAACCGGTTGAATATGCCGCCGGGATCGCGTTTGCTTGCAGGATGCTCGGACTGCCCCAATGTCCGACGAGGGAGGAACAGACAATGAAACATCGCAGTTGGAAAGGCGCCCATACGCTGGGCCTCGCAACCGCATTGACGCTGGCATCGCTCTCCGGTGCGCCCGCGCAGCAAGGCGCCGCGCCGGCGCCGATCAAGATCGGCATCGTCACCTTCCTGACCGGCCCGGCCGCCGCGCCATTCGGGATACCGGGACGCAACGCGGCCGAAATCCTGGTCGAAAATCTCAACGCCGGTAAGGTCCCGGCCCCCTACAACCAAGTCGGGTTCGGCGGCGCCAAGATCGAAGTGAAATACGTCGACGAGGCTGGCTCCACCGCCCAGCAAGTCACGGAATACCGTAACCTAGTGCAGCGCGACAACGTCGACGTCGTGCTGGGCTACGTCTCCTCGGGCAATTGCCTTGCCATCGTGCCGGTGGCCGAGGAATTGCAGAAGCTCACGGTGCTCGATGTCTGCGGCACGCCGCGCATCTTCGAGGAGAAGCCGCGCAAATACGTGTTCCGCATGAATCCGCACGCCACCATGGATAACGTGGCGGCGGCGAAATACGCGCTCGCGAAATTCAAGGACATCTCGGTCTATTCCGGCATCAACCAGAATTACGCCTGGGGCCAGGATTCCTGGCGCGACTTCAATCTGGCGATGAAGACACTGGCGCCGAACTCGACCACCGACAAAGTGCTGTTTCCCAAGCTCTTCGCCGGCGAGTTCGGCGCCGAGATATCGGCGCTCTTGACCTCCAAGTCGCAGATCATCCATTCGAGCTTCTTCGACGGTGATCTCGAGGCCTTCATCTACCAATCCGCCGCACGCGGGCTCCCTCAGCGCATCCCGCTGGTGTTCACCACCGGCGAGACCTCCATGTTCCGGGTGGGAAACAAGCTGCCGGACGGTACCGTCATCGGCGCGCGCGGTCAGCATGCGTTGATGGCGCCGGACAATCCGCTCAGCCATTGGCTCGCGCAGACCTACACCGATCGCTTCAGCATGGCGCCGATCTATCCCGCCTATCATATGGCGCAGTCGATGTTCGGGCTGAAGACGGCCTGGGAGAAGGCGCAGGCGAAGAAAGGCGGGGCGCGGCCGACCAGCGATGAAGTTATCGCCGCGTTCGAAGGGATCGAATTCCCGACTCCGAGCGGGGGCGTCCGCCTCGCCATCGGCAAAGGCCACCAGGGTATTGCCGCCACGGCCTACGGCACGTTCCGCTTCAACAAGGCGGAGAACAAGCCCGAGCTCGTCGACATCGTGCGCTATCCGGCGGAATGCGTGAACCCGCCGGCGGACACCGACTCGGTCGCTTGGCTGGAAGGCGGGATGAAGGGCGCGAAGTGCAACTAGCACGGATTCCAAGGGGATTTGGCCGCCGGCCGGGCGGCGGACTCGGTCGGCTCCCTCTCCCATGCGCCCCGGGCTTGCCCGGGGCGCGTCTTGAATTTCGCGCAAGTCGGGCAAGCCCGACTTGCGTGGGAGCGGGACGGGGCGAGGAGCTAAGGTCTATCGAGAGGCTTCGAACCCCCTCCCCCCAACCTTCTCCTCAAAGGGGAGAGGCAGCGCACCGAGATTGCCGCTCGCGCTGATTCGATTTCGATCTCACACCGCTCTCGAGAGAGCGCCGCGACAGGATCAAACGTGCTGACCGCCTTCGCCATCCTGACCGATGGCCTCGTCTACGCGGCCTATCTGTTCGTCGTCGCGATCGGCCTCACCCTGATTTTCGGGGTGATGAAAATCCTCAATGTCACGCACGGGTCGTTCTACGCCTTCGGCGCCTTTGGCGCGGCGAGCGCGGTCGGCATCTATTTCGAGCAGGGCTGGCCGGTCGCGGGCGGATTCCTGATGATGGTGCTCGTCGCCATGGGCATCGGGCTTGTGCTTGGTCTCATCATCGAGCGCGGACTGCTGCGCCTCGTCTACGGTCGAGACGAGGTCATCGTTGTGCTCGTGACGTTCTCCGCCTCGCTCATCCTCGAGGATATGATCCTGCTGATCTGGGGTACGCGCTCCTATCCGCTCTATCAGCCGCTCGCGGTTGCCGGCAACTTCGACGTCGGATCCCTGGTGCTGTCCGGCTACGACATGGGCCTGATCGCGCTCGCGGCCGTGCTCGCAGTCGGCGCCCATTGGGCGCTCAAATACACCCGCTACGGCCGGCTGCTGACGGTGGTGATCTTCGATCGCGAAACCGCGGCGGCTTTCGGCATCAATGTGACCCTCGTGTTCACGGTGACCTTCGTGCTGGGCGCGATGTTGGGCGCGCTCGGCGGCGCGGTGATGGCGCCGAAGATTTCGGTGACGCTCGGCATCGGCGTCGAGGTGATCGTGCTTGCCTTCGCGGTGGTCGCCACCGGCGGCATGGGCTCGATCCAAGGCGCGCTGATCGGCGCGCTCATCGTCGGGCTTTGCCGCGCCGCGGCGGTTCACCTGTTTCCGCAGCTCGAGCTGTTCGTCATCTATGCGGTGATGGCGCTCGTGCTCATCTTCCGTCCCTATGGCCTGTTCACTCAGGCCAAGCCGCGGAAGATCTGACATGTGGACGCGCGCCACGCTGTTCGGAGCGATCGCGTTCGCCGCGCTCGCCGCCGCGGCGCCGGCGCTGCCGGCCTGGCTCGTCTCGCTCGCCACCGTCGCCTTCGCCAATGCGCTGGTGGTGCTCGGGCTGGTGATCCTGTGGCGCGCCGGCCTGGTTCCGTTCGGGCAGGCGCTGTTCTACGCCATCGGGGCCTATGCGGTGGCGTTGCTCAGCCGCTACGCCGGCTTGAGGGACGTGTTCCTGTTGGTAGCGGTCGGCGCGGTCGCGGCCGGCATCGTCGCGTTCCTGGTCGGATTCCTGCTCGCGCGCTATCGCGACATCTTCTTCGCCATGCTCAGCCTGGCGATGTCGATGATCCTCTACGGCGTGCTGGTGAAGACCGAGACGCTCGGCTCGACCGACGGCTTCCACGTCGAGGCCGGAATGTTCCTCGGCTACCGGCCGCGCGGCCAGGCGCTCAATCTCGCCTTGTTCTGGCTCGTGCTCGCCTTTTGCGCCGTCGCCGCCTTCCTGGTCGCGCTCTATTTCCGCACCGTCGCGGGCGCGCTCGCGGTGCCGGTGCGTGACAACGAGATCCGGCTGGAATTCCTCGGCATCTCGGTCAATCGCCTGATCCACCTCAAGCTGGTGATTTCCGGGATTCTCGCCGGGCTGGGCGGCGCGCTGGCGGCGCTGGCGGTGGAGCATGTCGATCCCAACATGGCGTATTGGACGACCTCCGGCGGCTTCGTATTCGTGACCATCCTGGCCGGCGCTGGCTCGGTCGCCGCGGCATTCGTGGGCTCGTTCGTGTTCGAGCTGCTGCGCTCGATCGCGGTCGATCTTTTCCCCGGCACCTGGCAGATCATCCTCGGCTCGGCGCTGCTGCTCACCATCCTGTTCCTGCCCGAGGGCCTCGGTTCGCTGTTCCATCGCCTGCGCCGTCCGGCGGAGACGGCATGATGACCGCGATCCTCTCGGTGAGCGACCTGGAGAAGACCTTCGGCGCCATCGTGGCGGCGCGCGACATCACCCTCGATGTGCCGGCGCAGCAGACCGTGGGCATCATCGGCGCGAACGGCGCCGGCAAGACCACCTTCATCAACATGATCACCGGCCATCTCAAGCCGAGCAAGGGAACCATCCGATTCGAGGATCGCGATATCACCGGCCGGCCCTCGCGCGTTATCACCCGGCTCGGCATCTCGCGCTCGTTCCAGGTGGCGCAGATCTTTCCCTCGCTCACCGTGTTCGAGAACATGTGCGCCGCGGCGGCGGTCGGCGCCGGATCGGACGGCGCCTTCACGCGGGTGCTGGCGCCGCTGAAATCGCCGGCGACGCTCGCCGACGCCGACGCCGCCGTCGAGCTGTTCCGCATCGCGCCTTACCGCAACGCACTGGCGTCGGCGCTGCCGCAGGGCGTACGCAAGCTGCTCGACATCGCCATGGCGGTGGTGGGCTCGCCGCGCCTCCTCCTGCTCGACGAGCCGACCAGCGGCATTTCGGTGGAGGAGAAATTCGGCGTGATGGACGTCGTGATGTCGGCCTTGAAGAGCCGGAAATTGACCGTGCTGTTCGTCGAGCACGACATGGAGATCGTGACCCGGTTCGCCGACCGCGTGCTCGCCTTCTACGACGGCACGGTGATCGCGGACGGCGCGCCGGCGGTTGCGCTCGCCGATCCGCGCGTGCAGACGCTCATCAGCGGCACCAAGCCGGAGAGCGAAGGCCATGCTTAAGGTCAGCGATCTCGACGTCGCGATCGGCGCGGTGCCGATCGTCCGCAACGCCTCGCTCGATCTCGCCGAGGGCGAGATGTGCGGGCTCATCGGCCGCAACGGCGCCGGCAAGACCACGCTGCTGCGCGCGCTCATGGGCGCGATCCCGGCGACCGGCAAGGTCGAGCTCGATCACGTCGACCTGTTGACGCTGCCGCCCTACCGCCGCGTCGGTTACGGCATCGGCTACATGCCCGAGGACCGCCGGCTGGTCCCCGACTTCACGGTCGAGCAGAACATTCTGTTGCCAACCTGGACGACGGCGATCGGCGACGCCGAAGCGCGGCTCGCCTGGATCTTCTCCATCATGCCCGAAGTCGCGGCCTTCCGCGGCCGCAGCTCGCTCGCGCTCTCCGGCGGTCAGCAGAAGATGGTGGCGCTCGCGCGCGCGCTGATGGCCGGCACGCGCATGCTCCTGCTCGACGAACCGTTCGAGGGGCTGGCGCCGGCGCTGGCGCGCAGGCTGGGCGAGGTGATGTCCAAGCTCAAGGGCGAAGGGCTCTCGATCCTGATCGCCGAATTGAACGAGGTGCACATCGCCGACCTGCTCTCGCGCGCCTTCCGCATCGAGCGCGGGGCGGTAGCGCCGGTGTAGCCCGCATTGGCGACTGTGGGTGGGCAACGGGACGCTGCGCCCGCGCTGGCGCCAGCAGCGGCTCTCCATTAACATTCGACCGAACCCATCACATCGTGAACAGAAGGGCGGGCGGACATGGCCAAGTTCGGCATCGGACAAGCGGTGCGCAGAGTGGAGGACCAGCGCTTCCTGCTCGGGCAGGGCCGCTACGTCGACGACATCAGCCTGCCCGGGCAATGCTACGGGGTGACGGTGCTCTCCCCGCACGCCCACGCCCGCATCAAGCGCGTCGACGCGGCCAAGGCCAAGGCCGCGCCGGGCGTGCTCGCCGTGCTCACCGGCGCCGACGCCGCGGCGGAGAAGCTCGGCAGCTTCACCGCGCACCTGATGCCGGAAGATTTCGGCGCGCCCAAGGGCCACCGCACCTTCCAGCCCGTGCTCTGCGCCGACAAGGTGCGCTTCGTCGGCGACCGCGTCGCCTTCGTCGTCGCCGAGACCCTGACCCAGGCGCGCGACGCCGCCGAGCTCGTCGAGGTCGAGTACGAGCCGCTGCCGGCGGTGGTGAATCTCGAAGACGCCGCCAAGGACGGCGCGTCCAAGGTCTGGGACGATTGCCCCCAGGGCAATGTCGGGTTCCGGCTGATGTTCGGCAACAAGGAGGCAACCGACGCCGCCTTCGCCAGCGCCAAGCACGTGGTGAAGCTGCGGGTCGAGAACAACCGGCTCTCGCCGGTGACGATGGAGCCGCGGGTCGCGATCGGCGACTACAACGCCGCCGAGGACTCCTACACGCTCTACACCGCCTCGCAGAATCCGCACGGCATGCGCATGGAAATGGCGCATATCTTCCACGTGCCGGAGAACCGCATCCGGGTGATCTCGCCCGACGTCGGCGGCGGGTTCGGACTCAAGGGCAATCCGTTTCCCGACGACGCGCTGGTGTTCTGGGCCTCGCGCCGCCTGCGCCGTCCGGTGAAGTGGGTGGCGACGCGCTCGGAAAGCATGCTGACCGATCATTGCGGCCGCGAGACCATCTATTACGGCGAGCTCGCGCTCGACGAGCGCGGCAAGATTCTGGGTCTGCGGGCGAGATGTCTGTTCCAGCTCGGCGCCTATTTCGTCGGCGCCGCGCTGGCTGCGGGCGCGTTCTCGGTGCGCTTCATCCCGGAGGCCTACGACATCCAGACCATGCACATCATGTCGCAGGGCCTGTTCACCAACACCTCGCAGTGCGGGCCCTACCGCGGCGCCGGGCGCCCGGAGGCGGCCTATTTCACCGAGCGGCTGATCGAGCACGCGGCGCGCACGATCGGGATCGAGCCGGCCGAGATCAGGCGCCGCAACCTGATCCCGCCGAACAAGCTGCCCTACGCGACGCCGACGCTGTGGAACTACGACAGCGGCGAGTTCCAGCGCCTGATGGACAAGTGCATCGAGCTCAGCGACTGGAAGGGTTTCGCGGCGCGCAAGAAGGCCTCGGAGAAGAACGGCAAGCGGCGCGGCCGCGCGGTGAGCTACTACATCGAGTTCGGCGGCATCTTCAACGAGCGCATGGATCTGCGCTTCGATCCCGGCGGCACGCTCACCATCCTGGGCGGCACCCATTCGCACGGCCAAGGCCATGCCACGGTGTTCGCGCAGCTGGTGAACGAGTGGCTGGACGTGCCGATCGAAGACATCCGCTACGTGCAGGGCGACACCGCCCAGGTCCCGATCGGGCGCGGCACCTACGCCGCGCGCAGCGCGACCGTCGGCGGCAACGCGCTCAAGGCGGCGAGCGACGCGATCATCGAGAAGGGCAAGTCGCTGGCGGCCGCGCTGATGGAGGCGGACGCGGCCGATATCGAGTTCAAGGACGGCCGCTACCGCGTGGTCGGCACCGACAAGGCGATCGCCATCGCCGACGTCGCCAAGGCGGCCTATGCGCCGATGGGGCCGGTCACCGAGAAATTCGGCGTCGGCCTGGAGGCGACCGGCAGCTACAGCGCCAATCCGCCCAGCCATCCCAACGGCGCGCATGTGTGCGAGCTGGACGTGGACCCGGAGACCGGCGAGGTGGTGGTCGACCGCTATTTCGTGGTCGACGACCTCGGCCGCGTGCTCAATCCGCTGATCGTGCGCGGGCAGATTCACGGCGGCGTGGTGCAGGGCCTGGGCCAGGCCCTGCTCGAGCACCAGGTCTACGACCGCGAGTCCGGACAGCTCCTGTCCGGCAGCTTCATGGACTACGGCATGCCGCGCGCCGACGTGATGCCGAACGTGGAGGCGGAGCTCGAGGAAGTGCCGTGCAAGACCAATCCGCTCGGGGTCAAGGGCATCGGCGAATCCGGCACCATCGGCGCGCCGCCGACGGTGATCAACGCGATCATCGACGCGCTCGCGCCGCTCGGCGTGGACGCGATCGACATGCCGGCGACCCCGGCGCGGGTGTGGGAGACGATCCGCCGCGCCAAAGCGACGCCAGCGGCGGCGTGAGCGGAGAGTGAGCTGATCACGGGTGGCGCAACGACGGCGCCGCGATCTCGGTGGGCTCCCTCTCCCCCTTGGGGAGAGGGAGCCCACCGAGTCCGCGGCAACTGCCTTCGACAATACAAGCGAACAGCTTATGCGCGCAGACGGGCGGGCGGCTTGGTGCGCAGCTTGGGGGCGACCTCGGTGGCGAACAGCTCGAGCGAGGCGAGCGCCTTGTCGACGCCGTACCACGGCGGGTAGTGCAGCATGACCGAGCTCGCGCCGGTCATGTCGCGCAGCCGCTCGATCTTCTCCACCACGGTCGCCGGCGAGCCGTGCAGGATGATGTCGCGCGAAAGCATGTCGTAGTCGCGCCGGCTGGTGGCGCCGCCCTCGGAGACCGTGCCGAGATAGCCGGAGGTGTGGCCGCTGGCGAAATGCTTGAGGTGGCGCATGATGCCGGCCTCGCTCTCGGCCTTGGCCTTGGCGTCGGTCTCCGCCACGTAGGTCCAGCGCGCGACGTCGATGTGGTCGCGGCCGGGATTGCCGCGCAGCCGTGCCGGCGTCTCCTCGAGATGCTTGCGGTAGGCCGCGGTCTGGCGCGCCAGCTCCGCAAACGGCGTCCAGGTCGAGAGCATGAGGCCGAAGCCCATGCGGCCCGCCACCGCGATCGAGCGCTCGGTCGCGCCGGCGAGGAAGATCGGCGGATGCGGCTGCTGCAAGGAATGGGGAAACAACTCATACTCGCCGTCGACCTTGAGCTTGAAATACTTGCCGCGGTGATCGGTGCGCTTGTCGAGGAAGATGTCCATCAGCAGCGGCAGCGCTTCCTCCTGGATGTCGCGGCGGGCCTCGAAATCGACGCCGAAGCCGTCAAACTCGTATTTGCGGTAGCCGGAGCCCAGCCCGAGCGCGAAACGGCCCTGGCTCAGGATGTCGACGAAGGCGGCGTTCTCCGCCACCCGCAGCGGATTGGCGAGCGGCAGCGTCACCACGGCGGTGCCGATCTTGATCCGCTTGGTGAGCGCGGCGAGGTAGCCGGCATAGACGAACACATCCGGCATGATGCCGTATTGATTGCTGAAATGATGCTCCGCCACCCAGGCGTAATCGAAGCCCAGCTCGTCCGCGCGCACGATCTCGCGCGTCACCCGCGCGTGCACGTCGCGGTGCGGATAGGGCTCGACATCGGTGTTGGAATGCGATGTGAACAGAATTCCGAACTCCATGCGCCTCGCTCCAGTTTGGTATTATTGCCGTGGAAATTTGACTTTTAGGCTGTCGACGGATTCGGCGCGTTCGCACCGCCATGTTCTGTCACCCTAGCAACTTCCGTCAGCGCGGCAAAGCCGCGGTGGCGTCGCCGCGGATGATGACCTCGCCGTCCTGGTTGACCGCGCTGAACTCGCAATCGACGAGGTTCTCCCCGCCGGCCCCGCGCTTTCCGGTCACGGCGGCGGTGCAGGTGAGCACATCGCCGGGCCAGAACCGCGACGCAAACCGGATGCGCAGGTGCCGTAACGCAGCGTCGCCGAGCCAATCCGTCAGCAGCCGCGCGCAATAGCCCCCCGCCAGCATGCCCATGCCGAACACCGCCTTGTTGCCGTTGGCCTTGGCATAGACCTCGTCGTGGTGGTTGGGATTGAAGTCGTGGGACGCGCCGGCATAGCGCACGAAATCCGTGCGCGTGAGCGGCCCGCAGGCGAGCGGCGCCGGCGCATCGCCGATGTTGATCGCGCCGAAGGAGGGCTGCATCATTCGCTGATCCGCTTGCCGGTCTCGACCAAAGTGCGACGGGCAATCTGCACCCTCTCGCCGCGCTGGTTGTGAAAGGTGGTCTCGATCACCGCGATCTGCAGCTTGCCGGCGCGGCGGCTCGCCTTTTCCGTGATGCTGACGATGCGCTCCCGCGCGGTCAGCACGTCGCCGGCCATGACGGGCGCAAAATATTCGAACTCCTGCTCGCCGTGGACGATGTAGCTCCAGTCCGCCACCTTGAGGGCATCAGACGCCGTTTTCGGTTCGTAGAGAAAAGTGCGCAGCAAGGTCGGCGGCGCGAGGACGCCGGTGAAACCCAGCTGCGCGGCGTAGGCGGGATCGCGATAGACCGGGTTGAGATCGCCGACGGCATCGGCGAATTCGCGGATCTTGCCGCGCTCGACGTGGAACTGGTAGGGCGGAAACGTCATTCCGGCCGCGCTTGCGTCCATGATTCCTCGCTCACTCCGTGTTCGTGCGCAAATCCACGACGCGCCTGGCCTTGATCGAGCGCTCGTGGTCGTAGAGCGTCCCGCGCGCGACGAACTCCACCTCGGGACGCAACGATACCGCCGCGCGCACGCGCCGTTCCACCTCCCCGCCCAGCGCGGCATCGGCCTCGCGCTCGATGCGGATCACCAGCCGCTCCATCGCGCCCGCCGTGCCCGCACCCGCGAACACGATCTGGAATTCGGCGATCCCGGCCATGGCCGAGAGCGTATCAAGAATGACGTCGGTATTGACCAGCATGCCCCGACATTTGACCAGGTTGCCGGTGCGCCGCGGCGCCGCCACCAGGCGCTCGCCGGCGCGGCCGCAGCGCGGGCACGGCGTGCGCGCCAACGTGACGATGTCGCCCACGAGATAGCGCAGCAGCACGGTGCCGCGGCGATGCAGATGGGTGATGGCGAGCGCGCCGCTCTCGCCGTCCCCGAGCCGACGTCCGGTCGCGGGCTCGACCACCTCCAGATAATAGAGATCGGGAACGAGGTTCTGCGGCGCGGCGTCGTCCGCGCATTGCACCAGCCCGCCCTGCATCTCGGTGAAGGCGTAGCGGGCGCGGATGGCGACGGCCGGCGCGCCCAGGCGGGCGAGAGTGTCGCGCAGCGCCGCCCGCAACGTCTCCGGCACCGGCTCGCCCGAGGTCAGCAGGAGCCGCACGGCGGAGAAGTCGGCGCCGCGCCGGCCGGCCTCGTCGAGAAAGCGGCGGATGAAGCTCGGCACGCCCCACAGCACGGTGGGGCGGAACCGCCCGACCGTCGTCAGCGCCTCGGCCAGCGAGTTGCGCACCTTGAACTCGGAATTGGCGGACCCGGTCAGGCCGTGCACGACCGGCACTCCCGCGATCATGGCGGAGCGGATGACGCTGAGGAAGGCGCCGGTCGGAAAGCCCGCCAGCGGATAGAGATTGGCGATACGATCGCTCGCGCTCAGCCCTTCCGCCTGGTTGCAGCGGCGCGCCTGGTCCCAGATCGCGTAGGCGTCGTGCGCGGTGTTGTAGAACGGCGAGGGCCGCCCGCTGGTGGTGCCGGTGGTATAGGCGACGTCCCACAGCACGCGTTCCTCGGCGCAGAAGTCGGCGGGAAGATCATCGGCGCGCAGGCGGAACGCCTCGGGATCGGCGATGTAGTCGTCCTTGCGGGTCAGCGGAAGCGCCTCGAGATCGTCGAGCGAGCGAATGTCGCCCGGCTCGAGGCGAAGCTCGCGAAACCGCGCGCGGTAGAACGGATGGGCGGCGGCGACCGCCCTCAGCGTTCGCCGCAGCCGCTCGACGCGCACGGCTTCCAAGTCAGACATTGCCCAGCAATTCGTTGGCGCGGCGGCCGAGCACGGCGTCGCGGTCCGTCCGCGAAATCGCGAGTGCGTCGACGCGCGCGGCGCAATCGAATTCGCCCATGTCGAAGGGATAGTCGCTGCCGAGCAGCACGCGTTCGGGCCCGGCCGTCGCGAGCAGGAATTCAAGCGCGCGCGGGGAATGCACGATGGTGTCGTAGTGCAGGCGGGCCAAGGAGTCCCGCGGCGATCCCCGCAGTCGCGCCTTCGGCTCGGCGCGCACGTTGAAGGCGTGCACGAAACGTCCGGCCTGATACGGCACGAAGCCGCCGCCGTGGCAGAGGCAGAAATTGATATCGGGGTAGCGCTCGATCACGCCGCCGAACACGAGCGCCGCGCCGGCCATGGTGGTCTCGAACGGCAGGCCGACGAAGTTGCGCATGTAATAGGACTTGAGGCGCTCGCCCGGAAGAATCTCGCCATGCGGATGGACCAGGACGAACGCCCGCAACGCGTTGGCCGCCGCCCAGACCGGCTCGAGCGCGGGATCGTCGAGGTTGCTGCCGTTGACGTTGGTGCCGATCTGAGCGCCGCGCAGACCCAGCACGCGCATGGCGCGCGTAAGCTCGTCGGCCGCCCGTTGCGGGTGCTGCAGCGGCAGGGTGGCGAGCGCTACGAACCGCTCGGGATGGCGGCGGGCCACGGCCGCGATCTCGTCGTTCTGCAGCACGGCGCAGGCCGCGCCGAGCGCGGGCTCCTGGTCATAGAAGAAGGTGTGCACGGTGGCGCAGACCGCCTGCATGTCGATGCCGTGCCGGTCCATATCGGCAAGCCGCAAATCGAGATCCCAGCATTGCCGCGGCATCGGCCGCTGCACCACCTTGCCCGCGATCTCCATGACGGTCGAGCCGTCGTCTTGCGCGATGAGCTTGGGCGCCACGCGCGGCGCCTCCTTGCCCAGCCGCCGGAGGGTCTCCTGCGGCAGCATGTGGGCATGGATATCGATGGTGGGGTTATCGTTCACGCTGCTTGGTCTGCACCCGGTCTCACGCCGCCCCGCGCGCCTCCTCCCCTATGGTCGCGGAGATTTTCTCCGCCATGAAGCATTGAAATTACTAGGTTTTTTAGGCTGCTCAGATTGTTGCCCATGCCAGCAGCCACAATCGAGCGATCAAGTCCTCGCGGGGCTACCGGACTAGCCGGTTCTCTTATTTCGTCCCGGCGGGAATATCGCTGGGTTGGCGGTGTAAAGCGCTTTTTTGTGACGGCGATCACGGCGCCAATACCACAGCCGGGCTAAGTTAAACTCAGTAACATGCACATTGGTAGGCTCACGGGAGATCGGCCATGTGGTTGGATACACGCTTTGCACCCCCGAGTTTACTCGCGATGATGTTTGACAATCGCCCAGCCGGAAGCCGGGTCGTTGATCTCACTGAAGAATTCCGCGCCAACGCGGCGGAGTGTCAGGAGCTCGCGAACCGCTGGGCCGGTGAGGGTAGGCAGCAGTACGAAGAACTGGCGCGTGAATGGCGGGAGCTCGCCGAGCGCCTCGACGACCGCCGCCGGTCCGACGCACGTCAAGCGGTTTTAGCGCACGGAATGATCTTGCGCCCGTAATGCCGATGGACTCCAGCTCGCCGCCAACGCCCCCATCCCGGGACCGTTTCATCGTGGCGCTGACCGACCGCCGATTGTCTCGCGACCTTCGCCACCCTGACTCACACCTTCCCGCCCACCAATTAGGTGGCTCCCGCCGCTGACTTTTTCGGAGACGCGCTCTGATCCGGTGCGGTGAGAGCGCTAAAGATGCCAACAACGATCCCGCCACCATCGATCCCGCCACACACGCAACCGTCGCCGTCCATCTGGCGGCTCTTGGTCGCCAGGTTTTGCCTGCGCGTTACCGACTTCGAGCTCGGGCGTGGCAGATATGGCGCTGTTGCGCGATTTTGCGCCAGAGCCGCCGTCAAACTGGGGCGAGCGGCTTCGCGGACACGGCGCGGACAAGAAAACGCAAGTTTATGACTTCTCGCTCATCGTTAGCGAGCTCCACGGCGCGCCAGTCCCCGGGCTGTGTCTTTGTTGGCTGGAGTGTCTGGGCTGTTGGGGTGACCGATTGATCTGGTCGGGCGCCGCCGCCGTAATGCGTGCCAGCTACTTCTCCTGAATTCGCCGCAGATATTCGACGACAGACAGGATGCGGTTTCCGATGACGTCTTCCGGATCGCAGGAGAGGTCAAGATGTGACTCATAGCGGTCAGGCTGCTTGTAAACTTTACGCTTGACCGTCTTCGTCGGAGAAATGGACGAGGTGGTGTGTCGGCAACCCCAAATTGGCATTTCACGAGTGCCGTGCGACCCCGTCGCATTCCGTCCATCAACCGCCTCATAAACAGCGCTCAGCGGAAACACGCCGTTGTTCTTCTTGGCGACGGTGGTCAAATCGGCTGCCTTTGTCTTCAGCTTAGAACTGAGCGGACCTTTTCCCTTTCCATCGGTGCCGTGGCATGGCGCGCAACTCGACAGATATTCCGCCTTGCCCGCATCAACCTCTTCCGCCCATCCGGAAGCATTCAAACCGATCATCACACTGGCAACCATCAGCCACTTCGCAGCAGCTTCTTGCATCGCAAACTCCGAGCGTAAGCTTCTTTTATCTGCAGGCACCGGGGCCGCAGTCGTTCGAACTCGCCATCATCAACGTGCTTGACACATGAGGTTCAGGTCATTCCGCGTTGACGTTTGTCTGAGAGCATTCTCAACGAGAAAGCGCCCCCAGAGTGGGGCGCTTAGATGCTGCAGCAAGATTGAATGTCGCCATGTGGCAACGCCGATCAGGCGTCAAACGCCAATCTCCACGAAATACCCGAACTGCGCCGTCGCATAGATATCGTTCCACACAGGGGCATAACCCCACATGTGGAGATAATCCTCATCTAAAGCCACGGCGGGTTCGAATTGCGCCAAAACTCATTCGGCTCGCCGACCTCCCAGTGTTCATACTGCCCGGCGGGCGCGCTTCCATCTGCCAACCCATTCCAGAACACCGTCCCTGCTTCTGCTCCTCCGGTCCAGATCCACGTCCCTTCGCTCGCGGCATCGCTTCCGCCGAGCCATCCACCGGTGTTCTGCCCGCTGTTCGCCATGAGGTTGTATAAGTATTGGTTTTCTTCCGCGGACGTAACTGTAGCCAAGTAACCTCCGGCCGTAGCCGCATTGGCTTCAGCTTGAGCCCGAGCAAAAAAACCCCCAACATAAGAATACTCGTTCGTGCCAGCGATATTGATGGTGATGTCGTGCGTGGCGCCATCCGTAGCCTGGACGGTAATTGTATCAGTCAAGTGCTGGCTGGCTGTCAGTGCCTGAACTCGAAGATCCATGTTGTTGAGCGTGTATATATCCAGTTCCCATCCGCATCGATGATCAGCGTGCCGTGTTCCCCCGCGAGCGGGTTGCTGTTGTCGTGAGCAATGAAGCTCGCAACCTGCCCTGTATCGGGATCGGAAATGGAAAGCGTACCAGTGTCGGTCAGGTCGAAATCCTCCCTTACCGATCCGGTATCGTCGCCAGAAATGACAGCGAGATCGTCCACACCATTGATGCGGAGTGTGACAGTCGCCGTACTCAACGCCCCGTTGCCCAACTGCATCGTGTAGGTGAAGCTGTCTGTCGCCCACCCGATGCCCTCAACAGCGGCCGAGCGTAGGGCGTCATTCTTCGTGAAGGCTTCGATCCACGGATTTCGCCACCTCTTGCAGTCCCGCAGCCTCTTTATTCGCGGCTCCTCTTGCGCTCTTGCGACCGGTTTGCTGTGGCCTTCCAGATGGTTCTTGCGTGCCGCATATTGCGGTGTCGGGCGCGGCGGCATGTTTGCCCACGCGGGAACAAGGTCTTCAACCCTGTTGCTGCCGGAACAAGCGGCGAGCAGGGGTTCCGCGAATCGACCATACGTGAATCCGCCCGGGTGATCTCCATCCGGCGGTCCTCCGACCATCATGCGCTCGGCGTACGCCGTTGCGAGACCGGCGGCGGTCAGTTTGACCAGCAGTCCGACCGGGAAGCCGTGCGCAAGCAAGATCGCCTCGTTGCAGCCATCGGGACTGCCGGCGAGCAATTCGATCCGCGGCGACGCTGGCGGCTAGGCGTAGGCCTCGGCGTCGATAGCGGGTGCCAAGCCATTCGGGGATTTGTGAGCTGTGCTTGACGTGTAGCGGTCGAGCTATTTGCGCGTTGCAATATATGCCGCAAGGCCCGCGGCTTCTGTCCGAGACAGTCCCAGGTTCGGCATCTTCGGATGCGGGTCGAGCAGGAAAACGCGATCTTAGTGGCATTCAGGATCTGGCCGTGCCATCGTCGCGAACGGCGGTGCCCCCCTCGTACGCGCCGCGGTTTACATCGAGCGCGACTGATCGGTCAATCCGCTTTTGTCTGCTCCGCAAAGCGCAATTTTGTGATTGCCATCACATCGCGCGCGCACTGGCGACCTTAGCGCATACTTGTCGGCGGTACTGGGTAAATACGCTGCCAACACCGTCGACTTTCCTCCTGCTAGGACTGAGCCCCGCGATGCGGGGCTTTCTTTCCCCCTTCGCCCGTTGCAACCGGAATCGGCTGCCAATTGAGCAGTCTCGATATTGCGGGCCCGATTGTATGTGTTGTCGTCTTCGCCGCAGGCAAGTTGGCTTGGACGTGGTGGTCGTCGCGACCTCATCACGCTGCTCGGCGGTGCGGCGGTCACGCCCGCCGGCGGGCCGGATCGCGCTACTCCTCGAAGCCGGCGTGTTCCGCTTTCACGTCCGTCCGCGGAGCGTTGTCGCGCGCCACGCTGGCCTCGCCGCGCGCCGAACCGGTGGTCGTCTGCTGCTCCGGCTCTTTCGGCGGCTTGCGTTTCTTCGCCACCACCTCCGCAGCCGAGGGCGCGCTACTTCGCGCCGCCGCCGACCCGCGTCGGGGCGAAGTGACCGGCGCCGCCGCATTCGCGCGCTCCTTGCCGGATAGCACCACCACGCGGGTGCCGACCTTCACCCGCCCGTAGAGATCGGTGATGTCCTCGTTGGTGAGCCGGATGCAGCCCGAGGACACGAAGCTGCCGATGGTGGACGGCTGATTGGTGCCGTGGATGCGGTAGAGCGTATCGCCGAGGTAGAGAGCGCGCGCGCCGAGCGGGTTGCCGTCGCCGCCGGCCATGAATCGGGGCAGATAAGGCTGCCGCTCGATCATCTGCTCCGGCGGGCTCCAGTCGGGCCATTCCGCCATGCGCGAAATCTTCTCCGCGCCCGACCAGATGAAGCCCTCACGGCCGACACCGATGCCGTAGCGCAGCGCCTTGCCGTTGCCGAGCACCAGATAGAGGTAGGTGTTGGGCGTATCGATGACGATCGTGCCGGCCGGCTCTTTGGTAAAGTAATCGACCTGCGTGCGCCGGAACTGCGGCGGTAGCTCCTTCCGGGGGCCGGTCTCGGGCCGATCTTCCGGCGGCAGCGCCGAAAAATGTGGACCGCTATATCTCGGATCGCCGGTGCGCGGATCGCCATAGCGCGGATCGCTCTGCACCGGTGCTCCGCCCGCATTCGCTTCGGTGCCGGCGCGAGGCACCCACGCACCGCCCGGCGAACGGTAGTACGGAACCTGCGGCGGTCCATTGTCGTCGGCATCGGCGGCCGACGGCGACCGATACGGCGGACCCGGTGGTGGTGGTGGATATGGATAGGGGTAATGCTGCGCACGCGCCTCGTAGCCCGGAGCTCCGAGGCCGATCAGCAGCGTCGCGATGACCCCGGCTGTGCGTGAAATCATTCGCTTCCCCTCACGCATGCGAAAGTGCATCGCAACGTGTCGTATTTAAGAAGGTGAAGAAGTTCCAGCATGCGTCACCCGCGAGCTTGACCCGCAGATCCATCATTCTTCGCAAGGATGCTTCGGTGAAGAGGATGGAATGACGTGCTGGGGGCAAGACAGGCGGGAAATTCTAGGCGTCCAAACTTACGGAACTATTGATGCGGATGCAGGCGTCTTGCTGGGGCGGAACAAAACTCACAAATGGACATTTGCTTAGTGGCGTTCCCCGAGGAACTACCCCGAACACAACTACGCCCACGGGAACGCTAAAGGCCCCGGCGATGTACCCCGGGGCCTTTCGGTGTCTACGTACCGCGCGTGGTTGCTTCCGCCCGCGTTCCCTGCCTGCTGGGTTTATCCAGCAGTGCGGTCCCGCCTAGCGGGGGCATTTTCTCAGTTCGCGCGCGGGCGACAGCGGGGCGGGCCGCTTTGAACTAATGGAACAATCTGGCGGTCTCACCGTCTTGCCCAAGTTCCTATCGAAGGTGGCGGGGCGGCGTGAAACTGGCCCACGCATTTCGAGACAATGCGTGCCACTGCTTAGGGGTGGCGAAGGAAACCAGCGTGGTTGCTAAGTTACCACAGATGTCTGCCGATATGGGCAGCCGCCAGCGGACACCATTTCGCTAGAGATTTTCTCCGCCACCATGATGGTGGGGATATTGGTGTTGCCGCGCGGCACGGTCGGCATGATCGAGGCGTCGACCACGCGCAGGCCGGCGATGCCGCGCACGCGCCCCGCGGGGTCCACCACCGCGGCGCGGTCGTTGCCGGCGCCCATGCGGCAGGTGCCGACGGGATGGAACGTGCCGGCGACATTGTCGCGGATGTGCTCGGCGAGCGCGTCATCGTCCGCGGCGAGCGTGGCGAGATCGACGCGCCGGTCGGCGAGCGTGGAGAAGATCGGGCCGGCGAGCGGCGGGAGGAGATCGATGAGCGCGGCGATGAGCGCGCTCTGAACCTTGTTGGCGGGGCTGATGCGGTTGAGGCGGCGCAGCCGGTCGGTGAATTTCACCGGAAAGGTCACGCCGCGCATGGCGCGTACCTGCTCGTGCGCGAGGATCTCGACCGCGCGGCGGAAGCCCTGCATGAAGCGCTTGAGATCAAGCTCGTGGCCGGTGAAGTTGAACTCGACGCAGGGCGGCGCCGCCGCGCGCGCCGTGAGCGAGACCCGGCCGCGCGCCATCGGCTTGAGCAGCGTGGGCGCGAGATTGGCGACCTGGAAACCGAGCGGGCTCCACGAGGTCTTGCATTGCACGTTGATATACATGTCGGTCGGCGGCGCGCCGGCAAGCCCGGAGGAAAAACGGAACGCCGTCATCGGGTGCGGCCGCAACGACAGCGCCTGCCGCGCGTGGCGGTGCTGCAGCAGGCCGAGAAACACGATGGCGTGGTTGGAGAGGTTTTCGCCGACGCCGGGCAGATCGGCGCGCACCTCGATGCCGAGCGCGCGCAGATCGCCGGCCGGCCCGATGCCCGACCGCAGCAGGAACGCCGGCGAATGCACGCCGCCGACGGAGAGGATGATTTCGCGCGCGTTGAATTGCTTTTCCTCGCCGCCGATCCGCGCGCTGACGCCGCTGACGCGGCGGCCCTCGAACACGAAGCCGGTCGCCATCGCCCCGTTGATGATGGTCAGGTTGCCGCGCGCGCGCACCGCGGCGTCGAGATAGCAGATCGCCGCCGACGCGCGCTTGTCCGGCCAATTGCTCATGGGCACCGCGCCGTAGCCGTCGCGGAAATCCGCATTCATGTCGGCGATGAAGGGAATCTGGCGCTCGCGCGCGTAGGCGGCGACCGCCTTCGACAGCGGTGCCCAGTCCTCCGGCCTGGTGCGGCGGATCGGCACCGGCCCGTCGCGGCCGTGCAATTCGCCGCCGAAGTCCAGGTCGTGCTCGAGCTTGCGGTAAAAGGGCAGCACGTCGTTCCAGCCCCAGCCGGCCGCCCCGTGCGCTTCCCATTCGGCGTAGTCGTCGGGCGTTCCGCGATACGCCACCATGCCCATCACCGAAGAGCCGCCGCCCATGATGCGCCCCTGCGAGAAGCCGACCGGCGGGGAATTGTCCTTGCGCCGCCAATGCACCTTGAGGTCGGGCCAGAAATAGGCGTCGTTGTAGTAGGAGGTGGCGTAGGTATCGAGCACGTCGGCCGGCTCTTGGCCCGGCGGCGTGTCCGGCCCGGCTTCGAGCAGCAGCACGCGATGGCCCGATCTTGCCGACAGCCGATTGGCCAGGACGCATCCGGCCGCGCCGCCGCCGATGATGATGGTGTCGAAGCTGTTGGTCATGAGCGCTGGGATTGTAGGTGACGCTGACGGTATGGTGTTGGTGATTTTGTCGCTACAGTAGTGACGATCTTGCTGCCATAATCATTCGACAATAAACCAGCCGCGGAGGAAAGCCCTATGCCGAACAACCCATCGCGCGTCGCGCGAACCCTGCGCATTCTGCGGCGCACGTGGCCGGCGATGATCCTGGTCGCGGCCGCCGGCGCCACCAGCGCCCGCGCGGAATATCCGGAGCGGCAGATCACCATGGTCGCCTGTTTCCCCGCCGGCGGCGGCACCGACATCGCGGCGCGGCTGATCAACACCCAACTCGGCGAGGCGCTCGGCAAGCCGGTGATCGTGGAGAACCGCGGCGGCGCGGGCGGCAACATCGGCACCGCGGCGGTCGCGCGCGCGGCGCCCGATGGCTACACGCTGCTGGTGTGCTCAAGCGCTTTCGTCGTCAATCCCAGCCTCTACGCCAACGTCGCCTACGATCCGTTCAAGGATTTCATCCCGATCATGGTGATCGGGGCGTCGCCCAACGCGTTCGTGGTTCCGGCGCAGTCGGAGATCAAGACCATGCCGGAGCTGATCGCCAAGGCGAAGGCCAACCCGGGCAAATTGAACTGGGCGAGCCCCGGCGCCGGCACTACGCCCTATCTCGCCGGCGAGCTGTTGCAACTGCGGACCGGAAGCAAGATGGTGCACATTCCGTTCGCCGGCGCCGGTCCGGCTACCCAGGCCGCCGTCGCCGGCCAGGTCGACATGTACACCGCCAATATCGGATCGCTCATGGGCCTGATCGAGGCCGGCAAGCTGCGCCCGATCGCGGTGACCTCGAAGCAGCGCTGGCCCGAACTTGCCGACGTTCCCTCGCTCGACGAGCTCGGCATCAAGAATGCCGAATCCGACACTTTCCAAGGCATCTACGCGCCGGCGCGCACGCCGCAGCCGATCATCGACCGCTTGGCCAAGGAGCTCACCGCCATCCTCGCCCGGCCCGAGGTTCGGGAGCAATTCGTCAAGGCCGGCCTGCCGGTCGTCGCCGAGGGGCCGGACGTCTTCCGCGCGCGCATCGCGCGCGAGGTTCCGATGTACAAGGACATCATCGACAAGGCGGGATTGAAGATTCAGTAGTCCTGCTGCGAGCATCGTTCGCCTGTGCAGGGGTGATGCATAGCGTCGACTGCGCACGCGGTGCGCTGATGCAATTTACAGGATGCGCGCCTTCTGCATGATTCCGAGCGTAAGGAACGGACATGCCAAAGCCGCTGGCGGGGATCAGGGTCATCGAGCTGGCGAATTTCATCGCCGGTCCGCTCGCCGGCACGCTGCTCGCCGACATGGGCGCCGACGTCGTCAAGATCGAACCGCCGCAGGGCGACATGGGCCGCGCCACGCCGCCGATCCGCAACGGCGAGAGCGTGAGCTTCGTCGCGCTCAACCGCAACAAGCGCAGCCTGGTGCTCGATCTCAAGCAGCCCCAGGCAGTCGAGATCCTGCGCAAGCTCGCGGCAACATCGGACGTGTTTCTGGAGGCGTACCGGCCGGGCGCGCTCGACAAGCTCGGGCTGGGCGCCGCCGACGTGAAGGCCGTCAACCCTCGCATCATCTACACGTCGGTGTCGGGCTTCGGCCAGACCGGACCGGACCGCCGGCGCGCCGGGGTCAACCTCATCATCGAGGCGTTTTCGGGCGCGCTCTCGGTGACCGGCGAGCCCGGCAAGATGCCGATGCGGCCGGGCGTGCAGACCGCCGACGTGTTCGGCGCCTTGTTCGCGACCTATGCGACGCTCGCCGGCCTCGTCGGCGCCGCGCGCAACGGCGAAGGACGCATCGCCGACGTCTCGCTGGTGGAGGCGTCGATCGCGGCGGCGGCCTGGGAGGCCGCGGAATATCTCGAGACCGGCAACGTGCCGCAGCCGCTCGGCAACCGCCACCGGCTCAACGCGCCCTACCAGCTGTTCGAGACGAGGGACCTCCGCTATCTCGCGATCGGAACGCCCAACGACGCGCTGTTCGGCCGGCTCATGCAGGCGCTGCATCTCGGCGCGCATGTGGGCGATCCGCGCTTTGCCTCCTACGCCAAGCGCAAGGCCAACGAGGACGCGCTGCTGCCGCTGGTCGAGCCCGCCGTGCGCGCGCGCGATTGCGCCGAATTGGAGCAGGCGCTGCGCGATGCCGGCGTGCCGTGCGCGCGCGTCAACAACTTCAAGGAGGTGTTCGACGATCCGCAGATCGTCGCCCGCGGCGTCGTGCGGGAGGTCGAGCACCCGCGGCTGGGCAAGATGCGCACCACGCGCAATCCCGTCCTCTTCGATCACGACGGGCCGGCGATCGACCGGCACTCGCCGATGCTGGGCGAGCACTCCGCCGAAGTGCTGGCCGAACTCGGCTATTCGCCGGCGGCGATCCGCGAGCTGGCGGCGGCGGGCGTGACCCGCCTGGCGGCGGGGGCGAAGGGAACGGTCGAGGCCGCGGAGTAACTACGCTGATTGTCAAGGCTGACGTCGTCCCCGCGCAGGCGGGGACCCATATCCCAGAGGCCACGGTGCATGGCACGATGGGTCCCCGCTTTCGCGGGGACGACACCGGAAAACATTCACCAGGATGATGGACGATGCCGCTTGCGCGCAGCTTTCTCTACGTCCCGGCCAATCGCGAAAAATTCCTGGAGAAGGCGATCGGGCTGCCGTCGGATGCCTTCATCTTCGACCTCGAAGATTCGGTGCCGGTCGCGGAGAAGGCGGTTGCGCGCGCCGGCGTGCGCGAATACGCGCCGAAGATTGCGGGCGATCGGGTCTGGGTGCGCGTGAACGGGCTCGAAACCGGCTTCGCCGCGGATGATCTCGACGCCGTCATCGGCGTCGCCGGGCTGGCCGGCATTTTCCTGCCCAAGGTCGAGACCCCCGATGAGGTCCATCGCTGGGACGCCATGATCGGCGCGCTCGAGACCGAACGCGGCCTCACGCCCGGGGCGATCAGGGTCGTCATTTCGATCGAGAGCGCGCTCGGCGTGCTCAATGCCTACGCCATGGCGACCGCGGCGGCGCGCATCGTCTCGCTCACCTTCGGCGGCGCCCAGGACGGCGATCTCAACACCGATCTCGGCTGCGCCTGGTCGATCGACGGGCCGGAAATGCTGCACGCGCGCGCACACACGCTGCTGGCGGCGCGCGCGGCGCGCTTCGACACCCCGCTCGACGGCGTGTTCGCGGACGTGCGCGACGCCGAGGGCTTCGCGCGCGACACCGCGCTGTCGCGCCGGCTCGGCTATCGCGGGCGCAAGCTCATTCATCCCGCGCAGATCGAGCCGTGCAACCGGCTCTACCGCCCGAGCGCGGCCGAGCTCGACTACTACGCGCGCGTGCTGGAGGCGTTCGACCAGGCGGTGGCGCAAGGCAGCGCCTCGACCACCGTCGACGGCCGCATGATCGACCTCGCCATGGCCAACGCGGCGCGGCGGGTTCTCGCCGCGGAGGCGGCGTGGAAGAAGGCGGGGTAGAGAGATCAAACGAACGCGCCGCGGATTCGGTGGGCTCCCCCCTTGGGGGTCGGGGTCGAAATTTGGAACGAGAGTCTCCGCTACTTCTCGCTGCCACCCCCACCCGCTCGCTTCGCTCGCCGCCCTCCCCGCAAGGGGGAGGGCAAAGAGCTGCGGCTCGCGGCGCCGGCCTTTGCGCTGTCGCGGCCGATCGCGCTCGGGACGTCAAGTCTTCTTCGCTGCGCCGAACGGCGCGGTGCCCTCCTCGAACAGCTCGATCACCGTGCCCGGGCCGGACTCGTCGGTGAGCCCGACGGTGATGCGCTGGCCGTCGGCAGGTGCGAACGCTGGCGATGCGGCGCGGCTGCCAGTCGCTCTGCCCGAGCATGTGGCGGATGGTCGAAACCTCCTCGACGACAGCCTCGTAGACCCGATCCGGCTCGAAGCGCTCGCCGTGGCAGCGCGCGCACAGAAGCGGCTGCGGAAACACTGCCGTCCGGCAATTCACGCAGCGCCAGATGCCGACGCCGCGGTTCATTCCATCCGCTCCAGGATGGCGGCGGCGGCAGTGCCGCCGTAGCGATACATGGTCATGCCGTAGCCGGTCGCGACCGCGAGCCGCGCGCCCTTGACCTGGCGCGCGCCGGCGCGGTGCTGCAATTGCAGCACCGCTTCGGAAATGCCGTTGAGCCCGCCGGCGGGCCCGCCGGGCTGGCCGGCCGAGAGCATCCCGCCCCAGGTGTTGACGGGAAACCGCCGCTCGCCGATCTCGCGGCGCGCAAAGCGCGCGAGATCATTGCCCGGGATCATGCCGAGGTCGTTGAGCTGCGCCAGCACCATGGTCGGGTAGTCGTCGTAGATCGAGGCGAGATCGATATCCTGCGGGCCGACGCCGGCGGCCTGCCACAGCTCGCCGGCGAAGGTGCTGATGCCGGTCGCGAGGCCATCGCCCTCCTGATTGTCGTAGTTGAAGCTCGCGCGGTGCGCGCGCACCCGCACCGGCGCACGGCCGCGCGGACAGCGATCGGGATGGGCCACGACGATGGCCTGCGCCCCCGCCACCACCGGCACGCAGTCGTAGCGCGACAGCGGATCGGCCACCAACGGCGCGGCGAGATAATCCTCCATGGTCATCGGTGTGCGGTAGACGGCATAAGGGTTGTTCGCCGCCCAGGCGCGCTGCGCGACGGCGAGATGGCCGTAGTCGGTCTTGGTGAGGCCGTACTTCTTCATCTGCCGGCTGGTCACCAGCGCATAGACCCCGTTTGGACCGCCGTGACCGAGCGGCGCTAGGTGCAGTTGGGTGACGATGTTGAAATTCGCCGCCACCTTGGCGTAGCCGCCGAGCCCGGTGGCATCGCCGCCGACCACCAGGATCGCCGAGGCGGCGCCGGTCTCGACCGCGCGCAGCGCGTGCCCCAGCATGTTCATGGCGGACGAGCCGCCGTTGGTGTCCTGCACGAGCCAGCGCAGCGACAGGCCGAGCTTCCAGGCGAGGTCGACGGCGGTGTCGGGCGCGAGCGAGAACGAGGCCGCCGCCATGCCGTCGATCGCGCGCGCGTCGATTTCGGCATCTTTCAGCGCGGCGACGACCGCGTCGCGGATGAAAGTGTGCGTCGACTGTTCCGGCTGCGGACGGCGGGTATAAGCCGACTGTCCCACGCCGATGATGGCGGCGTCCATGGTATGCCCTGCTGGACCTGTTCCGACTTTTTCGGGCCGTCCCGCTTTCGACGGCAAGGAGGACGTGGTTCCGGATCGCCGGCAAGTTTACGCAGCCTGCGCCAGCTTGACTGCGTGCCCGGCATGACGGATCGCCTATGTAGCGCCGAAGCATTGAGAGGAAAAGGCGGCGATGTTAGCGTTCGCCCACCACGCCCCCGCCCGGCCCTCCACGACATCATGCAGCAGTCGAAATCCGAAATCCGCGACGGCATGAGGATCGATTGGGACGCCCCGATTGCAATGGACGACGGCGTGGTGCTGCGCGCGGATGTGTTTCGCCCCCTCGCCGAGGGCCGATACCCGGTGATCCTGAGCTACGGGCCCTACGCCAAGGGGCTCGCCTTCCAGGAGGGATACAAGAGCGCCTGGATGCGGATGACCTCGGCCTATCCCGAAACGGCGCAGGGCTCGAGCAACAAGTACCAGAACTGGGAGCTGGTCGACCCGGAGAAATGGGTGCCGGACGGCTACGCCATCGTGCGGGTGGATTCACGCGGAGCCGGACGCTCGCCCGGCCGTCTCGACGTCTGGTCCGCGCGCGAGGCGAAGGATCTCTACGACTGCGTGGAGTGGTCCGGCACGCAGCCCTGGTCGAACGGCAAGGTCGGCATCAACGGAATTTCCTATTACGCCATGAACCAATGGCACGTGGCGCCGCTTCGCCCGCCGCATCTCGCCGCGTTGTGCATCTGGGAAGGCTCGTCCGATTACTATCGCGAGCTGGCGCGCCACGGCGGCATTCTCTGCGACTTCCTGGCGAACTGGTCGCGCCGGCAGGTGGCGAGCGTGCAACATGGCGTCGGCGAGCGCGGTCCGAAAAGCGCGCTGACCGGCGAGCCGGTCGCCGGGCCTCCGACGCTGCCCGACGCGGAGCTCGTTGCGAATCGCGCCGATGTCGGGGACGAAGCGCTGCGACGCAGGCTGGTTGACGACTACTACCGCGCCCGCACCCCCGCGTTCGAGAGCATCGACGTGCCGCTGCTCTCGGCCGCGAATTGGGGCGGCCAGGGACTGCACCCGCGCGGCAACTTCGAAGGCTATCTGGCCGCCGGCTCGAAGCAGAAATGGCTCGAGGTGCACGGCGACACGCACTTCTCGCATTTCTATTCCAATTACGGCGCCGGGCTGCAGAAGCGCTTCTTCGGCCATTTCCTCAAGGGCGAGAACACCGGATGGGAGCAGCAGCCGAAGGTCGCGCTCAACATCCGCCGCCCCGGCGAAAACTTCACCTTGCGCGCGGAGAACGAATGGCCGCTGGCGCGCACGCAATGGACCAAATTCTATCTGCGAGCGGACGACCGCAGCCTGAGCACGGACCGGCCGCAGGACGCGGCGGTGCTGTCCTATGCCACGACCGGCGACGGGCTCACCTTCCTGACGCCGCCGCTACCCGTGGAGACCGAAATCACCGGCCCGGTCGCCGCCAAGCTGTTCGTGTCGTCGGACACGCGCGACGCCGATCTCTTTCTGGTGCTGCGGGTGTTCGATCCCTCGGGCCGGGAGGTCGTCTTCATCGGCAGCAATGATCCGCGCACGCCGGTGGGGCTCGGCTGGCTGCGCGCCTCCCACCGCAAGCTCGATCGCGGGCGCAGCCTGCCCTATCGGCCCTGGCACAGCCACGACGAGGAATGGCCGCTGACGCCGGGCGAAGCGGTCGAACTCGACATCGAGATCTGGCCGACCTGCATCGTCGTGCCGAAAGGTTTCCGCGTCGGCCTCAGCGTGCGCGGCAGGGACTACGAGTACGACGGCAGCGACGCGGCGCTGCCGCACGCGGCCTACCCGATGAAGGGCGTCGGTCCGTTCACCCACACCGATCCGCGCGACCGTCCGCCGGAGATCTTCGGCGGCGTCAACACGCTGCACTTCGGCGCGAGCCAGGCGCCGTATCTGCTCCTCCCGATCATTCCGCCGAGGTAGATGCATGTCGATTGTTGCGCGTTTCCTCGTGCTCGATCTGCGTCTGCGCCGCAGACTCAGTGTGCTCCCTCTCCCCATTTGGGGAGAGGGCGGGGGTGAGGGGGTTACCGGCTCAACCGGAGAGACCTTAACCCCTCACCCCACCCCTCTCCCATCCGAACTCGGGCAAGCCCGAGTTCGGCACTTTAGGCTGACCGAAGTCGGATATATCCGACTTCGGCTGGGAGACGGAGCAGACCGCATTCGTCGCTCGACGGTGCTCGAATGATCCGCGCGGCGATCGTCGGGCTGGGACGCTGGGGACGCTCGCTGGTCGCCTCGGTGCAGGACAAGAGCGAGGACATCCGCTTCGTCGCCGCGTACACCCGCACGCGCGCGACGGCGGAAGATTTCTGCCGCGAGCACGGCGTGCCGCTCACCGACAGCTACGAGCAGATCCTCGCCAACCCGAACGTCGACGCGGTCGTGCTCGCGACGCCCCACAGCCTGCACGAAGGCCAGATCATGGCGGCCGCGGCCGCCGGCAAGCACATTCACGTGGAGAAGCCCATCACGCTGACCCGCGCCAGCGCGGATGCGGCGGTCGCGGCCGCGCGCAAGGCGGGCGTGGTGCTGGCGGTCGGCTATTGCCGGCGCTTCCATCCGTCGGTGGTCGAGCTGCGGCGACGACTGCGGGACGGACGGCTCGGCACCGTCGTTTCGATGGTGGCGCAGCACACCACCAGCACCGGGCAGTTCATCCCGCCGGACAATTGGCGCGCCGCGCCCGAGGAAGCGCCAGGCGGGGCGCTCACCGCGGTCGGCGTGCATGCGCTCGACCATATGATCGAATTCGCCGGCCGGGTGCGCGACGTGCGCTGCGTGACCGCGCGCAACCTTCCCGGCCCGTCCGACGATACGACGACGGTGATGCTGCGGTTCGACAGCGGCGCCACCGGGCTGATCTTCTGCTCGGTCGCGACCGCCACCAATTTCAGCTTCACGCTCTACGGCAGCAAGGGGCTGGCGGAGATTTCAAAACCCAACCTGCAGACGTTTCGCTTCGTGCCGACGTCGGTCGAGGCGCCGACCGGCCCGGTGACCGCGCCCGCCGACGAGATCAGAGAGCATCCTTCCTTCGACATACTCCATGCCGAGCTGACAGCATTCGCGCGCGCGATCCGCGAACGCACGCCGTATCCGGTTGCGATCGACGAGGTGCTGCACGGCATGTCGGTGTTCGACGCTATTGTCGAATCGGCAAGGTCGAATGAAATCGTTACCGTGCGAGGATGATGATACCCTACGTCGTCATTGCCGGTGGACAAATATCCGGTCAAGGCCATTCCAGGAGCGCCCATGGAGAAGCTGATCATCACGGTCGCCTGCGACTCGCGCACGTCCTATCCCCATAATCACCTATGTCCGACCCAGGAGGACGTGCCGGGGGTGGCGCAGCAATACATCGACGCCGTCAATGCCGGCGCCGCGATCGCGCACATCCACGGCCGCCGCACGCTCGAAGAGACGATCCAGGCCGACGGCCGGCAGGTGTCGCGCATCCATCACGCCGACTGGAAGCGGCTGCAGGACGCGATCATGAACAAGGTCGATCCGATCATGCAGTTCGGCGTGGCGTCGGCGCGCATCGAGGAGAAGATCAAGCTGATGGAGCTCGGGCCCGACATGATGGCGGTCTGCTTCAACGCCCACGACGAATACTTCCAGCCCGAGCCCTCGCTGCCGCCCAAGCGCATGATGGCGATCCATCCGGTCGAGGAGCTCATCGCCTATGCCAAGGCCGCCGAGGAGCACAAGGTGAAGCTCGAATGCGAGTGCTTCACCACCGGCGCGTTCTGGCACCTCGAATTCGTGCGCAAGCAGGGCTACCTGAGGGACAAGACCTACACCACGCTGTTCATCGGCTGGCCCGGCGGCACCTGGACGCCGCCGACCGAGCGCGCCCTGCAGTTCATGGTGGACAATCTGCCGCAGAACTGCATCTGGAACGTGAGCGTGATGAATCCGGAGAAGCAGTGGCCGATTCTCGCGCTCGCGGTCGCGCTCGGCGGTCACGTGCGCGTCGGCTACGAGGACAATCCCTATATGGCGCCGGGCGAATTCGCCAGGAACAACGCGGTGCTGGTGGAGCGCATGGTCGGCATCGCGCGCTCCCTCGGACGCGAGATCGCCACCCCCGACGAGGCGCGGAGGATTCTCGGGCTCACGCGCGCGCAGTGATTGCTTGATGGAAAAGCGCAAGCTCGGCAGCTCCACGCTCGAAGTATCCGTCGTCGGCCTCGGCGGCAACAATTTCGGCGGCCGCATCGATTTCGCGGCGTCGGAGCGGGTGGTGCACAGGGCGATCGCGCTCGGCATCAACCTGATCGACACCGCCGACAGCTACGGCAACAAGGGCGGTTCGGAGGAAGCGCTCGGACGCATTCTCGGCGACAAGCGCAAGGACATCGTGCTCGCGAGCAAGTTCGGTCTGCCGATGGACGACGCAGGCAAGCTCAAGGGAGCATCACGGCGCTATGTCATGCAGGCGGTCGAGGCGAGCCTCAAGCGGCTGCGCACGGATTGGATCGATCTCTATCAGCTGCACCGGCCGGACCCGCAGACGCCGATCGAGGAAACCCTGCGCGCGCTCGACGAGCTGGTGCGGCAGGGCAAGGTGCGCTTCATCGGGTGCTCCAACCTGTCGGCGCAGCAGGTGATCGCGGCGGATGACGCCGCGCGCCAGCACGGGCTGGCGGCGTTCGTGTCGTGCCAGGACGAGTACAGCCTGCTGGTGCGCGACATCGAGCGCGAGCTCGTTCCGGCGGCGAAGGCGCGCGGCCTCGGTATCTTGCCCTATTTTCCGCTCGCCAGCGGGCTGCTCACCGGCAAGTACAGGCGCGGCGCGCCGCTGCCGCCGGGCTCGCGGCTGGCCAAGAACCCGCGCCACGCCGACGAATTCATCACCGAGCGCAACTGGCGCATCGTCGGCGAGCTCGCAGCGTTCGCCGCGCGCCGCGGGCGCAGCATGCTCGAGCTCGCCTTCGGCTGGCTGCTGCGCGATGGCGTGGTGGCGAGCGTGATCGCGGGGGCGACCACGCCGGAACAGGTCGAGCAGAACATCGGCGCCGCCGGCTGGAAACTCTCGGGCGAGGAGTTGGCCGAGATCGACCGCATCACGGTGTAAAAGCGGCAACCAGGTCCACACCCAAAGGACGATCGGCTCCGGCGTCCCCTCCCCCGCTTGCGGGGGAGGGATAGGGAGGGGGCAGGCACCAAGATTTGCGCGATGCTTTCCCCCTCCCCAACCCTCCCCCGCAAGCGGGGGAGGGAGCGCACCGAGACCACATCACGACCGTACCTACCGGCATCATCGCCACCTTACTTAAGGCGGCTCGGCTTACTTAATGGGGATCGATTTGCGGCGGCCGAGATATTTGCCGAGGTTGGCGAGGTTGGCGCGAATAGCCGCTTCGTCGACCACGTTGGGATCGAAGTCGGGATCGTCCCATTCGATCATGCCGTCGTGGTGAAGATGCTGCGGGTCGGCGATCGCCTGCAGAAAGGTTTCGTAGCCCATCGGGCCGCCGATATCGGCGGGCGGGCAGCGGCCTTGCGCGCCGACGAGGCGCGGATACTCCACGGCGGGGTTCGCCGCCGCCCTCCCCTCCAATGCGATGGTGTGTCCCCAATCCTCGCCGTAGACGTAGTCGTAACGGAACGTGTCCGCGCGCGCCAAGAGATCGGCGAGCGTTGCGGTCTCCGCCGCCAGCGGGCTGGCTGCCGGATCATCACGATCGAGCAAGCCCCACGCGGTGTCTCCCACACGGAATTCGAACGGATGGCAGTTCTGCCAGCCGATCGCGATCTGTAGCACGAAGTGCAGGTCGTCGAGGCGGATGGCGACGGGCACCTCGACGCGACGGATCACCGCCGGCGTCACCTCGTCGATCTCGATGCGCAGTCGTGCGATTTCCGACATGAGCACTGTCTCGTCCATGGCCGGGCTTGTCCCGGCCATCCACGACTTTTGACGCCTCACCAAAGAAAGACGTGGATGCCCGGGACAAGCCCGGGCATGACGATGTCTCGGGCGTGGCCGACGGCCTCTATTCCGCCGCCTGCTGGAACGCGAGCATCTCGTCGCGCGGTTCGAGGCCGACAACCTTGCCGTCCTTGATCACCCAGGACAGATGCTTGCCGCCCTGCAGCACGGTGATGTCGGCGAGCGGGTCCTTGGCGAGCACGATGAGGTCGGCGAGCCTGCCCGGCGCGAGCTCGCCCACCTGGCCTTCGAGGCCGACCGCATAGGCATTGTCGCGGGTGGCCGCGACGATGGCTTCCATCGGCGTATAGCCGCCGTACTTGACGAAGATTTCGAGCTCCTTGGCGTGCAGCTCGCCGTAGCGGGTGAACGAATTGTTGCCGGTGTCGGTGCCGACCAGGAGCTTGATGCCGAGCTTGCGCGCCTTGTGCATCAGCTCGCACAGGAGGTCGAAGTGCCGCTTCATGCGCGTGATGTCGAGCTGCACCTGCTCGGCGCCGACCTTCTGGCCGAGCTCGACCACGACCGCCAGGAAGGTGGCGGTCGGGATGATCGGCATGCCGCCCTTGGCCACCGCTTCGAGATCGCGGTCGGTGGCGAGGTCAGCGTGGATGATCCAGTCGACGCCGGCCTCAGCCGCGGCGCGCGTCGATCCGGCGCCGCGGGAATGAATGCCGACGCGCAGGTTGCGCCGGTGCGCCTCGCCGACGACGGCCGCGATCTCCTCCTTCGCCAGCATCTGCGACTCGCCGGAACGGCTGTCCGCCATCTTGATGAAGTTGACGCCGTGCTTGCCCTGGCGGCGCACCTCGGTGACCATCTCGTCGGCGGTGTTGCACAGCTTGCCGATGGAATGATCGGGCGTGCCTTCCCACGACGGCTCGTCGTCCTCGATGCAGCCGTAGGTGACGATCATGCGGCCGGCGACGTACATGCGCGGCCCCTCCATCAAGCCGAGCTTGATGGCGTCGCGCACGCCGACGTCGGTGAACCAGGTGCCGCCCGGCACCGAGATGCTGGTGACGCCCGAGCGCAGCACCTTCTGCACGCTGCGCGCCGACTTCAGCGTGGAGAATTCCGGCCGGGTGGTGCCCTTGCCTTTGCCCTCGCCCTTGATCGTGGGATAGCCGTAGGAGACGTGGCAGTGCGCGTCGATCAGGCCGGGCATGATCCACTGCCCGCCGGCGTCGATCACCTCGACGCTCCTGCGGTCTTCGAGCGTCACGTCAGGAGGCAGCGCCCCAACGCTCTTGATCCGGTTGCCTTCGATGACGATGGCGTCATTGCGTGCGGCCGGCTTGCCGGAACCGTCGATCAGGGTGCCGTTGCGGACCACCAGCGTCTTCTTGCTCGCGGCGCTCATGCTGATTCTCCCGTTGCGGGGTCTGCCGACGCCGACGTTAGCTCCAAACCCTCGGGGATGTAAACAAGGTGCACTGATTCCGGCGTCGCACGCGAAGCAAGCGTCGGTGGCCGAACGGCAAATCGCCGGTACGCGCCCCGCGCGGATGTGCCACGCGTGATCCGCCAAGCCGTTGAGAGCCGCGGGCAGGTGGGCTTAATATCCGGTTATCGGAAGGACCGACGCCATGGCCGACAAGCAATACGACCGCTCCGCGCAAGACCTCGGCAACATCGTCAATCTCGGGCACGTCAACGTCTGCATCAGCGACCAGCAACTGGCCACGCATTATTACATCACCGGGCTGGGCCTCACCCGCGACCCCTTTCTCAATACCGGCGCCCGGCTGATGTGGGTCAATGTCGGCATGAGCCAGTTCCACCTGCCGACAGGGCAGCCGGACATGCTGCGCGGCGTCACCGGGCTGGTGGTGCCGGACCGCGCTGCGCTGCTCGACCGGCTGACCCAGATGCGCAAGCCGCTGGAAGGAACGAAGTTCGACTTCCGCGAAAGCAACGATGGCGTGGAGACGGTCTGCCCCTGGGGCAACCGCATCAACGTTCACGCGCCGGACGAGAGCCGTTTCGGCCGTGTCGTGCTGGGGATGCTCTACATCGAATTCGACGTGCGGCCGGGCACGGCGGAGCGCATCGCCCGTTTCTATCGCGAGGTCATGGGCGCGCTCGCCAGCGTGGTCGAGAACGGCGGTGGCCGCAAGGCGCGGGTGCAGGTGGGCGAGAAGCAGTACTGGTATTTCCGCGAGACCGACGCGCCCGAGAAGCCCTATGACCGCCACCACGCGCAGATCTACATCGCGAATTTCTCCGGTCCCTACCGGCGGCTGAAAGAGCTCGGCCTCATCACCCTCGAGGTCAACGACCACGAATACCGCTTCAAGGACGTGGTCGATCTCGATACCCGCGAAGTGCTGTTCACCGTGGAGCATGAGGTCCGCAGCCAGACCCATCCGCTCTATGGCCGGCCGCTGGTCAATCGCAACCCGGCGCAGAGCAACCGCAACTACAAGCCGGGCCATGACAGCATGTCGTGGGCCATGGCCTGAGGCGATCGCGGGCGCATCGAAGCGATGGCCTCACGCCGCGCCCTGGTGATCGGCGGCTCGCTCGGCGGACTGCTGGCCGCGCATCTCCTGCGCAGTACCGGCTGGGACGTCGTGGTGTTCGAGCGCAACGCCGAGGACCTCACCGGCCGCGGCGCCGGCATCAGCACGCATCCGCAGCTCATCGACATCCTGCGCCGCGTCGGCATCGATTTCGACGAGTCCATGGGAATCAAGGTCGACACCGTCATCTGCCTCGACAAGGACGGCAACACCTATCTCGAAACCCAGACGGCGCGCACGATGAGCTCCTGGGGCCGGCTCTATCGCTCGCTGCGCGACCCGCTGCCGTCCGCAAGCTATCGCCTCGACATGTCGCTTCGCCACGTCGAGCAGGACGCTGGCGGCGTCACCGCCGTGTTCAGCGACGGCTCACGCGTGCGCGGCGAGCTGCTGGTCGGGGCCGACGGTCTGCGCTCGACCGTGCGCGAGCAGTTCCTGCCGGACGTTCAACCCAACTACGCCGGATACGTCGCCTGGCGGGCGATGCTGGACGAGAGCGAGGTGCCGCCCGCTATCCGGGCGGAGATTTTCGAGCGCTACACCTTCTGCCTGCCGGAAGGCGAGCTGTTCCTCGCCTATCCGGTTCCCGGCCGCAACAACGAGACCCAGCCCGGCCGCCGCGCCTACAACATCGTCTGGTACCGGCCGACCGATCCGGACAAGGCGCTGGTCGATCTGTGCACCGACGCGAGCGGCCGTTGTCACGGCACTGCGATCCCGCCGCCATTGATCCGGCCCGAGGTCGTGGCTGCCATCAAGGCGACCGCGCGCGCGCTGGTGGCGCCCCAGGTCGCGGAGATTTTCGCCCTCACGCCGCAGCCGTTCTTCCAGCCGATCTTCGATCTCGAATCGCCGCAGACCGTGTTCGGCCGCGTGGCGCTTTTGGGCGACGCCGCCTTCGTGGCACGACCGCATGTCGGCGCCGGCGTGACCAAGGCGGCGCTCGATGCCGCGAGCCTTGCCGACGCGGTCGCGGCCGGCGAGGTCGTCGCCGGGCTGCTGCAATATCAGCACGAGCAACAACCCTTCGGCAGCGGGCTGGTGGCGCTCGGCCGGCAGGAGGGCGCCTATCTGAGCGCCCAGCTCAAGCCGCGCGAGCAGCGCAGCGCGGCCGAGCTTCGCCGGGACATCAACGACGTGCTGCTCGCCCACAATTCGCGCAGCGAAAACCTGCGCAACGTGCTGGTCGGATCGCGCAGCGGGTTGTGATCAGGCGCGTGGCATGCGCGAGCGATGATCAGCACCCCTACCCCACCGGCGTCACGCTCACCGACACTTCGAGGCGCTGGCCGCCGGACGCGAAGATGACGCCGTCGATCGGAGCGACGTCGGCGTAGTCGCGGCCGATGGCGAGCACCACGTGATCGTCGCCGGCGAAAATCCCGTTGGTCGGATCGAGCCCGCACCAACCGACCTCGGCGCCGCATCCCACCAGCACCCAGGCGTGCATCGCGTCGGCGCCGGTGAGCTTGTCCTCGTTCGAGCGGCCGGTCCTGAGATAGCCGCTGACATAGGCGGCGGGCAGACCGAGACCGCGCATCCCGGAAATCATGATGTGGGCGAAGTCCTGGCAGACGCCGCGGCGGAGCGCGAACGACATCGGCGGGGTCGTCGTCGCCGTGGTGGCGCCGATCTCGTAGACGAAGTCGGCCTTGATCCGCCGCATCAGATCGACGGCGGCGGCGAGCACCGGCCGCCCGGGTGCAAAGCTTTCGCTGGCATAGGCGCGGATTTCCGGATCGAGCGAGACCTGTCGGCTCGGGAACAGATAATGCGCGGGCGAGTTCGGCGAGAGATCGGTCGCGGCGAACGCCGCGTCGCGAATCTCCTCCCACGGCGGGGTGGCCTCCGCTTTCGGCGCGCCCTCGGTCTTGACCGCGACGCGGGCCGCGACCCGCACGCTCAGCGTATCGTGCGGCCGATCAAGCTCGATCCAGGTCATGCGGTTGCCGAAGAAATCGTGCCCTTCGCGCCGCGCGATCGGCGTCGGCTCGATCTCCAGCGCGGCGGCGTGGACGCGCTGGGCCGCGCGGTCGATCGGCGTGAGCCGCAACACATGGCGCGCATAGGCCACCGCTGAGGCGTAATGGTAGGTGGTGGCCTGCCGGATGTCGTAGATCATCCGAGCGCCTCCCAGCGAAACTCCGCCCGCTCGTGCGTGGTGAAATAGGTCGAGGCGATCACGTCGGCGAGCTTCATCAGGGTTTCTTCCGCGTCGAAGAATGTCGCCACGTCGAGCGCCGCGGCATCCGCCGTGCGGATCCGAGTCGCGAGCGCGGTCGCGATCTGCTCGGGCGGCGACAGGCGCCCGTCGCCGCTGCGCTGCGGCAGGGCGGCGAGGTGAGCTTCGATGCGGGCCAGTTGATAGGCGAGCGAGCGCGGATTGTTGGGATCGAGCACCACCAGATCGATGACGGGCGCGGGCGCCGCCACCATGACATAGCGCAGCCGATAGGTGATCTGGCTGTCGGCGAGCTCCAGCAAGACGTCGAGCGCGCCGTCGAGCCCGGCAAACGCGAATTGACGAACGAAACGGCAGGTTGCGATGGCGCGCTCGATCCGCCGCCCGAGCTCGAGGAAGCGCCAGCCGGCGAGCTGGCTCATGTTTTCCTGCGCCAATCCCGAAAACGACGCGATGATGCGCAACGCACCATCCGTTCGCTCGAAGATCGCGCTCTCCGCCGGCGGATGATCGATCGGCGCATAGATCAGCTCGGACAGGTCGGTCAGCGCGCGCCAGGCATCGGGTGAAAACCGGTCGCGGATCACCGCGGCGGCGGACTGGGCGGCGCCGACGAGATGGGGAAGCGCGCCGTCGAGGTCGCGGCGCTGCAATGCGGCGGCGGCGACCAGCACCGGCCTGACATTCGGCAGGTCGGTCGGCACCGCCTCCCAGGCGCCGAGCAGCGAGCAGATTTGCGCCACTACGCGGGTGGCGGCTTCGTCGCTGTCGCTGACCCGGTTGATCAGTGCCCGCACCAGCCGCAGCGTCGCCTCGGCACGTTCGACGTAGCGCGCAACCCAGAACAGGTTGGCGGCGGCCCGGCTCGGCAGCGGTCCGGTGGCGCGCGTGATGGTGATCCGATCGGGCGCCGGCAACAATGTGGTTTCGGCAACCGGCTGGTCCGACAGCACCCAGGCATCGCCGGTGCTCCCGCCGCGCTGCAGGCTCACCGCGCGCGCATCGATATCGTCCGCCACGCGCACGAAGCCGCCCGGCATCACGCGCCACCCGTCGCCGGTCCGCGCCAGAAACAACCGCAGCGTGAACGGACGCGGCTCGAGCCGACCATTGCGCCAGACCGGCGTCGTCGACAGGGCGACGGCCTCCTTGGCGACGAAGTCGATGCCGCGATAGGCGATCTGTTGCAGGATGCGCGCGCGCTCAGCGGGCTCGAGCGTGGCGCCGAGAACCTCCCGTCGCTCGCCATAGCCGGGCAGCTCGCCGACAAAGGCCGAGGCAATCACCATCTGGTCGAGCCGGTCGATGATCTCGTCGCGCGCGCGTGCCTGGCCGAGCCACCAGGTGGCGACATTGGGCAGCGCGAGGCGGCTGCCGAGCACGGCCGGCGCCAGCGCCGGCAGAAAGCTCAACAGCGCGCGCGCCTCGACCACGCCGGAACCGAGCGCATTGGCGATCACCACGGTGCCGTCGCGCACCGCCTGCACCAAGCCCGGCACGCCGAGGCGCGAGCGCGCGTTGAGCTCGAGCGGATCGGCGAAGTCGGCATCGAGGCGGCGCAGCAGCACCTCGGCGCGCTTGAGGCCGGAGACCGTGCGGATGAAGACGCCGTCGTCGCGCACGGTCAGATCCGCGCCCTCGACCAGCAGGAAGCCGAGATAGCGCGCGAGATAGGCGTGCTCGAAATAAGTCTCGTTCATGGGCCCGGGCGTGAGCACGCAGACTCGCGAATCGTCTTGCCGATTGAGCGCGGACAGTTCGGCCTGGAACGCCTGGAAGAACGGCGCCAGGCGCTCGACCCGAAGCTCGCGGTAGACATCGGGCATCGCGCGCGAGAGCGCGAGCCGGTTTTCGAGCGCGTAGCCGGCGCCCGAGGGCGCTTGCGTGCGGTCGCCGAGCACCCACCAATGGCCATCGGGCGATCGCCCGACATCGACGGCATAAAACCGCAGGTGGGCGCCGCCGGGCGGAGCGACCCCGACCAGCGGCCGCAGGAATTCCGGATTGCCGGCGACGACGACGGCCGGGAGCCGGCCTTCGCGCATGAGCTTCGCCGGCCCATAGGCGTCGGCCAGCACTGCCTCCAGCAGTTCGGCGCGCTGGATCAGCCCGGCTTTGAGCGCCTGCCATTCCGAGGCGTCGATCAGGAGCGGCAGATGGCTCAGCGGCCACGGTCGTTCGGCTTCATCCGAATCCTCGTAGACGCGATAGAACACGCCGGAATCGCGCAAATGGCGATCGGCGGCGGCGAAGCGGCGGCCGACCTCCTGCGGCCCCAGGCCCGCCAGCATGGCGAGCAGCGGCTGCCAATGCGGCCGCACGCGGCCGTCGCGGTCCACCATCTCGTCGAAGATGCCGGGCAGCGGGCGGTAGCCCGACAACAAGGGCTCGACGTCGTCCTGCGCGAAGGCGCTGTCGCGTTGCATGCGGCTCTCAGACACGCGGCGGACGTCGGAGGTCGAGGGTCATCGGGTATTCGAGCGAGCGTTCTTCCCAGGCGACATCGAAGACCCCCGCACTATGGCCGTGATCCTGGAAGCGCGCCAGACGCCGCGCCTCCGCTTCGTACGAATTGACCGGAAAGGACTCGTAGTTGCGTCCGCCGGGATGCACGACGTGGTAGACGCAGCCGCCGAGCGACCGCCGGCTCCAGCGATCGAAAATGTCGAAGGTGAGCGGCGCGTGCGCCTCGATCGTCGGATGCAGCGCGGACGGCAGCTTCCATGCCTTGAAGCGTATCCCTGCGACGTATTCGCCGGAACGGCCGGTCGGGGCCAGCGGCACCGGGCGACGGTTGCAGGTGACGGCGTGGCGGCCGGCATTGTATCCGTCCACCTTCAGTTGCAGCCGCTCGACCGAGGAATCGACGATGCGCGAGGTGACGCCGGCGGTCGCATCTTCGCCGAGGACATGCCATGGCTCGAGCGCATGGCGCAATTGCAAGGTCACGCCGCCGCGGGTCACGCCGCCGTAGGACGGAAAGCGAAACTCGCGCTGGGCTTCAAACCACCCCGGATCGAAATCATAGCCCGCGCCGCGAACATCCTCCAACACGCCGAGAAAGTCCTCCCAAACGAAGTGCTCGAGCATGAATCGGTCGTGCAGGGCGGTGCCCCAACGCACCAGCGAGCCGCGCTGCGGCTCTCGCCAGAACCACGCGATCAGAGCACGCAAGAGCAGCTGCTGCGCCAGGCTCATGCGCGCGTGCGGCGGCATTTCGAAGGAGCGGAATTCGACCAGGCCGAGCCGCCCGTTCACGCCGTCCGGCGAGAACAGTTTGTCGATGCAGAGCTCGGCGCGGTGGGTATTGCCGGTGACGTCGACCAGCAGGTTGCGAAACAGGCGGTCGACCAGCCACGGCGGCGGCGCAGTGCCCTCGCCCATAGCCGGCACCATCGCGAGCGCGATCTCGAGCTCGTAGAGCTGGTCGGGCCGCGCCTCGTCGACGCGCGGGGCCTGGCTGGTCGGGCCGATGAACAGGCCGGAAAACAGGTACGACAGCGAGGGATGCCGCTGCCAATACAGGATCAGACTCTTGAGCAGATCGGGCCGGCGCAGGAACGGACTATCCGCCGCGGTCGCTCCGCCGAGCACGACGTGATTGCCGCCGCCGGTGCCGGTGTGGCGACCATCGAGCATGAACTTGTCGGTGCCGAGCCGACACAGGCGGGTCTCGTCGTAGAGCGCGTGCGTCACCTCGACCGCCTCGTGCCAGCTCGCGGCGGGATGAACATTGACCTCGATCACGCCCGGATCGGGCGTCACCTTGATGACGTTCAAGCGCGGGTCGGCCGGCGGCTCGTAGCCCTCCACATGAACCGGCATGTCGAGCTCGGCGGCGGCCGCTTCGACGACGACGAGCAGCTCGAGATAGTCCTCCAGCCGTTCGACTGGCGGCATGAACACGCAAAGCCGACCATCGCGCGGCTCGACCGCCAACGCGGTCCGCACCGGAACCACGCGCGCCGCTCCCCCGCAGACCGAGGACGCCGGATCCCGCCGGGCAGACGCAAGCGCCGCCGCTTCCGGCAACGCATCACGCTCGACGAACGGATCCGCCGGCACCAGGTGGGGATAATCAGCCGGATCGAAATAGGGCAGCGATTTGAGCGGCAGCCGCAAGCCGATCGGGGAATCGCCCGGCAGCAGGAACAGGCGACCGCGGCGCAGCCGCCATAGCTCGCTGATCCAGCCGGATGCCGCCGGCGCCGGAGCGCGCTGCACCGGCAGCACATAGCCGGCGGGCTGGCTCACGGGGCGTTCGAACGCACGCATGATGCGCGCGCGCTCGTTGGGATCGTCGATCTTGGGGTTGCCGGGATCGATGTTTTGCGCCAGCTCGCCTTCCCTGAGCATCCGTTCCGCCGGATCCTCGAACGCCGGCTGCACGTAGTCGGCGCCGAGCCCGAGGCGGGCGGCGACGCACTGCGCGAAGCGTTGCGCGTCTTGCGCGAGCGGCCGATGGGCGCCGGTCTCGGTCGCGATGAGCGCGGCGTTGCGCCACATCGGCTCGCCGTCTCGCCGCCAAAAGAGCGCGAACGCCCAGCGCGGCAGTGGCTCGCCCGGATACCACTTGCCCTGTCCGTAATGCAGCAGCCCCCCGGGCGCAAAGCGCGCGCGCAACCGGCGGATCAGAGCGTCGGCATGGCTGCGCTTGGTCGGTCCGAACGCCGCGGTGTTCCATTCCGCCGACTGGTAATCGTCGATGGAAACGAAGGTCGGCTCGCCGCCCATGGTGAGGCGGACGTCGTTCTGCACGAGGTCGCGATCGACCTCTTCACCCAGCGCGTCGAGCGCGGCCCAGGCCTGGTCGGAAAACGGAAAGGTCACGCGCGGCGTCTCGGTGATGCGCGTCACGGCCATGTCGAACGAGAAGCGCACGTCCGCAGGTTCCACGCCGCCGCTGATCGGGGCCGCGGCGCGGAAATGCGGCGCGGCCGCGAGCGGAAGATGACCCTCTCCGCACAACAAGCCAGAGGTGGCGTCGAGCCCGATCCAGCCGGCCCCCGGCACGTAGACCTCGGCCCATGCGTGCAGGTCGCTGAAGTCCTGCGACGCGCCCGCCGGCCCATCGAGCACCTGCAGGTCGGGCCGCAACTGCACGAGATAGCCCGACACGAAGCGGGCGGCGAGGCCCAGCTGTCGCAGGATCTGCACGAGCAGCCATGCGCTGTCGCGACACGAGCCCGCATTCGCCGCGAGTGTCTGCTCCGGCGTCTGCACGCCGGTCTCCATGCGGGTCAAATAGCGGATTTCCCGCTGCAGGCGTTGGTTGAGCTCGACCAGGACATCGACGGTGTCCTTTCGCACGCGCGGGATCGAGGCGAGCAACGCCGACAGCCGGGGGCCGGCCGGCTCCGCATCGAGGTAAGGTGCGAGCTCCTCAGCGAACTCGGCGGGGTAGGCGAACGGGAACGTCTCCGCGAACGGCTCGACGAAGAAGTCGAACGGATTGATCACCGCCAGATCGGCGACGAGATCGACGGTAAGGGTGAATTCGCGGGTCTTCTCCGGAAAGACAAAGCGCGCGAGCCAATTGCCGCTGGGATCCTGCTGCCAATTCACGAAATGCTGCGACGGGGTTACGGCGAGCGAGTAGCTGGCGATGCGCGTGCGGCAGTGCGGAGCCGGCCGCAGCCTGACGACCTGCGGCCCCAGCGTGACCGGTCGATCGTAGCTGTAGCGGGTGACGTGGTGGAGACCGACGAGGATCGACATGCGTGCTCTGGCGCGGCAGGACCATCCCATATTACGCTAATTTCTGATGCAATTTGCGGGCCGAGCGGACCCCCTCGTCTCCGCCAACGGGTTGCGCACCCGCTCCCGTTGGGAAGAGGAAGAGGAGGGCGAAGCCGATCGAGACCTCGACCGCTCGTTCAACTCGTCGATTGCGGCGACCCCACCGGTCGCTTGAGGCCGGCGACCACGGCGCGCAACGCGTTGTTGCCGGAATCGCGCGGCCGGGGCGAGCTCCTGGCGTGAATCTGCTCGTGGATGAAGGTCAGCTTCCAGATCGCCGGCGGCGCCAGCACGAACGGATAGAGGTCCGGCTGTCCCATGCTGCGGTTGATGGAATTGACCGCGAAGGTCAGCGGCAGCCAGGCATCGATGATCCGGTCCATCTCGGCGAGATAGGGGTCGAAGTCGATCGCCGCCGCCAAGTCGGCGCCTTTGGCCACCTTCGGCCGCAGGCGCAGACCGAACGCGAAGGCGGTTTCGAGCGTATCGACCATATGAAAATAGTGCGCCCAGGTTTCGGCGAAATCCTCCCACGGATGCGCGCTGGCATAGGCGGTGACGAAGCGGTCCGGCCAATCGGGCGGCGGGCCGTTGGTGTAATAGCGTTGCAGCGCCGCCGCGTAGTCCTCGCGCTCGTCGCCGAACAACCGGCGAAATTCCTCGATCGCGGGCGAATCCGCTACCAGGCGGTCCCAGCAGTAATGCGCAATCTCGTGCCGGCAATGCCCGAGCAGCGTGCGATAGGGTTCGCCCATGGTCTTGCGCTGGCGCTCGCGTTCGGGATCGTCGGCCTCCGCCAGATTGAGGGTGATGAGACCACCGGCGTGCCCGGTCAGGACCGGCGAATGTCCGACCGACCCGTCGGTCGGATTCGACAGGAAATCGAATGCCAGACCGTTGGGATCCTCGGTCCTGGTCGACAGCGGCAGGCGCAGCCGCAGCAGCGTGTAGAACAGCCGGTGCTTGGCGAATTCGATCTTGCGCCAATGCTGGAGGTTCTCGGGACTGGCGAGATCGGGAATGGTGCGGTTATGGCGGCAGGCAGCGCAAAACGCCTCGGCCGAATCGGAGTTCACCAGCCAATTGCAGACATTGTGCTGCGCATTGGCGCAAAACCGATAGCGGCCCGCCGGCACGGCGAGCGCGCGCCAGGCGCCATCGGCTTCCTGCAACGCGGTGATGGTTTCCTGTTCCGGCAAATAGCCCAGCCGCAGGCCGCAGCTCTCGCAACTGGTGTTCTCGAAATAGAGCGGCTGTCCGCAGTTCTGGCACTCAAAAAGCTTCATGATTGGGAAGCACCCTGACGGCCGCCGTGATGTTTCTGCAGGTCCGGACAACGCCATTCAACGCCGCCGGCACGGCGATCGTTCCAGCTGCGGTCACACCGCAGGGCAACCGACGCAACCGCGTCAATTGCGGCGGTCAATATTTCACCGGCAGGAACCGCGTGGTGAACATGACGCGATCGTCGGGCACCTGTTGCAGGATGCCCATCTCCACCAGCGACTGCCGGATCACGACCAGCGCCTTGGGATCGAACCGGCCGTCGGAGGTGAAGATCTTGATCTGCTCGTCGTAGACGCGACCGATCACCGCCGGGTCGAGGTTGAGAACCTTGGCGCTGATCTCGACGGTGCGCTGCTTGTTGGCCCGCATGAAAGCGATGGTCTCGAACCAGGCGCGCAGGAAGCGTTCCACCAGCTCCGGCTTGTTGGCGATGAGCTCGTCGCGCGCAAAGATCACATGGGTGTGGAAATCCGGCGCAAACGGCGCGAGCAACGACACCACGCGCCATTCCTTCGCCGCCTCGAGCGCATAGCCCAGTTCGAGCGCGATCACGACCGCGTCGATCTGGCCGGTCTTGAGCGCGGCCTTGGTGGAATCCATGCCGCCAACCGTCACGGCGGTGACGTCGCTCGGCGCCCATTTCTTCTCCGACGCCACCCGCTTGAGCAGCCAGTCGGTGAGCGAGCCGACCGTGGTGATGCCGACCTTCTTGCCCTTGATGTCGTCGAGCGTCTTGATCGGGGAATTGTAGGGCACGACCATGCTCATGTTCATGGGCGCGCCGGCCATGGCGGCGACCGCCTTGGCGGGGACGCCCTTGGCCAAGAACCCCATCCCCGGCCCGCTGCCGAGCCCGAAATCGATGCTGTCGGACACCAGCCCCTGCTGCAGCCTGGCATCGCCCGCAAACCCCGTCACCTTGAGCTCGAGCCCGTGCCTGGCGAAGATGCCGGTCTCGATGCCGATGTCGATGGGCGTGAACGTCCAGGCGAACGGAACCGCCTTGCCCACCCGCACGCTGTCCGCCGCCGAAGCGCCCGCGGCGCAGGCGGCCGCCGCCAGAAAGACGAGGAGCCGTACGAGGCCAAGCTTCATGTCATCCTCCCGCTCACGCTTTTGTCTATGTTTGAGGCGGAGAGTACGATCCCGGCGCGGACGGCGCCAGTGCGGCGCGCGATGACCGGGCAGCGGCGCAACGCCGCTGCAGCGGACGTTCCGAACGTGTTCGGGAGAACTTCATGACAGGTTCACGCAGCTTTCGCCAAGCGCTCAACAAGGCGGTCGCGGAGCGGCGATTGCTCGTCATTCCTGGCGCCTATGACGCGCTGAGCGCGCTGCTGATCGAGCGCGCCGGATTCGACACGATGTTCATCGGCGGCTTCCCGGTCGCCGGTGCGCGTTACGGCGTCCCCGACATCGGCCTCAAGGGTTTTTCCGATATCGCGGCCGCGGTGCGCGACATCATCGCAGCCTGCGATGTTCCGGTCCTGGTCGACATCGACGACGGCTATGGCGACGTCAAGAATGCGGTGCACACCGTTCAAACCTATGAGCGCATGGGTGCGAGCGCGGTCTTTCTCGAAGACCAGGCCTGGCCCAAGCGTTGCGGTCACATGGCCGGCAAGCGGGTGGTGCCGGCGGACATGATGGAAGCCAAGATCAAGGCCACCATGGCGGAGCGTCTGCATGCCGAGACCCTCATCTGCGTGCGCACCGACGCGCGCTCCGTGCTCGGCTTCGACGAAGCGCTGCGGCGTGCGGAACGCTACGTCGGGGCCGGCGCAGAGGCGATCTTCGTCGAAGCGCCGGAGAGCATCGCCGAGCTCGAGCGCCTGGCACGCAGCTTCGATGTGCCGCAATTCGCCAACCCGCTGGTCGGCGGCCGCACCCCGATCCTCTCGCCCAAGGAATTCGAGCAGCTCGGGTTCAATGCGATCTGCTTCGGGCTGGAAACCATCATGCACGCGGCCAAGGCGATGCAGACCGTGCTCGCGGACATGCGCGCCGGCACTTTCGCGCTGCGCGACAAGGGCATGGGGTTCGAGGAATTCAAGACGCTCGTCCACTACGACCGCTGGGAGCGCATCGACAATCTCTACGGACAGCCGGAAAGCCGAACGGCAGGAGCAAACCGGACGCCGTGAGACCGCTGTCAGGCCGCCTCGGCGCGCGGCTGCGGGCCGGCGCCGGCGCGGTCACTGCGGCTCGATCTTGGCCGCCTTGACGTATCCTTCCCAGTCCTTGACGCCTTGCCGGAACAAGGCCTGGCGCTTCGTCGGGCGTGGTGATGAAGGGATCGCCGCCGAAACTGTTGAGGAATTTCTTCGTCTCCTCGGTGGCGAGAACCGCGTTGAACCAGCTGTTGAGCTTGTCGACGATCGGCCGCGGCGTCGCCGACGGCACCATGGCGGCGAACCAGGTCAGCAGCTCCACGCCGGGAACGCCCGCTTCCGTCATGGTCGGCAGCTCCGGCACTGCCTGCATGCGCTGCGCCGTGCTGACCGCGAGCATCCGCAACCGCCCGGCCCGCGCCTGGCTCAGCGCGAACACCGGATCCATCATCCCGTAATCGAGACGGCCGCTGGCGAAGTCGTTCAAGCTGTCGTTGGCGGTCCGGTACGGCACCTCGACGGCTTGCACGCCGGTCGCCCGCTTGTAGAGCTCGCCCATCACCTTGCCGCTGGTGTTGGACTGGGCATAGCTCGCCTTCTCACCCTTCGTCTTCATGGCCGCCGTCAGTTCGGCCAGGCTCTGGTACGGGCTGCTGGCGGGGACCATCACCATGAACGGCTGCTTGTTGACGCCGGCCACGATCTGCAAGTCCTTCGCGGCGTCGATCGGCGGCGCCTTGAACAGATGCATGTTGGCGGCGATGGCGCTGGCGGCATGGACGTAGACGGTATAGCCATCCGGCTTCGAGCGCGCGGTGTAGACCGCCGCGATGTTGCCCGCGGCACCCACCTTGTTCTCGACGATGATCGTCCGATTGGCGATCGCGCGCATCTTCTCGCCGAAATAGCGCACCAGCACATCGGCGCCGCTGCCGGCGGGAAAGCCGCAGATGAAGCGAATGTCCTGGCTGGGATAGTCCTGCGCCTGGGCGCCGACCGGCCCAGCTGCAAGCGCCGCGGCCAAAGCGGCCGCGCGCGTCACATTGCGCAGGGCGCGTTCGAGAACGTGGATCATCATGTTTCCTCCAGCACGATGTTGCGGCGGGCGCGCCTGCCGCAGGCAATCATCATTGCGGCTCGATCTTGGCCATCCGGACGTATTCGCCCCATTCCTTGATCGCCTTCTCGAACATCTCCTGGCTTCGTTCCGGGGTATTGATCAAGGGGTCGGCTCCGTAGGCGTTGAGGAACTTCTTGGTTTCCTCGGTGCGCACGATCTGCGCGAACCAGCCATTGATCCGGTCGATGATCGGCTTGGGGGTGCCGGTCGGAACCATCACACCCCACCAGAGATCGAGGTCCATGGGAATTCCCGACTCGGTCATGGTCGGCAGCTCCGGCTGCGACTGCAGCCGCTTGCTGGCGCTGATCGCAAGCACGCGCAGCCGCCCCTCGCGCTGCTGCGCGAGCGCGAAGATCGGGTCATGCAGGCCGTAGTCGAGCTTGCCGCTCTGCATCTCGTTCAGGGAATCGGCGGCGGTTCGGTATTGCACCTCGAGCGCATCGAGACCGGCGGTGTTCTTGTAGATCGCGCCCATGATGCGGCCGGGATTGGCCGCAACGGCATAGCTCGCCCGGCTGCCCTTCTGCTTCACGGCCGCCGTCAACTCGGCCACGCTCTTGTGGGGCGACTTCGCGTCGACAGCAAGCATGAATGCGAGATTGCTGGTGGTGGCCGCCACCCGGATCGCCTTGCCGACATCCACGGGCGGATGCTTGAACAGATGCATGCTCGCCGCCACCGTGGTGCCCGCAAACGGATACAGCGTGTGACCGTCCGGCTTCGAGCGGGCGACGTATTCGGTCGCAATATTGCTGGCCGCCCCGACCTTGTTCTCGACCACCACGGTGCGGCCGGCGATCGGCCGCAGCTTCTCGGCGAAATAACGCACGAAAACGTCGGCGCCGCTGCCGGGGGGAAATCCGCAAATCAGGCGGATATCCTGGCTCGGATAGTCCTGGGCCCGGACAGGGCCCGGCATCGCGCCCAATACGGCGGCCAGCACGACGGCCAGCCGAACGGATCGCATCGGCCGATTAGAATCCACCTGCATGGGCTTCCTCCCTGGAAAGGCCTGCGGTCGGCGTGGCCCGAGCGGCAAACGATATCTGCGCCGCCAGCCGGGACCGGCTCATCCTAGAGCGGGCGGCTGCGCATTTCGACGCTCGATTGGGCGCGACGCCTGCGTCATCGCGCCCGTCAACTCATCATCATTGCGGCACGATTTTCGCGATGCGCACGTAGTCGCCCCAGTCCTTGATCGATTTCAGAAACAGCGCCTGGGCGGCTTCGGGCGTGTTGATGAAGGGATCGCCGCCGAAACTGTTGAGAAATTTCTTCGTCTCCTCCGTCTTGACGATGTCCGTGAACCACTCGTGCACCTTGTCGACGACCGGCTTCGGCGCGCCGGCCGGCAGCATGGCCGCCCACCAGCCGGTCAGATCCATGGGCACGCCCGACTCGGTCATCGTCGGCATGTCCGGATTCGCCTGCAGCCGCGTCGCGGTGCTGACGGCGAGAATTCGCAGCCTCCCCTCGCGCTGCTGGGCGAGCGAGAACACCGGATCGTGCATGCCGAAGTCGATCTTGCCGCTGAGCATTTCGTTGAGCGAATCGGGCGCGGTCTTGTAGTTCACCTCGACCGCCGTGATCTTGGTGACGTCCTTGTAGATCTCGCCCATGATGGTGCCGGTGGGTGCCGCGGTCGCGTAGGTCGCCTTGTCTCCTTTCTTGCGCATCGCCTCGGTGAGATCGGCGACGGTCTTGTAGGGGCTCTTGGCGTCGACGACCAGCATGAAGGGTTGCCGGTTGATCGATGCGGCGATTTGAATCGCCTTGGCCGCATCGATGGGCGGCTTCTTGAACAGATGCTGGTTGGCCGCGACCGCGGTCGCGGCATGGACGAAGATGGTGTAGCCGTCGGGTTTCGCCCTTGCGACATATTCCATGGCGATGTTGCCGCCGGCGCCGGACTTGTTCTCCACGATCACGGTGCGGTTCGCGATCGGCCGCAGCTTTTCCGCGAAATACCGGACCAGCACGTCGGCGCCGCTGCCGGGCGGAAAGGCGCAGATGAGACGGATGTCCTGGCTGGGATAGGCTTGCGCGCGGGCGCCGGTCGGCACTGCGATCACCATCACGGCCGCCGCCGCAAGGCCAGCGCAACGCGACCACCATGTCGTCGTGGGCTTCATTGGTTTCCTCCGTTGAAAGCGATTGCTCTCGGCGCGTTTCATTCCTGGAATGCTTCCTCGCGGGTCCGCCGAAACTGCGGCAGCACGATCAGGGCGACGATGGCCACGGTGGCGGCGAGCAGGACCGCCGAGATCGGCCGCTCCAGGAACACCATCGGATCGCCGCGCGAGATGACCAGAGATCGCCGCAGATTTTCTTCCATCAGCGGCCCGAGAATGAAACCCAGAACCAGCGGCGCCGGCTCGCATCCGAATCGCAGCAGGATGTAGCCGAACACGGCGAACAGCGCGCACAGCACCAACTGGGCGATGTTGGTGTTCGTGCTGTAAATGCCGATGACGCAGAATAGCAGAATTGCCGGATAGAGGAGACGGTAAGGGACCGATAGCAGGCGCACCCATATGCCGATGAGCGGCAGATTGATCACCAGCAACATCAGATTGCCGATCCACATGCTGGCGACCATTCCCCAGAACAGGTCGGGACGCTTGGTCATGACCGCCGAGCCGGGCTGAATGCCCTGGATGATCATGGCTCCCATCATCAGCGCCATGATGGCGTTGGACGGCAGGCCCAGCGTCAGCAGCGGAATGAAGGAGGTTTGCGCGGCCGCGTTGTTGGCGGATTCCGGCCCCGCCACGCCCTTCGATGGCGCCCTTGCCGAACCGGCTCGGATCCTTGGCAACCTTCTTTTCGAGCGTATAGCTCGCGAACGAGGCGAGCACGGCACCGCCGCCGGGCAGGATGCCCAGGAGCGAACCCAGGCCGGTGCCGCGCAGCACCGGCCGCCAGGATTCGTGGAAGTCCTTCATGCTCGGCCACAGGCTTCTCATCTTGGCGCTGAATTGCGGGCGCGGCAGCGTCGGCTGCTCCAGATTGCGGATGATCTCGACGATGCCGAACAGCCCGATGACCAGCGGCAGGAAGTCGATCCCGTCCCACAGCTCGGAAATGCCGAACGTATAGCGGGTGAGACCGCTGTTGACGTCGGTGCCGACGAGACCGAACAGCAGGCCGACGAGCACCATTCCGAGTGCCTTGATCACCGAACCGTGCGCCAGAATCACCGCGGTGACGAGGCCGAGCACCATCAGCGAAAAGTAGTCGGGCGAGTTGAATTCCTGGGCGATGGCCGCAAGCGGCGGGCCGAACGCCGCGATGAAGACCGTGCCGACGCAGCCGGCGAAGAACGAACCCAACGCCGCCACCGCCGAGGGCCGCGCCGGCGCGTCCTTGCTTGGCCATCTCGTGGCCGTCGAGGCAGGTGACGATCGAAGCCGCCTCGCCCGGGATGTTCACCAGGATCGAGGTGGTCGAGCCGCCGTACTGCGCGCCGTAGTAGATGCCGGCCAGCATGATGAGCGAGGACAGCGGCTCGAGACCGAAGGTGATCGGCAACAGCATCGCGATGGTGGGGATCGGCCCGATGCCGGGCAGCACGCCGATCAGCGTGCCCAGCAGACAACCGAGCAGGGCAAAGCCGAGATTGGGGAGCGATACCGCCGCCCCGAAGCCGGTCGCCAGATTGTGGAACACATCGAATTGCATCCTAGCGGCCCCACCACGCGGGCAACGGCTGTCCCAGCACGTGACGAACACCACCACGGTGAAGATCGCCAAGCCGATCCCGAGCAGGATCGCTTCGCGCAGGTTGACGTCGGGCCGGGCATAAGCGGCCAACACCGTCAGCACGACGGCGGTGAGCGCGAGGCCGATCGACTCGATCAGAGAATCCGAAGATCAGGATGGCGGCGATGATGAAAAGGATGGGGCGCAGTTGAAACGGCTCGATCGGCGGTCCCGCGACCGTCAGCCCGCGAGCGCCGACCACGAGCCCGATGGCGATGATCAGGACGCTGAGCAGGACCGGGAAGTAACCGGGACCCATGCGCGAGGCGGTACCGAAGGCAAGGTCGCTGCCGAAGTATAATCCGGCGAGACCAATCAGCGCGAACACCACGCCGGCCCCGAAATCCTGGGGGCTTTTCACCCGCAACATACGGTTTCCTCCACTGGCCGGCAGCGCGTTGCCGCGCGCATGGGTGCAGACTTTACGCTGATCCCGCCGTTGGCAAAAGTTGGCGTCCGCGGGTGCAACGTCGCGTTGGGACAGTGCCCAATGGCCGATCGCCGCAGGCACCGGTGGCGTGCCGGCACCCTGTGCCGGGGCGGCGTGCCCGGATCGTCACCCGACCGGCGTCGCCGGCTGAACGTTCCTCGCGTCATCGCCGGCATCGAGCTCGGCAAAGCCACGAGGGGAAGTGGAAGGACTTGGCCCTGCCCTGTGCCGGGCGTGACATGATTGTGCGCGGCGCCGGAGCAGGCCAAAATAGCGCGTTCGACCGCGTCGGCCGTGGACGCGCGGCCCCGGCGGCGCGACCAGCGTCACGACGCCCGGCGCGACTGGAAGACCCTGACATGACTCCCCCCGACACCGAAAAATTTCGCCTGCGCCATTTCGTCGAGAAGCTGGTGCAGGAGGGCGAATGCGTCGTCCACGACGATCCGATCGATCTCATCGACGTGGCGGCGGTGCTCGATGGCAATCCCAACGCGGTCTGGTTCCGGGCGGTGGGGCCGGAAAAGACCGAGCTCGTCGGCAACGTCATGGGCACGCGACGCCGCCTCGCCGCCGCCCTCGATACCGACGAGAGCGGCTTTCCGGCGGTCTTGCGCGAGCGCCTGCGGCACCCGCTCGCGCCGATCGAGGTGCCGTCCGCGCAGGCTCCGGTGCACGAGGTCGTGCTGACCGGAGACGATGCCGACCTGACCACGCTGCCGGTGCACCTGCAGCACGGGCTCGACGGCGCGCCTTATATCTCCGCCAGCATCGACTACGCGCGCGATCCGAACTCGAGCGTCACCAATATCGGCTGCCGCCGCCTGATGCTGCGCGGCCCGCGCTCGGCCGGCATCGACCTCAACGCCCCGAGCGACCTGCGCGCGCTCTATCAGGCGGCGGTCGCCAGGGGCGAGCGCATGCCGGTCGCCTTTGCGGTCGGCAGCCATCCCGCCGATTTTCTCGCCGCCGTCGCCGCGACCCCGCCGATGGACGAGCTCGAAGTGGTCGGCGCGGTGCGCGGCGCGCCGCTGCCGGTGGTGAAATGCGTCACCGTCGACGTCAGGGTTCCGGCCGACGCCGAACTGGTGCTCGAGGGCTATATCGACGAACGCGGGCTGGTCGAGCCCGAAGGCCCCTACGGCGAATATATCGGCTACTACGGGCTGCTCAAAAGCAATCCGGTGTTCCACCTCACCGCCATCACCAAGCGGCGCGACGCGCTGTTCCAGACCGTGAGCATCGGCGGCGCGCGGCTCGGCTTTACCGACACCGCGCAACTCGGCGCCGCCAAGACCGAGGCCGCGATCTGGAGCGTGCTGCAACAGGCCGTGCGCGAGCCGGTCGCGGTCTGCTGCACCGCCTCGTCCGGCGGCATGTACAACGTGCGCGTCTCGCTGCGCCAGCGCAATCCCGGCGAGGCGCGCAACGCGATCGCGGCGGTGTTCTGCTCCAGCGGCGACGTCAAGCACGTGTTCGTGGTCGACGACGACATCGACGTGTTCTCCGACGAGCAGATCGACTGGGCGCTGGCCACGCGCTTTCAGGCCGATCGCGACTTCGTGGTGGCGTCCGGCTTCCGCTGCGTCCCGCTCGATCCGTCGCTGCAAGGCAGCCGCACGGGCGCCAAGGCCGGTTTCGACTGCACCAAGCCGTTCGGCAAGGGCGACAGCGTCGAATTCACGGTGCCGCATCCGCCGCAACTGCCGCAGCGCCCACGGCAAACGATCGAAGCGGCGCTGGCCACGGGCCCCGCAACCTATCTCGAGCTGATGGCCGCGCTCGGCACCCGCGACGGCCGCGAGATTTTGCGGGACTTCGACAAGCTCTATGCGGCGGGCCGGCTCACGCGGCTCAAAGACGGCCGCTACACCCTCAACGGCGGCGGCTGAACGGCGCTGCGCTCCGGTGCCTCGGATCAGACCGCGGACAATCGGGCGCCCTTCGCGTCGGTCTGCTGCCCGGTCCGATAATCGTAGCTCGCCATCAGATCCTCGACCAGCTTGTTGAACTCGGCCCAGTCGGTTTCGCGGTAGGAATGATTGCGGATGATGAACGAGGCGCCGGCGTAGAACTTCTCGTATTGCAGGTGCCGGCCCGCGAACTCCGATCCGACCATGTCCCAGGCGAGCTTGAACAGCTTCATGCGGGTGACGGCGTCGGCCTGCGGCGTCTGCCAGAAGGTCGCGAACTGCTTGGCGAGCTCGGGGTCGTCCATGACCGAGATGTCGGCCGGCATCTGGAACACGCCGCCGCCGCACAGCTCGCGCAGCTCGTCGACGAATTTGCTGTAGTTCTGCGTGCACCAGTCGAGGCCGGCATACATGAAGCGGCGATTGAAGCAGACGTAACCCTCCGGCCAGTGCTCGCAGGCGTTGATCTGGCCGTGCACCAGCCCGCCGATGGTGCTCTCGACCGCCGCCATCTTGCCGAGCGTCTCGCGCACCGCCGGCACCTGGTCGGCGCCGGTCGCCTGCGTGATCTTGCTGCACAGCCCGAGCAGCAGGCGCATCTTCGACCAATAGCGCACGTTGGACTGGTGGTTGCCGAAGCAGTGGCTCGGCGTCTTGATGTAGATGTCGCGCGAGAGCAGGGCATCGTCGTGCACGAACACCTTCTCCCACGGCACCTTGACGTCCTCGCACAGCACCATGCTGTCGCTCTCGTCGTAGCGCCAGGCGAGCGGAGAATCGAATTCCGAGGTGGCGCCGAGCACGGCCGGCCGGCGCGACCACAGGGTGAGACCGGGGGCGTTGCAGGGCACCGCGCAGGTGATCGCCTCCTTCTTCTGGTCGGGCGCGAGCGGGATCACGTTGCCGATCCAGATGTCGTTGGCATAGAGCGCGCCGGTCGCCAGCATCTTCATGCCGGAGATGACGACGCCGTCATCCTCCTCCCGCACCACCCGCAGGGTCGGCACCGGGATGTTCTGCTTGTGATAGAATTCCGGATTGCGCGCCGCCTGCGGCGGCACCACGGCATAGACGACGTAGAGGTCGTGGTCGCGGATATGGCGGTAGTAGCGAACGAGGTTGTCGGCATGCGCGCACGGCGCCGGCAGGGCGTCGGGCTTCATCGCCATGCCGGTGACGAACGAGGCCACGTGATCGGGCGAGCGGCCGAACATTCCGAACGTGGCATCGGCGATGCGACGATGCCCCACCATCCGCCGCTCGAGGTCCGCGCGCGTGCGCGGGCGCAGGAAATAGATGGAGTGGCGGGCGCCGTCCTCGTCGTAGGTCAGGATCTCGCGGTTGGCCGGGTCCGCCTTCATGTCGTAGATGGCGGCAACGGTCGCGGCGGCGTTGCGGAAGGCGGGATGGCGGGTGACGTCGTCGACCCGTTCGCTGCCGATATAGACGACGCGGCCGTCGCGCAGCGACTCCAGATGCTCCTTGCCGGTTCGCAGCATCGCCGTTTCCCAAGTGGCGTCGGAACTCTATCACGTCTGCGCAGCGCAGAAACAGCGCGCGTCCGCCGCTCCCGGTTGCATCCGCTGCTCGCACAGCGAGTTCGGTGAGTCCCCCTTTCTCAGGGGGCTCCCAGTCGGCCGCCAGCCCTCTCGCCCCAACTCCCGGAGGTGGAACGCGCCGGGTTCTCGGCAGTTGCGCGATTTGGACGAACGCCCTGATTTCGCGGTCATCGTGATGGCACTACACACCATTGTCTTTCGCATGCGACCTGCGGCAAGCTCTTGGCCATGGACGCGCTCGGCTTTCGCAAGAAATTCGGCGTCATCGCGCCTTCGACCAACACCTCCGTGCAACCGGAGTTCGACGCCATGCGCCCGCGCGGCGTCACCAATCATTTCGGCCGCATCTACATCCCCAACGATCCGATCCGCAACGACGACGAGTTCAACCAGCTCATGGACAACATCCGCAAGGCGATGCTGCAGGCGGTCGACGACGTGATGACGTGCGAGCCCGACTATCTGATCATGGGCATGTCCTCGGAGACGTTCTGGGACGGGCTCGAGGGCAGCAAAAAGCTGCACCAGCGGGTCGAGGCGCGGGCGGGCGTCAAGGTCTCCATGGGCTCGGACGCCTCGCGGGCGGCGCTGCAGCGCTACGGGGCCAGACGTCTCGGCGTGATCACGCCCTATATGCCGGTCGGCGACGAGCAGGTGCGCCGCTTCTTCACCGATTGCGGCTTCGAGGTGGTACGGCTGAAGGGGCTCAAATGCGAGAGCCCGGTGCTGATCGCGCACGTGTCGGAGCGCGAGCTGCGCGACGCCATCATCGAGGTGAACGGACCCGACGTCGACGCCGTCATCCAGGTCGGCACCAATCTGGCGATGGCGCGGCTCGCCGGGGTGGCGGAATTCTGGCTCGACAAGCCGGTGCTGGCGATCAACACCTGCATCTATTGGTGGTCGCTCCGCCAGAACGGCATCGACGACAAGATCGAGGGCTTCGGCTCGCTGCTGCTGGAGCATTGACGCCGGCCGACGTCATCCCGGCATGGCAGCGCCGGACGTCGCCGCCGTCAAATCAGCACGCTTTGCTCAGCGCGACCCCCGGGCCGGCCGAGCATCAGAGCGACGCGCGGATCGCGCTCGGGTATGCGACTCCGTGCTCCTGCGCCGACGCCTTGCCGATGAAGACCAGCGCGGTGAAGGTGATCGAGAGGACAGCGCAGGTATAGAAGAAAGCGACCGCGAGCTTGTGCATGGCGGCATCCCATCAAAGGACCGACCGCCCGCGATGTTAAGGTTAATTGGTTAACGAAACGATTTTGTCCCTGCCCCGGGCCTGGGGGGTTAGCCAAGCATCAGCGGGGAGGCCGAATTCCGGGTCCAAGCACGTGGATTGACCGCGGGGCCTGCGCCTCGGCATTTTGAGCACGTTTCGTTTTCTCCGCCGTCATGCCCGCGCTTGTCGCGGCATCCACGTCTTGAGGGCCGGCGACGCATTCAAGACGTGGAGGGCCCGGACACGCCCGGCCATGACGGATGGCGCCTCCAGCGGCGAGCAGCCCGCGCGGCCCCGCCTACGGAAGCGGCAGCAGCGCTTCGGATTCGATCAGATTTCCAATCACGGGGTGGGCCTGCACCGCTTGCCGCCGTGCGATCAACACCCCAAACAAGCGCTGGAGCTCGTCCTGGCGCGTGCTTGGGTTGCTCAGCCGCTGCGAGATCCGGTCCTTGTAGGCGACGATCTTCGCCTTCACCACATCGAGCGGATTCGGCGACTTCAACGTCGCCAGAAACTCCGCTTCCACCGAGCCCGCCGCCGGATTGGCGGCCTCCAGCCTTGCAATGACGTCGCGCGCAAGGCGGTCGGGATGCGCCTCGCCCGCGGTGGCGGTGAAGCTGTCCGGCACGAAGGCGAGCAGCCGCGCGCGCGCGGTGGAAAAAATCGGCGTCTCCAGGTCCGCGGCCAGCACCGCCGCCACGAACGCGGGCGTCACCAGCCTCTCGCGCAGCAAGGTGTCGACCCAATGATTGGAAACGAAGGCGATCTCGGGCGTGAACCAGGCAAAATGCGTGTCCCCGCGCAGGGTCCGGTTTTCGCTGGTCTTGAGCTTGACGCCGGCGTTTTCGATCAGCGCCTTGTACTCCGCGGGCTGGATGACGGCCACGGCGCGGAATTGCGTCGCTTCCGCGATGCCGAGACCGCCCGAGCCGGCGAGGTCCGGTCCGCCGCCGAAAAGCGCCGAGGCCAGGAAGAAGCTGTTGGGAATGGCAATCGGCTGGACGGGTCCCGTCGGCGGCGTTTCCACCAGCGGGTGGAGGCCGCTGGGCTGGCTGTTGCTGATGAAGTTGATCTCGGTCGTCTCGAACAGGGGGCGCAAGACGCGCTTGGCGTCCTGCACGAGCAATGTGTCGGGATCGGCGCGACGAACGAGCTGCTCGAACCTGCGGTTGTTGAAGCCCTTGATCGATCCCATGATGACGCCTTCGAGGGTCTGGGCCTCGGCGAGACCGGAAAGTCCCGGATCGGTGGCAACCCGCCAGCGCCTGTCGGGCGGAGTGTCCGCAAGCAGGTAATCGGCCTGCGATCGGTTGGAGTGCCAGTTGTTCCACGGGAACAGCAGCTCCTTCATGATCGGCGCGCCGCTCACGTGGCACGCGAGGCATGTTCCTTCTCGCTCCTGAGCGGTTCGGATATCGGCGTTTTCGGATGTGGCGCGCAGCTTCCAGCTCCGCGTCGGCGTGCCCGCACGGTCGAGTTTGTAATAGTTGTAGACGCCCCTGGCGTCGTCCCAACCCCAGGCCTCGACGTCGGTGATGTCAGGCACGCGATCGGACGTGAAGCTGATCGACAGCATGACGTTCCGGTCGAGTTGGACGCCCTGGTTTTCGCCGAGAAAATCGATGACGGCGCGGCGGGACTGCGGTGCGCGCGGATTCTTGATTTCTTCGTCGACGACGAAGATCCGGCGCTTGGCGCGGTCGGGCTGGATCATCTCCTCGATTTTGGCCAGCCGGATCTCGTCGGGCCGCTGCGCCAGAACCAGCCGGAAAAGCGGATCCTGCAAGCGCTCCTTCTCCTGCGCCGACATCGGCGTGGTAACGACTTGTCCATTTACGACCCGTGACGAAAAAATCTGCGTCGTCTGCGCCCAGCCGGGACCGGCGAGAGCGACGAAAAGGGCAACGGCGATGCCGGTTCTTTGCGTATCCACGTCGTCCTCCCTGGAATGCCCCGCTATGCGTCAGGGGCCCGCACCGGCTCGTTGCCGGGGCGCGCCCAGTCCGGAAGCGCCGCGTTCGGTGCGTGCACGACCGTGGCGCCGGCGATCAGCTGGGTGGCGAGTTGCGCGCCCGTTTGGATCCTCGCCCCATCGAGACGCACGTCGCCTTGAAACTTGAACACCGCGCGGCGTCCATTGCGGGTGATCGTCCAAAGGCCTCGATTGCCGGCGGGATCGTTGATGTCCACGCGCTGGCCATCGACCGTCCATAGGCCGGCACGATCGAGGCCCAGGATGCGGATGCCGCACGGATCCTGCGGCGCGAAGGAACGATTACCGCGCGCCAATCTTTGCGCGGTGCTGCAGACGGCGGGATCCGAGTTGCGGCCCGGTACGCAGGCATCGCCCACACTGCCGCACATGGCGGTCGGATCGACATTCTTGGGAACACCGCACGCGCCAAGCAGACCGAACAATGCCCCCATCGTGTTCGATTGATGTGTCAGGCACAGAATCCCGCGTTCGCCGTTATTCCAGGGATTAAGCCGCAAGTGGCGCACGAAGCGGTCCGCCCGCGCGCGCGGGCTTGCGGCGTCGGGGTTGAAGTTGTCTCCGAACAGCTCCCGGTTGGTCGGATTTGCTCCTGGATTGAGCCGCTTGATCTCTTCCTTGAGCGCCGCGGCGCCTGCCTGCGCGAGCGCCTGATAGTATTCGGTAAGCTCCGTGATGAATGTCACGGTCGCCAGCGAACCGTCCGCATTTTTCTCGGAGCGCCACTCGACATATTCATCCTGGAGGCGAAAACGGTCACCGTCGATGCTTGCCGGCGGTTCTCCGGCCGTGACCGGGAACGCCTTCCACTCGACGGTGCCGGTTTCGGCCTGGGTTCCCGGCGAGAGTTCGTCGAACGCTTCGCGCAGCGTGAAAGCGGAATCGCGCTGGGCATGAAAGGCCTGGTGCAGGCGGTCGACCGCCTCGCGATAGACCTGGAGCGCGCCGACCTGCTGCAGAAGGCCAGTACCGGTCGGGTCGGAATAAGCGAACATGATTGCCTCGCGATGACCATTGCTTTCGCTGGCGGCCGGGCTCCGTTACGGCCGCGACATCAGTTCGGCGCGCAGCAATCGGCCATAGCTCATTGCCAGCACGATCGCGAACGCCAATTCATAGAGCGAGAACCATCGGAATCCGTGGCCGAGATTGAAATAGGCAGCCGCCAGCACGAGACGTGCGACGATGCCCACTAGGTTCGGCCAACGCGCGTGGATCGGCTCGATCCAACCCGGCAGATACAGCACCGCCATGATCAGCAACATGGCTCCCCACAGCCGCACCCAGCCGGGCGACGGCAAATCCGGCAGATTCGCTTTCTGCGCCAGCCAGACCGGTGCGGCGACGGCGATGAGGCCGAGCGCGGTCTGCAAGATCAGATTGAGGCCGAGCAGACGGCGGTAGACGGTGCGGCGCGTTGCCGCCTGCGCCCGCGTCCAGCCTATCGATAATGCATCCGTCATGAGATTCTCCATCGCGTCAGAACGTCAGGAGATAGGCCAAGAGGTCGTTCTTCTCGGCGGTCGGCAACCCCGTGCCGTAGACGTGGCCGCCGTTGCCGTTGCCCACGAGCCGGGTATCGAAACAGAAGCCTTCCGCCGGCGGCTGGCGCGGATCGCAGGGCGGAGCGACGAAGCCGCCGTTGCGTCCGTCGACCACGTCGAGGCCGCGCACGAAGGCCAGCGGCCGTTGCGCCGGCGGCTCCAGGAGGTCGCGCAAGGTCGGAACCGAGCCGTTATGGAGATACGGTCCGTTGAGCCACAGCCCGCCGAGCGGCTCCGCGACATAACCCGGAATCTTGCGGAAGGATTTGAAACCCCAATCGCGGCCCTTGCGGAAGTTGTTGTAGGCGTCGCGCGCGGCCTCGGTCCACATATGCGACCGGTTGATGTCGGTGCCGACCTCGGCCACGGAAATCACGGTGAGGGTGCGCGCGCCGTCGGGCGCGTGACATCCGGCGCAGGTAGTTGCGAACACGCCCTTGCCGCGCTCCACCGCCGCCGCGTCGGGCCGGTGCGGCGAAGGCGGCGGCGGCAAGGCACGCAGATAGCGCTCGATGCGGTCCATGGCGGGGAAGCTGAACTCCTTCGCCACCGCGCCGTCGCCAAGCGCCGAACTGATCGTGACCTCGCGCACAGAATTGTTCAAGCCATCCCAGTGCAGCGGCGCGGACGGGCGAATCCGCTCGCGCGCGTTCAGATTCCACACCGCCTGCATGTCGCTGTTGCCGATGGTCTCGTCGTCTTTCAGGCCCAGCATGTCGAATTTGACCGGATTGAACGGATCGATGCGGCCCGGCCCCCAGGTCGGGCGGCGACCCGCCCAGGCGAAGGTGTCGCGCTGCTCCAGCAGGCGCTTGCGCGTGATCGGGATGAGCAGGAAGCGATACGTCATGCGGTCGAGCCAGGATAGCTTGACCTTGGCCGCCATGGCCGGGAGCAGGTTATCGGCGGTGAAGCGATCATCGGCCGCGCAGCGCGATAGGAAGCGCTGATAGCCCTGGATGTCGACGGTATTCGCCGCGCCCCCGAAATAGAGTTGCGGCTCGGCATCCGCCGCCGTTCGCGCGCGCACGGTATGGCAGACCGCGCAGTTGATCGCCATGCGCTCGACCCCGACCTTCGCCCGCGAGAAGCCCACCGGCGGGTCGACAGCCGGATTGCGCCCGCGTTCGTACAGCAGGCCGAACGCGGCGTAGCCTTGCGGGCGCGGCAGGTGGTGGGCGCAGACGTCCGGCAACGCGACCCAGATCGGATAAGGAACGCCCTGCTCGCCATCGTTGCCGATCGAACCGTACTTGAAAAACTCCTCGTCGGAGGCAAACGCCGGGACGATCGGCGTCATCGCCCACTGGAAGGCGCCCCAGGCGAAGGCGCCGAGCGCGACGAGGCCCGCGAGCAGCGCGACGATCCTCGCACCCGAGGCGCGCCCATCGGGCGCCGCGTTCATCCGCCGCCAGGCGAGATAAAGAAGGATCGCCTGTGGCGCACCGAAGATGAAATCGAAGAGCCCGAAAATGATGTAGTGTCCGCCGACCACGGCCATGAAGATGGTGCCCGCGAACCGGCAAACCACCGCGAAGACCGCGGCGAAACGATGGGCGCAGGGATCGATCGCGGCGGGAATATAGAACCCGGCGAGAAGCATGATCAGCATCGCGGAAAGACGCGGCCAGACCAACGGCGTCGCCGGATCGACCTTGGCGAGCTCGAGCACCTGCGGGGTATAGGCGATGGAGACGACGCCGACGATGACGTTGGCGACGATGCCGGCCCAGACCAACCGCCGGAACCATCGGAGCGCCGGATCCTCGGCCGCGTATGTCGTCGTTTGCGCTGTCGACATCGGACTCTCCTAGAAGGTCAGCAGATAGGTGATGAGATCCTCTTTCTGCGCTGCCGGCAGCGTGGTGCCGAAGGTGTGGCCACCGTTGCCATTGCCCGGCAGCCGGGTGTCGTAACAGAAGCCCTGTGGCAGTCGCCGCCCCGGCTCGCAGGGCGGAGAAACGAAGCCGCCGTTCTTGCCGTCGATCACGTCGATGCCCCGCACGAACGCGACCGGCCGCTGCGCCGGCGGCGTGAGCAAGTCGCGCAGCGTCGGCACCGAACCGTTGTGCAGATAGGGACCGCGCAGCCAAAGCCCGTCGAGCGGCATGTTGGCGTAACCGTTGGTCTTGACGAAGTGCTTGAACTGGTGGGGCGTGCCCGCGAACAGCTCGGCGAGCTGACGCTGGCGAAACGCCTCGGTATAGGAATCGAGCCGCCCGGGATCGGTGCCGAGCTTGCTGTTGGGCTCGACCTTGCCGAGGTTGGCGCCCTCGAACACGTAGCGATCGGGAGCCTGATAACCGTGACACGAGGCGCAGCCGGTCATGTAGAGCGCCCGTCCGCGCTCGACCACGGCGGGGTCGACCTGGTGCGGGCTGCGCGGGGGATGCAGATCGCCGAGCCACGCCGCGACCCGTTCGATGGCGGCATGGTCGACGGTCTCCGCCGTTACCCCGGCGCCGAGCGCGGCGGAGAGATTTCGTTCCCTCAACGAGGGATTGTTGCCGTCCCAGTGCAGCTGCATGCCCTCGCGCGGCTTCTGATTGAAGATGGAGGGAAAGTCGCTCGCACCGTGGCGCTCGTCGGGCGCGATGGCGCCGAGCAACATGTCCATCTGCACGAGCTTGTAGGGATTGAAGGTGTCGACCCGCCCCGGCCCCCACGGCTGCTGTTCTGCGAGGAACGGCTGAAGGCGCGATCGCCGCTCGATGAATCCTTCGCGCATCCGGGGAATGACGACGAATCTCCAGACCTTCCGCTCGATGAGATTGAGATTCGCGCCCGCCGCCTGCATCGCCGGGATCAGCCGATCCGGCTTTAAGCGCTCGTCGACGCCGGCATCGAGAATGAACCGGATGAATCCGTAAAGGTTGAGGTTGTTCGACGGCATGCCCGGGACCATGACGCGCGCGGCGCCTTCGGAGGTGCGGTAGGTCCCGGTATGGCAGACGGCGCAGTTGAACCAGACGAGATCAACTCCGCGGAAGTCGCGCTTCGAAATGCCGATGGGCAGGTCCTCCTGGCGGCCGTGCGCGTCCGTGTTGTAGAGAAAACCAAAGGCGCGATAGTCGAGGCGGCCGTCGAACTCGGCGGGAAACAATCGCGGCAGCGCTTTCCAGACCCAGAACGGCATGCCGCTGCCCTCATCGGCGCCGATCGAGCCGTGCTCGAAATGCTCGACGATATTGGGAAAGACCTCCGTGCGGTTGACCGCGAAGCGCATTGCCGCAACGATGCCCAGCACGATGGCGACGAGGCCGATCAGGGCCAACAGCACGAGCACGATCGCCACGGGGAGCAGCAGGCGTCGCCGGCGGCGCGATTCCGTCTCGACATACGTCACTGGCGCTTCGTCAGCCACGGCCGTTGACCTCCCTAGGCAGCCTGCGCCGGAGCGACCGGCGGCAGGTTGAGCGTCGGCCGCGTGGCGTAGATCGTCATCAGGTCGTCGATCATGGCTTCGCGGCTCGGGAAGCGGGCGAGCTCGTAACAACCCATTGGATTCTTCGGCGCGTTGAGCAGGCATTTATTGCAATAGGTGCAGGGACGTTCGGGGACATCGCGGCCCATCGCCCATTGCTTCACGAGATCATTGTTGGCGACGAGCGAGCGCGCGATGGCGACCCCGTCGAACGCCCCCGACGTGATGCCGGCGCGGATGACGGAAGCGGTCTGGTAGCCGCCGGTATTGAGCACCGGTACCGACACGTTGGCCTTGATCGCGCGCGACTCTTCCAGGCTGACACCTTCGATCGGCAGTCCCTTCTTCATGCGAAACCAGATCCAGCGGAAGATCGGCCGCAACGCCCGATAGCGGAACAGCAGAAAATTGCGGAACGTGTCCACGCCCGAGGAGATCATCGCGTCGTAGGTGGTGGCGATGGTTTCGAACGAGAAATCGCCGGGCGGGTTGAGCGGGTGGGGAAACAGCGAGCCGGTCGAGACATGGATGGCGTCGGCGCCTTCGCTTTCGCACCATTTTGCGACCTCGATGGTGTCGGCCAGCACATTGCCCTTCTTCTCCCACGGAATGACATTGTTGCGGTCGACGGCGCTGAGCTTGACCTGCAGATGGAAATCGCGCCCGACTCGGGCGCGGATGGCGCGGATTACCTCGAGCAGGAAGCGCGCGCGATTCTGCAGCGGCCCGCCGTATTCGTCGGTGCGATCGTTGATCCCGGATGAGAGAAATTGCGTGAACAGGTAGCCGTTGGCGGCGTGCAGCTCGACGCCGTCCAGGCCGGCCTCGCGTGCGCGCCAAGCGCCGGCGGCGAATGCGGCCACGAGATGATCGATCTCGGCCTTGCTGGCGGCGCGGCAGAGAAAGCCGTGCAGCGATTCCTTGCGGCTGGTGGAGCTCAATGCCGGACGGTGCGAATTGTGCACGCCCGGAAAGTCCATCTGCCGGCCGGAATGGCTGAGCTGCATGATGAACTTGCAGTCGAACCGATGTACGGCCACGCCCAGCCGTTCCCACAACGGGATGAAATCGTCGCGGTGAACCGTGGCGTAGTCGGCGATGATGCGTCCCTCCATCAGCACCGGCACGTAGGATGAAATGATCGCGCCGACGCCGCCAGCGGCAAATTTGCATTCCCAGTTGATGCGGGTCTGCGTGAGCGAACCGTCCTCGTTGTCGAACCGGCCCGAGATGTTCGACCGGAAGATGCGGTTCTTGACCGTCAAGTTGCGGAATTTGAGCGGGGTGAAGATGACGTCTTCGCTCATGACACGACCTCGCTCCCCTGCGCGGCAACCGCCCGTTCCCACACCACGCGCAACAAGGCGGGGACGAAAGCGGCGGCCGGACACTGCGCCCAGTTTCCCACCATGAACTCCATGTCCCGGCCGGGCGTGCGCTGGCGCGCAGCTTCCAGCTCGAGGACCACGAGCGTGCCCGCGCGCACCGCGCCGGAGACGGTGGCGCCCGGGCCGGTCGCCTGGCGCAGCACGCTCGGCGGAGCGAACAGGCACTGCTCGACGACGGCATCGATCGAGGATGGGGAACGCCAGCGCGGCTCGCCCCACAACTCGCGCATGCGTTCGAAGCCGCGCACGAGATTGTGCACGGCGATGCCGGTGGCATGAACCCCGGCGAGATCGCCGTGCACGAGATCGGCGAGCAGGCGGCGCGACCGCTGCAGGCGCCCGCTGAGCTGGAGGAACATCGCGCGCAGCGGGTTGCGGGTATGCACGGCGGCGTCGAGCACGCCGGCGGCAGCCCAGCTCTCCGGGCTGCCCTTGTAGTCGGCCGCGAACAACCGCCCGACCGCCTGTTGCGCCGCCGGCCCGAGCGCGGGAGCCCCGGGGTTGCCGCGCACCGCGCCGGCCAGACCGGCGATGGTTTCCTCGTCCCACAGCGGTCCGCCGGCGGGATCGAGCCGGCGCCGCAGAACCTCCTGAGCGCGCGCACGCTGCGCATCCTGGCGCGGCGCGACCGAGGGCAACGGCGCGCCGTCGATGCGCAACACGCTGCGGACGCGCCGCACGAGGAGGCGATTGATCAGCGGGCCGCGCGACTCGAAGCGGCGGTCGAGCCGGCCGTCTTCGGCAAGGCCGCGGATGTCCGATCTCGCATCGACCCGCAGCAGATCGAGCAAGCCCGGGATGCGCAGCGATCGGCCCATTTCCCGCCTCCTCACTTGTCCCACGGGAAGAACACGTTGCGGACGTTGGCAAAATGCGGCCGTATCTGCGGCACGTGCCGTTCGAGCACCGTGCGCAGACTGTTGTCCTGCACCCAGGCAAAGCCGGCCGGCGTATAGACCTCCGGCGTGAAATCGGTGGTGTAGAAGCGGTCGCTCTTGATGCGCCGCGAAGCCATCAAGATGAAGATTCGGAAGGCGGTGTCGGAAAAGCCGAACTCGGGCGGCGGCGCCTCGGAATGCATGCCGACCAGGAGGTCGACCTGATCGACCGACTTGTAGACGGCGGCAAGCTCCCGCTGCCAATCGGGATTGGACGTGAGCTCCGCGAAAGTCTTGGGCACGCTCATGCCGAGATGGCGGCGGAACGCGCAGTAGCGCGGCACGCCACGCTCGCGATCGCGCAGGACATCGATCGAGGCGACGTCGAGGAAGATCGCGTCCTTCTTGTGCAGCCTGCGCAGCCCGCTGGGGTAGTTGTGCAACACCAGCGCGCCGGGATGGCTGGTGGCGAGCGAATAAAGGACGTCGTCGTAGGGCACCTTGGCGTAGAGCTCGCGGACTCCCGCGCCGGTGACCGTCATGAAATCGCAGGCGAGAATCTCTCCGGCGTCCCGGTGGCGGCGGAACGAGAACTCGTCGGGCAACAGCGAATGCATACGGTAGACCGCGGTGAATTCCTCCGTCATTGCATACGGCGCGGTATGGTGATCGGTGGGCGAGCCGGGGATGCCGGACAGGATTTCACCGGTGCCAAGGCGGCCATAGGCGCGGGCGTATTGCTCGCCGAGCAGTCCCCAGAAGTTGCCGCGCATGGCGAAGCGCCCTTCCGGCGAATTCAGCATTGCCGGCGTCCATTCGACCGTGTGGATCTTGACGATGAGCGCGGTGTTGACGAGCCGCGCTTTCTGGAACAGCCATTCGCCGTCGGCCGCGGGGTAGTCGATGCGCAGCCGGTCGACGATCGCATTGTGCTCGCGCGCGAACAGGGTGTGCAGGACCGAGAGGCCGATCCACCAATTGCCGTTCACTCCCGCAAGCTCGAGGTTGGGCACATCTCCGTTCGGATCGAGCGGAAGATGGCCGCGCGCGTCGAGATGAATCTTGCCGTCGGCGTGCAGCTGGCCGGTGGCCTGATCTGTGCGCACGGCGCGCTGGGCCGCGAGCGAGGAGCCGTAGATCTGCGAGCCGTCCCACCAATGCGTCTCGGTGTTGCGGAAGGTCGCGGGCTGGCCCTGGTCGGCGGGGCCGCGCCGATCGTCCGGCAGCGTGTGCAAGATCGTCATGTCGGGAGGAGGCCAGTCATCGCCCGGCGGCAGCGGCAGGCGATGCGGCGGCGTCGTGGTGTCGCCGCCGCCGTGGCTCAGCCAGTCATGCACCATGAATTGCAGCCACGCCGGGATAAGGACGTTGAGACGCGGCACCGGCACGAAGCTGCGGCGCGCGAGCAGGTCGCGGCTCACCTGGCGCGGATTGGGCTCGTAGATATCGGGCGGCTGCTCGCCGAAGGTATCGCTAATCGGTACGTTGCGGCCGAAGCGCGCGCCGGCCATGCCCATCCAGGGGCAACCGAGATCATTGTGGCTGCCGTCGGCCTCGCGCTGGTCGCGGGGATTGAGGCCGCCTTGCGGTTTGAGCAGCGAGGGATCGCGTTCGGTATCCGAGAGGTTATGCTCGCGCATGTTGACGCGAAGACCGAGCATCGTCGGCAGCGCGAGCAGGAAGGGAAGCCGATACCAGACTCTGAACCGACTGGTCAGTTTGGCGAAACGTCCGAGCAACCGCTCGCGAAGCGGAATAGCCACGTTCCCCTCCTCTCGGTGTCGCGCTTACATCAATGACCTCGTGACCTCATGGGTGCTGAACTCCCTCCTCGGGGTGAACGCCGCTGTCCGCGGTTCTTGAATTTCATATTGCAGCTA
>CAVQIP010000036.1:0-32095 GCA_963712565.1 uncultured Alphaproteobacteria bacterium | reverse complement strand
TATCTCGGAGAAAGCGACACCCGCGCGGACGACCGCGACACCGATCCGGCAGCGCTGGCCCAGGGCGCGTCCCGCCACCAACGCGGGTTGAACACCTTCAACGCGGCAAAAAAGCTGGCGCAAGCCCACGGCTGGACCTTCAACTGGCGACTGCTCGAACTGCCCGGGGTCGGCCACAACGCGAAGAAGATGTTCGCCGCGCCGCAAGCATCCGAGGCGCTTGCCCCGTGAACGAGGCGGCCCAAGGCAACCGAAGCAACCGCGAGGATGCAACCCGATGGCGATTCACCCGTGCGGCGCGCACGGTCTTGCTCTTCGCGACTTCGGGGCTTGCCGGCCTATCATGCGATGCGTGACGGTTGTCTTGACCGTGGCGGTCGTCGCCGCGCCGGCGGCCAGGGCCGACAACCGGGTCGAACGGACCGTCACCCGCCACGTTCAATCGATCGTTCCGGGGGACGGTGCCGGCGGCGTCGCCGTGGCACTGCGCGTCGCGCACCGCACCCTGTTCTTCAATTTCGGCTGGGCCGACCGCGCGAGCCACCGGCCGATCACGCCCGACACGCTGTTCAATCTTGCGTCGTTGCGCAAGGTGTTCGAGGCGACGCTGCTGGCACAGGCGGTGCGCAAAGGCGAGCTAAGGCTCGACGACCCCGCCGCCAAATACGTCGTCGAGCTGCAGCCAGGCGGCGACATCCGCCGCGTCACCCTCGCTCAGCTGGCGACCCACACGTCGGGGCTGCTGCTGCCGCAGGATCACCCGCCCTGGCCGGATTGGGGCTACACGCTGCCGGAGTTCATCCGCACCCTCAATGCCTGGAAGGCGGAGAAGGAACCTGGTCGGCAACACCTTTATACGCACGCCGGCTATATTCTACTGCAGCTCGCGCTCGAGCGTCGATTGGGCCTGCCGATCGACGAGCTGATCGAGCAGCGTCTGCTGCGACCGTTGGGCATGCCGTCGACGACGCTGCCGCGGCGCGATGACGGTCCGCGCGGACGCCTGTCCCCCGAGCACCGAATGCGCGCGGTGCAAGGCTACGGGGACGACGGCGCGCCGATCGGCGAGCCCGGAGATCAGCAGGGCTACTATCATTGGCCGGGGACAAGCCAGATGTACTCCTCGGCGCGCGACCTGGCGGTCTTTCTCGCCGCCAATCTCGGCGAGCTGCCGATCGATCGATCGCTGCGGGAGGCGATCAAGCTCGCGCACCAGAGCGTCTTCACCATCGATCGGCGCAACCAGCAGGCGCTGGCTTGGGAAATCATCGTCGGCGGCGAGCCGACCATCGTCGAAAAGTACGGCGGGCTCGACAATGCATCGGCCTATATCGGCATGATGCCAAGCCGCAAGCTCGGCATCGTCATCCTCGGCAACCGGGGCAACCAATATCCCAACGAGCCCGGCCGCGCGATTCTGCTCGAACTCGCAGCTCCCTGAGGCGCTTCCCGCACCCGGAATCGACGTGCAGTTCAGCTTGTCGGCGGCGGGCCGTCGTATTCGAGCACGCGCAGTCTTCGCACCGTCAGCTCGTCGACCTCGAGCTTTTGCAGGCGCGCTTTTCGGATCACGACGCGGCCGACGGCGAGCCGGCCGATCGCCAGCACGCCGACGGCAACCGCGCCGAACGCGGCGGCGCCCACCGCGAGCGCTATCATGCTGGTGGCGGAAACAGCTTCGGCTCGGCGAACAACTTCACGCGGCATCGGCGACCTCCGTCAACTCATGCCCGCGGCATTACGCCGTTATGCGGTGGGGTTTGTCCATCGCAGCAGTTCACCCCCCATTTCGAGCTCGAACCAACGAGCCGCCGCAGCAAGCGACCATGTCAGCTCGAGCGTGCCGTCAATGCGTCGCTCGCACGCAAGGCGATGACCGCCGCGCCGGCAACGTGGCGCCGAACCAATTTTCGCGCTAACATGGTCGAAGGTCGCGGCCCAGCGTGACCCATGGCTGGAGCGGCACCTCGCGTCGCGACCCCTGACGGCTCAGGAGGTACGACCATGGCGCACCTACATGTCTTGATGGGCGCGGAAACGATCCGCACCCGGCCGGCAGTCCGCAAGATCGGTCTGGCCGACCTCAGGGACGCGCTCAAACGGGGCATCGCCGATTTCCTGGCGATGCCGACCCACGCCGTGTTCCTGTGCTTGATCTATCCCATCGTCGGCGTGATCCTGGCTCGGCTGACCCTGGGCTACGACCTCTTGCCGCTGTTGTTTCCGCTCGCCGCCGGCTTTGCGCTGGTCGGCCCTTTTGCGGCGCTCGGGTTTTACGAACTGAGCCGGCGCCGCGAGCAGGGTCTGCCCGTGTCGTGGCAAGACGCCTTCGATGTCCTGCATTCGCCGTCACGCGACGCGATTGCCGCGCTGGCACTTCTGCTGCTGGTGATCTTCGCGATCTGGATTGCCGTCGCGCAGGCGATCTATATCGCGTATTTCGGTTACGCGCCGGCCGCCTCGATTCCGCATTTCGCCACCCAAGTCTTCACCACGCCCGCCGGCTGGATGCTCATCATCGTCGGCAATCTGGTGGGGTTCCTGTTCGCCGTGCTGGTGTTGACCATCAGCGTGGTCTCGTTTCCGCTGCTGCTCGACCGCGACGTCGGCGCGGTGGAAGCGGTGTTGACCTCGGTGCGCGTGGTCGCCGCCAACCCGATGATCATGGCGGTGTGGGGACTGATCGTGGCCGCGCTGCTGGTGGTGGGCGCCTTGCCGCTGTTTTTCGGCCTGGCCGTCGTCGTGCCGGTGCTGGGACATTCGACCTGGCACCTCTATCGCAAGGTCGTGGAGCCGGACTTGAAATCTCGCCTGCAATATGCACGTCCGGCGGCGACGAGACGTCGTTATGCAGCGCAATTTCCAGCAGCTCTCTTCACCGGCGAAGAGCGGCGTGCAGCCGACGATGACAGCAGCGCGCCGGGCAAGAACGGCTGACCTCGTCGCCCGCGTCGCCGCTCACGCGGGCACGCTCGCGGCGGGTCCGGCCAGTTCGCGGATCTGGGTCACCGGCTGCGGCAGCGCGGCGCCCTCCTCCAACTCGTAGCCGACCGCCCGCAACGTGCCGTTGGCCGGGCACATTTCCACGGCGAGGCGGGTGAAGGGATTGAGCACCGGAGGCGTCACCCAGGCGAAATCGGCGCCGCCGAACGGTCGCGGCCAGCACGCGAGCGCCTCGCGCCGCGCGCGACTGTGCTCGGCGGCCTCCGCCGATGAACTCTTGAGCAACAGCGAGGCGCAAACCCGCGCCTCCCACGGCGTGGTCGCGCGCAGCCAATCGTTGGCCGTCGAGGTATCTTCGCTGCGACTGACAGATGCTTCCTCGGTTCGCTCGATCACGCAGCGCTCGCCACGCTCGCAGCCGATGAGCGTGAAGATGACCGGACGCGCGATCGGCACCGTCTCGAGCCGGTGCCTGGCTTCGCCGAAGTGACGGCAGGTTTCGAACACCTCGCGCAGCAGATGGTCGGGCGGGCAAAAGCGGACGGGCCATGTCTGCAGCGCGTTCATCGCCAGGTCATAGGGGCGCAGCCACGGGTGGCGGGTGCGGCGCCGGAGCGGCGCCTGATTGATGGCGGCCGCGAAACGTCCGGGCGCCGACGCGGTGAGCACCCCCGCATAGCCGGGCCAGGTGACGTTGATGAACTCACCCGCGGCGCCGCGCATGCGGGCGATCTCGAGGTGACGGCCGAGGCCGGGAAATGGCCAATCGAGCGTGCGCGCAAGCCAGGGCACGCCATCCTCGTCGCGAGCGGTCGCGGTACAGCTCCATTGGTACGAGCCGTTGAGAAACCAGACTCCGGGGAAGCCAAGCGCCGCGGCAATTGTTTCCACGTCCCCGACATAGGGCGAGTGCGAGCGTTGCAGCCAGCGGCGCGCGAGCGCATCCATGGCCGGAAGCAGCATTCGAGCAGGCCGCGGCAGGAAGGTCAGGCAAGCATCCCGCAGCGCGCGCGCCCGCGCGCGCTGATCGACCGCATGGCGGACGGGACCGCCTTCGCGGACATCCACGACGGGGATGGAAACCGGCATCGGTGCGCTCATCGCGCCGAATGCTTACGATAGTTTCGCGCTTTCAGCCACATCCTCGCGCCGGCAACCGCGTGATCGGTTGGGCCGCGACCGGCTGCCGCGGCCCTTTCAATTGATCATTGGCCGCTCGCCGGACATTCTCTACACTCCGCAGCGGGCATCTGTGATCCTTTCGCGTTGAGGGGCCAAGAGTGGTCAAGGTTGCGGTCATGGTGCTGAGCGTTGTCGCGCTTGCCGCGGTCGAAACGCCGGCGCTCGGCGAGGACGATTTCCCGCTGGTCGGCACCTACACGGAAAACCAGGTCTGTCAGGCAAACGGTGCGGACGCCGGGGTTGCGCGCGTCAAGATCACCCCCCGCGACATCGACTCGGTGTTCGGCCTCTGCACCATTCTGAGCAAGAAGCGCGAGGGCGCCACCTTTGTCGTGCATGTCGAGTGCAAGGGCCCGGGCGGGAGCCAGATGCTGGGTGACGTCAACTTCACGCCGCGCGACGACAAGACCGTCGACTTTTCCGATCAGGATCAGACCTACAAGGCCGTGCTCTATCGATGTCCCGAATGAGCGCGGGCGGCTGGCGTCCGTCGCTCCCCGACGTTCCACGCCTTGCCGAGCTATTTTTGCGCGACGAGTTAGCTGCCCCACCTGTATAATAACCGCCGGCGGCAACGGCCATCGGGCCCGGGGAGTAGAACATGACATATGAGAGTATGCTCGCGGAGACGATCGCCTTTCGCGGTCATAAGGGCGACGTGGGCGAAGCCTATTACGCCCGCCCGCTCGGCGGCGGGCCGTGGCCCGGCGTAGTGCTGATCCATCACATGCCGGGTTGGGACGAATGGATCAAAGAGACGACCCGCAAGCTCGCCCATCACGGATTGGCGACCATCGCGCCGCACCTTTATTTCCGCGAAGGCCCCGGCAGCCCGGACGACGTGGGCGCGCGCGTGCGCGCGGCCGGTGGCGTCGCCGACGAACAGGTGCTGGGCGACGTCGCCGGCAGCATGGAGTTCCTGCGCGCCCAGCCCTATGCCAACGGCAAGGTCGGGGTGATCGGCTTCTGCTCTGGCGGGCGGCACACTTATCTCGCCGCCTGCTCGCTTCCCCGGATCGACGCGGCGGTCGATTGCTGGGGCGGCAATGTCATCGTCGACGATCCCAAGCAGCTCAACGCCAAGCGGCCGGTCGCGCCCATCGATCTCACGGACAAGATGCGCTGTCCGCTGCTCGGCCTGTTCGGCAACGATGACGAGAATCCCAACCGCGACCAGGTCAACCGGACCGAGGCGGTGCTCAAGAAACTCGGCAAGAACTACGAGTTCCACCGCTACGACGGCGCCGGCCATGCCTTCTTCAACGCCGCGCGCCCGGCCTATCGGCCGGAGCAGGCGCTCGACGGTTGGAACAAGGTATTTGCGTTCTTCCACCATCATCTCGCCACGTCGGCCGCGGCACGCGCGGCCTGATCAATTTGGAGGCAATCAGATGTGCTCTTACATCGTCGAGAAGGCCAAGCTTCTGGGCAGCGCCAAAGGACCGAACGGCTGGATGCGGATCGACACCGCCAATGTCTATTACGACCATCCCTTCCACGCGCCGCTCGACCACGCGCTCGGCATCGACTTCATCAACGAAGCCGAGGGCGGGCGCGAGCGCGTCGCAGTGGAACTGAGCGCGCAGTCCGCGCGCGAGCTGGTCGACAAAATCTTCGCGGCCTTGTCCAGCGGTGAAGTAGCGCACGGCACGCCGGTTCACCATGCGGCCACGGCCACGGCGGCGGAATGAGGCGAAACAGGACGGATGGGCACGACAGCACCGTAAGAACGGCAAGGCTCGGCTCGGCAGCATTGCAGAGAGCCTAGGGCCGCGGAGGAAACACTATGGGCACGCTGACGCGAACGCGGTTCGAGGTCGTTCCGATGACAACGCACATCGGGGCCGAAATCCGCGGCCTCGACCTGCGTGAAAAGCCTGACGACGACACCATCCGCGCCATCTACCGGGCTTGGCTCGATCATCTCGTCATCGTCTTTCCCGGTCAGAACCTGGCGCAGGAGGATTTGATCCGGGTGACCGGTTATTTCGGCGAGCTCGGCGAGTTGAGCCGGCCGGCGAAATATTTTCCCAAGGGCTATTCGAGCCTGTTGCCCGGCATCATGCTGATCTCGAACATTCGCGAGAACGGCGAGCCGATCGGCGCGTTGCCCGACGGCGAGATGATGTTTCATCACGACATGATCCACGCCGAGGTGCCGAGCAAGGCGACGCTGCTGTATTCGGTCGAAATTCCGTCCATCGGCGGCAACACGCTGTTCGCGAGCGGCTACGCCGCGTATGACACTCTCGATCCTGCCATCCGCGGCAAGCTCGAAGGCCGCAAGGCGATCCACCACTACAATTACGGATCGACGCAGAAAGGTGACACGCGCGGCACTGTCGCCTTCGGCGAATGCACGCATCCGGTGTTTCGCACCCACGAGGACACCGGCCGCAAGGCGGTCTACGTCAACCGGCTGATGACCGTCGGCATCGTCGGCATGCCGCAGGCGGAGAGCGATCCGCTGCTCGAGGCCGTGTTCGACCACGCCGAGAAGCCGGAATTCGTTTACGAGCACGTATGGCGCGTCGGTGATCTCCTGCTCTGGGACAATCGCTGCTCGTCGCATGCGCGCACCGATTTCCCCTCGACCGAGCGCCGGCTGATGCTGCGCACGACGGTCAAGGGCACGGTGCGGCCGTATTGAACGCATCAATCCGTGATGCGCTACATAGCCAACTCCAACTCCCGCGCGGATTCCTTTTTTTCTTCTGGAATCTCCGTCATGGTGGCTTCGGTCAGCAGCAGAACGCCTGCGACTGACACGGCATTCTCGAGCGCAATGCGAACGACCTTGGCGGGATCGATAATGCCGCTCTCGACGAGATCGACATATTCCTTGCGGGCGGCGTCGAAGCCGTAATTGCCTTTGCCCTCCAGCATGCGGGCGACCACCACGCCTCCATCGATGGAGGAATTCTCGGCGATCTGACGCGCCGGCGCTTCGAGCGCGCGCCTGAGTATCTGCAGCCCGGTCCTTTCATCGCCGGCGCATTTGGCCTCCTCGCTGGCCACGGCTTCGGTGCAGCGAAGCAATGCAAGACCGCCTCCGGGGACGATCCCCTCGGCCACGGCCGCCTTGGTGGCGCTGATGGCGTCGTCCAGCGCTTCCTTCTTCGATTTCATCTCGGACTCGGACGGCGCCCCGACCCGCACAACGGCCACCCCTCCCGCGAGCTTGGCCAGCCGCTCCTCGAGCTTCTCGCGATCGTAGTCACTCGTGGTCTTGTCTATTTCGTGCCGAATCTGCTGGATTCGGCCCTCGATAGTCGCTCGAGTCCCCGCTCCTCCGATGATGGTCGTGTCATCCTTGTCGACAACGACACGCTTGGCCCGCCCGAGTTGCTCGACCGTGGCAGTCTCGAGCTTCAGACCCACTTCTTCGGAGATGACATGCCCGCCGGTTAGAATCGCCATGTCCTCCAGCGTCGCCTTGCGGCGATCGCCAAATCCCGGCGCCTTGACCGCACATGCCTTCAAGACGCCGCGGATCTGATTGACGATCAATGTCGCCAAGGCCTCACCTTCCACGTCTTCCGCGACCACGAGCAGCGGACGGCCCGATTTGGCCACCTGCTCGAGCAGCGGAAGCATGTCCCTCATGACACTGATCTTCTTGTCGGACAGCAGGACGTAGGCGTCCTCCAGCACGGCTTCCATCCGCTCGGCATCGGTCACGAAATATGGCGAAAGGAACCCGCGGTCGAACTGCATCCCCTCGACCAGGTCGAGGGTGGTCTCGGTGGTCTTCGATTCCTCGACCGTTATGACCCCGTCACCCCCTACTTTTTCCATCGCGTCCGCGACAAGTTCGCCGACGCTTTCATCATTGTGGGCTGAAATCGTTCCGACCTGCGCCTTCTCTTTGCGGGTCTTGACGGGACGGGACATGGTCTTGAGTGCATCGGTCGCGGCTTTGACCCCGCGGTCCAAGCCGCGCTTGAGGTCAATTGCACTGGCGCCGGCGACGACGTTGCGCACTCCGTCGGCGAAGATCGCATGCGCGAGCAGCGTGGATGTGCTGGTGCCGTCACCGACGATTTCGCCGGTTTTTTCCGCAGCCTGACGAAGCACCTGGGCACCCAGATTTTCTTCGGGATCGGTCAGATCAAATTCTTTGGCGATGGTCACGCCGTCGTTGCATACGATCGGAGCGCCCCATTTCCTCTGAATGAGGACGGATTTTGATTTTGGGCCCAACGTGACCCTGATCGCATCGGCGAGCTGGGTCGCCCCGCGGAGAATTTTCTCCACGATGATGTCGGCTTCCGCCTCCGCCATCCGCAGGACCTCGCCATAGTCCACCCCGGCAAAGACCAGGTTCCCGACCGCGATGTGCGGCTCGTATTCCTCACGCTCCTCCGCTGTGCACTGCGCTTCATCGAGATCGGCCATGGACGCGAACCGCTGTGCACGTTCCTTCGCGAGATCCCCGTAGGGCATCGGATGGCGCAGGACCGCGACGCGCAATCCGCGCTGCCGTAGCCGATGCGACAGCCAGCGGGCGATCGCCGACTTGCCGCAACCAGTCCGCACGGCGGTGACCGCGATCACCGCCAGCGATGAACGCAACATGGTGCGTTTGGGGCCGAGCAATGTGAAATCGGCTCCGGCGGCCAGCGCCCGCGACGCCACGTGCATCACGTGTTCGTGGGGTACGTCGCTATAGGCGAAGATCACCTCATCGACGGAACGAGCGCGGCACAGGCGTTCGAGCTCGGCCTCATTGACGATCGGAATGCCTTCAGGATAGAGCCGGCCCGCGAGCGAAGGTGGATAGCGCCGACCATCGATACCGGTGATCTGCGCCGCGGTGAAGGCGATGACTTCAGTGGTCGGGTCGTCGCGATAGACCATATTGAAGTTATGAAAATCCCTTCCGGCAGCTCCCACGATGACGACGCGCCGGCGCCGAAACCCGCCTTGCTCCCGCGTCTGCGAAGTCGCGTCGGATACGATAGGTTGGGAGCGGGGCGAGTCCATTTAATCCCCAGCGAAGCAACACGTCGCCAAGTCTGTACCCGTACGCTCTTGCATTCGCAATTGACGCCGACGCGATGCCCGCGCACTTTTGATAGCTGGCGCCGGACGACATGCGTTGACCTGCATCAAAGTCCGCGTGCCCCAACCGGCGCATGAATGCACTGCAGTCGGAGGCTTGCATGAAGGTCAAGTTGCGAATTCGCAAGGATGGGAAGGCCCTGTACGAGGGCATCTATGACGTTTCCGATGCCGAAAGCTTTGGCAAGGCCTGCGCCGACGCGTGGACCGAACTGCGGGAACGGAGACTGGCGAAAGCGAGCAGCATCGGTGCGCTTTTCGACGAGCTGGACGAACGGCTGCTTGACGAATTGTATGGCGCGGACATCAGCCTCTCGAAAGCATGATGAGCACAGTCCAACCCGAGAGGAGACCGCCGCGCAACGGGGGCCAAGCCCTGCCGGTGGGTTGCGTTGACACCGGCGCAGAGCCTGCGGTGCGTCGCCGCATCAGCAGCTTCGATGAGCCGACGCTTGACCAGAAGGTCGACTTTCTTAGCCGGTCGAGCGCCTATTCGCATCCGGTGACCGGCGTGATGCGCCGCGAGACCCATATGTCCTGGGTATTTCTTGCGGGCGATCGGGTCTACAAGCTCAAGAAGCCGGTCCGCTTTCCGTATCTCGACTTCTCGACCTTGGGACGGCGCGAGGCCGCGTGCCGGGCTGAACTCAGCCTCAATCGTCGGCTTGCGTCGGATGTCTATCTCGACGTGATGCCACTTACCGCGACCCCACGCGGGCTCTCGATCGGTGGCAATGCGCCGATCGTCGACTGGCTCGTCGTCATGCGGCGGCTCGACGAGGGTCAGACGCTGGAACATGCCATCTTGGAGGAGCGCCTCGAACCGTGGCAGCTCGACCGGCTCATTGCCACGCTGGTACAATTTTATCGCCGAGCAGGACGGGTATTCGTGACACCGGCGGTCCACCTGCGCGACTGGCGGCAAAGCTTGTCGTACAATCGGCGCGTACTGCTTGACCCTCGCTTCGGTCTACCTTCGGGGCTTGTCCGGCGCGTCATCAGTGTCCAGCACCGATTTCTTTCCTATCGGGCAAGGATGCTGGCCAGGCGCGTCTGTTCTCGCAGCATCGTCGACGGCCACGGTGACCTGCGCCCCGAGCACATCTGGCTCGGCGATCCGGTCAGGATCATCGATTGCCTGGAATTCAATCCTCGCTTGCGAGCGGTCGATCCATTCGACGAGATCGCATTCTTGAGTCTTGAATGCGACCGGCTCGGTGCCGCATGGGCCGGTGAGTACGTCAGGCGCCGTGTCATGCGCGGCTTGCGAGACGGGCTGTCCGAGGAATTATTTTTATTCTATCGCTGCCACCGCGCGACATTGCGCGCGCGTTTGGCAATTGCGCATCTCATGGAGCCAAATCCGCGCACGCCGGAAAAATGGCCGCGCCTTGCCCGCGATTACCTGAGGATTGCGGCGGCGGATGCCGCTCGCATCGAGCGCTTCGTCAAAACACGAGGAGGTCGCTCAGCGGCCGCTCCCTCGTGAAGCCGCCGGACTGCTTCGGCGAGAAGCGGCGCAGCCGGCAGGATGTCGACCTTGTCGCGCGCGGGCCCGGCCGCGAGCCGGAAAGCAGGCACGGCATCGGTAATGACGAGCCGCTCGATGGCGGGATCGGCAAGAACCTCGGCGGCCCCGGCCATGAACAAGCCGTGCGTGACGAGCGCAATCACCCGGCGTGCCCCGGCCTGGCGGGCCGCCCGTGCGGCACGAAGCAGCGTGCCCCCGGTGCTGATCAGGTCGTCGATAACCAGTGCCGTCGCTCCCGCCACATCGCCGATGAAGAGGTCCCCGGAGACGACGCCGGCACTGCGATGCTTGTCGGCAAACGCCTTGCCGACCGGACGGCCGAGTGCTGCTTCCAGCGCCTCGCGGAACAGCTCTGCTCGCTTGGCGCCGCCGGGATCGGGCGACACCACGGCAAGCCTGTCGTCCTTCAGCGCGCGAACGTAATCGACGAACAGCGGCGTTCCGGTGAGAGTGACGGTGCGGCAGCGGAAGGCGTTCTCGAACGCGACCGGATTGTGAACCTCCAGCGTGACGATGCAGTCGGTCCCGACCGCTTCGAACATGCCGGCAATGTAGCGGGTGGTGACCGGATCGTTCGGCTTGGTGCGACGATCTTTTCGAGCATAGCACAGGTACGGCACGACGGCAGTGACGTGGGCGGCGCCCGCGTCCTTGAGCGCGCCGATGAAGAACAACAGCCGGCAGAGCTTGTCGTTTGCGCTCTCGGACGGACCGCTATGGAGGCTCTGAATGACGTAGACATGAGCGCCGCCGACCGCGTCGAGCGGCCGCACCTTGTGCTCTCCGTCTTCGAATGCGCGCTCTTCATGCGCCGCAAGCTTGCCGCCGAGCGCATGCGCGACCGCCTTGCCGAGATCGGCGGTTGCCTGCAGCGCAAACAACCGCGCGGGGTTACCAGGCTTCGCGCTCGACGGAATATCCAATGGCGACCCGACAGGACTTCCCGCTGTCATTCGAAGCTCCTTTCACTGCGGCCCGAACGGCTCGGCGAGCATCCCCACTTGGGAGCGGTTATCGGCAAGCGGCGCAAGCCAACCCCTTCCGCGTCCGCTGCGCATCAGCCCACGGCATCGGCAGAAACGCATTGGATCCCGAGCGCCGCGAAGGTCTGACGGGTCGCGCGCATCGAGCCATCGACGTCGATCCCGCGACAGGCGTCTTCGATCACCACGACCTCGAAGCCTTCGTGCTTGGCGTCCTCGGACGAATAGCGGACGCAAAAGTCGAACGCGAGCCCCGCCAGAAACACGCGCGTGAAGCCGCGTTCGCGCAGATAACCGGCCAGTCCGGTATGGGTCTTGCGGTCGTTCTCATAGAACGTCGAATAGGAGTCGATGTCGCGGTGATAACCCTTGCGCAGGACCAGTTCGGCGTGCGCGATATGCAGGTCCTTGCGCAACTCGGCCCCCGGCGTTCCCTGCACGCAATGATCCGGCCAGAGGATCTGCGGACCGTAGGACACCGCGATAGTATCGTATGGCTTGCGGCCCGGATGCGTGGAGGCGAACGACAGGTGGCCCGGCGGATGCCAATCCTGCGTCAGCACCACATGTTCGAACCGCGTGGCCAGCCGGTTGACGAGCGGCACGACCTCATCGCCGCGGGGAACCGCGAGCCGTCCCGCCGGACAGAAGTCGTTCTGGATATCGACAACCAAAAGAACGTCTCGGTCGCAGATCGTGAGTTTTCCCGTCATGGCCGTACCTTTTCATGCGGCGCCAGGCGGCTGTCGACCTCGTTCGCAAGCTGCACCAGCGCTTCTGCCACCTGGACCGGATACGGCGCGCCCAGTTCCAGCCGGCGCAAGCGCTCCGGCAGCCGCTCCAGGTCGCGCGCAGCGCGCGCCCGGCTTTCGGCCAGCGTCGGCGAGCGCGCGACCCGTTGCCCGTTCCGCATGACCAACTGAAGCAGCGGCTCGCCGGCTTGGTCGTCACTCTCGATCGAGAGGACATCGCCGGCCATCCGGCCATCCCGCCCATACCGGCGCCACACCTGCTTGCGCCCCGGCCACGTCACCTTGCCGGCGGAACGCTTGCGCCGTGGCAGCCCGGCGTACTCCTGAAGCTTGTAGGCGCAGTCGAGCGCTGGCACGTCGGCCGACGTGGTCAAGCTGGTGCCGACGCCGAAGCCGTCGATTGGTGCGCCAGCGCGGACCATGTCAGCGATGCTGTCTTCGTCGAGCCCGCCGCTTGCAAAGATTCCCACCTCATCCAGCCCACCGTCGTCGAGGATGCGGCGGACACTCTTGGACAGCGCGATGAGATCGCCGCTGTCCAAACGCACGCTCCGGATCGTGATCCCTCGCGCCTTGAGCCGCGGCGCCAGCGCGACGACCTTGCGGGCAGCCGCCTCGGTGTCGTAGGTATCGATGAGGAACGTCAGATTCTCCGGACGCGATTGTGCGAAATGTTCGAACGCGACAGTTTCGTCATCGTGAGCTTGGATGAACGAGTGTGCCATGGTGCCGAAAGTGGGTATGCCGAACCATTTCTCGGCCAACATGGTGGCGGTTCCGGCAAATCCTGCAATGTAGCTCGCGCGTGCCGCCATGACCCCGGCCTCCGAGCCGTGCGCGCGGCGCAGGCCGAAATCGACCAGCAGCTTGCCGGGAGCGGCCAGCATCATGCGCGCGGCTTTGGATGCGATCAGCGATTGGAAGTGCAAAATATTGATCAGCCGCGTCTCGACCAGCTGGGCCTCAGGCAGCGGCGCCGTCACACGCAAGATGGGTTCATCGGCGAAAAACACCGTGCCTTCCGGCATCGCATGCACGTCGCCCGTGAAGCGGAGTTCGGCAAGCTGCTCGAGCAATTTCTTTCCGAAGCGGCCGCTGCGCGCGAGCCAGTCGATCTGCTCCGCCGAGAAACGCAGGCCTTCGAGGAACTCGAGCGCCTGTTCGAGCCCCGCCGCCACCAAGAACCCGCGACGGGGCGGAAACTTGCGGACGAAGAATTCGAATACTGCCGTCTTCGTCTCGCCATGATCCAGGTACGCCTGGATCATATTGAGCTGATAGAGATCGGTGAGCAGCGGAGACACGGCATCATTCATTCGGCACCCTTGGTTCAGCCAAGACTTGCCTATATCTTGAAAGCAGCCCTTAATTTACCTCAGCAGCGAGGACTAAACAGGCATTGAGAAATATCAAAGCAACCGGCAGTTAATTGCCGTGAAAATTCAACAATAATGGAGTTCCGAAATGCCGAAACCGACTTCTGGGCAATCCACGCATACCCAAAAAGCCACCGGCGAGGATTTGCACCACATCCTCGGGGACATGGATGATAGCACCGCGCTCGCAATCTTGGCGCTTAATCCGAGCATCGCACAGCTCGAAGAGGCGCGAGTCTGGCTCAGTGGAGCGGGTGACGTGCTCGGCAAGAAACATCGCCCGCTTGACGGCGTGGTTGCCGAGATTTTCGACATGCTCACTGTTGAGGAAGAAGAGCAGCCGCCAGGCAAGCAGTAACCGGCGATGGCGCTGGTCGCCTTTGCCACGCCGGCCGGGTCAGACCTCGGCAAATGTGATCAGCTTGCGCGCCCGGGTCGGATCGCGCAGCTTCGCGAGCGCCATCGCCTCGATCTGGCGGATGCGTTCGCGGGTCACGCCGAAGACCTTACCAACCTCTTCGAGAGTGTGTTCGCCCGCACCGCCGAGCCCAAAACGCATCGACAAAATGCGCTGTTCGCGCGGCGTCAATTCGGCGAGCGCCTCGGCGACAAATCCTGTAAGCGCGCTTGCCTCCGCAGCTGCGTGCGGATCGACCGCGTCTGGCGCCTTGACGAGGTCGCCCAATGTGGCATCGCCATCCTCGCCGATTGGGAGATCGAGCGACGTCGGCTCCTGCACCATGGACAGCACCTGCTCCACCCGGGCGGCCGGAATGCCGACGCGCGCCGCGATCTCCACCGGCGCCGCTTCTCGTCCATGCCGCTGATAGAGCTTGCGCCGTTCCCGTAGCACCTTGGCTGCAGCCTCCGTCATGTGAACGGGAATGCGAATGACGCGGCTTTGATCGGCGATGGCGCGGGCGATGGACTGGCGGATCCACCACACGGCATAGGTCGAGACTTTCACGCCGTGACGGTAGTTGAATTTCTCGACCGCGTGCATGAGCCCCATGTTGCCCTCCTGGATCAGGTCGAGGAGGTCGAGGGAACTGTTGCGCCGGTACTTCTTCGCGATCGATACGACCAGTCGGAGGTGAGCCTTGACCATCTCGGCGCGCCCTGCCCGCAATGCTCGCTGGGCGCGGCCCACCTCGGCGACCGCGCTACGGAAGTCTGCAATCGGCAAACCGACGCGCTGGGCGAGTGCGACAAGTTCGTTGCGCAATACGTTCAGCCGATCGGCATGCCGCTGCGCGAGCACCTGCCAGCCCGCCATGGGCAGCGCGGCGGCGGCTTGTGCGAGCCAATGGGGATCGAGCTCATGGCCGACATAGCGGCCAAGCAGGTCGCGGCGGGCGATGCCGCAGCGTCCGGCCAGCCGCACAAGCTCCCGTTCGGCCGCCTGCAGGTTCTGCTGCTCGTGCTCCAATTGCGCGAGTAGGTCGGAAATTCGGTCGGGGTGAAGCCACAGGCCCTCGACTCCGCCGGCGAAGTCGGAAAAGAGCCGCTGCAGCTCTACGCGGGCGCGCCTGGAAAGGTCTCGACCGCGACTGACGGCGGTGACCCGCTTTCGACCCGAGAACCTGATCTGGCGTGCGAGCGCGGCAACGCCGTCCAGGCGGGCGATGATCCCGGCCGACAAGCCGGCCTCGCGGTGCGGCGCGCTTTCGATGTCCTCCGCTTCAATCCGCGACCCAAGCGCCCCCGCGCCGTTCAGATCGCCGCCCTGGACCTCATCCTGGTCGCGGGCGCCTGATCCGGTAATCGTCCTCCCGTCGTGCGGGACCACGTCATGCATGGAGAGGTCGATGAGATCGCGCAGACGGAGGCGGCCGGCGCGCAACTCGCTCGCCCACTGTTCAATGCGCTCGACCAGCATGGGAACGCTGCAGAGGCCTTTCAGTACGGCCGTTTGGGCAGTCTCGATCCTTTTGGCAAGCGCGAGCTCGTCGTCCCGGGAGAGCAATTCTGCATCCCCCATCTGACGGAAGTAGGTATCGACCAGGTCGCGCGAGAACTTTGCCTCGCGGCTCGGAGCTGCACCGTCCAGAGCTGAATCGCCAACGCTACGAAGCCCGGTTTCCGTGCTTTCCAAGGCGGACGATTGATCGCCCGCTACCTTCGGCTCGCTGCCGAAGAAGTCGATGAGCGTGTCCTGGCGCTCAGGCGCCGATCCTTCGCGCTCCACTCGCAGGCGCCCATCCATCTCAAGGGCCATTTCAAGACAATGCCTCTCAACCTGCGCCAAACCCGCGGCTGAACGCAGGGTATGATGCAGAAATCCGGTAACCCCAAACAGGAGCCGCTCCCTTGCCCTCGGCTCCGGGCGAGGGACTGGGCAGCGCCGGTCGGCAAAATCCGGGAAAATTCAGCGTCCGCGTGCTGGCCAGCGCCCTGGGGCGCCTGCGCTGGCTCCTCGGCGCGGAGATGGTGCTCCGAACCGGGAAAATCAAGCCTGTCACATCCACCGCCAAGCGAAGTCAGGTTCGGCCCGTTTCCTCGGAAGATCGCCCGGCAAAGCCGGCCATGACCTCGTTCAGCATCCGCATTTCTTCGCCGCTATAGCGGGGGGAAAAGTGAAACGGCTCGACGTGGCGCACCCCGGCTTCCCGCGCGATCCGTCCGGCAGCGGCGGTCGTGAGATGCGCGCGCTCGGCCGCCAGCGCGACATCCGCTTCCGCAAAGGCGGCCTCGATGAACAGCACGTCGGCATTTTGGATGAGCCTGGTAATGGCCTTGCGATTGGCCGCCGTGTCGGCCGCGTCCGTCACGTAGGCGATCTTCTGGCCGGGCGTAAGCGTCAGCACGGCGCGCAAAGCTCCGAGCGGCATCTCCCGCACATCGCATGTTGTCGGTCGGGGGTCGATGCGGATCGGGTGGTCGTCGGACCTGTTATCGATCACCGCGTGTTTGAGCTCGCGCAGCCACGGCCCGACCGGAAGCCCCAGTTCCGCGAGCCTGCTCTTCCACACATTGACATGCATGGCTTCCTCGACGGCGAAACCAAGACATGGCGTGCGGTGCTCGAGAATTGCGACTGAAACCCGAAAGGTCGGCCCGCTGTGCACGACCCCATCGACGATGCGGCCGCCACCCCTCGCCTCGACGGCGAACGCATTTTTGAGTCGAAAACGCGCAGTCTGCGTCTCGAGCAAGGAGACGATTTCAGTCACCTCGAACACGAGGTCGCACAGATAGCGATCGACCAGATTCCAGCGATAGGCATGCAGCTTGTGCTGGACGTGATCGATGAAACCCTTCGGCCCGTACAAGCTGATCGTCTTCTCCCGGCCGACCAGCAGCCGCAATAGACGATCAAATCCAATGAAGTGGTCGATATGGGCGTGCGAGACGAATACCTGCTCGAGGCGCTGGACCTTGCGGGGCGGCAAGGCGGTAATATCGCCCAGGTCGAACAGGATGGCGCGCCGCTCGAACAGGGTCTCGATATAGAGCGCCGGATCCCCGGATCGCCCGTTGACGAGGCTGGGATGCAGAAGCGGCCGCATGATCTTGGCCTCCGGCCGGCGGAGTGGCGGCAATTCATTCCGGGCAGGTTGCACGCGTATTCTGTCTGCTTGCGGCGCGCATGTGTGCACCCGCACTCGCATACGATGGTAAGCTGCCCGCTTCACCAATGTTAAGCCGGTGAGCGCCTTCGTATCGCACCGACTTGTTCAAGCAGCCGGCTGCCGCGCCTGATCGGGCTTTCGCACCGGAAAGCGCTCGAGGATCTTGATGACGTCTTCATCCGAAAGCTGCCAGAAATCGGAATAGTAGAAGCCAATTGCTCCGAACGCTTCGTGATCCTCCAGGCATACGACTTCATCGGCCTCCTCACGCATCGCCGCGAGGCTATCCGTGGGAGCGACCGGCACCGCCAGGACGAGCCTTTTCGGCTTGCGCATGCGGGTGGCTCGCAGCGCCGCGCGGGTCGTCGCACCTGTGGCGATGCCGTCGTCGATGACGATCGCCGTCCGGCCGGCAACCTCCACGCGCGCGCGGCCGCCGAGATAGCGCTGCCGACGCCGCTCGATCTCGGCGAGCGCGCTGTCGCAGACGGCCTTGAAATCCGCCTCGTCGATACGCGCAAGTCGAATGACGTCCTCGTTGCGCACGACGAGGGGTGCGTCGCCATCCACGACGGCTCCCATGGCCAGTTCCGGCTGGAACGGCACGCCGATCTTGCGAACGAGAACCAGGTCCAGCGGCGCATTCAACGCGGCCGCGACCTCCGCGGCCACGGGTACGCCACCGCGCGGAAGCGCGAGAACCACCGGCTGCTGATCCGTGTACTGCGCGAGCGCTGACGCCAGCTTGCGGCCGGCATCCGATCGGTCTCTGAAAGGCACTTCACCCTCCTGTTCTCGGACTCGCGATCTGCGACTGACCTGATAAACCGCAACCAAGATGGCGCCGAAACCACCTGCCGGCATGTCCGATGACCGCCTCCAACGCTCCCGGTTCGGGAAACAGGTGGCTCGCGTCCGCAACAATCTCCAACGCCTTGGGTCCCCTGAGTCGTGCGAATGCCTGTTCGTTGAGCTCGATGACAGCAAAATCGATGCCGCCGACGATCAAGAGCGTTGGTGTGCGGATTTGATCGAGGGCATCGCCGGCCAAGTCGGGGCGCCCGCCGCGGGAGACGACGGCGCCGACCCGGTCGCCCAGCCGGGCGGCTGCCACCAGCGCCGCCGCCGCTCCGGTACTGGCGCCGAACAGGCCGAGCGGAAGATGACCCACATCCGGCTGGTCGCCGAGCCAGCGCACGACATGAACAAGCCGTTCTGCCAGAAGCGGAATGTTGAAGACATTGGCCCGATCGACTTCTTCTTCCGCGGTCAGCAGGTCGAACAGCAGGGTTGCGACGCTTTGCTTGTTCAGTGCGTCGGCAACCGCCGCGTTGCGCGGACTAAAGCGGCTGGAGCCGCTCCCATGGGCAAAAACCACCATGGCGTATGTTCCCCGAGGGATACCTAAGGTTCCAGGGAGCCCTATGGGCGGAATCTGCACATCGCGAACCTGAACTCGAGCTGAGCCTTGCGGCGGACGCTCGAGACCCAAACGGGCCATGATCCACCCTTCCTTTCGCAAGCGGGCATGCCTTGCGCCGACGAGAGGTTTCACCCCCACCCACAATCAGTCGCCGGTCGTCCATCGATTGCTCAGGAATTTCTTAGCGATATGGGCGCAGCAGTTGTTGACTCAGATCAACAAAGATCAGAGCAAGCTATCGGATGAACCGGACGTGCCACGGTGGGCTGACTCATGAACACGTCAACAGCGCCTTTTTCTCTACCCCGGAAATTGGAACCGGACCTGGCTCGCGTCCGCGCATATTGGGAAGGGCTCAAACGCGGAGATGCCGACATACCCTTTTCGGACGACGTCAATCTCTCCACGCTTCCGGACCTCTCGGGCAGGCTGATGCTGATTGAAGTCTTCGACCAACCCATGCGGTTCCGGCTCGGAATGCTCGGCCAGGAAATCAAAGCCCGGTACCGCGGTGATGTCGTCGGTAAATTCCTGGATGAAATCGATATCCGTCCTGCGTTGCAGTACCTGCACGCCCAATGCAGCGCCGTGGTCGAGAGCCGTGCCCCGACCTATTATCGACATGGTTCCACCAGGCGCAGCCGGGCAAGCACGGCCGACGCCTATTCTCGGCTTCTTCTTCCAACGTGGGGAGAGGGCCGCATCGGAATGTTACTCGCGGGGGTCGCTTGGGGATAAGGGAGCGGCGTCGCATCGTGTGCCGCGGATGCAAGCGGCGGACGGAAAGAATGATCATGCGTGAGGGCAAGCGAACTGTGAACGCTCCTACCCGAAGCGGGCGAATGAAATGGCAGACATCGTCACCCACACCATCAACCCGGCGATCGATGTATTGACCGCCGTCGAGCGAGTGGCTCCGTTCCACAAGCTGCGCTGTAGCCTTGCGCGGCGCGATCCGGGCGGGGGTGGGATCAATGTCGCTCGCGTCGTGAAGCGGTTCGGCGGCGATGTCACGGCGATGTATGCAATGGGCGGAACGCTTGGCCAGTTGCTGCGGCATCTTCTTGATCGGGAGGGAATTCCGGCTCTTCCCGTCTCGATCTCGGAAGAGACGCGGGAGGATTTCACGGTTCTTGAGGAAGCGTCCGAACGACAATACCGGTTCGTTCTACCCGGCCCTCGCCTGAGCGAACGCGAATGGCGCTCCTATCTCGATACGTTTGCGTCTCACGCCTCTCGCGAACAGCGAACGCGTTTCGTGGTTGCCAGTGGAAGCCTTCCGCCCGGCGTCCCGAGCGACTTCTACGGCCGCATAGCTCGGACGACAAAGCAACTTGGCGCGAAGATCATCGTCGACAGCTCGGGGCCAGCTTTGAAAGCCGCATTGGAAGCGGGCGTATACATTGTCAAGCCGAGCCTGCGAGAGTTCAGAGAATTGATGGCAGCGCCGCTGGAAAGCGAGCGCGATCGGATCATTGCCTGTCGCAACCTCATAGAAAGTGGACGAGCCGAGATGGTTGCCCTGACGCTGGGAGATCAGGGCGCGCTTCTGGTGGCCCGTGATCAGGCCTTGCGGGCACACGCCGTCCCCATAAAGCCGGTCAGCGTTGTGGGCGCGGGGGACAGTTTCTTGGGCGGCATGATCTGGAGCCTTGCCTGCGGTCATTCCATCGAAGACGCCTTTCGATATGGCATTGCTGCAGGATCAGCGGCGTTGCTCATGCCGGGAACGGAGCTGTGCCGGCGAGAGGACGCCGAACGTCTGGCCGGCGAAGTCAAGGTGCAAACGATCTGAGTTCGGCCCGGCCTCGCGCGCCTTGCAAGCGGTGCCAGCACGCGGCTGTTGACCTGGGTCAACGGCGGGCCACCGGAACCGAAAACCGAAGGCGTATGCCTTGCAGGAAAACGATGGGCGCGGATTCCAAGTCAAAGCAAACCTTCGCCGACTCCCCATTTGATCTAGCGCAAGGCCGGCACGGCGCTGCAATGCTTAACACGCTGCGGTGTCAGTGGGAACTAGACGATGGCCGCTCACGATAGCGTTCGTTGGTTCCGCGATATTCGGCTGCGCGATGTCGCGGCCGTGGGCGGAAAGAACGCGTCGCTGGGCGAACTCTATTCGGTTCTGTCGGCTCAGGGCGTCAGGGTGCCGAACGGATTTGCGCTGACCGCTCAATCCTACCGCGACGCGCTGACCGCGGCCGGCGCATGGGACAGATTGCATCCGCTGCTCGACCCGCTCGATAAGACCCGCATCGACGAGCTTGCCAGCTGCGCCGCCCAGGCCCGCGCGATCGTCTTCAATGCTACCGGTACCGATCGCCTCCGACGTGAGATCACCGAGTCCTACCGACAACTCGAAAACGACTATGGCGCCGACGTTGCGGTTGCCGTGCGCAGCTCCGCCACCGCCGAGGATCTGCCGACGGCGAGCTTTGCAGGCCAGCACGAAAGTTTCCTGAACGTCCGCGGCGCTGATGAGCTGTTCGAAGCCTGCCGGCACTGCTTCGCTTCGATCTTCACCGATCGGGCCATCTCCTATCGAATCGACAATGGATTTGATCACTTCAAGGTCGCGCTCTCGGTCGGAGTCATGAAGATGGTCAGAGCCGACCGCGCTTCGAGCGGTGTTGTGTTCACGCTCGATACAGAATCCGGGTTCCGCGACGTCGTGTTCATCACTGGCGTCTACGGCTTGGGCGAGAATATCGTGCAGGGTACCGTCGATCCCGATGAGTTCTACGTCCACAAGCCGACGTTCCGTCGCGGCCATCGCGTCGTCTTGAGCCGGTCGCTCGGGCGCAAGCAGATGCGCATGGTCTATGCTCACGGTCATGGCGGCACACGAAATATTTCCGTTCCGAGGTCGGCTCGGGAGCGTTTCTGCATCGAGGACGCGGAGGTGCTCGAGCTTGCCGACAATGCGATCCGGATCGAGGACCATTACTCGGCAAATGCCGGGCATCCGATGCCTATGGACATTGAATGGGCCAAAGATGCCGATGATGGCAAGCTATACGTGATCCAGGCTCGACCTGAGACCGTGGCCTCGCGCCGAGAGCCGAGCGCGTTCGAAAGCTATTCCCTCAAGGGGTCGGCCCCCGTGCTCGCTACGGGTCGAGCGGTCGGCGAGAAGATCGCGGTTGGGTCCACACGGATCATCGCCGACGCGCACGGGCTTGCCGCCTTCCAGCCAGGCGAAATTCTCGTTGCGGAATCGACGAGCCCGGATTGGGAGCCGGTCATGAAGATCGCGGCCGCAATCGTGACCGAGCGCGGCGGACGGACCTGTCATGCAGCCATCGTTGCACGCGAGTTAGGTGTTCCGGCCGTGGTCGGGGCGGCGGGAGCGATGGACGCGCTGAGGACCGGTCTTGACGTGACTGTGTCCTGCGCGGAGGGAGATATCGGCCGCGTATACGGCGGCAAGCTTGCTTTCGAGACGACCCGGATCGAGACGAGCAATCTCAAGCGGCCACGCACGGCCATCATGCTCAATCTCGGGAACCCGGAGCTTGCCTTTCGGACCGCCATGCTGCCCAACGATGGGGTGGGCCTGGCGCGGATGGAGTTCATCGTCAGCGAGCACATTGGCGTCCATCCGATGGCGCTGGTCAATCCGGAGAAGGTGACCTCGACACGAGCACGGAAGGCTATTCAGCGCTTGGTTCGCAATTACGCCCGCCCGGCCGACTACTTCGTCGAGAAGCTGTCGGAAGGGGTGGGCATCATCGCCGCTGCGTTCTATCCCAAAGCCCGTGATCGTGCGCTTGTCGGATTTCAAAACCAACGAATACGCGCGACTGCTCGGCGGCGAAGGTTTCGAGCCAAAGGAAGAGAACCCGATGCTCGGCTTCCGCGGCGCCGCGCGCTATGCGCACCCTGCCTATGCCGCCGGTTTTGCGCTCGAGTGCGCCGCGCTACGCCGCGTGCGTCAAGACATGGGGCTGACCAATCTGTGCATCATGGTGCCGTTCTGCCGGCGGGTGGAGGAGGCTCGCCGTGTGCTCGATGCCATGGCGAGCCATGGTCTCACGCGTGGAGAAAACGGACTCGAGATTTACGTCATGTGCGAGATCCCGAACAACGTGATCCAAGTCGACGCCTTTGCCGAACTATTCGATGGATTCTCGATCGGGTCGAACGACCTGACGCAGCTGACCTTGGGCGTGGACCGGGATTCGGAAATCGTCGCATTCGATTTCGACGAACGCGATCCCGGCATGCTGGAAATGTTCAAGCTCGCGGTGCTTGGGGCCAAGCGCAACGGCCGTCACATCGGCATCTGCGGCGAGGCTCCGGCCAACTATCCTGAAATCGCTCGGTATCTTGCCCAGCTCGGCATCGACTCGATCAGCGTCAATCCTTCCAGCATTTTGCGGACGATGCAGGTGGTCAGCGATGCGGAGGCGAACGCCGCGCCCGCGGCGGCTCCATCCAGGGCAGCAGAGTAGGTCCTGGCAAGGTGCAAAAAGCTAACGGCAGAGCCAGGTCGCGACGTTAACCTCCCAAAAGATATGAGCGATCTTTTGCTCTCGCCCCACCGCGATCCGGCTTGGCTTCTCATCGAAGAAGGGATCGACCCAGGGCGAGAGCGCGAGATCGAGTTCGATTCTTGCGATAGCCAACGGATATCTCGGTATCAGGGCCGCCGTCGCTGAGAACGGCAGGTTTTCACGTCCTTCGACCTTCGCCGCCGGCGTCTACGTTGCGGATGTGGGCCGCGAGCACGGACCGAGGCTCGCCGTCCTTCCAAATTGGTGGCATGTGGAAGTCACGGTGGAGGGCCGGCCGTTGTCGCTCGAGGCCGGCCGCGTACTCGAGCATCGACGGATACTCGACCTGCGTCAGGGCCTGCTGTGGCGCGAGTGGCGGCAGCAGGACCCGAGTGGACGCGTCACCCGGTTGACCTATCTCCATCTTGCGTCCCTCGCCGACCCGCACGTACTCGTCCAATCGGTGACGGTAACGGCCGAAAACTACGCGGGGAGTATTAGCCTTGCCGCACGTCTGGGCCCTTCCGATATCACTGGCACGGATATCACGTTGGTCGTGGCTGACCCGACGGCCATGCTCGTGCGCGCGTCCGAGATCGAGGTCGCGATCGCCAGCGCGTCCGAGCTGCGGCGCCTCGCAGTCTCAAGCACACCGAGTCACGAGGGCGGATCCAAAAGCAATGAGGATCGGTGGTCATGGGAGGCGAGCCTCGGTGAAACGGTGCGCCTGGATCGCGCTGTCACTGTCTTCACGTCGCGTGACGTTGTTGACCCCGCCAAAGCGGCGGCGGACCGTCTCACCACAACGCGCGCGCGCGGCTTCCCGGCAGTCGTGCAGGCGCATGTCGATGCCTGGCTTCGGAAGTGGAAAGCCGCCGAGGTTCGGATCGTGGGTGACGAAGAGGCGCAACGCGCGCTCCGCTTCGCAACCTATCACCTTATCGGGCAGGCCAATCCCGCCGACGAGCACGTCTCCATCGGTGCGCGTGGTCTGACCGGCGAGGCGTATAGGGGGCATGTTTTCTGGGATACCGAGATCTACATGCTGCCCTTCTATGTCTTCACCGATCCCCCGGCGGCCCGGGCGCTCCTCATGTACCGCTACCACACCCTTGATGCGGCGCGGCGGAAGGCCAGGGCCCATGGCTATCGAGGAGCCCTCTACGCATGGGAATCGGCCGACACGGGCGACGAGGCGACTCCGCGGACTGTGGTCATGCCGGACGGTCGGGTGGTGACCATCCTTACGGGGGAACGGGAGCACCACATCAGCGCCGACATTGGCTACGCGGTATGGCAGTACTGGCGCGTGACCGGGGACGATGCCTTCATGCTGGCAGCGGGTGCTGAGATCCTCGTGGAAACAGCGCGATTCTGGGCGAGCCGGGCGCAAGTGGAGCGCAATGGTCGCGCCCACATCCGAGAGGTAATCGGTCCCGACGAGTATCACGAGATGGTCGACGACAATGCGTATACAAACACGATGGCGATCTTCAATCTCGAGCATGCTGCGGACACCGTGGCGATCCTGCAGCGGGAGCGGATCGCTGATTGGCAACTGCTGTCCGCACGCCTCAGCCTCACGGAGAACGAGGCCCAGAGCTGGCGTACGCTTGCTGGCGTCTTGGTGACGGGCTTCGATCCCGCAACCAAGCTCTTCGAGCAGTTCGCCGGCTATTTCCGGCTCGAGGAGGTCGACGTGGTAACGCAGCGAGGTGGTGCCATGCCAATTGACGCTTGCCTCGGACCGGAGCGCACGCGCCGCTCGAAGGCGATCAAGCAAGCAGATGTGGTGGCGCTCAGCGCCCTGCTGTGGGATGAATGGCCGTTCGCAGTGCACGAGGTGAACTTCCGCTACTATGAACCTCGTACCGCACATGGCAGCTCCCTGAGCCCGGCGTTCCATGCTCTTGTAGCCGCCCGGCTCGGTAACCAGGCACTTGCGCAAACCTATTTCCGCCAGGCTGCAGAGATCGACTTGGTCAACATGGGCAACGCCGCAGGCGGCGTCCATATGGGTGCGCTGGGCGGCCTCTGGCAGGCCGCGGTGTTCGGCGCGGCCGGCCTACGCGCACGTGAGGACGGCATTGCAGTCGACCCACATTTGCTCCCCGGCTGGGACGAGATGGCCTTTCCGGTGCAATGGCGGGGGCGCTCAATCCGTCTGCGCCTTGTTGCCGAGCCGAGGAGTATCGAGGTCGAGGTCGAGAGTGGTGATGAGCTGACTGTCGCGGTTCCCGAGGGACCAGCGTGCCTTGCTCGTCCCGGCCGGCGCTATGTCCTACGACACGACCGCTCGGGATGGGGTGCTTGGGAAGAGATGGGGCGATGACATCTGCGCGGCCAGTGCTTGTCCCTCTCGACGGCTCCGTTCATGCGACGGCGGCGATCTCCGTAGCGCGGGGGCTTGCTGAGTTGTATCATGCCACCGTTGCCGTCCTCCACGTCACTGACGACGCATTTGTATCCACCGCCCTCGTCGATCATGTGAAGCTGTCATCCGAAGATGTGCGCGGCCTGGTGGTCGAGCAGCGCCCGGGTGCGGCCGCAGCCGTTATCGTGCGGGAAGCTGCTGAGCGGGGCGCGGCGCTGATCGTCATGTGCCCGCGAACACGGACGGATCGCGAGGCGCGGACACTTGGCACGGTGGCCGAAGCCGTTCTCCGTGCGGCTCCGTGCCCTGTCGTCCTTGTCCCCCCGGCTCGCGGCTGCAGACACTGGGCCCTGCGCCGGCTGCTGCTGCCGCATGACGGCACGCCAACGAGCGCGGCGGCGATCCGCCCTGCGACCCACCTCGCGTCAATGGCTGCGGCGGAACTCGTGGTACTGCACGTCGCCACGCCTGGTACGGAGCGGCCCACCGAGCCTGGGACGCTGGTCTCGCCACGTTACGTCGACCAGCCCCAGCATGAGTGGCCGGCATGGGGGCAGGAGTTTCTCGATCGGCTGCGCGCTGTCGGGCGCGCAGCGAACGGGATCGACATCCGTCTCGCGCTCGCTCACGGCGAGGCCGGCTCGGCCATCGTCAACTTTGCCCGACAGAACGGTAGCGATCTAATCGTTCTCGGCTGGCGCGGTAGTCTCGAACCCGAACGTGCACAGACGATACGGCGAGTGATTCGCGGCGCCAGCTGCCCCGTGATCGTTTTCCGCGTGCAGGCGTGATGGTGCCGCCGGAGCGCATCGACGTCCGCGAACTTGAGGCTTTCCTTTTCGACTTGGACGGCGTGGTCACGCGTACGGCCAGCGTCCACGCCACTGCCTGGAAGCGGCTGTTCGATGATTATCTGGAGCGTCGAGCCCGTGCCGAGGGGGCCACCTTCGTCCCGTTCGATCCGGTTATCGACTATCGGGAGTACGTTGATGGCCGGCCGCGGGAGGCAGGTGTCCGAAACTTCCTGGCGGCTCGGGGCATCTCGCTGCCGGCTGGTAGTCCCGATGACGGGCCCGAGGTCGAGACGTTGAATGGGCTCGGCAACCGAAAAGACCAATACTTCATCGCGACCCTCGCGCAACAGGGTGTCCAAGTCTACGAGGGCACGGTGAGCTTCGTCCGTGATGCACGGGCCCGAGGCGTGCGAACTGCTATCATCTCATCGTCTCAGAACTGTGCGGCAGTGCTCGGCGCGGCAGGCCTCAGCCAGCTCTTTGACGTCCGCGTAGACGGCATCGATCTTCGACGGCTCGGTCTTGCAGGCAAGCCGGCGCCGGACATGTTCTTGGAAGCGGCCCGGCGGCTCAAGGCTCCACCGGCTCGCGCCGTCGTCTTCGAAGACGCCCTCGTCGGCGTGGAAGCGGGGCGTGCCGGCCGGTTCCGGCTCGTGGTTGGCATCGGACGAGGCGACCACGCCGTCGACCTCCGGGCACACGGTGCAGATATCGTCGTCGCCGACCTTAGTGAGCTCTCTCTTGAAAAACATGCACACGGCCATGGCCATGTATGATGTGAGCGAGCACGGCGAGGACATGCCCGACGAGTGGCTTTGTCAGGAGCATCCGCCTCCTCTGTCAAAATCGCTGTGACGGACGGAGACGGCTGAAACCGTCTCCGCCCTTCATTTCTGTTTAGCTGCCTTTGATAGCAATCTTCTTGACCTGCTTCCCTGCAGCGGCGGAACGCGGCACAGAGATTTTGAGTACGCCCTTGTCGAAGCTCGCCTCGACCCTATCGGTGTCCGCTTCGAACGGCAGTTCAAAGCGGCGCATGAAGGTGCCGAATGACCGTTCGACGAGATGATATTGCTTTTTTTCGTCCCCCTCTTCCTTTTCCGCTTTATGCTCAGCCTTGAGCGTCAATATATCGTCGGTCAGGCTAATCTCGATATCCTTTTGATCGATGCCCGGAAGCTCGGCGGTGATCTCAAGACCCTTGTCCGTCTCGGCAACATTGACTTTGGGCGCGAGCAAGCCGCTCGTCGCAAAAGGAGCCGGTGCAGCCCAGCCGCGGGTGAAGTCATCAAACAGACGGTCCATTTCGCGACGGAGGCCCGTGAACGGATCGGTGTCCGTTGCCGTACGAGAAAGTGCAGTTGAGCGACCGAACGGCAGTAGCGATTTGAAGTCCATGGCATCACCTCTCGTTCTTGAGTGCAAGCCTCCGCAGATCGGCGTCGAACGTTCTGGTCGTGTGTTCGATCATGACGACACCCAACACCCCGGTCCTTCTACATCCTGGTATACCGGGACGCTTCTGGATCGGCCGGCGCTGGCCAAATGGGCCGAACCGGCCGGCAGTGCTGACGGCTCTGGCGGAGTAGTCGCATGATCCGACGAATATCAACCGATGTAGACGACCCGCCTCAGGGCTTCCTCTTCGGCCGGTGTCTTCGGCTGTGCCGGAAGCTGAAGCACGGTTGCCTCCTGACCCTCAAGCAAGCTTGTCAGGAGAACACGCGCCCCATTGGGGAACTCGAGTGCGTCGTGGTGCACCCGCGGCGCGTTCTTGTTAATTTGCCGAAAGATCGCCGTCCTGGAGTTTATCGTTTCGTCCTCCAGTCAAAAAAGCCGGACGGGGCGCATTTCACCTCCTCGGAAAAAACAAGCTCTGTTCCAGGAAGAATGCACACCGCCGTTGTGGAATCCTCCAGCGCAGCAAACCCTCGTGTACCGGTGTTGAAGTTGAATGTTCTAAGCTGCTCACCGACCTTGGCAGGCCGAAATTTGACGTGATGTAGGCTGTAGTCACACATGGCAGAGGAACTCCTCTGATGTTGCGAAGCCCCCGGCCTCTTCTTTTACCAAAAAACAGGCCAGCATTCCAACCACTGCAGGCTGGCTGAATCGTTTCCTGTGCCACCTTCTAAAGAGGCCGTGCGAATGATATGCGCGGTGCAGCCGCGCTACCCGAACCCGATATTGGGACATACACCGCAACGTTTGCCGACATCGCGGTTGCGCCGGGCCGCGAGCTCGAACTTCGGGAACATGTTCCGCCCCCTGGACTTGCTGGCATCGTCAACGGAATCTCACGTGTGCATCAGGCGTTTCTCAATGCCGGGCCTTCGGCATACTCGTGGGCGATGGTCAATTGCCAAATCCGGGGTCCGAAAGGATCACCGAGATGTACTACAGCCTGCCTTTCTTCTCGGGGCGGGTCACGTTCGATTATCAGTTCATCACAAATCCAGCCTACAACCGCGACCGCGGCCCGGTTTCCGTGATCGGCCCGCGGCTGCGTGCGGAGTTCTGACGGACCAGTCCGACGACGACATGCGCCGAAGTGAAACAACTGAAACCGCCCGCAGGCCGCGAGTTGGTCTGTTCTCGCCTCCAATTTCACTGCATCTTTGGTGGCTCGCTGAAATCAAGCGGCGGCGGCAAGTCCGGCATCGGGATTTCAATCTTCATTTTAGATGGATTGATTATGCCGCGCTCGATCCAGTAGGTCACCGACCCAGGCCAGAGGATGACGACGATGACCAGAATGATTTGCAGAGCCACCCAAGGAATTGCGCCCCAATAGATCTCGGATGTCTTATTATACCGAGTCCCTGAAATCGTAACTCTCGGGCGATTCCCGGTGGGGGCGAGTCAAATTCAAGATGGGCGAACCCAGGAGGCTCGCCATGTCGGCTCCGATCCCCTTACGCCAAGTCGATGGCCCGGCTCAGCTTGAGCAAACCCTCCACTCAAAATCCCTCACACCATGGTCCCCTAACGTGGGACCGCGCAGACGTTCAGTTGGTCCTAGACCCCCGCACGGACGTCAATTGGAACTCAGCTTGATCGGGTTCCCACCCACTATTGTTGGCAGCAGGTGAGCTGCTGTCGTCGAAAGCGAGGTGGGGAGCGTTGCGGAAACCTCAACTTTACCTACATCTTGTTTCCGGCGCTACGAGACGCTGCTGTGCCAAACGGTTTTCCCAGTGATCCCCGAGCGCGCCTGGAGGACCCTGGTATTTGTTGGGAGTGAAGTCCTTGATCTCCATTACCGCTCCAGGCGAGATACAACCATGACGGCTGTAGGCCTCTGCTAGCTCACCAGGCATGAGAATACTCAATTCTTATTCAGTCCGGCGCGCGCAGGCGATAGCCGATGCCGGTCTCCGTCAGAATGTATTGCGGACGCTCGGGGTCGGCCTCGATCTTCTGCCGGAGCTGCCGCACATAGACGCGCAGATACTGGGCGTCGGTCAGATCGTCCCACAATTCGCCGAGCAGGAACTTGTGGGTCAGCACCTTGCCGGCGTGCTGCACCAGCACGCGCAGCAGGTCGTATTCCTTGGGCGAGAGCTTCACCTCCTTGTCGCGCGACCTTGACGATGCGCCGCACCAGATCGACCGACAGATCGCCGACGCGGAAGACCGGCCGCTCGCCGTGCACCTGCAGCTGGTGGCGCAGCGGCGGCGCGCATCCGGGCGAGCAGCTCGTCCATGCCGAACGGCTTGGTGACGTAGTCGTCGGCGCCGAGATCGAGCGCCTGGACCTTGCCGGCCTCGTCGCCGCGGCTCGACAGCACCACGATCGGAACGCTCTCGTTGCGCGCGCGGATCGTCCGCAGCAGCTCGAGGCCCTGGATGTCGGGCAGGCCGAGATCGAGAATGACCAGATCGGGGTTCTGCGTCGAGCAGCTCGAGCGCGGCCTTGCCGTTCGGCGCCTCGAGGATCTCGATAGCCCTGCGTGCGTCAGGCCCATGCGCAGCAGCTTGCGGATCGGCGGCTCGTCGTCGACCACCAGGACCTTGAGCGGAGCGGCGCTCATGCGGCGGTGTCCAGTCTCGCGCGCTCTCGCGCGGAATCGGCAGCGCTGATCGTGAAGACCGCGCCGCTGCGATCGGTGCGGTTGGCCGCCGTGATCGTGCCGTGCATGGCCTCGACGAAGCCGCGCGAGATGGCGAGGCCGAGGCCGGTGCCGGCGCGGACCTGATCCGCCTTTCTGCGCCCGATAGAACTTGTCGAAGATGTGCTCCAGATCGGCGGGCGGAATGCCGTCGCCTTCGTCGAGCACCTGCAAGGCAGACCGCGTCCGCCGTCCGCCAGCTCCGAATGCGGATCGTCGTTTCGGTCGGCGCATATTTCGCCGCGTTGTCCAGCAGGTTGAACAGCACCTGCTCGAACAGCACCGCATCGACATCGAGCATCGGCAGATCGGGCGCAAGCTCCAGCTCGACGTGGTGGCGGACGGAATCTTGCTCTCGCGCGGCGCAGCGCCGATCCGACGATTTCGCCAAGATCGTGCGGGCGGCATTCGGCACGACCGCGCCCGACTCGAGCTTGGTCATGTCGAGCAGGTTGGCGATGAACCGATTGAGCCGCTCCGATTCGTCGATAATCGTCGCCAGAAGTCGGCCTTTTCGGCGTCGGTCAGCGTGTCGGAAGGTCCCGCAACGGCCCCGCCGAACCGAGCACCGCGGCAAGCGGAGTTTTCAGGTCGTGCGAGATCGAGGTCAGCAGTGCGGAACGCAACCGCTCCGTCTCGACGGTGCGCTTAGACGCGGTCCATATCCTCGACGAGGTGGACGCGTTCGATGGCCAGCGCACCCTGATCGATCAGCGCATCGAGCAGACGGCGCTCATCGGGCGTGAGCAGCGGCCCCGGCTTGTCGCTGTCGATACCGACGATGCCGATAGCGCCGCGGCCGGTGCGCATCGGCAGGAAGAGTCGTTTGGCGCCGGGCAAGGTGTCGGACCCCGTCCAGCGGGGCGATTGTTCCCAGGCCCACTTCGCGGCGGCGAGGTCGGCTCGTCGAGCATGTCCTCCGGTGGATAGCCCGCCTTTACCGCAATAGACCCGTTCTCCGGCAGAAGCAAAACGACCCTAACCTTGAGCATCAGCGCAGTCTGATAGGCAGTCGCCCACAGCACGTCGTCGAGGGTGCCGACGCCGGCAAGCTTACGACTGAATGCGTAAAGCAACTCGACAGGGGCGTAACCCGCCCATGTGCGGTTGCCGCTGCGTGTCCGACCGCGCGCGGCAAAGTGGGAAACGATGATGGCCGGCGTGGAAACCCGCCAATGCCGCGACATTGGTCGGATCGGTAATCGTGAACGTGTAGACGGGCGGCAAGGAAAAGAAATTGTAGCACAGAGACGCGATGCAACGCTGGCTAAGCAGCGATGGCCACAGCCCGAACGGACGGCCACCGCCGACGACTCGCCGTCAGAAATACGAGATCGACGTTCTCGATGCCGAGGAATGCCTGGATCACCTCGCCGATAGCAAGCGCCACGGCCACTACCAGCAGGGCGAAGCCGTAGGGACGGATGTCGAGGGATGCAGTTTCCTCCGCTGTTCGCACTGTCTTCTTTGGGATGGGTTCCCCGGTGAATTCG
>CAVQIP010000035.1:0-22301 GCA_963712565.1 uncultured Alphaproteobacteria bacterium | reverse complement strand
GCTTTGACATGCAGTCTCGCCCGGCTGCGCGCCAGCCCTTCGCTCGTCTTGCGCTCGATATTCCGCCGGTCGGGCGGCAGACCCGGCTCACCACAAGGCCCAAATCGAACGGTGGCCGATCGTGATCTCGAAGGCGCCGCGCCCGCCATGGGCGCAGTCGCCGGCGTGAATCTGCTCGACCGCCGCGAGGTCCCAGAGCCAAGCGACGATACCATCGCGCCCAGGGCGCATTACGTCGGAGGGCTGGCCGTCATCGCGCGTCGGGCTCTTTGGTTTGACGCCAAAGATTTTCGATGAGCGCGCGCAGGCTGCGATCTCCCGACCCGGCATGGGCGACGGACTCAGGGCACCGGCTGCGTGCGGTCGACCGCCGCGCCGCGCAGGTACACCGCCGAGATGCGGCGCGTGTTGGTGATGTCGTCGAGCGGGTTGGCGTCGAGCACGATGAAGTCGGCGCTCTTGCCCGCTTCCAGCGTGCCGGCGTCGGCGATCCGCAGGAACTCGGCCGCGTTGCGCGTCGCCGCCACGATGACCTGCATCGGCGTCATCCCGGCGATCACCATGTCCTGCCATCTCGTCGTGCGGCGCCCCACGGCCGTGTTGCCGTCGGTTCCGAGCGTGATGCGCACGCCCGCCGCGTTCAGCTTCGCCAGGTTGCGCGCCTGAATGCCGTAGAAGCGCCTGCGTCGCGCGGCCGGTCGGTGTTGGCCGCTTCGAGCTTCTCGAACTCGGCGGCCGGGAGGCCCGCGCGCAGCCAGCTCAGATCCGTCTTCACGCCGCGATCCGGCAGGTTCGGCGTGAGGATCAGGTTCGGACGCTGCTTGAACATGGCCACCAGCTCGTCGTCGATGTCCCGGTCGCGAACGCCGTGCGCGAACGCATCGACGCCGGCGCGCATGAGCCCCTTCGCGTCCTCGAGGTCGAAGATGTGCGCGGTGACGCGCAGCCCGTGCTTGTGCGCCTCGTCGATGATGGCGCCGTAGATTTCGGGCGTCAGCTTCTTGTACTTGCCGTCGCGGTCGTCGACCCAGATCTTGACGATGTCGACCTTCTGCGCCGCGAGCTCCTGCACCGCCTTGCGGCCTTCCGCCTCGGTCGTGATCCAGTGCGGCGCCGTGATGCGCCCCGGCTCGGGCATGGTGATGCCGCGCCCGGCGCTGAAGAACCGCGCGGCGCCGGGGATGGTCTCGCCGCGCATGTCGAGCAGCTCGTACGTTGTCCGTGCCCAGGCTCAGCGCGGCGCTCACGCCGAAATAGGCGCGCCGCTTCAGGTCGCGCGTGAGCAGTTCGCGCGTCGGGCTGAGATGCACGTGCGTGTCGATCATCATCGGCATCACGGTCTTGCCGGCGAGGTTCACGCGCGTGGCGCCGGCGGGCACGCGAACGTCGGCGGCGCTGCCGGCCTGCACGATCCGCGCGCCGTCCACGACCAGCGTCGCGTTCTCGATCGCGGCGCTGCCGTCGCCCACGATGAGCCGCGCGCCTTCGAACGCGGTGACCCGTCTGCGCGCGCGCAGGAGCAGCGAAGCCGGCAAGGAGACCAAGGGCAACGGTTGCGGCAACAGCGGCGACATTCACGCGGCGCATCGGAGCCTCCACGGGGAAACCGGACGCCGGTACTGTAGCGCTTCTCGGGGGAGGGAAGAAGGGGGAGACGGCAGGGAGCCGGGGCAGTGCGACGCCGTCACTGCGGCTCGACGCCCAGTTCCTTTCCCAGCGCGCGCCACGCCTCCTGCTCCCGTCGGATGGTTTGCGCCGTGCTGTCCGGCGTGCCGGCGCCCTCGGTTGCGAGCCCGAGCGACAGCAGGCGTTGCTGGATGTCGGAGCCCTTCGAGATACTGGCCGATCTCGCGATTGAGCCGCGCCACCACCTCGGCCGGCGTGCCCGCGGGCGCCACGATGGCGAAAAAGCCATCCATCACGATGCCGGGCACGGTCTCGCTGCAACGACGGCAGGTCCGGCAGGCCCGGAAAGCGCTTGCCCGAGGTGACGGCGAGGCGGCGGACCTTGCCGGCTTGCACCACAGCGTTGGCGGCGGCAATCGAGCTCATCATGACCTGGTTGACGCCGCTGGCGACGTCCTGGGTCATTTGCGCGGCGGAGCGGTAGGGCACTTCAATCAGGCCGAGGTCGGCGCGCTTGTTGAACAGCTTTGCCGCGAACGCGGCGGCGCCGGCCGTATTGTCGAAGGCGATCGAGAGCCTGCCCGGATTGGATTTGGCGTAGGCGATCAGCTCGGCGACCGTCGAAACCGGCAAGCTCGCGTTCACCGACAGCATCTGCGGACCGAGGCTGCATACCAACGCCACCGCCGTGAAGTCGCGCGTGGGGTCGTACGGGAAGCTGTTTGAAGGAGATGAGGTTGATGGCCATTCCCGAGGTGTTGGTGAACAGGAGCGTGTAGCCGTCGGGTTGCGCGCGCGCGGCGGCCTGGTGGGCGAGGATGCCGGAGGCGCCCGGCATGTTCTCGACCACCATCGATTGGCCGAGCGTGCGCGATACGCCGTCGCGCCACCAGCCGGGCCATCAGGTCGGTGGCGGCGCCGGGTCCGGTCGGCACGATCAGCTTGATCGGGCGGCTCGGCCAGGTCTGGGCGCTCCCGCGTGCGCGGCGAGCACGACGAAGGCGCAGCACAGCAACGCGCGAAAAAGAACCGTCACGGCATCCACCTCGTTTCCTGATCCTGCGACTAGTGCTCGTTTCCTGATCGCTGCGACCAGTGTATTGTCGCCGGCCACGGTCGCAAGCGCAGGGAGGACAGGGTGAGTGGTGAGCTTCTGTTGGTGGGCAGCATCCCGCTCGACACGCCGCAGGAGGTGTTTGCGACCTTCGGCGCGCCGCTTGGAAAATTTCTGTTCGCGATGCCGGATGGCGAGGTCGGCCCGCGGCGGCACTGGATCAGCCGCGTGCATTATCAGGTGCTGGCCGCGCATCCGGAGCTCGAGGTGGTCCAGCACCCGGCGCCCGACGAGAACGGCGTCGAGCGGCAGCATCCGCGCAATGCCGCCGACGCCTGGTGGTTCAGGGTCAAGGACGGGGTGAGCCAGGTACGCTTCGGCGATCCCGGCTGGCGCCTCGGCTACGCGCGCGACGCCATCAACTCCTATTTCGTATTCAGCGTGCTGAAGGAGAAAGGCGTGCTGCCGCCGCACCTGCGGTTCCAGGTGTCGATCCCGATGGTCAACAGCGTGCTGCCGCCGCGCATCTTTCCCAACCGCGAAGACCTCGACCGGATCAGGCCGGGCTACGAGGCGGCGACCCGCGCGGAGATCGCCACCATCGTCGAGAAGATTCCGAGCAAGGAGCTCGCGATCCAGTGGGACTGCTCGACCGAGGTCCAGGATGCCTACGGCAGCATTCCCGGCTTTCCGCTCGCAGGCGCGATCGAGCGCAATCTGACGCAAGTGCGCAATCTCGCTCCCGGCATCCCATCCGATGTCGCGCTCGGCTATCATTTCTGCTTCGGCACGCTCGGCGGCTGGCCGCGCTTTCCAGCCGGACGACCTCGGCCAGGCGGTGAAGCTCGCCAACGCCTTCGTGGCGGCGTCCGGCCGTCGGGTGGACTGGATCCACATCCCGGTGCTCGACCGCAGCGACGACGCCTTCCTCGCGCCGCTCAAGGACCTCAAGCCGCAAGGGGCGCGCGTCTATCTCGGCGCCATCCACAACATGGCGCGCTTCCAGGAACGCATCGCCACGGCGCGCAAATACCTGCCCGATTTCGGTCTCGGCGCCTATTGCGGCTTCGGCAGGCTGCCGAGGTCCGAGCTCCCGACCATACTGAGTGACCACTTGCAGGCGCTCGAGATCGCGGCACGGCACTGACAAGCGCAAGCTGCGGGGCCCGAACGGCCCAATGGCGGAGCTGCAGGCTTCACCCCCGGCGCATACGTCGGTGTGGATTTTTTTCGGGACACCTCGAGGAGTGCGCCGCCCCGCCCGCGAACGAGCCGCGTGAATGCCGTTTCGACACCGCTTTTCCGCCTAAATCTTGGGTAGCATGCGGCCGGTCAAGGGGAGCGCGTGACGCGCGCTGAGGCGAAGAGATTCGCCGGGGAACTGGGGGCAAGCCATTTTGACGCGACGATACCGGTCAGCACTCGTTGCTGCACTCGCTTGCGCGAGTCTGTTTGTCGCGGGCCTCGCGAGCGAGGCCGCGGCAAAACGTGCCGGCGCCAAGAGCGCGCCCGCCACGACGGCCAAAGCCGCCGGCAAAGCCGCGAAGCCCAGTGGCAAGAAGGTGGCCGCGGGCAAGAAGGGCGGCAAATCGACCAAAGAAGCGGTCTCCCAGAAAAGCGTGGTGCCGCAGATACCGCTGGCGCAGGGGCCGACGCCGCAGACGTCCGACGCCGAGATCGCGCTGGTCAAGAGCGCGATCGAGGCGCTGCGCAAGGGCGGCGCCAGCAAGGCGACCGACGCCGCGGCGTCGATCTCCGATCCGGCGGCGCGCAAGCTGGTCGAATGGATCATTTTGCGCAGCGACCACAACGGCGCCAACAGCAAGCGCTTCCTCGCCTTCATCGCCGCCAATCCGAACTGGCCCAACCTCGCGATGTTCCGCCGCCGCGCCGAGGCGATGCTGTGGGTCGAGAACGTCAAGCCGGCGCAGGTGCTCGCCTTCTTCGACGGCTCGCCGCCGCAGTCGGGCATGGGCCGCCTGGTGCTGGCGCGCGCGCTCACGGCGCAGGGCGACACCGAAACCGCGAGCGCGCTGGTGCGCGAGACCTGGCGCAGCGACTCGCTGCCCGCCGACGTCGAGAAGCAAGTGCTCGAACGCTATTCCGAGTTCCTGACCCGCGCCGATCACAAGGCGCGCATGGAGAAGCGACTTGCCGCCCTGGACCATGAAGACGCGCTGCGGGCCGCGCGCCGGCTAGGGGCCGCCGACCTCGCGATCGCGCAGGCGCGCATCGCCCTCACCCGCAAAGCCGGCAATACCAAGAAGCTGCTCGACGCCGTCCCGGCGGAGGCACGCCGCGACCCCGGCTATCTCTTTGCGCGCACGCACGTCCTGCGCCACGACGGCAAGCTCGACGAAGCCGCGCAGGTGCTGCTGTCCGCCCCGCACGATCTCGCCCAGGTCCACGATGGGGAGGAATGGTGGATCGAACGGCGGGTGATGTCGCGCAAGCTGCTCGATCTCGGCGACGCCCGCTCCGCCTATCAGGTGGTGGCGGATGCGGCCGAGCCGACCAAGGAGAACTCCCGCGTCGAGCGTCATTTCATGGCGGGCTGGATCGCGCTGCGCTATCTCGATGACCCGGCGACGGCGACGACGCACTTCGCCCGCATCCAGGACGTGAGCCGCCATCCGACCTCGCTGGCGCGCATGCACTACTGGCTCGGCCGCACGGCGGAAGCGCTTCACCGGCCGGATCAGGCGCGCGCCGAGTACCAGGCGGCGGCAGGCGCTTCGGCCGCCTATTACGGCCAGCTCGCGCGCGCGAAACTCGGGCTTCCAGCGCTCGCGCTGGCGCCGCCGCCGCCAAAGCCCGACAAGCATGCCGAGGCGGAACGGCTGGAGCTCGTCCGCGCGCTGGAGATCCTCTACGCGCTCAACGAGCGCCCCCTGGCCATCGCGCTGATGTCCGGCCTCGGCAGCACGCTCGACGACGTCGGCACGCTCTCCGCGCTCGGCGAATTGGCGGAGCAGTTCCACGACGCCCGCGGCATGCTGCACCTCGGCAAGGCCGCCCTGGCGCGCGGCCTGCCGCTCGACTACTACGCGTTTCCCACCGTCGGCGTGCCGCGCTATTCACCGATCAGCCCCGACATCGAGCGGGCGATGCTGTTTGCCATCATTCGCCAGGAGAGCGCGTTCGATCCGTCCGACTGGTCGAGTGCCCAGGCCATGGGGCTGATGCAGGTGACGCCGGAGGCCGGTCGGGATACCTGCAAACGTTTCAGCTGCAGCTACGACGTCAAACGCCTCAGGCACGACTCGCCCTACAATCTGCAGGTGGGCGCCGCCGAGCTCGCCGGCTTGATGCAGGACTATCGCAGCAACTACATCCTGGTGTTTGCGGGCTACAATGCCGGACGCGGGCGCGTGCAGGAGTGGATCGCGACCTTCGGCGATCCGCGCAACCCGAAGGTCGATCCCATCGACTGGGTCGAGCGCATCCCGTTCATGGAAACCCGCAACTACGTGCAGCGGGTGATGGAGAACCTGCAGGTCTATCGCACGCGCTTCGGCAACGATGCGCCGCTCACCGTCGACGCGGACCTGCGGCGCGACGCCGCCGCGCACTAGCAGCCGCAATCGCCGGCGCAAGCAGAAAGTGCACTGGGCACTCGCCTGCCTTTCCTGGCAAGCGCAGCGACGTCCGCGTCAGGCACTGCACCCATTTTGCCCTCGTGCTCGCGCCGCGGCGCGCTCCGGCTACCGCAGAGAGGGAGCTTCGACCGCGGCGTGATTGCTGCCGAACATCCACGGAAGCGCCCAGGCCAGGGCTAGTGCACCGGCCAGCACGCAGAGCGCACGGCCAAGCTGTTCCTGGTCGCTTTGCAGGTAACTGGTGCACAGCCGTATCGGCGCCACCGAATAGAGCCAGCCGAGCGCAGCGAGCATGGAGATCATTTGAACCTTGAGAACGCCGCGGAAGATCGGCCCGAGGGCGGGCCAACTCATTGCCAAGAGAACGCCGGCCAGCAGCGGGATGCTGATGAGCTTGCCGATCTCCATGCTCGAATGACGCAGCGACTCATCGAGCGCGCGCGGCAACATCCAGAACGCTGCGGTGAACAGAGTAGCGATAAGTCCGGGGATTCCGCCCGCATTCCATCTTCGGCTGACCGGGGCGACCAGAGTGCGAAGCCCCACGCCGCAGAGGTACCCGGCGAGCGCGAGGCCGGGAAGCAGCACGGTCATATGCGTCGTCATTCGGCTCTCGAGCAGCCGCAGGACGGACGGCGATATGAGCGCGACGTAAAGCATTACGCCCGCCGCGAGATAGGCCCGATCCGCTTTGGTCAGTTCTCTCGCCACGTTCCGATCCCCTCAAGCGCGGCTTCGATATCATCCTGGTCGTAAATCCGGGCGAGGCGGCCCGCGCGATCGACGAGGTGGATCGCCGCATTGTGCGTGAAGCCCCCGGCCTCGTCCTCGATCACCACGATCCCGAAAACCGCGAGCAGGCGCTTGAGCTCCGCGCTATCGGTGACGCGCGCGAGGGACCAAAGGCGCATGTCCGCGCCGTAAGTCTCGCCGTAGGCGCGCAATGCTTCGGGCGCATCGTGCTCGGGATCGAAACTGATCGACAGCAGCCTGACGTCGTTCCGTTCGCTTCGCCGCAACGCGTCTTGCAGCCGCGCGAAGTTCGTGCCGAGCGAAACACAAAGGGTCGGGCATCGGGTATAGATGAAGTCGACGAGGACGATGGCGCCGGCCAAGTCCGCGAACCTTATGGTCTCGCCGGTCGCCAGCTCGAGATGGGTCGGCGGCACCGCGATGGGGGCGCTAGCGACGTCGAGCCGCCGCGCGCTCTCGGCCGTGAGCGCGCGCAGCCCGTCGGTTTCCGTCCATAGCGTCACGGCCCCGAGCGAGACGGCAAGCAACGTCGCAACGATGCTGCGGGTTGAAATCAGGCGCCGCCTCCTCTCTCTAACTTTCACTTGGCGCGGGCGAAACGTGCGAGATAGTTCACCACGATCATTGCCGTTGCCAGCACGGCGATCGCGGCAAAGATCGAGCCCAGCCGGTCCTGCGCCACCCATTCGGGCAGATGCACGGCCCAGCGTCGCGGGACGCTGATCATGCCGGCGTAGAGGAATGTCGCGACCAGGCCGAGCCCGCCGATGAGATAGCCGAGGAAGACGATCTTCTGCACCGGAACGAAGGATTGCGCCGGCTTTTCCCCCTGCGCGAGCCAGACCGAAAAGCCGAAGGCCATGGCGACCATGCCGAGCAACAGATAGAAGTGGAAGTGTCCGGGCACCCAGAGCGTGTTGTGCATCACCTTGTTCACGGCGATCGTGCCGTCGATCACCGCGGGAATGATGCCGGCGGCCCAGCCGAAGATTCCGAGCGCAAGCAGCGCGGAGGCGAAGTCCCAGCGAATGCCCGAGCGATGGATGTAGACGAGCAGCGCGTAGGTCGTGATCACGATCACGGGGATGCCGGCGACGTAGGAGAGCACCTGGCCCATCACGAGCATCCAGGCCGGCATGACCATGTCCTGAAGCAAATGGTGCGGATAGACGGCCAACACCAGCAAGAGCGTGGCTGTCCAGCCAGCAAGGAACAACTTGTTCGATTTCCACGCCCGCCCGGTATAGGTCGGAATGATCTCGTAGACCGCGATCACCGCCATGTAGATTGTCGTATTGATGAAGACGTGGCCGAAGAAATAGATCAAATTCTTGGCCAGCAGAGCATCGATGCCGAAAGCCGGAACGTAGAGGTTGACGGCGCTCATCACCAGAACAATCGCCCCGGCCACGATGCTGAGCGTGTTGACGATGAGCACGACCGTGCTGGCCACCACCGAGGGCGGCGGCGCCTCCTGCTGCGAGCCGGCGAATAGCTGCGGCCAGCCCAGCGCGCGGGCGAGGCTACCGTAGCGCGATACGATGCCGAGGCCGGCATCGAGATAGAACACCAGGAAGCCGACGCCGACGCACAGCAAGCCAATGAAGAAGGCGAGGGAGGCGCCTGGATTCCAAACGCCGCCCGACATGGCCGGCAGCGGGAACAGGAACGTCCATGCCCCCGCAAAGCCACCTAGAAATGTCCCGCCGAGAATGAGCGCGACGCCCAGGAAAAAGAACGCGAGGAACAGATAGTAGACCCCGACCCTCGGTTCGACGTAACGGTTGAGGAAGAACCACATGATGGCAGCGCCGGCGAGGCCGGCGGCCCCGACCATCCCGACGCCGTGCGCCGTCATGATCTGGTAAAACAGGTCGGGCGCGAGGTCGACCCAGTTGCTCTGTGCAAGCCGCAGCGCAAGCCCGAGCACCATCATCAGCAGCAATACAAGAGCTGCCAGCGCCATCGTCAGGCGAACGGCCACTGCAGCAGAAGGCGAGATCTTGCGTGGAATTGCAGCAGCGTCAGCCATGACCACGACTCCGCATTGTCGACATTCAGATCAGCGATTGCCGCTGCGCCATCAAGGACCGACCGTCAAATCGGCCGCCATCACGTGGTGGCCTAACCCACAATATTCGAGGCACACGATCTTGTAGCTGCCGGCCTTGGAGAAGGTGTAGTAGACCTTGTTGATGTAACCGGGCATCGATTGAACTTGGGTCAGCATCTTGAGGTCCGGATCGTAGATGCCGAAGCCGTGGTTTACGTCGCTCGAGGTCACCGCGAAAACAATCGGCTTGCCCACGGGCAGCTTTGTCGGATTGATCTCCCACGACCAGATGCTCCCCGTCACCGCCACTGTCATCGGCTCGCCGGATGCTTCCGGGCCTGGTCCGTAGGGCCATTCGACGAGCGTGGCGTAGCTCACGCCGATCCCGACCACGACGAGAAGCCAAAACAACGGGGCGCGATAGCGGCCCGGATCGGCCGTCGCCCCAGGGACCGCCGGGACGCTCGCGCGCCGCAGAACCATGAGAAACACAATCGCGAGGAGCGTCACCAGAACGAGTGTGATGATCCCGACCGCGTCCTGCATAGCAGCCTCCAAGACGATGAATTGCTTCTCCGACGTGCCCGCTGGCGCGTCAGTTCCAACACCGAATCAGCTGCCCCCGTGAGCTGGCCGGCAAGATCAGACGGTCGGCATCACGACGCAACACGTTGAAAGAGGCCACAAGAGACGATCCGGTCTCTTGATTCACATCAATTCGAAGCGCGACATGACGCTATTGGGGTAACTGATCGAACGCTTCCATCTGCTGCCGAGCGGGGGTGCGCGGGGGAGGGGGGCGTCGTGATAGACCTCTGGGCGCCGACCGACAGTTGCGGGGACTCCATGACCGAACAGATTCTCGGTGCTCCCAGGCAAATCACCTCGCCGATTCGGCCGTGGTACGTGTTGGCGTCCGTGGTCGCTCTTGCGGCGATGGTGATAGCGATCGAGTTCGGGAGCAACTGGGTCCTGAACTTCGTCCATGTGATGTGCGGGGGGTTATGGACCGGTATCGACCTCTTCATGGGCTTCGTCATCGGGCCGATCCTGCGACGGCTTCCGCTCGAAGCGCGGCGCGGGGTGATCGCGGCGTTGGTTCCGCGCACGCTGTTCCTCATGCCCACGCTCAGCATCATCACGGCGACGTCCGGCTGGTTCCTCGCCGAACGCACCGGATTTCTCGATCTCAACTATCCAGAGTTCTGGTGGGTCGTGGCCTCGCTCGTCATTGTAGCCGTGTTGACGGTCCAAGGCCTGGGATATCTCCTGCCGGCAAACTTGCGCATCTATTTCGAGCTTCAGAAGCCGACGCCGGACCTTGCCATGGTTGCGCGTTGGATGCGGGTCTACTTCGGCGTCGTCGCCTCTCAAGGAGCGATGCAGGTCGCTATCATCATCGTCATGGCGCGCTTTGCGACGGGGCTATGACGGACATTCGGCTTTTGACCTCGCCGGCCGAGGTGCGCGCCGCGAATCCCGGGACACCGCGCAATTCGGGAACGACCTTCTCGTCGAAATGCTGCGGGTAGGCGGCCGCCGCCGCCGGATTTGCGCGTCCGCCACCGACTAGAGATAGCTCCACCACCATTCGGTGCGCCGGCGCTTGATCGCCGCGAACCAGCGGCACAGTGGAAACAGCGCAACAACGACCGCCAGCCATACCGCATAGACGCCGGCCAGTCCGAGGCCGTATCCGGCGGGCTTGCCCACCGCGGACGACCCGAGCAGCCAGCCGGCATGGCCGATCGTCGCCCACGCAAACCCAAGGGCGAGCGCGTGGATCAGGAACAGATGAACGACATAATAGAACAGCGGCACGCTTCCGAAGATCGCGATCCAATCCACCAGCCGCCCACGCGCGCGCTCGAATGCCGCGAGCAGCAGCAGCGACGGGCCGATGGTCATCGCAAGATAGAGCAATGACGGCGGATACTTCTCGCAGTTGATGAACGCCAGGACGGTGGCGATCAAGCCTTGCTGCGCGAGCCACGGCGAAGGGTCGCCGTAGAGATTGCTCGCCCGCAGCACGATAAAGCCGGCCGTGATGGCAGCCCCCAGTCCGAGCAGCCAGCGCATGCGGGTGGCGCGGTCGAAACCGAAAATCGGGCCGAGCGCATAGCCCGCCGCCATCACTCCGATCCACGGGATCAGCGGATAGAGCACGAACACCGCGAGGTCCGGCGACAGCATCACCAGGCCCGGCTGGTGCAGCACGTTCCAGATCGGGGCGGCGGCGCCGAACTGCACCGCCTTGATACCGTCGAGCAGGTTGTGACCGGCGATCATCGCGATGCCGACGGCGGCAATCGCCCAGCGCGGCAGATGGACGAGCAATGCGAGCGCCATCATCGATACGCCGATCGCAAAGATGACTTGCAGCACGAGATGATCGAACTGGAGGCTGAAGGTCCAGCCGACCCGCACGACCGTGAACTCGATCAGCACCAGCCAGAAGCCGCGCGTGAGCAGGAAGCGGCTGACCGCGCCGGTGCTGCGCCCCTGGGCTCCGTAGAGGTACGCCGAGATGCCGGCGAGAAAGATGAACATGGGCGCGCAAAAGTGCGTGACCCAACGTGTCAGAAACAGCGCCGGCTCGGCGACGTCGCGCGGATTGAATCCGCCGACCGCGAAGAAGTCGCGGGTGTGGTCGAGCGCCATCAGCAGCATCACCACGCCGCGCATGAGATCGATGGAAACGATACGGGCGCGGATCGCGGCAGTGGCGCCGTCCGGACCGGGTCGCTCGAGGGCCGTGCTGCTGGCCTGGGCGGCGGTCCGCCGCCACAACTCGAAAGCAACGCTCATGACACGTTCCTTTTGCCCATGCTAACGCTCGCCCGCGACTGCTGGAAGATTGCCCGTGGCCCGCCCCGGGTCAGAGCTGTGTCGGGGCGAGTCGGGTATGCGGCACCCGGCGGCCGTGGCGCGGCAGCGCATGGGGCAAGTGTCTAGCCCCGAATGGAATGCCGGGCTTGCGGGAAAACCTTGGCCGATCGGGAGTTTCTGTGGAGATTTCGTAGAGGATCTTCGAACACGGCGGGCGTGACGCACTTCGATTGCGTTACGGGACGAGCAACTTCGGATCCCCCTTCGTCTCCTTGGTCTCCGGCATCAGCCGCCAGACCAGCAGGAATCCGAAGCCGGCGACGCAGGCGAGCCCGAGGAAGGCCGTGCTGCCGCCGAACCGATCGCTCATCCAGCCGGCGAGCGTCGTGCTCAGCGCGGCGCCGATGCCGATCCCGGTGCCGACGATCCCCTGTGCCAGGTTGAAGCGCCCGCTGCCGCGCGCGATATCGGCGATGGTGAGCGGGACCAGCACGCCGAACACCGCGGCGCAAATCCCGTCGAGCACCTGCACCGCCACGAGCAGGTAGGGATCGGTGATCAGCATGAACAACAGGCCGCGGACGGACAGCGCGGCGAAGCCGACGAGCAGGAGCGGCCGGCGTCCGAAGCGTTGCGCCCACCGCCCGACCGCGGGCGAGAACAGCGCGACCACGATCTGCGGCACCACGATGCAGGCCGCCACCAAGGTGGTCGCCCAGACGCTCGAACGCTTGGTGACGATGCCTGCCAGCAGCGGAAGCATGGCGGCGTTCGCGAGCTGGAACACGGCAACGCAGGCGGCGAAGGTGAGCAGCGGCCGGTTGGTCAAAAGCATCCGCGCCGCCGCCGTCGCGGTCGCGGTCGGCCCTTTCGCCAGCCCGCCGTGGGCGCGCACGGGATCGACCTCGGTCTCCGGGATGCGCATGAGCGCGATCACGGCGGGAACCACCAGCGCGGCGGTGACCAGGAACACCGCCTGGTTCGACCAGAAATATCCGACCGCCCCCATCCCCGCCGCCGCGACACCGTTGCCGATCGAGGCGAAACGGGCGTTGCGGCCGAAGCGCTCGCCGCTGGCGGCATAGCCGACGAGCCCGAGGCTGATCGCGGCGATCGCCGGGTTCACCACGCTGCTGGCCGCGGCGTGCAGGATTTGCGCGCCGAGCACGGCCGGAAAGATCGGCCACAGCGCGATCACCAGCGCGCTCGCCCCGATCCCGGTCATCGCCCACGCCGCGAGACGGCGCTCCGAGCGTACCGCATCCACGATGGCGCCGCCGGGCATCTGCAAGATCAGCGCGGCCAGGCCGCGCACCGTGAGGATCAGCCCGATGTCGATCTGCGTCCATTGGTGCGCCGTGAGATAGACGGCGATGAACGGCCCGAACCCGGTTTGCACGTCGGCGACGAAGAAGATGAACCAGTCGAGCCCGCGCTGTGCCGCGACGCGACGACGCGATCGGCGGCTCGGAGGGTGGCTGCCGCGGCTGGCCCGGGCCGTTCGTCACGATCGCGCCCGTCGCCTTCGACCCTGCATCGATCGGTGTCGGCGGTATCGCGCGGTGCCGGGGCGGTAGACAGGGCTACCGCTCCGGCGCCGCAGCCTCGCTCGACGGCATGGTGCGCTCCCCGCCCGCCGGGCCGACCACCACCACCGGCTCGCCGCGCTTGTATTCCGGCGCCAGCCGCACCTGATTGCGGGTGAGCTCGAGCGTGATCGCGCCGGGCTTGCCCGCGGGCGCGAAATTGAGCGCGCGCCAGTCGACGGCGATCTTGCGCGTGCCGATGCCGAGGAACCCGCCGAAGTCGATGATGGCGGCGCGGATCTGGCCGTCGCGGCTGACGATGACGTCTACGATCCGCCCCATGTCCTCGCCGGCATTGCTGCGAACGTTTTTGCCGAGGATGGCGGAGACCTCCTGGTCGTCGAGCACCATCGCCGGCGTGCCGGGATTTGGCGGGCGTGGTGTCGGCGGGGGGATTGGCGGGCGCGGTACCGGCGGGAGGCGGGGGAACCGCCGATGGCGGGCGCTCCTGGCCGGATTGCACCGCCGGTGCCGGCGGCTCCGCCGCTTGTGCGAGCGTCTCTCGGCCGCCGCCGGCCGCGCCGGTCGCTCGGCGCCGCCGAGCGCGGAATAGCCGCCTGGGACGTCATGCGCCGCGGCCGCGATCAGCATGATCGCGGCGAGAGCGGCAATCGCAGAACCGATGCGCACCATCGTGCTTTCCCCATGCACACCGACCCGAAACGTTAAACGCGCGTGCGGCGCGCCGGGTTCCCTGCCGGCGTACTGCAGGAGAGAGGGGGGGTATCCACCCGCCGACCAAAGTTTCCATGACGGCAAGAAGGATGGGAGAGACGAGCGAGCCGCCGAGCTCCTGCATCTCCACCTTTATGAAGTTCCTATATTGCAGGGACGGTGCTCCTCTCGAATTCATATGCCGCCAGTGGCAAGTCTCGCGCATCGAATTCTTGATCCCCGGTCCTTGGATCGGCGAGGCATAGGAGAATTCAGATGCGTGAACAGCGCGCGACAGCGGCGTCCGGCCTCGCCGCCGCGGTCCTGAAGACATGGACCGCCGTCACGGATGCCTGGTGGACAATGCTGGAAGATCCGGCGAGGCCGTACCGGCCGGAGCTGCATTACATGCGCGGCCCCGGCCCGAAATGGCGGGAGAAGCACGCCCACGGCCGCGACCCGGCCGCACGATAGGGCCTATTTGCCGTTGAAGGCCGGCAGACGGCACCCGCGCCAACGTGCGGTCACTTCCGCAGACCTGCCCACAAATCTCGCGGCTTCTTCTTCGCGGTGGAGGACGAGCTTTGCTCGGGCTCGACTGCGGCTTGAAACGCCCGTCGCAAGCGAGCGTCGTCGATGCGGGCGATATGCTTCTTGAGAATCGCCGCGTGCTTTGCATCATGGGGCGCGACGATCGCCTTGCAGACTTCGCCGCTGGTCCGGCAAAAGAAACTCGGCGCCGACGGCCTCCAGCGCAGCCCGAGCGCGTCGATCTCATCGGCAATGGCTAATGCCGCCGCTTCATCGTTGGGATCCCGCGTGATGGCGAACCGCAGAAGAAGCAGCAGCCATTCCCGAATTCGGCCGGCCCGCCAATCCGGCGAACCGATTGCGCCATCCGCCGCTCTCGCTGCGGTAGAGCCTGGCAATTTTCGCTTCCGTGCAATTCGGTCAGGCGGCGGGTCGCGGCGCGACTGCGCAAGCACGTGTGCGTCGGAACCCATGACACCCACTCCCATTCGTCACGCGTCGAAACGAGCGGTTGGCGAGTGAAACCCCGGCTAGGAAACTAGCACGAATTTCGGCTTGGCTCGCGCCGGGTCGACGGATTGAACGCCATTGCGGCCCTGGCCGGTCACGCCGCCGATCATGTAGCCGGAATATTTGCTGCTTATGTGCGCCAAGACCCGCTCGATCTCCGCCTTGGAATCGCTGTTCAATTCGACCAGCGGCAAACGCACCCGCGGCGACATGAGCTTCATCAAGCTCAATGCATACTTGACCGGGGCGGGATTGCTTTCGCGCGACAGCGCGGCGGCCAGCCGAAGGATAGCTGCTGCAAGCTGCTGGGCGCGCGCGATCTCGCCCTGCTTCCACGCCGAGTACATGGCGCGGCAAAGACCGGGCGCCACATTGGCGGCAACGGAAATGCAGCCGTCGCCGCCTTGGGCAAAGAACGCGAGCGCGGTCGCGTCATCGCCTGACAGCAGCCGAAACTCCGACCCCACCAACGCCCGCAAGCGGAGCGGGCGGCTGGCGTCGCCGGTCGCGTCCTCGAGGCCGATGCATTGCGGCATCTCGGCGAGCCGCGCAATCGTGTCGTCGGCGAGGCCGCACACGGTGCGCGCGGGAACGTCGTGCAGGATGATCGGAATTCCGACAGCTTCGGCGATGGCGCGGAAATGCGCGTACATTCCGGCCTGCGTCGGTTTGTTGTAATAGGGCACCACGGAGAGAACCGCATCGGCGCCGGCCGCTTCCGCATCCTGGGCCAATTCGATCGCCTGGCCGGTCGAATTCGAGCCCGCCCCCGCGATCACGGGGATCCGGCCGTGCGCTGCAGCGACGGCGACGCGAACGATCGCGTCGTGCTCGGCGCGGCTCAAGGTGGGGGCCTCGCCGGTCGTCTCGCATACGACCAAGGCGCTGGCGCCTTCCTCGATTTGCCGATTGCAAAGCCGTTCGAGCGCAGCACGGTCGAGTTCGCCCGTGTCGTCGAACGGCGTCGGAAGGGCGGGGGCGTAGCCGTGCAGCCGCGAGACGTGACGCGCCAGTGCGGACATCGGCGGCAACTCACGCGACCTTGCGGAGCGGGCGCAGGTCGCATCGCTGCGCGCAAACGGCGGAGCCATGCTCACGGATGGTGCCCGCCTCGACGAGGAAGCCGTGCCCCTCCAGCGCCAAGCGAAGCTTTCGGTTGCCGGCACGTTCCTGCGGGTCGACCCAGACGACGAGCACGCCTGCGGGACTCAAAAAGTCCACCAGCCAATCGAGCGTCGTCTCGAGCGCTTTGATCGAGCGCTGCCGCCAATCGACGAGCGCGACATCGTATTGCCCGGCCGGGAGGCCGCAATTTGCCGTCGTCGCCACGCGGATGTATCCGCGGCGGTGCAGCTCGAACATGAGCTCGGCGCTGCACGAGCCCGCAACGATGATGCGTTGCAGCTTCGAGCAACGCGCGAGCGCGAGCATCGGTTCGATGATTCGCTCGCCTGCGGGGGTGAGACGGGTCTGGATCATGACTGCCACCATTGAAGTCGACATCTGATGCAAAGGGATCGGGTGAGGACGGCTTAAGCGGCGCGCGCGATCGGGGCCCTGGTCTCGGAGGCGAGGTCCCCGCCGGCGCGAGGCTTGCCGCTCATGTCGAGCTCGAGAACGCCGGGCACCATGATCACGGCCTGCGGCCGGTTCCCGTTCTCGAACTTGGCGAATTTGAGGGCTTCGGCGCGGTCGACGAACAGGCCACCGCAAAGGCCTTTTTGATCCTGAGCGACCCAGTTGCCGCGGCTGTTCTTGCCGATCAGGAAGAGCGGGGAGTTCGAGCAACTCGCCGAGGGAGGTTCGCCTTTCACCATGACACTTCTCCTTTGGTTTCCAGAACTGACGTCAGCGTACGATCGGGAGATCGTCGTCGTTTTTCGACGAGATGTGATACCGGTTGCGGAACAGCTCGGCTTCGAGCTTGCGCCGATTTTCGCGCACCTCGACGATCGTTTCGCGCAGTCGTGCGAGCAGATCGAGGGCGCTGGCAACAGTGCGATTCGCGAGACGCCGGCTGGCATGAACGAATGCGATCATGTGAGTGCTCCTCGAATGCGAGGGGCGCGCTCGGCCATCGATCGCGGCCGGCTTTCTCGGCGCGCCCCTCGCTGTGCCCCCTCGCCATGTTGCTGTGAGCAACCTCATCACGCCCGGTCCGCACGCATCATTCGATTCGTCTGCAATGTGCCCATCGTCGCATATGAATTCGAGAGGGAAGCCGACCCGTGCTCATAAGCGCGGTATAAAGATCGCCGGGCGGCTGAAAGTTCGGAGCCCGCACGCCTCGCCGGGTCGCAACGGGCAGATCGGATCAACGTCCGCCCGTTGCGCTCTTCGCCGGCAACTTGCGAACGGGGTGCATCAACCGGCGATAGCGGTCGATCTCGCGCTCCGCCCTGCGCAGCTCGTGCTCCGGCACGGCATTGCGCGTTCTGGCCGCCGCGAAAGCCTCCAGCGCGCCCAGGAACCGCCGGCAGGCGGTCCGCAGCATCGGCGCGACCAGCGCGGCGAATGGCGTCATTTGCAGGATCTGAGCGGTCATCGAAGTCTCTCCTTTTATTGTTGTTCTTGCAGGATATTTCCTGATGGGACTTGCGCATCGCGTCGGTAGCGAAGGTACGGATGCGGCTATGTCCCGCGGATCATTCCACCTTGCGCCGTCCATGTGCGCATCGGCGCATATGAATTCGAGGGGGAAGGCGGCCCGCGCTCATAAGAACCGTATAAAGACCGCGGCGCGCCGCGGCGGCGCCTGGCGGGCAGACGGGTCTGGAATGCGTGGCGGACTTGGGCTGCAGGGGGAAGCGTTGGTCAGGGCTCGGCCTGACGTTGCGCCAGGACCATGTCGATGCGCCGGCCGTCGATGTCGACCACCTCGAATCGCCAGCCGCCCCACACAACGTGATCTCCCGGCTTCGGAAGCTCATGCAGCTGCGAGAGGATGAACCCGGCCAGGGTCACGTAGTCGCCGGAGGGGGCCTCGCTCATCCCAGTGACCTGCATCACATCGGGGAAGGGGACGGAGGCATCGATCAGGTAGGAGCCGTCCTCGCGCCGCGTCACTTTCGGACGTGCCGGGGCGTCGATCTTGGGCAGATCGCCGGCGACCGCCTCCAGCAAGTCGGTCCGGGTGACGATGCCTTGCAGAGCCCCGAATTCGTCGACCACGATGGCGGTGTGGACCGGTGTCTTTCGGAACAGATCGAGGGTTCGCAGAATGGCGGTCGATTCGTGCACGATCAGCGGCGGGCGCGTGACCTGTTCCACGTCCGGCGACCGGCCGTCCAAGACCTGATCGATCAGATCCTGCTTGCGCACGATGCCGACGACCTCGTCGATCGAACCGCGGCAGACCAGGAGCTGGGCGTGCGGGCAGGAACGCACGCGGTCGAGGATTTGCTCCTTGGGACTGTTGAGGTCCACCCATTGCACGCGCGGGCGCGGGGTCATGATGCTGCGTACCGGGCTGTCGGCGAGGTCGAGAACGCCTTCGATCATGTCGCGCTCCACGGTGTGGATCACTCCCAATCTGGCGCCCTCGGCGACGAGGTAGTGAATGTCCTCCTCGGTCAAGGCGCGTTCGAAGCGCGGATGGAGATGCAGCAGGTGGAGGAGGAGACGGGTAGAGGCGTTGAGCAGCCAGATCACCGGCGCGGCCGCCCGCGCCACGAACGCGAGCGACTGGGCGACGCGAATCGCGATCGGTTCCGGATTGTTCAAGGCGATGTGCTTGGGCGCCAGCTCGCCGACGATGAGCGCGGTGTAGGTCACGCCGATCGTCACGACGACAATGGAAAGCGGCTTGGCATAGGCTGCCAAGACAGGAACGAGCAGCAGCGCCTCCTCCAGCCTTTCGGCGAGCGTGGCGCCGCTGAAAATTCCTGCGAGCGTCGCGGTGGTGGTAAAGCCGATCTGAACGGCGGCCAGCATGCGCGCGGGGTCCTCGGCGAGCGCAAGGGCAATTTGCGCTCCCGGTCGCCCCTCCTTCGCCAGGCGATCCAAATGCGCGCGGCGCGAAGACACGATGGCAAGCTCCGCCATGGCGAAGAAGCCGTTCATCACGAACAGCGCGAGGACCACGACGATTTCGAGGATCAACATTCTCGTTGCCTATCTTGGGGCGGCGAATTGCGCGCGGTCACGACCAGCCGGAACCCATGGGTTGAATGATGATGTTGTCAACGACGGCGCGGACGCCAGGCGTAAGTTCTGCGGCCAGTCGGGCCGCTTTCTTCTGCTCGACCGAGTGGACAAGCCCCCATAGATCGACGGTGCCGTCCTGAACCGTGACGGTGAGCATCCTCGGACGCCACGGCTCCGCAGCGAGCCGAGCCACAACCTCCTTGCGCAACTGCGAGTCATCGGCGCTGGCAAGAGAGGGGAGTTTTTTTGTCGCGCTCGCTAACGCCTGCAGAATATTTGCGCGACTGACGAGGCCCACGATCTTGCCTCCCTCGACAATCGGCACGCGCTTGATTCGGTTGCGCTCCAGCATCGCCGCGATTTCGCCCAGCGGGGTATCGGGTCTGGCGGTGATGACATCGCTGGTCATCACATCGGCAACCTTGCGCGAGTGCGATTTGACGTACTCGGCGGCAAGCGTACGTTCATTCGACAGAAGCTCGAGCCACCAGGAATGTCGTTTGCTTGTGCCGGTCTCCGGCCGCCGCATCAGATCGCCTTCGCTCACGATGCCGACAAGCTCGCCCTTCTCGCCGACGACCGGCGCCCCACTGATGTTGTTGTTCAGCAGGATAGCGGCGACTTCGCCAATGCTCGCGTTAACGCCCACCGTGATGACGTTCGAGACCATCACATCGGCAGCTTTCATGACGGCGTACTCCTCTCATTTTCTATCAATGACAATTCCATGCGACTGGTGCGCGCGCGTCTTGGATGCTTCGTCCTCATGGGACAACGTCCTAGCGCGGCGGATTTGAGGTTCGGAATCGGGATACTAGCGGCCGCCTGACTGCCGGTTCATGTTCTGCAACAGCGCACGCATCGCATCGAGCTCCGTGCCGAAGCCCGCCCAGTCTCCGGATTTCAAGCGCTCAAGTGCCTGATTGTAATGCTCGAGTGCCTCGCGCGCCCGATCTGCCGCGGCGCCTGCGAGCGGGGTTCCAGTTGCAGCACTCGGGGCCGCCGGCCCGGCGCCAGGTTCCATGAACAGCGCCAATAATGCCTCGGCGAGCGTCTCCTTCATCACCACGTGATCGCCATAGGCTGCGATCACGCGCTTGAGCTCCGGCAGTTGTCCCTGCTCTGCCCGCAAATACAGCGGCGATACGTAGAGAATCGAGTTCTCGATCGGGATCACGAGCACGTTCCCGCGGATCACCCGCGAGCCCAGCTGGTTCCACAGCGAGAGCTGCTGGGAAATCTCCGTGTTCTGGTTGATCCGGGCTTCGATCTGAAACGGCCCGTAAACGAGCTTGTCCTTGGGAAACTCGTACACGATCAGCTTGCCGTAGTTAGGCGCATCGCAGCGCGCCGCCAGCCAGGCGATCATGTTCTCTCGCTGGCTCGGCACCATCGGCAGCATCAGGAAGAACTCGGCTTTCGGTTCTCCGGGCAATCGCATGACGATGTAGTAGGGGGCCATCGTGGCGGTCTGCCCGCCTTCCGGCTTGCGTGGGAACTGCCAGAGATCCTCGCGATTGTAGAACACCTCGGGGCTGTCCATGTGGTACGCGCGGTACATCTGGGCCTGAATGCGGAAGAGGTCCTCCGGGTAGCGAATATGCCTCTGCATATCCGGGGGCATGGCCTGCAGCGGCTTGAACAGCCCCGGGAAGATGCGCTGGTAGGTCGCGGCGATCGGATCCGCGGCATCCACCAGGTAAAAGTCGACACTGCCGTTATAGCCGTCGACGACGATCTTCACCGAATTGCGGATGTAGTTGAGGTCGCGGCGTTGCACGGGCTGCGCATAGGGAAAATGGTGGCTCGTCGTATAAGCGTCCTGCATCCAGAACAGCCGCCCGTCGCTGACCACCAGATAAGGGTCGTGGTCGAGCCGCAGGAACGGGGCGATTGTGCGCACCCGTTCCTGGATATTGCGGCGGATCATGATCCGGCTGCTGTCGATGATGTAGCTGGAGAGCAGCAGGTTCACGTCGTTGAAGTACCAGGCGAAGAGGGCTTTGCGCGCGATCCCCCCGATCGGGATGCCGCCGGTGCCGTGATAGGTCGCGTAGATGTTGTCTTTCCCCTTCGGATAGTCGAATTCCGGCGTGCTCCCCTTGACGATGACGTAGTTGTCGGTCTCCTCGCCGTAATAGATGCGCGGCTCGTGGATTTCGGGGCCGCCGGTCGCGACCGGAGGGATATCGCGCAGATAGAAGAGCGGCAGCCCTTCGGGGCTCTTGCGGGTGACCGGGCTCATCACCACCCCGTTGCCGTGGGTGAAGAGCAGGTGGCGATTTACCCAGGTCTGCGCATTCGGCGGCAGCAGCGAGGATTTCAGCTCGCGCGCGGACAGCATCACCGCGTGATACGTACCGTCCAGCCAATAACGATCGATATCCAGGTCGTGGAACTTATAGTAGGTGCGGATTTCCTGCATTTGACTGTACGTATCCATCAGCGGCTGCCAGTCCCACAGCCTTATATTTTCGATGGTCGCCTTGTTGGTCTCGAGCGTCTTTGCAGTGAGGCTTTGTTCCGCCGGGAAAGCGTCGACTGTGACCTGATGAAGATTATACGCCTGCTGGGTCAAAGCGATGTTGTGCTGGATATAGGGCTTCTCCAATCGCAGCTCGTTCGGTTTCACATACATCCGCTGCATCAGCGCGGGCACTATTCCCCCCAACACGAGGGAGGTTCCAAACAGAATCGCTACTGCGGCTATGGGAAGCTTGTAAGTGCGCACCCGCAGGTTGGCCCAGCAGGCGAACGCCAGGATGACGGCAAGCCCCATCAGCAACCAAAGAACCGGCAGTCGAACGTGGATATCGGTGTAACCCGCCCCCACCACGACCCCATTGTCGCCGTAGAGCAGCAGATAGCGATCCAGACCGTAGGACCATGCCTTCACCGCGAAGAAGCAGCCGAGCAGCACCGAGCCGTGGGCGATCGCTGTCGGTGACATGGACCGGCGT